>JBMNGG010000007.1:0-65652 GCA_050949705.1 Tepidanaerobacteraceae bacterium | reverse complement strand
ACTATGCCACCCTTGGTTTTTTCTTCTTTCTCCAGAGCTTTGATGACAAGTCGATCACCTAATGGTTTAATGTTCATTAATAACCCTCCTTTAAAATTATTCCTAATATTTGTGGATTAGTTTCTAAATATGTATTTGTCCCCGCGTGAGCTGATTTATTAGCACTCTCTCTTGGTGAGTGCTAATTACATTTAATATAATATAAAAAGCTTTCCTTAAAATCAATTTCTCTATTTTTCGCTATTTCTTAAAAAATGCACGTTTTTATTTGTTTTTCTGGCATTTTCTATAGATATCGTGTATTTTCTCCAATGAATTATTTAGTAATGTATTTTTTCAGAATTACTTTATATATTTTTTCTCTTTCATGGAAAAATATACACAAATTATATAAATTTATTTATAATTTCTTGTTTTTTTTAGTGACTTTTTATTAGAATTAGATTATAATAGGATATAAAATAGCTTTTGATTCATTTGTGGAAGTGTACCTAGGGTTCCGGCTTTTATGCGTCTGGTCCGAGCGGTACAGACTAGACCTTTCTAGTACACCGTGAGTATAAAAGACTCCAGCGGCAGGTTCCACTTATGCTCTTTTGTGCATGAGTATATCTGTCGTTTTTCTTTATAAATAAAGGGGGGATGGTTTAAAGCTGCAAAAGAAATATTTGCGAATTGAGTAGCTTGTCTGAATAAAAATACTTATTTCGTGAGAAACTTTTAGAGAATTATTTTTGGGAGGTTTTATTGTGTTTAAAAGTCAAAATTTCTTATTGTATTATTAGTTTTTGCGTTGGCTCTGACACTTTTGACCGGATGTGGCGGGCAAGATCAGTCAGGAAATGCTGACGCCGAAGGTCAATCTGCTACCGAAGAAGTTATAAAAATAGGTACCGTAGGCCCTCTTACTGGAGATGTTGCTACCTATGGTATTAGTACTAAAAACGGTGTTGAGATAGCTGTTGATGAATTCAACAATAATGGTGGAATTAATGGTAAGAAAATACAGCTTATATCTGAAGATACCGGTGGAGACCAAACTGAAGCTGCTAACGCTACTTCCAAGCTTATTGACCAGGATAAGGTTGTTGCCATCGTAGGTGGTGTTATTAGTGCGGAAACCTTGACAGGTGGTCCTATAGCCAACGACAGCAAAGTTGTAATGATTTCTTCTTCTTCAACTGCAACTGGTGTACCTGAGATAGGTGATTATATTTTTAGAAATTGTTTGTCGGACGAAGTCCAGGCTATTCAGTTGGCTGAATACGCAGCGCAAGAATTGGGTCTTTCAAAGTTTGCAATAATGTATACAAATAATGATTATGGTCTTTCTCTAAAAATGCTTTTGAAAAAAAAGCTGCCGAACTTGGTGAAGTAGTAGGTATTGAAACTTATAATGATGGAGAAAAAGATTTTAGAGCACAATTGACAAAGTTAAAAGGTCAAAGCCCTGATGCCATTTATATAGCAGGATATTATACTGAAGCAGCAAAAATTGCACAGCAAGCAAAAGATCAGGGATTAGAAGTTCAAATACTTGGCGCTGATGGCTTTTATTCCCCAGTTTTAATTGAATTGGGAGGAGAAAGTGTTGAAGGAGCCGTATTTACTGCAGGCTTTTTCACAGATGATCCATCAGAAAATGCACAGAATTTCGTCAAGGCCTTTAAGAAAAATTCGGAACTGAACCTGATATGTTTGCCGCTCAGGCATATGATGCTGCAATGATTCTTCTAACAGCACTGGAAAATGCAGGCGGAGTTGGTGGAGAAGCACTTCAAAGTGAAATGTTAAAAATCAAAGACTTTCCAGGTATCACAGGAACCACTTCATTTACTGATATAGGTGATGCTGTAAAAGATATAATCATTCTTCAAGTGGAAAATGGCAATTTTATCAAACTACGTTAGAAAAATATTTTAGAAAAACGTCAATGGATGATTTTATTTCATCCATTGGCTTTCCCTTTTAGAAAGGAATGGATTCTAAAAATGATCGTTGAACAATTAATAAATGGTCTAACCCTTGGAAGCACATATTCACTAATAGCTCTCGGATACACAATGGTATATGGAATCCTTGAACTTATAAATTTCGCTCATAGTGAAATTTATATGATTGGAGCTTTTTTGGGACTAACCATGGTTACAGTATACAAAATGCCTTTCGCTGTTGCATTAATAATTAGTATGGTGGGTTCCTGTGCTCTAGGTATTTCAATAGAGAAAACAGCATACAGGCCTTTGAGGAAGTCTAACCGTATAGCGCCTCTCATTAGTGCTATTGGGGCTTCTATTTTCCTACAAAATGCAGTATTAATGTTAGTCGGGCCACAAGCTAGAGCTTTTCCGGCCAATTTTAAAGTTGCTAATATAAAGATAGGTTCTTTTGCACAGATTTCTACTTTGCAGCTTTCTATTCTTATTATTTCAGTTGTCCTTATGGTTGGTTTACATTTACTAATTCAAAATACTAAGATTGGCCAGGCAATGAGAGCTACTGCCCAAGATAAGGAAGCAGCTGAGTTAATGGGAATAAAAATTGATCAAATTATTACTTTTACTTTTGCTATAGGCTCTGCTTTAGGTGGTGCAGCTGGTGTGCTTGTCGGGATTTATTTTGATTCTGCCGACCCTATGATGGGGTTTTTCCCTGGTTTAAAGGGATTTGTTGCTGCAGTTTTAGGTGGAATTGGCAGCATCCCTGGTGCCATGCTAGGAGGTTTACTTCTTGGTTTGGTAGAAATGCTTGGGGCTGTTTACATGTCACGTTATAAAGATGCAATCGCCTTTGCGGTTTTGATATTTATACTACTACTTAAGCCTACAGGTCTTTTAGGTCGTAGGGTTCAAGAGAAAGTGTAGGTGATATCTTTGAATTACTATCTTCAAATATTGACAGTTATAATGATTAACGCGATTCTTGCAGTTGGTCTCAATCTAATATCAGGATACACAGGTCAGCTTTCTCTGGGGCATGCGACTTTTATGGGTCTAGGTGCTTATGCAGCTACTCTGTTTGCATTAAAATTGCATTTGCCTTTTATTGTATCAATTATATTAGGCGCCTGTGTAGCAGCTTTTTTCGGGTTTGTAATAGGAGTACCTACCCTTAGGTTACGTGGGGATTACCTTGCTATTGCTACTCTAGGCTTTGGCGAAATTACAAAAAATATACTTTTAAATCTTGAAATTACAGGTGGCCCCATGGGGCTTCGAGGTATTCCAAAGGTTACTAATGTTTATATAGCATCTGTGGCACTTATATTCGTGATTTTTTCTTTAAATCGTATAATGAACTCCAGAGTTGGAAAATCCTTCATAGCAATCCGCGAAGATGAACTAGCTGCAGAGGCAATGGGTGTAAATACAACTCATTTTAAGATTTTAGCCTTTATTATTGGCGCTTTTTATGCAGGTCTTGCAGGGGGATTATACGCATTCTTGTTCCGCTATATAAACCCAAAAGATTTTGGGTTTATGAGATCTATAGAGATTTTATGTATGGTTGTTTTAGGAGGTATGGGTAATACTTATGGTGCAGTGTTAGGTGCTTTAATGATAACAGTTTTACCTGAATTTCTGCGTTCAGTATCTCCAGTCGTAGCCCAATACCGTATGGTCCTATATGGTTTACTTCTTATGGTAATGATGATTGTGAAACCACAGGGAATATTGAGTGGAACATCCCTTTCAAATAAATCTAAACACAAAAGAATTCTTGAGAAAGGAGGACAGGAATGATGAAACTACTAGAAGGTAATAATCTTACAATGGTTTTCGGCGGTCTTTCTGCTTTAAAATCAGTAGATATAGATATAAATCAGGGCGAGGTTTTAAGTGTTATAGGACCTAATGGTGCTGGTAAAACAACGCTTTTCAACTTATTAACCGGTGTATATTCACCAACACAAGGAGAAATTTGCTTTAGAAAAAAAACAATAAAAAACTTAAAACCATATGAGATTACAAAAATGGGCATCGCTCGTACCTTTCAAAATATCAGGCTTTTTGGTGAAATGAGCGTACTCGATAACGTTATTATCGGGCAACACTGCCGCACCAAAACTGGTGTTTTTGGTGCAATATTTAAAACGCCCTCTGTTAAAAAAGAAGAGAAAGCAGTTAGGGAAAAAGCTATGGAAGTTCTAAAGTTTGTGGAACTCGATGATGTTTATGATGAAAAAGCTAAGAATCTGCCATACGGCAAGCAAAGGCGTCTTGAGATGGCAAGAGCTTTAGCAACTGAACCTGAACTAATTCTTCTAGATGAACCAGCAGCTGGTATGAATCCTCAAGAGACAAATCAGCTCATCGAATTGATTGAAAAAGTTAATAATATGGGTAAAACAGTGCTTCTTATTGAACATGATATGAAGTTAGTCATGGATATTTCACAAAGAATTATGGTTCTTGATTATGGCCAAAAAATCGCTGATGGATCTCCTGAAGAAGTAAGAAATGATGAAAGAGTAATAAAAGCCTATTTAGGTGATGAGTACCAAAAGGAGGTCCGTGCATGTTAACTCTTGATAACATACAAACTTATTATGGCAATATTCATGCTCTAAAAGGCATATCCCTTGATGTAAAACACGGAGAAATAGTCACTATTATAGGAGCTAACGGTGCAGGAAAAACAACAGTTTTAAAAACCATATGCGGCCTTGTTACACCTTCTTCTGGAAAAGTGATGTTTGAAAATAACGATATTACCGGCAAGGCGGTTTCTGATATAGTAGAAGCCGGAATTGCCATGGTCCCTGAAGGGCGGCGGATTTTTCCGAGAATGACAATATTAGAAAATCTGCAACTTGGGGCTTATTTAAACAAGGACCGGAAGGCTGTAAAGAATGATTTGGAAAAAGTTTTTAATATTTTTCCAATCTTAAAAGACCGCATAAAGCAAATAGCAGGTACATTATCAGGCGGTGAACAACAAATGCTTGCCATAGGACGAGCATTGATGAGTAGACCAAAATTGATGCTGTTAGATGAGCCATCTATGGGGCTTGCACCAAAAATTGTCTCTAATATATTTGATATAATAATAAAAATAAACCGAGAAGGAACTACTATTCTCCTTGTCGAACAAAATGCTCGTATGGCTTTATCAATAGCTGATAAGGGTTTTGTCATCGAAACTGGTAAAATCGTTCTTCAAGATACTGCAGAAAAACTTCTTAATAATGAACAAGTTAAAAAGGCTTACTTAGGAGAAAAATAAAAAGGAATTGAAAAGATTTCAATTCCTTTTTTTGTGTACAGTTTCATGAGAACAACTTGATAGTATAAAAAGTCAATAACTTATTTAGTAGTATTTATGCTTTTGTCTGGCATGACCTAGCTATTGTTGTGCTGTCACAGACCCACTAGTATGTTCTATGGCACTAATTGGTAAAAGTTCAGTAATAAGAACTCCCAATAATATCAAAGCAAATCCAACTAAAGTCCTTAATGTCAATGGTTCTCCCCACAAGAGGAAAGAAAATATACCTGCAAAAACCGCCTCAGTACACATGATTACTGCAGCATGAGTTGAGCTTGTATATTTTTGAGCTACGTTTTGAACGACAGTGGCACCGGCAGTACAAAATACCGCAGCAAATATAATAGCACCCCAAACATTGATGTCCAACGACCCCAGTGACATCGGTTCTTGAGTAGCAGTAAGACCTATAGTTATCAAACCAGCAAGTGTGATCTGTATAAAGGCCATATTTAATGGATTAGCCTTTTTTACAAAGTTTTCCGTTAGAACAATCTTAAGAGCAAAGCAAATTGCACAGATAAAAGTCAATATATCTCCTTTACCAATCACAAAATTATCACTAACGGAAATCATAGCTAATCCTCCAAAGGTTACAACTGCTCCGATTACTTGATACAATCCCGGAAATTTCTTAGTCAATAAATAAGCCAAAAATGGAACCATGACTACATTACTACCTGTAATAAATCCTGATTTTCCTGGAGTGGTATAAAGTAGACCTATAGTCTGTGTTAGATAACCTATAAACATAAGTAATCCTAGCACTAAACCTGCCTTTATATCTTCTTTACTAATATGCTTTAATTTTTTATTTAGAATTAAAGCAAGCAGTAATGCACTTAAAGCAAATCTTAAACTAAGATACTTAGAAGGGGAGATCGTTAGCAAAACATTCTTTTCTATAACAAAATTGAGTCCCCAGCTCATCGTTACTAAAACAAGAGCGCCATCAGCTATTATGCTTTTTTTCAATTAAGCCACCTCATAAGTTTTATAGCAATTCCGCATAATTATATCATAGTTAAATCCTTATGGGCAAGTTTCAATAATCCCTTATCCTCCATTACTTAAATACTTTAGTATTATCTCTCGCGCAATCGGGCCCGCATGGGTGCCTCCGGAGCCTGCATTTTCCACAACAACAGCTACAGCAATCTTAGGGTCTTCTGCAGGCGCAAATCCCACAAACCATGCATGGGCTATGCCATGGGGGTTTTCTGCGCTACCTGTTTTACCCGCAACCTCAATATTATTAATGAAGGCTTTAGTTCCTGTCCCATTCCTCACTACATCAACCATTAAATCCTTTACCTTTTCTGCTACCTGTTGATTCACAACTTGAGTCATTGTTACGCTTGGTTTCATATCAATAGTATTTCCCACGGGAGATACTATTTTTTGGATTATATAAGGTTTAATATCTTTACCTTTATTTGCTATTATTGCAGTAGCTTTTGCCATTTGCAGAGGAGTAGAAAGTATTTTACCCTGACCTATAAATGATTCAGCCATTTCCACATTGCTTACTGTGATAGAAGACCTTGGAAAAGTGCTTTCGGCCACTGGAATATCGGTTCTAATGTTAGTATTAAAACCAAAGGCTTCAACTATAGAAATCATCTTTTCTCTTTCAACTTGTTGACCTATTTGAATAAAAACCGTATTACTTGAATATCGAAAAGCTGTTGATAAGTCGTATTCACCAGGCCATAGATGTTCAGAATCACGTATTATGCTTCCATTAACCTTTATATATCCAGGAGTATAATAGCTCTGATTTTCTATTTCAGGATTGTTTTCTAGGGCTGCTGCCAGTGTAATAACCTTAAAGCTTGACCCAGGAGGATATAAGCCTTGTGTAGCCCTATTTATAAGAGGTTTGTCCTCATCTTTTGAGAGAGCCTCCCAATCTTCTTTTATAGTCGATGGATTAAATCCGGGTGAGCTTACCATTACAAGAATCTGACCCGTTTTGGGGTCTAATGCTACAAGTGCCCCTTTGCGATTGTAAAACATATCATAAGCAGTTTGTTGCAATTCCAAATCAATAGTTAGATATAAGTCACTGCCCCGTTTACTTACTCCAAGTATTTTTTGACGCAGCAGCATCATAGGGTCTTTTTCTGTTATTCCAAGTAATTCACCATTATAAACATCTTCCAAACCTGCTCTTCCCAAAGTGCGTTCTGAATATCCTACAATTGGGCCTATAGATTTCCCACCGTTGTATATCCTCTTCTTATAGTCCCCTTCAATACCAGTTTCGGCTAAAGGTTTCCCTTTTCTATCATAAATAGTTCCCCTCATTACTTTTTCTTCCTGTTCCCAAAGCCTCCGATTATAAGAGCTCTTTATAAGTCTTTCCCGCTCAACCGCAGTGAAATAAGTTAAGTATATTATTAGTGAAATAAAAAGGCAGCAAAATATCCCGAAAATCAGTTTTATATTTCTCTCTAATTTATCCATCAGTCTCATCTCCTGATGCTCTCATCTTTATGCCGTTTAAAATGCCTAAAGATATAAAACTCATAACCATGGAACTTCCGCCATAACTCATAAAAGGCAATGTAACCCCAGTCATAGGTATTAGCTTTATTACACCGCCAATTATTGTAAAGACCTGTATCGCAAAAAAAGCAGTTAAACCCAAAGATGTAAGACTTAGGTAGATGTTTTTACTAGATAAACATATTCTAATTCCTCTGTAAACCAATAGCAAGTATATGATAATAAGAGCTGAAGCACCTAAAAATCCAAACTCCTCAAAAAATGCTGAAAAAATAAAGTCTGTAGTAACTGCAGGGATATAATCCGGTCTTCCAAGCCCAAGGCCTGTCCCGAAAAATCCCCCTTCTGCCATGGCAAATAGGGACTGTACAATTTGATAGCTTCTACCCGGAACATCTTCCCATGGGTTTAACCAGGCTTTAGCTCTAATTCTTACATGTTCAAATAGTTGATAACCTAAAAATGCTGCTACTCCAGCACCAGCAATTCCAGCTGCTCCCAATTTCCAGCTTGAAGTAGCAGCAAAAAGAATTGTCAAAGCGGTAAAATAGAAAAGCATAGCGCCTCCTAAATCCCGGGCTAATGCGAGAAATCCAAGAACAGCCAAAATCTGACCAAATAGCAAAAAAGGGGGTTCTATCTGCCTCTTTTTTAAACTTTTCGCTAGAAAAATGCAAAAGGAGATTTTGGCGAATTCGGAAGGCTGAAAAGAAAAGTCCTTATAAGCTATCCAGCTTTTAGAGCCCCAACGTTCCACCCCAAATAATAAGGGTGAAGCTAATAAAACACATGTAATAATAAAGAATAAAAATGGGCTTATCCTAATATCTATCCAATATCTTGAAATCAAAGAACTTATAAAAAATAAGAGAACTCCTATTCCATAGAAAACAATCTGTTTTACAGCTAGTTCAGGGTTAATTCTGTAAATCATTATTAAGCCTAACTGAGTAATAAAACTAGCCAATATAAACAAAACAGGGTCTTGACCCCATAAAAAGTGATTTGCTGCAAAATACCCTGTAAACATAATTGTTAAAAAAATTATCCCGCCATATATCGGCATTGGGGAAAAGGAGCCCCTATAAAGGGAAAGCAGTACAGATGCCAACACCCCTATGAGAGCTGTTAGAGCAATATTCTTATTGTAGATAACTTCGATTTTCGGCTCCAACTGTTTCCCTCCTTAAAAACTTGAGTTTTTTAGATCCTAATAGTATCTCATCGTTTTCTTTTAGTTTAATTTGATTTTTTATTTTTTTGCCATTTAAAAAAGTACCGTTGGTACTGTGCAAATCCTGTATAAAGAGGCTTCTACCTTTTTTGGTAATTAGGGCATGTTTGCTGGAGATAAAGGGATCATTAATTATTATATCCGAATCCTCCGCTCTGCCAATAGTATTTATAGTAAATAAAGAATATATCTGGCCGTTCTCATCAAACAAATAAAATTCTGTTTCTTGGGGGACTGCAGTGTCATTTTTTAAATCCGCCATCATTATTTTGATGAAATTTAGTAAAAAATAATAAATGAGGACTATAAATACATATTTCGCACTTCTTGCCAGCAATTCGAACACCTGAATCACCTCAGTAATATTATACCACAAATTGTCATTAGTAAGCTTTAGCCTATGGGCAGCCTTAAACTTACAGTATAAAAAAACCTAAAATTTCTTATCATAAAGATAGATTAGATATATAGGAGGGAAAAATGCCATGAAAAAATTTTTAATAATATCATTAGTGTTGCTGTTAGGCTTTTCATTGGCTATTGGTGGTTGTGCTATTAACCGTAAACCAGCTCCTCCTCAAGAAAAGAATCAAGGAACTGAAACTCCGGCTCCATCTCCTTCCCCAGATCCAACTCCTTCGCCATCTAGAAAGCCTGCGCCAACACCTACACCAGCAAGAAGGCCGGATATGCAAGCTGATACTCAAGCTACAAAATTAGCCAAAACTGCTGAAAAAGTTGATGGTGTGAAATCGGCCACTGTTGTGATAACCGGTTCTACTGCAATGGTAGGTTTGGAAACCGACCCAGATATCGAGAAGGAAAAAACAGATAAAATTAAAAACAAGGTAGCAGAGCAAATTAAAAAAACTGATAACAGTATCAGAAATGTTAGTATCACAACAGATCCAAATCTTATAGCACGCTTAGATAAAATAGCCCAGGGGATCAGGAATGGAAAACCAATATCAAGTTTTGCTGATGAATTAGCTGAAATCACACGCCGGATGACACCGAAGACCAAATAATTTTTAAAATCCTGCGACTGTATCGCAGGATTTTTTATGTTCTATATGTTTATATCCATCTATCTATATTTTGTTTTTGTGTAATTACATCTTGAAAAATATCACCTTTTTGATGAATTCTTTCAGGCATTGTTCTTATTGTAAACATATCAGGTGTAACGCCTGTTTTTAATTCTTCCCATAACAAGGGACAAGAAACTGGAGCTCCTTTTTTTGGGCGAGCACTATAGGGTGCTATAATTGTTTTGCCTTTTGTGTTTTGTAAATAATCCAGATATAATTTACCTTCTCTTCTGTTTATGTTTCTTTCAGTAGTAGCTATATCGGGAAAGGTGCGTTCAATAGCTAAACAAAATAGTTTAGCAAAGTCTCTAACTTGTTTGTAAGTATACTTTGGTTCTATTGGAATATATACTTGCAAACCTGTAGAACCAGAAGTTTTAGGATAGCTTAATAATCCTTCTCTGTCAAATAGTTTTTTCAAAGCTAATGCTACCTTCCTCGCATCCTCAAAGTCTGTATTTTCCATAGGATCCAGGTCAAAAATAGCAAAATCAGGATTATCCAATGTAGAAATGCTTGAGAGCCATGGGTGAAGCTCGATACTTGCTTGATTTGCTGTCCATATTAAACTTTCCTTATCATTGATAATCATGTATTCAGTAGTATTGCCTTCTTCAGATATGATATTGACAGTCTTGACCCAATTAGGAGCATACTCAGGTACATTTTTTTGGTAAAAAGCCTTCCCGTAAATGCCATCAGGGTATCGAGTAAAAACCATCGGTCGATTTTTTAAATGGGGCAATATCGCTTCACTTATCTCCGTATAATATTTTATAAAATCCGCTTTTGTTATGTTATCCTCGGGCCATAACATTTTCGATAGATTAGTGAGTCTCAGTTTATGTTTTTCTAATAATATTTCCGGCATTTTATTCAAACATCCCATCTCGCAATAAAATGTATTTAAAAAAGACTTTAGTTTAGTTTTAGCCTTTTTATTTATTTTAATCTTATAACAGGGAAATAATAATGTCCGGGTGATGTTTCATGGTAGAACCATTAATTCCTTTTTCCCCAATGGAACCAAAATCATTTAAAGAAGCTTTTGATGACCCTAATTACGGTTTTCAGATAAAGTGGGACGGGGTAAGGATATTGGCACATATTAATGAAGGTAAAATAGAACTTTTTAACCGGAAAAAAAATATCAGGACAAAACAGTATCCGGAAATAGTTTCTGCATTACCACAAATTTTTAAGAAAAATGTTATTCTCGATGGAGAAATGATAACTCTACAAAGAGGAAAGCCAAGCTTTAGTCAGCTTATTCGTCGTGATTTTGCAACAGATATAAAAACTATAAAGAAGCTAACTGAAAAGATTCCTATAACCTATGTTGTTTTTGATATTTTATATAATGATGTAAATGACCTGACAAGTGAACCTTTTAATATTAGGGATAAACTGCTAAAATCACTAATAAAACCAATGGAATCTATTGTAGTAACAGACACTTTTCCTTATAAGGGAAAAGGTCTTTTCTCAGTCATTAAAGAAGCGGAGCTGGAAGGAATTGTAGCAAAAAAACTTGATAGCAATTACCAAATAGGAAAAAAGAGCTCTAGTTGGCTTAAAATCAAAAACTGGAGAACACTGAACACATTTATAGGTGGTTACCTTACTGAAGGTATAGAAATAAGGTCATTATACTTAGGTACTTTTGAAAACGGTGATTTCGTATATATTGGAAGGGCTGGAAGCGGCATAAACCGCCAGCAGTCTCTTGAGCTTTTTGAGAGCCTCCAGAACTCAATATCTGTAAATTGCCCTTTTGTTAATCAACCGGCTGTCGCTAAAAGTGAAAATCCCACTTGGGTAAACCCTTCCATTGAAGTGATTATTAAATACATGGATTTTACCGATGACGGTCATATTCGGCACCCTGTAATAAAAAAAGTACTTCTATAATTAACCGCCTGCCACTTTCTTCTTTCTGCCTCTTTTAGGTGATTTATCAGTTTTCTCTTTTTCAGCTAACTCAAGACTTGCCTTTAATGCTTCCATTAGGTCGATGACCTTTTCTTCTCGTGGAGTAGGTGTGCTTATTTCCTTACCTTCAATCTTGGCACTAATAATATCTATCATTGCTTGTCTATAATCGTCTGTATATTTCTCGGGCTCAAATTTGGCAGACAAAGAATTTACAAGCTGAACAGCCATCTTAATTTCATTGTCATGCAATTTTGCTTTGGGTGAAATAGGTACTTCCCCAACTTTTCTAACTTCATCGGGATAAAACATTGTTTCCAAAACTAAATGGTTTTCACCGTAAGGTCTTATACAGGCCAGACTTTGTTTTGACCTAATCACTACCTTTGCTATTGCTATTTTCCCCCCTTCTTCCATAGCTTTTCTTAATAAAAGATAAGCTTTTGGACCGGTTTCCTCAGGTCCCAAAAAATAGGTGCGGTCATAAAATATAGGATCTATATCTACTAAGTCAACAAAGTCTATAATATCAATGGTCCTTGTAGTCTCATCAGGAATACTTTCAAGGTCTTTATCTTCTATAATGACATAACGGCCCTTTTCAAATTCATATCCTCTAGCAATTTCGTCCTCTTCAACTTTTCTGCCACAGGTTTTACATGTTTTTTCGTAATTTATTGGTGTTCCACATTCGCGATGAATTTGGCGAAAGCTTATATTCTTTTTTTCCGTCGCGGCATACATTTTTACAGGAACATTTATTAGACCAAAACTAATGGACCCTCGCCACATGGCACGCATTTAATCACCTCATATTCATTTGGAAATAATCTTTCTCCTTTTTATATTATTGGTAAAATGTCCACCAAATTATTATTATAACTGCAATTATTTAGGGAAATATAATATTACCTGTTGACGGTTAGCGAGGTGCTTTTCACTAATGGTATCGATAGTTAACCTTCAACAGGTTTTAATGTTTGTATAAAACTTCTTAGCTTTATGATATAATATTTTCCGAAGGTACTAAAAAGTAGGAGATGAAAACACAGCATGAACCATCCATTTGATTTTACAATTGGTATAATAGGTGGCGGGCAACTGGGCAAAATGTTGGCACAGGAAGCAAAAAAACTTAATTTCCGTGTGAATATACTTGATCCTACTCCTGAGTGCCCTGCTTTTTCCTTGGTTGATCGTCAGATAATAGCCGATTTCTACGATAAAGATAGTATTCGTGAACTAATACTACAGAGTGATATTACCACTTTTGAGATAGAACACATTGATACACAAATACTTAATGAACTTTACGCAAAGGGGCACAAAATATTTCCTTCCCCAAAAGTGTTAGAAATCATACAGGACAAATCAAGGCAAAAACAAATGTTGGATGAACACCAAATACCTACAGCTCGTTGGATTAAAACTGCTGATATTACATCTGATTCTTTGATTAAATTTGGTCTTCCAGCGGTTCAAAAAACTTGTAAGGGTGGTTATGACGGCCGTGGTGTTTTCATACTTGAAAAACCCGAAGACATACATAATAATTTGATATGTGAGTCCTTTGTAGAGGAACAAATTCCATTTGAACGGGAATTAGCCGTTATGGTAGCCCGAAGCTCAAGGGGAGATATAAAATGTTATCCTCGTTGTAGAAATGAATTTTGATCAAAATGCAAATATCTGTACTGAAACTGTGGCTCCTGCACGCATTGACCAATCTATTAAAAACGAGGCTCTAGATATAGCTATAAGATGTGTCGAAGCCCTTGATGGTGTTGGTGTTTTCGGTATTGAGATGTTTCTGACCCAGGATAAAAAGGTGTTGGTAAATGAAATAGCCCCAAGGCCACACAATTCAGGTCATTATACGATAGAAGCCTGTGTGACCTCGCAATTCGAACAACATTTAAGAGCTATAACAGGCCTTCCGTTAGGTTCCACGGATCTGATAATTCCCGCAGTAATGGTTAATCTGCTAGGTGCCGAGGGATATCAAGGCAAACCCTATTTTAAAGGTGTTGATGAAATCTTAAGCATCCCTGGTGTCAGTCTACATATCTACGGCAAAAAAGAAACAAAACCATACAGGAAAATGGGGCACGTAACAATAATCGATGAAGATATTGATAAGGCTCTGGAAAGAGCGAGTATAATTAAGAGAACCATAAAAGTTATTGCGGAGGGATAATGATTGGATAAGAAAGAGACAAATAATAATCCTTCAGTTGGAATAATTATGGGAAGCGACTCGGATCTCCCAGTGATGAAAGAAGCAGCAAAGGTATTAGAGGAATTTGACGTTAATTATGAAATAACCGTTGTTTCAGCCCACCGAACACCAGATAGAATGTTCGAATATGCTAAAAGTGCAGAGGCAAGGGGTGTTGAAGTTATTATTGCAGGTGCCGGGGGAGCGGCTCATCTGCCGGGAATGGTAGCAGCTATCACCCCTCTACCGGTCATTGGTGTTCCAGTTAAAACCTCAAGTCTAAATGGCCTTGACTCATTACTTTCAATAGTTCAAATGCCTGGTGGAGTTCCAGTAGCCACAGTATCGATAAACAATGCTAAAAACGCCGGCTTACTAGCCCTTGAAATCCTAGGAATTAAATACACTACTATTCGTGAAAAAATAAAAAAATATAAGGATACTATGAAAACAGAAGTAACATCTAAAGCTAAAAGGCTGGAAGCCACAGGTTATAAAAACTATTTTCTCAGTGAATAGTTCTGAAATTGAAAATGGGACAGGCTTATTAATAGCCCTATCCCATTTTATCTTTCTCTATGCTACTCCGTCTCCAACGGTCTTCCATTTATTACATCTATCACCCCAACGAGCAATTACTTTACCTTCCATTTTGATGTTAACAACTTCACAATGATTGGGGCAACCATTACACTCAAAACTATCCGCAGTAAAATTCGTATCTGACACCCCAAACCCTTTAAATCGAGTACTAGATATTTCCGCATCTTTTGCCAGCAATGCCACCCCCATAGCCCCCATAACATCATAGTGCTTTGGAATGTATATTTTCTCTTTCAGAGCTTCTTCAAAAGCTGCTTTCATACCTGCATTGGCTGCAACTCCACCTTGAAAAACTATACGTGGAAGTATTTCCTTGCCTTTTGCTATATTGTTTAAGTAGTTTCTAACTAAAGCCTCACACAAGCCCCTGATAATATCTTGTGCTTTATAACCTAATTGCTGTTTATGGACCATATCAGATTCAGCAAAAACTGCACACCGGCCAGCGATACGAACAGGACTTTTTGACTTTAATGCATAATTACCGAATTCCTCAATAGGTATATTTAATCGATTTGCTTGTTGATCAAGAAAAGAACCAGTTCCGGCAGCACACACAGTATTCATTGCAAAATCAGTAACAACACCATCTCTGAGAATAATAATTTTAGAGTCCTGACCTCCAATCTCAAGGACCGTTTGCGCATCAGGGACTTCCTTAAGAGCTGCCATAGCATGTGCTGTAATCTCATTTTTTACCACATCTGCACCTACAATAACACCAGCTAGTTGTCGACCGCTACCTGTGGCTCCTACCCCTAATATTTCCCATTTTCCTTTTTTCCGAAAAGAAAGCCTTTTCATACCTTCCTTTACAGCATTTATTGGATTGCCCTGTGTTCTTATATATATGGATTCAACCAGCACTTCATCTTCATCAATTAATACAAGGTTGGTGCTTACCGAACCAACATCGACACCTAAATAGTATGCCAACTATGCCATCTCCTTTGCCAACTGTGGTTTAACTAGTGGTGACCTGGATTTTTTTCGTTTAGCCATAAGTAAATCTGTAAAGGCTTCCAAGCGCGTTCGAAGCCCCTCTTTTCCAGTTTGTTCATCAAGACTTATTGTTAAAAATCCGATTCCATGCTCTTTACAAACTTGAGGAAGAATACTCTTGGCTACTATTTCAGGAATACAGGTAAAAGGCGAAAGCTGTATTACCCCATCGAATCCCCTTTCAGCAAAAATTATGGAGTTCCCCACCGATTCTCGCCCATGACCACCACACATTTCTTTAAAATAGGGTGCTGCCATTTTTTTTGCATCCCTATCACCAACTATATGGAAAAGATCCAAAAGTGCATTTGATATTGTATATTCAGAGAGGAACATAGAACGTTCTACGTAGACTCCAAGTTCCCCTAACATTTCTTCTATCTCAAGATTGGACGTGGGTTCCAAGAGAACATAAATTTCCCCCACTATACCAATTTTTATTGGTTCATAATCTCTTTTTTCAATTGAATCAAATAATAATTCCCCTTCTCTTTCTATACTTAGCAAATCACTATATTTTTCTGCCTCTGCAATCATTTCAATACTTTTCTTATAGGCCTGTGTAGAATCTCCTTTTTTAATCTCTAAAGGTCGTGTCTTATGTGATAAGCTTTCAAACTTATCTAAAATCAACAATTGTTTCCATACAAAACGACCAATATTTATGTAATCCTTTAATGTAAGGCGAGTATTTATTAATTTTTTTATACTTTGAAGAAGTTCTTTAAAGTGCCTTCCTGGTGGTTCTAGTGTAATCATCTCAAATTCATACCCCATACTTTTCAATATCTTTTCCTGTAATGTAGTGTAAAGACCTGCCCTACAGGGTCCAACACCGCCTGAAGACACTAGTGTATCGGCTCCCGCTTCAAGAGCTTGAATAAATGTGCCCAAAACTATCTTAAAGGGATAACAAGCAAACTCTGGGGCATATTTAGTTCCATAACTTATGGTCTCTTCAGTAGGCTTTGGTGGAACAACTACTTCATTTCCAAAGGCTGTTATCAATCTTTCAAAAGGAATATAAGATGTCCCCATATATGGAAAAGATACCTTTCTCATGCCATTGCCGCCTCTTTCTTTGCTTTCTTTATCTTCAACATATCAACAAATGCTTCCAGTCGAGTATTCAACCCTTCTTGCCCAGTATGCTCATCAAGTGTAATTGTGAGATAAGGCATTTTATGCCGCTTTGCATCTATTTCCATCAATTTATCTACTATAAAATCTGGACCACACCCAAAAGCGGTAACATGTATTATGCCGTCTACATTTCGATTTTCAAAAAAGTAATAAGCCGATCTTATTACTTCATTACTAAAAGTCCAAAACAAAGTCTTTTTAACTTTCCCTGCTTGTTTTTGTTTATCTCGTTCTCGAAGCATTTCAGGCGTTATAACATAAACACCCATACTTATCAGTTTCTTTATTATGTCTAAACTTAAATATGGGTCATATAACATATATGGATATCCTACAACAGCTAAACGTATAGAATTAATCTTTTTTTGTGCGACAATACCCAAAGGAGGTATTCCTCCTTGAAGAAACTGATGAGTATAATTCTTAAAACTTGATAATGCTTTTATGTATGCATTGTAAGCAGTAAAAATTCCTTTTTTGAAAACTCTAGCCAATCTCATGCAGATCATAAATAATTCGAACCTGCTTTTTTTCAAATCAATCCTAACTTCCAACATTTTTTTAAGTTGCGGTATGGAACAAGAGAGCATATCAGGTAATCCTAAAAACTTAGGACAAAATGTGGCTTCGCGATTTATGCTTACAAGACGTGGTACTAACACATAGTCTACTCTATCCATAATATTTCTTACATGACCATGGAATAGTTTTATAGGAACACATGCATCAGTTATAGTATCTTCTATCCCCATATCCATAATCTCTTTTGTGGTTTCATCGGAAACAACCACTTCAAGACCAAGCTTTTCAAAAAAGGTTTTTAAGAACGGGTAGTACGCATAATAAGCCAGTGCCCTGGGAATACCTATTTTCATTTTTATATCTCTCCTCTAAAGCTGCAATCATTAATATACAATTTCAACGGAAATTTAATAATTCCTGCCAACATTTTATATACGACTCGCTTCCTATTATGGGGTTAGTATAAGAAAAAAGGGCGGAAAAAACTATGAATTTCCGCCCTTTGTATGTCTATTGCTGTAACTAATTGTTACTTATTTATTTTGAAGATATTCATGTATCGATTGAGCGGCTTTTTTACCGGCACCCATTGCGAGAATTACAGTAGCAGCTCCTGTGACTATATCTCCTCCTGCCCAAACGCCCTCTTTTGAAGTCTTACCATCTTCATCAGTTGCTATATATCCATATTTGTTTAGTTCTAATCCCTCTGTTGCCTTGGTCAAAAGTGGGTTTGGACCTGTCCCAATAGACATTACAACTGTATCAATGTCTATAATAAATTCGGAACCTTCAATAGGTATTGGTCTGCGACGACCTGAAGAATCCGGTTCTCCTAACTCCATTCTAATACATTCTATTCCTTTCACCCAACCATTATCATCACCTATTATACGAGTAGGATTGGTTAAATAATTGAATATAATTCCTTCTTCTTTTGCATGTTCAGACTCTTCCTTACGAGCGGGCATTTCCGCCTCCGAACGTCGGTAGATGATATATACTTTTTCTGCGCCCATCCTAAGGGCAGACCTGGCTGAGTCCATAGCCACATTTCCACCACCAACAACGGCTACATTCTTTCCTACCTTAACTGGTGTATCTGTTTCAGGGAAATCATAAGCTTTCATTAAGTTTATTCTTGTTAAAAACTCATTTGCAGAGTAAACACCAAGATAGTTTTCTCCTGGGATATTCATAAAAGTAGGCAAGCCTGCCCCTGTTCCTATGAATACAGCGCCATAACCCATCTCAAATATGTCGTCAACTGTAAGAACCTTACCCATAACCATGTTGGTTTCAACTTTTGCTCCTAGTTGTTTTATAAAATCCACTTCTTGTTTTACTATTTCTTTGGGTAGCCTAAATTCAGGTATACCATATATCAGAACCCCTCCGGGCTCATGAAAGGCTTCGAAAACCGTTACTTCATAACCAAGTTTAGCTAGGTCACTTGCACAAGTTAGACCGGCAGGACCAGAACCAATGATGGCAACTTTTTTTCCATTACTTTTCGCTTTTTCAGAAACTTGTATACCTTCTTGTCTTTCCCAATCTGCTACAAATCTTTCCAATCGACCTATAGCAACAGGATCACCCATTTTATTTAGGATGCATTTTTTTTCACATTGTTCCTCTTGGGGGCAAACTCTCCCACAAATTGCTGGAAGTGAATTAGTCTCTTTTATGACGTTAATCGCACTTTGATAATCTTTCTCAACTATATGCCCAATAAACTGGGGAATTTGCACTTGAACTGGACAACCCTGCACACAAAGAGGCTTTTTGCAATTTAAACAACGTCTGGCCTCATTTATAGCATCTTCTTCTGAATAACCCAAGGCAACTTCATCAAAATTCTTGCTACGCTTTTTAGGATCTTGTGCAGGCATTGGTGTTTTTGTTTTACTACGATTTATTGATGACATCTGCATCCACCTCCTACATGCTTATCGAGTGCTATCTTTTCTTCACTATTATAAGTCTGAAGTCGTTTGATAAGTTCATCAAAATCAACTTTATGACCATCAAATGCTGGTCCGTCTACACAAGCAAATTTTGTTTCTTCTCCTACTGTCACTCTGCAACATCCACACATTCCTGTACCATCTACCATTATGGGATTTAGACTGACCATAGTAGGTATACTGTAAGGTTTTGTGATTTCGGCTCCGATTTTCATGAGAATCGGTGGTCCTATAATAATAATTTCATCAAATCTTTCACCTTGTTCCAACAGCTCCTTTAAAACTGCTGTAACGAATCCATGCTCCCCTTTAGAACCATCGTCTGTGCAAATATACATATTGTCGCTTACAGCCTTTATTTCATCTTCCATTATTAGTAAGTCGGCTGACCTAGCTCCAATAATACTTGTTACTTCAACACCATTCTCATGTAACATTTTTAGTTTTGGATAAAGCGGCGCTATGCCAAGACCTCCACCTATGCCTAAAACCTTTTTATGGCTTTTAAAGTCTACTCCCTCACCAAGTGGCCCAACAAAATCAGCAAGGAAGTCGCCAGCCTTTAATGTTCCCAGCTCTATTGTACTCTTTCCTACCTCTTGGAACACTATAGTTATCGTGCCTTTTTCCGAATCATAATCAGCAATTGTAAGAGGTATCCTTTCTCCGCCTTCCTTAATCCTAAGAATAATAAATTGACCAGGTTGGGCTTTTTTTGCCACCAATGGTGCATCTATCACGAATTTTTTGATAGATGGTGCTAAGTCTTTTCTTTCGAGTATTTGGAACATATTAAACCTCCTCTGTTATATTTATTATTTTATGGTCTCTCCTTGAAATAGAAATTCTTGGCGAGAACATTTACCTTTAATACATTTAATGATGTCATATGTTCTATCATTTGTGCAACCTTTTCCTGGGCTTTCTGAAGGATAGGTTGTAATTGCAACCCGTATTCTACAGTCAATTCCATTTTTATTATAATTCCGCTTGAATAGTTTTCAATGTAAACCCTTCCACCAGGACCAATCCCCTGTAATTGTTGTGCAGAATATAGAGCAATCTGCCTTATAGTACTGTCATTTATTGTGTATTTGCCCAAATAACTAAAAGTAGGTCTAACAACAGACTTTTCCTCTAACAGTTCAGATTGCTTCCCCTTCCTCTCACGAAAAATTCTCAAAGGATCCAGAAAATATCCTGAGAAATCCTTTTTTAATTCAAGTGTCGGAACAGGAATTACATGTTTTCCTGCACCTTTCCTTATCATCCTAGCTGTATTTATTTCCCGTTCTGAAGAAACATCCTCAATTCGAACTATAGACGCCGGCATCGGTAGTGAAAGTGCTTCACATATTGCATTTATCATAGAAGTAGATGTGCCTAAAATAAGAATACTATCTACATTCATTTCAGAAATCTTCTTTTTAACCTCGTCGGCATGGGAAGGATCTTGAAATATAGCACGACGGATTGCCCCTAAACGTGTTGTCTCTCTCTTTGCCGAATAACCTGCCAATACCCTACTACCATGTATGAGAAGACCATCATCTATTATAAAGCTTGCATCGTTTTCTTTTGCAATTATTTGTGCCCTGTGGCTTTTTCCAGTACCACTTTTCCCTATAAGTGCAAGTGTTCGCACATTTACACCTCCAAATGGGCTCCTCATATATTATTATAACACTTTTAAGCGTAAATTGAATATTCTAACTGGCCTTTTTTAGCTATTCAACTTTCTTTATTTTACCCTGTTGTTTAAAACCTGTCAAACAAGAAAAAGACCCTTTTACAGGGTCAAAAATATAATTATATCTACATGTATGCAACAATTAGTATTTAATAGGTTGGAAGTTCTGCAGCAAGCTATCCCAGAAGGACGGTGTTGAAAAACCTAATCTCCAAAGTGCAACACCTTTTAAACCTTTTCTAATAGCAAGTTTTGCTTTTGCATCAACTGAATGATCACTTTCCATCCAAATCTCATGTGTAACTCCGTCCCAATCAGTATATTTACCGAAAAGTAGGCCAGACTTTTGATCAAGATTAAGCTTTAAACCATACTCTTTTGAAAGTTCATCTGCAAATAGAAGATATGTGGCACCATTGTTTTCCGGAATAACAGAGCCTCTTCTTCGACCCTGAGCCCAATCATATCCATAATTACCAATGCCAAGGACCACTTTTTCCGCTGGAATACGCGCTATAGCATAATCGACCACTTCCTCAACCCAATCTACACCAGACTGAGGACCGGGTGTACCGGGGTTTTTGTCATATGCCATCAGTACTACAAAATCACAATTAGCTCCCAGAGTTGCATAGTCATAGGCTGGCCACCAATCATTTTTCTCAGTTTTAACTGGCAATGATAAGTTTAGGGACTTACCATGGGTTTTCAATACACTGTAAAGGCTTTTTATAAATTCATTAAAATTTTCCTTATCAGCAGCTTTTATGAACTCAAAATCTATATTTATACCGTCAAATCCTTCTCTCTCAACTACTGTCACCATCTGATTTATGAGACGTGCTCTAGACTGTGGTGTAGTAAGCACCTTTTCAAGTCTTTCAGAATTACTTTCAAATACCAACATATAGACTTCTAAACCATTTTCTTTTGACAGTTTTAACACATTTTCATAGCCATTAGGAACATTAATATAACGTACATTATCATTATCGGTCAAATCACCATATTCATCTAAAGTATACCATTTTACTGCTGTTGATGACATCTTATCGAGATTATTTAAAAAATCAGTGTATGATTCAGAATAATAATAGCCCATTATGTATTTTGATTGTTTTCCATCTGTACTTATTAATACTGATCTAGTTGCATTATCCCACATAACTGCAGCATCAAAAGCTTCACTAAAAAATCTTATAGGCACTAATGTTCTATTATCTTTAATTATAGGAGGCATGTCCAATTTTACAGGAGATTGATTTACATATGCAGTGTCATCCCCTATCTTAAGCAATAGGGTTGTTCCTTGTTTATATGCTGTAACAGTTTTGGTGTCCTGATCCCATTTTACCTCTGCACCAAGGGCTTCACCAATTTTTCTAAAAGGCGCCAAAGTCCTATCATTTTGTATAATAGGAGGAACATCAAATTCTAAGTTCTTACCGTCTATAAAAACTCTAATATAACCTGCCGCAGCATAGGAAGTTACAGGCATAAAAGCCGTTAGTGCAAATAGTGTTATAAAAAAAACAATAATATAAATTCTCCAGTTTCTTCTTTTAGTCATATGTCTCTCCCTTTATATATATTATTTATCATATTCGTATTTTATTATAAATAAGACTACATTGTAATTCAATGAAAATAGCTTTATTTAATGCAATTGTAACTTTAATGTAATGCCTTTGAAACAATTAAGCTAATAGAACTAAGCCTGTCCATATGACTTCTTCCGGTGAAAATTCCACCTTCATGTCAACTTTTTTACATGTGGTCAAAACATCAATCCCCATAGCTTCCATAGATGGGCGTGCTTTTTCTGCATATAAACACTTTGCATTTGATTCTTTTTCTCCGGGACATTCATTGCAGAGTTTACAAGAACCTCCAATTAAGCCTGCACTAAAAGGAAAACCTAAAGCAAAAGCCTTCTTTTCCAACTTATATATAATATCATGCAAGCGTAAAGCCCAGTGGTCTGTTTCTACTTCCCAATTATCTTTATTTTTAACATCTCCCTTTAATTGGACCATAAGTGCAATATAATAGCATGAAAGAACCCTTCTAAACTCATCTACATCAAGGGTATGTGGAGGACACATTAATCGTCTGTTATATTCCCTGCAACCTGAATGACTGCATTGAAATCTTACTCTTTTGTCTATAACAATATCTCTAGCATGGATAAGCTTTGCCCTCACATCGTCAAAAGATAATGCCATTTTCTTGAGTTCTCTTGCCTTTTCGATCTCCACCAAAATATTCATACTGTTTCCCCCCCAGTAATTTAAATAATTTTTAAAATAATAATAATTATATCCCGTTTTCATATACAATATCAAGCCGTTTAATAAATAGCACAGTCTATAATGATATTTCATACGATATATTAGCAAAAAGAAAGGAGAGAAAAAAATGAGCGAAACACCGAAAACACAACAATTTTCTCGAAGGAGAAGTCTCCGTTTTCTTTTTATATTCCGCATATCACCAGGTTTTTTCGTTGGTTTTATACCATTTAGACAAAGGTATTCTGATTTTCATCCTGGATTCCCTGACAACAGTTATGGTGGCCACTATGATGATGATATGTGTATTCAACGCATCAATGAGCAGGAATATATGTTCTTAAGAAGAATAGGTGTTCCAGAAATGAATGTAATTTCATAAATATAAAAACCCCCGATATAATTCGGGGGTTAAGTTATTATCTTAGTTGGTGCGCCTGGAGGGACTTGAACCCCCGCAAAACCCGGCTCCGGAGGCCGGTGCTCTATCCGCTGAGCTACAGGCGCAGGTTACTTATAGGTTATCTATACAATAAAATAATACATTAATTTTACCCTCAAGTCAATGATTTAGCTGTTTTCCGTGTGTTCTAGGTTAGGCCTGGTAGTAGTTTTATACATGTAGTAAATAAAGCCTAATATAAGTGGAGTAAACCACTGTGTCAGGGTAAAAAATCCTATGCCCCAACGTGGATTTATATATTTTATTAAAAAAAGCGGATTTTCCCTAACCGTTTCTTCTATAAGTGCTCGAAGCAATTGATGATACCATAGAAAAGACCAAAACTGATATCCTGTTGGAACACCTTTTTTTTGTAAATAGAAAAACCTTATGAGCAGTATTAAACCAATAGAAGAGCCTATCAACTGTGCTGGCCAACGACCAAAAGAAAACTGTGTTATTCGACCTACAACCTCTTGATTAAAAATATTACCTATCCTTACAATGATATAACCAAAGGATAACCCCACTACAGTCCAATCAGCCAATACATTAGGATTAATCCCGTACTTTTTAGCATAGAACCAACCAGCTAAAAGCCCTCCGAGTAGCCCACCATGCCAAGCTAAGCCACCTTCCCATACCTTTATTACATTGAGGGGCTCAGTAATGAACCATCGGGGATAATTAGTTAAGACAAAAACCAATCTCGCTCCTACAATTGCAGCTAATATTATAATCATAGCGAGATTTAATATAAAGTCTTCATCAAATCCTCTCTTTTTACCCATTGTATATAAATAATAGGTACCTACCAAAAAAGAAATTGCCATAAAGATCCCATACCAATATACGGGTTTATTTCCTATATAAAATGCGTAAGGGCTTAAGTTTAGCACCATTTGTTTTTACCTCCAACCTAATTAACATAAAACTTTTAAATATTGGATTCTAGTCTCTCGGGTTCGTGACAATATAGGTACCAATACCTTTTGCAACAAGCTTACTACTGTGATAAATTTCACCTTCTGCAACTATTAATCTATTACCTCTCTTTATAACTTTGCCTTTAGCAACTAAAACACCTTCTGTTTTTACAGGTAAAAAATAATTTATCTTCATTTCAACCGTAACAGGAATAATTTCTAATGTCATAGCAGAAAAGCCCATAACAGCGTCACAAAGGCTAGCAGCTACACCTCCATGAGTTATTCCTATTCCGTTGGCATATTCTTTCTTTAGCTCTAATTCCAAGACGACACTGCCTTCTTCAGCTTCAATAAAATTAATTTTCATCATTTTATTATAAGGCGCTTCAATAGCTCTTCGTATTATTTTATTAACGTTTGCAGCGTTTTTTTCATTATCTTTAGCCATAGACAAGCCTCCATTACAAATAAATTCATGTAAACATACAAGCATCTTTGTCTTAATTAATAATAGTAGCAGAACACTTTAACAAAAACAAGAGCTAAAAACAAAACCAGCTTTAACTATCTAGGGAAGTCAAACATATGTGACACGGCCTCAGATATATATCCTTAAAAACTGCTAGTTAAAACTTAATGTGCGAGGAAGGAATGTCAAGATCAAAAGCGTTAGCATATCTTGATATTCCTGAGTGAAACAGTACAAATTTTAGGCGGAGTTTTTTAGGTTTATACAACAACAGCATATTGCCTATAAAAACATTACATCAGAAGAAGGAATTCTTTTAAGAGTCAACCGTTCAAACTTTTGGCGTTTTAAAAAATGATTACGACTTTAATCGTTTCTTACACATCGCAAAAACAGCGTAAAATGAATTTATTCATTGTGTTTTTGGTTATAACGTGAATAAACTCCATGCAAAAATACAAAATAAACGACTTAATAAACTTCATCATCAGCTAAAAACAGCTTAATTTCTTTAAAAAATCCATAAAAAATGAAAAAATTTATTAATGTGTGCCTAAAATCAGCCAATGATGCAAAAAGACAAAGTGTTTAACATACCTTAAGGCTGAATTTTTATTTTTCATAAAACAAGGGGTTCACAAACTACTTAGATGTAGTTCGCGACAGCCCCTTTAACTTATATCCAACCAAACTTGTATTATTCATTTTTCAGGATATTTTTGGTTTCATGTTCTTTTTTATACCTATAGCATATGCAGAAATGCCTCTACTGCGACCTTCAGACCCGGAATCTTGGCGTTCGTTGCCGCCTTCAACCATTATAACCTTTTAAACGCACATCGCCTGATTATTCACTCTTCAGTATAATCCATATCATTTTTAAACTTAATACAAGCACAATTGATGATATGATATCCATTTTTTCAAATTTAGTTAACGTACTATAGATTATGGGATAACCCTTTATGTTTATAATTGCTTCTAAATTCTACTGTTCATACGTCTACCCTGACCTCCGGCTGCTATAATGGCGTTTACCTGCATATGATTTCACCCCAAGTTATCAGGATTTAGGCTTGGCAAATATCGTCGTATTTTCGTCTGAGAATTTCGGCCCCTTGTGCTTTTTTTGTTTTCCATACTTGTCCCTTATCCACTAGCTGCTTTTATTGGGATGCCTACTTTTCGTCCATTTCCCAAGCATTGCGAAAATGCGAAAATTAAGCTTCTCGAATGTCCGCATTTACAATAAAAAAATACAATGATTGACTATGTTTCGGGAATTACGTGATATTAAGCAACTGTGAAACAGCAGAAACGATATATTGCGATGTCATGCATCATTATACCCCTTATCTTTTTACATTAACCACCATATAGAGATAAAAGCATACCTGCAGCAATAGCAGATCCTATAACTCCTGCTACATTAGGCCCCATTGCATGCATTAAGATGAAGTTACCAGGCTTCTCCTCCTGTGCTACCACTTGGGAGACTCGTGCTGCCATTGGCACTGCTGATACACCGGCAGAACCAATGAGCGGGTTGACTTTACCTTTTGATAATACATACATTATTTTACCAAAAAGAACTCCGGCAGCCGTACCTACACAAAAGGCAAGAAGGCCTAATATTATTATTTTTATGGTTCCCCACTGCAAAAAGTTTTCAGCACTGGCAGTAGCTCCAACGCTAGTTCCTATAAAAATAGTAACTATATTAATTAGTTCATTTTGAGCAGTTTTCGATAATCTGTCTACTACCCCAGTTTCTCTAAACAAGTTACCTAACATCAGGCAACCTATTAAAGCAGTTGCATCAGGTACTAAGAAACATGATAGGATAGTTACTACTATAGGGAATATAATTTTTTCAGTTTTTGATACAGGTCGTAGTTGTTCCATAGTCACCTGGCGTTCTTTTTTGGTTGTGAGTGCTCGCATTATTGGAGGCTGAATAATGGGTACTAAGGCCATATATGAGTAAGCAGCTATTGCTACGGCTCCTAATAGATGTGGTGCTAGATGGCTTGTCAGAAATATTGCTGTAGGACCATCTGCTCCCCCTATTATTCCTATTGATGCGGCTTCTTTAAAGTTAAAACCTAGAAGACTTGCTCCCATGAAACTCGTAAAAATTCCAAACTGGGCTGCTGCTCCTAAAAGTAAACTTCTAGGGTTCGCAATAAGTGGACCAAAGTCGGTCATAGCTCCTACTCCTAGAAAAATAAGGGGTGGATATATGTTTAATTTAACTCCTTGGTAAATCCAGTATAGGAAGTTACCTTCTGCCATAAGGTTTGCTACAGGTATGTTCGCAAGGAGCATACCAAAGCTTATGGGTACAAGTAGTAGTGGCTCATATTGCTTTACAACAGCTAAGTACATCAAAAAGCATGCTATAAGTATCATGATGACTTGATCCAAACTTACGTTAGCATACCCTGTGGTCTGGAAAAAGTTTATTATCTGTTCAAGCACAATCTCTCTCCTCCAGTTTATTTTATGGATTATTTAAAGGTTGCAAGAATGTCACCAGTATTTACCGAGGCCCCTTCGCTGGTGTCTATGGAGGTTATGACTCCGTCTTCGGGAGCTATGATCTCGTTTTCCATCTTCATGGCTTCAAGTATCATGACTATATCGCCCTTTTGTATATTATCTCCAGCCTTCTTTTTAATTGACATGATCGTACCGGGCATAGGGGCTGTAATCTTATTCTTACCGGCAGTACCTGCAGTTTTGGGCTTTGCCTGTGCTTTAGGCTCAGACTTAGGCTGTTGAATCTCAGGTGCCACCGGAGTAACTGGGGATTGTACTTGAGGTGTTTCACCTATTTCTTCCACTTCTACTTCATAAGTTTGTCCATTTACGGTTATTTTGTATTTTTTCATTTCTTTGTTCTCCTTTCTACCATCTATATTAAAGTTTGTTGTTGATATTGTAGATTCTCGATTCGATACCCCAAATAGGAGTTTTTTCATGTATCTTTCGTATTGAACCTATTTTTATACTTGATATGGGGCTTTGTAAATACTGAGCTAGGGCAGCAGAAATAACTGCTATTAATTGGGTATCATCTTCATTATCAGTTACATTAGTTCGTGTTTTTTCTATGCTTTGATCATTTCCTACTATAAGATTATTTTTTTTTTCATCTGAAGTAGGTACAAAAATTACTCTCATTAGATCTAGGATAAGTGATAAGACGAACAAGGTGCCTAACACTAAACCTATGCCAAATATTGTGGTTCTAATTGATTCTTGAAGTATTTGTGCTGTTGTCATGTTTAGTCGCCTCCTTTATACAGGAATATTACCATGTTTTTTGGCCGGTCTTTTTTCACTTTTACTCATTAACATTTCTAGAGCTGATATAAGTTTTGACCTTGTTGCAGCAGGTTCAATTATATCGTCTATATAGCCTCTAGATGCTGCCTGATATGGATTGGCAAAGTTATCTCGGTATTCATCGATTTTTTGTTTTCTTGTAGCTGCTGGGTCTTCTGAGTTTTCTATTTCTTTTTTGAAAATGATATTAGCTGCTCCATCAGGTTCCCATCACGGCTATTTCGGCTGTAGGCCATGCAAAGACTTGATCGGCACCTAAGTGTCTTGAACACATGGCTATATATGCTCCCCCGTAGGCTTTTCGTGTAATAACTGTAAGTTTTGGCACTGTTGCTTCTGAATATGCATATAAAAGTTTTGCACCATGCCGAATTATACCTCCGTGTTCCTGAGATACTCCAGGTAGGTAGCCGGGGGTGTCAGTAAAGGTTAAAAGGGGTATGTTAAAGGCATCGCAAAATCTAATGAATCTTGCGGCTTTGTCTGAAGCGTTTATATCAAGACAGCCTGCTAGATTTTTGGGGTTGTTAGCCAGAATTCCTATTACTATGGCCTGCAAGTCTTCCAAATCCGGTTATTAGATTTTGGGCATAAAGTGGTTGTACTTCAAAAAAGTCGTTGTCATCTACTATATGCTTTATGACATCTTTCATATCATATGGTTTATTTGGTTCTAATGGGACTATTGTGTTTAATTCAGGTATTATTTTTTGTAGGATTATCTGTTGTTGCTTTGTATGGTGGATCTTCTAGATTGTTAGATGGTATAAATGAGAGCAGTTTTTTTTATTTGGTCGAAACATTCCTCTTCCTTTTTACTTATAAAAATGTGCTACACCACTATTTTGGTTGTGGGCTGTAGCACCACCTAGATCTTCCGGTGTCACTTCTTCACCGGTTACGGCTTTTATTACTTGGGGACCTGTGATAAACATTTTGCTTATACCTGATACCATGAATACAAAGTCCGTTAATGCCGGAGAATATACGGCTCCGCCGGCACAAGGACCTAGTATTACGGATAGTTGTGGTATGACTCCAGATGAAAGAGTGTTCCTATAGAATATTTCACCATAAACCTTTAAGAGCATCAACGCCTTCCTGAATTCTAGCACCGCCTGAGTCATTTAAACCAATAATAGGTGCTCCCATTTTATTAGCCATGTCCATGACTTTACATATTTTTGCAGCATGCATTTCTCCTAATGACCCCACCTATGGTTGTAAAGTCTTGGGCGAATATGAATACTAACCTGCCGTCAATAGTACCATAACCAGTTACTACACCTTCACCTGGGGCTTTGGTATTTTGCATGTCAAATTGGATTGACCTGTGTTCTACAAAAGCATCAATTTCTATGAAGCTGTCTTTGTCCAAAAAGCTTTTCTATTCTTTCGCGAGCGGTCAGTTTTCCACTTTTTGTGTTGTTTTTGTATGCGTTTTTCTCCACCGCCTTTTTTCTATGGTTTCACGCTTTTGCTGCAAAGTTTTAAGTTTTGTTTCAATTGTTTCCATGCTGTTCCTCCTTATCTATCACATAATTCTATTAAGACTCCTTTTGTGTCTTTAGGGTGGATAAAAGAATTTTTTTCAATAAATAAGGCTTCCTGCCGAAAGCCTTATTTATCGTTTTCTTTACTTACTCTTTATAAATTCCACTATTTCTAATATAGATGTACCTGGAGTAAATGTGGCTTTTACGCTGGTTTCTTTAAATCCTCAGCGTCTTTAGCCAATAACGAGAATAACCTTGGTCTCTTTTATTTTAGCATTTCAATCACTCGCGGGCTTGCAGGGTTTGGCAAGGCGAGATTTACTCTGAACTGTCAAGAGCGGAAGTAAAGCTTGTTAACATTGTTTTTTTGCATAAAAGCGATGGATTTTTTTCTCTCTTTCGCGTTTTAATTGACAATGACGATTCAGCCTTATTTACGCCATGCGGTTGAAAAAGTTGGGCGTAACCAAGCTTTAATTGTCACGCACCTTTGAACCTATAAAAGTATGTTATAACAACTTTTAAGTAACGTAATTTGTATGAATGTATAAGCTTCAGCTGGCGTGTAATGTCTACATGTTAGAATGAATACGATGGTAAATTCTATTTATTTAGACAGCTTTTTAAAGTTCATCTCTTTCAAATACGGAAGTTCTTCTTCAATTACCCATCCAGTAGCCCTTTGCCTTTGTTTGCGTTCTAAGTCTTTAATCCAACTATTGGCATCGTTACCAACTTTCTTCTTGTTCGGTTCAGCAATTCTGTTCCTTTCTTCCAGAGTAGGAACTTCTTTGTCCTCAGGGCCAATATAGTATTCTTTCGGTGTTAAGGGTGCACCGTAGATGCTCTTTGGCTCTTCTTCGATTTCTTCTATCGCTTGTGCACCTGCTGCATAGGCTCGGACAATGGCAATTATTGACCATATTGCCTCTGGCGTGAAGTTTAAATCCATCATTACAGCACACGTGGCTCCAAACATATCTAGTGCCACCGGCTCTTCACTTTTCTCTTGTACAACTTTTACCAATGCTTCCATGAATTCTATATTCTTCCCTTTGACACCTAACTTCTCAGCCCTAGCAAACATGCGGGAAGGAGTCGGGTTCTTAAGATCTACACTTGATACACCTAAAGTGGTTCTTCCTTGGTTTTCTAGAAGATTATGGTAATCTTGGACAAATAGCTCGGCCGCCTCGGCGTATGTCCAGTTCTCTTCTTCAGCTTTTTGAATGTATTTTTGTATGGAGTTTCCAAGATGCGCAAATCCGCCATATGCAGGACCAAATGCCAGAATTGAACCCCCAATTGCTTGGGTCATATATGCATCACTCTTAGCAATAATGCGGGCAATTGCAGCACCATAATCTAGGCCACCTTCTAGGTTTACGACCATTACATAATCCAGCATTTTTGTCTCATTGACCTTTGGGATTCTGGATTGATAGTTAATAAATATCATATCGGCTATTCCGTAACCTTTGTCAACTAGTTCAGTAGTATTAAAACCCCTGGAGACAATCTTGTCGATTTCTTTGTATGCTATTGTTGATACCCAGCGGAAAGGTTTTCTTTTTACAGATTCCATTTTTCCCACTCTCCATTTCTTAGTTCTTCTTCGGCATATACTTCACGTTCTTCTTGCATCGGTACAACTCTATCCGGTCTGCCTTCATATTCGATCATAGAGAGGTCTAACATCTGTACCATAGGTTCTTTTACCGAAGCCGACCAGGCTCGTTTCTTCTTTAATGCTTCGATTGCATGACATGAACAGCTAAATCCACGAGCTAGAACCCCTATTATCCAACCAGCAAGCCCGGAAAATCCTAGATCTAATAGTGATGAGTTGCCGGCACCAATCATATTGAGGTATAAAGGCTCCTTACCTTCCTCTGCCCTACGGGCGTTGAAGTGCTTGAGAAGCTCTTCCTGAAGTTCTTGATACAAGCCGTAGGTGCCTAGTTCTTTGGCCTTATTGATTGTAGGTATCGCCCTAGGATCCCCGTTTATGTGCTGTGGTTGATGAATACCCATAATTGGATGACCGGCTTCGATATGTTCATCAACTATGATTTTAGCCATCTCATCAAGACTCTTTCCTTCTTCTTGAGCCCTCTTTAAAATATTAACCAGCAGGTATGAGTGTGCCGCTCCGGGACCATGAGCTCCACCAAATGTCATAACTCCTGCAGCTACTGCAGCAGGAAGCATAGGTCTTCCAGATTGTACGCAGATAGCAGAAGCCGCAGAGGGAGACATGGAGTGCTCCAAAAACTCCGCATTTTCATACTCTAACATCTTTTTTTCGTTTTCTGTAGGAATTCTCCCTTGAAATAGCACAAAAAGTGCATCTGAAAATCCATACCCCTTCTCTGCTAATTCACCAATGTCGTAACCTCGAATTACTGTCTTTTCTTCTGTTTTGTAGCCAATACATGTCTTTCGGTTTAATACCGGACTACGATCCATTTCTATCACCCTTTCTTTTTAATCGTCAAAAAGGCATTGCCCTTTTGTATCTAGTTTTTTGATTTTGTCTAGGTAAGGTCCAAATAAATCTTCATCTGTCGGCACATACTCTTTTTTGGGCGTAGCCAGCCATGTATAGTTGAGAAAGTTTCTCCAGTTTATATTCTCGCTGCAAATGTTTCCTGCCCAAGTGCCGCATCCTAATGTATCTGTGAAAGGCAATCCGCTTGCCCAACCTCCACTATTTGCATAAGAATGAGGCTGATTAACAACAACTCTTCCCACATTGGCTTTTGTTGCTAACTCTGTCATCCGGTCCTCTCTTGTCGTATGTATTGATACGGAATGTCCTTCTCCACTAAATTTTAATATTTGCTGTACTCTTTCAACCATTTCACTAAAATCTGACCATTTCCACACGGTTAAGACAGGAGATAATTTCTCACCCGAGAACATGTCCTCAGGGCCTATTTTTTCGCCAATTACCATGAGTATACAGGTGTCTTCCGGAACATTTATATTAGCTAAGTTAGCAATATGCTTTGCCGACTTAGCTACAATATCACGGTTTAATGTATGACCATCTGGCCACATTGTTCGTCTTAATCTTTCACGCTCCTCTACACTGCAAAGATAAGCACCTTCTTTTTTCAATGCTTCTAGCATGTCATCGTAGATACCTTCATAAATCGCTATCGCATTTTCCGAAGAGCAGGAGGCTGCATTGTTTGCAACTTTTGAAAGCTTTATTTTATGGGCAGTAGACTGTATGTCAACAGTGTCATCTACAATTGATACAACATTACCTGCCCCAACCGTCTGGGCTGGCTTACGGCTTTCATATACAACTTTGATGAGTGCCGCTCCACCTGTTGCTACTACGTAATCGCATGTAGCCATAAGCTTGGCCGCTTTTTCATGGCTAGGGTTTTCCATGCATAGGAATAAATCCTCCGGAGCACCTATTTTCCTTAATGCCCTTCTTCCATATTCTACAGCTTTAAAGGAAGCACTTTCAGTCCTGGGATGGGGAGATACTATCATCGCGTTTCTGGTTTTTAATAGACTTAGACCTATTGCACATACTGTTGATTCAGGATTGGTACAGGGAACAACGTTGGCTACAACACCAATTGGCTTAGCAAATTTCTTTAAACCCTTTTGTGCATCTTCTTCGATTATTCCACAGGTTTTGACCCCTCGAAAATCCCATAATGTGCCTCGAGTCTTTGTCTTTACTTTAGCTGCTTTGTCTGCTACAACTCCTAGTCCAGACCCTTCAGCGGCTGTCTTGGCTAAATCCATTGCTACTTCATCTTTTTGAAACTCCCATCCTACAGCGGCTACCATCTCATCTACTTTTTCTTGAGGCCAGTACTCAATGACTTTGAAGGCTTTGACCGCTCTGTCATACAATTCTTGAATTTCATCTTTCACTTTGTAATCATTCCTTTCGTAAATTTTTATGGCCTTAAAAGTCCCCAGAATTACCTCTTTAATATTAAGAATGTTCTTAGTCAATAAATTCCGTTAGATTGTTTCCACTCATAAATAGCGCATTCATAACCCATCGTTTGTCTGAAAAACACTTTTATTCAGAATGTAATTAATAGTTTTATTTATCACCTCTTCTAACTTTATTTAATATTTCTAGCTATTCGTACATATAATACTGCATTTTTAACTATAATGGAAATGAATAAACCTTCTAGTAGCTATTACTAAAATATATAGCCGAAATTACATCTTAGAAGGAACTTTAAACGTTCGTTCCAAAGTCTTTAGCCATTGTCCTTGTATGTGGTCGTAGGTTTTGATTATCACTCGATCTGAATAAAGGAACAGAGAATTCGTCCAGATCTTATCTTGATTTTTCGGCTGCTCTAAAGTCGGATTGTGAATCACCCAAACTTGGTCTTGATACATGTTAATACTTGAGGCAAAATCCTCATCGCTAGCTCTTATATGTTTATGCCCGGCAACCCATAGAAAAACTTGCTTGTTTTTTATCAGTATCTCCTTTATAATACCCACAGGTTCGGCATCATTACTATCCGGATTTTTCTTATTTATCCTTTTACTGTCATATGATCCCTTGAGGGGGCCATGAAAGAAAATAATTGTAGGCAACTCTTTATTTCTCTCCAATTCGGCATCTAGCCATTGTAGCTGACGAAAAGACATCTCAGTATAGTTGTTCGTAAACAAGCCATCTGCTGTAAGAAAAACTAATAAATAGTCTCCCATCCGTTCACTATAGAAGATTTCGTCAAGACACCAAGTTCTCCTGAAAAGTTCTAGTTTCTCTTTTCGTGCTTCTGGACAAGTCTCTTTGAAGTGGCAACCCGTTTCCTCATTAATCAAAAAACTGTCCTTATAAAGGTACTCATGATTCCCACCAATTACCCTGTACGGCTTGTTCAGCTCATCAAGAAATCTCTTGGCAAAGATATACTCGTCTACAGTTCCGCTCGTTGCAACAATATCCCCAAGAACCACCACCATATCTGTATCCTCCCAAGAGTTGATTCTCTCAACGACCTTTTCTTTAACAGGAAGATTTTCCCCTGGAAGATGAATATCTGAAAGAATCACAATTTGTTGATAGCTATTGTTTGTATCAATGGCCATATTTGCCATTGACTTGTTCAATGTTCGATCATTCTTTGCATCATTACCCACGCTAGTTTCCCCCTAAAAGCCAATGTCATGATACCTCTGTTTATACCTTAGCATTCATTTGTATAAAATTGAAATGAATATGTCTTGTAATAGCTATTACTTTAATGCATATCTGGATGTCAAGACCCTTATAATATAAAAGGAGCTGTTGCGAAACGAACTAATAGTTCGTTTCGCAACAGCTCCTTTTCTTTAAAAAAGAAAAGGCGGGTCTTATGGACTCGCAATGGACTGTAGATAAAACGGTATCCAAGAACTTTCTCTTGGAGCCATTTTTACTCAAAGAGTATTCATAGGGCATTCACAGCATATCTTAGGACAGCTTCTGTATTGCCTGTAGCCTCGACGGTTGGTTGTACTATATATTAACTATTGATTATTGGGGCAGATTGTATAATTTAGTCCTTTGCATAACTTAATTATACAATAAAAAATTATACCGAATTTAAAAGGAGTTATATTAATTATTACTTGCTATTAAGTTAAAAAACCGGTCTTGACCGGTTTTTATACAATGGATTAGTTTATTAATATATTATTCTTATTGAGAATCCTGTCTATACGTTCTCTTTCACTGATAATACATTTTTCTTTTGTGTCATAGGCATATAATGCTCCATCTACTAAACGAGTAGTTAAAGTTCCTTTAGCTGCCGGATTTCCTTTGAGATGTGGTGCATCAAGAATCCCAAGTTCTACAGCTTTAGCGAGAACCTCTGGATCTGTTAAAGGATCATCACAACCGGAATTTAATGCCTTAATAGCTCTGAGTGTTATATTAGCTTCTTCCACAAGTTCATTCTTTCGTTCCTGTACCTTAGGATCTTTTGTAATATCCACAGAACCTAATAAAGTATTTCTTATTACCCCTCGCACTATCTTACAGCTTTCTATAATATCTTCTGCAGTAGCTGCATGATGAGCTTCACAATATCCAACTACATGATAAATATGCGGTCGGATAGCCATAGAAAGTTGTGCAGAAGCAGCTAACTGACCTTTAGCTTGGTATAAATCTGACGGTAAACTAGCCAACCCAGCTCTCGCTTGGCGATATACAGTAAAGTTTTCATCTTGTAACCCTTCAATCATTTGAATTTTAGCCAGCATTTTAGCCAAGTCCATTGCTGGTGATATTGAGGGAGGTACATTAAACATATACTGGGCTATATAGTCCTTTACACCCATCTTTTTAGCATTATAAGCAGCTAAATAGGCTGTTACTACACCAATAGTATCATGGGCATCTCTAAGACTCCAATGATGTGATTCATTTACCTCTACGGGAATGGACCGCTCGCCATGCCATTTCATCACATTCTGATTTTCCGGAATGGATTCTCTCAATTGGCGAGGTCCTCTTTTATCTAACACATTATACCAGTAAAGGGGAACGGCACACCATGCATTTTTTATCGTGGTATTTAAAAGCTCGGCAAATTCTATAAGATTCTTAGTACCGCTGTAACAACGAAGTAATGGAAGGTTTCCACGCCTAGATGCTCTATAAATAGATTCGAAATCTTCTCGTGAACGCACTGGGACACCGCCGGCACCGTCTAAGCGATGATCCATTTTATCTTGTTCGAAAAAGTATTCTTGAGCATTTTGATCTGGTGCTATGGAAATAATATCAAGAACCTTAGAATCAGCTATTTTCTCTATTGAATCAATAGTTTGTTCCAATGAAGGAAGACCTAGGTGATGACGTAATACCGGATAAGGATATTTAGACCATATCCTGGAAACGAGATCTTGAGGGTAATCATTACCTCCTGTAAAAGTTACTCCTTTTAAGAAACCAATAACAACATCGGCATCTTCCATTCCATCAAAGACCATAGAGAAAATACCACTTTCTTCTGCTACCTTAGCAGTAGGTTCTGTACCCCCAAAAATCCATTTTATATTGGTTAAGCCTAAATTTGAAATCTTTTTCTTTAATTCTTTAAGAACTTCCTTTAAAGGCTCTGGTGTAAGGCGGTAGCTTACACCTACAAAATCCGGTCTCTCTTGTTTTACAGAATCCATCAGCTCATCAATAGAAATAGCTGCACCTAGAAACCTGGTATCATATCCTTCTCTATCGGCTAGTGATAGAAAGTTGATTATTCCTGCTATATGAACGCAATTGCCGATTGAAGCAGCTATAATCTTTTTCATTATGCCACCACCTCTTCATCCTGGTCGGCAGTGATTATTTCACCGGTCTGGGCAATCTCAATGATTTCAGCTATAGATGCGTCACTAAGTCCTAGCTTTTCTATAGTTCTTCCCTCTTCTATAAAGTTTCTCCCCGTAATAATATTGGCTAATCGAATAATAGTATCGATGGCTGGAGTTTCAATCCCCAGTTTTTCGGCCAAAGAGGAAATTGGGACAAGACTACAAGGTACATCTTCATAAATATATCTGGTATCCAGACCAACAGGAGCTGTTAATCCTTTATAGGCTGGATTGTTTTGAATAGCTTCATAGATAGTTTCACCTTCGGCACCATAGGATTCCTTAAGCCACTGTCTAGCTGAAAGAGTTTTAACACCTAAGGCTGTTGCCACCTTCATTCTCTCCGAATCAAGTTTCTCGAGCATTTGGCCAATGCTAGGAGTTATTCCTTCTAGATAATACTCAAAGGTTTCTCCACGTTCAATATGGCCACTGTTTAGCAATGTAGGTGCAGGGTGAAATATGGCACCAAAGTTATTTAGACTTGTTTCCATCACGTTATTGGCCGGGGCAAACTGAGGATAAGCCCGAGATAAAAGTTTTATTACATGCATTGTTCTTGTAGCTGGAATTGCCGCTAAAGCAACTTCGTGCTTCACACTAAAAATTTTTGCACTTTGCGGCCCTGTAGCTCTGCATGCGTAGATAAATGTCTGGGCTTCTGCAACTATAATATCTTTGTCACAGCCATAATTTCGTATTGTTTCATAGACTTCCAGTGCTCCACCGGTGCGACCAGGATTTAAAACAATAATTTGACCATCTTTCAAATATGGAGCCATTAAACAGGCCAATTCATAATGACCCGTAGCAGGAGTTGTAACCATAATAATATCGGTTTTTCGTATGGCCTCCTCCATGTTATCAGTGACTAAATTGAGCAAACCCGTACCTTCTACTGCGCCACTCAATTCAATTCTGGGGTCAAACATTAAACTCTGTATCTTCGCCTTGGTTCTGTTATACAGGTTCACAGAAAATCCTCTATATGCCAAGTAACCTGCCATAGCCAATCCCCCATTGCCGCCGCCTATGACTGCAAAACGAACATCCATAGGACTTATCATCATAACACCCCTCCTTTGAGTTTTTTTTGGACAAAAATAAAGCTATGGAGATGCATAGCTTTTGAGATATCACTTAGAATATAACTCAATACTATCAACCTCCTCTTACCACGCTTACGAGGTTAGCTGACGGGTTCGGGCTGAAGAGTAACCCTACCCCTTTGATCAAGAAAATAATTCTTCTTTTCAAAGGGGATTCACCCCCAATGATCGGGTCCCCCGTTTTTTTCCGAAGAAAAAATTAAGCGTTTAGCTTGAGATTCAAATATAATATTTTTTTAATTATACTATATATCTAGACCGCTGTCAACCATGACACATCTTGTTTTCATAGATTGTTTTACAAAAAAAATAATTCAAAAAAGTATTTAACTGGTAATCATTTACAATTAATGATGCACTAATATCATATGCTTAAACCCTTTTAATGTCAATAGTTAGATGGATTTTTTAGTTTCTTTTACTATTATTCAAAACAAAGTTTATAAAACTAAGCATAGCTATCATTTATATGCTTGATATTGTATTTACTACCGATTATGATATTAAAATCTGCAGTAACCTCTCCTATGCCTTTTTTAATAGCTTTTGACATTTTCTCCTTTTCTATATTCCAAGTTAGTGGAGTCATATTCAAAAGGTGTTTTAAGCTCACTTCATCTAGCACTACTTTGTATGAGAGTCTTTGATTTTCTATCATATTAAAGTTTTGTTTATACAGCTTTATTACTTGATCATTTGAATACGACTTTTTATCTGTTTTATTATAAAATGTATTGCGCAATTGGATAAGATAATCACTTCCCGGCACAACTTTAATAAGTATACCATTATCTTTTAGAATTCGATTAAACTCTAAGTAACTGGCAGGTGAAAGAATATTTAACACTATGTCAAATTGTTTATCTTTAAAAGGCAAGCTCGCTAAATCTGCTACACACCAAATAATGTTCGTATAATCTCTGGCAGCAATGCGAATCCCTTCTTTGGAGATGTCAATACCAACTCCTTGAAGCCTTATATCTGATTTTTCTCTAATTGTAGTTAAAATCCTTGCCAAATGTGAACCTTCCCCACAACCAGCATCTAAAACGAAACCATTTTGTAAGCGGTTAGTCAATAATTGCTTAAGAATTATTTTTTTTACCTGTCGTATCATTTGGTCAAAAAAGCCGCTTTTTGATATGAAATTCCTTGATTCAAGCATTTCATGATTATATTTAGATTTTTTCCCATTTAGTAACATATTTATATATCCTTTTCTGGACAAATCAAAACTGTGCTTGTTAGTACAAATCAAACTTGGAGAATCAAAAATATTCATTTCACTTCCGCATACAGGGCATTTGAATAAGTGGCTGTTATTTGAAATCATGTTTTTAGCTAAATCGATTTTTTTCATTTTTTATCCCACGAATTTCTTTCATGTAATAATAAAAATTTTATATTTCTTCTACACTTTATTTTATCATATGAAATATGTAAAGCCCAGGACAAATAAAGGACGGATGAATAATTTTCCTCCGTCCATAAATATCTAAAGATAGATAAACCTGAGATTGCCTTCTTTATCTATTTGAAATCGAATGTTTTTTTCTTCTCTGTCAAAGCGGTAAGACTGTCCTCCTAGCTTTACAACAGAATTTATAAAGGCGTGCCCTATAGTAACCACTGATGTTGGGCTAGCTATTACCGTTGCTACTGCACCGCCTTTGGAACCCAACTCTCCAATAAATACATCACCATCTGCTCGTATTATACCACCTCGAACTACGCCGCTAACACTCACTTTGTTTTTTGCCTGGATATGAGAAATATAGCAACCAGAACCTACTACTTGTATATCACCTGTAGCTATAACTGAAGAGTTTTGAATACTCGATGCTATAACATTACCTAGAGTACCAGGATGATACTCTATAGCCTGTTCCCATGTGCTAGCCTGCTGTGCTAGATTCTCAATCTCACTTAAGTCGTTTATTGTTAGAGAACATTCGATAAGTAGTTTTTTTATTTTATTGACAAACTGTATTTCTTCAGCGGACATTTTCTGAAATGCAGTTTCTGTCTCCTTACATAATAATTTTGCTGTATCAATAAGATAATCATATTTTTCTTCTAACAGAAACTTTACTATTGGCCCGATGCCTACCCTCGTAGTTTTTTTTCTTATATCACTTTGATTCTGTAAACGCTGAATAACAATAACCATCTCGCGCAAACCATCTGCTAATGTGTGCAGTTTAGGTAATAATTCCTTTTGAAAATCAAGAGCTCTTCCGGCAGTTATAAGGGATGACAAAATATTCCCTTGAACTAGTATAGAGCCTGAAGCTTGAACTTTCGCACATGAAACTAAACCATTTATCTTGATATCTTGTTTTGATTCAACTAACATGTTTTCTGTTACATTACCTAATATCAGGACATCTCCCTTAAATCCTATATTGCCAGAAGATAAATCAACGTCACCAGCATGAACCAACTCATTTACTACACTAACTTTAAACTTATTACGACGTCTGGACATTGTAGGTCGTCCCGAACGAGTGGCTACAACACGTTTACCATCTTTAGTTAGAATTGCTCCCTCGCCTGCAGATAAAACAACTTCACGCGGTGTAGGTGACAATATTATTTCTCCGGTAACACTGGTACCAGTACCTCCCGGTTCCGGTGAGTGCTTAATTGCTAGAACATCACCAGCCTCTACCGAAGTGAATGTATAACGTTTTCGGAAATCAACCGTTTCGTCTTCTTCCGCTAATACGGGTATTTTTGAATCTAAGGTAAAAAGAAATTCTACATAGCCGTCTTTTCCCGGTTTTGGTGGATCTCCCCGAGCAATAACTATTTCAACTGCATCACAAGTTGTTACGGCATGGGAACACTTCACCCAATCTATACCGTGCTTGATCCCTTTTATGGATAATTCTTGAAGTAAGTCATCCCATGTAAGTGGTATTTTGTATTCTTCCCATTCCACCACTTCTAACTTAAGGTACCTACCAGGCGGCATATCTAACAATTTGCGGTGAATAATAACCGTTGGTTTTATTTGCAATATTGCCTCTAAACCATCTTTAGAAATAGTCAAGGACCAGTTACCTTTTCTTACTTCATCTGTTGTATATATTGATACATTATCTTGCATTGAAACAGGTATAGGCTTAGTGTATTCACAACCGTTAACAATAAGTTTTGCCCCCGGGCAAGGAATAACCATGGGATAGGGACCTTCCTCAGGATGATAAACCTCCAAACTTCCATCCTTAATACATGCATAAGAACCTGTTTCTTCATTACAAGAAAAAAGAATATCCTCTATGTCTGTAAATAATGAAAAATAATCCCTACGAATCTCTTTATTCATTTTTTTGAAGTCACCTCCTTCTTAAACACTAAAAATTTGTCAGCCGATAAATACAGACTCGTTAGTCGCGAATTACTGCTTTTGCTTATCTACATGCATTTCTAATAAATAAAAAAAGACAGTCTACGACTGCCATAATAAAAATAATATAGGAAAATGCTAAAGTCTCCTTTATTGCGGCAGCCTGGCAATCATACCTCATGGCTTCAGACCCATGGCTTTGCGTCCCATCCTTTCGAATGGTTTGCCTTTATCACAGGATTCTATGATAAAAGTATATTATATTTTTCTTTGCAAGCTTTAAATATGATTTCTCACTCAAATCTTTATACTAGGTCCATTATACTACAATTTGGGTCTTTTGTCCATATTTTTTGTGAAAAATTAATCAGAGTTTCTGTTTTCTTCTGCGGCGCATTCAACAAATCATTTCTCGCTGTTTTAATGTATTTCAGGGATTATTTCAAACTATCTTACAAACGTCGATCCATTCGATACATCCTGAATATTGTTCAAGTTCGGGAATGCTCAATTCAATGGCACTATTGCTACTCCCACAGGCTGGGAACACTGTTTCAAAGCGTTTAAGGGATTCATCAAGATAAACAGCTACTTCTTTGTTAACTCCAAAGGGACAGACCCCGCCAACTTCATAGCCTATTAAATCCACTACTTCATCCGGAGAAAGCATCTTTGCTTTTGCGGCAAATCTTTTCTTATATTTTTTATTATCGATCTTTACATCTCCTGCAGTTACAATAAGGATAGGCTCTTCATTCACCTTAAAAGCCAAGGTCTTTGCGATCCTCTCCGGCTCACAATTGAGGGCTTTGGCCGCCAGTTCCACGGTTGCGCTGGAAACGTCAAATTCCTGTATCCTATTTTCCATATTCCATTTACTGAAATATTGTCTCACTTTTTCTATTCCCATAAAATTTCCTCCAAAATGGTATTTCATTTTTGATTTACTGTTGCCCGCTCCATGATTTCCTGGACTATTTGGCATCCGGATTATTATAGGCTTGTCAATCTTTCAACCAGCAATACATTCTTTTTGTGTTCTATTTTATAAGTTATATCTGTTACATTTTAATAAGTTTTTTATCATCACTAATAAAAAACTTCCGGTATAATCATTCATTAGATTTTCAAAGCCTTTAAACTGTATAAAATAAGGTAGTTACCCGGCTCATCCATTAACAGTATATTATATTTACCCAATAATGAAAAGTATAATATTAAGCTCTGCAAATACCATCTAAAGAATCAGCATTTCAAGACAAAAATTCATTCGATCAAAAACCCGGGACGCTTCGCGGCAATAAAGAATTCTGCTGAAAATTTTGACTAAAATTAATAAGTATAGTATAATTTTTCTAGGATTAGAAGGAGTGATATTTTATAAATGGACGATTCCCCTTATCCTGAGCAGCGTAGTTTATTTGAAAATAAAGATATAATATGGCACGAAAATAAAAATAGATATAGTATCATCTATTTTTATTTTCGTGCTTTTATTTATTTTGTATAAATATATCTTGATTCTATATATACCTTATCTGTAAAAGTATCTTTTGAGGGGGTTATTTGTTTGTCCGACGGAAATTCAATATTATGGTCGCTGCTATTGCAGCTGATTTTAATAATGATTAATGCTATATTTGCTTGTGCCGAAATTGCTGTTATCTCTATCAAAGGAAACAAGCTGGCAAAGCTTGCCGAGGAAGGTAACAAGCGTGCCCAAAGGCTTTTATCACTTACAGAACAGCCTGCTCGCTTTCTTGCAACAATACAGGTGGGTATAACCCTTGCCGGATTTCTTGCTAGTGCTTTTGCTGCCAATAATTTTTCCGACAAATTAGCAAATTGGTTGCTTAGCATAGGTGTAAATGTTCCGTTATCAACCCTGGATAAAATATCTGTTGTTATAATCACCTTAATCTTGTCATACTTTACCCTTGTATTTGGAGAGCTTGTACCAAAGCGAGTAGCTATGAAAAAGGCAGAAAAGCTTGCTCTTGCCATGTCAGGCTTGGTATATTTTATCTCCAAGGTCTTTGCACCTCTAGTGTTGTTGTTAACGGCGTCCACCAATAGGATTTTACTGCTTCTAGGCATAGACCCTCGGGCTGTAGACGATGAAATCACAGAGGAAGAAATACGCATGATGGTAGATGAAGGTAGTCAAAGAGGTGCTATAAATCAGTCTGAAAAAGAGATGATACAAAATGTCTTTGAGTTCGATGATAAGAGTGCGGAAGATGTAATGACTCATAGAACTGAAGTATCTCTTCTGTGGCTTGATGAAAGTGAAGAGGATTGGGAGAAGGACGATTATCCAAAGCAGGCATTCTTATTATCCCGTATGTCATGAAACCACTGACAATGTAGTAGGTGTATTGAATGCAAAAGACTATTTCAGGCTTAAAGAAAAAACCCGTGATAATATAATGAAAAAGGCTGTGCGTCCCCCTTATTTCGTTCCCGAAACGGCGCGCCTGGATGTGCTGCTGCGCAATATGAAAAAAACTCGAAATCACTTTTCCGTGGTTTTAGATAGGTATGGAGGTATGAGCGGTATCATTACTATCAACGACCTGCTGGAAGAGCTGGTGGGAGACCTGGATGATAATGATTCCATTCCTGATAAACCGCCACTGATTGAACGTGTTGACTCCCATACTTGGAAGGTCAATGGAGCCGCTCCATTGGAGATGCTTTCAAAACAGCTCAATGTGCTATTGCCGGAAGATGGCTATGATACTTTTGGAGATTTGGTTTTCGGCACCTTAGGGTTCATACCGGATGATGGCAGTACTCCTGAATTGGAGATATTAGGCCTTACCATCAAGGTAACCGAAATAAAGGAACACCAGTTAGAAAAAGCTTTAGTTTACATTGAAAAGAAAACAAAATGCGAAAATGCCAATTATTAACTAAGTTTTCATAATACTAATTTAAGTTAATTTCATCTGATGATACCCAGTATGTATAGAGCTGTAGTTTTAACTGCCCGGCATGTGCCTCCACTCTTTCTTTGTCAACCTTCGCTTAACTTGTCCATACTTGTCACGATCACTTTCATTTAAGCGCAGCATCTTAACTACTTCAGACGCTCACTCACTGAACACATGTGGATTAATGTCAGTTTCAGGCCCTTTAAACATGCGATGTTGGAACCATTCAGGCTCTCGAATTACCTGCATATGGCCAGCAGCCCTCTCCAAAGCAGGACACATAGGACGGCTCGTCAGCAGAATTTTTTACAACTAGCAATATATCTATTATTAGCTTAGCGCAAAGCCCCAGAACCGATGTGGAACCAACATGTTCAAGCTGCAGCGCTTTGCCGCCTAGCACCTTGCGAATCCGGTTTGCTTCCCGTTCAAACAACTCAGACCAATGCGGATCATATTCAACAATAGTAATGGGTGCGGTTCTTCATCACTTCTTGGTGTAAAGTTTTCAGAAGGCATCTTATTGCACTCCTTTTTTATCATTGAGGGTTACATTAAATTACTTTTTTCTTAGCAATATAAAATACATAGCTGTAATAATCCTTAAACCGATTATACATATCGGCTTCAATTTTACCTAGTTCAAGGAATTCCTTAACCTCATCGGCATAATCATATTTTTTTAGGAATTCCTCCGCATTTTCCAAAAGTGGCTGATAATAATTTAACCAACATTTTTCATCCAGTACAAAATGAGCAACAGAAGTATACCCGCATTTTTCGATAACTGATAACTTGTTTTCTATTGTATCAATCTCCGAGTATGCATTAACCCAGTACTGCTCAATTTCCTCTGGTCTTGTATCGGTTAGCCATGAAATTTCCGAAACAGCGATATAACCGTTATCCTTCAAGTATTTTCTCCACAGGGTCAGCCCCTTTTCAAAACCTATATTGTAGACAGCCCCTTCCGACCATATTACATCAAAAGAATTTTCATCAAAGGTCAAGTTATCCATTAACATTTCTTTAGCTGTAATACGGTCTATAAGGTTATTCTCTTTAGCTTTTTTTATAAGCGTTTCTAAAAACTGCTGCATCATATCAACAGCAGTGATATGTGCTTTTGTATTTTTTGCAAGGGTAATTGTCTGCCCGCCGGAACCGCAGCCGATGTCAAGTATTTTAGTTTCTTCATTTAAATCAGGAATATAACTTAGCGCTTTTAATGTTGCTTCTTCACTGCCTGGTCCCTGTCGTTCGTTATCTTTGTGATACTCTATGATTAATTCTAATAAATCCATTTTAATTCTCCTTGTAAAAAATTTGTTTGTAGCTTTACTTTCTTTTCTTTCCGGACACTGTCATGCTTATATATGAAATAGTTTTAAAAATCGAAAAAAGCAAAGGGATTGGGGGCATCCGGTCCATTACGCTCACAAAACCTTGAGAGCAGATTAACTTATTTGTTATCCATTGTTTCAAGCAAAAAGCTGACCACCCAAACGCTGCCTGGATAATCTGATGTAGTTGCTGGAATGTAATATTCCCAGGAATTCTCAGTCTCCTCCAAATAACGGGTTCTCTCTTAATGGATACTTTATTTGATACGCCATTTGTACACCACCTTTTTTTCAATAATAATTATTTCCCAAATATATATTCTTATTTATTGACTGAACCGTATATACCTTCATTAATCTCTAAATGCTATTTCTCCTTCCACATGGCTCAAGTTGATGATAGGATATTCAACTCATCTATATTTATTTTTCCATATTGCCACCTCCGATTTGCTTTCGGTAATATTTTTACTTTTAAATTATATCATAACAAATATGCCCCAATTAACATATTACCAAGTAATTCATGTATAATCTTTAATGCTTGAATTGCTTCTTTGGAGATTTATAGTTATTCAAATCTATACTCAACTTCGATCTCCTCGTTTATATGTTCTAAGTTACCATCTTCAATCTTTTCTTGCTGATACTATAAGCATCATGGGACGGCGCATTTCATCTTTCATACCTGGAATATCCATCATGTTCTCCGGCGGCTGTGGCTCCACAATTTGATTTATTATAAACCCATTTAAAAGCAGTGTATTTAGATATGTGGTCAATGTTCTATGGTATTTTGTAACCTTTTCTCCCAAAAACACAGCTGTTCGCTTTCCCTCATAAAAATAATTGTCCACCGGGAAATGCAGTATCTCTCCTCTTTCATTGTAATACCAATCCTGTGCTCCATACGCTGTAAAAACAGGATGCTCAACCGTAAAAATTAAGTTACCACCGGACTTCAGCATTTTATGTATCTTTTTTATTAAAATCTCATAATCTTCCACATAGTGAAACGCAAGAGAACTCAGTATTACATCAAAACTCTCCTCTGGGAATTCTACATCTTCCATAGCGCAGCATTTATATTCAACCTGTGGAAAATGCGTTTTTCTTTTGGCCACCTCGAGCATTTTATGAGAAATATCAACACCCACAACAGAAGATGCACCATTTTCCATTGCATATATACAGTGCCATCCATAGCCGCATCCTAAATCAAGCACACGCTTATCTTTAAAATCCGGTAGCAGCTTTTTCAATGTTTCCCATTCTCCTGCACCGGCCAGTCCCTGTTGTGAGCGACTCATCTGACTGTATTTTTGAAAAAATATGTTATCATCATATTTGTTTTCTTTCATCTGAATTATCCTCGTCTTAAAAGTTATTTATTTTCGATACAATTTGTTTCACTTCATTATAAAGTTTCTCAGTCATGTCGTAGCACTCAATAAGAGAAAGACCAAGTACCTCAAAAATACGATTAACCCTTTTGCCATATTTTTCAGGTTTATATTCCAAAGTTTCAATCAGCTTGACAGCCTTCTTTTCGTTGATGCAATAAACATTATTACATGCAAACAGTACTTGATTTAAGCATGAAACTACACGAAATACATGACCTGCAATATAATATTTATCATCTGCTCTTAAATTTGCTTTTACAAACATTAAAGAGAATCCTGCCTCAAACATAAAAAAGTCAACTAAACTTTTCCGCAAGGCAGAGGGATAAGTTTCTGCCTGTTTTTTTAATTTATATAAGCTTTCATTCTTAGCATATAGTATTTTGCTAATTGCTAATTCCCCACGATACATAGCGCTAATATATCCATGGGGATGCCCAGTCTGATAATTGGCAGTAACAATTCCTTGTTCCGTATCTTTCATTATTTGTTCCACGCGCTTTATATCACGTAAAATTAAGTCTACATGATACCCGTTTATGACTAACCATCCGCCGCCATTAACCCAATCTCCCCATGCTCCGGGAGGTACAACAAGGTTATTTCTATGCTCGTCATCTAACTCTGCAGCAAGTTGATTGATAGTATTTATATCAAATAATTCTGAGTTGTAATAGATGCCAATATCTATATCCGAGTCCTCTGTATGGGTGCCCCTTGCGCGAGAACCACCTAAAACGATACCTTCTATATAAGGCAAAGAAGATAATCTCTCTGCTACTGATTCAATAATATTATCTACCATGCGGACACACTCCTTCGAGCAATTGTCTTCTATAACGCTGCTGATATAAAGTCTTATGTTAAAAACGTAATTTTGTTTATGTGTCACTTTCAGAAATGGGAAAGACCACCGGCGTACCTCGGAAACTCCATGCCTGCAGCAGTATTTTTTCGTCTTCAAGCATCTGTTTCAGCTAAAGGCGAGGTCTTATTGAACCAGGCTTTGCAACAGCCGAGGATTGCGAGAATAGCAGCCCATAAAGCACGTATCTGGCACTTATCCTAGCTATTAAGAAAAGTATTACCATAAACCAAGGATATACTATATAAGAAAAGTATCAAATGCACGGTCTTCTGCAATAAAAGTAGTGTATTTAAATAAGTGGTCAGTGTTCTATGATATTTTATAACCTTTGAACAACTCAGGACAGCGTGGATCGTATTCGTCAAGGGAGATGGTTGTGTTATGTCATTAGACATTAGTCGCATGATGATTCAATCAAACCAGAAATATTTCCAATGGGGAATGGTAGAATCATGGACAGCATACCAACCTTGATGTGCTTTTATTTCTTCTGGCGACAGTAGAAGAATCCATCCGTCGTGGCTTATCATTGTCTGCTCATCGCGCGGATTATACACAACAAACTCTTTGGTACCTAAGTTATCAAGTAAAAACCTTGGCTGTTCAAAAAATATATTGTATGCTTCACCATGAGACTCATACCGATTGTTTCAACGGCAACAAGTGAAACTGCAACTACGACGATGGAAAATGCAATTACTGAAGCGAGCACGCGGGCGACCACAGGTCTCTGCTACGACATTGATAAAATGATATTGTAGACCAGCTACCTTAGTCAAGTAGACTTTTAAAAAAATCAAGAACCTGCAAAAGCCAGCACCAGTGGAATAGCCATATAGTGCCACATTAACTCTCGCCGCCGGTAACCTTAATAACGTATCTTGATTCGTTGTGCCATATTGAGTACTTATCCAAACAGGATCTTGCTTACTTATATGGCTATTGTTATTTGCAGGAAGGTAATAAAATACTGCTGGAAATTGAAACAGCTGGTGTCCAGTGATTATGAAAAAAAAGGATGCTGTCTCTTATGATTATTTAAAGACAATACCCTTAATTTAGCTTTAGCAATCTTTTTAACAGTCGAATCAGGAACCCATTATTCAACGCATCTATGAATTTGTCTTCAAAGGTTATGCTTACAACTAAGTATAGCAGAAGGGAAGCTATTACATCAAAAGCTTGCGATTCAACATCAACATCAAAGACCTTTTCCAGTTCAATTTGATTATTACTTAAAATATCAAGCCATTCGTAATCATACTGAAACGCATCTGCAATAGCCCTACATAAATCATCACACTCATAAGATACAATGAGATTTTTACCTTCGTTATCATCACCATATACATAACATTCTTCGGAATATGGAATCCCGTAATACATATACAGGTGACCATGGTCTTCCAGACTCGGGATGTGTTTTAATATTTCACTATATTTACTTTTCATGGCAAGCTTCCTTTCTTAGTAAAAAGAATGTAATCAAAAATTGGTTTGCTTAAACTGCTTTTTCCTCTTTTTTCTTGGCATAAAAATAATCACCTCCTATTTATTTTATCATAAATCTGAGGTAATTTAATCACAAAGAACCGCCCCTCTCTGATGTATCAGATATCGCCAGCATGGCTACTTCACATTTATTCCAGCCTCCACACAGTCTCATCATTCCGTTCCAGCTTTTAGCGCCTCACTCATGGAAACTGTATCTATGTTCTTTACACACATACATTTACTGAGCTGATAAGTCAGCATTATAGCTGCAAAGGATATAATAACATAAATTGGGCTGACAATAGGAGGCAGCACTAGGTTAATCATATTACCCAGATAACCATACAGTGAACCCATTGATGCCACCGCAGCTGGGATACCTATTAAAAATCCTGTCACGACGACAGAGGTGGAGCTGTTTAAAATCAAAGACCTAATTTCCCCACGTCGGTAACCGAACACCTTAAACAGTGATATAGTGTTTCTATTTTCCTCGATAGCCAACGAAGTGACAAGATATAAGATAATTAATGCCACAACACTTGAAACAATTGTCATTAATGCTACCATTGAAATCATCTGACCCATAAATTCATCCATAGCCTCAGGCAACTGACTCATAGATTTTGTTCCTGACAGCTTTTCGTCAGGAATATCAAGCTCTTTTGTGCTAAAAAGCCCAATATAGCTATCCTCTGGAAGTCCCATTTTTTTGTTAAACTCATCTATTGGCACATAAATAAACTGCTCAATGTAGGACTCAGCAACAGCATCAATATGAAATGTGTGAGGCTTACCATCCTCTTTATTTATAAAAGTAACAGTGTCCCCAGCTTTAATGCCCAATCGATTTGCCAAAGACTTGGTAATATTAGTTTGATTGTTAGGAATGACATTCCCTTTATTATCTTTAAGAATCACAAGGATAGAATCAGGCTCTATGCCGGTAATATAGAACTCAATTCCCTCATTGTTTTCAGGATAAAACTTGCCTGCATTAAAGACCTCAGCCCCATCCGGTGCTTCACCGTATTGTAAATCTCTGAAACTGTATTCATATTCAAACTGGTATACATCTGAAGTTTCAAATACATGGTTCATAGAATTTAATACTGTGAAACCGAAGACCATTAAGACAGAAGCACTAGTCACTCCCAAGAGCAAGAATAAAAGACGTGAAATACTTCTAAACTGCTCCCGCAACTTGAATTTTGTGCTGAACTTAAACCTTTCCAGTTTAAATGCCCGCTCCAGGGCATTAACCTTGGTTTTCTGTTTATCCCCCTTCATAAGTTCCGCCGGGGAGCGCTTCAGTTCCGAACGTATAACCAGGTAGCTGCTAAGGCCTAAAAACAGTGTAGGCGTCAGTATTCCGATCAGTACATTCAGAAAGCTTAATTCAATGCCTGGAACAGGAACATTGTAATAGGAAATCATAGCCATAACCATTGGCCCGATAGATGGGAGTGCCAACAAGCTTCCTATCGTTCCCCCCGCAAAAGCCAGCAGCAATGGAATAGCCATATAGTGCCGCATTAACTCTCGCCGCCGGTAACCCTGAGCATAGAGTGTCCCTATAATTACTGATTCCCGGCGGATTATACGCCAGAACATTATACCTATAATCAAGGAAGACAAAAGAAACATGGCAGCTGGTAATGGTACACTCATGGTTTTCATACCTGTAATAGATGCCCAAACTATTCTTGCTCGTTTGTTGTTCATTATGTCAATCCAGTTGGATACTGTAAACCCTTTTACCTGTAAATATTTTCGCAATTCTACCGCCTGCATATTAAGACTCCGAGTTCTGTCATTAAACTTGACGGAATAGATGCTGGCAGCATTATCTATATCTGAAAATTCCTCACGGTTTATAACACCCACTCCAAATTCCTTAGGCGAATACAGTATATCATTCACATTCTTCAGCGGATAGATATAGTGGGGCAGGGATACAAACCCGACCACAGTGAAGGTTTTATCTTGAGCTTTTATTTGACTCCCTACTGGATAACCGTTAGCCTTAGCAAAGGCAGGATCAAGGAGAATTTCCCCTCGCCCGGAAAGGGCCCGCCCTTCTATCACAGCGGGAATATTCACCTCTTCAGTTTCACTTAGAAGTCTTAGCGAAAGAGTATCATACAGCTCTGCGTCATAACTCATGTATTCCTCAATGATGGCATCCACCGTTTTCTCTAATTCTGCGACATCGGAAATAGGATTTTCTGTGGAAAAGGACAGATCTTCCTGCATGTGCTCCTCAGTAAAGGTTGTGACAAGGGTAGCAAGATTATTAGAAAGCCCGGTAGCCACAACAAAAGTATAGCTCCCAAGAATAATAAGCACAAGTATACCGAGATAGCGCAATTTGTTTTCCTTCAAAATCCGCTTTACTCTCTTGTTCAAAACCATTACCACTCAATCCCTTCCGCCGAAACAGGCGCCTGATTTACCCATTCATCTACGATTTCACCGCTTCTAAGCTTAAATACCCGATTAGCCATAGCGGCAATGGCAGCATTGTGGGTTATCATCAAAACAGTTGTTCCAAAATTCCTGTTCACCTGCTGCAAGAGCTTCAGTATACTGCGGGACGTCTGATAATCTAAGGCTCCAGTTGGCTCATCACAGAGCAATAACTTTGGATTTTTAACAATGGCTCTGGCAATGGAGACCCTTTGTTGTTCACCGCCACTTAGTTCCCTGGGGAAGCGGTGCTTTCTTTCCCGCATTTTTACCGCAGCTAAAACTTCATCTATGTTTAAAGGTGATTTGCTGATATTGGAAACCACCTCAATATTTTCCCCTACTGTAAGGTTAGGAACCAAGTTATAGAACTGAAATACGAATCCTACGGCTTCACGTCTATATTCGGTTAGTTGGTCATCATTCAATTTGTCTACTTTAATCCCATCTACAATAACTTTACCGCTATCGCCGCGATCAACCCCTCCAATGATATTCATTAGGGTGGATTTTCCTGAACCCGATGGCCCGAGAATAACACCGATTTCACCTTTTCCTAATTTCATTGCTATACCCTTCAAAACTTCATTTTTAATCATCCCATTTGTGTAGGTCTTCCTCAAATCGGAAACATCAATAAACAAGTTATTCTTCCCCCTTTTTTAACGAGTAGGAGCTTATATTACGCCTAATTGACCTAAACCTTCATTTTATGCCTTTCTTATAAAAACACCGCTTTAAAATTTCAAAATACTCGTCTGATTCACTAAGGACTTCCATGCCAACATCATCAATAGAATCAAGCTTACTCAAATTTTCCTCGGAAAAACTCAACATGGTCCAATTAATAATATTAATCATTTTTTCACGATTAAAGTCGTCCCGAAATTTTGTCCAATCGATGTTTTGATACCCTAGCTCCAATCCACTCGTAACAATGTCCTTTTTAAGTTTATTAATTGCAGGTTTAACTTCAGATGCATCCTCATGGGTTAAAGCCTTAAGAAAATTAAAGGCATGCGGAAACTTTTTGTAAACCTTAAATTTAATCAATCCCAGTTGTCTGATTCTTTCAAAGAAATCTGGCTCATTCCAATCCACTTCAGCGTAGATCTGCTCAATAATATTAGCTACATAATCAAGCAGAAATAAATACAGTTCCTTTTTATTGTTAAAATAGTTAAATAGCGAGCCTTTTGATATTTCCGCTTCCTTTACAATTTCGTTTGTAGAAGCCTTGTCGTAACCGTTTCTTGCAAATTCTTTTAAAGCTGCATTAATAATGCGTTCTTGCTTTTCAGTTTCAAGACTATGAAATTTTGAATATATAATTGTCACCCCATTTCTTAAGTATTCGATAAATTTTTGACCACATCGGTCATTTATATTATATATTAAAATGACCGATGTGGTCAATGTGGTTTTTTGTATAATATTATCTTTGCAGCTGTTTACCCCCAAATATTGCGAGGGCATGCGATTTTATTTTTTTTGTCAAATTAATTCTGCAAGGTATATCTTTATTGGATAGATTATTTTTTAACCCGTAAATCTGTTAAGACAATATATGCACAATCCCCTGTCCTCCGTCCACCATAACCTTATCTCCCGTCTTAAGTCTTAAGGTGGCGTTACCGCATCCTACAACTGCTGGAATCCCAAGTTCTCTTGCAACTATAGCAGCATGGGACAAGGGGGCACCTATGTCAGTTATTATTGCTGCAGCTTTAGGAAATAGAGGAGTCCAACCTACATTGGTGGTTGTAGCAACTAAAATTTCCCCGGGTTGCAGCTTTTCACCTTCTTCAGGGGCGTTAAGAATACGCACTATTCCTTCTACTTTTCCCGCTGCCCCTGCAAAGCCCTTTAGCATTTCCGAATCTACTGCATTTATTGGTGCTGTTGAATCATAATAATCCATTCTTCTATTGGGGTCTTTCATCCATTCAAAAGGATTAAAACGTCCTCTAATAACTGACGGGAAGGGCGGCAGCTCTTTATATTTATATTTAGCATAGTTTTCTTTTCTTGCGGGAATATACTTTACTTTCACATCTCTACCAGATAACAGATCTTGCCAACATGCCACCTTTGCCGCCTGCGGCAGCCTGAAGCTCTGGAGTCAATTCGTGAAAATTTTTCACCATATTCATCTCAGTGCTTCCTTTCTTGTTTTTCAATACCAAATCGAATCATTGAAAGAAAACTATTCCTCTCTTCAAGAAAATCTTGGAGGTACTTTTCGTCCAATTCATCCTTATTAACTACATCGGATAAATATTTCTCATCAAAATAATTTAATGTAATCATGACCAATCTAAAAGCCTGTTCCCTGTCCACGCCTTCTTTGAGAGGTACCTTTTCAAATAAGCGTTTCCATTGTTTCTCATTTTCGGCAAGTAGCTTTCCATACTTATCTTTAATATCTGGTTTTAGTTCATCAGGCGTGGCGTAAAAAGCTTCTATAATAATTTTCATCAAATCGGGATTTTTTTTATAGTAATGGAATTTGATGATACTGGATTTTTCCTTTGCAGCAAAAAAATCATGGTTTTCAAATAGGGCATCAAAACCCATTTCGATTCTTCCTTTTTCAAAACATCTGTCCAAAATGCTAAGATACAATTCTTTCTTGCTTTTAAAATGATGAAATATCAGTGCTTTGGATATACCAGCGGCTTCCGCTAACATCGAAGTAGAGGTATTAGCATATCCATGACTAGCAAACACTGTCAGACAAGCATCTAAAATTTTTTCTTTATCATAACGTTGTAAAGGCATGATTTGACCTCCACAGCTATACTGAAATCCTCCAAATTGCTCTTTCATCTTCTTCATGAACAGTCACTTTCGGGGTATATCCTTTGTCAATTAATCCCAGCCAGACATGACAAGCGCATATGCCAATATCGACGTTTGGGTGTTCCCATTTAAAATGGCGATATCCTTCGGGCATAGCAACAATAATTGTTTTATAAGAATCGTCAAAGGCAAATCTCCACATTTGCGAGTTTGCAGCTGATGGCGCTTTTCTTCCCAAATCCAGAGCATACATAACATCATCAGAAAGCTTGTCATAATCATCGGGATTTGTGAGCAACTCTTTAATTCCTTTTCGTTTAAAACTTATCGCCTTTTTTTGAAATCTGTCCATCAGCCGCAATCCACCGATTTCGTAATAGCCTAGTGGTGTTATACAGATTGCTCGTCGACCAGTGGTTACCCCTTTTGCATATCCATAACCCATATTTGATTCTCTAATTTGTTCAGGTGATTGTAAATGAGGCATGAGTCTCTTCAACTCAGATAGTTTATAATGTCCGTACCAACATGTTGAAAGACCTTTACTTGTAGCAAAAAGGATAATCAGCTCTCCAATAAAACCGGCTTTGCTAATTGAAATAACATCGGTTTCTGCCATAAATGCCATGTTATCCGGAGGAGATTTCATGATTGTATAAAGCGCTCTTGTGGGATTAGCTTTGAAAATCTTACCTCAACATTGTGATCAAATGGAACAGATATAGATTTTGCATAGTCTTTTATCTCATTCATTACGTCCTTTTTAACATCAATCATTTTATAGCTGCGCACTGAGCGCCGCGAATCAATAGTGCTTTGATTGGAAAGGGGACTATCATCTGTAAAACCTCCAATTATAGTCTTTTAACCGCCGGTCAATATAATTGTAACATCTTACTAACCATCGATCAATATAAAATATTTCACTTTAATAAAGGCTTTTTGACTGAATATCATGTATTTTTGATAACGAGATTAAAAACACAACCGAAATCAAAATTATTAATATTGTTGCCGATAATATTGTCCAATGCATTTTGATGATGTTGAGAACAAAGCCATATACCAATGCACCAAGTGGAATACCGCCCTTACTAATTACTCCAACAATAGAAAAAATTCGAGACATATATTCGTTGGGCGTTTTTCTCTGTATTAGTGCCTGTATTGGAACATGAATGAACATAATGGCAATACTTAAAAGAAAGAGAACAGCTGACAGCAAGAAAAAATACAAGAGCGTATCTTCCCCCAGTTGGAATATGATGGAAGGAAACAATAAAAGCGAAAATGCCAACATCATAGCCATGAGCAAATTGCTGCCTATCATAAGCGGTCTTAACATCTTCTTCTCTTTACCAAACAACAGGCCCACCAAAGTACTCCCTATGAGTGCCCCCAATATTATTATCATTTGTAAATAGCCATACTGCGTATCAGAATAATTTAGCTGGGTTCTAAAAAACAGGGGTAATACTACTGCAAATATGGGCTGAATCAAAGCATATATTATCAAAAAAAATACACATAGTTGGCGTATCATTTTTTTATCTAATATGAATTTGATTCCTTCAGATAAATCTGTCATAATTCCCGTTATGCCTTCGCCCGCTTTGTACCTGAAATGCTCATACTTTATCAACATTTCACTTATGGCTGACAGCAAAAATGATATGCCATTAACAAAGAACAGCACTGTAATGCCTAAGTTTGCATACAGGACAGTACCAATTACAGGCCCCAAGAGACTTGACAAAGTCCGAAGGGAGGCGACGGCAGAATTGGCCCGAGTCAATTCTGCCTCATCTACCAATTGCGGCAGCATTCCTTTTGTAGCCGGGTCAAATATTCCGTTTAGCAGCGAAATTATAGCTTGAACCAACAGCAGCACAGCAAGACTCATTTTGCCTAGATAGGAAGTAAGAGCCAAGGCCAGTATTACTCCACCGCTTGCCAAGTCGGTTGCTACCATAATGGTTTTTCGGTTTAACCTGTCCCCAATTACTCCGGCAAAAGGGTAAATTAAAATGGTGGGCATTATAGCCAGAAACGAGAAGAGCCCCACAATTGCCGCCGAGCCGCCTATATCGATAATATAAAGAGGCATAATAACCATTTGGAGACTCGTTCCGGTATCTGATACCATCCTCCCAAGCAATAGCAATATTAAATTTGTATTTAAAGCTTTTCGGTCTTTTTTACTCAATCGAAGCACCTCTGTTATTTTATGTCTGAGAAAGCGACCTTCAATAGGTCGTTTAATAGTTTGTCATTCCAGGATTTCTATATATCCTTCCGTTCCGTTCACTCGTATTTTTTGGCCATCTTTAATCAATTTGGTAGCGTTCACCACACCGACAACTGCAGGTAGACCGTATTCTCGGGTAATGACTGCTCCATGGGACATCATGCCCCCTATTTCGGTAACAAGACCCGAAATAGATACGAATATAGGTGTCCAACTAGGATCTGTGAATGTTGTAACGAGAATATCCCCCTTTTCGATATGAGCATCTTCAAACTTTTTTACCACACGGGCCCGGCCTTCAACAATACCCGTGGATACCCCAAGCCCCGCCAGGGCCCCGCTGGGGATACTCAAAGAATAAGAAACAGGAGGTACTTCTCCATCGGAAAAAATAATACGAGGCGGTGTAAGGGCAGCATAAGAACGATAAGCACTTTTGCGTTCTTCGATTAAATCCTGATTTGCATGCCCGGACTTTACTACTTCAATCAGTTCTTCTATTGACAAGTAATAAGCGTCCCTTGGTTCTTTTAACACATCGATCTCCACAAGTTTGTTTACTTCTCGCATAATGGCTTGCTTATACACATCATAATAGCTCATCCAAAAATATTTAGGATATTCCCTTACACCTACAAATTTCCGATATATTTCTATTTGCCTTTTTAGCTTCTTAGCCTTGCGCTTTCCATAGGCAGCCTCAACCTTTGCTACCAATTCTTTTATTAATTGTTCCACTTCCTGAAACCACCACGCCTTTTAGACGTGGTGGTTTTTCTATCTGATAACTGTATTTCATACATTTTTAACGACAGTTATAATTTTTGGTCCATGACGGTCATATTTGGTATCCAAAACTTACGACTTACAAACATCATGTCCATATTCGGCAGTATCACGTCTCTACCGTTAAACGTCCCCACATATCCACTTGGTTTATTTACCCTTATATATGACTTATCGCTAACTTTGAATTGGCTCAGATAAAATCTTGTAAAGATACCTCCAGCACTATCTAATGGTGGGGTTAACTTAACATCGAGTGCAACACTTCTTACCTTCGGTGACCCAAAGCCTATTGTGAATACCCGGTCTACTCTCATAACGTAGATACCATCCCATGCCTCGTTGTACCAGCCTGGCCCATTTGAAACTGATGGGTCATTGCCTTTATTCCTGTCTAACGCAAGAACGAAATTGGTTATTATTTTGGTTCTTTCATCTAAACCTTTAGCTTCTGCGTTTGTCAATGCGCCAACTCCTTCAGTCTTGCTCAATTTATCTAATGTCGTCCAGCTACTTCCATTAGTGCTTTTCTCTATATAAACATTACCGTTAACATCCGCCCTAACTCTGTAATACGTAACCGCCTTATCCTCATTCAGCACATCTAAATCGGCTTCATTGGCATAATTACTGTTTTGAGGTGTTCCACGTTTCAGCCAGTACTTGTCGTAACTTGAAGTGGTGTTCCCGTAAACGTTTTGTCCGCCTTTTGCTAATATCTCGACTCCTCCGAAAGCGTTATCGGCTTTCGGATTGTTACTTACGTATTGAACTACATCCAATGTATCTAACGTGTTCTTCACTTGAGCCGCAAAGTCATTGTCTGCCTTTAATGCTCTATCATAGCTAAATTCCTGTCCTTCCACTAAATATTGTCTTAAGTCATTGGGCACGTATACCTGCCATGTTCTAATGCCAACTTTAGTTGGGCTATTGCCTGTTGTTAAGCTATATAAGGCTCCACCGGGTAAAACGCTGTTTTTACCAAATGCCTCGACAGCCCTTACGTAAGTCGACCATTGATTAGAGTTTATTGTCAGGCTCATGGATGGGTTAGGATTGTACCATCCCACTTCAACATAGTCGTTAACCTTTATAACTGACGGATGCTGTGCTAGCACGTTTACTCCCATTGTAGTATAACCTGCATTGTCTCCGGACTCATTGAAGATATCATATCCCATCTGTACATACGGATAGAATTTAATCATTGTGCTATGAGGTATCGCGAACCCAGCTGCCTTGTTGAAGGTTACACCACGTGCAGTAAACCCACCTGTGCTGTCTGCAGGTACAGCGTTACCTGTATTCGGACTTCCTATGAATGACTGAACGCCTATGGTTACCTTATATGCTGCTTTATTCCTTATACTATGCGTCTGTGTTCTACTGTTTCCACACTGCAAGCATGCAAATGTTGTGCTGTAATCCCCATTGCTTGACTTATCCAACACCAAAGGATTTGAATCCGATGTTAAGCTGTCTTGATACCCGCCGGCTGAGTTCCTATCATTCTGAGGTACGTGCCCTCGCTTTAATCCTAAAGCTAATAATGGATGATTTGCAGGCTCTTTATAGGATGCTAGTGTAGGCATGTCCTTTCCACGCCACACCATGAAATATAGGTTTGGCGTTACGGTATCTGAACCTCCAGACCATTTAGCCGTGCCTGCTTTAATGTTTGTGCCGTTAAACCTTGTGGTGAACCTGCCCCCTTTTATCGCTACTGCCAAATTGTTCAAGTTATTGCTATGCTCTATAATGTATTTATATATGTTATCTATAGGTTTACTGCGCTCAACATAGTATATATTTCCATTAACGTCTCTATGCATATGCTCACCCGCAGTTGGGTAAGTGAATGTCAGGTTAGGTAAGGGTCCCAACTGAGATAGGTTGAACACCTTCGTTATACGCTTCTCCGATAAAACTAAATCGCCTTTTATGTCTTGTTCGGAGCCGCCAATTTGACCTCCTGGCTGGTCTACGTCATTATCTCCTAAAGTATACCTTACAAACACCGTATGACTCGCCAAATACGTAATTTCAGGTGTTTCCTTTGGGCCTCCTGCTTGGACTTTTCCAGGTAAATTTGATGCGTCTTTCCAGGTGATATTGTTACTTATAGGCTCTGGTGGATTTTTTACAAGGACCCATTCCTTCATTGTGGCCCCTTCATAAGGCTTAATTACAATTTTATTGTCTTTTAATTCAGCATCACTTATATTTACATCTACTATATTGCTTTCTTCATCCTCTACTATGTCGACCTGCTTGAATTTAAAGACAGGAATTTCTTCTCCTGTCTTTAGATTTACGTATGTGGTTCTTGTTACAAAATCGTCAATATAATTTTTAAAATCACTATCTACAAGCAAGCCTCTCGTTACAATATCCTCTAGTAATAACTTTATAACATTCTGGTCTTCATTTTCTTTCGTTACGAACATACTTCCTATAGCCGGCCCTTCATTGCCCTGACTATCTGTTTTGTAAAACTCGACCAAACCTATTTTTAATAGCCAATTAGCATCATCGATTGCGCCCTCAATAAATAAATCGTCAAAGAACTTCCTACTAAAAGTATAAGATGTTACATATGGCTTTCCAAATTCGTAGTCTGGTCTTTCAGAAATTAGCTGTCTCATTCTTTCATTCTCTGCTTTTCGTACAGGGTTATTGTCGTAGCTATTTGCCATAATAATGCTTTCTACATTCGGTTCAGATAACAACGCCATAATATAGCCGACTGTTCGGTAATAATAATGATTAGGCAATTTATCTTGGTATGTTGACTGCTCGAAAAACGTTAATTTGTCTAAACCTCCGTTTTTATTTGGTAAAACTTGTGGCTTATCGTTCTCGTTAATAAGTCTTTGCCCCCAACAATTAACTGTTATTTCGCCTATATTAAATGGAAATAGCGGCTCGTTAGCCGCATAAACGCTATTTATAGGTAGTATTGAGCTTATAAGTACTAGTAACGTTAATAATGCTACTAACCTCTTATTATTCATACTTGTAAACACCTCCTTCTTTTGGTTGCATCATTTTAAATCCATAAGGGTCATATTTCCCGTCGAATATATTATCATCTTCGAAGCACCCCATGAATACTGAAGGTTTTCTATCCATTCCATACCCAACTTCTACTTGCCATAGTTCACGCCCATTAACTACAACTCTATAGTAACCGCTATAAAACCTTGGGTCTCCGAAGAAAAGCTCCTTACAAGTTACGACCGTCTTTCCAGGAAAAGCCCGCTTTATCGCTCCAATCCAATCGCTATTTTCCTCATCTCCAGGAGGATTTCCCCATCTTAAGAAGTCTTTATCCCCTATCTTATGTGATACCCCGCTAAATGCTGCTGTCGGTATATTCTTTATCTTCTCGATAATTTCAGGCGTTAGTTGGCTCTCGCTAACAATACCGCCCTGTTTACCAAGCTCTTCCCAAGTCAAATTGGCCTTGGCTATAAGCTCTTCCTGCTGTCTTAATGCGGCTCTTTCCTGTTTGTAGGCTTCTTTATCCTCTTTATAAGCCTTAATCCTTAAAGCCATTGTTGCCAGCTGTGCACGATTAACTGTTTGACCGTAACCGAACAAACGCTGTGATTGCTCGTTGCGCCCTACACCTTCAATCAGGTACTCCTTAAATGCTGTGTTAACATATGCTCTGTCCTCTACACTTACATTTTTCCCGACGTCAGCAAAGATGACCTCACCATCATTGACAGGCTGTAAACCTAAAGCCCTGCAAACGAACTTCGCCATATCCTCTCTCGGTATTCCCGCATCAATATTAAGGATTTCGAATCCCTGAATAATGCCTAAGTCCTTAGCCGCTTCGATATTTTGCGATGCCCAATGCTTGCCTTTTTCGTATTTACTTACATCCACATTCAACACTCTCACCAAAATAGTGATGAATTCTGCATAAGTGATTGTCTTATTTGGAGCATAGAGGTTATTTCCAACACCGGCAATAAGACCCAATTCACGCGCTTTCATTACATCGTAATAGAACCAATCGTTTAGGTGGACATCGTTGAAATTGTAGTCTACCTCTTTCGCTTTAGCTTCCGCTAATTTTGCATAATACTTCTCATCATATTTAGCTTGTTGTTCCAATCCTTTCTTCATCGCTTCTTCAAGGACTCCACCCACCTGACTTACAACAACTATTTTGCTATCTGCTACTTGCGAAACGTTCTTTACATCCATTGCAAATGCCATATTGACCTGCATTAAAAGCATAATTGCTGTTAAAACCGGTATAACAATTTTCTTAAAAGTTAAAAACTTTTTATCCATAGTAAACTCCTCCTTTGATTGTTCTAAATTCATGTTCTCTAAATCATCCGTGGGCGATAATTCCAATTTTTCCTGTTCGCCTCTTGGAATGCTTCTTCAAAATCTTTCCCGAAATCTATAGGCATGACTTCATATCGTGGTATGGGAGTATATACCACGCCTATTTTAGGATAAGCATAAATTGCCCTCATCACTTCATTTACGAACAAATCTTTATTTCCTTTAGCAGACATGACTATGTTATACGCTATAAAAGCATTTAACGCCATCCACGGTTCAAATAATCCATATTTTTCTAGTATTTGTTTTGTAACTTCATGGCATCTTTGTTCATCTAACGTACAAAGCTCTAAATTATCTGGTCTATTATCATCTTTGCACCAATTTTTATGATTGACAACCAATCCCAAATTATTGTCGTCGTCATAAAACCCTAACGCCACAGCAGCTATATATTGTTCAGGAATCTTGCCATCCCCAAATATAAAGGGCTTTATTTTTTCTTTGTTGTGATTTTCTGGACCTATAATACCTGACGCAACCTCTTCCCAACCAAAAGGAGCATCTCCGTCCATTAAATACCTTCCTTTGTGACTAAATTGTATTAAACCATTATTTAAGTCATACACATAACCTAATTGGTCTCTCCTATCTTTTAAATAAGACTCTTTCGAAAAATCTTTCACGTCCCTTATTACAATAAAATCGCCCGCAAGAGCACCCCCACCTCCAATACCACAACTTATTATACGGTCCACATAATACCTTTTGACGCTTCTTAATTTCACCACACGTCTCATTATAGCCTCTAAGCTTCTCTTATTCATAGCGAACCCCTCCTTACTTAAGGTATTAGTTCATAGCGTTTATTAAACTTTAACGCATATTCATGCGCTTTGGAGCCTGCCTTACATTTAATCAAAACGTCACCTATTCCGTCTATCTCCGTATCCATACCTTCAAAAATAACCTCCTTGACACCAAGTCCTTCTCTAATATCAGTCCCAAAAGACCCTTGTACTAACTTTACTGACTCTGGCACGACCACTGTGTGTAGATTCCTACAATAATCAAATGCATCTATCAATCTCTCAACTGTATCCGGTATTACAACCGACTTAACATATTCAGCACAACTAAACGCACCATGTAACTCAGTCACAGGCCAGCCAAAAATGTGTGATGGAATTACAACATGTTCTCTATCTGGAGTTCCCGTATAATCGTAAATTTCTACTTTATCATATTTGAAGCTAACCCAAAAACCATACCAGTCGCTAGCACCATTAAAAGTTGTACCATATTTTTCATAACCCCCTGTTAAAGTTCCTGTTTTCCCGTTTACTATTGCTGTGGAACTGCAACCTTCAATGCTTGGTCCTGGAATACCATGTCCTACTATCTCACTAGTATAATCGTTACCAGCTATTACTCCATCGGTATGGCAATTTCTTATAATTCCTATATCCGTCCCCGCAATTCCCCCTACGCATGTATCGCCTTTTATATTGCCAATGACCTTTACATTTTCTATATATCCTGAAGCATTTTTACCAACAAGCCCTCCTACCGAATGTCTTCCTACTATATCAACGTTTTCTAAAATTAAATTTTTAATTACTGCAGGCCCATTGCGATTTCCTATCCATGCAAACAAACCTACCATATCTTCGTCAGGTTTGTTAATTCTCAAGTTCTTTATTTTATGTCCATTACCGTCAAATACACCGTAAAATGGCTCATGCTCACCTGTCTCTTCATTGTAATAATCGATTGGTTCCCAATTATAACCTTTTAAGTCTATGTCGTTCATTAAAATGTACTGCCCATAAGGATTATCCCTAATGCTGTTCAAATCTTCTACACTGTAGATTGGAGTAAATCCTTCAGGCACGACTCCACTACCCATAGCCACTCCATTTGTAGAAACTGTTGAAAACCCAAATGTTAGAGTTATCAATAAACTTATAATGAGTAAAGTTACCTTCCTGCTCATGTAAATCCACTCCTTTACGTTAATATTTAGAAATATCTGTGACTTCTCAAATAATCGTTGACCATCCTTAACAAAGTTAAGGTATCTCCTTTTGACTCAAGTATTGCTTGCCTTGCAAACTTCGCCTCGAAAGCCATTCCATCCCTCCAAACGCCGTGTTTTATGAGAGTTCTTCTCAGTTCATCATGGTAATTGTTTTCTCTTGATGTGCATAATTCCAGATTATGAGGTCGATTATCTAGCTTATTGTAATTTTTATGATTTACTACAAGACCCAAATTATTGTCATCATCGAATAATCCTAGAGCTACACAAGCTACATGATGGCTTAAAACTTTCATATTTATGCCTGGAACATTTCTCCTAAAGTAATCTTTTTCAATATGCTCACTATTATCATTCCTTATCTTCCAACCCCAAGTCCTATTATAGATAACTGTTGGAACCCTACCTGTTATAAAATCGTAATACATCCTGGTGTCTCCATTGCCAATGATGACACCATTTCCTACTATCGTCCGTTCCAAACTTCGTAAGTATTTTATCTTCTCTATGAATGCCTCTTTTATTCTATTCATAGTCACCCTCCTTATTCCACTGTATTTCCATTGATATACATTGTCAAATCGTTCGCATACTCATATATTCCCATCTTCTCTAGGCGGTACTTAACTCCAGCAGCGGATAAACCCAACCTTGATGCAATCCTATAAGTACTGTAGCCAAGAAAATATAATAGTCCTATTTCGTAGTCACTTACATCCCTCCTAACATTTGACGACGTCTCATCAACACTAAGCTTGCCTGGCTCAATTCCAAGCTCTTTTAAAGCTTCTTGGGCAACTTGAATTGCTACCTCACGCTGTTTTTCTTTAATTTTCCTTAACACTTCGGTTCTGGTCATGAAAATCATCCTCCTTTTTAATTTCCTTTTCTATACTTTATTTACAAACAAGTAGTTTTTCAGGTACAAAAAATAAAAAATTTATGCCT
>JBMNGG010000006.1:0-144643 GCA_050949705.1 Tepidanaerobacteraceae bacterium | reverse complement strand
GACCGTAGTGCCACAGGGGAAGTGGTTTAAGGAGAACAACATAGTGCATACTGCAGTAATCCAGGTCCAACCTCTATTTACTAATAGCTCCCTCAGTTCTGATAGTGTTTCTAGTTCTATTAATGAACCTGTTGCCATGTAACTCATTATTATTATTGGAATAACTATTTCATTAGCAGGAAATCCAAGAATAAAAGCCAATAAAATAAATCCATCCATACCTAGAAGCCTGCCAAAGGGATCAAGTATTTTTGCACCCCATCCAAGCAAACTCAAGTTACCCACCGAGGTATTAGCCATTACCCATATTAATATTCCTGCTGGAACTGCTACTATCACAGCCCTAGCTAAGACAAATAATGTTCTATCTAGAATTGATCTTATTATAACTTTCCCTATTTGAGGCTTCCTGTAAGGTGGCATTTCCAGTGTAAAAGATGACGGCAAACCCTTTAAGACTGTGCTGGATAAAACTCTGGACACTGCTAGAGTTACAAAAACCGCGACTACTATTGAAACCACCAAAACCATAGTTGCAATAATAGATTGGTATGCACCAAAAGTCCCTGCTATAAATATGGTTGAGAGGGCTATAAGAGTAGGGAAGCGTCCATTGCAGGGAACGAAGTTGTTAGTAATTGTAGCAATCAGCCTTTCTCTAGGTGAATCAATTATCCTGCAAGCTATTATTCCTACTGCATTACAACCAAATCCCATACACATTGTCAAAGCCTGTTTACCGTGGGCTCTTGCTCTCTTGAAAAAATTATCTAGATTAAATGCAATTCGAGGCAAATAGCCACAGTCTTCAAGTAGTGTAAACAAAGGGAAAAATATCGCCATTGGTGGCAACATAACAGATATTACCCATGCCATAGTTCTATACATCCCTTGAATTAAAACACCATGAAGCCAACTTGGCACACCTACTTGAAAAGACCACTCAGTAAGGTGATCTTCTACATAAAAAAGCCATTTGGCTAAGAAGGCTGAAGGATAGTTTGCACCAGAAATAGTAATCCAGAATATAAGGCCTAAAAAGATTAACATAATCGGTATACCATAGATTTTCGAAGTTAATATATCATCTATTTTTCTATCTAGCTCATTATATCTTTTATTTTTAATAGTCACTACCGTTTTAGCGATTTCTTCTGCCTTTATAAAAATTGATGATACTATTGCATCAATTATTTCTTCATAACCGGCATATTTACTCTTTAAATTGCTTTCTATTTTTAATTTCATGTCTTCATATTTAATATTGTAGTTAAAATATTTTTCTATACTATTAAATACACTTCTGTCTCCTGCAATTAATCTAAGGGCAAGCCATCGAGTATCTATTTCCCTCTCTAGTTCTTGCAATTCATCTTTTATCTTTGCTGCTACTTCCTCAATAACTTTATCATACTGGACTTTTAAAGGACAATTTTTAATTTCCCCTGTAGCTACTTTTCTTATCATTTCTTTAAGATGTTCAAGACCTTCACCGTCTCGAGCATTGGTTCCCACCACTGGCACACCTAAAATCTTAGATAATTTGTCAGTGTCAATATCTATTCTTTTTCTTCGGGCTTCATCCATCAAATTAACACATAAGACTACGCGTTCCGTCATTTCAAGCACTTGTAAGACTAGGTTTAAATTGCGTTCTAGACAGGTAGCATCAGCAACTATCACACATACTTTAGGTTTACCAAAGCAAATAAAGTCCCTGGCTACTTCCTCTTCTACTGAATTAGACAACAAGGAATAAGTCCCCGGTAAATCCACTAAAATATATTTATCATACATGTAAATATAGCTTCCTTGGGCTTTTGTAACTGTTTTACCAGGCCAATTTCCTGTATGTTGGTTTAAGCCTGTGAGGCTGTTAAAAACTGTGCTCTTTCCGGTGTTGGGGTTACCAGCAAGTGCTACAACAATACTATTATTAGAAGAAGTTTTTTCAGTTTCCCCATCATTTTTCAAAACTCCAATCCAAGTAGATTGAGCTGTTAATCCCATGCTAGCAACCTCCCCTGTTAGCATAGCTTTACAAATATCTTAGATGCTTCTTCATATCTTAAGGCTATTACAGCTCCGCGAATCTGGTAAGCAATTGGATCTCCTAAGGGGCTTCTTCTTAAAGCTTCCACTACCGTATCATTAATAAGACCAATATCCAACATTCTCCGTCTTGCATCGCCTTCTATCGCAAGCTTTTTTACTTTTCCAAAACTCCCCACTGGTAAGTTATATAAAGGCATCAGTTTAGTTTTCATTTTCTCATACCTCCGCTTTATTGCTATGGGAAAATCATTAAATAGCATATTCTTACTCGCCTTTTAATAAGTTAGTTTAGGGAAACATTCCTCGTTAAGATTAATATATGTTTACTTTTTTAGGGATGTTACAAAGGAGGCATTTGATTGAAAAAAGAGAGAAATTTTCATACATACCGGGGTTATGAAATAATTCGCCAGGAGAATATTCTGCTCACTCCTAGCATGGAAGACTATCTTGAGATGATCTATAGAACATGTAAAAACAATGGATATGTAAGAATCACAAGCCTAGCTGAACAATTAAATGTTCAAGCGCCCTCAGCTACAAAAACTGTGCAGAAACTAACTGAAATGGGTTATTTGATTTATGAGAAGTATGGGATTATACAACTTACAAAAAAAGGTGAAGAAATAGGTTGTTTTCTTTTAAGAAGACACCAAATAGTTGAGACCTTCTTGAAAAATATAGGTGTGGAATCTGAACTACTCAAACAAACCGAAATGATAGAACATCATCTAACTCAAGATACTATAGAAAATATAAATCTTCTAAACACCTTTTTCATAGAGCACCCTGAAATTCTGGATAAATTCTTAGAATATAAACAAATTGAACGAGAAAAGTATGATGATATGATATAATATATTTAACTATACCTGACAGAGGTGATTTTATGAACGCAAAGGAGCGAAGAGAAAAAATAATAGACTTATTAGAAACACGGCAAGAACCTATTTCCGGCAAGGAACTTGCCAAATTCTTCGATGTAACTCGCCAGGTAATTGTTCAAGATATAGCGATCCTAAGGGCGTTGGGAAAGAATATTGTCGCTACAACTCAAGGATATTTGACTAAAAATCCTCTTGCGCTATGTTCGAAACAAATCGCAGTTTGTCATAACTTCAAAAGGACTGAGGAAGAACTTTTGACTATTGTCGAATGTGGCTGTAAAGTCATTGATGTAATAGTAGAACACCCTATATATGGTGAACTACGAGGAAATTTAATGGTCTCTAATTCTAAAGATGTAGATAATTTTGTTAATGCAATAAAAGAGAACAAAGCTAACCTACTTTCTCATTTAACAGATGGCGTTCATATTCATACAGTGGAAGCAATTAACTTCGATTGCATCAACAAGGCTGAAACATTGCTGAGAGAAAAAGGCATTTTATTAGAATAAGATATTTTTTTATAACCGGTTGACTACTCAGGTGTATATACAGTATAATAATCATTAAATTTATAAATGATTTTGCATCTAATATATGATTCGAAGGAGCCGTCAGGTATTACAAAAGAGCGAATTTTGTTTTTTCGTAAATGGTTATTGACGAGGTTACAAAAAAGCCGTTAAAAAGCTTTTCATTAGCCAACATCAGTAGTAAATATAACATATTTACTCAGCCGGACTTTGTAGTATGTAATAATGGATGTAGATTAAGCTTAAAACTTTAGGCTTTTGCAGTAACTGAATCTTAGAACCATCGAAAAAATAATCTAAGCTAGCTGTATTACCAGATGACACGAGGCTTTAGCCGAATCATAAAAAGTATGAAAGGACTTAGCATCATGAAACCAAAACAAATCGTTATAAGTGCATTACTTATAGCCTTATCCCTTATTATACCTATTACCTTTGGAGGATACCTTAAAATCTACATTCCGCCCTTTTCTGCCACTTTAGCCTCTCATGTTCCCTCTATGATATCCATGTTGGTTGGGCCTACAGCGGCGGTAATGGTGGGATTTGGTTCTTCTTTGGGCTTTTTGCTTATTCTTGGACCCGCAATAGCAGCTCGTGCACTCATTCACGTATTTTTCGGCTTGACCGGAGCTTTATTAATAAAAAAAGGACTCTCTTTCCAGAAAGCCTTAATTTTTGTTGCACCAATCCATGCCTTGGGCGAAGCTTTGATTGTACTTCCATTTGGTTTTGATTTCTATACAGCTTTCGTAGTAGTGGGCATTGGAACTCTACTGCACCACTTTGTTGACAGTGCTGTATCCATAGGTCTAGTAAAAGCACTATCAGCGGGATTTTCCTTATCAAGTAAAAAACTATAATACGGTTATCTGCTTAAGGGATTAATCACTTATCCTTTGAGAAGTTTTAATTCTCTTTTTACTATATCATCCAGGATAATTCCGGCTTCTTTTATAACATTAAGACACCTAACTTTATCGTTATGGTGTTTTTCTTTTAAAGGCGGACAGTTGATATTTCCCATCTTATCCCTATATCGATTCAAAAACTCTTTTTCCAAGTTCTTAATTCTATCACTTTCATGGGCCCTGTCCTTTACAAAGAGCACCCCCAGCACCATTATGCCACCGGTCAGAGCACCGCACACACTATCAATGCCCATTCCCCCACCAAAACCTGCTGCCATTTTAAGAGCATTTTTATCTAACCCCAACTTATATACGTCGTTAGCTGCATAAAGAATTGTCTCAGCACAATTTAAGTCATGCTCTTTAGAGTAGTATTCCTCTACTTTCTTAATCAGCATACAATATCTCCCCTCTTTTTGTATTAAATTTTAGACTCTGTTTTTCTAACAAAGTATTTATAATGAATAAAATATTATCTTTCTTTATTTTATTACACTTTATTATCCATTTCAATTAATGTTTTGTAATGGAGATATCAATACTTATTTCAACAGCCCATATTTTTCTTTTGTCCTATTTAATATTTTCGTGAAACGGTCATTAAAAAGTAATATAAAAACAACATTGCACAAGGCATGATTAAGATCAAATTTAAAACTTGTAATACAGGATCCCAATATCAATTTCCATGAGATGTCACTAAGTTGGAAAAATAACAAAGCCCAGAGATTCATCATCCAGCCGAATAAAAAACCCCACACGAATCCGAAACAGCAAAGCTGGGATTTTGATTTAATAAAATTGCCATCTTTTAGCCACCCTGCAGTAAAACCCATCATCCCCCAGCTAACCATCTGCCAAGGTGTCCACGGGCCCTGTCCTAGAAAAAGGTTTGATATTAATGCAGCCGTATTTCCTACTAAAAATCCCACTTCCTTTCCAAAGGCCAGGGCAGCCATAATTATTATAAAAGAGGTAGGTTGAATGCTGGGAAGTGCTGCAAAAGGCACTCTGCCAACTGCTGCCAGTGCCGAAATCATTGCTATCAATACCATTTCTTCGGCATTTAATTCTTTTTTCTCAAACTTTATATAAAAAGGGACCATTGAAAGCATCATTAAAGCAAAGCTAAGGGACATGAGCAAGTTATCAGCTACATACATAGAAATGCTGAGAATCGCTGCGATGCCTATCATCGCTAGCATGAAGCAGATTTTGCCATTATGTGTCTTTCCCTCTTGCATACCTTAATCACATCCTCAAAAGTAATAGCCTTAGGCAATTTTCCCCTGACAGTTCTGTTTACGGCAGTAGTATAAAAGTAATTCTCACTAAAGAAATTGGGAGGAGTATCTTTGTTTGTTATTTCACCATTAAAAAGCAGGGCACAGGAGGAAGCATTTGCCGCAACAAATTCTATATCATGAGAGACCATTACGATTGTGATTCCAGTCTTAATGAGCTTATCAAGTATGTTTTTAAAGCTGATTTTAAATGTTGGGTCAAGACCTTTTGTGGGCTCATCCAGCAAAAGCACCTGGGGCTTCGATAAAAGCACTGTTGCCATTGCCAGTTTTTGTTTTTCTCCACCGCTTAAATCATAGGGATGTCTTTTCATCAAGGGTTCAAGGCTAAATAAATCTACATATTCTTTCAGCAAACCATTTATACCTTCAACTCTTGTTTTCAGCATTTCCGCCCTTCTGTAAAGTTCTTCTTCTACCGTTTCGTATATAAAATAAAGCATGGGGTTTTGTGCAAGATACCCTATCTTTGAATACCTTTCTTCTTCTTCAATTCGCAGTATATCCTGACCGTTAAAATAAACCTTGCCCCGTTGAGGTTTTTTAATGCCTGCCATAACTTGAAGCAGTGTGGATTTACCGGCACCATTGCCGCCTAAAATTGTAAGAAATTCTCCCGAACATATATCCAAAGATAGTTTGTTTAAAATATTGGGTGAGTCTCTTTCATACCGAAAACTTACGTTTATCATTTTAATAATAGGTTTTTCAGAAAAATTAAAGCATTTTTCGAAATCCCCGTTATTTTTTGCTTGATTTTCAACTATCAAATCACATATCACCTTTTTTGCCTCTCTCACATCCACAGGTATTTCTGCCTCTTTAATATCTTTTTTTAAATATGAATACATTCTAACTACCGAGGGAAGATAGTTGTTCATTGGGGCATCTTTTGACATGAGAATATCAAAGCTTATACTTTTGGGATTTCCTATGTGTTTTACTTCACCCTTTTCCATAAATATTACCTTGTCAGCGAGGGGGAATACATCTTCAAGGCGATGTTCACTCAATATTATTGTCATGGAAAGCTCCCTATTTAGCCTGTAAACCATCTGCAAAAATTGTTTTGCCGCAACGGGGTCCAGCTGTGAGGTAGGTTCATCTAAAAGTAGTACTTTAGGCTGAAGCAGTAGCACTGATGCCAGATTTAATATCTGTTTTTCTCCACCTGAAAGCTCACTAACAGGTTTGTTCAGCATCTTTTCCAATCCAAAAAAATTGCACATTTCCCCTATTCTCTTTTTCATGGTTCGGATATCATAGCCCATATTTTCCATTGCAAAGGCCAGTTCATGTAAAACAGTATCCAAAACTATCTGATGTTCAGGGTCCTGAAAGACCATGCCAATTTCTCGAGCAGCTTGTTTTTCTGAAATGTGGTTTATGGATTTCCCCTGGTAAAAAATCTTCCCACCACTCTTTCCCTCAGGACGGATTTCTCTTTTCAATTGACTTATCAAAGTCGTCTTCCCACAGCCCGAAGGTCCGCATATGACTACAATTTCTCCTGCTTGTACGGAGAAATTCACATTTTTTAAAGCCCTTTGTGTGGAATTTGGATAAGAAAAACTTAGATTATGTATATCTATTAAAGCCATATTAGTCTCTCAACTCCTTCTATCGCTACGGGAATAGCGAGGTATATAAAAGATGCGACTAAAAAAAGCCCTATATTTATGTCTAAAGTCAGTGCCGAAAGCTCCGGATATATTTGAAAATGTCCTAGACCTTGACGCCAAAAATACAATAAGTTGCCACAGGATAAAACTATCACGGCAAGAGTCGCCCAATCTCTTTTTGTCATTTTATAATCGAAATATGAACTTCTGTTTTTTGTAATGCCATATCCTCTCGCTCTCATGGACCTTGATGTTATAATAGCTTCTTCCAGGGACCATGTAATCAATATAATCATTATCTGCATGCCGTTTTTGACTCGCTGTATAAAACTTCCTGTAGATGTATCTGTGCCTCTAGTTTTTTGAACAAGGGCAATATCTTGGCTGCGTTTTTTAAGTACAGGAACAAAGCGCATTGCCATCATGCATATAAAGGCAGTTTTTGGAAATATAGAGGAAAAAAGAAACATAAATTTGTCCGGAGTAATAACTAGATTATACGAAACGAAGGCTATAAGCACGGTTAGAAGTGACATCATCATGACAATGCCGTAAATTACAGCCTCCAATGTCACCGGGTTGTCAAAGAAATAAAAGAGTATGGTTCGCCCCCGATGGGATATAAAGGGATTTACCAGAACTATTAAAAAACCCAAGAATATGTAGTATTTTATTGATTCCTTAAGCCTTTTGCCGCCATCCTGCATAATGTTTAACATTACTTGAGAACACAAAGCTAAGAACAAAAACATAGGATGATATATTATCATCACAAGTATGACAAGACTCACATAGTATAGAAAACACGGGGCAGGATGAAGTGATGCAAAACCCCTATTCATCTGCCGCCCCTCCTGAATAACTTGTGTCATCATCTATATCTCTACCCATATCAAGAGTATAGAGCCACTCTATAACATCATCAGGCTTTACCGTAAAAGAGCCGGCACTTTGGCTGTACATACTACCGTTTACTCTGTAAAGCCAGCCGCTTTTTGCCCCATGGTCGAATTCAAATAAATTGTCTATACTTTCCACATATGCTGTGGATTTTCTCCCTCTGACAGATATAGGAATATTGTTTTGGCGGGCTGCCTTTCTCAGTACATCTAGCACCGTTTCTCCTTCTTCTATTTCAACAACCGTTGCTTTCATAATCACACCGTTATCCTCAGGACCAACTATAGAAACGGTAACAGAGGAAACCTGCTCTGGATTATCAGACTTTTCCTGTTCCTGACCTTGACTGTTTACATTTTCCTGTCCTTGCCTGCTTACATAACTGTCCGATACAGGGCTTTTTGGGGAATCCTCTACATTCGGCATAGAATCCTCGGTATCAATACTCGCGGCCTTTTTTGGGTCTTCTTGGAAATGGTCAATTGTTGCTTCTTTTTGGGAAGCCTCATGACCTTCCCCAGATTGATATGGAGTTTTTGAAACAGATGTCTTATTGCCACATCCCACAATCAAAAAACAGGTAATAAGAAGTATGGAGATAAAAATTGGTAATTTTTTCTTTGCAAATAGTTTCACTACTCTTCGCCTCTTTCAAATACTCTCACAATCACTGTTGCAGCCATCTCACGAGTAACATTTTGCTTTGGCGAAAAGACACCATTGTCACCTACTATTATCCTATTCCCCACCACTGCCTTAATCGCCGGAACTGCCCACTGAGAGGCCTCTTGTATATCTTTAAAGATTACATCTTCAACAATTTCTAAAGACAAAGCCCGCTGGAACATGACAGCCATTTGTTCCCTCGTAATATAATCATTTGGCACAAATTTTTCCTCTGTCTTTCCCGTAATTATTCCTTCTTCATAACACTTCATAACATAACCGTAATACCAACTGTCGGGTTTCACATCAGTAAACACTTGTTGGGCTTTGTTACTTTCCTCTAATTTCAGCAGCCTTACCAGCAGTGCAGCAAATTCCGCACGAGTTATATTTTGCTTTGGTTCAAATTGATTATGCCCTTTGCCCTCCATCAGACCGTATTTTTTTGTTTTTTCGATATATTCCCTTGCCCATTTAGAGGCATTATTTATATCAGAAAAGTAAGTATTGTCATCAGGAAACGTTTCTTTCTCATTTTTCAAAAGATAAATCCAACTCTTGCCTTCTAAAAATCGCCTATAAGCTGCCAATGCCACTAATGCTTGCTCGCTTGCCATGTCATTGCTTCTTTCACCTTCAATGTGAGAATATCCGCCGTCTACCTCTCTAAAGGAAAAGAGCTTTGATATGAGATTTCCATCTTTTACGAATCTAGAGTCTTTTAGTGGATCAATTCCTAGTGCTGTCAGAGCTATTATGGTCTGGGAAATACTTTCACTGCTGGTATCACCCCAAGAAGTAAATCCACCATCTGCAGATTGCTTTTGTGATAGGAATTCAACGGCCTTTTCAATAGCACCCTCTGCTTCCGGGTTTTCCTGATACCTTGACAGTGCCTGTATGGCCATGGCAGTGAGGTCTATATCACTGCTTTCCCCATATACCAAAGGAAAACCCCCATCATCATTTTGCTGATTTAATATATAACCTAACAGTCTTTCTTTAGGCCACAAAGCATCATTTGGAATTGAGTAACCACAGACATCTATGGCTATCAATGCAAAGATCGGACCATTAGTGCCCTGAAGTGTCATATTATCATTGTTATAAATTTTTTCTATAAGGTCGTATCCTGATACATTCCTAGGATCACGATTCAAGACTCTCACCGACATTGCAAGCTTTGCATAGTCGGTGATTTTTCTAAAATAGCCTTCCTGAGCTTTGACGTATTCCTCTAAGTTTTCATAGTATTTTTCCGGAATTTCTATACCCGCTGCCCTCATGCCGATAATTTGCCACTCAGTTAGTCCCGAGTCTTTATTATTTTCATAGATATATTTTACAATCTCATCAATGGCATCGGATATTTTTTCTTGACCGATACTTGCTTCCTCTGCAGCAAAGGCGTAGCAGCAAAATTGACAAACAAGAAATACCGCTAAAGTCAAAGCAATAACTTTTTTTGCTTGTGATTTGTTATACATTTTCTCACCTCATATTTTATGAATAACCAAGTAATTACTGCAGACACCGGAAAACTTAATTGATCATGTCCATGGGGACGGTTTGGAGTGGACTACTGTGGACTAAGAGGGTCGCAGAAAAAACCATGACGCTACCGAATATGAGAATGTATGAAAGTTACAGTTTATTCCTCAAATTTCACACTAAACTCCCCCATGCTTCTTCGGAAGCAAAGGAACCGTCCCTCTGCTTCCCGCCTCTGCTTCCTCCTTCCTACCGATGTTATTTAATTAGTAATCCGTAGATACGATAAAGTATCGTTGCAGCTTGTGCCCTTGTGGCGTTTTCTAGGGGTGCGAATACCCCTTCATTTATGCCATTAATAATTTTTTCTCTCAGGCACAAAGCGGCACTTTCCCGAGCCCATGGGGCAATTTGCTCAAAATCGTTAAACTCTTTCAAGTCCTCCAAGTTTTCTTGCCGCAGGAATTTGTTTTCCAATATGTTTGAAATGATTTTTGTCATTTCCTGTCTTGTAATATTACCATTGGGGTCAAACTCTGTTGCGGATTTCCCATTAACCAGACCATTATTGTAAGCGACTGTTATTGGATTATAGTACCAGTCCTTTTGCCTTACATCAGTAAAAGGTATTGTATATTGATGGTTTTCGTCATATCCCAATACTCTTGTTATCAGCGCAACAAATTCGGCCCTTGTAATATAGGCATCAGGTTCAAATATTCCTTCCCCTTTGCCTCTGATGATGCCCTTGCCAGCTAGGACACCAATTTCTTTTTTGGCCCAATGATTCTCAGTATCCGTGAAATCTTCTATAGATTCTTTAGTAAAGTATGTACTGAAATGAGTGGTAAAAAACTTAACTTTTTTAACAGTAGAATCGTAAAGACCTCCCACAGGTTGAATATTACCGTTGTCTTTCAGTAAAAACACAGTTACAGCTGCCTCATTATTATATGTACCGGCAAAAGGTATTCCTACTTCTATGGGCTTGTCAAATTCTTGCTGACTAACTTCTGATATCTCAATTATGAAACTACCATCAGGAATTTGGTCTTGCACTGTATTAGGTAATACTGATTTGTCAGCTCTTTTTGCAGTTATCTTAAGCCCTTGTTTCTTTTGAATTTCATTTAAAGCATCCATAGGCAAAGCTGCAGTCAACATTTCTGAGGACAAATCCAGCTTTGTTATTCCCTTTTCCGTTGCCAAACTTAATAAAATTCCAGGCAGATTTATGTCTACACTATCTTCATATTCCTGAGGTAATACTGCCAAGAATCTTTGTTCTGGTTTAATATGGTCCGGCTGTTTTTCTAACAATTTTTTATTGAGCTCAATGGATACTTCCAGCAAATCTTCGATTATTTTTTCAATTCTGCTCTCATTGCTCACTTTGTTTACAAATGCAAGAGCGATACCGGTACTCTCTTTTGCTGCTAATATTATTTCATTTGTCATGTCTTTTTCATCGGTATAACTTAGCAGTTTTGCCGCCATTTCACCTATCTTTAAGCTATTGGCTGCTGCATTTTCAAAGTTCTCTTCTGATTTCAATCTCTCTAAAACCTTTAAGAAAATATTGTTAACATCTCTAAAATCCTTTAATACAGTTTTTACATGGTCTTTGCTTTTTAGGCTATCTACCGCATGCACAATATAGTCAGTTATGTCCTTTACCATTTCAATGATCTCTTTTTCCCCAACGTTTTTATCATCTAGCAGATCCAGAGCATTATCAACAATACTATTTTCGGGGTCTTCATAGATGTTGCCAATATCTTCGCCCAAATCTGTAGTATATAACCACTCAATATAGTCCCCACTTCTTACAGTTACACTACCCGCACCGATTCCTGCAAATTTTCCGTTAACGGTGAACATCCACCCACTATTGGGGCCTTTATCAAACTCGTTTTGATTATCAATACCTGAAACATATCCGCCTCTGACCTTGATATCTATTTCTTTGGAATTTAATACTCTTCTAGTTAAGCTCAGCACTGTATCGCCTTTGTTTATTTTCACCTCTGTTTCAGGCAATATTACATCCCTGTACCCTTTTATGTAAATATATGCTACATCTGGCTTTTCCGGCTGTTCAGGGTCTTCCGGACTATCTTTTTCGACACTTATAGTCTCGGTCTGCTTAACTCCATCTATATTTGTTGTACACTTATATTCTTTCCCTCTTTCCAATTGGGTATCAAATACAGCTTTTCCGTCTACATCCGTTTCTTTTTGATCTATATAAAACTTTCTGCTGCCATCTTCGATAACGATACTGACAGGTTTGTAACTATCCTCTTTTATTGTAATAGTAACCCTGTCGCCATTAAAATCATAATCTATTGTAGCACCTGCCCCAAAAGCAAAGGATGGCAGCAGTAATACAAATATCAGCAGAAATGATATGAGCTTTTTTCTCACGGTATACACCTCCATAATGTGATTAGTTAAGGCAGCCGAAACCCTAAGTTCCGATTACACCAGGGAGTAGATTGAGCTACACTTTACTGCTGCACCTCTATTTCGATGGGGTTTGTTAAAATAACATCTTGGTTTTCAAAGCTTTCCCATACAAAACATTTTATGATATATGCTCCGGCATCCGGCACCAAAAAACCAGCACCTAAATTGGTAGTTTCTCCTGGTTCAAATTGTTTGTGTGCAAAAGAATAGTTGATCATTTTGTTAGTATTTTTGTCGTAAAGCGCTATGATTAGTGTTGCACACTTAGTTTGTCCTAAGTTTTCCTGTATCTCAAACTTTAGTTTTGCTTCACTTCCATTTTTAATATCCTCTGTTCCTATTCTGGTTACTTTAAATTCTTCTGGCTCTACAGTGAGCTCTATAGTGTCAGATATATCCTCATGGTCTCTTACCTTTACGGTTATAGTTACAGTTCCGGCACTTTTTGCAGTGACTAAACCAACACCATCAACCTGAGCTACATTTTCATCGGAGCTTTCCCATATCAGATTATGTGCCGAAAGTATTTCATTCTTGTCATCATAAACATTTGCCGTAAGTTTCAGTTTGCCATTTTCTTTTAACTTAGTTGATAAAGGTATTTGTATTGTTACTTTTGATGGTCCTGTATCTTTAATACTAATCTCATGAAACAGGGACTTTCCTCTATACAAGTCTGCAAGGGCACAAAATGCTTGTTCTGTGTCAAAGCTAGTAGCAAAATGGTCATCTTCCATCAGTGAAAGCAGGGCATCAAGCATGGTGTTGCCATTTTTAATCCATTCTTCAGATAGAGGATCTTCACCTATGGCTATAAGCCCTTGAATAACCGCGGATATAGAACATGGGCTTATACCATCCCATCCTAAAAATCCACCGTTATCTTGTTGATTAGCCTTTATGTAAGTTATACTCTTGTCTATGGCAGCTTCTACTCCATTGATGTCTTTGTGGTTTCCTAAAGCCATTATGCTCATGGCTGTATCGTCAACGTTTGCACCCCATCCGCCATCAAAACCGCCATCTTCACCTTGATAACTTAACAATGCTTCGACAGCCTTTTCCACATCATAGTCGGCTTTTGCCATGTCTAAAGCTAGCATACTAAAAGCAACAGTAGTGGGATAATCATCCCATGGGCTGATGATAAATTTTCCTTGTCCCTTTTGACTTTCGGCGAGAGTTCTTACATGGTTTTGACCATTGTAAGTCCTAGGGTCCTTACCTGCAGCAATAAGACCCATTATATTCCCTGCATAGGCTGATGCACTGTCGGGGTTCTCATTCACTTTGAATCTTTGTTGAATTATATGTAAGTCATTTTCCAAGTTGCCACTGGTAAAGATATAGCCCAATGCCACTTGAAATGTAAAATCATCATCGCCTTTTAAATAGTAGCCTCTCAAAGAATCTATTGCATCTGCTATTTTCTCTTCATTGGTTTTGTCTCCATATACTTCCTCAAGAACTGTTGATTTATCTGACGCATTGGCGTCAAGGTAAAAACCCGGTACAAAACTGCACATCAGTGAAATAATAATGAGTAAACTTGTGATTTTCTTTTTCATGTGTTATCCCCCTTTTAAAATTTAAATTTTTCCTGTATATTTTGTCCTTACTTTTTCATCGCTCCTCCTTTCTCATAAATACCGGCTTTTAAGCTCTTTTGTTGTATTCAAAAAGCCCCCTTCTCCAATTAAGAAAAAGGGGGCACAATGGCTAAATGCACATCAGCTTATTTTTCTGCCCTATCTCTAGGCCGGAGATAAATAAGAAGAATGTAATGACAAGGTCTTCTGGCTTCCGGTTCATCTTCTGGCTAGCCTTCCCATCGATTAGACAGTGGCACAAGCAAGCCTTCATCACCGGTTACAGCTGCGACTACAGCAAGGGATTTTCACCCTTTTCCCTTTATCATCACATTATTATTATTTAATTTTTATAGAAATTAAAAACACCCTAACCTTCATCAAGGTCAGAGTGTTTTATGCTAAAAAATAAAATCAATATTACCTTTCCTTGGAAGGTATATTATATACAATCCGCTCAGTCTAGTATCCTGACTTGTGGATAATCGCTCGCTTTTGCCTTCCCAGCAAAGCCAGTGGCTTAAGTAAAGCTTGCTCCCCACTTACAGTGGCCGGACCGTTCTGGATTTTCACCAGATTCCTAAGAACTGAACTTGTAACTTTTTCTATTTTCAGCTTTATTATATCTTATACATTATTTTATATCAAGTATCATTCCTGAAAAATTTAGGCCTTTTATTATAGATTAGAAAAAAGCTTTGCTACCAATAAGCATAACATATGGATTGGATAAAAAGCCCTATATGTCAATCTGTTGACCTTAAAATCAGATAAGAAACCCCATGATGTATATAAAGTAATAACTAAACTTCCTAATATACTGAACTGTTGAATCCAACTATAATGGAAAAAGTATGCTATATTTAAGATTAGATGAGCAATAAGTATATTATATGGATTCTTAACGTTTTTATATATTAGAACCAACAAAACAGCATATGAACCATATTCAAATCCGAAAGTCAGAAATATTGTTAGCGTTAGTGATACTATTATATTTAAAACTTTAGGCTTTTCCATAAGTTTAAGTATTATTAGACATACCACAAGAGTAAAAATAACATTAGGTCTTTCCAAGCCAAATAACCCCATATATATAGGTTGACTGATAAAAGCCAGCAATATTAGTCGTAATAAGTATTTGTTAAAATTACTAGTATAACAATATCCACGAGTCAAAAGAAAGCAGTAGATTGGAAAAGAAATACGACCGATAATTCTAAATGCTGTAATATCAGGGAAAAAGACTACTCCCATATGGTCAACCAGCATTGTTGTCATGGCTATTAATTCTAACATGGATTTGCTCCTTTAATGAAAGGTCTAAGTGAATGCTAAGCCAGAGATGAAAACCTGTTACTTATTGACCTTAATGTATGTTCCCTAGCTTTAATTTCCAAAGAATCGTCTAATTCTTCAAGGCTTTCTATATTATACTTGTTTTTCAACGATATTCTTATAATATCATCACATAACCTAGGGTTTTTGGGTAATAATGGACCGTGCAGATAGGTTCCGATAACATTTTTATAACGGACACCTTCAGTTTTATCTTCGCCATTATTCCCAAATCCGTGTATTACATGACCTAAAGGCTTCAAGTTGTTTAAGTAAGTTCTACCTGTATGATTCTCAAAGCCTACTAAATGATAATCACCTGTATTTACTACTGTATTGCCAACAAAATATCTGTTTCCTGCCTTTGTGTGAAAATCTAGGAGTCCAAGTCCTTCAACATTACCTTCATTACTTTGGTAATACATACCCAACAACTGGAATCCACCACAGATAGCTAAAATCACTTTCCCTTCTTCGATCGCATTTTTTAATTGGGGTTTAATCTTCTTCATATCATTACCTGCAATAACCTGCTCACTATCCGCACCACCACCAATAAAAAATATATCTACATCTCCAAAATCTACTTTATCTCCAAGATTATACTTTTTTACTTTTACATTTATATTTCTCCATTGGCAGCGTTTCACCAATGATATTATGTTTCCCGTATCACCATATAGATTTAACAGTTCAGGATATAGATGGCACAGAGTTAACTCCAGCATCTTCATTTCTCCTTTTTAAGATTTTCTGAGTCTCAAACAATAGACTATAGTTTAACAATATATATCCCACTTCGCTTTTATCTTTTACAATCTCATTTATTACATCCTCCGCGGTATCAAGGATAATAAGTTTTTTATGATTTGCCCCGGCATATTTCAGGCGGAGAGCCATATCATATCTTCGCTGACCAAATAATATATAGCTTTCAATCTTTTCATCCTCTTCTAATAACATTTCGAAATTTGTATCCCATAACCATGAAACATCGCGACCGTCCTGGGGTAAATCATTCACCCCTATGGCGATGGTCTTAGTATTTGTATCTTGGTTTACCAATTTCATAGATTCGTTAAAACCTACAGGGTTTTTAGCTAGATTCAAGGTAATGGGTTTCTTTATATAAAACCGTTCCATTCGGCCTACTTGAGGCTGATAGCTCTCAAGTCCTCTCAATATTCCATCAGAGTTAATTCCAATAAAGGCTCCAAACGAGATAGCAGCCAACATATTATATATTGAATAGGAATCATTCTTGTCTATCTCTATTTCGATTTTGAAGGTATCATCTTTACTTAAAACACTAAGGGTCCTTATTCTTTCGTCATCAATTATCAAGGCCTGATAATCGGGAAAAGGTCTCTGAAATTCACAGTTTTCGCAGGTATAATGTCCCAACTGACCGTAATAATAGTGCTTATAGTACAATCTATGGTTGCATTTTTTACAAAAAATACTATCAATTGCCAAAACATTACTACCCATATCTAGTGTAGTTTCCACACCATAATAATATTTTTCATGGGGTAGTGATTGTCCAAGGCTAACCAAAGAAGGATCATCAGCATTTATAATCAAAGTCGTTTCATCAGATTGTTTCAAAGACATTTTTATTTTGTTCAAAAGTGCATCAATTTCACTGAAACGATCTAATTGGTCTCGAAATATATTTGTAAAAACAAGTATATCAGGCTTTAAGTGTTTCATAACCTTTGTCAATGAAGCTTCATCTACTTCTAAACAAGCATAGTCTGCATCAAAATGTCCAAAAAGATTAGATCTGTTTATAAAAGCGGATATAAGGCCTGAATCCAAATTTGCCCCCAGTTCATTGCAGATACAAGCATGGCCTTGCTCCCTAATTATTGAGTATATCATATTGTTAGTGGAAGTCTTTCCATTAGTTCCTGTGACAAATATTATTTTATCTTTTACTTTTGAACCAAACCAGGCTAGAATATCTGGGCATAGTCTTAAGGCTAATTCTCCACCAATATTGCTTCCTCTATGACCCAAAAGTTTAACAACAAAAATTACGATTTTTGCAGCAATCACAGCTAAAATTCTTCTCATGCCTTATACTCTCCTCCCAAATACCTTCGATAATCTCACCTTGAGCTGTATTAATTATAGCATTTGCATAGGACAGTGGCAATTTCAAAAATAAAAGGGTGATGGAAAGTGTTCTATTCTTCCCGTCACCTCTTTTGATTTTTGATGTCTCTAAAGTGAATTTATTTCCTCAGTACTATAAAGCCTTACACCAGCAGATTGCAAAACATCTACCGCCTTAGCCGGGTCTTCAACACGAAATAGTATGAGGGCTTTGTTTCCGTTTCTCTTTATAAAGGAATAAAGGTATTCGATACTTACACCAGCATCATTCAGTATTTGAAGAGCATGATTTAATCCACCAGGTTTATCTGATACCTCAACTGCTAAAACTTCAGTTGTACTTACTGGAAATCTTGCTGCTTTTATCGCGAGTAACAGCCTTTTCAGGTTTGTTTACTATCATTCGTAAAATCCCAAATTCAGTTGTATCAGCAATAGATATTGCACTAATGTCTACGTCGTGCTCTTTTAATATTCCAGTAACTTGAGATAATTTTCCTGGTTTGTTCTCCAAAAATACCGATATCTGTTTTACAAACATAAGATCCCTCCGATTCATTTTTTGAATCTCTTTTAAATCTTTCTCTTGTCTATAACCCGTTTTGCCTTACCTTCACTGCGTTCAATAGTATGGGGTTCCACCAATTTAACATTAACATTAATACCTAAAGTAGTATTAATATCCCTGGTTATCCTCTTACGGACATCCTCAAGTTTCCTAACTTCGTCAGCAAATAGTTTTTCCGATACTTCCACCCATACCTCCATAGAATCAAGATTATCTATGCGGTCTACAATTATTAAGTAATGAGGCTCTGTATCTCCGGCTGCCATCAAGGCACTTTCTATTTGTGATGGGAATACATTGACGCCCCTTATGATAAGCATATCGTCAGTTCTGCCAAGTAATTTCCCGATTCGTGCATGGGTTCTCCCACAACTGCAAGGTTCGTAAGAAAGAGATGTTATATCCTTTGTTCTGTACCTTATTACTGGTAATCCTTCTTTATCAATTGTAGTTATGACTAGTTCACCTTTTTCTCCCTCAGGCATAGGTTCTTCAGTTACTGGATCTATTATTTCCGCAATAAAGAAATCTTCAAAAATATGAAGACCTTGCTGCTCCATACATTCACAAGCAACACCAGGCCCAATAACTTCACTAAGGCCATATATATCTAATGCCTTAATTCCAAGTTTTCCTTCCAGTTCTTTTCGCATATTTTCTGACCATGGTTCTGCTCCAAAAATACCTGATTTTAGATTCAGTTTCTTCTGTTTTTATTCCCATTTCCTCAAGAGTTTTCGATTATGCAAAGGGCGTATGAAGGTGTACAAGCAAGTATTTCCGTTTTTAATCTTTCATCATCATTGCCTGGCGACGTGAATTGCCCCCAGATGTTGGTACTACAACAGCACCAATCTTTTCTGCTCCATAATGAAAACCCAAGCCCCCAGTAAAAAGGCCGTATCCATAAGAAATCTGGACCACCGAATCCTGCTTACCGCCACCCATTGTTAAACAGCGGGCTACTAGCTCTGCCCAATTGGCTATGTCTCTACGTGTATATCCTACTACCGTTGGTTTTCCGGTAGTGCCAGAAGAAGCATGTATTCTTATAATATCCCTTAGTGGTGCAGCAAACATGCCATAAGGGTAATTATCCCGTAAATCTTCCTTGGTTGTAAATGGCAACAATTTTAAATCTTCTAGGCTGTTTATATCCTCCGGATTAATACTTTTTTCTTGCATCTTTTGCCTATAACTTGATACATTGTGATAAACACGGTCTATGGTTTCTTTTAACTTTGCTAACTGGTAAGAACGTAGTTCATCTCTGTCCATACATTCACGAGATCTGTTCCAGTGCATAGACTTACCCCCTTAACTAGTGTTCCTGTCGTTTATTATTTTGCTTATTAGTTAGAACAGTTTATGCTATACTTGAACATATTAGTATCTAAGTTAACTGCCAGCTTAGTATTAAGTAAAATTATACAATACACAAATTAAATTGCAACTTATATTTTAAATATACATGTTGACTTAAATCAAGAAACTTTTTATAATTAAAGAAAAAGTTCTACTTAAGGTGCCCGTGTTTGGAGAATAGGGAAGATCGGTTAAAATCCGGCGCGGTCCCGCCACTGTAATGGGAGCTGCTTAAAGTATCCACTGGGAAACCGGAAGGGTTAAGGAGCAAGAACCTGAGCCAGGAGACCTGCCTTAAGGCTAAAAGATCCGGTGATGATGGTAAAGTCTACCGTCTAATTTTCTATTAGACTGTAGACTTTTTTATTTACCCTTTTCTTAACCTATAAGTAGATCTTAATCAAAAAGTTAAGGAGATGGTTTTATGTTAAAAACAAAAACTAACACCTTTGCCCTTATGGGTATGTTTATTGCATTAAGTATAGTAGGTGCCTTCATAAAAATACCCAGTCCAACGGGTACGGTAGCTTTAGATTCAGCTCCAGGTTATACAGCTGCACTTTTACTGGGTCTTTATTTGGAGCAGGAGCGGCCGCTTTAGGCCATCTATTAACAAGTTTGTATTCCGGGTTCCAATGAGTTTGCCTATTCATCTAATTATCGCAATAGAAATGGCTGTATTTGCAGGACTTTATGGGTTTTTGGGTAAAAAAAATTTACTCGCAAGTATAATTATAACATCATTGCTAAATGGTATTATTGCCCCAGCGACTTTCATTTTTTTACCCCAGTTTGGAATTGCCTTTTTTACCGCTATGTTACTTCCTCTGTTGGTAGCATCATTTGTCAATGTGTTAATTTCTGCATTAGTTTATAAAGCTATCGCTAGCACGATTAAATCAAGCTCTTATGACAGCTAAAGTTGGTATTATCACTAGTAGAAAACAAGACGGATTTTCCCTTATCAAATATTGGAGGTATTGTAGTGTATTTAGGAGAAACGACAAAATCCCATAGAGATGTAAATCTTGTATTAATAAAAGATAATTTGTATCTGGCTGTTGCCTGTGATTCTTGTGGAGGGAGTCGGTGAAAAAGAAAGAGATGTGGTTAAAACTCCACCTTACATAGTAGGTCGATTTACCTGTCGAGTAGCCTTGATGGAAATTTTATCGATAGGCTCAATTCCTATATCTGTAACAGCTGCTATATGCAGCGAACCTGACCCCACAGGTAAAGGAATGTTATCAGGTATATCGGACGAGTTAGAGGATTTATCTTTGGAAATACCAGTTACAATTAGTACTGAAAAGAACATACCAACTTGTCAAACCGGACTGGGTATTACGATAATTGGCATAGTAGAAAAAGAGAAACTAAGACTAAACAACACAAGGCCAGGAGATATGCTTTATTGTATAGGAATCCCTAAAGTCGGAAATGAGGTCTTTCTAGACGATCCAGAAATTCCAAACACTTTACTCATAAAAGAACTCCTTAATATTCCCAATGTCCATGAGATTATTCCAGTAGGTTCAAAGGGAATTAAGGGGGAAGGCTGAGATGCTAGCATCCTATTACGGATTAGATATACATTGGAAAGATAAACTACCTATTGATATACAAAAAACTGCAGGTCCTTCTACATGTATATTGGTAACTGGTCCGACAGGATTAGAAAATCTCACAAGCTCAACCTGTCTTTTTATTGGCAGAACTAAAATAAAAGAGAGTATCGTTAAATTTAATATAGTTTTACGACACTCTCTCATTGCAATATCTAATATTTATTCAAACTGGACAGCAGCCCCTATAGTCCCCGGTCCTGTATGAACACCTATAACTGGTCCCACTTGAGTAAATATACTAGTTTTTAGTTGAAATGCGTTTTCCAAAGCTTCTTTAAGATAATGCCCGCTTGTTGAGCTGCACCATGGGCCACAGCAAAACGCACATGTTTTCTTCCTTTCGCCAAATTCCTAAATGCTTGCACTATGCTATCAAGGGCCTTTTCCTGACTACGGGCTTTACTGTAAGTATGATAGATGCCATCATCTCCAACTCTAACTACAGGCTTAATATTTAGAAATGTTCCCACAATACCCTGCACCTTCCCTATTCTGCCCCCTTTTTGTAGATACTCTAAAGTATTTACAGTAAAAAGAGTTTCGATGTTTCTTCTCACTTCGGAAAGGCGCTTTACAATTTGTGATGCACTCATACCTTCTTTAATGTTTCTAGAAGACTCAGCCACCATTAGACCTAAGCCAAGACTGATAGTTCTTGAATCAATTATATGAATTCTACTGCCAAGCTCCTCTTTAGCTAAATTCGCCGCATTTAAGGTCCACTCAAGCCTGAAGAAATATGAATTGATATAACTTCTTGATAGTCTTTTAGCAGCTTACGATATAAGTTGCTAAAGTCCTCAGGAGAAGGTTGTGATGTTTTAGGTAGTTCATCCTCTTGAGCTAAACGTCTGTAAAACTCATCACTTGTTATCTCATAGTCAAAGTATTCTTCATTTTTAAATCTCACCTTCAATGGAATTACATGGACATCTAATTCATTTTTCATTTGTTCATCGAGGTCAGCCGTACTGTCCGTAACTAAAGCAATTTTCTTCATTTAAACCCTCCACTTTGGTCTTAATTAAGCTAAAAGTAAATATTTATCTAGTTCGCTAAAAAAACCCAAAATCCTTTATTGTTTTGTAGATTATTTAAAAAAGTAGGTTAAAAAACACTGATCCTTGGGTATATTATTTACCATTTATTGAAAAATCCTTCAGGTAATTCGTTTTTTTGACTAGATATAACTTATGGATTTGGATTTGTTTTTGAGTATAAACCCATATCGCTTAAATAGATTGCTTTAGAAAACAGTAGTGAATGGGCAACGGCTTGAGGGTATACAAACAATTAAAGAAATCCCTTGTTTTTTGCAATTGAGGATGTTTTTCGGGAGCTTATAGTAAATGCCGTATGCCACAGAAACTATAGTATTACAGGGAGCAGGATACGGGTCCTGTTTTTCGATGATAGATATGAAATTAGAAGTCCCGGACGACTACCCAATACCATTACTATTGAAAATGTAAAGACAGGTATCACCTTTATCAGAAACCAATTACTTTTTAAGTTCCTAAATCACTACGGGTATATAGAAAACCTAGGCCGCGGCATTCCTATGTCAATAAGAAAAAACCGCGAATTCAACAGAAAAGAACCGATCTTTTCTGAAGAAGGGGAGGAATTTGTGGTTAGGGTTTTGAAGTGACTTAATATGAAGATTTATGTGAGGTATTGCCTCATTATTAGTCAAAAGCTCTACCTTGCAGCACATCATAATCCTTTGTACAAGAGGGCGATTATGATTTGAAGAAGGTCTTGTCCATAAGATAAAGTAAACAAGATTATGGATAAAGGGATTCTCCGAGTGAGTTCATATCAAAATTGAAAAGGAGCCTTTTGCCAGCTGCATCACATCAAGAATAAACACAGGAGTAATCTTTATTTCCTTAAAACAGAACTTAACAGCTTCTTGAATTTGATTAAAAAGGTCTTCTTTGCGAAACTTAGGATCTTCACCTAACCTAATGCTAATGCCAATCTCCGGTAAAAATCCAAAAACATTACTTTGTAGGCAAAGGTAAATAAATAACCTAAAACAAAAAGGATTCAAACTTTCAGCAAAACATCTAAGAGTAAAAGTTTTACCTGCTCCCGGTTCCCTAACGATAAGCCCTATACCCTTTGTCTTTTTCATATACTCAAGAACAATCATCTCTTGATAGAAGTAGAAAGGAAAAAATCAGTTGACTTAATTTCCTTAACAAAAAGAGGTCTGGTTAAAGAATAAAAAGCTTTACACATACCTTAAACTTCTTCCTTTTTTGCCATATCCCTAAAAGATAAAAAGCGGTCCCTTTTAACATGAGTATTATCGGAAAAAATAACTTGAGTAACTTTACCTATAGATACACCTTCTTCATAAACATACACATCATCATCAAAACAAACCTCAATCCTTTGCCTAATAAAACGAGAAGGAACCTCATACAGCACAGAATAGCACCATCATGTTTTGCCTTGCGGTAATCCTTTTAAAAGGATCTAAAAAAGCTGAACATCTACCATACGTATCCTACTTACCTGAGAAAGAAACACATCCTGAGGGGGTATAACCAAAGATGCATGACTTTGACTTTCTGGTGATACTCTTCAAGTCACTGCCAGAACCTTTGATTTGACTCTTCAATAGAAGTTGCAGGTTTTAGGAAAAACCTAATTTTAACAGTCTTAAAGAACCTTTCAATTTTACTTTTGCTAGCGGGCGTCGTAGGGCGAGTATGGGCAAGAACATTGCCTAAGCTAGCACAGGCAATGTGAAAGGTGTCAGATCAATAAAATTCCTGCCATTATCAACATAACTGAAAACTCTTGCCGCCCTTAATGTATCCACATATTCTCTTTTATTTTTACACTGGGGTTTTTTTACTATTGCCTCTTCAGAAGCAAGGCTGCCCCATAGCACCACCCTAATCCTCCCTCTCAGCTGATTGGATTATCTAACGGTCGGATTGTTTCTTTATCTTCACATAAGGTATTTTGGGTCGTTTGACTTAGTTTTGCGCGGTTATAGTCATCATCTCTGCAGTAAAAAGTTTTTCATGGATTTTAACACTGTAGGGATTTCGCCTGTTTTGTGAAAATCATTGATGTTTTTTGGGCCCAAAGGAAGATCTTAGATATAAAACATTATTTTTTGGCACATATCTCTCGTTTATGCGGGTAATTTGTTTTACCATGAATTATGTTAGTTTTTATTGGGTTCAAGATTGGGACATATGGTTTGCTATAGAACATAACTAACCCACCGGAAAATGAAAGCAAACTCAATATTAAAAAGATGGTATTGTAACTATGTGTTGTTGCCATTACCCCTGCTGTCAAAGGACCTATTGCTGATAAAATATAGTTGATAGGATGTATAATTCCGTTAATAACAGGAAAATTATTACTACCGTAATAATTTGAAATAGCCAGTGGTTGTGATACCTGCCCTAAACCCACACCGAACCCAAATACAAATGCTGAAAAATATATAATTACTACTGAAGATAGATTCCTAAATAAAATCATTCCCATTGCCATTATAATATTTGATAATGCTAGCATTGTATTTGATTTTAATTTTCTATCAGCTACGAAACCGGTCGCAAATCTCCCAATCAAACTTGAAGCTGATATTATTGATATAACAAGAGCTGCATCATCATATTTAATACCATTGCTTACCAAATAGATAACTACATGACCAATACATGTATAATATAAAGTGCTTCTAGTAACAATACAGTATATTAACAAGTATACTGTTTGGGTTCTTAATATTTTATTAAGTATATCCGGTGTAGTATTTGTATTGTTTATTTGTTCATAGTTATTTATTGCACCGTTTTGTCTTCCATCAGGAACTTCACCTATATCTTCGGGTTTATTTATAATGACAAATATTGAAAGAAGTAAAGATATAGTACACATTACACATATAAAATACCACCCAATTTCCCAACTTCCTAAAGACAGAATATATCCTAGGATTTGGGGTGCAATAAATCCTCCTATTCCACCTGCTGATAGGGTTATAGCCATTGCCATGGCTTTATGCCTATCAAACCATATATTTACCGCACTTTGAGATGTTAATATACCTGCTAAACCCATTCCAGCACCGACAAGTATGCCAAAGAAAAGTATGAAATGGTTTTCATTTACTGTATATTTGGCTATGAGTATGCTACTAATTGCTAAAATTAAACTTCCAATAATATAGGAATGTCCTAATGCCTCTTTTTTTTATAATCAATCCGCAAATTGGACCCGTAATTCCTTGAAAAGCAGTACACAGGCTGACTGCAATTCCTACTACGGCACTATTAAAATTTCTTTCAGAAATCATCTTGCATTCAAGACTGAACTGCCATATAATATAAGACCTACATTGGAAAAATATATTAACCACGAAGCCGCAATAACTACCCAACCAAAAAATAACTTATTATTTTTCTTTAAATACATTTCTTTGTTCCTTTCTATTTGATAACATTTCTTACTTCGTTTTTTACAACCCCATACCATGCTATAAACTCAATAATCATGTCACGGAATCAGACTTTTAGTAAGTTTATATTTTTATCAAACGAGTTAGTTTTGTGTCCTTCTTATTTTTGCGGCTTGTATACCGTATTATAAAATAAACCGGTGCTATATATCTGCTTTTTAGTGATATTTTAAGCACCGGTTCTCCTTTTTACATTTGCTAACATAATAGAACCACTCTCCCGCTAAAAATGAGCCATGGTTCCGTTTGAGTTTCCATTAACTTTCATGCTGGAAGGGTGACTCTCACTCTCAGAAGCAATGAATCAAAATGTCCGGATTCACCATTTATATATATCTTTTCCATTTATGATTGTTTTATTTTCCATTTACACTTTCGTATTCTGAAAGCTTTAGGTGGTTTCATACCTGCGCCCCCCGATTACTTTAGTTACGACGGTTTGATTTATCGAACCATAATTCGTCGGGTATGCCGCCAATGTAGGAAGGATGGCATCCAGCCTTCCAGAAGGCATTCCATATTTACATACTTTCACCATTACCATCCAATTCTATGTATCAATACTCCTAAAAATGAATTGATAATATTTGCGCTGTAAATATAACAAAAATAAGTGCAATTGGATAAGTTGCGGCGTAGGCTGCGACCACATTATCAGTGCCTGATATATTAATGAGTGTGCCAAGTGCAGGAGTACTTGTCATTGCGCCGCAAAGTGCTCCAAGACTATTAAACAACTCTAATTTTAACAAATAAGCTGAAACAAAATATCCTACAAACATGGGTACTAAAGTAATAACTGACCCTATGAAAAACAACACCCATCCATGCTCTACCAGCACGGAAACAAAGCCCTTTCCAGCATTCGTTCCTGCTCCTATAAGAAATAACATTAAACCAAGCTCTCTAATTACTCCAACGTTGAAGATGGCACCTTTATGGAATATTTCCCTATACTTCTAAAGTGTCCTAGCACTAAACCTGCCATAAGAGGTCCTCCAGACGTGCCAAAATTAAATTGTACACCTCCCGGTAAATTAAATGTAATAGCTGCAAGAATCAATCCCAATACAGCCGCAAACACAATGGAAGAATACCACTATGGTCAATTGTGACCAATTCCCCCTTTAATTTAATTTCAACTTGGTCGATATCACATCTTTTCCTGTAATATATAATATATCACCATTTTCTAGAGGTACACTCCATAGAGAAGTAATCGTGATTCCATTTCGAACAAGAGATTTTACATTGTTTTTTTTCGACAATCTCAGCTCACCCAGAGAATTACCGATCCCTTTATACCAGCTCTTCAGTACAATTTTTTTTGTTTCTGTTTCTTCGTAACTGAAAGATAACTTAGATGCTTCAAACTTAGTATCTGCTTTCAATAATTTGGGCATAAGTTGAATAAACAGCACAACGCCAACCACTCCAAAGGGATACGCAATCCCATAACCGATAGAAGATAATGAACTTCCTGTGGCCTCTATAGCTGCAGCAAGACCAGGAGTACTTGTCAGTGCACCTGTAAACATTCCTACTGCTAAAGCTGTAGGTATATTAAATACTTTATCGCACCAACTGTAATACAAAATCCTGTAGTGATTACAAGAGCACCAAGAATTAAGTAAGAAAAGGCCTTATTTTTAAAATTCCTGAAAAATACCGGACCAGCGATAAATCCAACAGATGTAACAAAAACAAATAAGACCAAGTTCACGAACAACAGAAGGTACCTCAAAACCCAGATGTCCAAAGACTAAAGCTATAAGTAATACTCCAGATGTTCCAAGCTGTAATCCAGCAAGTTCTATTTTCCCTAAAATATATCCCAATAGTGCAATAAGAAAAATCGTCATCATTACGGTCACCATAACACTCCTCACACTGGTAATTTGTTGCTTTAATTCAAAAATCTGATATGGCAATGCTCTGAGCACTATTAAATGCGCAATTTCAGTCCTGAACTCCGATAAAACCAAACAGCGAGTAGGACACATCTAAATACTGATCCTATGTCTGAGAAAATGATGTGGTCATTTCCTCTACTCTTAATTTTATAATGAAAATCTATCAGTATTCACCAATTTCGTTTTATTGTTGTTCATTGAAATGGTCTAACTTTGTAGCATAACTACACTCTATAATATAATCCTTTGCATGGAAGCCGTAATAAGCAGGATAATAATATTTTGGCGGCATTGGCCAGTATTCATAATAAATAATACTTTATTTCAATAGTTGCATGTAATGATTTTCTATATCTTTGCACTTCTATCACGTCTAGTCTAAGTATCCCTAAAAAAACTTGCAGGGCATTATTAACTGGTTTAAAATCATAAATCATCCAACGCAATGCCCGAAGATGTCAACAGTCTGGTACAAGCTGCCAAGGCCAGAAGATACCGCACTACTAAAAATTTGATTACGATGGTTATCTGATTGCTAACAACTAAACTTGGATTTCTGCCTATATTTTTTAAAAACAATAGGTTGCCCATCCTAAGTAGCGAAGAGTCTGTTATTGTGCTTTTTACAAACGCTAACATATATGTTAAGGTTTATTTTGGTTTCTATAACTCAAGTTAAAGTTATCTTTTATATCACGAAGACCTATTGATACGAGATGGCTTCCCTCTGGTATATTTTGAGGCGAAAATAATCGCTGAAATACTGAATATTTTCGCCAAGAACATGGGTGCCCAGGGAAAGCAGGGACCTTGTATGGAAGGTCCGTGGAGTAAATTCAGTCATCTAAAACACGAGCCGTATTACCCAATAGAGAATCGTAGGACATAGCAAACATCCCAGACCTGTATAAAAGGTTGCTGTCATTGCACCATATGGTATAAGCCTCGCATCAGTAGCTGCTAGACCAGCAGCCACACCACTTGTGGTACCCATTAGTCCGCCATAGATCATGGCGGCTTTCGGTGTAGTCAAGCCAATTTTCTTTGCAATAATAGGCGTTAGCACCATAACTGTAATAGATTTCACCAGACCCGCGGCAATTGCTATAGCAATTACAGGAGAACTAGAACCTATTGATGCACCGGTCACCGGACCAACAATAAAAGTTACCGTACCAGCAGCGATGGTGGTAATACTAACCGGATCTTTATAGCCGAAACAAATAGCAGTAGCAAGCCCCAATTAGAAAAGCAGTTATTATTCCTGAGAAAAGTGATACTAAACCCACAAGCCCACATTTTGAATCTCATATATAGATGCACCATAAGCGGTTGACACAATGGTAAAATCACGCAGCATAGACCCTCCAAGTGTTCCTATCCCAGCAAAAATGGCAATATCAGCAAGCCCATTCCCACCACCGGTCAGAATGCCTCCCACATATGCAAGAATAAGCCCCAAAACAATTGCGATAGCCGAACTATGTATCCTCCCCTTGGTTAGATACTTTGATACCAACATAGAACTCCACATCAACATACCTACAACTAAAAAAGACATTACCAACCCGTTTTTTATCATAATATTTTGGGCAATACCAAAAACTGTACTCACTCTGCTATAATCTCCGATTCCTGTTGGTCCAGATATGACTTAAACAGCTTAATATTAAACAATGGAAGAAGTAAAAAACATACAGTAGTTGCCAAAAACCCGGCTACGACAGCCACCACTCCCCCAGACATTGCTTGAACAACGTTTTGTGATGCAGTCATTGCTGCTACCACGGGGATATACATGTTCTGCCAATATTTTAACCCATCAATGGCGGATTTAGACAGTTTACTTCCAAACAAACTAGAATCGGTCATTAGAATGAGAAAAATCATGGAAAACCCTACACCGCCCACATTTGAATTAACCATCATTAATTCACCCAAAATATCTCCTATTAGATTTCCGACAAACATACAGCCAGAGATGATTGCCACTCCGTAAATTGTCATATAAACCTCCATTCCGTCGCTACCGCTAACCGCACAAATAGTAATGAAAATGTATTCGATTCGTCGCTGTAATTACTTTGAGAAGAAGACACACTACAAATCACAGTGAGGTGAGTCGTAGATTTCTGGTTAAGTGTGTGATGATTGAGTCACCTGTCTTCCTCCTCAACTACCAAATTAGTAAAGTAAATCTGGTAACATGTTAAGGGTTAAATTCAGAAATAAAACAAAAGAAAAGCATAAAAAGTGTAACTTTAATGAACCCTTGTTTTTTCAAAGAAACAGGCTAGATGTAGATTGATATATATCTATTTTATCTCTCCAACTTTACGCCGCAGTAGATTTGATTTCTAGTCAGCAGGCTGAAAATCATTTAAGCTTAGCCCCTGTTTTTATATTAGCACATATACAATGGTTTTAGACAGGTTGGTTAGTGGTATATAGAGATCTATGGAAGCTAGAAATGCTACCGATGATAGAACTATAGGTGATCAGAAAATGGCTAATATGATTATGGATACATTTTTGAGTACTATACCGCATCCTTTAAAACAAAAATTGTTGTTATGTGCGTGACTATATAGCTTTTTCAAGGTTCAAGCTACAATTAGCGGGTGGAAAACTTGAGTTACTGATAATATTTCCTTGGAATATGTACTGCGTCAAATGCCCAGAAAGGCTTTCTTAACTTTTTCATTGGTTATAAGACTTTCAGAAGTATCTTCTAAAACAATATGTCCGGTTTCTATAACATAGCCACGCTGAGCTATAGAAAGAGCTGCCCTTACATTCTGCTCAATTATGAGCACAGATACACCGGTACCCATTACCTTGCGAATGTCTCAAATACCTCTTCAACTATTATAGGAGCAAGACCGAGAGATGGTTCATCTAACATAAGCAGTGATGGCTCCATGACCATAGCACGGGCAATAGCTAGCATTTGCTGTTCACCACCTGAAAGCGATCCGGCTATCTGCTTTTGACGTTTTTTGAGCTTGGGGAATAGGGCGAATACTTTTTCAATATTCTCCATCCGACGTTCTTTTACGCGCTTACAATACCCACCCATTAAAAGGTTATCCATAACATCCAAAGTGCCAAATATACCACGACCTTGCGGTATATGAGCTATGCCATTTTCCGCCCTATCCTTTGCCGGCATATTAATAAGATTGATACCATTCCATGTGATTGAGCCTTCAGTAACAGGTACAAAGCCAGAAAGTATGCTGAGTATTGTGGTTTTACCTGCTCCATTAGAACCTAAAAGGGCTACGCACTCACCATCATCTACATGTAATGAAACATTAAAGAGTACCTTTAAATCGCCATAGGACGCGGAAATATTATCAATTTGAAGCATGCTTATAACCTCCTCCCAAATAAACATTTATGACCTTGGGGTTATTCATGACCTCATCGGGTACTCCTTCTGCCAAGAGCCTACCTTCGTTGAGTACTACAATCCTTTCGCAAAGATTTACCACCGCAGACATAACGTGCTCAATGAAAAGTATCGCTATACCGGATGCGTTGATCTTTCTTACCATTTCTACACTAGTAGCCATCTCTCGCGGATTAAGACCTGCCAGTACCTCGTCCATCATTATGATTTTAGGATCGGTAGCTAGTATACGTGCCATATCAAGCCATTTGCGCTTCTCTATTGGTAACATTTCGCTTGGCATTTCCGCTTGTGATGTTAGCTGCATCATATCCATTATCTCCTCACTTTTATTTTCCGCATCCTTCATGGAAAGTGTCTGCATAGCAATAGTGTATATACTCTCAAATACAGTCATGCGTGTGAAAGGTTTGGGAGATTGAAATGTCCTGCCGATGCCAAGTCGTGAACGTTTGGCTATACTAAGGTTCAGTATGTTATGTCCCTGAAACATTACTTGTCCAGAATCCGGAGTATAAAAACCTGTAATTAGATTAACAAATGTGGACTTGCCAGAACCATTAGGCCCAATAAGACCCAAGAGCTCTCCTTCATGTATCGTTAAAGTCACATCGTCAACAGCTTTGATGCCACCAAATTTTTTGGAAAGATGGTTAATCTTCATAATTTCTTTCAAGTGAATCCCTCGCTTTCTTTACTAATTTGAAGTGATTAACCCATGCCTTGCTTATCTTTTGTAAAAAAGCTTATTATTCCCTCTGGACGGAAATTATAATTACCATCATTATCAATCCGTAAAGCAGCATCCGGAACCGGTATGACCAAGCCAAGCATTGGTAAGTTCAGAAAGTGGCACCAAAACTATTGCACCAATCAGAGGACCAAACAGGGCTCCTAATCCTCCTACAATAGCCATGGAGCCTATTTTTGTTGAAATTGCCAGCGCACTTACCGTTGTAGGATCTATGTATGCTAGGAAAAAGGCATAGAAACTACCTATAACCGACGTCATTACTGCACTTATCAACAAAGCATTTAGCTTAATCTTATAAGCCTCTATACCAAGAGATTCTGCAGCGTCCTGATCTGCACGTATAGCTTTAAGATAGTATCCCATCTTGGAGCGCTCTACTCGCCAAGAGATAAATATTGATATTACAAGTATAACCAACATTATGTAATAAAAATTCGTATTTGTACGGAATGTCAGACTTGCCCAACTATGTTCCCTGTAAGTTATAACTACTCCTTCTGCACCCCTAGTGAGACTCTTCCAATAAAGAAGGACTACGCGGACGATTTCAACAAAAGATATGGTAAGAAGTGAAAAGAATACTCCTCTAAGTCTGAAAGCAGCGTTACCTATTATAAATGCTAATATAAGTGATATGGCAACACCCACAAAAAGTCCTAAAAACGGTGAGATACCCAAATTAACATATAATAGTGCTGCACTGTATGCACCTATAGCCAAGAATGAAGCATGGCACCAAGAAACTTGACCAGCGTAGCACCAAGAATGTTCCATGAGGTTGCCAACGACGCAAATACCAGCACCTGTACTGCAACCGAAACATAATAATTCTGCTTTGCAAACTGTGGGAACAGCAAAAGCGCAGCAAACAGTAAACCCAATACTATAGTCTGCCCAATTTTAAGTTTTTGCTTATTCATGCTTTACGCGCCCCTTTCCCAAATAATCCAGCAGGTCTAAATGTAAGCACTAGAATCAACATTAGATAAGCACCGGCAGGAGCAAGATCATTGGAAATATATGCTCCAATTACACCTTCCACGACACCAGCAATCAAAGCACTAACCACCGCGCCTCCAATGTTACCAAGACCGCCCATTACTATAATAACCATAGATATTGTCTTAAATGGTGTACCGCAATTCGGATGTATGAAATATATGGGTGTAAGCATAGTACCAGCAATTCCTGCCAACATAGTTCCCAGCGAAAACGCAAACCCAAAAATACGCTGGGTGTCCACACCCATCATTTGCGCAACGGCTCTATTTTCTGAAGTAGCACGCATCGCCTTACCCATATCAGTTTTTGGAGAAATAGATTCACAAGTATTACCACAACAATCATTAGACCGCCAGCAATAACACGCGGCATTCCTATCGATATTTGTCCTAATTTTAGTGTTTCTTCTGCAACCTCGGTCTTTATGAACCAATAGTTTGCTGAAAATAGCAGTTGATATAAACTAATAAGGAAAAATGATAATCCCATAGTTGCCACAATAAAGTTTGTACTATTTTTCCCTACAAGCCGTTTAATCATCGTCTTAAAGGATATTTGACCAAACACAAAGCAAATCACTGCTACTATGGGCAGCAATATATATGGTCTCCACCCAGTTAAATTATTTAGTAGCCAGGTGACATACATTCCAAAAACGAGATACTCACCTTGTGCAAAGTTAATAACCTTCATAACACCAAATATGATAGTCAAGCCGACCGCAACCAGTGCATACACACCTCCCATTGCGAGACCATTAAGTACTGATTGACCTAGCATCCACAAATTCATAGTATTCACCCATCCCAATAAATTTTATATGTTTATTACCTCGTCAGTTTACGTTGACACAGTTTTCGACAAAATGTCCTTTAAACCACAGATATTGACCTTAAAATGCTTATTTAGTTTTTTATACTCCATGAAACCATAAGTAACCGCCTTGGTCTGTGCCGGGTCACTGGTGCAATCATAGTAATCAATTTCAACCTTTGCACCGCCAAGAGAGGCTATTCCGCCAGCCTCATTTATGACCTTTTTGAAAAGCTCTGCGCCATCCTTAGTCATCCTACCGCAGTCCGCACTTGCACCAGAAAGAGGATTTACTACCGCGATCTTGACAGGATCAACTTTTGTGCTCTCTTCTGATGATGTTCCTTCTTTTGCGTCGCCTTCAGTGGTCTCAGCATTTTTGCACCCTGTCAAAAGTGCCAATGTCATAATTAGACAGAGCACGACTGCTAATACTTTTTTACCCATTTAAACATTCCTCCTTAAAATTTGTTAGATTGTATTGATCTTTATTAATCACCTCAAAGCGTCAGTTGCCTACATACGATATTGGCAAGCACCCTGGCACCACGATCCAATGCTGCGGGATCAAACTGCATATCTTGATGATGCAAGCTGGGGTACACATCCGCACCAACACCGAGATATGTGGATCTGCATCCAAGATGCGGCGCGAAATAATGGAAGTCGTCACCACCTGTAGCGTACGTTGGATCAGCACACCATTCTTCCCCCAATTCTTCAATTATTGCCTGCCTGGCTACTTCAATGGCTTCTTCTGAAAGCTGTGCGCCAGGTACATAGTTGATAGGTTGGACTGTAACGCTTGCACCTATCGCTTTTGCTATTTCAGTGACCACTTTTTTGGCTTTATCCTGCATCTTTGCATACGAAGGTGTATCCTGATGCTTAAGGTCTACAATCATTTCTATCCAATCCTGTACTCCCTCTGGTTCAAGTTCCTTCACCGTAAGATGTGTAGTCTTGATAGAATGAGGTATCATGGGATCCATATGTATGGCATTTATGCCATGTACCGCCATAGCTGCTACCTCCACAGCATTAACACCATGATCAGAAGTAGATACATCTGTGGATTTACCAAAAAATGTGATTTTCATGCGACCTGACGCACTATGGCACAAAGCTGGCGTAATCTCACCATTTCTAAGACCAGCATTGAGATGTATGCCATATATTTCATTCAAACCTAGATTGTCAAGCATACCTGATTCTATCATTGCCAATGCACCAAGTATGGGTTCCTCGCCGGGCTGAAACAGCACTACACATTTGCCTTTATTTATTCCGCGCTCCGCCACCATACGCGCAGCAGCCAAGACCATTGCTGAGTTAGCGTCATGTCCGCATGTATGTCGGCACTCTAAGATTCCATCTATATCATAAGTTAACGCATCCATGTCCGCCCGTAACCCCACAGTCAATCCAGGCTTACCGCTATCTAGTATAGCTATTATACCAGTGCCGCCCACATTTTCCGTTACTTTATAGCCAAAGCTTCTTATCTCTTTTGCTAGGTAAGCTGCTGTCTTATACTCTTCCATTGCAGTTTCGGGTATTGAGTGTAGCATGCGATATGCATCGTGAACATAACCATTTAATTCATCCTTCATCATATCTTCACCCCCTTTAAAACATTCGCTGCCGTGACTAGAGCATTTATACTTGCAGTCTTATACTTCTCGTCTTCAATTACAAGACATGCAGAAGAGCAACCAAAAATTGAAGCAATCTCTTGCTGATCACTTCCCTTAGCTGAAACTGCAACCGGTGCTATATCGCGAAATGCACTAGTTATACCTGCCTCTAGCGCGGTGACTGCACTACTGTTCGAATAATCTGGTGCTTTTTGACCGAGTTTGATTTCAAATTCCGCTGTAGCTTTGATGGATTTTGCGGAACATTCAATTGCATTTTTAATCTTATCTATGAGGATTTCGAGCCATTCGTTGCTTATGGTAGCAATGGACACAACCATGGAAACTCGATCGGGTATCATGTTTATCGATGAACCGCCAGCATCTATGGAAAGAATCTGAACTGTGCGATTTACATAATACGGTGTTTTTATTGCGTTAATAGCATTCATTGCAAGCGCAGCAGCATCAACCGCATTTATACCTAAATGCGGTTGTGCACCGTGTGCCGTAAATCCGTGCAATACGACAAATACACGTGCGGTGGAAGCATATTGTGCCTTCGCTGAAGCACCGCGACAAGGACCTCCGTCGATCATGGGTATTTGATCTATATTAAATATTCCTGTTGCAGTAAAGCTATTATTGCCCAATATTTCTTTTGCTCCCATGTTACCCTTTGGTGTAAGGCATATGGCAACACAATCCCCTTTATTTGCCAGAGTTTTCGCAGCCTCATAAGCTATTTCACCCGCTACCGAATCAACCCCGGCGCGCAAAAGGCAGCCCTCTTTCCCAAATGCTGCAAACAATCCTTTCTCGCTCTCTGTCACATTGAAACCTAAACCTTTGAGTTCAACGCCGAGAACCCCAAAATTAACCGACATACTCTATCCTCCGTTTCATTTTGAAATCCTTTTAAGCTTGATGAGATGATTACACCTTATGAAAGTGTTATCAATCTTTCCTGTACCATCCCGTAGTTGACAAAACATCTACAATCACCGCTATTTCCAAGATTGGTACAGATGCGTTTCAATTTTTCAACTCCAAACGTTTGTGCTGCTGGGCTGGGCTTTCTTTTGGCAAAAACAAGTCTTCCAGCTAATACTCCTTAGAAGTTTTTATGCTTTCTTAGGTTTTACATCCCTTAGCGCTTAAGCTGTTCATAGGTCTCAAGTATTCCCTCGCGCAGTGTTGTGACCACAACTTCCATATCCTCTTCGCTTATTATGAAAGGTGGCGCTATTTGCATTGCCTCACCATCAACACCATCTGCGCTGCCAGACACCCCAGCTGTCACGATTACACCATGATTGAAACAGTATTTGGATATCCTGCTTGAAATCTTCGCACTTCCTGGATAGGGTTTACGTGTTTCTTTATCCTTAACAAACTCAATTCCGAGCATTAATCCTATACCACGCACATCACCTACCATAGGCAAATCCGAAAGTGTTTTTAGCTTTTCTAGGAATACTTTGCCCATTTTCGCACTACGGTTGACTAAATTCTCTTTCTCAATATAAGAGAGTGCAGCACTTGCCGCAGCGCACGCTAAAGGATTACCCGCAAATGTGAAGCTATGTTGCAACGCACCGGAGCCGTTAACAAATGCATCCGCTACCTTTTTGTTAACAATAACACCTCCGAGTGGCACATACCCACTTGCAAGCCCTTTCGCAATGCCAATGAGATCAGGCACTACATCGAAATGATCGATAGCAAAATTCTTACCAGTACGCCCAAAACCAGTGATGACCTCATCGACACAGAACAATACATCGTATTTATCACAGATATCTCGCACTATCTGTATATATTCCTTAGGTGGTACAGTTGCAGCTGCCGTAGTTCCAGTTATAGGTTCAATAAGAAATGCAGATACAGTCTCCGGTCCCTCGTATTTTATAATACGCTCTAACTCGTAAGCACAAGGTAATCCGCAGTTCCCATAGGAAAGACCGTAAGGGCAGCGAAAACAATTGCATTGTGCTATATGTGGCATCTTGGGTAAATAAACATCGTACTTAGAACGCCATGAAGGTCTACCACCAAGACCAAGAGTTGCTATTGTGTTTCCGTGGTAGCTCTGCCAGCGTGTGATTACCTTATATTTATCAGGGCAGCCTCGTTCAATCTGATACTGTCTTGCAATCTTCAATAATGATTCTATGGCTTCCGATCCGCCGGAACAGAAGAATACCCGCTCCATGCCCTGGGGTGCCATCTTTATGATCTGCTCCGCAAGGCGCAGCCTTGGCTCACTGGTAAATGTTCCGCCATAAGTAAAACACACACGCTCAGCCTGAATCTTTATAGCATCAATGACTTCGGGTACTGAGTGCCCAATGTTTACAACTGCGATGCCCGCTGCGCAATCGATATAACACTTGCCATCTGTATCGTAGACATACATGCCCTTAGCATGATCAACAATTGGATATTGTTTATTCAGCACAGCACTCATTTGACAATTATACATAAGCCACTTCCTTTACAAACTATTTTTGATGATTATTTCTAAATCTTGCTATGGTTAAATGGATGTCCAAAAAATAATCATTAATTCAAGTATTACTAGTACATTCATTACATAGTGTTATGTCAATGTAAGATATCATAAATTGATATTTACAACGAGTGTAGTCTATGTGTTCGTCTGTTGATAAATAAATTTGTAGTGCTAAAATTTATACAATACTAAATCCTTTGTCTAATAATTATTGATGTTACTTTTTAATCTTTACAAGGTTAAAAAAAAACTTTCCACCTTTAATACCATCCTAAGGAATCAGAATCATCTTGCCGGGAGCACCATTTTTAAGTGCATCAAACGCCTGTTCATAATCTTCAAGAGGATAAACTCCACCTATAACAGGTTTTATTTCAAGTTTGCCTGATTTTAATAATTCACTACATTGCCACCAGGTTTCATACATCAAGCGTCCTGTCACCCCATTGACCTTAGTTTCCTTATAAATAATATCTTCACTTAAATCTAAAGCAACTGTACCATTTGGAAGACCTACAAAAGTAAAACGCCCACCTTTTCGTAAAATATTAAAACCTTCCTGGATTGCCTTAGCGTTACCTGAGTAATCTAATACGACATCTACTCCTCTTCCGTCGGTAGCATCCAGCACAGTCTTAACTACATTATCTTGACCGGATTTTAAAACTATATCGGCACCAATTTTTTTTGCAACTTCTAATTTTTTTTCAAAAACATCCATAGCAAAAATCTTTGAGGCTCCACAGGCTGCCGCTGTACCAACCGCCATCAATCCAATCGGACCGCAACCATAAATCGCTACAGTTTTTCCACCGATTTCTCCTGATAATACACCGTGTACTGCTACTCCCATTGGTTCAAGCATAGCCCCGGTCTCATAGCTTAGACTGTCATCTAGTCTCCAGGCACAATCAACGGGTATTGATATATATTCGGCAAAAGATCCCGGAGTTTGTACTCCAATTATCTTCATACTTTCACAAATGTGCCTATTACCAGTCTGACATTGATAACAGTAATTACATGGAATATGCGTTTCTCCAGCTACTCTATCACCTTTTTTGAAATTCTTAACCATTGAACCGACTTCAACGACGTCTCCGGCAAATTCATGACCAAAAACCATTGGTAATTGTAATCTATCTTGCGCATATTTTGTCCAATCATATATATGGATATCTGTGCCACAGATGGCAGTAGCTTTCACCTTAATTAATATCTCATTCTCTTTAACTTCTGGTATTGGTAAATTGTTATATAAAACCGCCCCTAGCTCTGGTTTTTCTTTGACAAGTCCTTTCATAACTTCAGTCATAGTTTAAACCTCCAAATAAGATTAATTATTGTAATACTTCGTATTCAAACCTTTGCATAATTACCTTGTTCCAAAATCATCATTAATTTTTGTTCTTAATTACTCTTACCCGCCATTATTGCCGCAAGTTTAATCGCATCAATCATGCTCTCGGGATTTGCTGTGCCTTTTCCGGCTTTGCCGAAGGCTACACCGTGGTCCACTGATGTTCGAATTATGGGTAGGCCTAAAGTGGTATTGACACCTGAGAGGGAACCCCATTTGCCTAATTTGTCATCGTATTTGAAGCCAACAAGTTTAGTAGGAATATGGCCTTGGTCGTGATACATGGCAACTACCGCATCGTACTGGCCACCTCTTAACTTAACAAACACAGTATCCGGGGGCACAGGGCCTTCTACATGCATTCCCATTAAGTTAGCCTCTTTTATAGCAGGCTCAATCTCTTCTATTTCTTCCCTACCGAAAAGGCCTTCTTCACCGGAATGGGGATTTAAACCTGCAACAGCTATGCAGGGCTGTTCTATGCCCATTTTAATTATCGCTTCATTTGTAAGCTGTATGACTTTAAGCACCCTGCCGGTTTTTACCAAATCTGGCACTTGTCTAAATGATACATGTGTTGTAACATGGGAAACTCGAAAGTCCTTGTCAACAAGCAGCATACAGTAGTCTTTTGTCTTAGTGTAATCTGCAAATATCTCCGTGTGGCCTGAATACTTATGACCTGCTAGATTTATGGCCTTTTTATGTATTGGTCCTGTTGTAACGGCATCTACCTTACCTTCCAACGCTAAGTTTATACCTTTTACAATATACTGAAAGCTGGACTCACCTCCTAACTTAGTTACTTTACCAAATTCAATTTGCTCTACATCGACGTTTTTTAAATTAAATACATCAATTGTCCCAAGCTCATATTTACAATCATCAAGATTTTCTACTGGATTGATTTTTAAATTAACATTTGCTATTTTAACTGCTTGTCTCATAACATTCGCATCACTTATGACAACAGGATTACATTTGTCATATATTTCGGGAAGGCTTAAAGCTTTCGCTGTTATTTCAGGCCCAATCCCACAAGGATCTCCTACTGTTATTGCTATTGTCGATTTTGTCTCAATCATTATTATACCACCTTTATGTCGAATTTTGTATATAATTAAAGAATTATACTTCTTCTGGAAAACTTAATATTCTTACGCTTCCATACTATTTTGCAAACGTTCGATTACTTCTAGAAGTGCCATTGGTGGTCCAAAACCTCCTGCTTTTGTTACTATAGGAATATCATGTGCCTTGCCTCCAAAAAGGCGTCCAGATGGAATCCCTGCCAGAAGCTCTTCCTCAAGGTCAATGCCTTTTGCTTGTAATGCCTTTAATACATGAAGAGCAGTATCACCACCGGTTACTACAAGACTTTGAACTATTTTTTTATCAACTAATATCCCTACAATCTCTCCAACGGCAGAAGCTATAGTCTTACCCCATTTGCTTATTAGGTCATTATTTACTTTAGGTAACTTGAAAAGGGTGTCTACTGCTATAATGAATAAGTGTGATATTGTTTCTTCTGTTTTATAAAGTTGTGTTACACTTTGTACTACTTTTAGTACTTCTTCTCTTGTCATACCGTTTATTATTTTGTCTGTATCTATTTTAATTAGATGAGCAGTGGTTTTGTTTAATACCTCGTCTATCTGCACTCTAGTTGTGGAATTGCAGGTTCCGGTTACTACCAGTAAAATTCCTTCCTTCAATAGGGGTTTTACATGGGTTTTTGAAGAAAGACCCATCACTTCAGGTAAAAAAGCGGCAAATCCTGCTGCTCCGGCGAGTACCGTTTCTTTAGGTAGAAATTTGCAAGCAAGTGCAATGTTATTTAAATCCTCTTTTGTAACGGCATCAATTGCTATCACTTGAAAACCCTTTTCGTGAAGCTCCAAGACTTTACCATATATAGCTTTATTTCCCTGACGAACAGTTTTTGAATCTATATTAGCGACTTTTCTCTTCATTTGTTCTTGCATAATTGTTGGCACATGGCAAAGTTCTTGTTCAGCTTTAGATATAGTTTCAATGTCATTATTTTTTGCAAAAACTGATGTAAGTTTTAAGTATCCATTTACCATACATCGACCATTATCAGGAAAAGATGGAACAAGTATTGCTAAATTTGAGCCTAAAGCATCCATAACCGCCTCCAGTTCTATACCGGGGTTGCCCCTAAATGTTGAATCCACTTTTTTATATATGCAGGAAAAGCCTGCCTGTTTAAGCATATGGCATATATCGTAAACTTTTTTATAGGCCTTTTCCGGTTTTAAGGGACGTGTATTTGCGTTAATTGACAAAATCTCATCACTTCGAAAAAAATCACTTAATTTATCTACATCTACTATAACTTTTGTTTTTAAGCCATATTTACGAAACTGAATACCTGTATCACTTGCACCAGTTAGATCATCCGCTATTATTGATATGTACCCCATAAATTTACTCCTTCCGAAATGCTTTTACTATTTGACTGTGCAGGCCTGTTAATTGATTCTATTTTCGATACTTAATTATTTGCAATATCTGTGCCATTATAAAATTAACTTTATAAAATTATTAATAAAAACATTGTGGCGTCTTATGTTGTTTGAGTTTGATGGGTTACACTTTTATTTTATTAAAATTGAACATCCTAATAATTTTAGGTTTTTCCTTTCAAAATGAAAAAAGAGGCCATCGTTATAAAATAGCCTCTTTTGTACAATCTTAAGCCATGTTTTAATGTTTTTCATTTTGAAATGATTTTTCACTCTGCAATGTCCCATTTTTTTAATCTCCGCCACAAAGTGGTCTAGACTTATTCCTAGCTTTTTGGATGTCTTTTCTTTGTCATAACCTGTAAGTTCTAGAGTTTTGCGTACTATAGCCATTTCCATATCTTTAAGACTGCCTTTTAATTCTATTAGAGTGCCGCTGAATGTGATTCGTATGTTATCCTTTTTAGCCTGTCGGGTATTCCTATTATTTCACTGATATCTTCAGGGTAATGCACTCTGCAACCTGCCTTTCAACACCACTAAACGCTCTAATATATTTTGAAGCTCTCTTACATTACCCGGCCAATGGTATGAGCAAAATATTTTTAATACTGCATCACTCAATAAAGGCGGTTTTTTAGCAGTTTTATTGCAAATCTTTTCAAGCAACCGATCTATTAGCAAAGGTATATCATCTTTTCTTTCCCGTAAAGGAGGTAATGACAGCCTCAGAACATTTAGCCTATAGTATAAGTCTTGACGGAATGTACCATTTTTAACCGAGGCCTCTAAATTTCGATGAGTCGCAGCTATAATACGAACATTTATAGGAATAACTCTGTCTCCGCCTACCCGTATGACTGCTTTTTCTTGCAGAACTCGCAGGAGGCGTGCCTGCAATTTCAGCGGCAGTTCGCCAATTTCATCAAGAAATATGGTGCCATCGTGAGCTAGTTCAAATAATCCTTTTTTCCCTCCACGACGAGCACCAGTGAAAGCTCCTTCTTCATAACCGAAAAGCTCACTTTCCAAGAGATTTTCAGGAACCGCCGCACAATTAACAGCTACAAAATGGCCACCCTTTCGCTGACTTGTGTTATGAATACTTTGAGCAAATAACTCCTTCCCAGTGCCAGTTTCTCCTGTGATTACCACTGCCGCCTCTGCTTGAGCAAATTGCCTTGCCTCACTAATAGCTTTTTCCATTATTGAAGAACAGGTTATTATATCCTCAAAGGTATGTTGTGCAACATGACCTTTTAAATAAAGTTCTCTTCGCACCTTATTCTCAACAGTCTTGAAGATGACCAGCATCCTGAAATGTTATTACAGTTCCGGTTATTTCATCATTTGTTAATACAGGCACTAAATTGTGAACTAACATGGAATTTCCCCACACGGTGCAGTTCACCTAAAAGAGGTGTTACCCTTTTCTTGAACCCTTTTTAATGCCAAACTAGGTAACACCTCACCTGCAGGTTGATTTAGAAGTGATATTTTGGTTTTTCCTAAAATCTTTTCTGCTGCAGGATTTACTAATGATATCTTACCTTCTGTATCTGTAGCAATAATTCCTTCATAAGTAAAATCAAGTATTGCCTTAAACTGTTCTGCTTTTGCCTTTTCTCTTCGCCTTACTGCAACCAGCTCTTGAGCCTCTCGGAGTGCCATGCTTATAGATTCTTTACCCGATGTTACAAGTATAGACTTCAGCCCCATCTTTTTACTGTAGCGGACAGATACTGCATCACCAACTATTGCCTGTATTCTATTTTTTTTAGCCTTTTCAATCACAAATAATGCATCTTTTTCATCTTTTACTTCAAGTTCCTCGATTTTTACATCTAATACTTCTTCCAAGCTTTTGCTGCCATATATAACATTCCGAAATCCTACGATGCCTATATGGTCTACCATACCTTTTAGCACTAGCCACCGCTCTTATAATATCATAGGGACTTACTATAATCTCTACCACAGGCTCGTCGAGTTGATTGGTTATTGCTGTTGCAGTGCCACCTCGACTAATTATAACTTCTACACCTTGATCGATAAGCTTTCTTGCAGCTTTAACACCTTCGTCCAAATCTCCTACTACAATCTCTGCTTCAGCTTCAAGTTCACTACATACTTGCTGCGCTGCATCCGATAACCCTGCATAGGGAGCAATAATAGCTATTTTATGTGACACGTGTTTTACCCCCTTTTGTGCTTTTTCTGTGTTATCAATGCCTTCATTTCCATCTTATACATGTGTCTATTAAGGAACAAATGGATTACTACTGCAATCCCCATGACTAGACCACAAACGGCATGGGCATCATTTAGAAATTTTCGGGTAAACCAAAGCCACATACCGTATTTTATAAAATACAAAATACCTCCTGTGACAAAAGTAATAAGCCCCGATATTATCAATATTGTAGAAACAATTGCTCTAGCTTTAATTATATTCATATTCATTACTCCAATACAAGTTCTATAAGATAGTTGGTGAACCTTTGTCCAAAAACATCATCTAAAACAACAACACGCATGGCTCCGGGCTGCCCGGTTTTAGTCTGTAGCGGCTCACCATTATCCTCATACATTAAGTACACGCAGTTTTCAGCCATAACTTCTTCCATGCTTATATTTGACATGTAATCGTCTACTCCGATTGTCTGAACCCATTCATATGTAGTCAGAAGCTCCGGATCCACTGCTGCAATCACATTTGATAGCAATGTTCCGCGAAAACTGTGTTTCGTAGTACCGGATGTGGAATGGATACTCATGGTCCGTTTCACACTGGGCATCTCTCTGATTTCTTCTAGGGTCACTTCTCCTAATACTACACCATATGCACGTATGGAAACCTTTCCCGTTTCCTCAGGTCCCTCCCCTTCTTCTCTTTCAAACTTAACCATATATGGTACTTGAATAGCTTCAATACCCAATACATGTTCCTGATAAACGCCCATACAGGCATTTACCCCATTTACTATACCTTCTGTAGTCACCGTTGCACCAGTAACAGTAACTATTTCATTATCCCGATTCGCCTCTAATCGAACAGGCTTCAGATAGTTATTAATTGATTTTCCTGCAAATCTATCTATAAACCAATTGTTATGTAAATCCCTAACATAATGTTCGGTCTCTACATGTTCAACGATTCGCATCCCTACTGTAGTACCGTTATTACTATCTATTCCCAAGGCGATAGTTATAGGACCATTATAGGCCACTGGTTTGGCAATAAAGGCATAATCACCTTCTGGTGTAAGAAACACCTTTTTCACTGCCTTAAATTTATCTTTTTTCTCACCTATTGCATCATTGGTAATATTCTTTAAATCGCCTACAGTATATGTTTTATCAAAAATCTCATTTATAGCTGCTATTTCTTTTTCAGTAGGTTCTGATGATTCTCCACAAGCACATAGCAAAAGAGCCATCACAAGAACTAAAAGTATTATGGTGTTTTTAGTATTCATAAGTTAAAACCTCACTATCTCTTTTACCGTAGCCGATTACCTTGGCTTTAAGAATACCTGATCCGCTAACCGGAATGGGTTTAATAAGATCCGGCTGAAAATATGTAGTGCTGGGATTATAAACCTGGCTATTCTCTGTGGGTTCACTTCCATCCAAGGTATAATAGATCTTCACTTTATCTAGATAATCATGATTAAGCACGATCTCACCATCTGCCATATTAGCTGTAGGCCTTTCCCAGCTACCTGCATCTTTTGTACTTATAGTAATCTTTGATACCATTTGCACTCCAGGAGCCGTGTTTACATCATGTATACCTTGTTGACCAATAACCAAACGCAGGTCACATTCCCCAGCTTTAGAAAAGTCTTGACCTTCTCCAAAAGCCCATGCCAGCAAGGGTTGTACTTGGACTGCATTTGCTGTACTGTCGGATATCAGCTGTGGATATCGGTAGCGTTTACCTAGAAGCTGCTCCTTAGTAAGCTCCGCTTTGTATCCATCACTGGCTTCTACCAAAATGCAGTTGGCTTGATCTTTAATTCCAGCTTGGCCCAATAAATAAGAAATGCTTATTCCCTTAGCTACAGCAAACTTGCGTGTGGGATAATTATTTACTATAGAATAGCACTGCTCTATATAACCTTTATCTAAGCCCTTTAAATCTTCCATAGAGAGAAAAAGTTCCTTTTCTATACCATCACCAGTGATGGTAAGAACTGTGTCATCATTAGGAGCTTTAGGTCCTAAAGGAGGAGTAGTATCTTGTAGAGAAGATGATTCTGTTGAAATAGACTCCGGCTCTGCTGCTTTACTATCATCTTTGTCTTCTTGTTCATTTTCTCCTTCTACGGCTAAATCTTGCACTAAACGAATACGCAAAAGATTATCGATATTCTTATGTTCTATCGATTCATCCCAGATTACACTGGCACCCCCATCTTCTCGGGGAACCAAAATACCTTTGCCCATATCTTCACCAGATACGGTAATCTTCTCCCCTTCAGTGCCAAGAATGTCAAAGGTTTCTGTCTTTACTGATTCTATTTCGGTTTCATACAAAACTTCTTGTAGTGTAATTCCTTCATGACCGTTAATTATGACAGTATCCATATACTCCATCATCTTATTAGGGAAAATAGCTGCATCCTGGTTTGTAGAAACCCAGGCTATGTTATGAACATTCATACCTAGCTTTATATATGGTGAAACATTGGTGGGGGCATCCTCTCCCTCAACTTTTATGTAGTATCGAGATTTTACCATATTTATCGCTTCATTCTTCTTAAAACCGTCCGAGGATTTCATAGTGAAAAAAGCCTTGCTATCCACATAATCCAATCTAGAAAAAATCTGTTCCAGGTCTATGGCATCATCCTTGCTTCCATAGTATTCGTATTCATAAGGCTCTATCCCCTCTGCTAGATTTTTAAACACCCAGACAGATGTAATCTCCTTTTCTGGTATTTCATTAAAGAGAACTATTTTTTCAACCATCTTAACCCAATAGGGTCCAAATTGTCCTTGAACCGCTAAACGAGCAGGAGCATTGTCTTTATCCAGTTTGGCATTGCCGTCAATGACTAGTGCTAGCATGAGATCCGGTGTGGCATCTATAACTTCTTTTGAAATCAGACAATAATACCCATCTTTGCCCATTACCCCAATTCCAGCATAGTCGTCAAGATTACCTCCCAAATATTCTATTACCTCTCTTAGATAAGGTCCTGACATCTCAAATTCCTCAGTAAGACCTGTAGTTCTTTTGTAGCTAGCATCTAGAGTGTATTGAGGCAACTTCCGTAACTCCCCTATTGTAATTTCTGTAAGTGTTGTATCGACATCTTCTTCGGTTTTTAATCCTTCTATTGTTATAACCTGAGATTCATACTCGGGATCGCCACTTGTTTGTATGCTGTTGCTGCCACAAGCTGTTACCATTAAAAACACAGATAATATGACAATTATCAATGTTGTCTTTTTAATATTCTTAAAATACCCCATGGTTTCCTCCTTTTTCACCTCCATTACCTTCTCTTAGTTACTGAGCGTCAAAGGTAAATGTAGCGATTTCACTGTTTTCTTTGCCATATCCTGTTACTAGAACTTTTATTACTGTATCGTCTTTTATAGTTATAGGAATATTTAGCTCTGGTTGATAACTGCTTATATTATAAACGGGTGAATTTTCCGTAGGGTCTGTTCCATCCAATGTGTAATGAAGCTTAACCAAACCAATGTATTTATGCTGTAGTTTAACCGATTCTCCTGCTGCAATTTTCCCTTCTGCCGGAAAGCTAGTAGCAGGTTCCCAAGTTTCTGGACCTTTATTAGAAACAATAATTTCCGATACATTTATAACAAATGCAGGGTTTGTTTGTTCTGCGGGATGTGACTGGCCGATAATAAGACAGGGTACATCAGGTTTTGCCTTTGCCATATCATCAGAACCTTCTTTGTATTCATAGGCAATTATGGGATAAACCCGTTGTGCCCCATCTGATATACCTTCATTAACCTTAGGGTAATAATACCTAGGTGTATCCAGAATTTGCTCTCGTGTAAAACTTACTTCATAAGAATCTTCGGAACGAAATGTAATAACTCGGAAAGTATCTAATACCCCTGCCGCCTTTAAGATACTATGTAATTTAAGACCTTTAGCTACATAAAACCGAGGTGTTGGCCATGTGTTGACAGTGGAATATATATGCTCAAAACCCGAATTGGGCATGGCTGAAATCTCTTCAAAAGTAAGTTTCCTTTCTCCATCAATATCATCACCTTTTACTGTGATGGTTAATGCTTTTTGTTCTTCAGTGAGAGTTGGCCCTTTGTTTGAATCTAATGTTTCCCCGGAACTATTCTTGGTTTCGACAAAAATCCCCTGTTCGTTAACAGTAATGATGGAATACACCGGCTGATTGCCAATACTACATGCTATATAGTCATAAATCCCAGGTACATACTGCTTGCCACCTGAAGTTCCTATTAGATATACAATACCATCTTCATCTAATTGACCATTTTTCAGCGGATGTGTTCTCATATAAACATGTTGATGTCCTGATAGTACTAAATCCACTCCAGCTTCTTCCATTACGGGAATAAAAGCCTCTTTAATGGTCTCTGCCCTCATTCCATCTTTTGGGATATCAACTGCCACATATGCAGGGTGATGAAACATTACTATTTTATATTTTTTATCCGTTTCAGATAAATCTTTTTTCAACCACTGCATATCTTCTTGATTTGCTGCCCCCATAATATTACTATCCATAACAGTAAAGTGAGCATCACCATAATCAAAAGAATAAAATGCTTTCTCTTTCCCCTCTGGACCATTTTCAGGTAAATCAAAAGTTGTCTTAAAAAGCTCTGTGTTGTCATGGTTCCCCATAGCCGGATATAGTTTAAGCCTTTCCAAAATTTCACCACCGGCAGCAAAAAAAGCATCCCATTCTTCTTGATCATCACCATCATTCACCAAATCCCCACTTATCATGACAAATACAGGCTGAGTTTCATCAAGGACTGCCTGTTCTAAAAGTCTGCCCCAAGCTGTATAATCCCCAGTTTCGGGATCTGCCTGAGAATCCCCCATAAATATAAAGGAAAACCCTTGTGTAGTATCGCTGTTATTAACTTCAGAATTGTATTGATTAGAAGAGCATCCAGAAATAATTGTGATAAGTAGCACAATTAAGAGCAATGGAATGTTCTTTTTTATCTCTTTTATTTTCATTATATCCACCTATTTTGTAAAATAAAAAGCAGATGATCTCCCCAATGAAAATCATCTGTACTTATGATAATAATTTGTAAATTTCCTTTTCAAAGGGAAGGCTTAACCGTTTCCAGCTAGACCCTATCGGTTACTATCCATAGCTTACTGCCCCAGGATGAATAACTCGGAAATTATAAATTGTTCTTGATTCGCTTTGAAATTTTTTATATAGTTAACTGATCATAACTATTGTACAAAATGTAAATGTTTGTGTCAATTAAATTGCCCCTATCAAATTATAGAGGTAAACTTAAAATTTAAACAATTTCAGGACTTCCTACGTTTCTCAATAGCTTTAAGCTCATTAAAAAATTCATGCATAACTAATTCCTGATTTAACTTTAGTATTTTTATAGCATTATCTCTAAAATATTTCGACAGTTTCAATTTCCACTCAGTATACTCGGGATAGTAAGTAACTAGAAAAGCGCAAATCTTACCAACATCCTCTTCACAACTACCTTCTCCTACATCTTCAAAGTCAATACCGTAAATATAACTGCCACTAACTATAAAATTCCTAAGGTTTACATCTTTCATAATAAGCTGTTTATCTGTTATGACTTTAACCCCTTTATAAAAATCAGCTAGCCATCGGCATAGCTCATCAGCAACTACATAGCATTCTTCTGGCGGCAATGTATCTTTCTCCATTTTTTCAAAAAACTCTGTCAGAGTGCAACCATCTATATATTCCATTAAAATGTAATTGCATCCCCGGTTAAATATTTTGGGTACTCGTATGTATAGATTTTTTAAACCCTCTAAAATAGTTAACTCTTTTTCAAATCCACTAAGACTTCTATATTCCTTTAAAACACATTTACGATTTTGTTTTTCTGAATCAAGAAAATTAATAAGATATACTTGGTTTTTTTTGCTCTGGAACTGTTTTTCGATAAAACAGAAATCACTCTTAAGTTTATCGTATATCTCTCTTTTAAGATTCATTTTTTAAGCTCCCTTTGGAATGTTACTCATATCATCAGTCTTTTTCAGGATAAATTTTTATTGTAATCTCCTTGTCTTTTTCATAACCCTTTAAATTTGATAAAAACCCTTTCACAGTCCCTGCCAAAACATCTTTTACAAAAGGTACCATCTTTATCTCTTCATCACCTATAAAAAGTTTCACATCCCCTTTGTCGATTACGCATTCTGAACGCTTCCTTTTTCCGTTTATTATATCTATGAGCATTTCTTCACATGATGTCCCACACTTTCCGCAACATTCTTTGGGTACATTGGGAAGTACATGGGGAACCTTATCTTCGATGTAATCCACAAGTTCTTTTATACTATTAAGTGCATTAAAAACAGGTAATCCCTTATATTGGTTTAACTTTTCCGCTATAATACCTGAAAGAGCAAATACTGTGGGGACCAAACGCTCATCAATTTCTTGCTTGTTATGTGCACAAACAATTTTAGGCACATTAAAATCTGTTACTCCCTCTAAAACTACAAAGTCATGATTATAGAACTTTAAAATTTCGTCTACAGACAGCTGTTTACTAAATAAAATGTCTGTTTCGTTTAGACCTCGAGCTGTTACAGGCTGTGAACCGGCTTTTCGATGCCTATCTGTATTTGTCCCACTTTTATCTATGGCAAATTGTTCGAAGTGTATTTCCTTCACAGAACCTACTGAATAACCTCGCCGTATAAACTCTTTTATAATCTGTTCAATGGTAGTAGTTTTGCCTGATTTGGTTACTCCCACAACCGAAAACACTTTCATGGCGTCTACCCCCTAAAAATGTATATTCCATAAAATCCAACACCAAAGAATAAGAACATTATAATTAGTAGATAATCTTTCAATGTTATTGTCAAATCATTAATATAAGTTCGATTAGGATATGCTCTAAAAGCCCGAGCTTCCATGGCAATAGCGACTTTTTTTGCGCGAAGCACAGCTCCTGCCACTACAGGCATAAAAATATACATATAGACATGAAGTTTTCGCCCAAAGGGGATTTTTTCGATTTCAACTCCCCTTAATTGTATAGCGGTTATAGCATCAGTAAATTCTTCCATCAAAATTGGAAGAAATCTTATAGCTAAAAGCACCATAAAAGCAATTTCATATGGAATCTTAAGCTTTACCAAACTTAGAATAATATCATCAGTAGAAGAAGTGGCAAGAATTCTGGCGCTAGCTATTACAGTAAAAATTCTCAAAACAACACAAATTCCCTTTATTATGCCGCCCAAGGTGATAATATCCAAACCATTAAATGTTAATAAAACCACACCCGAAGGAGAAAAAATGCTTTGTATTATTAATAGTGTAAAAAAGAGAGGAAGAAACTTTTTTATCCTAGGATAAAGCTCAGAGATATTCACATTAAAATACAAAAGAATAACAATACTAAGTATAAATAAAATTAATAAATAAAAAATGTCTTGGATCAATATGGCTAAGGTAGATAAAACGATAACTGCAACAAGTTTTACCCTAGGATCAAATTCATGTGTCCCCATAGTTGATATCATGTGATTTTACCATCCTTTAGATACATGATTCTATCAGCAGCTATATTGCAAAATTCATCATCGTGACTTATTACCAAATAACCAGTTCCATGAGCTTTTAAACTATTTAAAAGTTTCAGTAGCAGCTTTTTACGCTTCATATCAAGCCCTATCGTAGGTTCATCAAATATCATAAAATCTGGTTCCATCACAAGAGCTGCAGCAATGACTAAACGCTGTTTTTCACCTTGGCTTAAGTTAAAAGGAAAGCTTTTCCTTTTTGGAAGTAAATCAAAGTATGATAGTATTTCTTTTACCTTTTTCTCGATTATCTCTTCCTTAATACCCCTAAATCGTAAACCAAAGCTTATTTCTTCTTCAACTGAAGGGGCAAAAAGCTGTTTTTCGGGGTTTTGAAATATATAGCCAATATGTTTACCTACTTCTCCCAATGTATAATCAGTAATATCCTTACCACACAAAAATACTTTGCCTTTTGTTGGCTTATAAATCCTTGCAATAATTTTACCCAAAGTTGTCTTGCCGCTGCCATTTGGCCCCATAAGAGCCACAGTCTCACCTTTGTTAAGGATGAAGGAAACTCCTCTAATTGTTTCTTGTTTTGCTTTGGGATATGTAAAAGACACGTTTTCTATAGATATAAAAGCCATCAACTCATCACCTATTCATCAAGCTCGAAGCATTTCATGATGATATCCTTATTTCCTAACACTTCTTGTAAAGTCCCAAATTGCAGAATTTCGCCGTCTTTCATGGCTAAAACCTTATTTGCCACATCAAGTCGTTTTAAATTATGATCTGTTAATATAATGGTCTTTCCATTGTTTTTAAGTTCCAATATTATTTCTTTAATTCTCTCTGAACTATCCCGGTCTAACTGGGAAGATACTTCATCTAAAATCAGTATTTCTGGGTTCAAACATAATACCGCAGCTATTACTGCGATTTGCTTCTCACCACCTGATATCTCGTTGGGGTTTTTATAAAGTAGGTGCTCTATCCCAACTAAGCTAGATACCTGGGAAATAACTTGTCTTATTCTTTCAGGATTCATGCACAAATTTTCCGGTCCAAAGGCCAATTCACTTTTGATTTTAGGCAAAAACAACTGGCTATCGGGATCTTGAAACACCATTCCTACTTTTGTAGCAAGCTTAGGCAAAGAAAATGCACGGGTACTTTCCCCCTGTATAAATACATCTCCCTGCATAAAACCACTTTGAATATGAGGAATGATTCCACATATACATTGACATAACGTGCTCTTTCCACATCCGCTAAGACCCATAATTGCCAGAGTCTCGCCTTTATTTACTGTAAAATTTATGTTTTTTAATACTGGTGTTTTACCATCATATGAAAAGCTAAGGTTTTTGACCTCTATACCTAAAGTCATTCTATATCTACCTCAATTACGTATTTGCACCATCTCTGTCCAAAGGTATCATTTGCCGCTACTATCATAAGTGGTCCATTACCACCCTCTTTCCTTGTTCCCAAAGGTTTGCCGTCTTGTTTATATACAAGATATATGTTCTTATCAGCTTCTACTTCCTTTATGTCAAATGCAGAAACATAACCATCAATAGCTTTTACTATCATGTGGCTGCCTTCTTTTAGCATAGTTTCATCTAAAAAATTTAGTATGTTTTTCATTTGCACACCTGTATATACATGGTCTTGGGGACTCAGCACACTGGTTCTAAGAGTTTTCTGTAAGGTTTCTTCACCTAATGTCATGATAGTATCTAAAGATATGGTACCTACGATATTTGATTGAAACTTTATTAATACCTCAGGATTATCCGCTGATTGAACCTTCTCTGCAACTAATTTTTGATTTAAATAGCTTAAAAATATTAGGGAAACAAAGAGTACGGCTATTATACATAAAAGTGTCTTGTTTTTCATAACTTTCCTCACTTAATTACAATTTTCCATTATTTATTATGCTAAACTTTTCCAACTGAATAATAAGCTTATAAGCAATTAATCCACCAAAACCTCCGGAAAGAGAAGCCGCTGTCAAGCTCAATAGTAGAGGTATCAATGGCAGGCGAAAGAGTAATAAGGAAACCATCAGGGTTCCGGCAATATTAGCAACTACTCCTCCTGCGAAAGCGCGCATAGGTGAGTTAGGTCCTCCTCTAATAATAAGATATAAAATATCTACAAAAACTCCTGGAGTTATATAAGTTATTAAACTAACAGCCCCTTGATTGCCGAAAAACCCTACTGCTATTACTAAAAGTGCCTGAATAATACTGATTAGTGTTGCTGTACCAGCTTTATTTACAAGGCCATATCCTAAGACGATCCATAACATGTAAAAACCACCTGCTACAACACCACCTGGAATATAAAGGGGCCCTGTGATCATTTGGGCTAAAGGAACAACTACAGATTTTACAGCTATGCCCAATGCCGCCATCATTGTGATTATTAAAAGTTCAAACGCCGTAAATTTCCTTAGTGCTCTGCTTCCCATTGTTTTTCCTCCACAACAGTTATAACTTACAAAACTATTATGCCTGTGATGGTATAAGCACAACTTCTCTGTAAGAAACTTAGTTAATGATATAATCTATTTGTTTAATAATAATTTCGCTAAATAATAACAAAGTCCTTTATGTTTATTTAAATAACGAATAATCATCAAGCCCTTTTGACACAAATTTACTTCTTTTAAATTTGTGTCAAAAATTACTACGGTGAAGATGATAGCTCTCTAGCTAAAGGAAGACCTGTTATCATAAAGCTTGACTTATCAGTTGTAAAATATTAGTATTTAATACAACAATACTCAACGAAGGAAGGTAATAAAATTGGCTGCTACTATTCCAACCAGAGCTGAGGCTTTTGAGTTGCTAAAAGAGTATAATAAAAACGAGGCATTGATACGTCATGCATTGGCTGTTGAAGCTGTTATGCTTCACTTTGCTGAAATATTTGGTGAACCAGATAAGGAAAAATGGGGTATTATAGGTCTTATACATGATCTTGATTATGAAATGTATCCAGATCAACACTGTCAAAAGGTTCGTGAAATCCTTACTGAACATAATTGGCCTGAAGATTACATACGGGCTGTTCAGAGCCACGGCTGGGGAATATGTTCGGATGTGGAACCAGTCGAAAAAATGGAAAAGGTTCTGTATACAATCGATGAATTGACAGGCCTGATAAATGCAACAGCGCTGCTTCGTCCAAGTAAAAGTATATTGGACCTAACAGTAAAATCGGTAAAGAAAAAATGGAAACAAAAAAGCTTTGCAGCAGGAGTAAATAGGGAAATTATCGAAAAAGGTCTTCAGCTTTTAGATTTTGAACGAGATTATGTGATCGATGAGACCATAAAGGGAATGCAAAAAGTTGCTGAAGAAATCGGCTTAAAGGGCGATTTATAATTGTGGTAAAAATGAGCAGGAATGCTTCCTGCTCATTTCTTATATAAAGATTTGATTTGCCTAACTAGTTTATGAGTTTAACTCTTTACTCAAAAAATTCTTTACTTCTAATAATGAGCTACACTCTCTATATATGAGCTTTTGTACTTCTTTTGACGGTCTATTTATATCTGGAACAAATATTGGTTTCATTCCAGCTTTAATAGCGGCTTTCAAACCGTTCTCCGAATCTTCTAAGACAATACATTCTTTCGGTAAGCAATTCAACCCTTTTGCTACAGTAAGGAATATATCGGGATCGGGTTTGCCTTTTGAAACATTATCCCCACACACTATTAGATCAAATTTATCCTTCAAATTCGCCATAGTAAGATAATCCTCAGCTCTTTCTCTTTCTGTAGAGGTGGCAACGGCTTTTAAAATCGACTTTTCCTCAAGAAATTCTATTAATTCATACAAACCTTCTTTTATAGGAATTCCATTATCTTTTATGTACTGTGTAGCATATTCTATCTTTTTTTCTCTAGCTTCATAATAAGGAAAAGCATCTCCAAAATGCTTTTTAAATAATATGTTAGCATCTTTAACATTCAACCCCATCGTTTTACTGATAAATTCAGGAGTAATATCATAGCCAAGGTCCCTTCCCACTTTAACCCAAGATGCTATATACACATTTTCCGTATCAAACATCAAACCATCCATATCAAAAATGACCAGCGATATCTTTTCCATAAATTTACCATTCACCTTTCCCAATTATTACAACTAATCAGACTCGATCACCATTTTAACAATAAACATTTACTATATCAAGCCTGTTTTTTCGTATAATTTATTGTAACTTATACTTTTCAAGCTTGCTTAAAGTAGCGATATTGATGCTAGCTTTAATCTTCACCCCATCATTTTTATATTCAATCTCATCAATTGATCCGTGTTGATGGACATGATCTAAAGCATTACCGTCCTCGTAAGGTATAAAGAGTTCAGCCTGCTTACGATTAGATGGCAGAACATCACATATTGCCTTCAAAAGCTTGTCAATGTTTTTGCCTGTTAAAGCAGATATACCTATTGTTCGATTTTTTTCATAACCTCTAACAAATATACTATCATGTCCAGATTTATCTATTTTATTTACAGCAACAATTATAGGTTTCTTATCTGCCCCTATATCTTCAAGTATAGAATTTACAGTAGCGATCTCTTCATCCAAAACTGGGTTTAATCCATCAGCCACATGGATGAGTAAATCAGCTTCTCTCACTTCTTCTAAAGTTGCTTTAAATGCTTCCACAAGATGGTGGGGGAGTTTCTTGATAAATCCTACCGTATCAGACAGCAGCACTTTCCTCTCATCAGGAAGAATTAATCCGCGGGTTGTAGTATCCAATGTCTCAAAAAGTCGATTTCCCGTAACCACATTTGACCCTGTTAAAGTATTCATAAGAGTAGATTTGCCCGCATTAGTATACCCCACCAGGCATATAACCGGATAACGGCGAGATTGGGTGATGACTTGACGGCTTTTCTGTATATCATTAAGCTGTCTTTTTAGATAATTAATCTTGCGACGAATATGACGTCGATCTGTTTCTAACTTGGTTTCACCAGGACCTCTAGTCCCGATTCCTCCTCCCTCCTGGGAAAGCTCAATGCCCTTTCCTGTAAGCTTGGGCATCATATATTGGAGTTGAGCCAATTCCACCTGAATTTTACCTTCAGATGTCTTAGCTCTCTGAGCAAAAATATCCAGGATGAGCATAGTTCTATCGATTATTTGAACACCGATAAGATTTTCAAGATTCCTTATTTGCACCGGCGAAAGTTCATCATCACAAATAACTGCATTTGCACCTAATGTCTGCACAGCCATTGCTACTTCATTGGCTTTGCCACGTCCTACATAATATGCCGGATCTATTTTGGCCTTTTTTTGAACAGCCTCACCAACCACTTCGATTTTAGCTGTTTGAGCCAATAGTTTAAGCTCTTCAAAAGAGTTTTCATCAGATGCTGATTTTAATAAGCCTAAAAGTAGGGCTACTGTTTTTTTATCTTTGTTTAGAATCATTAATACACCCCTTTGATACTTATTATATCTTTTTACACTTCAATGTAAAAGTATAAACAGGGATGGCTTAAATACAGCTTAAAATTAATTCTACCCTCATTATAATCTCTATAAGCTTTTATTCTTACTTCCTAGCTAAGCTTTAGTTTTCTTGCCATAAAAAATACCTCCATGCAGATAATCTAATTTTAACTAATTAGACTGTCTACTCTGGAGGTATCATATCAAAATGACGACTTTTAAATATCTATAATTTCTTCTCTATTTATCATATTTGCGCTTTCAACTACTTGTGTATTTGCCCACTTATCCCCTAATCTTCTGCCTCTACCATCTGTCAATACCAGAATAACCTCGATAATTGATATAATAAAACCAATAATGCCGCCTAAAATCCATCCTATTATAGGAACAATACTTAACACACTGCCTATAGCTATGGGTAAATTCCTTTTCAGCGATATTGTCCAATCAATATCCTGACCATCTAAACTAATTACTTCAAGGCCCATTATTTTTTTACCTACACTGCGATTCTTAAAATCAGGATTTTTAGTAACTTCATAGGCAATGGTATCCTTTATTAACATATAAATAGTACTTACGATTCCACCTAGTACAGGTACATAAATAAGGACACTAGCAATTACTCCATCAATCAATGATGCAATAATCCTTTTAAACAGGTCTGCTTTACCATATTCCATTATTTTTCCCTCCCCCATTATTTAGTATTATTAAATTTACCTAAAAAAGATTATAAATCTTTTTTAGGTAATACGAATTCATATAAAGCATGACTTACTCCAGATTCATCATTTGATAAAGTTATGTAATCAGCAGCTTGTTTTAACAGCTTTTCAGCATTATCAACAGCAATAGATAATCCGGCTACATTAAACATGCTTAAATCATTGTGATTATCACCTAATACAACTGTTTCTTTCAGATCAATGTTTAGGTAATTTGACAATGCAGAAACGGCATCGCCTTTTGAAATACCTTTATTCATTATATCAATTAATGTTTCTCCAGAACTAACAATAGTTAAGCTGTTATCCGTATTTACATCATTATTTAACTTTTCTATCATACTTTTATCATCGTCTATTATTAAAAACTTTATGATTTCTTTATTTCCTTTAAAATCTTCAATCCTAAATAAAGGTGCTCGCAACTCTTTTTTTACACTTTTATTATAATCTATTATAAAGTTTATTCTTTTGGAATCTTTACTGTAATAAATAGCATCATATGTATAGACTAAATGCTCCAATTTGTTACATTTACAATAGTTCAAGAATTCATTAGCTAATCTAGACTCAATTGGCTTCATGAATAAAACCTTATCATTTTTTATGTCCTTTATTAAAGCACCATTACATGCAATCATCGGTGTTGATAATTCAAGCTCATAATGATACTTTTTTGCTATCAAATCATGTCTGCCTGTAGCTATAATAAACTGTTTGCCTCTTTTCTTCAGCTGTTCAATGGCCTTTCGATTTTGTACTGTTATTTCACTATGAGAATTAAGTAAAGTCCCATCTAAATCACAGAATACACATTTATAACTTCCCACGAATACTCTCCATCCTTAGAAAAGTTTTGATTTTTGCCTTACATATTATATTAAAAGTCTGATATGTAAAATATTACTCAATTAATTTCTACATAAATTGGAAAACTCCTTGTATGTTTTAACCTTATAAAAAGGTATCAAATGTCTGACATGCTATTATGCTTAAAATAATATAAAGTTCTGCTAATCACTGTATAACCCTTATTGCCTTTGCATTTCCCTGCACCGGGTAGGACTCAGCTACAGCCCCCTGGAAAACAACTTCGACTTTCATTCCTTGTCTTAACTCTTGTAGGGATACATCTTGACCAGAATTATCAAGAATCACAGTATCTTCAACTATCCTAACTGACGCCTTGTCATAGACAGTGTCGCTTTCCACCTCGCCTTCAACTAATATGCTTGTTATTCTATTATCTTCACTCAAGGTTATTTTCGTTATTTCCCCACGTATCCCTACACTATCTTGTGAGCTATTACTACACCCTATGACTGACACTAATAGTAAAAAGATTGCTGCTAATAATACAATATTTCTATTTAGCACTACAAAAACACTCCTTCCGCATTTTACTCTTATAGACGTAAAACCGGTAGAAATGTTCCTTGATTTCCTTTGTACAAAGCCGTTAAAGGGCAATAGAATAATTCGTATTGCCCTCATTCGAATTAAAATTTAAACCTACTGGCAAATTTCATTAATCCTTCTGCTACAGCTTTTAAATTTTGGGCTGTAGATGCCACTTCCTGTGAAGATGCGGTGAGTTCTTCTGAGGATGCTGCTATCTCCTCTGTTGCAGCTGAATTTTGTTCTGCTATGGCACTTGCGCTTTCAACTTTTTCTACTACAATATCCTTTTTATCTACAATCCCCTGCATAGACTTATGTATTTCATCAATATAAGGAGCGGTTTTTTCTATGGATATCAATATGTCTTCAAAGGATTCTAATGTTTTGTTTACAATGTCTGCCTGTTCATTTACAAGACCTTTCACATCATTTGATGTACTAATAACTTCATCTGTATCTTTTGCGGTAGAAGTTATCAAATTTGTAATTTTTTCTGTAGACTGTCTTGATTCTTCAGCCAACTTTCTTATTTCTTCGGCCACCACTGCAAATCCCTTGCCGTGTTCTCCAACCCTTGCGGCCTCAATTGCTGCATTTAGTGCAAGAAGGTTTGTTTGTTCCGATATTGCTGATATGATTTCTGTTATGCCACCTATTTCTGTAACCGAATCTGTCAGTATTTCTATTTTATTAAATACTATTTCAAAGGCTTTTCTTATATCTTCTATAAATTTAGCCAGTTTATCTATTTCTTTTTTTCCTATATCAGCTTTCAATGCGGTATTTTTAGTTTCGTCTGAAACATTTTTCAAAATTTTGTATGCATTTTCAATACTATTACTTACATCATTCATTGCATTGGCGATATCTCTTAAATCTAGTGCCTGACTAGTCGTCCCATGTGCCACCTCTTGCATGGTTGATGCTAACTCCTGTGAGGACGCCGATATTTCTTCAGATGTCGCAGCTAATTCTTCTGAATTTATATTTATTTCTTTTGATCTATCACTTAGATCCAGCGCGATTTTCTTCATTGAGTTTTGCATATCTTTTAAGGCAGTTGTCATCTCTCCAATTTCGTCCTTATTTTGGAGATATTTAGCAGGAATATCTATAGTAAAATCACCTAATGCAGTTACTTTTAAATATTCCTTTGTCATCACTAAGGGTTTGACAATATTTATTTTTATTAACACATTGTAGAGTATAGTTCCTATTATGACTAATATTAAAGACATTAAAAGAATTTTATAAATCGAATTGATTATTACATTGAATATAATATTTTGAGGAACACCTATAAAGAACATACCAATTGCTTGTCCACTGTTATCTTTTAATGGTACATATTTCGTAATATGTTCTATACCTAATACATCAGCTTTTCCAATGTATTCATTGCCCTTATTTATTGTTTCTTCTATGACCTGTGCAGAAGCCTTTGTACCTACTTGTCTTTCCCCATCTATAGCAATAGTTGTAGCAATTCTTGTATCCCCCATAAGTATTGTAACTTCAGCATCTACAAGTTCCTTTATTTCATCAACTATATCATAATTTTCATTAAATAGGGTATTACCCTTATATAGCTTATCCCCTTTTATATTCCAGGGACCATCATATTTAGAATTTATAAGTTCTAAAGCAAATCTTGTATTACTGTTTAAAAGATAATAAGTATGTTCTTCAATCAAAGTGCTGTAACCATAGTACACTTGCATACAAATAGATGCTACCAACAAAATTGTTACCAACAAGTACACTGAAACGATTTTCTTGGTCGTATTCATTGTAAAAATACTTTTCTTACTCATGTAACTCCTCCCTTTTTTATAGTTATACCTTTTTAAATGTTATTGTTAATCCATTTCTTTATAAATTCTCATGGTTAATTAGGTATATACATCCTTTAATTACATTTGTGCCACTATCACCTCTTTATCTAGCTTAAAAAATAATACAGATTTTCTTTTAAGAGTCCCTTTGTGATTTATGGAACAACATTTAAAGATGTTATTTCTATATTATAGAATTAAATATGTAAATTCAACATTTTTCGGTTTTTATTTCCCCAAACCTCCAGATAAGTTCATAAAATCTCTTTAGGATTATCAGAAGAATTATTTGCGCTAAGGCTATATTTCGTTATTAAATAGCTCATTGCCTTTAATTTCTATAATTTCATTTGCTTTGTTATACAGGTAGTATATTGTTGATTAACGTAAAAAAGATAATAAAATAATAAATAATCTATAGCACAGATAGCAAAAAACTGTTACACTTAGGTAAGTAGAAAATTATTTATAAAAAGGGTGAGGAAAATTTTATTAAAAACAGAAGAGGCCTTTAGCTATAATTATAGTTATTTCTTTAGTGCTGATGGCGGCTTTAGCTGCTTGTGGTACAGATGCATCATCGAATGATGCAGGAAGATAGTGTAGTCGCCCGAGTAAATGGTGAAGTGATTACGAAAGATGCGCTGTATGATTATTTAGTTAACGAAAACGGCCGCACAGCACTGAACCACTTGATTGCAAACAAAATTGTTGAGCTAGAAGCCAAAAGCCAAGATATTAAAGTTACAGATGAAGATTTGCAAAAGGAAATAGACGTGATGGCAGATCAATATGGAGGTCAGGAAGCATTTGAACAGTATCTTAAAATGTATGGCTACTCATTGGATGATATTAAGAGCAATATAGAGACGAATTTAAATATCATGAAGCTTCTTGAACATGAAATAACAGTGGAAGAAGATGAAATGAAAGCCTACTTTGAAACAAATAGAGAAAGGTTTGATGAGAAGGAACAAGTAAAGGCCAGTCACATCTTGCTTGATAGTGAGGATAAGGCTAGAGAAGTTAGGGACAAGTTACATGCAGGTGAAGATTTTGCCCAGATGGCTAAGGAATACTCTGCTGATACGAGTAACAATGAGCAGGGTGGGGATTTGGGATATTTTGCGTAAGAGGGCAGATGGTTCCGGAATTCGATGAGGTTGCTTTCTCATTAGAACCAGGCGTAAAATAAGTGACCCTGTAAGAACAGATTTTGGTTATCACATCATCAAAGTAGAAGATAAAAAACCGGCAAGGGAAGCGACTTATGAAGAGAGCAAAGAAGCGAAATAGAAAAAATACTGTTTGAAGAAAAAATACCTGCTGCCTATAATGCTTGGATTCAAGAAAAACTTGATGAATATGAAATAGAGATACTTTTAGGCGAGTAACAGATAAAACTACCTTTATGATATTTTAGAAAGCCTTTATTCAAGTTTGAAGTTATTACGACTTCCTTTTTTGAAGGCTTTCCCGTCTTTTATTTCCAAAGCGAGGAGTAGAATTTAATAGTACACCTTTATTATGTTTGTTCCTAGATCATCATCTTTCGAGAGGTGACTAGTTTATGTCATCAGATAATAATATAAATATTCCCAAACCTGGCCTTAGAAATATTAAAACTGCTCTTTCTGTATTTTTTTGTATACTTCTATTTGAACTGATAGGCAGACCTAATCCCCTGTTTGCTTGCTCAACTGCCATTATTTGCATGAAGGAGACGGTACATTATTCTTATAAGGAAGGTGTGGATAGATTCATAGGCACACTTTTAGGGGGTATTGTGGGTTTGACCTTTTTACTAATAGAAAACCGCTTCAAATTCTTGGCCTCCCAAGCAATAATAGCTGGTATAGGTGTATTAATTGTGATATATCTTTGTAATATCTTGAATAAAAGTGATGCATCAGTAATATCCAGTATTGTGGTACTTGCTATCATAATCGGGGTTAGTGAAAAATCACCCTATTTGTATGCTCTAGATAGAGTCATAGATACCTTTATAGGAATAATAATAGCGTTGATAGTTAACAAAAGCGTTTTCCCGCTGAGGGAAAATGAAAATCCGTCACAATCTGAAGTATAAAACATGACCCCTCCCATTAATTAATTGGGAGGGGTGATCTTATTAATGTCATAAGCGTCGACTATTTAACCAAGGGTTTATCTTCAATTGAGCGTTTCCAGTGGAAAAAGCGAATCTTCTTTTATGCTTTCTTCTTCTCCATTACTAATAGCATCTCCATCTAAATCGTAAAGTTTAATTGCTTGATTTTTACAGGCAGCTCGACACACCCCACAACCGTAACATTTTTGAGGGTTTATATAGCATTTGGCATCGCTGTATTCTATTGCATCGAATTGACAAGAACTCATGCAACTCCGACATCCTGTGCATAAATCCATTTCTACACGAGCGATATACTCAGCTCTAAACATTAGTTCAACAAGGTCAGAGCCTATTTGAAACCTATAGGCCAAACAGTCACCATCACAATTGCATATTGCTCCTATAAAGGGAGTTTTAAAGGTCCATATGGAATGAACCAGCCCTTGTTTATCAAAATCTCTTAGAATTCTTTTAGCATCAGAAGAAGTAAGTATTTCTAAACCAGCCTTTAATTCAGGCCAATCATCACATAAACCTGTAGGGTCTATCCCCAGGAGCAAGCAGTATCTCGCATCATTTTTTCCGGCAAGGACACTTCGGCATATACATGCTATTCGCGTAACTGACTGGACCATTTCTACTATTCTTTCAGCATCTTCAAGGGGAACGACTTGACCGAAATGATATTTCTTCAAATTGGCAGTTGCCATCTTCCTTATAAAGCGATGGGCAATTGGTGCCCTCTTTTTTACCCATTCTAATCTGCGTAAATTGTTTTTAGCATTATTTCGAATGCTGGGAACAAACCGTTGAATGTATGTTTTTCGGTCTGGATCATTCAATAATTCTCTTGAATAGTGCTCCATAATTTCGTACCACTTTTTCCCTTCACCATGTTTAGTGCAGAATTCACACATTGGTATCACTCCAAATAATATGAGTCTGGCATATTATTACTATAACAATCTTTTCCTATTTATTAATATTTAATACGCATATGTAATCCTGCACTTCATGATTAAAAACCGCGGTAAAACCACTTTGTCGGGAGTAGAAATGTCCAAGGCATTGTAACAATTGCAATGGTTAGTGCCACTTTTAATCTTTGTTGTCTCTCTGTTAATAGTTTTCGAAAAGTTACTTTATAATTAAATAGGAAAATGAATACTGCTGATACTATCATGGCAATTACTATTATGGCAACTGCTGTTGGATGACTAAAGGGATCAAAGTTTATTGCTGAAGATATTTCATAAGGTATTCCTATAGAATCACCCAGGATACCTGTTATAAATAATATTGCGCCGCCTATTAGATCTGATAAAAAGCCAAAAATCCATACATTCCATATACTCTCTTTATAAAAAGTTTTGTTGCTTGTTATTGTATCAGCTAGCTTAAAAATATAATAACAGGCGAATATCACCAGTGAATCTATAATAAAATTGCCAGCCAAAGTTATAAGTATCACAGGAGGGAAAAACAGTAAGAACCAAATGGGGAAAATGACATTGTATAATTTAACTGGTTTCATTTTCTAATCTCCTTACCTCTTTTTCTTATCAGAACTATAATTATGCCAATAATTATAATTGGTAATGCAAAGATCCTAAAGAAAGCAAAATACATTAAACTTCTCTTTAATCTCGCCTCAATTTTATCAAAAAATGTAATTTTCTCATGAGCATAAAGGGTAAAAGACAGGTCTTCATCAGGGAGCTCATACAAAGTTGCTGTATAGGCATTATCTTCTCCTTTTGTAAATTGAATACTACTTTTTACGATATGTGGGGCTTCTCGTGGTGGGACAATTTCTATGTGTAGATTTTTGAAATCCCTCCAATTCTCAGCGGGATTCAAGATGTATTCAAAGGTATATAGAGGGCTTTTTGTTTCTCGTCTATCCATTGTTCCAGATGTTTTACAACTTACACTTACCTCTTTTTCACTATTTGCAGGAAACTCAACAGTGTAAACAAGTGTTAAAATCCGTTGGGAGTATTCCTGTCCCAATAAGTCTTCCCCAGAAGTAAAGCCTAAATCCATCTGTCTATCAAGGGCTTTAGCATATACATTATATAATTGATTATCGGAAAACATATCTGTATTCTGGCCGTGTCGATTGTTCTTTATAAAATTTATCAAATATGGTCTCAGTTCTACTTCTTTTGTATCTATTTCAAAGGTAAATAAATCAGTTTTTTTGCTCAGTTCTCCATCTGTATAAGCATTTATATTAAAATTTATATCTTCACCTAAGACATAAACTTGTAAAACTTCAGGTTCATAACACCAAGCAGCAATTCTAGTGTAATTTCCATCCCTCTCATACCGGTTAAAACCGTATGTCAAAACCTTAGTTTTGTTAAAATCAAAATTAAAATCTAGCGCAAAGTTTATACTTTGGTCGGTAGTCGGATTTACATAAATTGAATATAGCTTGCCTTTTTCATTTTCCGTAAAGCTTTCCGCTTTGTAAGCTTCCTTTGTAATGGTATTTACAATATTTTTAAAATCAAAACTTGCTTCCCTATCCTCTGCAGAAACTCCATAGCTATTAACTGTATCACCAATATATATATCGTAAGGCAAAGGAGTACCGTCCACGGTAATAACAACATCATCTGATGAAAGCTCACCAACTCTTGCTACAAAAGGAAAGGCCATTTGCACTGATAGTTGTTTATCTGTTGGGTTCATCATATTATAAGTAGCAGTGACTCTACCACTGATAGTATGACCTAATTCGTAATCAGAAAAATCGAAAACCAAGTCTTCATTTTTTACTGTGATTGGAGAGTTTTCTTCAACTAACATTACATCTGAGGATGGATACCCTTCCCAATAAGTTGGCCCGGAATTGCCAAAAACTACAGCGGAACAACAAACTATAAAGACAGTCAGAAGTATGCTTGCTATTAACTTTTTCACGCTAAATTCCCCCTCGCCCTTCTAGACGTTACTATTTTTAAATAGTTCCATTTTCCAATATTTTGTTTATTAAGTCTTATGCTTTCATACCCAAAATTTTTACATTATTAGAATTGTCGGATACCGGTGGTCAAAGACCGCCCCCACATCTAGCCAAATCCCATACTATATAGGTCTTCCCTCGGTTTAACATTAATAGGAGTCTGTTCTGTAAACGCATATACAAAGTATAAAATTTGTTATCTATTTATCCAATATTTATCTGAAAATTTAAAAACATGTAAACATTACCTGTTGTTTTATCAAATTTCCTCTTGTATAATATGTCTCGACGCCTAAAAATCCTAACTTTGAAGGTAACTAATATTTACAAAATCACTTTAATGTAGAAATGAGGAGGGAATAACGATGACTTTATCACATTGGGTATATGTAATTGGAATACTTTCAGTTATTGTAGCAATGTTGTTTCGCCGTAATGTAGTTATTCCTGCAATAATCTTTACATTTATTATAGGGTGGCTTTTTAGTAACAACTTCATGAGTGGTATTTTAACTATATTCAATGCCAGCCTTGTTGCAGGACAGGACTTATTCAGTATATTTCTAATTATTGCTTTTATGGTTATGATGCTAAAATCCATCAGCATAACTGGAGCTGACCAACTTATGGTCAAGCCCCTAAAGAAACTAATGATTTCTCCTGCTGTAAGTTATTTAGCATTGATTATATCAACATATTTGATTTCGCTGTTTTTCTGGCCTACACCCGCAGTTCCACTTATAGGTGCACTATTGGTGCCGGCAGCGGTTAAAGCAGGTCTACCTCCGATGCTTGGAGCAATGGCCTTAGCCTTTGCAGGACAGGGAATGGCCCTTTCAGGAGATGTGATTATTCAGGGTGCTCCTGGACTTACAGCAAAATCAGCTGGTATTCCTGTAGCATTAGCTACAAGATACGGAGGCATTTTATCCATAATTACTGGTGTGATCGCAATAGTAATAGGGTATCTTATGACACGCCATGAGATAAAAAAACCTTCACTAGATAACATTGCAGCCTCGGCGGAAGATACAAATAACAACGAAGAAACTAATCTTAAGGGAACAAAGTATGCCGGTGTTTTGGTACTGATAGTAATAGTTGCTATGACCTTTGTTGTTATCGCTATGTCGCGTTTTCAGCTAAAAGGTGGAGATGCTTCTGCTTTACTGGGAGGAACAGCAGTATTAATCACAACAATAGCATCACTTCTTGTTCATAAAAATGATGGTCTTGATAAAATATGCGACTATATAGCAGATGGATTTGTATTTGCCTTCAAGGTTATGGGTCCTATTATTCCTATAGCAGGATTCTTTTACCTTGGAGGGACTGAAACTTCAGTACGCATTTTGGGTGAAGGTGCCCCTGGTTACCTCTTTGATATGGGTCAAATGCTAGCTGCTTCTATACCTGCAAATGGCTTTATTGCGGCTTTTGGTATACTGTTAGTTGGGATGATAGCTGGTCTTGATGGTTCGGGTTTTGTGGGTCTTCCAATGACCGGAACTTTAGCAGGTGCTATAGCAGGAGGCAATACAAAGATAGCAGCAGTTTTAGGAGCTGTCGGGCAAATGGGTTCGGTATGGTCCGGCGGTGGAACTATCGTAGCTTGGTCTTCGCTGGTAGCAGTAGCAGGTATTGTAGGTGTTCCAGTAATGGATTTGGTACGTAAGAATTTTGTTCCAGTTATTACTGGTCTAGCAGCATCAACTATTATAGCCGTTGTAGTTTTAATGTAGTTATTTGGCTCCTTTTAAGGGGCCTTTCTATTTTTTATAAACTACAATCTATAGCAATTCATATTATTGATTTAAGTAAAATACATAATCACCCTTATTTATTATTAATCCCCTTTGTTTTTTGATAAAAATTGCTAATAAGATTTGTCGGATATAGGTTTTGCTCAAACAAAATAAATGTAGACAAAACTACTTCAAATATTCCGATAAAAAAGTATAGTATATGCAAAAAATGAATTGTATTAATCATTATGCATTGGACAATAATCCAAATAACTAAAGCCCAACTAAAAATACTGCTTATATATTCTTGAAATTTTGACTTGAAATAAAGTGTGACAGTACTGAAAATATTACCAAGACCAATAATGGTAAATAGAATGACTCCTGGTATGAGATAATTGGGAAAAGGAGAATTCTTTAATAATTCCGCCGATACTCCAAGTGGTTCTTGAGGATTTAAAATAGCCGCCAATCCTCCACCTATGGCTCCTATACCTACAAATACATGCGAAAAAAACAAAAACCGATACGGACATTTCATTATGCTCATCCTCTTTTACAGAGTTCCAATAGAGTATATAACATTAGTTCAATACCTCTTTTTAAATCAATGTACTCGGTCCACTCATCTGGGTGGTGACTAAGTCCCCCTTTACTAGGTACAAATATCATGGCAGCAGGAGCTATATTTGCCATAACCATCGCATCATGAATAGCTCCACTATTCATCCTCATGTAGGGTAAATTTAGCTTATTAGCGATACATTCCATTATATCTATCATTTCTTTGGACATATATACAGGATCAATTCTTAGCGTCCTTTTCATTTCTATATCTACATTTCTTTGTTTTTTAATAGTTTCTATTTCTTTTACTAATTTTTCATACGATTTTTGTAAATTATCATTTTCCGTCGACCTAATATCTACTGACAGTTGAACGTAATTTGGTATAACGTTAGATGCATTTGGTGTCAAATTAAGTTCTCCTACCGTACCTACGGTCCCTAAACCAACTTCTTTTACAACATTATTAACAGCAAGGATAAATTCGGATGCTGCCACTAATGCATCTTTTCTATTCGCCATAGGAGTTGTCCCCGCATGTCCAGATTGTCCCATAAATTTTACACTGTACTTATGAAATCCAACAATGGTCTCTTCTATGCCTACCTTTTTATTGTTGTGTTCGAGAACTGGTCCTTGCTCAATATGAAGTTCAATAAAAGCTTTTATGGAGTTTTTAGTTCTTTTTGCATTTGCTAAATTAGGGGTTATCCCAAAATCTATTATGGCTTTCCTTAAACTAATTCCATCTTTATCTTTGATATTATCCAATTCTCCTTCTTCAATTAAACCTACCATAGCACGGGAATTGGAAACAGGAATCCCGAAACGAACCCCTTCTTCATTATTCATAACTGCTATTTCTACAGGATAGTAATTATCAATGTTGTTTTCCTTCATAATTCTAAGTAGCTCAAGTGCAGATACCACTCCGGCAACCATCAAAAGAACCACCATTTATTACTGTATCATAATGGGAACCAATCCTTATGACAGGTAAATTGGTATATTTACCTTCTCTACGTCCAAATAAGTTAGCATAACCATCTTCCCATACTTTAAGTCCTATGGCCTTCATCTGTTCTATAATATAGTTTCTAGCCATTTTATCCTCTTTTGTGTAACTAAGTCTGGTTACCCCACTGCCTGGAGTAGCATTGAAAGTACTTAAGATTTCAATATCCTTTATTACTCTGTTCAAATTAATTTTCATTGTATCTCCCTTCTTTTTGAAATATCTTTTTTCCTAGTCTCATATAAGTTTTTCCAATATCGGTTGCTCAGTCTTAACCTGATTTTGCCTACGAAAAAATAAATATATAATAAAGTATCTTACATTTTGTTCTGATATGCCTTGATAGCTTCTAATAGGTTTTTGGGTGTTTTGTCCTAATCGTTGTTTGATTGCTCTTGTATATTGTCCTTCCAGAAGTGTTAAATCCATATACCTCATAAAAATATACCGAATCAGGTTTTAAATCATTATCAACAAAGATATTATTAAAAACCTTGGCTATTTTTTTACCGTTACGATAAATGGTATAGCCAACAATGTCTGAATCAACAACTATCCCGCTCAAAGTAAGAGTGGCTTGGGTATCAGTAACATCCGATGCTTTTAACTTGATAAAATCTGAACTTGCAACTACATCTTCATTCTTTCTATTAACAGTAAATCTTATTTTGTTATTTACACCTTTGGCAAAGCTATAATTAAAGGTATCCAAGATTTCAATCGTTATATTTGCCTTCCCCTTCTTGTCAATTTTAAGCATATTTCTATCAATACTAGCTACTTTTGGATGACTAATGTTTATCTTATATTGTGAACTATCAAGATACATAATCGTATCATCAAATACCGCTCTTATCTTTAAAGATGCTTCTTTTCGCTTTTTTAGCTCCTTTAAAGATAATTCTACTTGAAATTCTTTAACTTTATGATTTGCCATAAATCTTTCGTTTGAAATATGCTCATCCACTATATTGATTGTAGAAATAAGGTCTTTAGTGATCCTTTTTGCCACTTGTTCATTTAAGTTTTTATCTTTGTCTATGGTATCAATTAAATCTTCAAAGTCATCTTTTAGTAATTGAGCGCTCCTTGCCACATTTTTACTATCTTTTAAGTCAACTTTGATATTCTTTATTAGTTTTTTGTATTTTTGGGCTTCTGCATTTGTCATGCCGCCATATTTTAGATATATGTCATCTATCTTTCTAATAATCTCAGCAAGAATGACATTTATCGATTCCTCAGGGGCTTTGGTTGTAACTGCAGGGGTCGTGAAGGCACCACATTTTAATGCGGTATCATAACGCCCACTTAAAAGGGTCTGGGACTCAAAGATAGCTACCCCGTTTGCAGCTGCAGCTCTTGCAGCTGCAATCTGCTTTAAGAGTATTTTAGTATCGACTTGCGTTATTGTAGCAAGCCCCACATTTATCAGAGCATGGCCTTTTGCAAAGGCTTGTGTATTTAATATGTCTTCCATAACCGGTTGTTCATTAAGATAATAGGACATGGGTATTATGATATTCAGGTAATCCCGGGTTGTCCAATTTTTTGGGTTTTGGAAGGTATCTTTGATTGTGTTGTCATAGTCAGGCCATACATCTGTCGATATTTGTATATCTGGTTTTAAAGACTTTACTTCTGTAATAATTCTGTAGGCAAAGGTATTGATTACATTTTCCCTAAAGTCACACCATTCTTGCCACAACTCATCTTCTACATTTAGTAATATGGGATCTGTACCTGTGAAATTTTTGAAAAGTTGTCTTGTATATGAGTCATAACCAAAATCATTGGAGTAATCCCCTGATTCGGGGTATCTCAAATAGTCAAACTGTATACCGTCAATGTCATAATTTTTTACCAGCTCTTTGTATAGCTCTGATAAAAAATCCCCCACTTCAGGCAAAGCAGGATTCATGAAATAATACTTAATCCCTGCACTATCTGTAAAATATTTATCACCTTTTCTGCTCACAACCATCCATTCAGGCTTTTTTTCTGCTACATTATGACCTACCAAGAAATCTTCAACCCATGCATGGACCTCTATTCCCCTTACACGGGCTTCTTTTATAAAAGCATCCAGTACATCAAAGCCATTATACATGGGGTTATGTTCCATAATCCCATTGTCTGTAGGATATATACTGTATCCGTTCCAGTATGTTTCAAGATATATAGTGTTTATATTTGTATCTTTAAGCATATCAAGCTGCTTTTTTACTTCATCAATATTTTTCTCTCGAGGTCTGTGCCATACCGCTCTGTTTTCCACCTTTGGGGATTCAAAGGTCATATAATATGCTTGGTCTGTAGCATTTTGTATATCATTTACCGCTTTTATAAGTTCTCTGTATTTGCTTTGATCTAGGAAGGAATGAACATGGTCCATTTTGGATTTGGCTAAATCGATAACCTTCTCTACCTTTTCATAATCAATATCCATATATTGAGCTCTTGCCAAATTCAGACTGTCTTGAGCAGCATTTATACTGAACATGGCCATATCAACATATGAGTCTGGCGTAAAGACCATCCTTATTTCGCTTTTTTCCTTGTTTAGCATCACCATCGAACCTAAACGAGCATATTTTTGAAGCCATGCAGCCTTCAAGCCGTGACCAGATATGACGAACCCGCCATCAGGGATTTGTAAATCATTTCCGCCTATATGAATTATTTTACCATGACTGCCCACCGCCACCTCATAGCCGTATGGATTTGTCCCGGAACGGTCGCCATAACTTGAATCATAGATTATTATCTGGTCAGGACCTCTAAAACTATCATAAGGCTCTCCTTTTTCCTCATCCCAGGCTAAAGGATTATCCTCAATAGACATGGGGTTATATGCATCGTATGTTATCTTTGCCGCACTATAGGGTTTTATATTATCAACAGCAATTGTAACTGTATCGCCCAGGTTCACACTTTCACGCAGCACAGTGTAGAAGGGATTTCCGGAATGTATTGATATGACTTTTCCATCAGGCGGTATGGACGAATTGTTATTTACTAATTCTCCATTTTCATTTTTTATATCGACTATATGGGAAATGACACCGCCAATTACCGTCAATTCCATTCCCCATGCATTTGTCTTAGTAGATTCACCGTAAGACGGGTCATAAAGTACTATGTGATTGGCATCTCTTGGTGAATTGATATTATCTATGGGCACGGTTAAGTCACCAAACTTAAAATACTTATCAGGTAAGCTTGGAATATCGAGGTTAATAGGCATAGCTTCATCGCCTATATTAATTTCATCAATAAACTTTGTATTATCACCAGTATATGAGATAACATAGCCGTCAAGGGGAATATGTGTTCCTTTTTCTCCGTTGGTGTTCTTATATGTTACTATGTTATTTACCACAACAATCTCATGTGCATCTTCTGAAAAGGGTTCGGTATACTCTCCAAAATTCCTCGTATAAATTATTGTTTTCCCTTGTTCTCTTTTCTCATCAATCAAATCTACGGAAAGCTCAGTTCCATTTTCAAAGACAATAGTTGGGGTGGCAAATATGTCCTCTGCCTCATTTGCCTGTACAGGTATTTGTATCATAAAAATTAAAGGCAACAATAATAGATAGTGCGATAACTTTTGTAAATTTCATGTTCCACAGCCACCTTTCAGACGATATGTCAAATCCTTCATGCATTCAATTATAACAGGTGAAACATAAAAAGCCTATAGCGGAAAATTTTTCAGGACTTCACACGCTCTTCTCTAGGAAAATTAATGTAACTATCCTTCATTCTACTAAGATAAAAAGCTAGAGACGAACTCCACCTTATTAAGTGGAGTTCGTCTCTAGCTTTTTATCCTTTGCACCTATTCTAATTCTAATGCACCGGTATTTAGTGCATAGTAACGGCCCTTTTGTTTCATCAAGGTTTCATGGTCTCCTCGTTCTATTATTTCGCCTTGTTCTAATACCATAATTGCATTGGCATCGCGAACGGTAGACAGGCGATGTGCTATAACAAATGTAGTTCTGCCCTCCATTAGTTTATCCATACCTTCTGCTATAAGTTTTTCTGTTCTTGTATCTATAGATGATGTTGCTTCATCAAGTATTAGTATGGTGGGGTCAGCAACTGCTGCCCTTGCAATAGAAAGCAGTTGGCGTTCACCTTGGGAAAGGTTCTGACCGTCAATTGTAAGCATGGTATCATAACCTTTAGGCAGGTTTTTGATGAAGTAATGGGCATTGGCAAGCTTCGCTGCTTCCACTACTTCCTCATCTGTGGCATCAAGTCTGCCATATCTAATATTATCTGCAATTGTTCCCTCGAACAAGTGAACATCCTGAAGCACTATGCTCATGGTACTTCTTAAATCCTGTTTTTTAATGCGTTTAATATCTATTCCATCAAAAAGTATAGTGCCTTCATTTATCTCATAAAACCTGTTTATAAGATTTGTTATAGTTGTTTTACCTGCACCGGTCGAACCTACAAAAGCAATCTTCTGACCGGGCTTTGCATAAAGACTTATTTCATTAAGCACTCTCTGTCCTGGCACATAACCAAAGTTTACATTTTCAAAAGTGATGAAACCTCTAAGTGGCACCTTTTCATATTCACCGTTTTCCTTAGGAACTCGCCAATAGGGCGCATCTTCCACATCCTTGACAAGGCCAACATCACCTTCATCTGTTTCTATTTCTTCATCTAAAACATTAAAGATTCGTTCTGCTCCTGCCAAGGCTGCAAACAGGGTATTGAGTTGATTTGAAACCATGGTAATTGGCCGTGATATGGTTCTTGTGTATTGCAAAAATGCTGCAATATTACCCACACTCATTGTATTTTTCATTACTAAAAATGCACCAATCATTGACGCAAGGGCATACATGACAAAAGACAGGTTACCCATGATAGGCATAAGCATTACGCCATAAGTAGAAGCTTGTGTGCTGGCTATGCGAAGTTGTTCATTCTTTTTTAGAAACTGGGCAATTGCCCGGCTCTCATAGTTAAAGACCTTTACAACTTTTTGACCAGACATGATCTCTTCTATATAACCATTCATATCAGCAAGAGCGGCTTGCTGAAAGCGGAAGTTTTGCGCTGACTTTCGGCCTACATATTTTATCGATGCAAACATTATCCCAAGCATTAGAATTACTATAAATGTAAGTAAAGGACTTAAGATGAACATCATGGTAAAAGAGCCTGCCACAGTAATAACAGCCACGATTACTTGAGACACACTTTGTTCCAGTGATTGGTTAAGCATATCAACATCATTGGTGAAAGTAGACATTAAATCTCCATGGGACTGTTTGTCAAAATAAGAAATGGGCAGCTTTTGCATGTGTGAAAACATATCTTCACGAATCCTGTGTACAGTTTGTTGTGCCAATCTTGCCATAAGTAGATTGCCTAAATATTGGCTAAAGGAAATAATAATTACAATTGCTCCCATTATAAGAAGGTACTTGATTACTTGGGTTGTGTCATTGCCCTTCACAATCGTATCAATAATTGGGCTTAACATACCATTTGCAGCTACTTGTGAAGCTGCCGAAACTATTATAAAAAATATCCCACTGAAAAATACCACTTTATTGAATCTAAAATATCTAAACAGCCTAATCAATGTGCTTTTTATATCTTTGGGACGAAGCCGCTTATGTCCATATTGGGATTTCATTACATGGCCACCCCTTTCCGCTGAGATTCGTATATTTCTCTATATATGGGTGACGTTGTTATCAGTGTATCGTGGTCTCCCATTGACTCTATTTTCCCCTGGTGCATTACAAGGATCTTATCAGCATATTGAATGGATGATATCCTTTGTGCAATTATTATAGTTGTTAAGTCTTTTAATTCTGTTTTAAATACCTGTTGGATTTTGGCATCTGTAGCCATGTCTACCGCACTTGTTGAGTCATCAAGTATAATAATCTTTGGTGACTTTAACAAAGCTCTTGCTATGGTAAGTCTTTGTTTTTGACCCCCTGAAAAGTTATCTCCACCTTGTTCTACTCTGTGGTCTAACCCGTCTTCATATTTTGATACAAATTCCCAAGCCTGTGCCTGCTTTAAGGCTTTAATAATTTGCTCATCAGTAGCATTTTCGTTACCCCACAACATATTTTCCCGGATTGTGCCTGAAAAAAGCGTATTCTTTTGAAGTACAAACGCTACTTTATCCCGCAATGTTTTTATGTCATATTCCCTTACATCTAGTCCTCCTACTTTAACTTGCCCTTCTGTTACATCGTAGAGTCTAGGTATCAACTGTACCAATGTGGTTTTCGATGAACCTGTAGAACCTATAATTCCAACAGTTTCGCCGGATTCTATATTAAAGCTGATGTCTTTTAAAGTTGTTTCTTGACTTCCGGGATAGCAAAAACTGACATGATTGAAACTGACAGAACCGTCTTTCAATCTCTTTATAGGTCGTTCAGATTCCTTTATTTCAGACGTCGTACTTAATATCTCTAAAATCCTGCTAACTGATGCCGATCCACGAAGAAATTGCATGAAAAAAAAGGAAATCATCATTAATGAAATCAAAACTTGAGTAATATATGTGATAAAGGAAATCAATTCCCCCTCACCCATAGTACCGGCAGATATCTGCTTGCCGCCAAACCACAGCACTGCAATAATAGTAGAGTAGATTATAAGATTTAGCATTGGCATAATCGTTATAACAAGAGAAATAGCGTAAAGTGCGGTATTCTTTAAATCATCATTTCTCTCCTTAAATCTTTTCTCTTCATGCTTCTGTCTATTAAAGGACTTTACGACCCTAATACCTGTTAAGTTCTCCTGAATTATTGCATTAACCCTATCAACACGGGTTTGTAATTTTTGAAATAGCGGTCTTGCTTTAGGCAAAATCATGCCTATTATAGCTGCTGTAAGTGGCACTGCAACCATAAAAACCCTTGCCAATGATGCGTTAATATTAAAGGCCATAATTAGTGCAAAAAGCATTAAAAAAGGTGCTCTCACTGCCATGCGAAGACTCATCATGGTAACTTGTCCAATGGTATTACAATCATTTGTAAGCCTAGTTATAAGTGATGACACAGTGAAATGATCAAGATTTGCAAAAGAAAAATCTTGGACTTTTTTAAATGTCTGCTGCCTAATCTCTGCAGCAAACCCAAAACCTGCCCTTGCACCAAAATGGGCACTTACAATTCCAAAGAGCATGGCTAGTAATGCAGCCCCCACCATAATAAGGCCTACCTCAACTATGTAGTTTATATCACGGTTTACTATACCTATATCCACTATGCGAGACATAAGATAAGGAATACATATATCACCTAAAACTTCTAATATCATAAATATAGGACATAAAATTGCGTAAATTGAATATTTTCTCATGTATGGTAAAAGGGTTTTCAATGTAATCTCTCTCCTGTTTTTCCAAGTCTTGATATCTTTTTCCAATGTGTATTATACACAATATATAAATAATTAATTAACGAGTTTTTATTAATAAACTATTAGGACAAATAAGAAAGACTGTGTAAGAACAGCCTTTAAAAATGAAAACAGAATATGAATAGTTCCGCTACAAAGTGTGAAATCGCACTAATATACAGTAAAAATTATATCATAAAGCATATTGTTTAACAATGAAAAAAATCATAACATATTTTAATAAAGCATTATCACAGAGGACTTATCAAAATTGACAACCAGGTATACATATGATAAGATTTAAAAAAATTAAATATTTAGGGGAGCTTGTGAACAGGCTGAGAGGAAGCGAGTATAGCTTCGACCCTTATTACCTGATTTGGATAATGCCAACGTAGGGAATTAATTTTGAATAATATTATTTGAGGGAAGTACCTATTTGGCACTTCCCTTTTATTATGAAACAAAAAGTTGTCGGGTGCGGTTCTTAGCTTTCACAGGTCTACATTACCCCTTAATAAACTATCAATAAAATTTTATTGGAGGTTTTGGCATGTTCGAGAATATCCTTAAAAATGTTCATGAGAAAACTCCTTTAATCCACTGCATCACAAATTATGTCACTGTCAATGATGTGGCAAATGCACTTTTAGCCTGTGGAGCTTCTCCAATTATGGCTGACGACGAGAATGATGCAGTGGAAATAACCGCTATATGCGACGCCTTGGTTATAAATATCGGAACACTTAACGAAAGGACAATTGCAACAATGCTTAAGACAGGCAAGAAGGCAAATGAGCTTTTTCATCCTGTAGTCCTTGACCCAGTTGGAGCAGGTGCATCAAGTCTTAGGACTGACACCACCTTTAAACTTTTGGAAGAAGTTAAGTTTGCGGTAATAAGAGGCAATATCTCAGAGATAAAGACCGTTTCCAGAGGCAAGGGAACAACTAAGGGAGTAGATGCGGATGTAAGCGATGCTGTAACGGAGAAAAACCTTGATGAAACAATATTTTTCGCTAAAGAGCTAAGTGCAAAAACGAAAGCTATAATTGCCATTACAGGAGCTATCGATATCGTGACAGATTCAAATAAGGCTTACATCATCCGCAACGGCCATCAAATGATGTCTAAGTTTTCCGGTACAGGATGTATGTTAACCGCTATAATTGCTGCTTATTGTGCCGCAAATCCGGCTAATCTCTTGGATGCCACTGCAGCAGCGGTATGTGCTATGGGTCTTTCCGGCGAGCTGGCTTACTACAAATTAGAAAAGTATGACGGTGGCACTTCTTCCTACCGCACTTATCTCATCGACGCCATAAGTAAATTAGATGCAAAGGTCTTTGAAGGAGGCATGAAAATTGAAAGTAGATAAATCATCAATGCTGCTATATGCAGTCACCGACCGCACATGGCTGAAAGGTCGTTCTCTCACCCATGTGGTTGAAGAAGCCATAAAAGCAGGAATAACTTTTTTACAATTACGTGAAAAGGACCTTGATAATGCTTCTTTTCTTCAGCTTGCAAGAGAGGTAAAAAGTGTAACATATAAATATAAAATTCCTTATGTAATCAATGACAATGTTGAAGTTGCCATGTCCTCTGGAGCAGATGGAGTCCATATAGGTCAAGATGATATGGACGCAGAATATGTAAGAAGAATCATTGGTCCAGATAAGATTTTGGGCGTTTCCGCGCAGACAGTAGAACAAGCGATTTCGGCAGAGAAAAGTGGCGCAGATTACATTGGTGTTGGAACTGTATTCCCCACTTCCACCAAGCTTGATGCTGAAGCAGTATCTTTTGAAACCCTCAAGGAAATTTGTAAGGCAGTGTCAATACCAGTAGTGGCTATAGGCGGCATTCACAAAGATAATGCCATCAAACTTGCAGGGAGCGGCATTGATGGTATTGCGGTAGTATCGGCAATTTTTGCCCAAGAGGATATAACCGCTGCCGTAAGAAAGCTGCGGCAGATTTCGTCTAGGATGTTAAGCCATGAAGTATAAAGGAGCAATATTTGACTTGGACGGTACCTTGCTGGACTCAATGCCTTTCTGGGAGCACTTGGGATCAGAATATTTAAAAGTAAAAGGCATTAATCCCCCGAAAAATATAGATCAAATACTTAAAACAATGAGTCTTCAACAATCAGCCGAGTATTTGAAAAAGGAATACTTCATTTCCGGTAGTGAGGATGAGATTATAAAAGAAATTATGGGTTTTATTGAGAACCAGTATCGATTGAAAGTACCGCTTAAAACTGCTGTATTACCTTTTCTTAACAGACTTTATATAAACAATGTGAGAATGTGCATTGCTACTGCTACCGAACAGAATCTTGCGAAAGCTGCTCTGTATAGACTAAGTGCCGCAAAGTTTTTTGAATTCATCCTAACATGCTCAGAAGCAGGAATGGGAAAAGATACTCCAGAGTTTTTCCTGAAAGCCCTTGAATTACTTAATACTCCTATACACCAAACAATTGTATTTGAAGATGCCCTTCATGCCATAAAAAGTGCCAAAGCTGCAGGTTTTCCTGTAGCAGCAGTATATGATAAAAGCTCTTATGAAGATCAGAAAGAAATAATATCTATTGCAGACATTTATCTTAATTCTTTTGAAGATTGGGAGATGATATTGTGAGAAAAGTATTGACTATAGCAGGTTCAGACTGCAGTGGCGGTGCCGGAATCCAGGCTGATATTAAAACCATAACTGCCCACAAAATGTATGCAATGAGTGCAATTACTGCACTTACAGCTCAGAATACGACCGGTGTTTACGGTATTTTTGAATCAACACCTGAATTTGTTGGCGATCAGCTGGACTGTATCTTTCAAGATATAAGACCGGATGCAGTGAAAATAGGCATGGTATCAAATATTGACATTATAGAAGCCATAGCACAAAAACTTAATCAATACGAAGCAGCAAATATTGTGGTGGATCCTGTTATGGTTTCCACCAGCGGCAGCAAGTTGCTTAGTGAAAATGCTATTAATGCATTGAAAACACACCTCTTCTCTATGGCTACAGTAATAACGCCTAATATTCCAGAAGCCGAAGTCTTAGCGGGGTTTTCCATAAAAAACAAGGAAGATATGCAAAAGGCAGCTGAAACAATCTCAAAGGTAACTAAAGGAAGTGTACTTATAAAAGGCGGACATCTTGAAGACAATGCAGATGATTTGCTCTATACTCAAGGAAGGACTTATTGGTTTGAAGCTCCAAGGATTGAAAATCCAAATACTCACGGGACAGGCTGCACTCTTTCATCAGCTATCGCATGTAACCTGGCATTGGGTCTAAACATTGTCGAGAGTATAAAAAATGCAAAAGAATATGTAACAGGAGCACTAAAAGCTGAACTCAAGTTGGGCAAGGGTCGAGGACCTCTCAACCATTGCTTTAATCTACAACTCAAAACAAATATTATTAATCACATTTAATGGAAACAGATTCGCCCCAATGGATGTACCTATACATTTACCACCTTGGGGCGATTATACTATTTCTATATTTATCTCCTCAAACTAAAATCATATCTTAGGAAATGTCACCGTTAGTTTAAATAAATCCCCATCAATATCAATGTCAATGGTGCCATCTTGAAGTTCTACGAGACTTTTTGAGATAGCAAGCCCTAATCCCGAGCCTTCAGTATTTCTTGATTGGTCAGCTCGCATAAAGCGCTCGGTTATCTCAGAAGGATCAAAGTTCATCTCATAGGCAGAAATATTTTTAAATATTAGGCTTACATTTTTTTCATCTTCTACTGCATCTATATAGACTCTGGTATTTTGCAAAGAATACTTGAGAATATTGCTTAAAATATTCTCAAACACTCGATAGGTTCTTGCCCCGTCTAAATTGCAGATTATTTTATGATCCGGAAGGTTAACTCTTATTTTCAGCGTACTTTGATTGATTTTTTCTTCCATTTCACCTAGAGTTTGTCTTAAAAGGGCTACTACATCCAAGTTTTCTAAATGAAGTTCGATATCTCCTGTACTTGCTTTACTGGCTTCAAATAAATCGTCAATTAACACTTGAAGTCTTTTGGATTTCCTATCGAGTATATCTATATATTCCCTTAGGGTTTCCTGGTCTATATCCTCTTTTTTTAACAAATCCACATAAGTAATAATCGAAGTAAGGGGTGTCTTTAAATCGTGAGACACATTAGAAATAAGCTGGGTTTTCATGTTTTGACTTTTTACCTCTTGTTCCACAGCTACCTTAAACCCCTCTTTGATATTGTTTAAGTTCTTCGCAAAAGAACTTAATATACCCATATCTTCCGGTAAAGTCACATCAAAATTCCCTGTAGAAAGTTGTCTGCTGGCTGCATTTAAAGCTCTCACTTTCTCTAAAAGTTCCACTCCATAGTTAAACAGTAAGACGGTATATCCTATAATCAATAGTATTCCTAAACCTGAACCGACTAAATTAATCAATATTAGTACAACAAAATTTATTAATAATAGTGAAAGTAGCTTTTCTTTATGTTTTTTGGTAATTTCCACATCAATTATCTGAGCAACACTATTACTAACGTATTTATTTACATATACACATAGCTTCCCTATCAATGTATTGTGTATAATTTCATTTACAAAACCTGTGTAATGAATATGTTTAAGGTTTATTAAGCTTAGATAGATTAAAGTATAGAATATAAAGGTTACAGGTATCCCTATAGTGTAAAAGTACCAATTGATCTCATGAATTATTTTTTCAAGTTCAAGGCTTCCTATAAGGCCTATGCCAAAAATAAAGACCATGAAAAACATAAGCCAAAGTATAAACTTTATTTCTAGGTATATTTTGTTAAAAAATTGTACCATTGTTGCCTTTTTTTGATGAGAATATGGTACTGCAAAAGTAAGTATTGTTAGTAAGAAGACACTTAATGCTCCTATTGCTAAAATCAATATTATTTCCTGTTGGAGAACATCTCCGAAATTATCACTGGTAAAAGGCCTGTAGCCTATTGTCATATTTCTTATGGGTGAGTACAGGCTGACAGAAACTACTGCTAGAACAAAGAGTATTAAAAGGGTGCCCCAGGTGCTAGCTGTTAGATTTATATCGATTTCTTTGCCAACCTCGTCCTTATCCTTCAAATTTGTATCCAATTCCCCACACCACCTTCAAGTATTTTGGTTCTTTAGGATTTATTTCTATTTTTTCTCTGATTCTGCGTATATGGACAGTTACAGTATCTGGGTTGTAAGCCGGCTCCTGCCATACCTTTTCATAAATTTCTTCTATGGAAAACACTCTGTTTGGATTCTTCATCAGCAGATGAAGGATTTTATATTCTAAAGGCGTAAGTTTAATTGGCTTCCCATCTACAGTTACCTGTTTCTTCAAATCATCTAGCTCAATTCCGCCGATTTGTATTACATCGTCGTTTGTTGTTGAAGCTGAAGAATAGCTGGTATATCTTCGGATATTAGAATTAACTCTAGCAATTAATTCCAACGGATTAAAAGGTTTTGTAATATAATCATCTGCTCCTATGTCAAGGCCTAATATTTTATCTACATCTTCTGATTTAGCTGTGAGAAATATAATGGGAACATTGCTGATTTCTCTTAGTTTCATTACAGTTTCTATGCCGTCCATTTTGGGCATCATGATATCCATCAACACCAGATGAATTTCCTGTTTTACGAAAGTCTCCAAGGCTTCTTCTCCGTTATATGCTTTAAAGACACCGTAATTTTGGTTCTTTAGGTATACCTCTATGGCAGCGGCTATTTCTTTTTCATCTTCTGCCACAAGAATATTATACACAGCATCACCCCTTATCTATTAAAAACATCTATTAGTATCATAGCACAGAATTTTTAAGAATTTATGATGAGATTTCTTAAAAATTTATTAAGAAAAAGTTTATCCTTCTTAAAAAAAATCACCCCTCCCACTGAATAAAGTGGAAGGGGTGATTGCTATTCCTCTGTTTGATTTGTTTTGTTTTAATTTAAGCTATACATCAGCACAAAGGGCTGCGTATATGTTATGCCTTTATCATTGCTGAGTTCAGCCCTGATAAATTTGGCATCAGCAGTGTTTATGTCATCCAAGTCGATGAAATGGCCGCTTGCTATTGTCCCTTTGTCGCTTTTCCAGGTTATCGAGTTTGCTGCGGTAGCGGTTATCTTTATATCAGTTCCGTTGTCTGTTACTTCTATGCTGGTAATTCTCGGGACCGGAGGGTCTTGTAACCCGCTTCCTCCGGGTTCATAACAAAAGTAAAAAGCTCCGCTGAGCATGGCTTCCCTTAAATCTTCCTCAGTTAATTCTTCCATGAGCATGAACTGATAGTTTCTGAATAGATGGGATTTTGAATGCATATCATCGTTGCTGTATCCGAAAACTATTACTTCCGGCATTACTAATGCATTTACTCTATCCCACCTTTGTCTGTCTCCATTATATCTGTCACCTTGATTGTGAACTTCCATACCAACCAGTGGATTTTGGTGATAGCTTTTGTAAACATCTGCGTACCACTCGTCAGATTGATTGAATCGCCCCGGATGATGCATGATAGCTAATCCGTTCCTTTCCCTCACCTTCTGTAGTGCAAGTTCTTCTTCACCGGCACGTGGACCGCCATAATCATTGAAGAGGCTGCCTATATGATCTGTATTGGAAAGTTCATTACCCTCTATAGCCAACATTCCTAATTCTTCAGGATTTCTATCCCACTTTGTCCATGGCCAAGTGGTATCAGCGTTATATCCGTAGCTATCATGGTCAGTCAAAGCCAGTATTTTGTAACCTGCACCATGATATTTGTCAATTACCTCATCCGGAGTAAAACTCCCATCGCTTTGATTCGTATGTGCATGAAAGTTCGCTTTATATTGTTCATATGTCTCCCATTCTACATCCTCATAAGGGTTGTAGTATACATATGCTCTGCCCGGTTCTCCCGGATTGTTTGGTGTTCCAAACCATTTTCCTTGAAGCTCTTCTTCAACAGCTTCCCTTTCCTCATCGGACAAGGCACGGTCGTATATTCGTATTTCAGCAATAACTCCCTGCCAGTGCCAATCTCTGACAGATGAACTGGTGGGTCCGCCGTTCTTGCCTATTGTGGTGTTGGTCCAGTTAATGTCGACACTTAAGGTCTTTGTGTTGGTCTCTACACCGTTAACGTAGGTGGTATGAACACTGGAACTATCGTCATATTTGTACGTCAAAACATAGGGGCCAGTTTCGCTGGTAAAGTTAATCCTATTATCTCTTATAGGAGTAGATACTCCTGCAGCTATCGGATAAGGTGATGACCCGCTCTTGTGAATAACCAGCTCGCCTTTTTGATCGTAATTGCCCATAATCGTCTGTGAGCCACCCATCATATTGCCGTTTTCTAAAACCAGAAACATGGTTATGGAATCCGTAGTCAGGGTGCCATTTGCCCAATCAAGATTCAGGTACTGGTCGTCCCCGTCAAACTGCACGGCTGGTCGCCCATCAAAAGCTGTTTCCCTAAATACCGGCTGGTAGTTTGCATTAGTCTGAGTAACAGCGTTTCCTTTGCCTGACAGGTCATTCCAACTTGCAACGGAATCTCCGTCCTGTAAGTTCAATGCAGACGCATCCAGGTGAAGGACTAAACCTTCAATGGGTACCTGCTCTTCCAATACCGTAATACTGAAAGTTCCTTCCACTTGGTTTCCTTTACTGTCTATTGCCCTTACCCGGAAGCTGTAGGTGCCTTGGCTAAGAGCCTCATCCTTTACCTTTACATTGTTGCCTTCAATCTTGAAGCAGTTATTGTGGATGTCGCCTTCTCCACTTACCAACGAGTAGGTAATATCACCAATTCCATCGGTGGCAGTTAGGGTTCCCACAACGGCATCGGCTGCCACCTTGTTAGAGCCTTCCCGGAGGTTGGGAGTCGGGCTGAAGTGAACTGCACATATTGGTTCAGGCTCCGACAGGCCAAACCATTTTCTTTGAAGCTCTTCTTCAACAGCTTCCCGCTGCTCATCGGACATGGCACGGTCATATATTCGAATTTCGGCAATATCACCTTTCCAGTACCATTCTGAAATGTTGCCACCTATTTCGCCGCCGTTTCTGCCTATGGTAGTCTTGCCCCAGTTTATGCTTTCGGTGAGGTTCTCTTTTGAAGTCTGGATACCGTCTACATATGCTGTGTGCTCTGTTTTAGTAACCTTATAGGTTGCGATATGTGAATCTGTGCTACCAGAAAAATTAATCCTATTGGACCTACTGGAAACGGTGGCGGTCAACTTCTTTTCATTCGTGCTGACGTGAACACAAACAGCGCCAGCTTCATCGTAATTGCCCATAACTGTCTGTGAGTCATTCATACTATCGCTCTTTAGAACGATGAAAAGGGTTATTTCATCAGCAGTCAATCTGTTGTTGGCCACATTCCAGCTGAGGTCAAAATATTGATTTTCTCCGTTGAACCTTACAACCGGTTTCCCGTTTAAACCATCTTTGACGAATCTGGGGCGATTAGACTCCTGATCCTGACTTACCACATTTTCTGTATCAGACAAGTCCTTCCAAGTTTCAACTGATGCTCCATCCTCCAATTTCAGAGCCGAAGCGTCCAGGTGCAGGACCAGACCTTCAACGGGCTCGGCTTCAGTTCTTGGAAAGATTGCCGTAACTACACCGGAATTTGTCTCATTGGTTACGTGAATTGCTCCAGGTACCTGGAAGAAGTCTTCCGGCACACCCTTAAAGGTATAGCCGCTTTTTGCCGTCAATGTGATGGTTGCGGTATAAATCGTACCTGCCTGAAATACATCATGGTCTGGATCCCAGCTTATTGTCCCGCTATACTGCAAGGTATCGATAATGCAGCATCCTGATGGATCGCCGGTCACCGGAATCGGTACGCCGCTGATAACGGCAAAACTAACCGTTACTTTCTTTGTCAAGGTATTCATGGCTGCTTGTAATTGTGTATAAGCGACGACTATTTCCTCTTGGCTGGGTGTTCCTTTGGCTAATATGGCTTGAGCATGTGCCAAGGCAGTCTGGAATATTGACCAGCTTTCATCCGTATAATCATCATTAGTTATTTCTAGAGCTGCTTCAACTGCCGCCTGCAGTGCACTTTTGTCAACTTCCTCGATTTTCGTTACTGGACCTTTGGCATCACTTATCTTTTCACCGGTATAATATCCTTTGCCAATTACTTTAACTCTAATCCACTTGCCCAGGTCGTCTTCAGTCAATTTATAGCTTATCCCCGTGGCTCCATCAATATCCTCATATTCCCCTGCTGCTGAATCTGCCCACTGCCACTTTATGTCAACCGTTGCATCAGCAGGTGTCACTATTGCCTTTAATTCTTCACCTGCCACAGCATTGCCGCTAATTACAACCGAGCTAATTTCCTCGATATGAGTATCGATTGCGTAAACAGCACAGGATGCAGTGTAGCCTCCATCATTTGTTGTAACTGTTATTATGGTATCGCCTACCGCCAAAGCTTTGACGGTCCCGCTGCTGTCTACAGCTGCTACATTGCTATCTCTTGATGTCCATGTTACACCTTTGTTGCTGGCATTAGAGGGCAAAACAGTGGCCTGTAAGGTAACTTCCTCATATACCCTGAGCGTTACGGTTTCTCTGTCAAGAGTGACACCAGTAACCCTAACGGTCTTGCTGCTGCTCCGTGACGCCCTAACCTTTTTTCCGGCAATCTCCGCAGTAATGCCTGTTGCGAGGGTATAGCTCTTTGGTGCAGTTTCCAGCACGGCACCGTTCGAATTAATCCTTGCCCTATCAATAATGCCTTTGCCGCTGACCCTTGCAGGGGCATTTACAGTTAGCTCTTTAACCCGGGAACCTTCCTTTAGTTCTACATCGGATTCCTTGTTTATCCGGAGATTATCGATGGTGGTATTTTTCAGCACTTCCAAGTTGCCATTGCCACCTATGTTGACATTAGCAAAATTACCCTCCAGAATTACCTTGTCATCATTTAGAACTGTTACTTCGTCAATTCCATTGCCTTTTAAATGAACACCGCTATTTAAGTTTAATTTCTTGACTTTTGTCTCACCTGATATAGCTATTACGGCATTTCTTGCCCCTTTATTTACTTCCACTTCTTTACAGGTAAAGTCAATAAGCTTAATATTTGCCCCACCGTTTACAATCGTGCTTCCCTTAACCGTAACATTTTCTAAAGTTATATCTCCTTCAGCTATACCCTCACCCAAATAGAGATTTCCCTCTATAATCATGTTGCGAAGCGTTATACCTGGTACGTTGATTACAAGATCCTGTTTAATGGTTTGAATGCCTTCTTCGGGGCCGTAAACTCCCGGTAAATAGTACTCACCTTTCTCTCCTGCCAGAGCTTTGTCCAACATGGTTATGGTTTCCGCTCTGCTTATAAAACGCTCCGGTCTAAAGCTTCCGTCGGGATAGCCCGTCATGTAACCTTTTTCAGCTAGTGTGCCAATATAGTCCCTGCTCCATGGGGGAATGCTGTCTCCATCGGTAAAGTTTAGCGCTTGAAATTTGACGGAAAGATTTAGTGCTTTACACAATGCCACAGCAGCTTCTTGACGGCTTATTTCCTTATTGGGCCTCACAGCTCCATCCGGATAACCTGAAATGTACCCTGCACCTATTGCTTTGGCCACTTCATCGTAAAACCAATCCTTGCTGTTAACATCGTTAAACGCTGTTGCAGCTTTTTTATTAAAGCCAAAGGACCTATTGACCAGAGCCATGAATTCTGCCCTCGTTATATTGTTATCGGGTTTAAATGTTGAATCTTGATAGCCACTGACAATGCCCCCATTGACCCATTGGCTTATTTTATCCTTTGCCCAGTGATTACTTATGTCGGCAAGTACAGTGTTTTTTGGAGCTGCTATCCCTGAAGGAATAATAGCCCCCACCAGCATTGTAAAAACTATTATTAAACTAACTACAAATTTAACGCTTTTTCTATTCAAAATTGTCACCTCCTACAATTTTTAGCTAAAAGACGGTTGCCGATTCAAGATGCCGCAAAACTCTAGTGTTAACCTTCTAATATTTTGGCCAAGTCTGCAGGGTTTTGTTAGAACTAACACCACCTTTCTTTGAAATTTGCCTATCAATCATTCACCTCCCTTGTTCCCTATTTTTTTAATTTTCTGACATCTTATCATGTCTTTCCCGGATTCTGGCAATAAAAAAATAAACGGCGATGTTACCTCAACAATTGACTGAGATAATCCGCCGGCCGGTTGCACCACTTTCTACCGCTACCCCCAGTGCCCAGAAAAAAAGTGAAGGTCATCAATTCCGACTGATATGAACTCCATTATTTACAGTTCTATTTTATTCTTTATTTAGATAATTATTCCTTCTTTTAGAGATAAGTTTTTATCTGTATTATCTGATATTTCTTGATTCCGTTAGACATCATTTATGGGAAAAAATATAGAAATTTTATACAATTTAAAACTGTTTGATGGAAATTTCTTTAGAAGGCGCAATTTGCCTCCTCTAAACAACAAAAATTTTTTCTATGTCGAAAAGCTCAATCGCTTGTGTTTTACAGGCAACCCTACAAAGGCCGCAACCGTAACATTTTTCGGTGTTTATATAGCATTTGTCTTTGGAACTTTTTCGCACTCTGGGGACGAACTGCTCTATGTAAGTCCTACGGCCTGGGTCATTTAATAATTCTAGTGAGTAGTTCTCCACATGATTTCGTACCACTTTTTCCCTTCACCGTGCTTGGTGCAGAATTCACACATCCTATCACCTCCGAAATATTAAATATATGGATGGATATATGAATTTTTTCCAATTAATTGGTCATTAATTCACATTTTATACAAGAGCCCAAGTATATATAATTAAAAAAAGCTGAGCCTTATCGCACAGCTTTTCCAACTTTTTTTCGGTGATAGCTGCTTTATTAAAAATTCTATCCCTTAATCCTACAGCATGTTGAATAGCATTTTTTCAAATTTTTTATGTGATAGTATTTCGTTTGTTATAAATTCACCCTTATAAAATAGACTGTATGTAGTAAAGGGAGCTGGCGCATTTTGAGCCTGTTCAGTAGTCTCAAATCGAATTGATTTAAAAGGTATATTTCTTGCATGGGCAATGCCTTCAATCAGAGGAACGTATTTGGCGGTAAAGGGACATTGATGTGAGTAATAAAGAACAAATCCTTGTTCTGAAATCTTGGGCTCCCTCACTGTATCTTTAAATCGAGGTTTATCTGCATTGTCATCAAAAGGTAAATACATTAATTCATAGCATGGTTTAGCGGTATCTGCCAATTGAAAGCCTTTATAGCGCAAATACTTAGGATCTGAGAGGTATGGTATTTTCTTTTTCGCCGATAAAACTACCAGACCTTTTTTAGCTTTTTCTTTGCTGTCTTTAATACACTCCTCCAACAGTAGATTTGAGTTGCCATGACCTTTAAATCGTCCGGAAACCCACAGGCAGTTTATGAACATATAGCCATCTGCCTTTATTGGGCACCAGGCTTTTTCGGCAGGGATGTATTCAATAAAGCATTTACCCTTAACGTCACCTTTCTTATAAACAAGGCCATCTTCGAATCTCTCGGCCAACCAGGACTTTTTCGCCCTTACCTGACAGTCATCGTTCTTTGCTATGGCACAGCAGATGTGCTCCTGTTCCAGGCTTTCCTTTGTCACGGTGACAATATTGACCATTTAATTTTCCCTCCCTTCATTTTTTCAACTTAAAAATATTGTCATTACTCTACTTTCCTTAGTAACCATGTTACACATTTCACTTGATTTTCCAATACTTTGCATACTTCAATTTGCTTCCTTATATAATTTTCAAATAACCAACTTTTATCCGGATATTTCATCTTCAATTCTGTGGCTCTTTGAGCAATACTTCTGTTATTGGCATCATTTATTTCTTTTAAGTCTTCATTAGCTACAATATCTTCTTCAATCAGTTCAAGTTTACTTTTCATAAAAATATCGATGACTTCTTCGTGTGTTAAGTAACCATCAATTTTCTCATGAACTTCACGAAATGCATCATCGATTATTATAAATCCGCCATTCTTTACCATTGTCTTCAATTTTGCAACTGTTACATCTAAATCGCCAAAAACATCTCCGCAAGCACCAAATATTACAAGGTCATAGTTTCCCTCATGACATTCTCTTATATCTCCCACTTCAAATTGGCAAATATTATTTACCGCATACTCCTTTGCTTTGTTTCTAGCATAATCAATAAAATCTTTTACCGCATCAATCCCTTTGACTTTACATCTAACTGCCTTTGCCAATTTAACAGAAACTGCACCTTTCCCGCAACCTAAATCCAAAACACTTATATTGCTTCCACCAATATGTTTTTTAACCATATCAATGATTACTTCAGGTGATGAGCCGATCTCCCATAAATCCTGCAATAAATATGGAACAAAATCATACAACTCTTTATCTTCTCCGTCCAATGATTTTACAACCTTATCTTCAATACTCTCCAAACTACTTCCCCCTAAAAACTATAAAACTTTATAGCATACTCTCGATTTTATTTATGGTTTTTTTATCAAGTAGTCCACTAGTAAGAGCATTTGTAACTAGTGTAGACTTAACCATTTTCACAAATTCCACTGGATGCTGAATAATTTTAGCTGTTTCTTCAACAGTATAGCCATCCTTAAGATATCGTTTTGCAATAACTGCCATGGATTCACCAATCATGCCTTATGAAATGTAACTGTTAGTATAAATAAATCGCCATCAATATCTATGTCAAGGCTTTCACTTGAAGTTCTACGGACTTTTTGAAATAGCAAGCCCTAATCCCGAACCTTCGGTATTTCTTGATTCATTTTGTTATAAAAATGTACTATTGTTGCCTGTTTTTGATGAGAATATGGCACTGCAAAAGTAAATAATGTCATTAAGAAGACACATAATGCTCCTATTGTTAAAATCAATATTATATGCTGTTCAAGAAAATCTCCGTAAATATCATTGGTAAAAGACCTGTAGACTATTGTAAGATTTTCTTATGGGTGAGCAAATGCTCACAGAAATTATTGCTAAAAGGAAAATTATTAAAAGTGTGCCCCAGGTAGTAGATGTTAGAGACTTCATCCAACTGTTTGATAAATAAAAGATATGTAAACTGCTCTATAACATCCAGAGGGTTTGTAATACCCCCTGTCCAAAAAGTTCCCTGATCCTGTCAACCCTGTTTCTTAGCTCTACTGTTAGCATATTATCCTCCATCTGCATATATCTTTTCTTTTGATTTTTATAAAGTAGTTAATTGTAACTTAACTTTTTCCTTCTTTTTTTCGTATGATTTCACGACGCTTTGGGGAATTATTCCTAAAAAATAATCTTCTATAAGGTTCCATATCTCTTCATTTGTAAAATCTCCTTCATATATATATGTGAGCATTTCTGTAGATACTTGGTGTCTCTCACCTATTAGTTCTAACAATCTATTCTTGTAGCTCCATGGTTTATCTATAATTTCTTTCATTGTTTTAGTTTGGTTTACATATATATAAATTTGACTATTCCTACCGCCAAGCGCTTTAAATACTAATACATTAAGAGATTCTAAAATACCCAGAATATGTAGCTTCTCTTTAAATCCTTCATTACCGCTTTCATCCACTATATATAAGGTTCCATTCTGAATATTATCATAAATATTTTTAAAACCAATATCAATCCATCTAAAAAACCCTAATGCGTTATTTGAAAACCTATATTTCATTTCTCCAGAATTCAAAAGCTTAGGAATAAGAATTCTACCGAACATACTCTTACTGTAATCTCTCTGATATACTGACATGGCTGATAACATTGTCTCTATAACATGATTAGCTTTAAAAATATTTATTTTTAATAACTTCATTAGTTCTTCTATAAGTCCACCCTCTCCGTTTACGTTGAAAAATCTTTCCTCTCGTATAGATCTGTTTATTATTGTCTTCAATGTACCTATATAGTTTTCATATTTCTGCAGATAATAGTCTTCAAACTTGATATCTATACATAAAGCTGGTTTTATATATTCTTTGAAATTAAAGTTTAATTCTTCATCCTTCGAATAAAGCATATATTTGAATTTCGGAAAGGAATATTTGAAATTAAAACTATGTTCCCAAATATTTTTTAGGTTTACAGAACAAATATTCATATTGCTGTCTACTTCTTGTAAAACCATTCCATACTTACTTTTTATATTTTTCTGTGTTATTGGATCAATCTTGAAAAATCCCGATTCAAACAATGGAATCGGCCTTACATGAAAAGGCGAAAATGAAAATATCCTTTCAAAATCCTTTTGGATCAGCAGCATGGCAGTTTTTACTTTATTAATACCATCATCCACATCATAGAATGGGTTGTCAAATATATGGGCAAAGCTCTCAGCATCAATTAACATTTCATTTCTTTTTTTCGTAATTCTCTTACCTGTATTAACCCTAATATTTTCCTGGTATAGCTCATAAACTTTACGTATAACTTCAACTAACTGATATTCTTTTAATATAGATAAACCATGCAACCTATTTATGTGTTTAAAATCATTTTTCATAAATTTATAATATGCTTCCCCTTTTAAGTCTGGCTTTCTTGCAGCCCGGCCTATTTCCTGCACATAGTCACACACATTACCCGTCGGAGCAAAATGGGCAACTATTTCAATATCATCTATATCTATTCCCATTCCAAATGCTTTAGTCGCCAGCATTATAGGCGTTTCATTGTTCAAAAAACGTTGATAATTCTCTTCCTTCTCATAGGATTTCATTTGCCCATGATAGCGCGAAATGTACTTGTTTAAATCTCTAGTGCTACTATACTGATAGAACCTTTCTATAAGCGCTACAGTCGGGAAATACATCAACATTTTTTTATTTAACATTAATGCGCAATCGATCTTATTAATTAATTGTTCAAACTTTTCTAGCTCATATTCTGTTCTTCCCATTATCAGCTCCGCCTTTTCAATATTGATAGTTATGTCATCCCTTTTAATAAAACCAATGTATGTTATGGGATCTATCATTTTTAAACTTTCAATAGTTTCCTCGTACATATTTTCTATGCCACCGTATATAGCAGTTGCAGTAAAAGTTGCTATTACAAATCCCATTCCTTTTTTATATAACTGCAATTTTTTTATCTTTCCTAAATGATCTCCCAAATACCAATAGTCCGGTCTAAATTGTTTGCCCCATGTTGTCACAATATGAGCTTCATCTATAATCATTAAACCTAATGTTCTATCGCCTATGATTTGTTCCAAGTCACTCCTGCTTAATAACGATTCTGGGGAAATATATAAAATATGGCACTTATAATCTGCAATATCGTTGATTATCTCTTGTTTTTGAATAGGTGATATATCTGAATTAATAGTGCGAGCATATTTATAATTGAGAAGCTCTAGGTTATAATTCCCTCCATAAAAACTATAAGATTTTATAGTATATTCTCGATTTTATTTTTGGTTTTTTTATCGAGAAGTCCACCGGTAAGAGCATTTGCAATATATTCTTCTATTTCATCAGTAGTCTGATATTTCCTTATTACTATTAGAACACCTAATATATCTAGTAGAATCTGCTTTCTCATTGTTTCTCTAACATCTGACAATTTGATGCCCATAATTTTATTAGCAATTTTATTGTGTAGATGGATCTTATAGGGAACTATTTTGCCTAATGCTTGAATACATTGGCGTACTGTGATAGGTTTGTCGTCATGTAATAGTAATAAATATTCATCAATTATTTCATCGAATTTATTATCTTTATCCCATTTCACGTTGTCTGCGATAAGATGAAGTCCAATATTTCTCTGGTATGAGTTCTTACTTTTCAGTTTTTCACAAAATACATTCCAAAAAGTATATACATCATTATTATGTAGAGAACGATTTTGTAATAAAAGGAATACTCGATATCTAATTGTATCATTCTTTTCCATTAATAATTCTATTATTTGTGGTATATCGTCTTTTCCCATGTCTGTGGATATTTCGTCAAGTTTATCAGCATCACAGGTTAACAGTTCTTCAATATTTACCATACTTAACCCTCCGAAATTGTTAATAAACTAAGGTTTATTACTTTCATCGGAAAATAAACCGTCTTTATACTATATAAGCCCTTTTAAAAATTTCTGCCTTAAATCAGGTTCAAACTTTTCTATGGCATAACGAAGCATTGTCCGGGGCATGACTTTATAATTTTCTTTCAGAAAGTCATATTCAATGTCAAAATTTCTGTTGCCAATTTCCCTCAGCATCCAGCCTACTGCTTTATGTATCAGATCATGTTCATGATTAAGTAAAATCTTGGCTATTTTTAATGTGTCATCAAATTCCCCTTGCTTTATGAAATAGAAAGTCGACATTATAGCAATTCTCTGCTTCCATAAATCCGGTGTTTGTGCCATTTCATACAATATGTCTTTATTCTTGTCCCATAAAAATGGTCCCAGGATTTTTGGTGCTGAAGCATCAACTAAATCCCAGTTATTGACGGCTTCAATATTATCTAAGTATGTATTGGCTATTTCTTCTTTTTCCTTTTCATCTTTTGATTTCTCAAACTTATAGACCATTATAAAAAGGGCTGTAAGGCGGTATTCATGATATGGTTCATTGAGCAATTTTTCAATATCTCTCATACTGACAAGCTGGTAGTGCTTTCTGGCAACTTTTCTTTGGTCTGGCACTACAACACCTAAAAAACGGTCACCTTCACCATACCCTCCCTCAAAAGCTTGGAAGAACTTGGGCAAATAAGCGGCTTTTTCATCTTTGATACATTTTTTTAGCTCCTCTTTGATTTCTTCAACATAACTCAATATCGTATCACCTCACTACCATATCTTTGGTATGATTCCTTTAGTTTCTTCTATGTATTTTCTATACTCAGGTACTTCTCTTTTAAGAAATTCTTCTTCGACTCTTATTCTCCATATGAAACCAAAAATCGTTATTGCAGATAGTACTAAACTAAAATATGAATTCAGAATTAAAGGGAATCCAATAACTTGTAATATATTTCCTGCATACGCCGGATGACGAATATGCTTGTATATTCCTGTTTTTACTACTTTTTGATTTTCCCACGTTTCTACATCTCTTGAAAAATATTCGCCCAGTGTTCTTATTCCTATTCCTCTTATTATTATCCCGAGCAATACTAACCACATGCCTAATATTGTTAAAATTGTATTATATCTAATCATATATACATGTTCTAAAACAGGAATTATTAATGAAGTAAACCAGGTCAGTGATATGAAATAACTTGTCATGTCATGTGATTTGTTGTTTTCGGATTTTTGCCCTTTATAAAAGTATTTATCAGATAAAAAGCTCACCACTATAAAAAATATATATAGATAAATGTAAGTTTTGTTTATGCTATTAATGCTTTTCTCAACAACTTTCCAAGTGTACACATATAGTAATATGATAATTATTTTTGTTAAAAAATTAAGGACTTTCTTCATATAAATCACCATCTAAACTTGTCACTAACATTCCCTCTTTCACACGATTCTTATAAATCCTGGAAAGCATCATTACTCTAATCTTCACTTAAAATTCCCCTAACAGCCTTTTTAATCATGCTATAGGGGTAGCCCCTTCTCTGTAAAAAAGCTGCCACTTTTCGCATCTTATCCATGGGTGCATCATCTCGGTAGCTTGTATTTAGTTTCTTTTCGGCAAGCTTTATACAAGCAGCAAGGGATTCTTCCTCATCAAGCAGTTCTTTTAGTACACTCTGGATGATTTCCTTCGATATACCTTTTTGGAGTAGTTTTTGCTTTATTAAACCTTCTCCGCTTTTTTTTAGATTGAGCTCATCGTTGACTAATGCTTTAGCAAAGGCGTAATCATCGATATAGTTGTTCTTCTTTAGAAATCGGACTGTCTCTTCAATAATGATGCTTTCATAACCTTTTTGGTCTAATCTGCTTCTAATCTCGTGCTCGCTTCGAGCCCTATATCCCAATAGTTTTAAAGCATAGTTATTAGCCTTGCTTTGTTCTTCTGCTAATATGACTTCTTCTATATAGTCTATAGACAATTCTTTACCCGCAGTCAAATTATGCGAGATTAACACATCTTCGTGAACTCCAAAAGCAAAGCTATCATCAATATATACATTAAAACGTTTTTTATTATTCTTCTGTACTTTAATTGCAGTTATTTTCCCCATAACGCTCCCATTATTGTTGATTATGATTATACTGTAGTGCTAGAATAAACCTCTGATTATCATTGTAAACCCTAAGATAATCAAGGGTATACCAATAATAGCACCTATAATACTAAGGCTTAGAATTATACCAATGATAAGAAAACTAAAGCCCAAAATCACGGCAATTAATCTACCCGTCAAGTTCATAATATATCCCACTAATCTCCAGAAAGCAATAAAAGGCCAAAATAACACCTTAAGCAAATTATACCTCCTCACTAATCTGCTATCGCGAATTCAACCTGATACATATATAGTATTTAATGGGTTCAAGATCGTCAATATGTCTTGTAGGCTCTGATCTTCATTTGACCTCCAATTAATTAATTGCCTCTATATATTCATAAAGTGGTGTTAGATTCTCTTGTTTTACTCCATCATAATCAGTCTTCATCCCTTTTTTCATTTCCGGATCCTTTTCGAGGATTGCTCCACCGAATATGAGTATCTTGTCTATAGGACTTAATTTCTCATGTATAATTCTGCCGCTTAGAGGGAAATACTTGATTTTCTCTCTAATTTCTTGAGGCAGATTCTTTTCATATGCATCTTTCACTAATGGATGATCTATTGGCATAGCGCCAGTTGTAAACAATATTACTTCTTTTTCTCTAATCTTCTCCCAATTTTTAATAAGGTGTTTCGCTATTTTAATACTTCCCGCATATAGGTAGCCACCAAAAATAATAATACTGTAATCATTATAATCAGGTGTATTTTGATTTAAATCAATTAAGTCAGCTTTAAAACTTTTTTGAATCCATTCAGCATATTGTTTAGTACTTCCGTATTTACTTTGGTAGACAACTAAAACTTTCATTTTTTATCAACCCCCGTATTTATACTCGATGCCATATTTCAATATAACAACTGGCCTTCCATCACTGTCACTGCTTTACCCGATATCAAAACTCTTTCTCCTTCAATTTGAACTTTCAATACTCGGCCCCCTCTGAAGCTTGATAAGCAGTAAAGTTTTCTTTCTTAAGTTTTTTCATCCAGTATGGTCCGAGGCAGCAATGAGCAGAACCAGTTACGGGATCCTCAAAATTCCCTTCATATCCTACTTATTATCCAATTGATGAATCGATAAGCATATTAAGCCTATTGACAACATTGTGATTGCAGTTTTAACTTCAAGTTGCTTCATAATACTTAGGACTAGTGTTCCAATCCCCATGCCCAGTGGTACTGCTGAAAGTATTACCTTTTTTAAACCTTTATCCATTATTTTACCTTCTTTCTCCCTTAACGGATTTAGTTATATCTAAAATCATCATATTCTTAGTTTTGAATTCGATAATAAAAGCAAAATCCCTCCATAAATGATATAACTCATAAATAAACCCCTAATGGCATTTTATAGCTTTTTCAAACTCCTGCAATTTTTGCAGGATACCACTTGGAAAACCACAATGTAAATAACCCCATTAATGAAGGAGCAAGTGCATTGATAAGGCCCGTGTACTTTGACAGGGTACTTTGCATTAGGAAATAAGAATATGTAGCAATGATCAGGTACATCAGGCTCCATGCTGTTGTTAAAATCCTGTTTGTCTTGATAAATAGAGGATTTTCAAAAGCCTCGTCACCGTTATAATCATTGCTTGAATAGTGCGCTGACAAGGGAATTTTAAAAAAGCTCGATACTAACCACATCAAACTGAATAGAAGATATGATGAACAAATAATCAGTGTGGAGCTCACATCAAGCAAGGCCAAAATACTTAAGCCCGAAACCATCACGATACTTACCCTATCGTATATAGTAAGTCTAAATTTGTACGCTAAAAGTGGAAGAAAAGAACAGATGACAATTCCTGCAATACCTGCCCAGACTTTGTTAATTGGCAACATTACCCACAGGGCAATCCATTGAAATAAAAGGATGTTCATATTTGTTTTTGTTTCGACTTCAGGAGTGGATCTTCTTTTGCCAAAGTAATCATCAAACTTCAACATTGTTTCAAAGTCGCCTAGAACCCTATACCGTCTTTCCATCATTGCCGCAGCACCGTTGATTTTTCCCTGGGAAATCTGCAACCATAAGTCAAAGGCCGTTTCAATTCTAGTAGTATACGGCACAAAATCATCGGTCTTTAGAATGCATTTTTCTTTAGCTAAACAAAGCTGATAGGTTTTATCAAGGTCCTTAAAATAAAATTCGATTACTATGTCTTTCGTATGACTCTGCGGATTATATACTGCGGCCATCTGACGCATAAAGTTTAAGGATTTATCTTTGTCAGAATCATTTTCGGTTGACTCATTGACCTCCCAGCTAGCGTTTGCCATTTCTACAAATACTTCTGGCGGATACAACAGTTCACCAAGTTTATTCTGGGTATGCTCAGAAAATCTGCCACGTTCGGCAAATTCTTCTCCTGCTTTTTTTGCGTAGTACAGATATTCAGAAGTCCTGCCTTCCAGCTGGGGTATGGAAAACAGCTCTCCCTCCGGACATATTATCTTTGTCAGTTTATCTCCAAACATTATCTCGAATTGGCGAAAAAGGGCGTCGTAATTATTTTTTATGGTATAAAAGCCACATGTGGAGATAAGGACATAGCGTTGATGTGACAAATCATATCGCGGAGGATGACCGCTTGTCCCGTCTTCATTTATGGTCATATAGGGTAAGCTTGTAGGCAGCGTGCGGTCAAGAAATGCTTTGATTTTCGAAGGCATGCCAAAATAATAAAGGGGAAAGCTCCATATGATCAAATCTGCATTTATGTATTGCTCTATGAGTTGCCCCATGTCATCATTAATCACACATTTCCCGGGGGTTTTCGTCCAACAAGTAAAACAACCCCGACAATGCTGAATGTCCTTTTCGCTAATATTTACTATATTAATGTTGTGCCGCTGCTTACTGCACATCCCGTCTAAAAAAGCTCTTGTAATCTTTAAGGTGTTGCTTTTTTCGCCCTTCGGGCTGCCGTTAATTACCAAAATATTCATCGCACTGACCCCAAAAAATATTTTAGTCCATATCTTACCATTTATATTACCATAATTCAGTCTATTAAATAAATATATTTTTAATAGTAAAACCTGTGTGCATAAAAAATGACAGGCAATAGCTTTATCACCTGTCGCCCGTTTTTTCTTCAACCCCTTTACCAATTACTTTGGCGGCCATAGAAGACTAGAAGCTATAGCAACAATGTTTAAGACAGAAACGAAAATAGAAAATGTAGTGTAGTTAAAGTACAAATAATTAGTATGAATATTTATTCCATCTAATATGGCTTCAAGATAATCATTGTCTATAGGACCACCGTATCTTCTTTCGTGATTCTCTATGAATTCTACTTCAAAATTTTTGAAAGCTTGAGTGGTCTGCATTATAGCAAAAACTATAATCACTATAGAAATTATAATTATCAATAATTTTATAAGCACAGATAATTTAAGCTTTCTTAGCCATGTGAACCATGTCAATCCAAACCAAACCAGAAGAAATAGAAGTGGAATAATTATTAATAAGGCAGGGTTGCCATTTCCTGAAATAACCCCTGGAGGTACACTAAATATCTTTATTAAGTTTAGAGAAATTATGATTATCACGATTTGCATACCTAATTTAGAGATTTGGGTCATTATTATCACCTACAAAATCTTTTGCTCAAATATAATTTACAGACTGTAAACGGACTTTCATATTTTAGCTGGTACTAATATGTTAAACAACATATAAACGATTTTTTATTCTATTAATTACACCCCATTTCCATCAGGATTGACAGCAGCAATTGTTATATAATATATAGCACCTGGGCTGTGTACAGTTCTTACAGTGTAACTTTGAAATTCTCAACTCCAAAACTATTCCCCAGGTATCCTTTATTGCTTGTTTCGGATTTTAACTCAACATTTATGCCTGCTTTATCACACTGTGTGAAAGATAAACAGGTCGTCCCCAGGCCTTACATCTTCACCGGCTATTGCAGATATGGTGATTAACATACTAGAACAGGTGGGGCTTGAACTGACAGATGATCCAAACTTTGATCCCTATAGAAAACCCATCATAACCAAGAAGCCTTTGAGACCTTTTAATGAAATAAGGCATTTGGTGGATATACCATCGTCACCTGAAAAAATTATATGCAAATGCGAACAGGTCACCCAAGGCGAGATAGTAGATCCCTTCACAAGGGGGTAGAAGTTAAGACGGTGGATGGAGTTAAGAGGAGAACTCGAGCTTCCATGGAATGGTGTCAAGGGTCCTTCTGTAGGTCCAGGATTGTTGAAATTATGGATAGGGAATACCAAAAGAAAATAGATCCTTCTTACGACATAGAGCATAGTGGGGTAAGCAGAGTAGAAAAATCAGATCTACTTGAATACTTGCAAAGCCAGCAAAATCCATAAATCCGGTTTTATTAGTGCGACCACTATTATTAAGTTGCGGGAATTGAATGTGTTACTTTAAGTGCCAATGCGATATTATTGGCCATTTGTAATTACACAATAGCCCTCTAATTTTAATACTTGAACTGCTCTATCCAATTCTTCTTCCTTGACTAATATATAATCAGTGTCATATGTTGATATCGCAAATATACTGATACCGTGACTTGCCAATATTCCACTAAGTGATGCGAGAATTCCTACTAAAGAAAAATCCAAAACATCGTCGATCTTGAAATACCGCCAACCTCGTTCACATTTAACATCTTCAGGGATGTTTTCTTGACAGCAGACTATTGATAATTCGTCAGGTGTTCTAGTAATGGTTAAAAAATTACCTTCTGTCCAATCTGGTACCTGAGCACTTTTATCTAATCTACACACAGCTAGAGTTTCTTCAAATACTTTTATGGTTAACTGTTTCTCCATTAGCGACTCTCCCTTTTATCCGTTCTCTAGACTACTAAGTAAACTGCTAATTTCAAGTATCATATCTTTTCTGAAGGCATTGCAGATAAGGTTCCCGCTGGGCCCCATAGGGCCTATTTTTCATTTTTTAGTTATGTAGCCGTCTATTCGCTATAATATATACTTTGGCTTCGATTACATACGAATCAATGCCTATAATCTTTGCTTGATAGATGATTTAATGTCAGCCTACACAATACCGTGCTGGACCATGAAAAACTTCACGAACATGCCAATTAACATATGAATCTTTTGGATAATATTCCGGCCGAATTGGATTACGTAAATCCTTTCCATGAAAGCGCATTAACCACTCATCAAAACCACTTGTTCCATGTGCCCGTTCCGCTACTAGTATTTTTCTAGATGGAGTTATAGTAAATACCCCTCGGTCAAATAGTTTATGATGTATAGCACATAAAGCTATTCCATTTTCTACTGAGTCTGGTCCTCCTGCTTGATGCCATTTTATATGTGCTGCTTCTACTGCAATTAAATTATCTCCCAACCTTACATTAAAACCACACACAGCACATCTGTATTCATAAGCGATAAGAATTCTCCTTCGAAAATGCGGATCTCTTAATTTATTTAGTTTCTTATCAAAATCAAGGCCAACACTGTTTAAAATATCCTCGTGAATTGTGTCAGGGAAATGATTATCTAAAACTATTTCTGCAATTTCACGTATCAGATTTTCATTACCGTTTAGAAGAGTAAAAACTTCGTCATTAAAACCACCTACTACTTGATGGTCTAATAACCATCTGTCTTTTATCTCATCTTTTCTAACAGATGTATTTAAATCCCATATTCCATCGGTCACCAATCTCACAAATGGTTGTTCAGGATGATGGGTTTTTCTGCTGGGTCCAAATTCAATTAGTAGTTCTGTGAGTGATTTTCTAACTTCTTTGTATGGTAGAAAACGTTTATTCTTGCTTTGCAATTGCCCCAGAGCCATTAAGATAAGTAGAGGTTTGTGTGGCGCCCTCTCTTCTCCTCTTTTCCATATGCTAAGGTTTTTAATTCGTTCCTTTAATTCGGTAGAATCCAATGACATCACCTTCCTGAAACCATATTATTGACATGACTCTGGGAAGAATTGTTGTGTAAGTTCTCTTTCCGGGAGATGTATATCAATTCAATACCTGAACGATTCTCTTACAATAACGTTCTTAATGTTACTATTCCATGGTAAATTTTGAATCCCTTCAAAATTATTCGAAATATCCAGCGATTTCTTACTTGTTGTTGAAAAACAAGACCTTGCACCCGAAATATAACCCGGAGGTATACTTAGTATCTTTATGATATATAGAGAAATTAGGAATATCCCTACTTGGACACCTAATTTTAAGATTGTGACTATTTTTATCATCTTCAAAATTAATTTACCAATATTTACAAATTACTAGTCTTATCTTTTACAAAACTACCCTCAAATTCTCTACCTCGAAGCTTTTCCCCTGGATTTCTTTATTGCTTATTATTGCTTTTAACTCCACACTTAACCTCGGTGTATCACATAATTGAAAATATAAACTAGTCGCCCCCATGTCGTATGTCAGGCAGTTTCCTTTTATTTTCGCCTTAGGAAATAATTTTTGAATGTATGCCCAGGCTTCTTCGGAAAAGTTTCCTTTTACAGTAGCTTCTCTTATACCTTCAATTCCATTATCGGCTGCGTTTGGTACCATGTATGCCTTCATTTTTTCCATAATATCCAGACTATCCAATTCACATAACAAATTTGCAGGTCAGTTCCAGGAATAGGTTCAGTAAACATGTTCCTCCACGGCATAGTCTTCTTTAAAAGTCCAAAAAACCAACGATAGCTAATCCTTTCGGGTTTACTAACATTAACTCCCTTTCTCCTTAATTCTTCTTTTATCTCATCTAATTTGTCAGTCATCAAATAAATTGCGATTATGCCACGATGCCCCTTATTATACTTTTCAACCCAGTCAGCTTTCCATCCTCCACCATTCTTTTTCTTAAGCCATACCATCTCAAGATATTGTAATCCGATCCATATATTAGCCACCTTAAATCCTTTGGTTCCCTTTCCCCATGTGGGTTCAAAAGGAAAACCTAAAGGTTCAATCTGCTTTTTTAATTCTCTTAGCTTTTCCATATCATTATCAATATTAATCACAAAATGGTCCAGTCTTATCATTAATATGCCCCCTTGATTTACCCAAGATTGCATTTTACAAAACGTTCCCGCGAATTCCTAAAGTCTTTTTACTAAATTCGTATGTTTTCAGATTTCGGGAATCCCTGGTAGTTAAAGTACACTGGTCCAAAACTTAGAGAACAAAGGACGATACCTTAAACATGTCGCCTAACGATGAACTATCAAAGGTAACTTAGCTCATTATATGCTCATATGTAATGATATCCATTACGTCCGGATCCCATTGTAAATCAGCAATTATTTTTGGCATATCTAATAGAAAAACTTCTTCCATTTTTCCCAAAGATCTTATATCTTTACCCAAAACCTCTTCCGCCTGTTCTCTGGTGATTGGAACGCCACCATAACCGTAATCCTCCTGAACAAGGATATATTCGACTGCATTAAGGTTATCTAGCAATACCAAAAGTATTACCACATCTGCCATCATTTTCGTATGATTTACTTTATACTCCTGCCCTACGGTAAGATTCATACGATAATCAATCCTAAGAATTTCTTTATTTTCATTCTTAAACTCAATACGGTCTATTGGCAGTTCCTTTGCATATTGCAATTGACTAACCAATTCCATAAGTTTTTCCGGACCATTCGAAGAAATATTTCTGTAAGAATAAAGTAGACAATAATCATAAGGAGTTTCTATATTTTTAATCCCATTCTTTTGAATATCATCATTCTGATTTTCGACTAAGATTCCCCTATTTGTCTGAGAACACGATGTAGTTAATATCACAATAAACACTGTAAGTAATGGTAAAGTAAGTTGGCCCTAAACAGTTTGGACAAATATATATTCCTCCGACTTCTCCCCATAGCCATCTTTAAGTTTTCCTACTCTATATCCTCTATCTGATGATACCTTATCTCCACAAAATCCACATTTAAAGGAACGTATTAAGATCTTTTGTAATCCATCATAGTTAAACATATTTCTTCTGAAGATTCCACTTGAAATACCCCGCTTTCTATTTATGAACTGCCGGAAAACGTCTAGTGTTCCCAGTACCCCTTAGCCTATAGGCGACTGCTCATGCCGGGGTCCCTTTGGGTCGGCTAATGCAGTCGGCAACTCGATTGGCCAAGAGTGTCTGGGAACATATTGTTATATGAAGTTTGGACACCATTAAGTTTAAGGTTTGGGTGTTGTAATTTCTTCTTCATGTTTCAGCCAGATGTCGCCGTCTCTTGATTCTTTAGGTGGTGTTGTTTCAACAAAAATTTGAGGTTGACTATCAATCTTTTCCTTATATAGATAGAATTCTTAAATTTGTATCGTGAATATTCTACTATTGCTGATCTGTTATTTCAATAAACCTATCTAATGGATTTTTTATTAGGCTCAAGTTTTTGCTGCTTACGTGAGTATAGATTTCTGTTGTTTTACTGCTTTTATTCCCGAACAGTCCCTAGATATATCTAAAATCTGTTCCTCCTTCCAAGAGATGGGTGGCAAAGAGAAGGTTATATGTAATTCCTGACTGTTCGCCTCTTTAATCCTTATCGACATGTGAATCACTTCTTGTAAAATATTCCTATTTGATTAATTCTGTATAAAATACAAAATTCCTTCAATATTTTGCAAATTTTTAGCAGAACTTTATTTTATCTAACCTTCTTTCGCATTTGGTTAATTTGATTATATCTAAAACAATCCACTATATGATCATTGATTAATCCTATCGCTTGTAAATGTGAATATATTATTATGGGACCTAGAAAACTAAAGCCTCTATTTTTTAAATCCTTACTTATCTCTTCAGACAGCTTGGTTTTGGCGGGAATCTCCGATTCCTTTTTCCAGGTGTTTATTATGGGTTTATAATCAACGAACCTCCATATATATTCACTAAAACTACCAAATTCTTTTTGAACTTCTATAAATCTTTTAGCATTGTTAACTGACGCCCTTATTTTCCTTTCATTTCTAATTATCCCTTCAAAATTCATTAACTCTTCGATTTTCTTATCATTAAATTTGGCAACTGTGATAGGATTAAAACCATCATATGCCTTTCTATAACCTTTTCTCTTTTTTAAAATCGTAAGCCAACTTAGGCCAGCCTGAGCAGATTCCAGCACTAAAAATTCAAATTGTTTCCTGTCGTCGAAAACGGGAACACCCCATTCTTCATCATGGTATTTCATATAGATTTCATCTTTTTCACACCAAGAACATCTTCTCATTACAACATCTCCCTCTGCTCTAATAGTAAATGAATAATTTACCATGTTATATCTTAAGTTAATATTTCAATTCTAAAGAGGATATTCCTTCAAAACAACATATAATATTCATTTTTTAATACATATAGCTTCAAGCAAATCCTTTATTTCTTTTATTCCTTCCCCCGTCATCGCAGACACAGTATAGCATTTTCCATTTACTCCACACAGTTTTAAGTTCTCCTTCGCTCTTTTTACATCAGAAGAAGGTGAGTCAATCTTGCTTATTATCCCATATACAGGAATATTGAACATCCTGCAAAAGCCTGGTGGAGTAGTAGGTTTTAAGCGAGTTGAATCCTGGACAACAAAGATAGCACTGGCATCTATTGCTGTAGTAGTAACTGCATTGTTTAACCTCCGTATATCCATATATTCTCCTGGAATATCGATATAGCCATCTTCAAAGGTGAGAACCTGTGTTTTACTAATTTTATCTGATCCTAAGCCTTGTAATGTCTTGATAAGAGTAGTTTTCCCGGCTCCGGACGCACCGATAAATATAACCTTTTTTTGCAATTTATACACCTCTTAAAGTGTGGTTCAATTCAAATATACAAAATAAAAAAGCTAACGGCAAGACAAAAAGTGTTACCGTTAGCCGTTTAATAAAAATTATTATGCAGCTATTTTCTTTTTAGTTTCCACGCTTTTAGGAGCAAACAGGCTCGCTACAAATATTGCAGTTATACCAGCAACCAGTTTGCCTACTATCATTGGGAAAATCATTTCTTTTGCAACACCAGCAGTAAAACCTAAGTGATCGCCAAATGTAAAAGCAGCGCTTACAGCAAAAGCAACATTTAGTATTTTACCGCGAGCATCCATTTCATGTAGTATTTGAAACATGGCTATATTATTAGCTAATGTCGCCACTAAACCAGCAGCGGCTACATCGTTCATGCCCAATGCTTTTCCTATAGACATCAGGGGTTTTTTAAAGGCTTTAGTAATGAAATGAACCATTGGAAATGCTCCCGCCAACATTATGGCAATAGCGCCAATCACTTCGATACCATCACTAATGGGAGCCATCCCCGGGATTACTACAAAGCCTGTCAGTGTTTCAATAATAATTGCTGCAAGACCAATGGTTATTACTACTACTACAACTTTACCGAAAGTATTAAAACCGGATATCATTTTATTGGGAACTTTCCATAGTCCTAAAGCAATTAATGCTGCCACAATCATAATAGGAATGAGATTGCTTAAAACCATATTCATTGCAAAGCCAGCAACAAGACCACCAGCAAGACATCCAAAGGGAATAGTGATTATACCTGCCAGTATACCTGTAGCCAAAGCATTATGATCTTCTTTTTTAATAATTCCGAGAGCCACAGGAATTGTAAAGACAATTGTAGGTCCCATCATAGCTCCTAGTATTGTCCCTGCAAAAAGCCCGGCTTCAGGAGTCTGAGCTAACTCCATAGCTAGAGGGAATCCACCCATATCATTAGCTAACAGGGTTGTGGCGAACATGGCGGGATCTGCTCCTAGTGCTGAATATAATGGCACTATAATTGGCTTTAAAAGTTGTGCAAGCACAGGGGCTAAAGACACAACACCCACCATTGCTAAGGACAAGGAACCCATAGCATTAAATCCTTCTTCAAACTGCTCACCAAAACCATATTTGTTTCCTAGAATTCTATCAATTGCTCCTAGTGCCATAAAAATGACCATTATGTTAATTATAATTTGGTTAATACTCAATGTTTACACCCCTCTCTTTTAATGCTTTTGTTACTATTAGGCAAGGTATTATAAACTTACATTAATACCACTCCCTTTTTTGTCATATATTTTTTTAACCAGTGAAGCCACATGTGCACCGGCTTCTATGGGCGGCATACCACTTTCGTGAATGTTGGAAACGACAGTTCGATCAGACTCTACAGTGCCTCGCCGTGGCTGCCAACAAAGATATGCACTCATACTAGTAGCAGTACCCAGACCTGGCCTTTCACCTACTAGTTCAACAACTACATCTGCTTGAATCACTTCATTCACATCATCCATTACTGGTACGCGACCGAACTTAATAAAAAACGGTTTGCCTACTTCCATATTTTGTGCTTTTAACCCTTCTAATAATGCAGGCAAGAAATCAGGCACATTAGCTTCTATGGCTTTTGTGCTTAAGCCATCAACGACTATTATTTGAACCTGAGGTTTTAATTGACATTGTTTTCGAATTTCCTCTTTGGCTTCCTCAGATAAAACCTTACCCAAATCTGGTCGTGTGAGGTATTCGTCTTTATCTCGAACTACTGTTTTTACTGTAAATAGGTCCATTTTGTCAAGAAATTCCTTTGATACATCGCTAAATACTGCATCCATGGCTGAGGCATGGTCAGCTTTGAAACGTAGCCATGGAATAGTAAGATATCTAGGTCCTGTTCTGCCCAAGCCAATACGCGCAGGTGTTAGTCTCTTAAGTCTTGAAATGTAATCTTGATCGATGGGATCTTTTATGAAAGTTGCTTCGAAAAGGCTGTACTCGGTTATATCTGTAAACTCTATGGTCTTATTATCATCAGGATTATTTGATTCCCCCGGAGTGTGCTGCTTTACTTCTGGAACTGTATCTTTATTATTAAGTCGTGCCATCACTTTTTGAACAATATCTTCTATCTGTTCATCTTTAAAAAGTGCCATGTTATCACCTTCTTCCCCTAGGTGTTTTTATAGAAAACAGCGATGGGTCACCAGCAATAGGTGTAAGCTTTCCATCTTTCATGATCCCCATTGTTTCCAGCCATTTTTCAAATTCCGGTGCAGGACGTAGTCCTAACAATTCTCTTAATGTAGCATCATCATGATAGCTTGTGTCTTGGTAACTTAACATACAATCATCGCTTCCTGGAACTCCCATGTAGTAGTTAGCCCCAGCCATAGCAAGTAACATTATGGCTGTCTCTTGGTCATTTTGATCTACTTTTACGTGATTTGTGTAGCATGGAGCCATGCCCATAGGGAGCCCAATAAGTTTACCCATAAAATGATCTTCAAGGCTGGATCGGGTTATCTGCTTACCGTCATACAAGGTCTCAGGTCCAATGAAACCTGATACATTGTTGACCATAAAGGGCATATATCTTCTGCCAAAACCATATGTCCTAGCTTCCAGTGTCTGCATGTCAGCACCGTGATGTGTACCTAGGGAAAGTTCTGAACCTTGACCTGTTTCAAAGTACATAAAGTGTGGTCCTGCCGCATATCCTTCCCTCTTTATCATATCAAAAGCTTCATCGAGAATAGCTGAACTTACCCCAAATACTTTGTTACAGCCTTCCGATCCAGCAATACTTTGGAAAAACATGCAGGCTTTACCTCCGGCTTCTACAGCTTTCATCTGTGTGGTTACATGGGAAAGTACACAGTTTTGGGTAGGTATACCCCACTCCATTATAAAATCATATGTTGCATTGAGTAGTTTCACTGTGTTTTCCACTGTATCTTCATTAGGATTTATACCTATAACAGCATCACCGGAACCATAAGACAATCCCTCCATCACTGATGCCATAATTCCTTCTACGCTGTCGGAAGGATGATTTGGTTGTATGCGATAAGATAGAGTTCCTGGAAGCCCTATTTCAGTTCGGTTTTTTGTAACAACCCGAATTTTACTGGCTGCATAAACCAGATCCATATTTGACATGAGCTTTGCTACTGCTGAAACCATTTCTCCGGTCAAACCCACTGAAACACGGTTTATGTCTTCTCCTGATGTATTGTGACAAAGCAGCCATTCACGTAATTCGGCCACGGTCATAGAAGAAATGCTGTTATAAACTCCTTTGCACAGGCCATCATCGATAATTCGTGTTACTTCATCATCCTCGTAGGGAATTACGGGGTTTTCGCGCAGGTCTTTTAAGGTAAGCTCCGCTAAAACCCTTTTAGCAGCTATGCGTTCCTCATTACTGCCGGCGGCAATCCCAGCTAATACATCACCGGATTTTTCTTCACTTGCTTTAGCTAATATTTCTTTTATACTCGAAAAGGTGTAGTGCCTTCCAAAAAGCTTTGTTGACCAAGGCATGACTTTACTCACCTCCCGTTTTCGCCTTATACTTTTCTATAACGGTTTTGATAATTTTATCCCTTAGTGAGCTATCTAGTTCCTTTTCATTACAACACTCTTCTATTGTTTTCAAGATTTGTTCCTCTTGACTTTTTCCATCTTTTATCTTAATTCCTGCAGCCATAAGAGCATCTTTCGCCCCCGGAAGCAGGACAGTATTATCATCCACGTGAATTTCTTTAATTCCTTCAAAATACCATTTCTGTATATCCTGCTTTGTTATGATTTTCTTGCCCACTTTTTCACCCCCTCAAAGAAGTGCTTTAAATAAACCGTGAATATTTTGGAACCGTCCCCAAATACTCACGCTTTAAAGAAGTGCTTTTAATACTTCCTTAGCAACAGAAGGAATCACTACACTTTTTACCAGCATTCCTTCCGGTTCAGTCTTTTGTCGTCCTGCATCTATAGCTGATTGAACTGCACTTACATCTCCTAGCATAGTCACATATGACTTGCCTCCTAAGCCCATAGCGGGTCTTATCTCAACCAGTTTCACCCCACCAGCCTTTGCTGCCGCGTCGGCGGCAAGGATGCAGGAGGCTACAGAAAATGTCTCTATAATACCTAATGCCCTTAAGTCATTAATATTTTCTATAACAACGGCAGCTTCAAGTGCCAAAAATACATCTTCATGAACACGGGAGATTAATATAGAGTCGGCGAGATAATGCTCTGCTTTTTCTCTGCCTACTTTTAAGGAGCTTTTTACCGCTTCCACATCACCGCCAATTAAGACTATGAATTTACCGGGGCAAATGGGTCTAGCTAAAAATAGCTTCACAGATGCCTTTTTTACCATAGCATCGGCCGCTTCTATACCTCCTGCTATACTGATTGTTTCTATTAGACCTATGGCTCTTTCCATGAAGATTCCTCCCCCCGGATAACAATTTCTTCCTTACTACTTTGAATTACGGTTCCATCTATACTGGCATGGATGTCACAGCCCAATTTATCTTCAGGCACTTTACCTATTACTTGCCCTCTGTGAACTTTTTCACCGGCGCTGACTATTGGAAGTGCCGCAGCTCCTATATGCTGTTTTGTAGGAATGTGAACTTCCGGCGGTTTTATGAAATTTCCGTCAACCATATATGCAGGCCTGTCATAATCTAAAAGCTGCAGTCGCTCTTTTAACCGGCTTGTTGGGATTTTGCGCCACCCTCTGGCTTCACGTGGTTTAAAATCAGTAGTGTCAGTTATGTATTTTACACCGGCTTGTGACAGTTCTTTTTTAATGGCCGCATTTACTCGCCGAGGCGAAAGACGCTGTGGACATGAATAAGCCTCACACAAACCACACTCGCAGCAAAGAAGCGCCTGCTTTATATAATTATTTGTAAGCCTAAATCCCATTGTTAGCATAATCTTACTTGGCTGAAGGTCATGACCTAAAAGATACCTAGGGCACTGTTCGGTGCAATACCGGCATTGGATACAGGCAATCCTTGCCATTTTTAAGATATATTCCAAACTAGCCATCTTAGTAGTTACAGCAGGATGCTCTTTGGAAAATATCAGCAGTCCACCTGTTAACTTGGTAATATACGAGTTAGGCTCTACAATATTCCCCATCATAGGTCCACCATCGATGATGACTTTATCCTTGTAATCTATGCCTAAAAAATCCACCAGCCAACCAATATTGGTACCCACCGGAACTTTTAGGGTTATTGGATTTTTTACATCTCCTCCTACAGTGATGAATTTATCGATAACAGGCATGTTTTCTTCGATGGCATTATAGGCATTGTATAAAGTTTCAATGTTATTCACTATTGCTCCAACTGAAATAGGGATTCCACCTTCAGGCACCACCTTGCCGGTTATGTCATAAACCATTACATGTTCATCACCTGCAGGAAAGTAATCTCCTATTTCAAAAAGCTCTATATTAATGTTGGCATCTGATAGACCTTCTTTTAATGTTTTGACCGCATTTTTGTATTTCGCTTTTAATGCTATTACAGCCTTATGTGCTCCAGTATAGTTTTTTAGATGATTTAGACCTTTTAAAACCTTATCCGGAAAACGTGCCATGATTTCCTTATCTACATCCAAAAGTGGTTCACATTCTGCACCATTAGCTATATAGTAATCAATGCCTTCTCTTTTAAGTTTTGCATATGTGGGAAATCCTGCTCCACCAGCCCCTACTACACCCATTTCCCTCAATCTTTCCCTAACTTCCAAATCCACCATCTCCTAGCTGCCTGAATCTATATCCATTGAATCGATAATACCTACAACTGCTGCATCTACCGGTAATGATTCATCTGATGCTTTCCTGGCAGAACTACCAGCGGTAACTATCACAAGCTCACCTACACCGGCTCCAATATTGTCCACTGCCACAAAGGGCGGTCCGATTTCCTTTTGACCTTCATCTATTCTTACCACTATCAAAAACTTCTGACCTTTTAATGCAGCCTCTTTTCGAGTAGCCCAAACATTACCTTTAACCTTGCATATTTTCACTTAGTTCACCGCCCATTCAATGGTTATTTTCTTGTCTTTTGCAGTGTCTTTTGCCATTGGTGTAACTATGGTCTTTGGTTTGAGTATTATTCTTTCATAACCCTCTAGAGCAGCTTTATATATTACATCTGCAGTAACGGGATTTTTTTCTTCGAAAACGAAAGCTTCGGTTTGTGTCAATTTTTCTGATGAAACGCTTTCTTTTGCTGCAGTAGTATTTACAGCTTGCTTTATAGATACAGAATCATTTCTCTTTAGCAGAATTTCAGATAATTCCTCTCCTTCACACATATATACCCCAAGCTGTTCTAAACGCTTCAGTATTTCTCCAACCATCCGCCCATAAGCAACAGGCATGGATCTTAACGGGATGGAGTCAGTAACAGCGATAACCTTCTTTTTAAGCAAGAGGCCACAGGCTAAGGCCTCGCTACCTAATGAATCTCTTATTCCTATTGATGCTTTGGCAGCAGTGTTTTGAGTAAGTGTTGGAAATATTACTGTATCGATTTTTGAAAGAGCATCATATAAGCCTTCTTTTGAAACATCTTCAAATTCTATATCCTGCCTTACTTTTTCTCTACCGATAGCTTTTTCAAATGCTGGTGTAAAAAGAGCTAAAAAGTGGTATTCTTGAGAAAGGGTTATTAATTGAGACATTACTTTATCGAAATTGCCAGTGCCACCGGTAAAGACTAAGAGAAGTTTTTTCTTCTGCTCTTTTTGTTCATTTATTCGATCTTTTAGTCTTTTTATTACTTCTCTAGTAATGGTATCAATAATAGGCTTCAACACTTCTTGATTCAATGCTTTTCACCCCCAGACAACTTAAGGCTATCCCCAAAGGCGTTACAAGCAAGGGGTCACGGGGTTTAAAAGTAGGGATTTCCAATTCCCTCTCTATAACCTTTTCAATGCCTTCAAGACAGCATGTTCCTCCTACCAGATAGACACTGGATATTTTAAAATCCTTAATCTGATTTTTAATAATACTTGCTACCTTTTGAATTACCGGTTTTACCATAAGCATTACTTCACTTTGGTTCTTTCGATGCTTTTTATATTCTTCTGCCTCTTCAAAAGATATTTTTTTGGCACCGGCGATAACAAGGGAAAAATGAGTCCCACCAGTAGGTTCATCGGCGGTATAAACTACTTCACCATCCTGTATAACGGCGATACCTGTTGTTCCACCGCCTATATCAACCACGGCACCGTTTGTAATTTTAAGCACGTTATTGGCAGCAGTGGGTTCATCCACCATATTTATCACATCAAAACCTGCACCTTCACACACGTAAAAATGGGACTTTACTGTACTTTTGCCCGTATTAGGCGGAAAAGCCCCCGCTCCTTTTGTTAGCTCTCTACCTAATCTTTGTTCAATCTCAGTTTTAAGTTCCCGAAGTATCCTTGTAGCTCCGGTAAAGTCTACAACCACTCCATCCCGCACTACCTGAGCAAAACGATAAGCTCCGGCAACCGGATTTCCCATAGAATCTACGATAGTAAGGACCATATAAGCAGTGCCTAGGTCGATCCCTGTATAAAGCTCTCCTACGGCGTTTCTTGGGGAAATCATGCTTTTTTCCAATCTATAAATAATATCATCAGCCTCGTTCATTGAAAACATAGCTTAGATCCCTCCCGTCTCCATGTATACCGTATCATTGTTTTTTATACCTAATGCATTAGCTTCTTCTATATCTAGATGACATTCAAGTGCATAGTTTTCGCTGACTCTTACGAGTACATCACCTAATATCCCACGACGAATTCCCGTGTTGAATCTGATCCTAACCATCTGATTGTCTTTTACACCGAACTTTTTGGCATCTGCCGGAGTCATATGTATGTGCCGCTTAGCTACAATAACTCCCTGTTTTAGCTGTACTGCTCCACAAGGTCCCATAAGATATATGCCTGGAGTGCCTTCACATTTACCGGAATCTCTCACAATTGGTTCTATTCCAAGGTGAAAACAATCTCCTACTGACAGTTCTACTTGACACGCTTTTCGCTCAGGACCAATTATTCTTACTTTATCAAAATGACCTTTTGGTCCAATAACTTTTACCGTTTCTTCAGCTGCAAATTCACCTGGTTGCCCTAAAAATCTTTTTACCTTAAGCGTATTTTCTCCGAAAAGAATCTTTCTCGTCTGTTCATCTATATGGACATGCCTGTTGGATATAGTTACCGGAACATGTGTTCTTGTTTCCCGGGCAATAATTTCCTCTACAATGATGTTTATTAATTCGTCCTTTTTCATAGTTTAAACCCCTGGTTTTCATATTTGCCGGCTTTTAATCGACACATTATCACATATACAGCGCTACTCATCCGATTTAATGCTTTTACTATATCCTCTCGTTGAAGGCCTTTTGTGGGATTGAAAAAGGCTTCAACAGCAGCAAGTTCTGTTTCTCTAACCTGTGTTCTCACAAGGTTTAGCTCTGCCATCATTTCTCCCATCTCATGTGTAGGCATGAAATGGGGTATACCTAGAGTTTTTTTGGGATTATGGGATATTTCCCTTATTTCCTGTTCTGTAAGACCGATTAAAGTAAATTCCTCCAACGTCTCTGATAAAACCTCAGCTCTTAAGATGTTTCTAGCTAATGTCAAAATGTCTTCTAGGTCTTTTACCATGTTTTCCATTTTGCGTTTTTTGGCTTTTGTTTGTGTGATTATGATATGTGCTTCCAAAGAATCGATCTTCCCTCTGAGCTTTATTCTAGGATGATATTTTGGTACTAAATTGTTAGCATATAAATGGGTATATGCTTCAGGTTTTTCGTCAATCCTTACCCCTGCTTCTATCAAAAAATATCTCTTGTTTTTTGACACCTTATTATTACTTACAGAATAGTCTTGAGTAATATCTTGTTTATCTTCTCTCTGTCCTTTTTCATCATCATTGGAAAAAATTATGTCTATTTTGTTTTCTGAAAGAAAGCTGCGGGCTGCTGGAGTAAGAATAGTACCCGACGGCACCTTATATGCCGTTATCTGCCCCATTTTTTTGAGGTTAGTGCGGAGGTCAAGTTCAGTTAATACTTTCACATTGTTCACCCTCCCAATACTGCAAAAAGTCTGTAGACGATAGTTCTGTTATAAGAAGTTTTTTTGTGTTATTTTCAAGAAAATACTTGTTTTGTAAGAAAAACTATATGAACGTGTAACCGAGGTTATCAGGTAATACCAGAGAGCGAATTATTAATTTTTCGTTATGGTTCTTGACAAGACTTCAAGAAAGCCGTAAGAAGCTTTTCGCGGAGTGACAAGAAAAGGAAATTGCATCTGATTTAGTAATACTAACTTAAGATATCACTGTAACAGTATTAATAATGAGCTTAAAGCTTTAGGTTTTTGCAGAAGTCGAGTCTTAGAACCATAGAAAAAGAAATTTGAGCGAACGGTATTACCTGACAACCGCTCTGTAACTTTTATAGAAAAACTATTATTCTTTTTTCTCAAGCCGTGGCAGGATATATTCCACGTCACCGTGAGGTCTTGGTATCACGTGTACGGAGATTAGCTCACCGACTCTCGCTGCAGCAGCAGCTCCTGCGTCAGTGGCAGCCTTAACTGCTCCTACATCACCCCGTACCATTACGGACACTAGGCCTCCACCAACATGTTCTTTACCAATAAGAAATACATTTGCGGCTTTTACCATGGCATCGGCTGCTTCAATAGATGCCACCAAGCCTTTAGTCTCAATCATTCCTAAAGCAATTTGATTTTCTGCCATTTTTTCTCTCCTCCTTAGCATTTTGAGATTTTCTTAAGGATTTCCGTAACGATCTTTTCTACTATTTCTTCATTCTTATGTGAATTAATTTCGTTTGAAAAGAGTTGTCTTTGCAAATCTTCGGGACTTATGGTTTCATAAGCCAGTCTTTTTATATTGATTAGGTTCATAGGTCCTACATTATCTGAAGTTGAATTGCCGCCCAGCGTCCCACACCCTAGTGTAAGGGAAGGTACAAGACCTGTGGTTCCTCCAATTGCACCTAGACATGATGGAGTATTAACAACAATCCTAGATGCCGGCTTTTCTAATGCAAAACGCATTATAACTTCTTGATCTTGTGAGTGTATTGATAAGGTATGACCCATTCCACCTAATGCCAACAATTGTTTTGACAACTCACAAGCTTCCTTCCAATTTTCCACTTCATAGAAAGCTAGGATAGGACTTAGTTTTTCTCGTGAAAGAGGGAAGTTTATACCAACACCGTCTAGTTCCACAATTAACGCTTTGATATTTGAATCAATCTTTATACCCGCTCTTTCAGCTATATAGGTAGCAGGCTTCCCAACAATATCAGGATTTAAGCTTCCATCACATCGGAAAGCATAACGCTCCAGTTTATGTATATCCTCTTGTTTTAAAAATGCGCCTCCATGCTCGGTTAATGCTTGACGCACATTTTGGCTATTGAGTTTTTCACATATTAGAGCTTGTTCTGAAGAACATATTGTACCATTATCAAATGTCTTACTATCGATAATGTTCTTTACAGCTTTGTTAACATTAGCACTTCTTTCAATATAAGCGGGTACATTGCCTGGGCCAACACCGAATGCAGGTTTACCGGAACTATATGCAGCTTTTACCATGCCGCTACCTCCGGTAGCTAAAATCATGCTGGTTTTCGGATGTTTCATCAGAAGATTTGTTGCCTCTAAAGTAGGAAAGTTGATGCATCCGATTATTTCCTCAGGAGCTCCTGCACGGACTGCTGCTTTATGCATTATTTCAGCTGCTTGACTGGTACAATCTACAGCACGTGGGTGAGGGCTGAAAATCACCGCATTACGTGATTTTATTGCAATTAATGCTTTGAACAGGGCAGTTGAAGTAGGATTAGTGGTAGGTGTAAGTGCAGCTATTACGCCAACCGGTTCAGCTATATCATAAACGCGGTTCTTTTCATCTTTATGAATTATACCGACGGTCTTTAAATCTTTAATAACTTCATAAACCCTCTTGGTAGCAAACAAATTCTTTATTATTTTGTGTTCATATACACCTATCTCAGTTTCCTCTGCCGCTACTTTTGCCAACCACTGGGAGGCTCTGGCTCCTTCTTCTGCCATTGCTTTCACTATTTTATCTATTTCTTCTTGTGATAGAGTTGCTAGAACTTTCTGGGCGTTATAGGCTTTCTCAATAAGATTTCTAACTTCTTGGATTGAAAGTAAATCTTTATCGACTCTAATCATTCTTTCTCATCCCTTCCCTCCTTTTTAATATAGTCCATCAATATATTCAATATTTCCTTTTTCCTCATACTGGAGATCTGGGATTTGTCAATGTCTTCAATAGGCAAAACTCTGAGTATTCTTCTTAAAATCCTTACACCATATTTGTCAAGGCTTTTATCATCTTGAAGCGCAGTTTCTTCTCTTGTATCTGTAAGTATTTTTCTTAATCTAACTACAGCTGCTAATAAATCATCTTCACTGTAAGAATTGTTATCATCATCCGGTTCATCATCAATTTCTTCTTCTGTTTCATTTTCATTAGAATCTATCTCATTTTTATCTTCTATATTGTCTTCAGTACTTTGTTGCTCCTGGCTGGCGCTATCGTGTTCTAAAGTATTTATTTTTATTTTATCTTCCTCAATAATCTTTACTGTGTCACCGGCAGGCCTTGGAATCACATGCATTCCTATAACTTCACCTATTCTACCCGCAGCAATAGATCCAGCTTCAACTGCCGCTTTTACAGCTCCCACATCTCCAGTTACCATAATACAGACGAGCCCACCGGTAGTGTAACGATAAGATAGAAACTCTACATTTGCTGCCTTTAAACAAGCATCAACCGCTTCTGCCGCTGTCACCAGACCACGAGTTTCAATTAACCCCAAGGCATTTTTGCTCATATATATCACTCACTTAGTATCTCTTTGGATATGCCGCAACTTCCATAACCGCTGCAGCAAAAGCATCACAAGCAGCTTTGCAAGCGGATTGACTTCCTGTTAACAGTGCCCCTGCAAAGTTAGTTTCAGATGGTGGACCAAAAAACACCGTCATTTTTACTTCTGCCGCTTTTATAGCAGCGTCTATTGCATATATTGCTTCTATTGGAGGTGCAATAAGATATGCTAAGGGTTCTCCCTCTGGTATCTCGCTCATTGCTGAAAGATAAGAGCCGGTCCGCGAAATGCATTGGGCGTAGAAGGCTATCTCCCCTGCCTCATCAGCAGCCCAGAAACTGGCGTCATTTTCCACAAAGTCAATTGCTGCGTTAATTCCGCTTTTTACTTCTGCAGGGTTGGGTCCTGCAAGTATTCCTATAAACTCACCAGATAGCGGTCCTGATGCATGGGCCGCACCGGCATAAAATGATTTTGCATATACTACTTCAACATCAGCTTTTTTTGTTGCCTCATCAATAGCTGTATATCCTACATCATCAATGTTCAAAGTTATCATCCCAATGCTGCGATGTTCGGGCTTTAAGTTGAGTTCCTTTTTTAAGTAGTCATTTACATTTGGGATAAGCTTTACTGCTAACACATCAGCTTTTATGGGTTTGAATCCGTACATATTTGTTTACCTCCTTTATTCATTTAATTTAAGGCCGCTGGCCTTTGCATCAAATATCTTTTTAACAATGCTCGCCACATGAGCTCCTGCTTCTATTGGTGGAAGACCGCCGTCGTGAATATTTGAAACCAATGTACGATCAGATTCTATGGTATTTTTATTAGGTTTATAGCACATATAGGCACTCATGCTCTTTGCCGTCACTAAACCTGGTCTTTCACCTATGAGTTCTACAAGAACAGTAGGACTTAATAATTCGCCAATATCATCCATCAAAGCTACACGGGCGTACTTGACAAAGAATGGTTTACCCATTTTTAGTCCATAGTTTTTAATAGCCTGTTCAAAAGCGGGAATAAAGTCCAACGCATTTGCCTCAATAGCTGTAGAACTTAGACCATCAGCTACAACTAGTTGAACATCAGCGGATTTTGGACATTCTTTTAATATTTTTTCTTTGGCTTCTTCCGATAATTTTCTGCCTAAATCAGGCCTTGTAAGATATTGGTCTTTGTTTTCTACTACGGTCTGAACTGTAAAGAGTCCCAATTTGTCTATAATCTCAGGATCGACTTCTTTTAAAACCGCATCTTTAGCTGATGCTAAATCCATTTTAAATCTCAACCATGGATCTACCTTAAACCGTGTTCCGGCTCTCCAAATACCAAGACGCGCAGGTGTAGTGCTCTTTAACCTGGCGAGACCTTCCGGATCTTCTGGATTAGGTATTTCCGACCATTCGGATAATTCCTTTGTGCCCAGATCAGGTAAAATGTCACCTTCGTCACAACATTCTTCAATAGGAATATCAGAAGCTGAAATTGCCGTATTACCCCCGACAGCCTTTATATTGAGTTCTTTGATTACACTTTCCACCAAATCCCGAATGTCTTTTTCCGATATCATTTTTCTACCCCCTTACTTCAAGAAAATGGTGGGATCTCCGGCTCTGGATGTTAACAAGCCATCTTTCATGATCCCCATTTTTTCAAGCCATGGTTCAAATTCAGGACAAGGTCTAAATCCAAATACTTGCCTTAAAGTTGCTACATCATGGTAACTTCCACATTGGTAGTTAAGCATAATGTCATCTCCCATAGGCACACCTATGAAATAGTTAGTACCAGCTACTGCCAATAAAACAGCAAGGTTTTCTATATCGTCCTGATCAGCTTTCATGTGATTGGTATAGCACACGTCCACACCCATAGAAATACCTGTGAGTTTGCCCATAAAATGGTCCTCAAGCCCTGCGCGAATTACTTGTTTGCTATCATACAAATACTCTGGTCCGATAAAACCTACAACAGTATTTACCAAGAGAGGTTTATATCTTTTTGCCAAACCATAGCAGCGTGCTTCCATCGTGACTTGGTCAACACCGTGATGAGCATCTGAGGATAGTTCGGCACCCTGACCTGTTTCAAAATAGAAGTAATTAGGCCCTCTACAGGTACTATGTTTTTTTATCAAGTCATAGGCTTCATCCAGCATTTCTACGGAAATACCAAAAGCCTCATTACCTTTCTGACTACCAGCTAAACTCTGAAAAACAATACCTACAGGAACGCCTTGTCTTATGCACTTTATTTGTGTTGAGATATGTGCAAGAACAGAATGCTGAGTCGGAATATCCCATTTTAATATAATGTCATAAAGTGTATTTAAGAGTTTCCCTACATTTTCCGGATCATCTATAACAGGATTAATCCCCAGCACTGCATCTCCAACCCCGTATGAAAGGCCTTCATAAGTTTCAGCTATAATAGCATCAATATCATCAGTAGGATGATTTGGCTGCAGCCTTGCGCTTAATGTGCCAGGCAGCCCTATAGTAGTATTTGCGTGAGCTACCCTTCTAATTTTAGCGGCACCAGCTACCAAATCCATATTTGAGCAAAGCTTTGCTACTCCTGCAATCATCTCACTGGTCAGCCCTTGGCTTACCCAATCAATATCATCTAATGTAGTATTGTTATCAAAGATATATTCTTTTAATTCTGCTACAGTCCAACTTTTAATCTTCTTGTAAGCCGACTCATTAACTTGGTCTTGAATAACCCTGGTAACTTCATCTTCTTCATATGGTACAACCGGATTATTTCTTAAATCCTCTAAGCACATGTTTGCAAGCACTTGTTTTGCCGCAACCCTTTCTTCATCAGAATTAGCTGCGACTTCTGCTAAGATATCACCAGACCTTTCATCATTTGCTTTTGCCAACACTTCTTTTACATCTTTAAATTTGTAAACAGTTCCCCGAACACGGGTTTTGAGAATCATTTCACCTACCCCCTTTTAACTGTTAGAAAATACTAATGTCTTAATTACCACAGGTACTACCCCGCCATTATAAAGTGGTGTCCCTATGTCAATATAATCTCCCTCCTTCATTGTAAGTTGATCTATTGAAATAACAGGTCTAGCCTTACTTAAAGCGTTTTTTAGAAGGTTGCCGAAAGCCTTACCTATATCATCTTCACATATGATTATTAACGGTCCTTTTTTACTTATTTTTTTTACAGCTTCTGCAATAGCCGAAGTTAATTTTTTAATTTTGTCATAAGAATTTCCGAAAGCCTTTGGAACAACAATAGCAGGCATGATTTGTGAATCTTGACTTAAATACTTTTCAGCCTTTGTAAGTATTTCAGATGTAACGTTGTAGTAATCATCAGTTTCTGTAAGCAAAATAGCAGGCACATCTCTAAATGGTAGAACATCAGAATCTGATACATATATGGTTGAACCACTAAGCTCGGTGGTATGAACTCCTGCTCCAATAACTGTGGCATATATAGTTTCATCAGGTTGTAAAACTGTAAATGCTTCTTTTTTCATAGCTTTTTTTAATTCCAAACCTATTTGTGGACCCAAGTCACCAAAACGTGTGATGTATTTTTCATCATCAGTGCTGTCTTCTTCATAGAACAATCGCCCTACTCCACCGGAAAACATTACATACTCTGGTGGTTTAATATTAGTCAGTTTTCCAATAGCTAATTCTCTAGCTAAATGGTTGGGGTTTCCTCTTAAAATGCTAATTAAAGCTTCTGATAATGCAGCGCCTATCTTTTTAATGTCTTGAAATGATAGAGCTTTATTTTCTTCTATTGCTATACCCAATATTCCAGCTGTAATTTCTCCTCCTCGAATAAATCCTTTAACTTGATTTGTCCATGGTTCAAATTGAATAAGCCTTCCTCCTATATCCACACATAGTGTAGTTAAAAGCTTGCCATCATGAAAAATAGAAATATTAGTAGTCCCACCTCCTGCATCTATATTTGCCACTGTGACATGTTTTTGAGCTGAATAAGCTGCGGCTCCAGACCCAAGACCAGCTATGTATGCTTCTAGATGTGGACCTGCAGTGGCAACTACAAATGACCCTGCCATGCGTGAAATTGCCTTTAAGACACTTTCTGCATTATGCTTTCTTGCAGTATCGCCGGTGATTATAACTGCTCCAGTCTTAATCTCCTGCATATTAATCTGTGCTTTGATATACTCAGCCTTTACTATTTCTTCTATACCATTAAAATCGATAGTAACTTCATCTATGAGTGGTGTGAAATACACATCACTTCGATAAATAATGATCTTGTCTATAATTTCAATCTTCGGTACCACAAAACCCGATGCCACGTTTTTTATCTTTAACTTACTTACAACCACTGATGTTGTAGTGGTACCGATATCAATACCGACACTAAATATTTCCTCGATTTTGCTCATATATATCACCTTTCAATTCTTATAAGGAAGGTTAGAGTTTTTTCAGATAAAAAAGCCCTGTAATATGCACGTGGTAATCATGCATATAACAGGGCTTCGTTACCCTTAGAAAGACATCGTTGTCTTTCTTTCAATATTACATACTTGCGAACTCATTACTTATAATAATACTCTTAGCTACTTCAATCATATCCAGACGTTTTTCCATGCTGAGCCTTTGAATTTTTCTATAAGCTTCCCTTTCTTTCATATCATATTTATCCATAAGTATTCCTTTAGCTACTTCTATGAGTTTTCTCTTTTCAAGTTTATTTTTCAGATTTGCATTTTCCTCTTTTAGTTTCTTTATTCCTAACCATTTTGCTACAGCAACTTTTAGTGCCGGATAGACTTCACTTTCCTTTATTGGTTTAACAAGATATCCAAAAACACCTATAATAGTAGATTCTTCTATAAGTTCTTTTTGATTATAAGCTGTAAGCAGCACAACAGGACAAATCCCCTCTTCTATGAGAATTCTAGCTGCTTCTATGCCGTCAATACTACCGGGCATTTTAATATCCATGAGAGCTGCATCCGGTAATACTGATCGCGCCAAGTTAACCGCGGTTTCCCCGTCAGCTGCTTCTGCAGCAATGATACAGTTATTTTCCATTAGTATTTCTATCAAATCCATTCTAATTATGGGCTCATCATCCACTACCAGAATCCGCATAGAACACCTCCTCTATCGCAAAAAATGGGAATTTCACTTCTACTCTCGTTCCGCGGTTACGAATAATATTAATAATTCCTTTTAAGTCTTCTTCCACCAGGGTTCTAATGATATTTAAACCCAGGCTGTTAGAATCATTTATATCTTTCTTGTTAAAACCTATGCCATTATCTGCAACTACCAGTAAAATTTCATTTTCTTCCTGTTTTACTTTAACATCAATAATTCCACTGTTTCTTCGTACAAAGGCATGCTCAAGCGCATTATGAACTAACTCGTTTATGATTAAAATCAATGATGTTGCCTGTTTGGAAAATAGCGTAAAAGAATCACAGTTAAGATTTATTTCTATGTTCTTATCGCTATCCACCATATTATGAATTATCATATCCATCATTTGAGTTAAAACACTTCGCACATCCACCATGTCCATACCTTCTTTGGATAACACCTCGTGGACCACAGCAATACTTAGAATTCGACCGATACTATCACTAAGTGCCTTTTTAGTTTGCTGTGAATCCACTCTTCGAGCTTGAAGTCTTAATAAACTTGCAACAGTCTGAAGATTGTTCTTTATTCTATGGTGAATTTCCTTAATTACAACTGATTGAAGCATCAATTCCTTTTCTTTGACACGAATCTCAGTAATATCACGAATTAACATTAAAGCTCCTGCTGCTTTTTCATCAAAACTCTTAAGGGGAACAGAAGTAAATGCAAAGTTTAATCCTCCTATTTGAGATTCGATATACATTTGTTCTGCCAAAACATCATATCTAAAATCCAGTTCAGGTAGAATGTCAACTATTTTCTTGCCTTGAATCTCTTTCCCACGAAAACCAATCCTGTCAAACACATCCCTTGCAGCGATATTATAGTAAGTTATTTCTCCATTCTTATCTAAAATCAATAGCCCATCAGGAAGAATATTAGAAATCTTACCTTCAGAAAAAGTTACTTTGAAAAGGGTTTCAGAAAGCTGTTCAGCAGTTTCCATTAAATCCTTGACTTTCTTTTCTTGAGATACCTGTTCTGTAATATCTTGCTCCATTATTAGCACACCTATGGTTCTATTGCTCTTATTGACTATAGGAACAACACTTTGTTTAATAGGAACACCTTCTTGACTAATGCCCCTCATCCCAATAGTAGGAAAACCTGTTTGCATTGTCCTTAGAACCGCTGGCTCATTTTTGCGTAAAGCCAATTGCCCTGCTACTGAAAATCTATACAGCGACCTAGCAGTCCTTGGTTTTGCTTCAGCGACGACTATTGCAGCATTGGGATCCTTTGTCACACAATCAATGAATATATCTGCTTGGGTGAGGTCTGCAGTGATTTGAAGGGTTCCAGCTATTTTTTCAATTATTTTTATGTCATCGGATCTTAAGTCAGCATATTGGCGACAAATTTCTGCAACACTCTTTGCTAAGGCCATATATGTCACCTCACGAACGGGTAATAGATGTCGGAGAAAACTCAAGAACTTGTTGAAGCACATTTATTACTTGTTTTAAAGATGCCTCTACGGATGCTACATCTCCTGTAATTACTAGAGAGCCACTAAACCTATCTAAAAAGCCTATTTCAACACCAGCAGCTTTAGTAGCTATATCTGCAGCAATAATGGCCCCTTCGCTGGGAGTAATAGTCATTATGCCTATTGCTCCTGTGCTTTCAAGGCCTAGTTTTTGATAAAGAGAGTGGTCAGGGCTTGCAATAAGATGTGCTAAAGTAATTTGTTTTCCAGGAACATATTCTTGTATTATTCTTTGTTTAGTTTCCATATCATTCACATCCTTACCACTGTTTACTCTGAAATAAATGCTGACATAAAATTATATGGCTGGTCCGTCATTTTTATTACACTTGGTTAGTTTTTACATATATTTCAAACATTCTATTTATATTAAATTCTCTATTATTTTTAATATTCCTTCTTTGGTCTATCTTAATTTTGAGACAAAATAAGCCACGTCATGAGTATAATCTTCAATACTCAACGTGGCTACATTGCCCTTTGAAAGACGCCATTGTCTTTCCTTGTTTCTGGTTTGTACTATATGTCTATTATATTATATAACAAGATATGCAATATTTCAATATATTTCTAGAAGTTTAAATTGTAGCAACAATATTCATAATAAGTGAGTTGTTTATACCAATTACATTGGATTAATTTATTCTATAATAGTAATTCCCTCAATTTCAAGAAGTTCTTTCTTCATCTTTAAGCCTCCGCCAAAACCAGTGAGAGTTCCGTTCTTACCTATCACTCTGTGGCATGGCACAACAATGGGAATGGGATTTGCCCCAATGGCACCTCCTACAGCGCGAACGGCCTTAGGTCGATTTATCATCTTTGATATTTCCGAGTAGGCTTTTGTAGTACCATAGGGTATTTGAAGCAAAGCTTGCCAAACGGCTTTTTGAAAAGGAGTTCCTCTTAAGTCTAAAGGGATATCAAAAGTCTGACGTAGGCCTTTAAAATACTCCTCAATTTGCTTGGCATAATTAGTAGTATATGTTTCATCATGCACTAAAGAGGCTTTAGGAAAATGTTTTTTTACCCAGTCTTCCAATATCTTAAAGGGTTCATTTGGCCATAGGATATAACATAAACCTTTGGAACTTACAGCCAAACACATCTTTTCTTTTTTATGAAAAAACAATCCCCAAAATATCTTTACATCTTCCATTATTCCCATCTCCCATATTTTTTTGGGTGTCTTAATATCAAGACACCCAAAATAGTAGAAATTATACCAGTTTTACCATATGATATACTTTTTTACCTTTCCTTAGTAAAAGACTCTTATCATCATCAAAGTCTGACATGGAAATTTGCAAATCAATATCATCCACTCGTTTATCTGCTACGTAAATACCACCTTGTTGTATAAGCCTACGGCCTTCACTTTTTGATGAAGTTAAACCGGTAGTCATTAATAATTCAAGCAGGTCAATTCCATTTTCAATTTCTTTTGAGTCTAGCTCGGTCTGAGGAACAGATGACATATCTGAACCTTTTTGGAATAGGGCTCTTGCTGCATTTTGAGCTTTTTTAGCTTCTTCTTCATTATGGATCATCTTTGTAAGCTCAAATGCCAAAACTTCCTTGGCTTTATTTATCTGTGCTCCTTCTAAAGCACCTAGCCGTCTCACTTCATCCATAGGGAGAAAGGTGAGAAGTGATAAACATTTTTCAACATCTCTATCGTCCACATTTCTCCAATATTGGTAAAAATCATATGGTGATACTTTTTCGGGATCTAGCCAAAGAGCTCCAGATTGGGTTTTGCCCATTTTTGTTCCTTCACTGGTAGTTAGGAGAGTGATTGTTAAACCGTAAGCTGACTCTCCTTCAACCCTTCTAATTAACTCCGTACCACCAATGATATTAGACCACTGGTCATTGCCTCCCATCTGAAGCTTACATCCATAATTCCTATATAGATGTAAAAAGTCATAGGACTGCATCAACATGTAGTTAAACTCAAGAAAAGTAAGTCCGGTTTCCAGGCGCTGTTTATAGCATTCAGCTGTAAGCATCCTGTTTACAGAAAAATGACTGCCTATATCTCGGAGAAAAGATACATAGTTGAGTTTCATTAACCAATCGGCGTTATTTACCATATAAGCTTTGTTATCGGAAAAATCTATGAGTTTCTCAAACTGCTTTTTAAACCTTTCCGCATTGTGATTTATTTGTTCTTCTGTAAGCATTTTACGCATATCAGTCCTGCCAGACGGGTCTCCCACCATAGCAGTGCCACCACCTAATAATGCAATTGGTGTATGCCCTGCTCTTTGCATATGAGCCATAGCTATCATGGGTAGAAGATGGCCCACATGTAGGCTGTCAGCAGTTGGGTCGAAACCAATATAAAAAATTACTTTTTCTTTCCCAAGTAATTCTCTAATTTCTTCTTCATGTGTTGCCTGTTCTATAAATCCTCTTTCTTTTAAAACATCATATACGTTTTGCATAATTGTCCTCCCTGCATAGTAATAAAAAAATAAAGTCCCCTAGCCTATAAGGACGAGGGAACCCGTGGTACCACCTTAATTCGCATTTATTAAATGCCTCTGAATAATATCGGTAAATAACCGCCGAAAAATCGGATACTCCTGAATGTAATTCGCCACTTTCGGTACTACTGACCTTTCACCTGCCGGACAGCTCTCTTAATTGTAACCCGAAAAGACTACTATGTTCATTCATAGTATTTAATATTTTATTTTATCTTATATTATCATAATTCTTCTCATTATTGCAAGGGATCGGTTGCAGCCTCAAAGGTATTAGTTGAATTCTGAAGGCTTTCCTTCTGTTCCTCATTTTCTTTGAGTTGTTGTCTCATTTTTTCGATTAATTCTTCATGCTCTCTGATTGTTTTCATTTGTCTCTTTATTGTTAGATTCATTTTAATACTTTTAACAAGGCTGAATATAAGTGTGATTAAAGCTCCTAAAGTTGCTGACCCAATAATAACTAAAGCCTGGGAAGTCGTAAATCCACCAACAAAAGGAAATCTGATTACTATTTCTGTGGCATTCCACAAAGCAAATATAGCAACCAAAAAAGAAAAAACCAAACCGCCAATTATGTAAAATTGCATTTTTGGTGCACCCCCCAAATGAATATATATCTTATTTCGTTTAATAATTAGAAAATCCTGCATAAATTGTAATAACTTAAGTAGATTTCTGCGAAATAATATAGTTTTCAGTGGCAAAAGCATCCGAGTTTTGTCATTGCCGGGGTATGTAAGTTTATCGAGTTTAAAAAGGTCAACATATTTCATACTGTAAACCTCCCACCATTCAAGCATATACTATCAGTAAGGAGGATGAGTCTTATGGAAAAATGGCTTCTGAGTTTAAGAACTAATACACCCCAAGAGGGTTTTGAATTAGCTATAAAGCTTTCTCAAAAAGGAGTTGAGTATACACAACCATCTGAAGCAATCCGAAGAAGATTACGGCCAAAATACTCAACAAATGCAGATAGTCTTATATCTGTTTCACAAGTCATCGCCATAAATTTTCAAACCGTAGCCGCTGCCAACAACTACTGGAGAGATAGTAATTATTATTATTAAAGAAAGCAGGGCTAAATCTCAAATACAACTTTTGATTGGAAAAACTGATCTCGGTTGTACGACAGACCAGTTACGTATGTAAATATTAGCAGAGCCGAAGTTTCCACTATATCAACAAGAGTAGTGCAGCCAGCCTATAGGAAGGTGATTAAGTAGGATTTAGAGTAGGAGGGGATGGTTTTGGTGTTTGTAGCACACATAACCATCCCCTTTTTTATCACTTAAAATGAACTCATCAGCCACTCAAAAGCCTGATTCCTAGGCCCACCTCAATACGGTCCGGCGTAAAGGTTAAGGACCAAAAAACTGTCCTCTATCTTTCAGCACAAAACCTTTTGATGCTAGACAAAGAAAACTCTCTTTTCTCACAGACTATCATACTCCCCGTGGCGAGACATAAATGTCTGTTATTCTTCTTCACTACCCTCATCCATATAAACTCCTTCTTCAGTCTGAATTGCTTCCCTGGGGATGGATTTATTCATAGCTTTTTCGATTCTCTGCAGTATTTTTTCCTTGCGGTCAATGAAAAAGTTTTCAAAGTCATCAGCATACAGCAATTCAGGTGAGAGCACATGGGATTTTAAGATATTTTGAAACTCGTCATCGCTTACTTCAGCATGTTTTTGTATTCTCACCAAATATTTACTTGGAGCCTCACCACTTACTATACGATTAGTACGACTTGATAGAGGGGTTTTATTAATTATACAGTTATAATCGTCTTTGCTTATGCCATTCTTTAAACACCAAGCTACAGGGAAAATATGGTGAATGTCAATTGACTCAGAAAAATAGGTGCTGAAATCAATCTTTGTAGCCGAAAGCCAATCTTTGGTTTCATCATCCATAAGCAATGCATAAATCCCTTTATAAGCGGCACTATTCCTAGTTCGTAGAGTATGCAGCCGAGATGGAGAAAAATTCGCATCATAAATAGTTTTGGGTTTGGGTCCGTTGTTTTTAATCCAATCGATTACCTGAGGTAAGTCCAGCGCATAACGGGTTTCGTTAGCTGAACCATAGAGCTCCCCAAAAACTCCGCACCAGAACCACTGCATTAGTTTCTTTTTATTGCTTATATTGTCAATTTTATCACCTAAAACAGCTAGGATTGCGGACATCGGTATTAATTGAGTGTTGTATGGTAAGTCTCGGGCGGTATAGATGTGGTTTTCAAAAAGTATTTTTGAAGCTTTGATAAAACCTTGCACAACCGGGTCTCTATATTTTTGATAATCCTGAAGGGATAGATCAAGCATATCTTTTCGTTTACAGCTAACGGCCGGCAGTTCTTCGTCAGGAATATTTTGTTTTGCTCGATTCAATTTATCGTTGTAAGTAGCCAGCAGAGTAATGGCTTGTATAATATCAGTGCTGCTGACTCTAGAAAGTAACTTATAGTTATTAAACTCCTCTTTTATCTTCTGCCAATCCGTTTTTAGGTCAAACTCATCAGCAGCAAAGGTTGCCGTTAATAATTCAAAAACATTTAGAGACACTCCGCCAGTATTAACCTTTTCAAAAACCTGGCAAACTGCTTCCTTAGGATTTTCTTTTTTCATAATAATTACTGGAAGCATATATTTGTTGAAACTATTGACGATCCTGTCTTCAAACTTGTCCCAAAACATAGATTTCTCGCTGTTGTGCTGCCAATACTCATTAAACCCACGCCTCCAAGTGCTGTAATCATCGATCATGCAAACCGGATACATAAGGTTCTTATATTCAGATTCTTTCTTAGATAAATCAAGCACGATGCGTCGCCCAAAATCCTCTGTAATCTGTTTCTTATCATTAAGAGATATGATAGCCTCTTCGAGGTCATAATCCCCATCCATGGCTTTAACCATATCAATATAATACCAGCGTTTGATTTCATAGTTTTTTTCATTTCTAGTGGTGACTATCTCATTAGTTACAATTGTTTGGTAAAGTGAAGTAATCCGCTGTTGTCCGTCAAGGATAAGCAAATCGGGCTTTACATCATTGTTAAGTTTTACGCCTTCTACAGGTTTTGTTTTAAATCTTACGTTTTCATTACCGGTCTCCAAAAGCATAACAGCACCAATGGGAAAGGATTTGGCAACACTAGCAAGAATTCCCTTTATACGGTTGTCGTCCCATATCCATCCTCTTTGGAAGTCGGGTAATTGTATTTTACCCTTGTGTACATCCCTTAATATGTCAAATAGACTTTTTTTGGTCGAATCAAAAGTTTCCATGATCTCACCATCTTTTTTGATTGTTATTTATTACATTGATAGGATAATTCTATAGTAAAACCTCTGTTTCCTCTTTCTTGCTATAAGCAAATAGCTAAACATCAACTCCCCACCACCCTTTGCACCCGTATACCTAAAAAGAAAAGCCCCGTGAGAGAGCTTAATTGCTTGCTTTCCCACGGGGCTTGTGGTATCTCTCCTTCGGTTATTGACGGTTATGTCAGCTTTGAAAAGAGGGAATATACTATGCTGTTTCTTCCTCAGCAACCGCTTCTACTTCTTCTTCCAGACCGTTATCTGTATCTGCTTCTGTGTCAACCTGGTCATCTACAATTTCCTCATCATCTTCAGCATCTTGTTCATTAGCAGGGTCTTCTGTTTCTTCTTCATCTATCGCTTCTTGCTTAGCATCATTGAAGATTGAAACTGCTGCTTCCAATTCCTCTACGGCATCGGTAACATCCTGCTGGGTCTCCACGGTGCCCTTCGCAGCTTCAGCTGCAGCAATGGCTTCATCCAGGACATCTATGTCCCCTTGGGTTACCCAGTAAGTACCCGCCGACACATCTTGTCCGCCTTCGCTTACAACGACATCACTCTTGGCATTTTCAGCAGTTTGAATGGAGATATCAATGGGAGCAGTGTCCATTCCGACGTCTATTTCTTCAGATTCTTCTTCAAAATTTGCTAGCAATTCTACTGCTTCAGCCGACATTATAAATGTGTATGGGTTTTCTGTGCTTACCTCGTCTTCTCTGTCAGTCCAGTTAATAAACACATATCCTTCTGCTGGTATTGCTTTTAACATAACCTCAGTTCCTTCTTCGTAGCTACCTTCACCTGTCACGGTTCCGTTTTCGACAATTACATTCACAGTAAAGGTATCTGCAACTTCATCTTCTTCCCAGATAGCATACACTGTAATGTCCGCTTCTATCACCGTCTCAGCTGTAAACACATTACCTTCACCGTTTGGCTGGGTGTTCCACTCTACAAAGGTGTATCCGTCTCTGGTAACGGTCGGCAGTGTTCCTACCGTAGCCTCGCCTTCAACTTCTACTTCTGTTATCGTCGGCGTGCCGCCGTTACCATCATAGGTTACGATAAAGGTCTCTGCTACTGCTTCTGCTTTAACCGTTACGGTCGCGGTTACTTCTAAGCTCATAGCTGGGTCTGCCTGGTACACACCTTCAGGTAACACAAAGGTACCTGTTGCAGTGTAGTCTCCGGCTATATTGCTATCGTAGTCGGCAATGGTCCAGCTCAGAGTTACGGTATGAGTTACACCAGCACTGTCTTCAATTGTCGTCGTTGCAGCCAACGCTGGTATTGCATCATCTTCAATTGTTCCGTAATCTACTTCAACGTCGGTTACATCTGCAATCGATACTATTGTTGGCATCCCTACTACTGCTTCTTCCCAAATAGCGTATACGGTCATATCCGCTGTTACTACCGTCTCGATTGTAAATACTTCACCAGTACCATCTTGAAGAGTATTCCACCCTGCAAAGGTATATCCGTCTCTGGTAATGGTTGGCAGTGTTTCTAATGTAGCCTCGCCTTCAACTTCTACTTCTGTTGTCGCTGGTGTGCCACCGTTACCGTTAAAGGTTACGGTAACGGTTTCTAACATTGCTTGCATGAGACCCATAGCCAGTGGGTCCGAACTGTCAGATGTTGTTGTGCACTCTTCGTCAGTGTACCAGGGGGCGAAGAGAACAGCGTCGGTTACCGCATTGCCTGAGCCTTCTTGGTTAGTGCTATGGAACGGACCGCTTTCATGACCCCAGAAGTTGAGGGTGGCGTCGATATTAGGGCCATCAACCTTAGTGCCCGTATTGTTGCCATAGATGAGGTTAGAACGAAGAGTGGCTTGCGCAGTGCCTTCATACCCTCTTATCCCCAAATCCCATCCAGTAATTGTGTTTCGATTCATATTCAATGGAGCCTCTGCTGGGATCCAGAAATAATAAACGCCGTAACTGGAGTTCTTGTTGTGTCCGTCAATATAATTATCATCTAATGTCCAGCTCCATGTATCCCAACCACAAATAACGATTCCTTCACAATACCCGCCTCCATCTCCTACTACATTAATAGTGTTGCCAATGAAATTAGAACTGCCTCTGACATTATCTAGGTAGACAGCTTCAATCCCTTCTGAATCCGGATAGTTTACAGTGATATTGTTGTCAGTGATATTCATGTCCTTCAGCTCATTGGTGCCATCTCCGTAGGCCCAGAAGGTAATTGCCTGGGCATCGCCAGTGATGGTATTACCGGCAATATTTACATCCTTAATTGTCGCGTGAGTGTAATGGTAGTTCGCGTTAGCTAGAACATATATTGCTCTGTCTGGGTAATCGATGATTTCATTATTGCTAATAGTGATGTCTGACATAATAAGATGTACATCACCCGTTACCTCAGCCTTTAGTAATATAGCCGGGCAATTAACAGTGGGGTTAAGGATTTTATTGTTGCTAATCTGCGAGCCGCTAACGCCTACGAAATAGATTCCACTTCCGCCGCCTCCGCCGAATTTCTCAATTACATTGTATGTAACGGCCCAACCTGTCATTGATTCTGCAGCGTAGCCATTAAAAACACGGACACCATGTGCCCTCACATCGTGAATGTGATTGTATTTTATTGTTACATCGTTTACACCAAGGCGATTACCGAATATGCCCGACGCCTCACTGCCGCTAAAGTTCCTAATTTCAAACCCCTCAATGGTTACATTGCTTGCATTTTCTCCAATGATGTAAAAGCCATGCTTATGGTCTTCTTGTCCGGTGCCATCGAGAATTGGAGCATTGGGACCAGGACCGGGAAGGTCTAGGTCACCGCAGTCTCCGGTCAGGGTGATGCTCTTATTGATGGTGACACTTTCATAATAGGTTCCCGCCGCCACCTGTATGGTGTTTCCCGGGTCAGCTTCATTAACAGCTTCCTGGATGCTATGGTAATACTTGCCCTTGTTAGTGTTTACCACAGTGCCATCGGATAGGCTGATGAAACCAGCGTCTTGATGCCAAGGAACGAAGTTGACGTTATCGCTAACGGTGTTGCCCTGACCGCTTGTATTCTGAGTAGCGTGACTCGGTCCGCTCTTATCGCCCCAGTAGTTGAGAATGGCATCGATAGTGGCTCCGTTGCCATTTTCTATTCCGTAGCTGGTGTTATCGTAAATCCAGTTGCGGCGAAGCTCCACTGTCATACCGCTAGCCAGCGCATCTGAGAAAATGCCTTGAGCCCAGCCGGTGATTCTATTGCCGGTCAAGTTCAACTCTGCCGCTGACGCCAGGCTGTTTCTCAAGCGGAAGCCAGAGCTGGTAGTCCCCACATCGTTTCCGTATAGCTCATTGCCGCTTATGGTCCAGTTTTCCGTAGCGCCGCCGGAGATATCGACTCCATCGTAAGCACCGCTTAGAGTTCCGCTTAAGGTAATTTCATTGTTCCCAAACTCGGAATAACCTTCCACATCTGCCAGGCCAACTGCATAAGCAGACGCTGTTGGATTATTGATAGCCAGTTTATTGCCTGTGATGGTCAGGTTCTTCAACTCAGAGTAGCCGCTTCCCTGCTTGAAAGTGTGGATGCCGACAGAGCTTCCCTCTAATTCGTTACCGTTTAACGTTATATTCGCTACGGTTGCAGACCCCGAGTCACTTGGTGCATTAGCTGTGATGTTGATACCTTTATCTGTGAAGTAGATCTCGTTGTCTCGCATGGTGACATATTCAACTGTTGCAAAGCCGTTTGTCAGGGTTTCGATATTTGTCGTCCCGGTTATCTTGTTGCCCTTGATGGTCACAGTCTTCAGGGTTGCACCTTGGTTAATAGCTGACTGAGCAAGGACATTTACGGCGCCCGTAATTTCATTATCCTTGGTTTCAACATTCTCGACCGTATGGTTGCCGCTTGCTTTCACTTCAAGGGCTGTTCCGGCTGCGGTGATACGGTTCTTGTCGACTTCCAAGCTGCCTATGTTCGCCAGGCTGATACCAGAGTTGCTAACATTATCGATTATGTTCTTGTTGACGGACCAACCGGACAGCGTTTGTGCCCCAGTGGTGCCGCCTGTTATACCATTACTGACATCGTGGATGTAATTGCCGTCGATCCTTAGGTTGTTCATACTGTTACCTTGGGCAACTATGCCAGAGTCAAAGTTCTTAATTTCAAACCCCATGAGGGTAACATTGCTCACTCCACTGGCAATCTGAATACCAGTTGCCCCGCCAATACCGCTGCCATCTAAAACAGGAGCGTCGGCACTGGTACCCAACAGCCTTTCACAAACAACATTGTCTTCCACATAGTCAGGCATGCAGCCATCACTGGGGTCTCCAATGAGGGTGATGCTCTTGTTGATGCTTACGTTTTCATTATAGGTTCCAGCACCTACATAAATCCTATCTCCGGGGCTGGCTGCGTCGATTGCCGCCTGGATGGTGTTGTCCATATAGCCGATACCCTTAGTAGCATTGATGATGGTAAAGTCTCCAAAATCCCGCAGAACCGCCCCACCATCCACATAGTATTCGAAGTAAGGGTCAAAGAGATATAGCCCCGAATCGACGAAGTGGAAAGTGTAGGACCTTTGATATTCAGTACCATCGTTGGTTCTACCTACCAAGTTAAAGCTTTCCGATTTTCCAGCCAGATACGAATAAGTTTCGCCCCATCGGCCGTCTACCCATTCAAGGGCCATCGGTATGATGTCTTCATCAAGGTCTTCTTCCGGCCTTCTATTCCCTTCGGAGTCAAAGATCTCAAGGACATAGTCACCTGATGTAATTCTAATCAAGGTTTCCGTTTCAATTAATTCCTTTAATCCCGGATTCATACCGGTTCCGGCCGTCCCCGCATAGAACTGTTGGCTCTGTTGGAAGCGGGACATCAGCCAATAGAAGTCACTGCTATCTTTATCATAATAAGCCCTTAGCCGGTGAGGCTTGTTGGTGCTAGTAGCAGTCCCTTTCCTTGACTCGTCATTAATGTATTTTTCCAGCGCTTTTCTGGGTTCAGTCCTCTGGCCAAAGGCCGCGTCAAAGTCCTCAATGCCGTCGATGATTTCCATGGCTGTCTGCAGTCCAGCCTTAGCCCCTGCCAGTTGAGTCTCTTCCTCGGGGGTTAAGACATCCTTGCCTTTAAGATCGTTATAGACATCTTCCGCTGCAGCCAGTTTAGACTGCAAGTCATTCCAGTAAATATCCCACTCGTTTATGTCAGTCGTGTAGTCCGGCCTCGTTCTGGCAGTGGCGTCCAGTATCAAGTCGTTCAGCTCGCCAACAGAAGAAGATGTATAAGTGGCGATGATAGTCAAGTCGCTGGTGACATTTGTAAATTCTTCATCCCACCCGTTGAAGGTATAGCCTTCTCTTTCAGGATCTGCCGGTGCAGAGGCTGAGCCACCATGTTCTACCTGTTGCGTGTCTATTGCCGAGCCATCCCAGTCTTGGAAAGTCACTGTATAGGTCGCCACTTTAAACTTGACCGTTACGGTTGCTGCCGACTGCAGGTTTTCCAGGGTGTAGACCACACCTGTCTCGCCTGCTATGGCTTGACCGCCAAGGATCCATTCCTTCACTTGATAGCCTGTAGCCGGTGCTGCTGTAAAAACGACCGCTTTTCCTTCTTCCACTTGTGCCCCGGGAGTAATGACAACGCCATCAACTTCCGCCGTCAAGGTGCCGTTATCTCCCGTTACGCTGAAGGTCACGATATATTTAGGTGCCACATATGCAGGGACAACCACTTCAGTTGGTTCGCTGGGATTGTAGCCTGTTTTGGCTGCATACCGCACCTGGTATGTCCCGGCAGCCAAACCCGTAATCTCTGTGGCATCTTCGCTTACTGATATCCACTCGGTATCTGTAGCAAGCTTGTATTCCATAGTATCGCTAACACCGATGATTTTACCGTCGTTATCGTCTTTTGATGTCGGTGCTACTCCGTCTAATCCTGCTGGCGGCGCATCCTGGTCTTCATTGGCTTTCACCGTGAAGGTAATGCTATAAATTTGAGCGGTAGTACCATCTTCCGCAGTTACTTTTATAGTTGCTATGTTATATGGTGCGTCTAATGCTGTTGCTTGAGTTATTTCAAAGGTTGCATTTGAATCAGTTGCTGTTGCAGCAACAGTGGGAATCTCTGTCGTCCCTGCTGGCAGTTCCACGTGATACTCAAAGATATTCTTATCAAAGTCAGCTACCGTCACACCCTCAACCGTCAAATCACTGAGCGTTGCATCAGTGTTCTTTTCTTTAGTAAGAGCTACGACTTTCTCCTCATAGACCTCCGGGTGTGTGGAAGAGGTTGCTACGATGGTAAATCCTGTAGCCATGCTCGTGTCTGCCACCGTGACTTCGCCTGTAGCAGCATCCACGTTGACGCCGTCTATGGCTTCCTTCAAAGACCAGGTTACAATTGCACCCGATATTAGTTTGTCCTTTTGGTCTTTGACCGTGGCGGTGTAGGTTTCTGTTGTATCGCCGCTAAGCTTAATCTCTATGGTCTCGGGACCGCTTATGAAGATTGATGTTGGGATTATCGGCACTGCATAGGTTACTTTTACAGTTGTGTCTTCGGTGATGATAAACTTATATTCGCCGTTGATTAACTCGTCTTTCTTATCGGTACCATTGACGTTAAAAGTATCCACTTCTTTGTCCTGAGGCGCTGTTACCGTTATGGTCACTTCAGAGCCGATTTCGTAGGTGCCAGCACCGGTTACTCCCTCTGTCGTGCCGGCTAATGTAACCTCAAATTGGACTCCTATGAATTTTACTTGATAGGAACCGATGTATTCCCTTATTCCAGGTACGATTTTCAGGTCGATATCAATGCTCTTGTCCTTCAGTGCACTCATTTCCGCTGCAGATAGTTGACCCATGATATCTGGGAGGCTTACGTACTCCAGATCAAGCATTTTTGCTACTATCCTAGCACCGGCTTCAATTGGACCGAAGTCTGTCGTTTCTATTTCATACCATTCGGTCTCATTATCCAGCTTCATTGCTACAACATCTTGGAACAACTCTTCGAATAGGTCTGCCACGCCGCTTTGTAAAAAGCCTTCAATCTTTCTATCAAGAGAGTCGATGAAGAAGGTAGCTGTGCGGTTTTCATATTCCACCCTTTGAATTCCTGTGCCTTCGCATTTGAGTTCCTGCTTTGTGGATTCAAACCGTACATCCACATCAGCCAACACCAAGTTAGCAATCTTTGTCACTGCATTACTTAGTTTCGTCTGGAGCTCAGAAGCAACTGTCCCTTGTTCTTCCGCACTCAAGGCTTCATAGGCTGCTTCTGCCGCCTCCACATCGTCCAAATCATCAAGGGTTAAAACTGACGCATCAGGCAGGGCATCAATCAGTAGCTCAACACTGGTCGCCGGTGTTGGAGCCCACTTGGCGTAAAGGGTGATTGATTCCGTCACCTGGTCGCTGGCAAAATTCCAACCACTTTCCAGCGCCTCATCCTTATACCAGCCGACAAAGTCGTAGCCTGTCTTAGTAGGGTCTCCCGGCTTATTGATGGTAGCTTCGAAACGTACCCCGGTAACATCCGCAACCTCGGTTCCCTCATTGGAGTCAAAACTCACGGTGAAGGCATCCCGGTCATAGTAAAGCTTCAGCACTAAACTCCCATCTGGTTCGATGGTGCCTTCTATGTTTGACTTGTCAGCATCTAGCGTAAAACCGGTATAGTCCTTTGGGCTTGCCGTGGCAATCGTCCCAGTGGTACCTGTTTTATCCTCGGTATCAGCTTCAACCAGGGTGTAACCCTCGCCGGTAACATCCTGCTGGTAATGCTGTACAGTGTAGACCGTATCGGTATTCGCTTCCCACTTGGCGTACAGGGTGATCGCTTCCGTCACCTTGTCGCTGGCAAAGATCCATTCATTGACCAAGCTTTCTTCCTTGAACCAGCCGCCAAAGGTGTAGCCCTCTTTTTCAGGATCTACCGGCTTATCGATGGTCGCTTCGTAGCGGACGCCGATAATATCACTTACTGACGAGCCGTCGTTGGAGTTAAAGCTCACGTCAAAGGTCTCCCGATCATAGTAGAGCCTTAGCACCAGGCTACCGTCAGCCGCAATGATGCCGCTGGGCACCCGGTCTTGATGAGTTGTGTTCTCGATAAAACCGGGATAGCTTTCGGCCTGGGCTATAACATTCTCACCAGTGGTGCCCGTTTTCTCGTCTATATCTTCGAGGGTGTAGCTGGTACCAGCTACACCCTGTTGGTAGTGTTCAATTCTGTAAGCCGTATCATCGCGCGGTGACCACCTCCCATAAAGGGTGTGGCTCGAAGCTTCAGTCACAATTGTATCTTCTTTAACTTCAGTGCCCTCAGTTGCCGCCGTGAACCAGCCAATGAAAGTGTAACCCTCTTTTTCCGGTTCCGGCAGAGCACCGTAAGCAGAGTCAAAAGTCACCTGTATTGAGGTGCATTCAGACCCACCCCGAGCATCAAAACTAACGGTGTATTCGTCAGCAGCAAATTCCGCTGTAACTGAGATATGCTCCGTCACATTGGTATCGGTACGGGGGTTGACTGTAGAACCGTCGCTCCATTTTACGAAGTGGTAGCCCGTAACAGGTACGGCTGTAACTTCAGTGCCGTCTTCCCCATCCTTAACAATCTGCTCTTCTTCACCTGAAATATTTCCGTTTTCGTCGGCATTATAGGTCAAAATGTTATAGCCGGATAAGCGGACAACCCCGTCAATTACACAATATCTATAATCGGGGTCAAATAAATGGACACCACCATCAACAAAGCGGAAGGTGTAGGTTCTCTCAAACTCCGTACCATTGCTGGTTTCGCCAATGAGCTTGCATTCTTCTTCCAACCCCACCAGGTTTGCATAGATCCATGGCGATATTTCTGCCTCTGTTAGCCAGTGAATGGCAAGCGCGATACCGTCGTTTTCCAACTCTGTTTGAGTCTTTCTGGTTCCATCTTCTTTATAAATGTTTACGGTATAGTCACCGGACCGCAATTTGGTAATACTATCTGAGAGCATGACGTTTTGAAGCCCTGGGTTCATTCCGGTTCCGGTGGTTCCTGCATATAAGCCTTGTGCTTGCACAAATCCTGACAACATCCAGTAAAAATCGCCTGTTTCTTTGTCATAGTAGCATCTCAACCGGCCAGGCTGGAATTTGTCTGAAGTCACCAAAGATCGTTCATAGACGGTTTCCACCAATCCTTTGGGATGCACTCTGTTGCCTAGAGCATCATCGAAATCCTCTATGCCATCGAGTATCTCTAGCGCTCTTTGTAGGTCTTGTATAGCCCCACTGATTGCGGTTTCATCCTCTGCTGTTAAAGGATGTTTTTCGCCAAGGCTATCATGCGTTTGCTCTGCTACACCTAATGCATCCTCGAAACCTCCCCAATAATGATCCCACTCCTGCTTTGTAAGAGTATTATCTGTGTGGGTGTAGGTGGGTCTTGTTCTAGCTGTAGCAGCATCTATCATCTCGTTGAGCGTGGTTAGCTCAGAAAAATGGTATTGGGCTGTGACTGTTAGGTCGTCGGTAACATTCGCAAAGTCTTTGTCCCAGCTGTCAAAGGTATAGCCTTCTTTTTCGGGATCAGCTGGTGCTGTGGCAGAGCTTCCATGAGCTACTATTTCTTTCTTGAGGAGGTCGCCGTTCCAATCAACAAAAGCTACGGTATATTTATTGATAACAAATATTGCTTCCACTGTAATATCCGCTGTGACGTTGGTGTCAGTACGAGGGTTGATTGTAGAACCATCGCTCCATTTTACGAAGTGGTAGTTTGGATCAGGCTCGGCTGTTACCTGTGAACCGTTTTGGCCGTGTTCTACTTGTTGGTTCTTACCTCCCTCGATGCTACCATTTTGGCCTGCAGTATAGGTTAAGGTATAAATTGTGACCTGCTCTTTCACTCTTAAGAGCAGCTTGGCAGTGCCAGCATAACCTGGCACCGTACCAACAAAGGTAAATGTGCCTTCTTCACTGGTATTTGCTGTTGATGGGCTCCAATCTACTGACTTATCTACTCGTGTCCCGTCACTTAATACTACCTCTACCATTGTGGGTAGGCTAAAGGCATCACCGGGCCTAGCTTCTACTATTATGTTTTCGATACTGATAATGACACTTTCGGCAGGAGGTAGACCGGGATTTTCTTCAAAGTCTATCTCATCAACTACATATTCATCGTCATCAATAATAACTGCTGAGGCTTCAACATCCTTTGCCTTTTCAAGCGTTGGCCGCTCGCTCTCTGCTATGCGTTGATCAATTCTAACAAGAGTCTTGAAAAGAGCAATAATTTTGTTTACTGGTTTTTTAACGGTAATAGACTCACTGGCTGCTTGTACCTCTACCTCGCCTTGCACAGGTGTATCTATTACCACACGTGTAACCGTCTTGACGATAACATTACCACTGATTTCAGAATGCGTAGACTGAGCGTGAATCTCTATTGGTGTAGGCGACGTAATAATGACCGTGCCTTTAGGCGACGTAGTGCCTTTGAAGATTATGGAACCACTACCGCCTCCGGCAAAGGTCCACGTTCCCCCTTCACCATCGCTTATGTCTTCCAGGATGACATTTTCAACACCTTCGGCAATGGTTAGGTCAATTACAGTTCCATTCTTTAATGTTACATTATCGCCCGTAATAGTGAGAACCTTGGCGGTATGCCCGCCCAGGTTTACTTCAATGCTGCTACCCGCAACAATGACCATATCGTAGTCTTGCTCTAATATAACGCTTCCATATATCTCGAGTGCTTCTTCCAACAGAGCCAGGGCGGCCTGGATCTTGAGCACTTCAGCATCCAGAGCGGCTTGACCGGCTTCTGCGGTTAGCTCTAAGTTGCAACCTGCTATGGCAGCTTCATAGTCTGCCCAGCTTGATATGGTGTAATCGTCTCCATCTAAGGCAGCTACTTGGGCGACGATAGCGTCGTAGGCGCTTGTATCTACCTGCACAGCGAAGGTGAGGCTTCCTGCCAGGTCAAATTCCACATCGTAGTTATCGGTAGCTTGAGCCGTGTAGGTGGCTTCAACGGCTTCTCTTTGGGCCAGGAACTCTTCCGGCTCCAAGTCGCCCAAGAGGTAGCGGGCTACGGCAATGACTACATTCTCTTGGTCTAAGGTGAAGGTTGTTTCTTCACCGTTTAGTTTGATGGTAAGTGAAGCTGCTTTTAGTTCAGCTTGGAAGGCTGCCAGTAATTCTTCTACTGCTTGGTAAACGGCATCTACCTGGGCATCACTGGCAAAGGTGACGCGGATGTCTTCGCCGTCAATAACAACAGCGGCGGCGGTGATAGCACCGGCTTTGGCTTCTAAAGCAGCCAGGAAGTCAGCTTTGGCTTCGCCTGAAGTAAAGATTGTCTGGAACTTAAGGCTTCCTGCCAGGTCAAATTCCACATCGTAGTTATCGGTAGCTTGAGCCGTGTAGGTGGCTTCAACGGCTTCTCTTTGGGCCAGGAACTCTTCCGGCTCCAAGTCGCCCAAGAGGTAGCGGGCTACGGCAATGACTACATTCTCTTGGTCTAAGGTGAAGGTTGTTTCTTCACCGTTTAGTTTGATGGTAAGTGAAGCTGCTTTTAGTTCAGCTTGGAAGGCTGCCAGTAATTCTTCTACTGCTTGGTAAACGGCATCTACCTGGGCATCACTGGCAAAGGTGACGCGGATGTCTTCGCCGTCAATAACAACAGCGGCGGCGGTGATAGCACCGGCTTTGGCTTCTAAAGCAGCCAGGAAGTCAGCTTTGGCTTCGCCTGAAGTAAAGATTGTCTGGAACTTAAGGCTTCCTGCCAGGTCAAATTCCACATCGTAGTTATCGGTAGCTTGAGCCGTGTAGGTGGCTTCAACGGCTTCTCTTTGGGCCAGGAACTCTTCCGGCTCCAAGTCGCCCAAGAGGTAGCGGGCTACGGCAATGACTACATTCTCTTGGTCTAAGGTGAAGGTTGTTTCTTCACCGTTTAGTTTGATGGTAAGTGAAGCTGCTTTTAGTTCAGCTTGGAAGGCTGCCAGTAGTTCTTCTACTGCTTGGTAAACGGCATCTACCTGGGCATCACTGGCAAAGGTGACGCGGATGTCTTCGCCGTCAATAACAACAGCGGCGGCGGTGATAGCACCGGCTTTGGCTTCTAAAGCAGCCAGGAAGTCAGCTTTGGCTTCGCCTGAAGTAAAGATTGTCTGGAACTTAAGGCTTCCTGCCAGGTCAAATTCCACATCGTAGTTATCGGTAGCTTGAGCCGTGTAGGTGGCTTCAACGGCTTCTCTTTGGGCCAGGAACTCTTCCGGCTCCAAGTCGCCCAAGAGGTAGCGGGCTACGGCAATGACTACATTCTCTTGGTCTAAGGTGAAGGTTGTTTCTTCACCGTTTAGTTTGATGGTAAGTGAAGCTGCTTTTAGTTCAGCTTGGAAGGCTGCCAGTAGTTCTTCTACTGCTTGGTAAACGGCATCTACCTGGGCATCACTGGCAAAGGTGACGCGGATGTCTTCGCCGTCAATAACAACAGCGGCGGCGGTGATAGCACCGGCTTTGGCTTCTAAAGCAGCCAGGAAGTCAGCTTTGGCTTCGCCTGAAGTAAAGATTGTCTGGAACTTAAGGCTTCCTGCCAGGTCAAATTCCACATCGTAGTTATCGGTAGCTTGAGCCGTGTAGGTGGCTTCAACGGCTTCTCTTTGGGCCAGGAACTCTTCCGGCTCCAAGTCGCCCAAGAGGTAGCGGGCTACGGCAATGACTACATTCTCTTGGTCTAAGGTGAAGGTTGTTTCTTCACCGTTTAGTTTGATGGTAAGTGAAGCTGCTTTTAGTTCAGCTTGGAAGGCTGCCAGTAGTTCTTCTACTGCTTGGTAAACGGCATCTACCTGGGCATCACTGGCAAAGGTGACGCGGATGTCTTCGCCGTCAATAACAACAGCGGCGGCGGTGATAGCAACGGCTTTGGCTTCTAAAGCAGCCAGGAAGTCAGCTTTGGCTTCGCCTGAAGTAAAGATTGTCTGGAACTTAAGGCTTCCTGCCAGGTCAAATTCCACATCGTAGTTATCGGTAGCTTGAGCCGTGTAGGTGGCTTCAACGGCTTCTCTTTGGGCCAGGAACTCTTCCGGCTCCAAGTCGCCCAAGAGGTAGCGGGCTACGGCAATGACTACATTCTCTTGGTCTAAGGTGAAGGTTGTTTCTTCACCGTTTAGTTTGATGGTAAGTGAAGCTGCTTTTAGTTCAGCTTGGAAGGCTGCCAGTAGTTCTTCTACTGCTTGGTAAACGGCATCTACCTGGGCATCACTGGCAAAGGTGACGCGGATGTCTTCGCCGTCAATAACAACAGCGGCGGCGGTGATAGCACCGGCTTTGGCTTCTAAAGCAGCCAGGAAGTCAGCTTTGGCTTCGCCTGAAGTAAAGATTGTCTGGAACTTAAGGCTTCCTGCCAGGTCAAATTCCACATCGTAGTTATCGGTAGCTTGAGCCGTGTAGGTGGCTTCAACGGCTTCTCTTTGGGCCAGGAACTCTTCCGGCTCCAAGTCGCCCAAGAGGTAGCGGGCTACGGCAATGACTACATTCTCTTGGTCTAAGGTGAAGGTTGTTTCTTCACCGTTTAGTTTGATGGTAAGTGAAGCTGCTTTTAGTTCAGCTTGGAAGGCTGCCAGTAGTTCTTCTACTGCTTGGTAAACGGCATCTACCTGGGCATCACTGGCAAAGGTGACGCGGATGTCTTCGCCGTCAATAACAACAGCGGCGGCGGTGATAGCACCGGCTTTGGCTTCTAAAGCAGCCAGGAAGTCAGCTTTGGCTTCGCCTGAAGTAAAGATTGTCTGGAACTTAAGGCTTCCTGCCAGGTCAAATTCCACATCGTAGTTATCGGTAGCTTGAGCCGTGTAGGTGGCTTCAACGGCTTCTCTTTGGGCCAGGAACTCTTCCGGCTCCAAGTCGCCCAAGAGGTAGCGGGCTACGGCAATGACTACATTCTCTTGGTCTAAGGTGAAGGTTGTTTCTTCACCGTTTAGTTTGATGGTAAGTGAAGCTGCTTTTAGTTCAGCTTGGAAGGCTGCCAGTAGTTCTTCTACTGCTTGGTAAACGGCATCTACCTGGGCATCACTGGCAAAGGTGACGCGGATGTCTTCGCCGTCAATAACAACAGCGGCGGCGGTGATAGCACCAGCTTTGGCTTCT
>JBMNGG010000005.1:0-254949 GCA_050949705.1 Tepidanaerobacteraceae bacterium | reverse complement strand
CTACCCAAGGGTCATTTGCCTTTATGTTCACCTCAAGAAGACTTTCGACAATACAATCATAGTTAGCTTTTTTTAATACTGCTTGTCTAAAAATAATTCGACAAAATAATTTTAGTTCCTTTATTTTTTTTGGTCCAAAAAGTGCCTAAGGTTTTTCGACATAGATTTACAATAATGGTTAACAGTAAGAAAACCCCAACTTAAAGACCCTAAAGCATTGCAGTTGCAAGTAAATTCAAAAAATGATAGAATAAACCGAACAAGATTGCAACATTATAGATATAGCAATGAGGTGCTTTGTATGATAGAGGTTGAAGGCACCGTAGAAAGAATTACATATCACAATCAGGAAAATGGTTTTACGGTGGTAAAGCTTTCAGAAAAAGACAAAAATGATATTGTTACAGCAATAGGGTATTTCCCTTCATTAGATGTTGGTGAAGTATTAAAATTACGGGGAAGCTGGACAATGCATAAGGAATATGGGATTCAGTTAAGAGTGGAGCATTATGAGACTGTTTTGCCCGCTACAACTCGTGATATTGAAAACTATTTAGCTTCAGGGGTAATTCGCGGAATAGGCCCAGTTACTGCAAAAAAGATAGTAGAAAAATTTGGTCAAAATTCGTTGGAAGTTTTAAGCAATGCCCCCGAAGAACTTTTAAAAATCCCCGGAATTGGTGAGAAAAAACTACAAATGATAAAAGAGTCTTATGTAGAACAGCAAGAAACCCGTGAAATAATGCTGTTTTTACAACAATATGGAATCGGTCCTGGTATAGGGGTAAGAATATATAAAAATTATGGTGACAAATCCATAGACGTGCTGAAAGAAAATCCGTATCGCTTAGCTGATGAAGTGTATGGTATAGGATTTAGGACCGCAGATAGTATAGCTCAAAAGATGGGTATGAAAAGTGACTCTTTAGAGCGACTTTGTGCAGGTTTAAAATATGCTTTGTATAGAGCTTGCGATGAAGGACATGTATTTTTACCTACCGAAGAGTTGCTACATAGGACTTCAGAACTTCTAGATGTTGATGAGGAACTTTTAAATCAAGCCTATCTGGCTATAGAGGAAAAACAGCATATTGTAGTAGAAAGGTCTTGGGGCAGGGAAGATGTATATTTAGCTGCATTTTACCATTCGGAAAAAGCTGTTGCCAGAAAGCTTTTTTTATTGGCAGCAATGTTGGATAAGCCTTTAGATATTACAAATGAAGATATATATACCATAGAAGAAAAATGTGGGATAAATTTGGCAAAACGTCAGAGAGAAGCTTTGGAGAAATCTGCTGCTTGTGGAGTTCTGGTTATCACTGGCGGCCCAGGGACAGGAAAAACTACAACTATTAAAAGTTTAATTGAGTTTTATAAAAAGAACAATTTAAAAGTAGCCTTAGCGGCACCTACAGGGCGTGCCGCTAAGCGTATGACAGAAACTACAGGAGTTGAAGCCAAAACGATTCACCGCATGTTGGAGTATAAGGCCTATAGTGAGGGTGGCATGATGTTTGGGAAAGATAAGAACGACCCTCTAAAAGCGGATGTAGTTATCATAGATGAAATTTCAATGGTAGATATAATACTAATGCATCACTTACTTTCAGCTATTAAACCGGGAGCACGGCTAATTCTGGTAGGAGATAAGGATCAGTTGCCATCGGTAGGTCCTGGTAGTGTTTTAAGAGGGATAATAAATAGCGGTAAAATCCCGGTAGTAGTACTTGATGAAATATTTCGGCAAGCTCGTGAAAGCATGATAATTGTAAATGCACATCGAATAAACAAAGGTTATTTGCCTTATCTAAACGTAAAAAACAAAGACTTTTTTTTAGAACAAGTTTTTTTGCCTGAGGAAATATTACAAACAATTCTGAATCTGACAAAAACTAGGTTACCGAAATTTAACGGTTATGATCCAATAAATGATATTCAGGTAATTACGCCAATGAAAAGAGGAGTTGTTGGTGTAATAAATCTAAATAATAGTCTTCAGGCCTTGTTAAATCCACCTGATGTGCATAAAAAGGAATATCGATATCGGAGTCAGATTTATCGTGAAGGCGATAAGGTTATGCAAATTAAAAACAATTATGATAAGGAAGTTTTTAACGGTGATTTAGGCCGCATCAGCAAAATCGATGAAGAAGGCCGCATTATAGTTTGTTTTGCAGATGCGTGGCAAGAGCGTGAAGTGATATATCAAGGCCAAGAAATAGAAGAATTGAGTCTTTCATATGCATTGTCTGTCCATAAAAGTCAGGGTGGTGAATTTCCTGTAGTAATAATGCCAATAACAACCCAACATTATGTTATGCTGCAGAGAAATTTATTATATACTGCAGTAACAAGAGCAAAAAAGATGTTGGTATTAGTAGGTACTAAACAAGCATTGGCCATATCTATTAAGAATAATAAAGCTCAGAAGCGTTATGGACATCTTTGCGAAAGGATTTTAGAGGAATTTGCACAAGCTATGAGTATTTAGGGACGGTTCTTTTTTATTCATTGTTCAGTGTAGAAAACTAGTTTCGAGGTGATAACATATGTTAGAGCAGAAGCTTTCCAATCTTAAGCAAAGAATTCAAATGCTCAAACAAGTAGCGGTAGCTTTTTCCGGTGGTGTTGACAGCACATTTTTACTAAAGATTTGTTTAGATGAATTGGGAAGTGATAATGTTTTAGCTTTAACTGCTAATACTCAAGCCACTACAGAAAAAGAGTTTATAGAATCTCAAACCTTGGCAGAGTTTCTAAAGGCTAGACAAATAATAGTAAAATCAAATGAGCTAGATATTCCCGGCATTTCAGATAATCCTCCTGAAAGATGCTACATATGTAAAAAGCAACTATTTAGTAAGTTTATAGCCATTGCAAAGGAACACGGCTATGATTTTGTAGTAGAAGGGGCAAATTTTAGTGACAAAGAGGATTTTAGACCCGGAATGGCGGCCGTTAAGGAGCTTGGTGTTATAAGCCCGTTAAAAGATGCTGGCTTAACCAAGGATGAAATACGCCGTATTTCAAAAGGAATGGGGCTTCCTACATGGAATAAGCCTTCTTGTGCATGCCTTTTTTCCAGATTTCCTTATGGAGAAAAAATTACCTCTCAAAAACTAAAAAGAGTATCTGAAGCTGAAGATGTTTTAAGACATAATGGATTTTATCAATTCCGAGTGAGAAGTCATGGTGATTTGGCAAGAATAGAGGTTTTGCCAAAGGATATAGATAAATTTTCTAAAGAAAATTTTCGTAGAAAAATAGTAGAGAAATTTAAAAAGATAGGCTTCACTTTTATCACGTTGGATTTAGCAGGATTTAGGTCAGGCAGTATGAATGAGGAGTTAAGAGAGGAGGACAAGGAGGTTTGGAAAAATTAAGATTAATGCTTGAAAGGCTAAAATTAGGGGAAGTAACAGTAGATGAAGTCTTAAAAAACCTAAAGAATTTACCCTATGAGGATTTGGGTTTTGCTAGAATAGATAATCACAGAAGCCTTAGACGCGGGGTGCCGGAGGTAATTTATTGTCAAGGTAAGACCAATAAACAGGTGGCAGAGATAGCCCGCCATATGTTAAAGAACGGAAGCAATGTAATGGGAACAAGAGCAGATTTAAAGACATTTAAGGAAGTGCAATTAATTGCGTCTGATGCTATATATTATGAAACGGCTAGAATTTTTACAATTGAAAGAAGAAAAGTAGTTAAAAATAAGGGAACCATTGTTGTTGTTACTGCAGGCACGTCAGACATACCTGTTGCTGAAGAAGCCGTGGTTACTGCACAAGTGTTTGGAAATCCTGTTCAAAGGCTGTATGATGTGGGAGTGGCTGGAATCCATCGATTATTAATGAATATGGAAGTGCTACAATCAGCGCGGGTTATTATTGTTGTAGCTGGGATGGAAGGGGCTTTAGCAAGTGTTGTTGGTGGACTAGTGGACAAGCCTGTAGTAGCGGTTCCCACCAGTGTTGGGTATGGAGCGAACTTTCAAGGTCTTTCAGCCTTACTTGCAATGTTAAATAGTTGTGCCGGCGGAGTATCTGTTGTAAACATCGATAACGGTTTCGGCGCTGCTTATGTAGCTCATCAGATAAATCGTCTAGGAGAAAAGGATAATAACATAATGTAGTTTTAGCTGGGCCTTAAAAAAGAAAAGGGGTGAGTGTTATTACAACTAAAACTGATAAAAGAATCTTATATCTGGATTGTTTTTCAGGGATAAGCGGAGATATGTTTTTAGGGGCAATGCTTGACTTAGGCCTTAGTGAGGAAGAGTTTTTAAATGAGCTTAATAAACTTCCGTTGCCAGATTACGAAGTAATCATTAAAAAATCCATAAAGGGTGGTATAACAGGCACAGATGTTACGGTAAAGACACATGAACATCATCCCCATCGAGGCTTAAAACAGATTTATGAAATAATTGACAGTAGCGAAATAAAACCCGAAGTTAAAGAGTTAAGCAAAAAAGCTTTTTACAGACTAGCTGCAGTAGAAGGGGGAATTCACGGTAAATCTCCTGAGGAGATTCACTTCCATGAAGTTGGTGCGGTTGATTCGATTATAGATATTGTGGGGGCATGTATACTAATTGATATATTAAAACCTGATAAAGTATATGCATCTCCTGTTAATGTGGGATCAGGAACAGTAAAATGTGCCCATGGAATTTTGCCTATACCCGCTCCGGCTACTATGAGTCTTTTAAAAGGAATGCCAATATACTCCGGAGATGAACAAGGTGAGTTTACTACTCCTACAGGAGCTTTACTTCTTTCAATGTTTGTTGATCAATTTGATTCTATGCCTTCAGCAATCCCTGAAAAAACAGGTTATGGATTAGGTAAATCTGATCGAAAATCACCAAATGTTTTGAGAGTCGTTTTACTAAAAGAATACTGCAATGATGTGCAGGCTTCTGATTTTGAACAAGATAAGGTAGTTGTTCTAGAAGCTAATATAGATGATATGAATCCGGAACTATATGATAGCGTTTTTGAAAGTCTTTTTCAAAAAGGAGCTTTGGATGTATTTCTAACACCAATAATAATGAAAAAAGGTCGACCTGCTGTAAAACTCACTTGCTTATGTTTTCAGGATAAAAAGAATCTATTAGCAGAAGCGATTCTTAAAGAAACTACTAGTTTGGGTGTGAGGGAAACAGAAGCAAATCGTACAAAACTTTATAGAGAGATTAAGGAAATTAAGACTACATTAGGAAATCTAAAGGTGAAAATTGCAAAAATTAGAGATGAAAATATTAGGGTTACACCGGAATACGACGATTTAAAGAGAATAGCAAAAGAGAAGGGTATACCTTTAATCAAGGCTTACGAACTTTTTCATACACAACTTATTGTAAAGTAAAATTTGTAGTGTTATACTTAAATTTGATAATCTAATAGCTTGATTGGAGTGTTTTATTCATGTCAGACAATGTAAGAGTCAGATTTGCGCCTAGTCCTACGGGTAGTTTACACATTGGAGGTGCTAGGACTGCGCTGTTTAACCTACTTTATGCACGACACAATAATGGGACTTTTGTTTTGAGAATAGAAGATACCGATACAGAACGTTCTACTGAAGAATCAACAGCACAAATTCTCCGTTCTTTAAAATGGTTGGGCCTTGATTGGGACGAGGGTCCTGAAAAAGGAGGAGACTTGGGGCCATATTACCAATCTCAACGATTGGAATTATACAACAAAGAAGTAAATAGGCTTTTATCCGAGGGGAAAGCTTACTATTGTTATTGCACCCCCGAGGAGCTTGCCCAGAGACGAGAGGAAGCTATGAAAGCCGGCAAGCCTCCAAAATATGATGAAAATTGTCGTAATCTTACTGACGAGCAAAGAGCAAAATATGAAGCAGAAGGCAGAAAACCTACAATTCGTATAAAAATGCCTAAAGAAGGTCAAACGACAGTAGATGATATAATTAGAGGAAAAGTAGTTTTTGACAACACAGTATTAGATGACATTATAATTGTTAAGTCTAACGGAATACCTACTTATAATTTTGCTTGTGTTATTGACGATAATGCCATGAACATTACTCATATAATTAGAGCAGAAGAGCATTTATCTAATACTCCTAAACAAGTTCAGACTTACTTAGCATTAGGATATGATATACCTAAGTTCGCTCATGTACCAATGATATTAGCTCCGGACCGCAGCAAATTAAGTAAGCGACATGGAGCTACATCTGTAGAAGAATTTAAGGAGCAAGGATATTTAGCTGAATCCATTATCAATTATCTAACACTGCTTGGATGGTCACCAGAAGGAACTGAAGAAATATTTCCCCTTCAAAAGGCTATCAATGAATTTACCCTTGAGCGTGTCAATAAAACAGCAGCTATATATGATGTAAAGAAACTAACTTGGATAAACGGTCACTACATGCGGGAACTAGACTTAGGATATGTAACAGAAATGACAATACCTTTTATGGTTAAAAAGGGAATAATTACCGAAAACGAAGCTAAAGAGAAATTTGATCATATCAAAAAAGTAGTTGATGTTTCACGAGATAGAGCAAAAACTTTGGATGAACTAGCTGATACTATAGCCTTTTTCTTTAAAGACATAACAGAGTATGAAGAGAAAGGCATTAAAAAGCACTTTTCCAAGAATGATGCAGCAAAGCTGCTAACCTTAGGTGCTGATGCCCTGGAGGAATTAGAAGAGTTCACCCATGACAAGACAGAAGAGGCCTTTAGGAATCTTACCGCAGAAATGGGTGTGAAAACAGCAAAATTAATTCATCCGACTCGTCTGGCTATATCTGGAAGAACTATTGGCCCTGGGCTCTTTGATATCATTGTACTTTTAGGCAAAGAAGTAACCGTAAAACGAATGAGAAAAGCCGTAAAATGGATAGAGAACCAAGGCCTGAATAACTAAAGAAAATTAGAAAACCGGCAGGAATAAACAACTACCCTTTTTATAGATATTTAATGTCATAAGACTGTTATTTTAAAGGTAGTGTATCTAATTCCAGCCGGTTTTTTATATTATTTTAGGATGAAAAACTTTAAATAATTGCAGGATTATTGTAGTAACAAGTCTAATTATATAAGATAAATCTAATGTTGTTTAGAACGGGTATATATTATAATAATTTCTTTAAAAATATAGGAGGTTTTTTTGTGTTTGGCGATATTACAGGTGTTATACTATCTATGATTTTTGTAGTTATTATTTTAGTAATTTCGGAAGTGATCAGAAAAATCGGTAAGTTTTCTACAGAATTTACCCGTAAGTTTATACATATAGGAGTATCACACTGGTGGATAGTAGCAATGTTTTTTATTAAAGACATACGCTATGCAATTATTCCACCCCTTATTTTTGTTTTTTTGAACTATCTATCTTATAAAAATGACCTTATAAAGAGTATGGAACGAGGAAAAGACAGAGCTGACCTTGGAACAGTATATTTTCCTATTTCACTTATTATACTTGTTCTTATTACTTGGGATGGGGGATTTCTAGGAAATGATCTAAAATATCTTGGAGCACTTGGAGCCTTAACACTGGGTTATGGTGATGGCTTTGCTGCGATTATTGGGGAGAACTTCGGTCGTAGAAAATATAAAATCCTAAACAATGAAAAAAGTTTGGAAGGTTCTATAGGAATGCTATTATTTTCTTTTCTCGTTGCATTAATTATCCTTGGCTTATTTCTAGGCTTGGATATCAGTATAATTCGAATTAGTTTTGTAGTTGCTGTACTTACAGCTTTGATAGAGGCCTTGACACCTTATGGATTTGATAATCTTACAGTACCAATTTTTTCTACTTTGTCAGCCAATTATTTTATTAATGGAAGTTCCCTATTTCTTTTTATTTATATGGCATGTATAGGATTCATTATAAGCTTTTTTATCGCATATACAGCTTATCGTAAAAAATCTCTGACACTGGATGGTTCAATCGGTGCTACATTTATGGGTACGATCATGTATGCTACATCAGGTATTTTCGGTTCTATTATGATGGTGGCTTTTTTCATTTCTGCTAGTCTGTTAAGCCATTTCAAGAAAAATGAAAAGAAAATAGTAGCCAAACAGTTTGATAAAACAGGTCGTAGAGACGTGCTCCAGGTTTTTGCAAATGGTGGTGTAGGATTGATTCATTCTATACTATATTATCTGACTAATAATCCATCATATTTAGTTTTTCTAGGTATTTCCTTTGCTGCAGCTAATGCCGATACATGGGCTACCGAATTAGGTATATTAAACAAGAAAAACCCTCTTTCACTAAGGACATTCAAGAGAGTTGCGAAAGGCACATCAGGAGCTGTAAGCCTCTTTGGAACTTTATCTGCTTTTATTGGGTCTATGCTGATAGGAATATTTGCAACTTTAGGTTTTTCTTTCTTGAACATAGGTGAATTGAGTTTCGAGTATATAAAAGCATTTCAACTAGTAACACTTGGCGGGTTTATAGGTTCTCTCATTGATTCAATCCTTGGTGCTACAGTTCAGGGAGTTTACTATTCTGAAGAATTGAAAGGAGAAACTGAGAAAAAAGACTATAATGGTAAACCTAATTTACTCATAAGAGGACTTAGCTTTGTCAATAACGATTTGGTTAATTTTTTGAGTATAGGAATTTCAAGTATATTGTTCGCTGGCGTCATTTGAAAAATACGACATTTTTAGCCCCATTGCTACTGTAAAAAAATGTTGATGAAATTCGTGGACAAGTATGTTATTATATAAGCAGATATACGGAATAATGTAAAAACATGGCATAGGGGGCATCTTACTTGAGATATTTTAAGCTTGTTACATTTATAATAGTACTGGCTTTGGTGGTTTTATTACCTTTGGTTACAGGAAATGAGGCTCAATCAACACAAGCAATACAAGAAACTAACGGTAAAACACAGAATGAATCCGAAACCCCTGAGGAACAACTGCCTATGCCAAGTCCCGATAAGATATTTCCTGATATGATGACGGTGTTAAATGCCAGTGAAACACAAACTGTAAATATCAAAGAATCACCATCAGCAAACTCTAAAAGTTTGGGCGTGGTTTTTGGTGACCTCATGCATGTGGATGTGATAAAGCACTTAGATAGTGGATTTTCGGAAATTTCGACATGGGATTATTATAGCATGAAGAATATTAGAGGTTTTGTTCCCACTGAATACATAAAAGAAATAAAACTAGATGAAAAATTCGGTGTAGTTGTTGATTTGGGTGAACAAAAGGTATACGTTTATCAAGATGATCATATTATTAAAAGTTTTTTATGTTCAACCGGTCTAGACAGTAACGATTATAACACACCTACGGGTCTTTACCGTTTAGGAGCCCGGGGAGAATCATTTTACAATCCTAAATACAAACAGGGGGCATATTACTGGGTTAGATTTAATAACAACTACCTTTTTCACAGTATACCATATGATGAAAATGAAAACTTTATAGAAGAAGAAGCAGCCAAATTAGGCCAAAAAGCATCTCATGGCTGCATACGTCTTTCACTGGAAGACTCAATTTGGTTCTACGAAAATGTAACACAGGGTACACCTGTTTTAATCAAGAATTAAACCATTTGGTATAGAAGCTCTCATCAAGAGCTTCATATTTTTTGCTTTTTAGAAAATCCTTAAACTCATCAAGAGTGACATTTTTATATTTATAAGTTTCGAAATAGGACCTAAAGAAACATAATAAGTTCTTTTCGCCAATATGTTCTTTCAAGTCTTCATAGAATAATACACCTGATACATAAACAACGGCAAAATACTCTCCACTATCTTTAAAGAGTGGGAGAGGGTCTAACATATGCCGGGGACTGTTCTTTATAAAATCTGCAGTAGTGTCCACTTGCCTTCCAAAATAAGACTCCCGTCCTGGTTCTCCGTAACGCTTCTCGAAATAGTAGGCAGTACAATACTCTGTTATCCCTTCGTCAAGCCAAGGTTCATTAATTTGATCACTTCCTACCATTGCATACCACCATTGATGAGCTACTTCATGGGCAGTTGATCTCTCTAAGGAAGTATTTGAAAGGTGAGGTTCTTGATACTTTGATGAATCCATCATTATAAAAGTTGGAAATTCCATGCCACCTGGGTAGTAGTTTGCTTCAGCTATCCGGAGTTCTGGATAGGGGTATTTCCCAAAAGCTTCATTGAAAATACCTAGTGCGTATTTTGCCACATTAAGTGCCATAAAGCCACCTTTTTTATCTTCAGGATGGAAATATGATGTTATTTTTATTCCATCAATTACTTCTGTTGCGGTTTGATAATTGTTGCTAATAGTAGCGGCAAATTCCCGAATAAGGTCTGCGGAATAGATATAAGTAACTTTGTGGTTTCGAACAAATTTATTTTCTAAAACCCCGGATGCAGCTACTATAAAATTGCTCGGAGCTGTAAATTTGACAGTGTAGTCAGATATTTCACTATAAGTACAGTCTCCTATAGCATAGTGTTTATCAAAAACCCAATTTCCATCTCTGTAAACAGCTAAAATTGGGTACCAATTAGCAAGTGACATTGTTAATTTATCATTGCCGAAGGTCTGATATCCAAATCGAAATTTTGCCCTTGGAATCGTTAAATCAAAGCTTATATAGATATTTGTGATATCTTCATTTTCTACAGTACTGTCTAAATATAATTCAAGTATTTGGTCATCTTCTATAAGTGACCAAGTAAGGTTTGTTTCATCCTGCATTATTTCATTAATAATTATTTCCCCATAGCTGAATCCTTGGGGAAAAACCCGATAATAGTCTTTGTTAAAAAAAGGAAATCGCTTTGAGCTGGAGAACATATTAGGATAGAGGTGAAAATAGAGTTTATCTATGCTAGTGCCAGTTTTATTAACATAGGTCAAATTCATCTCAGCTTTAATTTTATTTTTTCCATCATACTCTGCATAAATATTATAAACATTTCTTTCAGGTGATTTAGGGATTGTATATTCCATATCCTCTTGCACCCCCGCATGTATTGATTCTGGAGAATAATCATTTCTAAAGAGTAAAAATAGTGAACATAAAAGACTTAATATGACAATAAATCCAATTATTCGCTTCAAGTGAATCCTCCTGTGGCTATTTTTGTATTATTATATCTATATTGTTTCGATACTAAAAATATAAATCCTTTTTTATGGCAAAATTAACCAAAAAAACAGCCCTGATGATTATTTACATCAAGGCTATTTATATCTTTTATGCTTTTTGACTGCATCCCAAAACATTTTTTATTTTGTGTACTACCATTTCTTTGATTGCTTCTCGAGCAACTCCAAGGTATTTTCTAGGATCGAAATTTGCTTTGTTTTCTGCTATATGTTTTCTAATTGAAGCAGTCATTGCAAGACGTAGGTCTGTATCTATATTAATTTTACATACTCCCATTTCGGCAGCCTTACGAAGCATATCTTCAGGTACACCTTTAGCTCCAGGAATTTCAGCCCCATACTTGTTACAAAGTTCTACGAATTCACCGGGTACTGAAGATGCGCCGTGGAGTACTATGGGGAATCCCGGCAGCATATTGGATATCTTCTCTAAACGCTCAAAGTCAAGCTTTGGCTCACCCTTAAACTTATAAGCTCCATGGCTTGTCCCTATGGCGATGGCTAAAGAATCGACACCTGTTCTTTCGACAAATTCAACAGCCTGGTCTGGATCCGTCAGGAATGCATCTCTTTCTGACACGTTCACAGCATCTTCTATTCCTGCCAATCGTCCCAGTTCTGCCTCTACAACTACTCCCCGCTCATGAGCATAGTCTACAACCCTTTTAGTGAGCTTGATATTTTCCTCAAATGGGTATTTTGAACCATCGATCATTACAGAAGTAAAACCGTCATCAATACATGCTTTACATATGTCAAAATCTTCACCATGATCTAAGTGAAGCACTAAAGGAAGGTCTGTATCTTCAATCGCTGCTTCAACTAGTTTTTTTAAGTAAATAGGCTTTGCATATTTTCTGGCACCTGGGGATACTTGAAGGATTAGAGGGGCCTTTTCCTCTTGAGCTGCTTCCACGATTCCTTGGATGATCTCCATATTGTTTACATTAAAAGCCCCTACAGCATATTTTCCTTCATATGCTTTTTTAAACATTTCCTTTGATGTTACTAGTGGCATTGGTGAACCTCCTATTATACTTTATTTACATACAAGTATATTACAAAAGACAAAAAATTAAAAGTATTATCTATTGATTCATGTATTTTTGAAGGTGGAATAGGTCTAATACATATATGGCATTGGGCAGGTATTTTACTCCAAATTTTATCCACTCGGCTCCGTCTCCTGATATGTATATGCGTTTTATTTTGTCTTCGTCATAGGTATCAGTAATGTATTTCCATACTTGTTCCCAAAGGTCTTCTATTTTGTCGCCATCGTAGACTCCTGAAAAGTATACGGTATTTTTTAGTTGATTCCTGCCCTTTCTTATTGTTTGTTTTCCTTCATTTACGTATATTAATTTGGCCACGGTGGCTTTGCCGTTTTGCAGGTTAATGTGATCTTCATCTGCCTCTATATAAATTACTTCGGCTTTTTTCTTGTTATTTGGGGTCTCATAGGTTTTTATGTTGTCTATTTTCCTTAGAGTGTTCATTACCGTCTGACGGCTTATGTTGCACTCGGCTCCATCTCTTTTGAGTTCTTGGGTGCTTTTTTCATAGGAAAGTATAGTTGATATATCTACCATATCTGCTTTAGAGGAAAGAAGGATACTTGTATTCATTTGTTGAATATTATAAAATATTCAATGATTCGCAAGGAGGAAAAATAATGGAAAGATATGTTATTGGAATTGACCTCGGTGGATCAAAAATAGCTACTTGCATAATAGATAAGAAAGGTAAGATATTAAAAAAGATTACAATTCCAACGCTAGCCCAGGAAGGGCCAGCATCAGTTATTGCGAGAATTCAAGAAAGTGTTTATGATGTTGTAAAAAAACACAACATAGATATGAGCAACATAGTAGGTATAGGTATAGGGTCCCCTGGCCCTTTGGATGCGGAAAGAGGAATAATTAAGAATCCTCCTAATTTGCTAGGGTGGAACAATATACCCCTTTCAGAAATATTACAACAAAGCTTTAGAGTTCCTGTTTGTTTGGAAAACGATGCAAATGCAGCCGCATTGGGAGAAAAACTGTATGGGTCTGGCAAGGGCATTGACAACTTTATTTATATAACTATAAGCACAGGAATTGGTGGGGGATTAGTAGTTGGAGATAAAATATTTAAGGGCTCAAACGGTAATGCATGTGAAATAGGTCATATGACTATTAACTTTGAAGGTCCTAGGTGTGGTTGTGGAAACAAGGGCTGTTGGGAAGCTTATGCATCAGGAACTGCATTGGCTAGGTTCGCACTAAAGGGGATTAATAAGGGTATAAAAACTATTATAAAGGACATTGCGGGTAAAAAAGATATAAAGGCAGAACATGTATTTTTGGCTGCAAAACAAGGTGATGAATTTGCAATACAAATAGTTGACAGGGAAGGGTACTACTTAGGAGTTGGTCTTGCAAATGTTGTAAATGTTTTTAACCCCAAATGTATTTCCATTGGTGGAGGGCTATCACATGAATGGGATATGTTTTCATTTAGAATGTTACAAGTAATGAAGGAATACTCTCTGAAGGCTAATTTAGAGAATTTGAAAGTTGTAAAGGCGACTTTAGGTCCTGATGTGGGAGTAGTTGGTGCTGCCGCAGTAGCTTGGGGAATTATAGGTAACTAATTAGTTTATTATACAGGAGAAAGTAAGATTATGTCGAATATAAGTATGAGTATACAAGTTTGTTTTTGGAGTGTGGAAAATGACAAGAATAGTAAATGTTTTTATGATCTTAATGGCTGCAGTAATTTTTACAGTTTTTTCTTTTAATGCAAAGGCCGATGTTACAGAACCCGGATCCAACAGTGATCCTCTTGTTTCCAAAAGCTATGTCGATAAGGTTTTACATAGTATGAAACAATATGTGGATTCTAGACTAGGGAGTTCAGCAAATTATGAAATAGTATATTTGGAGCAAAATCAGGAGCTAATAGGTGATATGGGTACTGAAATAATTTTAAGGAGCGGTATTGCAACAGTTGTAGACAGCGGCAATGGTGGATTGGCTGATGTTACAGCTGGTAAAGACACTTCAAGTGGAGAAGCTGTCATGCAAAACCACCTTCTTATAGTACCTAGAGACGACAGTCGAGGTATAAAAGCAGAAAACAATAGTGTTATAGTCCTTGTCAGAGGCAGTTACACAATCAAATAAACTTTACTTTGTTTTCTTATGATGGTATACTTTTTTTAGCAAATTCTCGGAGAGAGAGGCTTTTCTAATGGAAAGACTTACGGTGTTATTGGCTTTAATGGCTTTAGATGCCGGTGGAGCCGAAACTCATGCCATTTCCCTAGCAAGACAATTAAAAAAACGGGGCGTTAAAGTAATAGTAGCTTCCCATGGTGGAAAGCTGACAAAAGCTCTCGATAATAGTGGTATCGAGCATTATACATTGCCACTTGACAAGAAAACCCCGTTTAGTTTAATTAAATCGGTTAAGGGTCTAACGAGTATAGTTAAAAAATATGAAGTAGATATTATTCATGCTCATGCACGTATTCCAGCCTGGATATCCCAGTGGGTAAGCTTTGTAACAGGTTGTCCTTACATAACTACTTCTCATGGAATTTATACAACAAGTTGGGGAATGGGACTTATTACCACATGGGGCCGTAAAGTGATTGCCGTTAGTGAAGATGTTAAAAAACACTTGATAAATGGTTTTAAAGTCAATCCTGGCAATATATATGTTATACCAAATGGTATCGATATGGAACAATTTGACCCAAAAGTGGATTCAAGTCTTATAGAAAAACAACTGGGCCTAGATCCACAGGATTTAAAAATTGTATATGTGAGCAGGCTGATGGGGGCTAGAGGAGAAATCGCCTTAAGATTGATAGAAGCTTTGCCTGAGATTGAAAAAGCTTTTCCTACAGTTAGATTAATAGTTGTGGGTGATGGTGATAAATATAATGAAATAAGCCGGCTTGCTGAAAGATATAATTCTAAAGCCAACTGTAATAAGGTTATAGTAACTGGTGCAAGGATAGATACACATTTACTAATGAATATAGCTGATGTATCTGTAGGCGTAGGTAGAGTTGCCTTAGAGGCTATGTCTATGGAAAAACCTGTAATAATAGCTGGAGAAGCTGGTTTTATGGGAATTTTAAGTCCTGAAAACTTTGAAGTCGCAAAAATGCACAATTTTAGTGGCCGAGGATCTGAAATGAAAAGCAATGCAGCTAACTTAGCTGATGCCATAAAAGAACTGTTAACAGATTCAAAGCGGCGAAAAATTCTAGGTGCATTTGGAAGGGAAGAAGTGAGACGCTATTTTTCTATAGAAAAAATGACAGATGAAATACTAAAGGTATACGATCAAGTTATTGAGGAGGACAAATAATGGGCTTGATAGATAGAAATGGCAGGTTATTTGGTTTAATAAATATAATCGATCTGCTAATTATTGGGCTAGTTGTAGTAGTCGTTGGAAGATTTTTTATTGGAACTCCACAAAAATCAGGTGGCGCTGTAACTAAGAATATAGAAGTAATATTACATGTTAAAGAAGTAAGAGATGCTACAGTTGATGTAATAAAAGTAGGAGATGTCGTTAAAGAAACTAAATCCAATGCAGTGTTAGGAAAAATAACTGATTTGATAGTGAGACCATCAGATACTTTAGTAGAGACTGCTGAAGGAAAAGTTGTTGTTTATCCAAATCCCGTGTACAAAGATATTTATATAACGCTGGTAGGTTCCGGGTCAGCCGGAGAAAATGCTATTGTTTTAGGAAGTAATGAGATTCGGGTAGGTACTACATTACAAATAAAGACAAATATGTATTCTGTAACGACAACTGTGATGAGCATAGATGTACAATAGGATGTTTTAAGGGTTTTGAAAGGGTATAATAAGGAGATTAGTTATGGAGAAAGTAAATCGATGGGTTCAAAGCAGCTTATTTCTAAGAATAATTTCGTTCTTCTTAAGACCTGATATATATAAGGGGAGTTTGATATTTAGTAGTATTTGTGTTCTCGGAAGTCTTTTTTCCAAAGCTCTCAAAGATAGTATTTTAGGCAAATTATTCTCCAATAATGCATGGGAGAGTAAAGCGATAAGAGAAAGTCGTTTCCTGACTTTTGTTTCGGGAATAACTCCCTTCATTAATAGATTTATAGATTTTTTAAATGCTTGCATAAAAAACAGTTATCCATTTAAACTTGTTACAAGTTTAGAAAAATCAATCATAAAAAGTCCATTTGTAACCTTGGCTTATATACTTTTACCAGCAGCATTTATTAGTACTGCTTTACAGGCTATATTTGAAAGTTTCACAAAAGTTAATTTGGGATTTCGAATCATATTTATGACAATCCTTTTTATTATGGCTTTTATTAATGTGCCCTTAAAAAGTGTTCTTTTTTCAAGTCATGCATGGAGACTATCCAAGTGGTTATTTGATGAAAGAGTGGGATATGTTTCGGAGGAACAAAGTTTTTCAACAGATATATTACTTGAGAGAAAACTCGATTTTATTTTTATTGGTATTTTGGGAGGAACTTTATACTATTTTCTTCCTGCAACTACTTTTATAAAATTATTTGGTCTCATATTTATATCCATAGCTATATATAAATGGCTGTGGCTTGGATTAGTTTTAATTGCGCTTATGCTCCCACTGATGGCAACTAGTTATAGTGTTGCTATCATAGGATTGACCTTTTTTGCAGTTTTACTTAATCATAAAGAAATCAACCTTTTGCCAGTGTCAATAGTTCCAGTCTTACTCTTTATGGTGGCTGCTGGACTTGCGGCTTTGTTTTCGGTCTTAAGGGCTGAAAGTTTGGTGAATCTTCCATTATATGCGGCATATTTTATGGTTTTTTATATAGCTTCGGTTTTACTTGAAAACAAAAGAATTGTTAGGTTAATGGTTATAGCTTTGATCATATCGGCTTTGCTGCTGTCACTTTATGGGATTTATCAGTATTTTATAGGGATCCCTACTGCCCAGGCTTGGGTAGATGTAAAGCAATTTCCGGAGCTTGCTACCAGGGTATATGCAACTTTGGAAAATCCCAATGTGCTGGCTGAATATTTAGGACTAGCAATACCGTTAGCACTAGGACTGTTTTTCTCACCAGGTAAAATTCGACAAAAAACTGTTTTAGCATTGGTTTTAAGCATCATGACTTTATGTATTGTTTTAACATTTTCCAGGGGAGCTTGGCTGGGTTTGGCAATATCATTTATTGTTTTTGCTCTAATCAAAGAGCCTAAGCTGTTAGTTATACTTGTAGTTATAGCAGTTTTAGCTCCAATTTTTCTACCTCCTGTTGTTACTAATAGGATTGCCAGTATTGGCAGCCTTGAAGATAGTTCTAATGCCTATAGAATTACTATTTGGATTGCTGCCTTGCGAATGATAAGGGATTATTGGCTAAATGGTGTAGGACTAGGATTAACGGCATTTTCGCGGGTTTATAGAGATTATATGATAGCAGGGGCTTCTGCTGTCCATGCCCATAACCTTTATCTTCAAATATGTTTAGAGATGGGTATTCTAGGGCTAATTGCATTGCTTTGGCTAGCTGTAAAAGGCTTTTCTAATGCTTTGACAGCTGTCGTGGATAAAGATAGGATTTCATTTGTCTTATCTGGAGTTGTGGCAGCATTAGCAGGACACTTTTTCCACGGATTATTCGATTATGTTTGGTATAGTCCTAGAATTGTTTTGGCATTTTGGATGTATTTTGGAATGATGTCTGCACTGGTTACCAATTCTGGAGACAGTAATATAACAGGAGAAAAGTGCGATGGTTAAAGTACTGCATGTTCTTTCAGATACTAATATAGGAGGTGCCGGTAGGTACCTTTTTAATCTGATTCCTGATAAAAACGACAATAATATGGAAATAATAGTTGCCTGTCCCGGGGGTGGAGAACTAGAAAGAGAGCTAAAGTCCCGTAATATAAAAGTATTTGCTTTACAAGGGGGAGAAAGCTCTACGAATCTCAAGCATATAAGAGAACTGCGAAAAATTATTTCCCGGGAAAAGGTAGACATTGTCCATACTCATGCTAGTTTTGCTGGGCGAATTGCCGGTAAACTATCGGGCTGTAAAGTAATTATGACACGCCACGGTTTAGGCAGTCAAGATAATGGTTTTATTAAGAGGACTTTAACAAAACTTCTATCGAATTTATTTACAGATCATATTATAGCTATATCAAGAGCAGTGAAAATAAGTCTTATTGAAAGCGGCGTTCCTGGAAATATGATTACAATAATATATAATGGTATTAATCTGTCGAAATTTACAGATGTAGTACCGACTTTGCGAAAAGAGCTTGGGCTTGATTTAAATATTCCTATTATAGGAATTGTAGCTCGATTAGTACCTGAAAAAGGTTATGAATATGCAATAAACGCATTTTATCATGTACTAAAGACTTATCCTGAAGCTAGGCTAGTGATTGTAGGAGATGGTAATCTTAGAGAATCACTAAAAAAAATGTGCATTGACCTTGATATACAAGGCAAAGTTGAATTTTTAGGATATAGGCGACAAGTGGAAAGTCTTATTTCAGATTTTGATGTTTTTGTACTACCTTCTATCAGTGAAGGTTTAGGTTTAGCTTTACTTGAAGCTATGGCTTTAGGCAAGCCGGTTATTGCCAGTGAAGTAGGCGGGATACCGGAAGTTGTGAAAAACAATTCAAATGGAATATTAGTATCACCAGGAAATGATAAGGCTCTTGCTGAAAGTATAATAAAAGTCTTATCAAACAAAACTGATTCAAGAATAATGGGAGAAAAAGGTCAAAAGACTGTGCTAGAAAAATTCTCTTCTAATGCGATGATTGAAAAGACTATTCAGATCTACAAAAAGATCCTGGTAGACTAAATTAAAGATTTGAAATTAATGGTGTTCTATAATAGGGGGATATATCTCTATGAAAAAAGGAGAAAAATCAATGCGAAGAGTACTGGTTTCCGGGTATTATGGTTTTGGTAATACCGGAGATGAAGCCATACTCATGGCTATTGTTGAATCACTTAAAAAATTTAAAAGTGATATCGAGATTACAGCTCTTTCAGCTAAACCTTTAAGCACACAAAAGCAGTATGATATCAAGGCTGTACAGAGAACTAGTCCGATAGCTATAATAAGAGAAATAGCGAGAACTGATTTAGTAATAAGCGGTGGAGGCGGTCTCCTTCAAGATATCACCAGTAATCGTTCTATCCCCTATTACCTTTTCATTTTATATGTTGCTAAAAAGTTAAATAAGAAAGTGATGTTTTACGCCAACGGTGTAGGACCGGTCTTGAGAGATATTAACAAACGTATGATTAAAATTGTAGGTAACATGGTAGATTTAATAACTGTAAGAGACGAACAGTCTAAGAGAGAGTTTGAGAATCTAGGTATATCCAATCCCCCTATAATTGTTACAGCGGATCCGGCTTTTGCCTTAAATTCTATAGATGATGAAGCCGGTTATAAAATGTTGGAAAAACTAGATATTAAAATTACGGATAAGCGACCGAGAATAGGTGTATCTGTTAGACAGTGGAACTTAAATAAAAGCAGAAAAATAATAGCTTCGGCATGCGACTATTTAATACAAAGCCATAAAGCAAATATTATATTTTTACCCATGCAATTTCCCAATGATTATCAAGAATCTTTGGAAGTAATGAAACTAATGAAAGAGAAAGCTTCTATTATTCCCCGTTTCATGGACCCTAGAGGGGTATTGTGGCTAAGCGGTAAAATGGATCTGATTTTTGGGATGAGACTCCATGCTTTAATTTTTGGAGCTATGAATGAAGTTCCTTTAGTGGGTTTAGTCTATGATCCAAAGGTAGAGAATTTTCTCCAAAGGGTCGAACAACCATCAGCCGGAAAACCTGGTGACTTGGATTTGGTCGCTTTATGTAAATTGCTTGAACAAGCTCTTAATAATAGTTCAAAAAGCCAGGAAATACTACATGAGAAAAAGCAACAACTAGCTGTATTAGCTTGGGAAAATGCGAGATTGGCTATTGATTTATTGGAGGGAGCAAATGAGAGTAGATGAAGGGGACAAGATTAATATTTTGGGAATTGATCTCCATCGTGTTGATTATGAAGAAGCTTGTAAGAGAGTAAGTGATTATTTAAAACTTAATACTTGTAGAATAATAGTTACTCCGAATGCAGAAATAATCATGGCTGCCCGTACAGATAAAGAGATAAAGACTTTAATTAATTCAAGCGATATATGCTTACCTGATGGTATTGGCGTAGTATTAGCTTCAAAGATTTTAGGAAAGCCCCTTAGTGAAAGGACTACTGGATTTGACTTCATGATGAAAATGCTTGTTCTTGCTAATGAGGAAGGATTAAGCTTTTTTTTACTAGGTGGAAAACCGGGTATCGCTGAATTAGCTGGCAATAAGATAATTTCTATGTTTCCTAATGTTCGAATTGCTGGAACATATCATGGGTATTTTAATAAAGATGAAGAACATGAAGTGGTAAATAGAATTAATGAAAACAGACCTGATATATTACTGGTTGCTATGGGCTATCCAAAACAGGAGATGTTCATGCTTAATAATAAAGAAAAATTGAAGGTTCGTGTAGCTATGGGGGTTGGAGGTAGTTTAGACGTTCTTTCGGGAACTGTGCGCCGAGCTCCTGTCTTTATGCAAAAAGCAGGCTTAGAGTGGTTATACAGACTTGTTACTCAACCTTCACGATTCAAGAGAATGAGTGTGCTTCCGATATTTTTAATAAAGGTAGTCATGGAAAGATTATTTTTTAAGAAGGGTTATTAAAAATACAAAAACAAGAGTGACAGGTTTTAATTAGATCAAGTGCTGTCTTAGTATAGAAAATTATTGTGTTAATTAAATACTAGCATAATCAAAGAAGTGAGAATATGAAGTTTAAAACCCTCCTCTCAGAGTATATTCAAATAGTCCTTGGTTCTTTTATAAGCGCCTTAGGGTTGACAATGTTTCTTGTTCCAAATAAAATTGCCGCTGGTGGAGTTAGTGGACTTGCCACGGTTTTTCACTATCTTTTCAATTTGCCCATTGGTTGGACGATGCTTGCTCTTAATATTCCACTATTTTTATCAGGAGTAGTATTTCTAGGTAAAGGTTTTGGCGTAAAAACCTTGGTTGGAGGACTACTTTTTTCTATTTTTACTGAAATTACTGTGGATTTTCCTGTTGTAACACGCGATTTAATGCTTTCAACCGTATATGGAGGAACTATTTTAGGAATAGGCCTTGGAGTGGTTTTCAAGGCCGGGGGGTCCACCGGCGGAACAGACTTAGCAGCAATCGTGTTAAACCATTTTATCCCATCAATAAGCATAGGGCAAGGAGTACTAATAGTTGATTTTTTTGTGATTGTTTTAAGCGGTATTGCTTTTGATTGGGAATTAGCTATGTATGCATGTATAGCACTGATTATAAGCAGCAAGGTTATTGATCTTATTCAAGAAGGCTTTAATTATGCTAAGGCTGTTTATATCATTTCCGCCAAATCTGGAGAAATATCACAAAAAATACTAAATGAAATGGAGCGAGGAGTGACTTTTTTAGAGGCAAAAGGAGGATATACACTAGACAGTAAAGATATTATTCTTTGTGTAATAACCCGTTTAGAAGTTTCTAGGCTAAAAGATGTGGTTTACAAAATAGATCCACAAGCTTTTATTATTATACATGATGTACATGAGGTTTTGGGTGAGGGATTTAACTGAAAACTCTTCACCGATTCTTAAATATTATAAAAAGGAGCGAGATATAAGATGAGTATACCATCTAACACTATTAAGGAACTTGAGTCAAAAGCGCGTATTATTAGACGTCATATTATTGAAATGACAGCTGAATCGGGTTCAGGTCACCCAGGTGGTTCATTGTCAAGTGCTGATATAATTACGACTCTTTACTTTCACGTAATGAATGTAGATTCTAATAATCCAGAATGGCCGGAAAGAGACCGATTTGTTTTGTCAAAAGGACATGCTGCACCAGTTCTTTATGCGGCTTTAGCGGAGAAGGGATTTTTTCCTAAGGAAGAGTTGATAAAACTACGAAAAACAGGTTCCATTTTGCAAGGACATCCAGATATGAAAGTAACGCCGGGTCTGGATATGACCACGGGTTCATTAGGGCAAGGTTTATCTTGTGCTAATGGCATGGCCTTAGCAGCTAAATTAGATAACAAGTCTTATCGAGTATATGTGGTGATGGGCGATGGTGAAATCCAAGAAGGCCAGATTTGGGAAGCAGCTATGACAGCATCCCATTATAAATTGGATAATATAACGGCTTTTGTAGATTATAACGGGCTTCAAATTGATGGTTCTATCGTAGAAGTGATGTCACCGGAAAATATTCAGGAAAAGTTTAGAGCCTTTGGTTGGAATGTTATAGATATAGACGGACATGACGTAAGACAGATAATAAATGCTGTTGAAGAGGCTAAAAATGTAAAAGGCAAACCTACTGTTATAGTAGCAAAAACTGTAAAAGGTAAGGGAGTGTCCTTTATGGAAAACCAGGTCGGTTGGCATGGGAAAGCACCGTCTAAGGAGCAGGCTAAAGAGGCACTCGAGGCACTTTAAAGAATATGGGTTTTGTATTTTATACCTAATAATTTATATTAGGACTAAATACCTTATTTTGGAGGAGATATAATATGACGAAGATTGCTACTCGTGAGGCTTATGGGGAGGCTTTGGCTGAACTAGGCGAAGAGATGAAAGATATAGTAGTCTTGGATGCGGACCTTTCTGGTTCTACCAAGACAGCAGTATTTGGGAAAAGGTTTCCTGAGCGTTTTTTTAATATGGGCATAGCTGAACAAGATCTTATGTGCACGGCAGCAGGTTTTGCAACCTGTGGCAAGATTCCCTTTGCCAGCACATTTGCTATCTTTGCTACAGGAAGGGCTTTTGAGCAAGTGCGCAATTCAATTTGCTATCCTGAGTTAAATGTAAAAGTTGCGGCTACCCATGCTGGTTTGACAGTGGGTGAGGATGGTGCAACTCATCAGGCAATTGAGGATTTAGCGATCATGAGAGCCCTGCCAAATATGACTGTTATTAACCCTGCTGATGCTGTAGAAGCAAAAAAGGCTGTAAGAGCCGCTGCGTTGCATAAAGGACCGGTATACCTTAGGTTTGGACGTCTTGCAGTAGAAACTATTTTTGATGAAAGTTATGAGTTTGAAATAGGTAAAGGTAAAGTGCTTAAAGAAGGTTCGGATGTCGCCATAATAGCTACTGGCATTATGGTTTCAGAGGCATTAAAAGCTGCAAAACTACTTGAAGATGATGGAATAAATGCCATGGTAATAAACATTCATACTTTAAAACCCATTGATGAAGATATAATATTAAAAGCCGCCGAATGCGATGCCATAGTTACGGCTGAAGAACATAGCATTATTGGAGGGCTTGGTAGTGCGGTTGCTGAAGTTTTGGCCGAGAAAAAGCCTACACCCATGAGGAGAATAGGAGTAAAAGATAAATTCGGTCAATCGGGTAAACCCGGTGAATTGTTGGAGTTGTACAATTTAACAGCAAAAGATATAGTAAAAGCGGCCCAGGAGTTAAAGAAATAGAATAAAACTGTATTACACCAAGAATAAAAAACAGGGGCACGAAAACTTATTTCATGAGCCCCTGTTTTTACTCTTCTACATGACTGTATTTTGTTGACTTGGGCAAGATGGTAGTCTAAAAGCACCGCTAAATGCTAATATCTTTGGATTGTCATTGTCACCGTCAACCGGAACTTGGAATATTCTACCAACTGCAAAAAGTAAAGGTACAGCGTCACATGGATCAGGCTTATGTTGAGTGACTACATCAACTTCGGTTACATTTGCATTATCTTTCCTCCTAAATCTAAGTCTGGCTTGGATTGCGGCTGCTGCTGCTTCTGCCTGTTCCCGAGTACCCCTGTAGCAAATTACATTATCAACACATACCGTAGTACTGCAGCATAATGCTACTTTATCTTCTTCTCTGCGTCGTGGGAAGAGATTGACACCACATCTACCCTCAAAGGCGAGTGCGCTAATACTAACAGGAATACATCCTACTACCCGAACTGCGAAAACTGTAAGTGTCAGATCCGGGCAACCAGGAGGTGGTGTAACGCTTATATCGGCTTCCTCAACAAAAGCCCTTAAATCTGTTGGGTCATATACTACACGGAAGTCTTTTACTCTATCAAGTCTTAACCCCTCAGGAATATTTCTAATGCAATGGAATCTTACAACCCGATTGCATGGTTCTGGAGAAACTTGATTAACATTGTTTTCATCACAACCACAATCACGGATTTGCGCGTCTTCGGCAACTTTAATATCCTCATTTTCTACCTCTGCTATATCTAAGACTTCAGTTAACTCTTCCACTTTCATATCAAATTCTGATTCAGTATCTGGTATAGGTTCTTCTTTTTCATTAAGCATTTCAGCGAGTTTTTCTGTAGCTTTCTCCATGTCCTTCATAACTTTATCTAGATTTTTCATAATTACACTCCTTTCTAAAGATGATTTTCAGCCTTTCCTAGTAACATAATATGTTTTGTTTTAAATTTTGCTACATACTTTAAGGGAAATTAGTAATTATAAAAAATCCAAACAACAAAATATAAATATTGTGAAATTTAATAACTGATGTAACAACAAGAATTAACCTGTTTTGTTTTATGTAAATGTAAAGGGAATGTTAGAAGTGAATAAAGGGAATGTTAGAAGTGAAAGGGAAAATAGGTTTGGTGTGGTCCCGAGACTTTGAAGGGTAAGACACATTGTTATCAATCAAGAAGGGAAAGAAACTCTTGTTAAACTTTATAAAAAGATTACTCTTTGCTATATAAAAAGGGCTGTACAAATTACTAAGAAGTAATTGTGACAGCCCCTTGAATGATTATGAATAAATATATCTTACACCATCGGTGTTAGTATCCAAGCCAGTGCAAATGCGCTAAATAGACGTATTACCAAACCAACGACGGCTGCCTGCATTGCTTCGCCGGTTGAAAGGTCTGAAGCTTGAGACCAAACAGCCGGGATTTGGGCAAAAGGTATCTGCAAAGGCAGACCTGATGCGGCCAGAATGAAGGAACCTATAGCAAAACGTGTGGGTATTGTACCAATGGTCTCGGTAAGTGTGTTCATGGCAAGAGTTGGTGCTACAAGAATTGATTGCATACCGGTTTCTGGGTCGATTGATAAGGCAGTTAGGAAAGAGCTCATTGCTGATTGAATTGCAGGCCAAATACCCATATATGTCAGCAAACCGATAATAGCATATACAACTACAACAGCTGGGATTAATAATAAGAACATCAGCTCGGCACCCTCACGAGCACCGTTAAATATTGTTGGCATTATTGGTGTATTGGGAGTGAATCTGGGCATCTCACTTATATCCTTATATTTGACATCTCTATATAAAGTTTTGCTGAGTATAAAAGGAATTACTACAACAGGAAGGAGCACTCCAATAATTACTATTGGGAAAGCCCAGATACCGCCATTAGCAAAGGCGACTAAGCCAAGCATAAAAGTTGAGAATGATTGCTGTGATTGGAACATAGTTGCGACGGCTATTTTTTGCTCATCCTTTGTAGCTCCTGCTTTTTTCAGAGCAGGGCCGGTGATTCTTCCGGCAGCATTTATATCACCTAATATGTTATAAATAGCTGGAACGATGATAAGAGGAGTTATTCTCATTATTCTTGCGATTGGAGTAAAAATACGTACCAAAGCATCAGTAAAACCAAGCCTTTCTAGTATACGGCCTGTCATAACACTTAAAATAACCGCAGTACCAAGGGTGCCAGTAAGATAAACATTGACAACAGGGGCTACAGCACTATTGAGCATTGCATCAAAGCTACCGCCTATGACTTCAGGTTTGATGAATAGAAGGATAAGTGAAACGAAAATCAGGCCCATACCCACATATTCTATATTGGTTATTTCGCGCTTCTGTGTGCTTACATCGTTTTCCTTAACAGCCATTAAAAATACCTCCTTTGATTTTAAACATAAGACTTTAATTAATGTAAAATGTTAAATTTAGCTTTAACTTTACCGAAAGCAAACACCCCCTTTGCTATATCACTAGGTTTTATCAATCTCAACAACACCATCTTTGATTACCGTTACCACAGAATCAGTTTCTGTGAAGTCAAATACAGGAATGCCTTTGCAAATAATTAAATCTGCCTTTTTTAGCTTTGATATTATACCAATTTCAGTATCCAGCTCCATAACTTTTGCTGCATTTGTTGTAATCATTTTCAAACAGTCAACCTTTGAAACACCATGTTTATGTAAATATTCAAAAGCTGGTTTACAAATCTTCAATAAATCCTTTGGTCCTACTAATTCTAAGTGATCCATTCCAACTGCTTCAGGATGTACTGGTAGATATGAGTCGGTGCTAATAGCTGTTGTAACACCGGCTTTGAATGCATGGTATATTTCCTCAGGAGTATTTGGAGCACTGCCTGTCCCACCGTGAGGTGTAGCTACTAGGTATACATTTTTGCGTGCCATTTCAAGGTATTGTTGGGGCATTGCTCCATGGCCATGATGTATTACATCACCATTGGCTTCCAGAAACAAGCTTATATTTTCGGCACCTTCTATATGTGCACCTATCTTTTTACCAAGAGAATGAAATATATTAACAATTCTAGAGATATCTTCACTATCAAGAATACGCTTACCACCATTTGGAACGAGATGAGTTGGTAAATTAGCTACTGTAGCAGTTATAAAAATGTTTTCTCCGGGAAATTCATTTTCTACGGCAAGACCAGCATAATGAGCATCGTCAAAATCATCCTGTGTTAAGCTACATCCCGGTCTTAGTGATGAAGTATAAGCTAAAGGCTCTGTTCCTACACAGCATGTCCCGGTGGCAAATTTTACGGTTAAAGCCGTATGACGAGCTGTTTCTTTTAATTCTTCAATAGGAGTTGATAAAATCGGGTGTCCTAAATGGTGATCACCTAATGTGGTAATTCCGCTTTTTAAACAGTCGAGAAAATTTGATACTGTCGCCATTTTTTGGGACTTACCAACGGTATTATGAACACCTTGTGTAGCATATTCACATAAATGTGTGTGGCAATCGATAAGTCCCGGCATTACTAAAAGACCCGTGGCATCTATTACTTTACGTGCATCAAGCTTTTCAGCTATACTATTTTCTACTATGTCTGCAATAAGTCCATCTTTAATCAAAATGGCTTGATTAAGTTCCTTAGCAGAATCCATAGTAAGCACACGGCCGTTTTTAATAATTAAGTCCCACAATGATAATCACTCCAAACATATTATTTTTTCTTATTAATAAGATAATTGTCAGTGATATGCTTGGCGTATTCTTTTATAGCAGGTGAACCAAAGTCTTTGAGAGGAGTTGAACATATTCTTTCTCTAAAGATAACTATCTCAATATCGTCTGGCAAGTAATGTCTTAATGCATATGCTAAAGGTAGTCCATTTTCAAAAATCTCCAAAGCATGAGAATTGCCACATATAAAGTTCAGTCCTAGTTCTTTAGCCTTCTCAACCAGGGCGCTATCTTTTTTGACACGACTGATTGTAGCTAAAACGGTATCAGCTTCCGGATGTTCCGCTTTGACTTTTTCAAGATGTTCAGGGGTGAACCCGGTATGGGGGAATATATGAATTATATTCTTTACTGAAGTGTCAGGACTTCCCAGCAATATTACACCTTGTAAAGCTGTTGCGGAATCTTTCATTTCACAACAACCATAATGTTTTCTTTCCTCTTCCATTATTTCGTGCTCTTTATCCATTCCCATCATTTTATTTAAACGATCAAGTATATCTCCTAAAGTTTTTACTTCGTCCAGTGCTTTACCAACATACAAGATATTTCCCGGAATTCCTCCATACTTAATATCCACACGGAAAGGTTGGTGACCATGAATATATGAGATTCCTGGATGTAAACCATGGAAGGCTTCATGAAGTTCAAAAACTGAAATATTATAAAGGCTTAAATAATAACTCAAGGTTACTCCGCCCGAATTAGCAGCATCAGCGATGGGGTGATGGGCTACTATTGCATTTACTCCAGTAGCACCAGCTAACTCGATGTTTCCTTCTGTAAGTGTCATCGTAACTGCGACCTTTTTGATTTCAGCCTCTAAATCGCCATATACAAGACCAGGAGTCTCTGTAACGGCTTTTCCCGGAATATTTGATGATTTTGTTACAACAAATGGATTTTTCCCATCAAAAACATCATTAAGGTCTTTTACGACCCTCCCTCCAGTTATTTTATCCAGCACATTGATGAATTCTTTTACCTTCATAAAATTAAACCTCCTTTTTGTAACGTTACAGTTTATTGTAAACCCCAATACTTAAATTAAGGGATTTAACCTTTTTTTAAAAGAGTAACCTTTCCATGTTTTTAAATAAAAGAATAATTACTCGAAAGTTCCTTAAGTAATATTTTATTCTTATTGTGACAATTTGCGCAAATAAAAACCAGCAAGATTGTAATATATTACAATAATCTGAACTATTTATGAGAAATTAAAACATATATTTTAAAAATATGTATAAAAACGACTTTATCAAATTAATTGAATGTAACTATGATAGCTAATTTATTTTTTTATTAATTCACCTCCTCATCGGTGATGAGCTACTCATCATATATACTTCGACATTAACGTCGAAAATTCTTCCAATAATTTAAATTATTGTAAAATATTTTTTACTTAGCATATTTTTCCATATTTTAAATAATTCATTTTCGGTGAAATGGTAATCAAAACAAAACAATTATATATATTATTTAATTTGTACATAAAATATAGACCATCAAATAAATACCTCTAAAGATAAGAACAGCACCATAACATAGAATATTCTGTCTGAATTTTTTGTTTATTATATAGAGAACAACAAAACAGTATGCTAAAAGGTATTTATTTGACGGTCTCACACTATCCAAAGATAGTTATTCCTAGTCAGTTTTTACACTCTTTGATACTTTATTTTGTCAGGAATTTTTGAAAAAATCTTCTATAGGCTGAACAGTTATTATCATCATACCCGCTAACTGATTAATAGGGTCATAATCTTTTAAAACTGTCCGGATTTTTAATTGAAATTTGTTTTCGAAGCGTTTTTTAAACCTAATTTTAAATTCGTTTAATAATGCTAAATCCATTAGTCTAGCTGTAAAAGCATCTTTATCATCTACATGTCGTAAGACTGAAATCCTTCGGTTTAATGCTAAAATAATAATCTTATCCCTTATAATGTCAATTTTCTGCCAATCTAAATCTCTGCCATACATTTCTTGGTTAATCTCATTGTTTATCTTAATAACCTCTTGTTTAAAATCATCTATATTGTTCAAAGGTCATCACTCCTTTGATAACATTTCATTGTTATATTCTACAGAAATTACAAATTTCCTTCTCGTGGAAAAATACACCAACAGTTGAGCTGTAACAAGTGTACAGGCTGCTGAATATTATGAAATGAAGCCAATTTTTTTAAAGGGGGGTGTATTATGCAAGTAGGAATTGAATTGTGCCTGCAAACGGGTATATTAATTACGGATGACAGATTTATAAGGTTGAAGATATCTAACAATGGTAAAATAATGGAAAACAGTTTTTCTGAAGATGCATTTGGTTTTTTCGGTATGATGATCCCAGGGAAAAGACTTGCAGGGGTTGGTAGGAAGAGGTATTACGGTGGAAATCAATTAATGGGCAGAATTTTTGAAGCAGACTCTGCTTCACCTGTGAATTTTATTTTTGTTGACCCGGAAGACGATATAAAACTTATTGTAGAAACAAATATTTGGCTTGACCCCGGGGTGATGGTTCAAGAACTTTCATTAAAAGTATATTCTGATAAAAAAACACTTGATATTCCGCTAAACAGGCCAGATATTAAATTAAATTGGTTAAGTCGTGGAACTTTTGCAATAGAGATCTCAGAATATATAAAAGAATTATATGCTGCGAGAGTGAAAATCTAGAACTCTAGTGCCCTGATAAACAGGGCTTTTTATTTTTAATGGTGAATGTGAGACGAAAGTGTGGATAATAAACGTGTAAATATCCAATAATATTAGTGTACCGGAAGGCAAACAATAGTTGTAGGACCTTTTGTGTTCTTGTTTAACAAGAATTAAAAAATATTAGTTAAGGAGATATGCAAATGAATATTGCCATATTATCTACTTACTTTCCACGGGAATGTGGAATAGCCTCTTTTTCCAGGGATCTTAGAAATAACATGATTCCATGGAATTGCAATGTATCAATTTTAGCCATTAGTGATAAAAGCAATTTTTACAGCTATCCTAAAGAAGTAGTATTTGAATTAGAAGAAGATCGAAGGGAGCATTATGTGTCGGCCGCTCAGTTTGTGAATCAAGTCTGATATAGACTTGGTATTTGTAGAACATGAATACGGCATTTTTGGCGGTAGTGACGGGGAATTTGTATTGGATTTTGTCGAAAACTTGGAAAAGCCTTTTATACTCAACACACATACGATTCTGCCTTCTCCTGAATTTCATAAGCGAAGGATCCTTTCAAAACTGGGGCAAAAGGCACTGGCAGTAATATGTATGACGAACCGGTCAACAGAGTTGTTAAACAAGATATACAATGTACCTTACAAAAAACTTTATATGGTACATCACGGTGTTCCGGTTTTCCAGGAAAAGCCTAGAGAAGCAATAAAAAAATCATATGGTATTAGTAATCGGCCCCTTGTACTGACTTTTGGTTTTTTAGGTCCAGGTAAAGGTATAGAAATAGGCATTAAAGCAATATCGTACTTAAAAGATAAACATAAAGATATTGTCTATTTGGTAGCAGGGGAAACCCACCCTAACTTGAGAAAAAAAATGGGAGAGACATATAGGGAATCACTTGTTGAGTTGATTCAAACCTTAAATGTTGATGATAATATTAAATTCATCAATAAGTACTTAAGCCTTGATGAGTTGGGAGAAGTTCTATATATGGCAGATGTTTATCTTACCCCCTATCCAAACCGAAATCAAGCTGTAAGCGGTGCATTAGCATATGCCATAGGTTGTGGAAGAGCTATTGTTTCAACGCCTTATGATTACTCTTTAGAGGTGTTAGATAATGAAAGAGGGCTTATAGCATCTGAGGCTTCACCTGGAGAATTGGCATCTTTGATAGATAAGGTTTTATCAAATCCCCAATTAAAGGAAGAATTGGAAAGAAAGGCAAATAAGTTGGGTAAAACCATGGCATGGCCACAAGTAGGGAAAAAATATGTAGATATTCTTGAAAACATTTTACTAACAGGGGTTGAAAGGAAGTTTTTTTAGCTTGTATAAACATTTCAAGAAGATGACTAATTCAACGGGTATGGTACAGTTTAGTGATAAATCACGGCCTCTTTTAGAAAGTGGATATACGGTGGACGATAATGCCAGGGCACTGATAGTTGCTATTGCAATGGAAGAAATGGAACGTGAAAAATTAATAAAGACATATTCAAATTTTTTGCTGGATGCTCAAAATGATGATGGAACATGGCAGAATCTAAAAGTGGATGATAAATATTACACATATATTAATTCTGAAGATAGTATTGGTAGAGGTGTCCTTGCGGCAAGTTTTTCTATGGATTGCGAGATAGCTGAAGTTCGGAATGCAGCGTTGAAAATGCTTAAAAAAGTTTTGCCTCGAGCTGTATCTCTAAATTCCCCAAGAGCCATGTCATATGTACTTTTGGGGATGGTAAAACTTATAGAATCCTCAGGGATAAAGCGCTTACTTCCACATGCAAAGCATATTACGGATAAACTTATAAATCTTTACAAATCAAATCAAAGTAGTGGATGGTATTGGTTTGAAGATCGGTTGACATATTGTAATGCATTATTGCCCCATGCATTGTTTGGCTATTATATTATTGATAATGACGAAGAGATTTTAAAAATAGCCAAAAATACTTTAGATTTTCTTACCGATTCCTTATTCCAAAAAGGGTATTTGAATATTGTTGGTAACCAGGGATGGTGGACTAGAAAAAGTAAAATACCGCCTTATGATCAGCAACCGGTAGATGCAGCTTCTGTTGTCCTAGCCTCCTTGCAAGCTTATATTGCCACTGGCGAAAAACATCATATAGCAAAGGCTCAAATAGCTTATAACTGGTATCTGGGGGAAAATATCAATAATCTTCCTTTGTATAATGAAAAAACTGAGGGGTGCCATGATGCGCTTGTTCCCCATGGGGTTAATCTTAACCAGGGTGCTGAAGCTGTTATATCATTTTTAATGGCACACCAAGTCCTTGAAAGTATTAAAGCAAAAAAGCAAGGGGCATTAATCCCGGCTGTATAAAGGTGGTGTTTATTTGGAACAGAAAAGATTCGATAACAGGAAGATGCTTTTTAACGAAACAATGGAATGGATTAGATCAGAGTATCAAGATCTTAAAGATATAGACGTGGTTATAGGTATTCCCTTTTATAATGAGGAAGATACTTTAAAAAATATAATATCCATCGCAAAAAACAGCTTAAAAACAAAAAACCGCAAACTCATTGCCTGTGTAGGAGATCCAGCAGGTGAGTCAACCCTAAGCAAGATAAAGGAATTTTTTGGCGATGAAGTTATAGGTTTTATAATGCCAACAAACATAAATGGGCGAGGATATAGTATAAGAGCTATTATGGAACTTGCCCGTCTGCTTAAATCTGATTTGGTGCTCTTGGAAGCAGATCTGGAAAGCAATAAAGGTATGGGTATAAATTCACAATGGGTTGATCGTATAGCTAATACTGTTTTTAATGAATATGACATGGCTGTAGCCTGTTTTCAACGACATCCCTTTGAGGATATTATTGGAAGTTTGCTTGTATCACCGGTGATTTCTACTCTTTATAGAATGAAACTAAAAGATCCTCTAAGTGGCGTTTTCGCGATTGCTCATGACCTGGTAGAGGATTTTTGCACTGAATTTGATCAATCTAGTGATTCTCTTGGAGGTTATGGTATTAATCCTTGGATTGTCACCACAGCTATTATATGGGAAAAAAAGGTATGTGAGGTTCAGCTTGGTGCGAAGCTGTCTCCCATATCTTTTGGCAAAAAATATATTGTAATAAAAGAGATGTTAAAAACTTTATTTGAATGCATCAACAGGGACGAAGATTATTGGCTGAATAATTCCAAAGTTATTAAAACCCCTGATATTATTTGTATGGAAAAAAGAGAAACACCATTGGAAATCACTTGTAATTATGCAGAACTATTTCAGTCTTTTATTGAAGGTATATGTCACTATGATAAGTTACTCAGGATAGTTTTGGATAAGCATTTATTAAGTCAAATCGAGGTTATTGCAAGACAAGGAAAGCCCTTGTCTTTTTGGCTAAGAATATGGCCTAAGATAGTGTACGAGTTTTTAGTAGCATGTAGTTTTCCTAATGACATGCTTGTAGAAGATCTAATGGAAGCATTTCTAGCTATTTTTGATGGAATTGCTGCATCCTTCATTAAAGAATTGGAGGATTTTAAAATAGGCTTTAAAGATGAAAACATAGATTATGATTCTGTAATTGCATCTCAAGCTCAAGGGGTATTTGATAATACACTAAGAGAATTTTTAATAAACAAATCTGAACTGGTAACTAATTGGCAGAGTAAAATAGATGAATTAAGTCCAGTGCTTACCCCTTTAGATTATTTAGAATTTATTCCTGGGGTGCCAATTGTGCTGCCTAAAAAATTAAAAGGGATGAATCATAGGCAGATTAAGACAGGAGATGTCTTTAAAAGACTACAAAAGAAATATAATAAAGCTTTCTTTGATTTTTTGGGAGCATTGGGCTTAGATAGCAATACACCGTCAGAAGAAATCAGCGAGCGCTTAATTGAATTCATGAAGGATCTTGAAAACACTATTGATAGGTTGTGCCCGGGAGATTTAAACAGTGTCGAAGGCACCACAAAGGTGGTGGAAAGTATATTCCGCATTATCCCACATAATAAGGTACTAGCTGTGAAGTGGGAGATTCTCAGGAAAATACTACAAGAGTATCCTCCGGGAAATCTAATTATAAGAATGGGTTTTCGAAGCTTGAGAGAGCTCCTTGAAAATATGGATGAACGGGAGATATTAACTTTAGCATCATTTACTGAAGACAAAGACTATTCCAATAGAATCTTTTACTGGCTGAAAGATAACTTAAGGCCAGATAGCTTCGAAGAAGTGGAACTACATCCTTTAATAGTAAATAGAAATACCTTCAATTATTCTGGAGAACTACGGGAAATATCAGATTTAAACCGTTTAACCGCATGTATACCTGTAATGAATTTGGGAAAAAGTATGGGAGGGAGTTTCCCGAAAGTTAGATATTTTACCAGAATAGGTAAAAGCATAGTTGAAGGTGAACATTTTTCGGGACTTTGGAAAACATACGCTAAGCAACGCAAAGAAGTAGGGTTAAAATTTGTCAATTCTATTCTAGGTCATTATGGAAAGGCCATGTTTTCTGCACATCACATTTTTGAAAACTGGCATCACCGAGTATTTGTTTCAAAACTACGAACGATTGTAGAAAAACTTCACAGTGAAAACAAATTTGATGAAGCTAAAAATTTAAAAACAATGACTGAGGGATATGGCCTTAGTTTGGTATTGAATGATGGCACTTTTATTCCCTGCTCTCCATGGACCTGGGCTAGTTATAGCTTTAAAGGAGGAGACGGCATTCCTACGTCCCTTTTCTTGCGTGTGGAAAGGGATTGGTTCAACCATGACCTCCTAGAAGAAATATACAAAGAAATGGGTTATAATGCTGGGGAAATCTTACAGCAGGTATTCCAATATATAAGCCAAGGTCGTGAAAGTATAGATCTTGCCAAAGCATTGTTAGGGGTAAAACCATACAAGGAAGAAGTAGTAATCCAGGAATTGGATTATTGGCCAAAAGCAAAAGCATTAAGGCGCTTTAGTGATAAACCAATACTAACACCCATAAAAGAGCACTGGTGGGAAAGCCGTTTTGTACTCAATACAGCAGCTCTAAGGATAAAGGACAAAGTTTATTTGTTATATAGAGCTTTCGGTGATGATGAAATATCAAGAATAGGACTAGCGATTTCAGATGGTTACAATATTATTGATAGGTTGAAAGAACCCATATTCGTGCCGGAAATTGAAGAAGAAAAAAGAGGTTGTGAAGACCCTAGAACAGTAATACTAGATGATAAGATAATCATGCTCTATACCGCTTATGACGGTGTGGTTGCACAAATAGCTACTTCCTCTATTGCTGTAGATGATTTTTTGAATCGCAAATTTGACAGGTGGACAAGAAGAGGGCTTGCGTTTCCGGGGCTCTGGGACAAAGATGCTATAATCTTTCCAGAAAAAATTGACGGTAAATATGTAATATACCATCGTATTGAGCCCAGTATATGGATAGCATATTCCGATGATCTATCTTTTCCTTGGCCAAGAACCGGTCATAAAATAATAATGGGTCCCCGCTCGGGAATGATGTGGGATTCTTTAAAAATAGGAGCAGGTGCCCAACCAATAAAAACTCGATATGGTTGGCTGCTTATTTACCACGGTGTAGACCAAGATATGGTATATCGTCTTGGAGTAATGTTGGCTGATTTAAACGACCCTGGTCGATTGTTATACCGTTCACCAAATCCTACATTATCTCCGGAGACCGAATGTGAGATAGGTAAGAAAGATGAATGTTGGGTACCTAATGTTGTTTTCACTTGTGGAGCTGTTCCTGCAGAAGATAAAGAACTGCTTGATGTTGAAGATGAGATTCTTGTATATTACGGTGCGGCAGATACCTATATTTGCCTTGCTACAGGTACTGTAGGTGACATGATTCCACTTGAAGTACGGGAAAGGCTGGAAAATCGTATAAAAACAAAAATATAGTTAAAGAGGGCAGATGTCCTAAGCAGGGGTTTGCAGTCTTTCGCACATTACCCCTGCTTGACCCTATTGATGGTCTTTGACCACCAATAATAGAATAGCGACATTCTTAATAAAAGGATAGGTTCCCCGTTATCTTTATCTTGGAACAGTAGCTAAAAAAAAATAAAAAGGGCTGGGAAAATGTTAAAACTACTTATTCTAACGTTTTCCTGGCTTTTTTTTGGTGTAATGTGGGAGACATATCGTTTTATGTAAAAAACATCAAATCTGAGTTCCAAATATCTGTTGTTTCGTCATATCCTATGTAAAAAAGAAATATTAATGTTGAGAAAAAGGCATATTTGATGTTATATTCTATAAAGACGACTAAGTTTAACAAATTACATATTTAAAGCATGTTTTATGAAGGAATTTTAGAGTAAACGTCGAAGTCTAAAATATATGTAACTAATTGGATATTTGGAGTGATTATAATTGATCGAGTTGTATGGAGTCACAAAGACCTATCCGAGTGGTCAAACCGCTCTTAAAGATATAAATTTGAAAATTTCAAAAGGTGATTTCGTTTTTATCGTTGGCCCTAGCGGAGCAGGAAAATCTACTTTAATCAAGTTGTTATTTAGAGAAGTGCTGCCCACGAAAGGGCAGATATTTTTCGCAGGCAAAAATATTACTCGCTTGCGGCCTCGGGAAATTCCTTATCTTAGGCGGCGTATTGGTATAGTCTTTCAGGATTTCAGATTATTGCCGGAAAAAACAGTGTATGAGAATGTGGCTTTTGCAATGGAAGTTGTAGAAGCTTCTGCTAGAGATATTAGAAAAAGAGTTCCACAAATTCTTGACAGAGTAGGCTTAGCTCACAAGGCAAATGCCAAACCCTCCGAGCTCTCGGGAGGAGAACAGCAAAGGATAGCTATGGCTCGAGCTCTTGTAAATAACCCCGATATTCTAATAGCTGATGAACCTACCGGCAATCTTGATCCCGATACTTCATGGGAGATCATGAAACAGCTGGATGACATCAATAAGAGTGGAACAACTGTCGTAGTTGCGTCCCATGATCGGGAATTGATTGATTCAATGAAAAAAAGAGTTATTCAGCTAGAAAATGGCTGCTTGGTAAGGGATGACGAAAGAGGGGTATATTGTAAATGAGGCTAAGAACCATAAAATATTTTTTCAAAGAATCTTTAATAAGTCTTTTCAGAAATCGCTGGATGAGTGTTGCTTCAATTGGCGCCGTAGCTTCGTCACTTATTATTCTCGGTTCTTTTCTGTTACTTTCTGTAAATTTTGATTTTATTTTGAAAGATGTGGAATCACAAGTTGAAATTACAGCTTATTTGGAAGATTCCTCGGACTCAAGTCAGATAGCTAGTTTGAATAAGCAGTTATCTGCTACTAATGGCGTTAGTGAAGTAAAGTTTATTTCGAAAGAAGAAGCAATTGAGGAATTTAAAGAACAAGTGGGTGAAGAACTATTAGAAGGTATTGAAAATCCACTTCCTGATTCTTTTCGCATAAAAGTAAATGATCCTCATGAAGTTGCTAAGGTAGCTGAACAAATTGAGAAATTTCCGGGAATAGACGAGGTTCAATACGGCAAAGGCGTCGTTGAGAAGCTGTTTAATATAATTTATTGGGTTAGATTAGTTGGTTTGGCTATAATGGCAGTTTTTGCTGCTGTTTCAGTTTTCATTATTTCTAACACTATTCGACTAACGGTTTTTGCCAGACGTCGAGAGATAAATATTATGAAATATATTGGTGCAACTGATTGGTTTGTGCGTTGGCCCTTTTTAATAGAAGGAATGGTATTAGGATTGATAGGCTCATCAATTGCAATTGGTGTGTTGGGTGTTGCTTATAATTATCTTTATACGACTATCAAACTAAATCTTCCTATGATTTCCCTTCTTCCAATAGAATGGTTTTACGATTATGCTTTGGCATTTTTAGGAATAGGAATGTTTATTGGAGCTTTCGGTAGCAGCTTTTCCATAAAGAGATTTTTAAATGTTTAGTAAGAACGGGAGGAAGTATATTATGCCTCGAAAAAAATTAAAGTTTTTTACAAGTTTGTTAGTGACCTTAGTTACAATAATGATTTTAGTACCGGTTGAAGCTCAGGATATAAGTGATTGGAGAAAACAGCAAGATGATATTAACAAACAAATAAAGCAACTTAAAAATGATATACTTCAGGTGGACAAGCAGAAAAAGAATGTTGCTCAGGAAATAGCTGAACTTGAAAAGAAGCTTAGTCAAGCTGAGCAGGAGTTGACTGTGACAGAAGGAAAATTGAAGGAAACCCAACAAAATCTGGCAAATACTATGGAAGAACTTGAACAGGCTATAAAGCGAGTCGAAGATCAAAAGGATGATCTAAACATACGCATGAGGACTCTTTACAAGACTGGTCCTGTCGATTACATAGAAGTAATTTTAGCATCTTCCAGTTTTTCAGATTTTTTAACAAGGCTTGATATTGTGAAAAGAATTATTGAAGCAGATAAAAACCTTCTTATAGAGTTTAAGGAAAAACAGGCCGAAGTTGCCGAAAAGAAAGCAGAGCTGGAAGAACAGCAGAGACTTATAGTAAAACAACGTGATGAAATAAGTGCAAGGCGGGCAAGTATAGCTTCATATCGCGGAGATAGACAAAGGCTAATAGCAAAACTGGAGCAAGAGAAGAAACAATATGAAAAGATGCAGGACCAACTTGAAAGAGACTCGGAAAATCTCCGTCGAAAAATTCTTGAGTGGGAGATGAAAAATAAAAAAGGCTTTTTCGGAACCGGTCAATTCCTTTGGCCAGTACCAAGTTCTAAATATATTACTTCAGACTTTGGATGGAGAACCCATCCAGTGTATAAAACTAGGCGATATCATGAAGGTATTGATATAGCAGCATCTTCAGGAGCAGATGTTTTATCAGTAGATGATGGCGAAGTTATTTTTTCCGGTTCTTATGGAGCTTATGGTTACACGGTTATAGTAAGCCACGGTGGAGGTATATCCACTCAATACTCTCACCTTTCCAAGCTCCTTGTTTCGGAAGGCAAAAAGGTTTTAAAAGGAGATAAAGTGGGACTAATTGGCAGCACAGGCGTTTCTACAGGACCTCATCTGCACTTTGGTGTTATACAAAACGGCAAAGTTGTTAACCCTTGGAATTGGTTAAAATAAATGATATAATGGTAAAGGCTGAAAACTTTACCGGGTGGGAGCATATTATGTTAAATAGCAGAGCAAGATTGATAATAAAAGTAGCGGTATTGTGTATGGCAGTATCGCTGCTTTCGTTTTTTACTGGAACAGTAGTAGGCAGGAAGCAAAGCTATGTCGATAATAATGATAAAGAAGCGGTTGCTCCTATTGTCCAAGAGCAGCTAAACTTTGAAAAGTTAAAGCCTATTTCTGATGTAATAGAATTAATAGAAAGCAATTATGTGGAAGATGTTGAATCTGATATATTAATTGAAGGGGCTATTAGAGGAATTATAGATTCTCTTGGTGATCCTTATTCGAGTTATATGGATGAAAAGGAATTTCAAAATTTAATTACTACTATCCGTGGGACATTTAGCGGTGTAGGAATGGTTTTAAGTGTTCATGAACAAACAGGTGAAATAATAGTTGTATCTCCTATAGAAGGTACCCCGGCACAAAAAGCTGGTATATTACCTAGAGATATAATTGTAAAAATAGACGATGTTGATTTTACTAAAAAAAGCCTTGATGAAGCTGTAAGCACTTTAAGAGGTGACAAAGGTACAAAAGTAACTATTCATATTAAAAGAGAGAATATTGATGAGTTACTTAAATTTGAATTGGTGCGAGATGATATTAGGTCAAATACTGTAGAAAATGAATTAATGGATGGAAGTATAGGATACATTAAGATCACTTCATTCGATGCAAACACATATGACGAGTTTAAAACAGCCCTTGACAACCTAAAAGCGCAAGGCATTAAAGGATTGATATTGGACCTTAGAAATAATCCTGGTGGTTCCTTATATGAGTCTGTTAGAATAGCAGATGAAATACTAGGACAAGGATTAATAGTTTATACCGAAGACAAGAATAAAAATAAATTAGAAGAATATTATTCTGATGAAAACAAAATAAACATACCTTTAGCTGTGCTTATAAATGAAAATAGTGCCAGTGCTTCAGAGATTGTAGCAGGTGCAATTCAAGATCATAAGTCTGGCAAGCTTATAGGAACTAAAACTTTTGGCAAGGGGTCTGTCCAACAAGTAACACCTTTTGAAGATGGAACAGGCATGAAATTGACCATTGCAAGATACCATATACCTAGTGGACGTTGTATTGATGGAATAGGGATCGAGCCTGACATAAATGTTCAATTGAAGGAAGATATTAATCCTTTTAATATTCCAAGAGACAGCGATTACCAGTTGTTTGAGGCTCTTAAAGTCATAAAATCTTCCGCTGAAGCGGAAATACAGGAGAGATAAGCGTGTTTCCTTTTGGCAAGATTTTGCTTCTCATATTACAAGGGATACCTTCATCTCTAATGAATCCTTTTTTCTGGCTGGTTATTTTTTTGGTATGGAGTCAGTATAAAAGGACTGCAGCCATGGAAAAAGATTTATTTGGAACAGTTAAAGTAAACCCTTGGGATAAAATGCTTTATGCAATATTTTTTGGTATACTAGGTGGAATAATAGGAAGCTTTATTGTAATGCTATTGGGTATAAGTATTACAGAAGCTGGTTTGGTTTATGTTTGGCCATTAGCTTTACTGCTTGCCCTTGTTAATCCACATCTAATGTGTTTTTCTTATGCAGGTGGTATTGTTTCTTTATTTTCTTTATTCCTTGGATTTCCGAAAATTGATGTTGCTGGTCTTATGGGTCTTGTGGCAATACTCCATTTCATAGAGAGCCTACTTATACATTTTGCTGGATATATTAATGCTACTCCAGTGTTCTTAAAAGACAATACATTTGGTATTATAGGGGGATTTTCCCTTCAAGAGTTCTGGCCTGTGCCCATTATGCTGCTTACTGTTATTACTGGAGATTTTCCATCTATGGATATAGTTCAAATGCCTGATTGGTGGCCGTTGATTAGACCATCAGTTGAATTTTCCCAAAATCAACAGGCTATATTTTTAATGATACCAGTAGTAGCGGCATTAGGATATGGAGATGTAGCACTTACAAAGACTCCTAAAAAGCGCTGCAAGGCTTCAGCTAGAAATCTTTTATTTTTCAGTTCGGTATTATTGCTGTTATCAGTTTTAGCTTCTAGATATACTCCTTTTGCGTTTGCAGCTGCTATATTTGCCCCAGTAGCCCATGAATACTTAATAATAAGTGGTAAAAAAAGCGAACAGGATAACAAGCCGCTATTTGTCTCTCCTGAAAAAGGGGAAATGGTCCTTGATGTGATAAAGAATTCCCCTGCGGAAAAAATAGGGTTGGTTTCTGGAGATATAATAATGTCCATTAACGGATATGAAATAGTAGATTCCTATGTTTTTAAAGAGGTAATGTCACAATACCCTACATATCTTTGGATGACCGTCAAAACCCTGTCAGGGGAAGTTAAGAACTTAGAGATGAACGCATTTCCTAATGGGATAAAAGATATAGGAGTAATTTTAGTTCCAAAAGATACTTCGCCAACTTATATAATGATTGAAAAACGAGGGATTATTATTGAAAGATTAAAGAAGATTTGGAGTAATTGGCATAAAAGACATAAATAATTTATTCCAATTATTTATGCGTAGATGACATCAAATACTCCAACATATGTTCTGCAGGATCTATTATAGGAATGTTAGCTATTTTTTCAAGTTCAGACTGCAAAAAAGGTAAGTGAGTGCATCCTAGGACTAGACCGTCAACACCTAAATGCTCACATATAAGAGATGTAAGCTTAAACTTATTGACAATTGATTTTGCAGATGCTCCTTTTTCAATAGCATTAATAACTGGAAGCATAGAAATACCCATAATATTTATGGAGGAGTTCTCCTTATAAAATACATGCTCAATTGCAGATAAGCACTGACCATTAGCAGCCCACAGGGCTATTTTTTTATACTTGTAAGCTAACCTTTTATATATGTCTAATGGAGTAATTATTATAGCTTCAGGTTCAGTGTTTAGTAAATAATCAATATCTATAGCAGCTGATAGAGAATTGCAATAAATCATTGTTCTGTAAATCTGCTTGGTCTTAAACTCACGAACTATTTTTAGGACCTTTTTTGTTAGTGAATCGGGGTGTAGAAATTGTAGAAGATTTTGTTCTTTTGAACTGGTAGCAGTAGGACGTCCAACAGCTCCAATTCCTTTATTTGTTACAAAGTCTACTCCCATTTGAGTATCTATTGGTGTTCCGGCAATAACACCAATCTTCTCATTATTAATCACTATTAAACACCTCCACTTTAGAATTAGCTAATTTACTACCAATAATTATGGAAAATAATCACCCTGTTTTATCACAGGGTGATTATTAGCAAAGTTATTAAGATAATAGTATTCACAGTGATACCTTGTTAAAATGCTGGAATGACTGCACCTTGATACTGTTTTTCAATAAATTCTTTGACTTCAGTGGAGTTTAATGCCTCGGCGAGTTTTTGAAGCTCAGGCCTATTTTCATCTCCATTACGAATGGCTAAAATATTAACATATGGATTATCAATAGCTGATTCTAGAACAATAGCATCTTCACTAGGCACTAGATTAGCTTCCAGTGCATAGTTGGAATTAATAACAGCAGCATCTACATCTTGTAGAACTCTTGGTAAGGTCGCAGCTTCTAATTCTGTTATTGTTATATTCTTTGGATTTTCAGTGATATCAAATACAGTAGCGCCTATTCCTACACCTTCTTTAATCTTCAAAAGACCAGCTTGTTCTAAGATAATCAATGCTCTTCCGGCATTGGTAGGATCATTAGGTATTGCGATTTCTGCACCTTCTTCAATATCTTCTAATGTCTGGAGTTTTTCGGAATATACACCCATAGGTTCAATATGCACTTTAGCTGTATATATTAGATCTAGATTGTGGTCTCCTGAAAAGCTCTCTAAGTAAGGAATATGTTGGAAATAATTGGCATCGAGATCTTTATCTGCTAATCTTAAGTTAGGTTGATTATAATCGGCAAATTCTACAATTTCTAGTTTTATGCCTTCTTTTTCAAGAATCGGTTTGACAACATTTAATATTTCTGCATGAGGTACAGGTGAAGCTCCGACTTTAATAGTAATAGGGTCAGCACCATTTGAGCTTCCTTCAGATTGGTCATTTGGTGTGGAGCTTGGTGCAGATCCACATCCTATAGTTAAAATAGTTATAAGAAATAAAACCAGTATTGATGAAAATATTTTTTTCAAATTTATCTCCTCCTGATATTTAAAATTTATTAACGATTTTTAGATAATTGTCTTACAAAAGCATCGCCTATCATTTGAAAGAATTGAACCATAATGATGAGAATGGCAACTGTATAAAGCATGATATCTGGGCGGAACGCATTATATCCATATCTAACCGCCACATGCCCGAGACCACCCCCTCCAATTACTCCTGCCATGGCTGAATATCCTATTAGGTTGATAGTTGTAATAGTTATTCCCGCAACTATAGAAGGTAAACCTTCAGGGACTAATACCCTAGTAATTATTTGATAAGGAGAAGCTCCCATAGATTGAGCAGCCTCAACAACACCTTTAGGGACTTCCCGTAATGCTGTTTCTGTAATCCTTCCAACGAAAGGAATAGCTGCTATAGAAAGAGGCACAATAGCTGCCGTTGTGCCGATAGCCTTACCAACTAAAAACCGGGTAAAAGGTAGCAGGACTATAAGAAGTATAACAAAAGGTATTGATCTAAAAACATTTACAATCCAAGAAAAAACAGTATTTATAATATTATTTTCTAAGATTTGCCCTTTTTCTGATACGAATAAAAGTATTCCTAGAGGCACTCCGAAAAATGTAGCAATAGCTACTGAGAAAAATACCATATATATTGTTTCTCCAGTAGATTGGATGAGTAGTTTTATTATGTCAGACACTTTCGATCACCTCCACTTTAAGGCCAAGATCTTTTAGATAATTGAAAGCTTGAGTGGCTCCTCCGTTATTCCCTCTAAGTTCAACTACTAGAACACCATAGGGAGCATCCTGTATATGATCTATATTTCCAAAAAGTATATTTGCATCCACATCAAATTTTTTTACGATTGTCGATATAATGGGTTTAGCAGTAATTTCGCCAAAAAACCCTATCTTCACTATTTTACCTTCTAAATTACCGTCTTTTAATTGTTTTATACGTTCGTTAAGACCATCGGGTAAGTCGGATATAGTGATGGATTTTAGGAAGTTCTTAGAAGTTTCTGTTTTGGGGTTTTCAAATATATCTAAGACACTGCCCTGTTCTACAACTCGACTTTCTTCAATGACAGCTACAGTGTGGCATATATGCTTTATTACGTTCATTTCATGGGTTATTAAAACAATAGTCAACCCTAATTTTTTGTTAATATCTTTTAACAAATTTAAAATGGAAAGAGTTGTCTGAGGGTCTAATGCTGAGGTAGCCTCATCGCATAATAAAACCTTAGGGTCATTAGCCAAAGCTCTGGCTATACCTACTCGCTGTTTTTGACCTCCTGATAGCTGAGATGGATAACTATCGGCTTTGTCTGAAAGTCCAACTAGATCCAGTAAATTATCTACCTTAGAAGCGATTGCCTTTTTTGATAATCCTGCTATTTCCAGGGGGAAAGCTACATTTCCTCGGACACTTCTTGAAGAAAGCAAATTAAAATGTTGAAAAATCATACCTATCTTTTTTCTGTATTCTTTTAGTTCATTTGGTGAAAGTTTTGTTAAATCAACTCCATCTATTTCAACAGACCCCTTTGTTGGTTTTTCTAACATATTCATGCATCTAAGCAAAGTGCTTTTACCTGCACCACTTAAACCAATAACTCCGAAAATCTCACCTTTTTTAACATGAAGGTCGACCTCGTCTAATGCTTTGACATTACCGGAATCGGAATAGAATATTTTAGTAAGGTCTTTTATATAAATCATAACTGTAACCCCCTTTAAAAATGAAAGACCTCTTCTGACAACAAGAAGAGGTTAATATACAACCACTCTCTCATCTGTCAGAAATAATGTTATTTCTGCAGGAATTAGCACCGCTACAGCATATAATGCTGCCGGTTGCCGGGCTTCATTGGGCCAGTCCCTCAGCCTGCTCTTGATAAGAGTCATTATTTATATTCAATTGAATTGTTACTAATGATAACACGCTTTATTTCCTTTGTCAACACAGTTATCTTATTTTTGTAGTTATTTTTCTTTTATGATTGTTTTATTAAATTTATTCTGGTAAATATGACCTAGTGACATTTTGCTTAATCCTCAAAAGTTGGCAGTAGACTAATTATGATAGTAAAGTTTTTATTATTTTTAAGGGTATAAGAATAATTTAGACAATTAGGGAGATAATAATGATACACTATAAAATTGTAAACGAAAAGGAATTATTAGAAAATAAATGACATTTGCAACTATACATACTTGAAAGAAATTTTAATATATGATATAATGATTGTGAAAGAAATAACGCTTACAACAGCAGACAAAAAATTTATGAAGTAGTTCATATGCAATAATACATAAAAAGGAGGGAATACTGGTGACAAGAGACGATTATCTAAATCGCGAAAGGGACATGCTATTAAAGGCCTACACTACAGCTTCGGAAGAAGAGAAGCGGGATATTATGCTTAAAATAATGAACATAGATTCCGAATCTCGAGATGGGGACACCTATGGAAGAAAATCCAATGGGTTTTTTACCCGTCGAAGGAACAAAATAATTTACATGAACTAAACCGGGCATATTAAGCCCGGTTTTGCTTTTGTCATTTCATCCGAACAAGTTTTCGCATATACTTTTCACTGTATTTATTATATGATATAATTTTAGACAGCTAATTATCCGAGTAGTTAGTAACTTTTGGGAAGGTGTAAAAATGGGGAAATTTGAGCTTGTATCTAACTATACTCCACAAGGAGATCAGCCTAAAGCAATAGAACAACTAGTCAAAGGAATCAATGGGGGTAATAAATTCCAGACACTCCTTGGTGCGACAGGTACCGGAAAAACTTTTACAATTGCTCACCTCATTCAGCAGGTCCAACGTCCTACTTTGGTAATAGCGCATAACAAAACATTAGCAGGTCAGCTCTATAGTGAGCTTAAGGAGTTTTTTCCCAAAAACTCAGTAGAATATTTTGTGAGTTATTATGATTATTATCAACCAGAAGCTTATATTCCTCATACTGATACTTATATAGAAAAAGATGCATCAATAAATGATGAAATTGATAAATTGCGGCACTCAGCAACATCGGCTCTTTTTGAGCGGCGTGATGTTGTTATAGTAGCAAGCGTCTCGTGTATTTACAGTTTGGGTTCACCTATAGATTATGAAAATCAGGTTATTTCCTTAAGACCTGGCATGGAAAGGGATAGGGATGAAATAGTTAGAAAACTCATTGATATACAGTTTAGTCGAAATGAGATAGATGTTGACAGAGGGACTTTTAGAGTTCGAGGGGATATATTGGAGATACTGCCTGTATCTTTTACTGAAAAGGCTATAAGGGTAGAATTTTTTGGAGATATGATAGATCGAATTCTAGAAGTGGATACTTTAACCGGAGAGATTTTAGGTGAGCGTAAGCATGTATCAATTTTTCCGGCTTCTCATTATGCTACACCTAAGGACAAGATTGAGCTGGCAGTAAAGTCTATTGAAAAAGAACTTGCGGAAACTATAGAGGAATTCAAGAGTCAGGGCAAGGTATTAGAAGCAGCAAGATTGGAACAAAGGACAAAGTATGATATAGAAATGCTGCGGGAAATGGGCTATTGTAAAGGTATAGAGAACTATTCCAGACATCTTGCCGGTCGAAAACCCGGCGAATCGCCATTTACTTTGCTTGATTATTTCCCTAAGGATTATCTTATTATTATTGATGAGTCTCATGTGACTTTGCCTCAGCTTCATGCAATGTGGGCGGGGGACCGCTCACGAAAAGAATCATTGATAAAACACGGTTTTAGATTGCCTTCAGCTCTTGATAACCGGCCCTTGGTATTTGAAGAATTTGTCGATAGAATAAACCAACTTGTTTTTCTCTCGGCAACTCCCGGACCTTATGAGCTTAAGCAAAGTTCTCAAGTAGTTGAACAAATTATTAGACCTACCGGCTTAGTGGATCCGGAAGTAGAGGTTCGCCCCGTAAAAGGACAAATTGATGATTTGATATGGGAAATAAAATTGAGAGCAAAAAAGGATCAACGTATTTTGGTAACTACTTTAACCAAGAAAATGGCTGAAGCCCTTACGGATTATTTAAAGGAAGCAGGAATCCGAGTCAGGTATCTTCATTCGGACATTCATACATTGGAACGTTTGCAGATCCTTAGGGATTTAAGAATAGGTAAATTTGACTGTCTTGTCGGTATAAACTTATTAAGGGAAGGTCTTGATTTGCCTGAAGTATCATTAGTTGCTATTCTCGATGCAGACAAAGAGGGTTTCTTGAGATCGGAAACTTCTCTTATTCAAACAATAGGCAGGGCTGCGAGAAATGTAGAAGGAAAGGTAATAATGTATGCAGATACAGTAACTCAATCAATGGCTAAGGCAATAAGCGAAACCAACCGCCGACGCAAGATACAAATGGACTATAATAAAAAACATGGTATAGTTCCTACAACAGTGAAAAAAGCAGTTAGAGACGTTATTGAGGCTACTATAGTTGCAGAAGATACAGTTGATTATCTCCCAGAAAAAGATGTAACAAAGATGAACAAGAGAGAGCTTAAGGCTTTAGTTGAAAGCCTTGAAGAGCAAATGAAAGCTGCTTCAAAGAATTTGGAATTTGAAAAAGCTGCTGAGCTAAGAGATATGATATTTGAAATAAAAGCAGAAGTACTAAGTGTTATTAAGACTAAAAAGATTAAATAGATTAGAGAGTGATTAAAAATAATGGATAAGATTATAGTTAAAGGTGCCCGAGAGCACAACCTTAAGAATATAGACATAGAAATACCTCGGGATAAATTGGTAGTAATTACAGGTCTTTCAGGGTCAGGTAAATCAACCTTGGCTTTTGATACTATTTTCGCAGAAGGTCAAAGGCGTTATATAGAATCCCTTTCTGCTTATGCTCGCCAGTTTTTAGGGCAAATGGAAAAACCTGATGTTGATTACATTGAAGGCCTTTCACCGGCCATTTCTATTGATCAAAAGACTACAAGTAAAAACCCCCGTTCTACTGTGGGTACAGTTACTGAAATATATGATTATTTAAGGTTGTTGTTTGCTAGAATAGGTAAACCCCACTGTCCTAATTGTGGCAAGGAAATATCCCAACAGACCGTGGACCAGATGGTGGATACAATTATGGAACTTTCAGAGGGGACAAGAATACAGATACTAGCTCCCGTAGTTCGTGGTAGAAAAGGTGAATATCATAAGCTGTTTGAAGAGATAAAAAAGAACGGGTTTGTTAGAGTTAGAGTTGATGGAGAAATGCTGGAGACCAGTGAAGAGATAAAGTTAGATAAAAACAAAAAACACCATATTGAAATAATTATAGATAGAATTATTATAAAACCCGGAATAGAATCAAGACTTGCAGACTCTATAGAACTAGCTTTAACCCATGCTGAGGGTTTAATCATTGTTGATATAATAGATGGAAAAGAGCTGATGTTTTCACAGAATTTTGCCTGTGCGGATTGCAATATAAACCTAGAGGAACTTACTCCACGTATGTTTTCTTTTAATAGCCCTTATGGTGCTTGTCCTGCTTGTAGCGGTCTTGGGATAAGTATGGAGATAGATCCGGAATTAATCATACCCGATAAGGAAAAATCCATAGCAGAAGGGGCAATAGCGCCTTGGAACAACAATCCTGAAGGTTATTATTATCAAATGCTTTGTGCTGTGATGGATCATTTTGGTGCAAGTGTTGATACTCCCGTAAAAGATTTGCCCAAAAAAGTAGTAGATGCAATTCTCTACGGTTTTAAGGAGAAAATCGAGTTTCACTTTAATAGTCGATTCAGTAAAAGTACAAGACACTATAGAGGTTATTTCGAGGGTGTTGTGAACAATTTAAAGCGACGTTACCAGGTAAATGGTTCAGAGTATTCTCTAGATGGAATAGAGGAATATATGAGCACTAAAGTTTGCCAAGTATGTAACGGTGATAGACTAAAACCTGAAAGCTTGGCAGTGACAGTAGGGGATAAATCTATTGCCCAAATTACCGCATTGTCAATTCGGGATGCTTTAGCGTTTTTTAAAGATCTTTCTCTTACTTCCAGGGAAGAAATAATTGCAAATCAAGTATTAAAGGAGATAAGAAGCCGACTTCAGTTTTTAGCTGATGTAGGTCTTGAGTACCTAACACTAAATCGTGCATCAGGCACCTTGTCGGGAGGAGAATCTCAGAGGATAAGACTAGCTACACAGATTGGTTCAAGATTGGTAGGGGTACTATATATTCTTGACGAGCCCAGTATAGGATTACATCAACGTGATAACGGCAAGTTGTTAAAAACACTGAAAGATTTAAGAGATTTGGGAAATACAGTGCTTGTAGTGGAACATGATGAAGATACTATGAGAGCAGCTGACTATATTGTGGACATAGGTCCCGGAGCAGGTGAAAATGGCGGGAGAGTAGTTGCCTATGGTACTGTAGAGGATATACAAAAAAGTAAAGATTCTATCACAGGTCAATATCTTAGCGGCAAAAAGCAAATTCTGATTCCCGATGTTCGAAGGGAACCTGGAGAGAATTGGCTTGAGATTAGAGGTTGTAGAGAAAATAATCTTAAAAATATTGATGCAAAAATTCCATTAGGTTTGTTTACATGTGTGACTGGTGTATCGGGTTCAGGGAAAAGTACTTTAGTAAATGAAATCTTAAATAAAGCATTAAAGGAAAGACTTTATCAAGCCAAAAGCCGTCCGGGTGATTTTGATGAGATCATTGGAATTGATCACATAGAAAAGGTTATTAATATTGATCAATCTCCAATTGGTAGAACTCCTAGATCTAATCCGGCCACATATACCAATGTGTTTAATGATATACGTGAAATATTTTCACTGACACCAGAAGCACGAATGAGAGGATACAAACCAGGGAGGTTTAGTTTTAATGTCCGAGGCGGTCGCTGTGAAGCTTGTAAAGGTGATGGCATAATAAAAATAGAAATGCACTTTCTGGCAGATATCTATGTTCCCTGTGAAGTTTGTAAAGGAAAGCGTTATAATCGTGAAACCTTAGAGGTCAAATACAAAGGCAAAACGATAGCAGATATATTGGATATGACAGTTGATGAAGCATTAAGCTTTTTTGAAAATATACCTAAGATTAAGAGGAAACTTGAAACCCTCAAAGATGTCGGTTTGGGATATATAAGACTGGGACAGCCTTCAACAACATTGTCGGGTGGTGAAGCCCAGAGAGTTAAACTATCTACTGAACTATCCAAAAAGACTAATGGCAATACTTTATATATCTTAGATGAACCCACCACAGGACTTCATGCTGCTGATATCCAGAAGCTGCTAAATGTTCTTCATAGGTTAGTTGAAGCTGGAAGTACCGTAATTGTAATTGAACACAACTTAGATGTGATAAAAACTGCAGACTATATAATTGATTTAGGTCCCGAAGGTGGCGACCGTGGTGGCGAGATTGTTGCCACTGGAACTCCCGAGCAAGTAGCCGATAATACTTGTTCTTATACAGGGAAATATCTTAAGAAAGTGCTGGAACAGAAAAGTAATATTATGAGAAAAAAACTAGCGGCTGCAAAGTAACATTGATGAGTGTAGCCACAGAATAGAAAACAAATTTTTTATAGTAAAAGACAATTTTGAGCTATGATGAAATGTAGAATGCATTTTATCGATACAATAATCGATACAACAATATCGCAAGGAAAGTTCTAGAATTTAAAACCCCAAATGAAATGGTTGAGAAATAATTGCACTGTTCACTCAGGAATATCAAGATATGCTAACGCTTTTGATCTTGACATTCCTTCCTTACAAAGTAAGTTTTAACTAGCAGTTTTTAAGGATATATATCTGAGGCCGTGTCACATATGTTTGACTTCCCTAGAATCATTAAAACTCAAGAATCTAAATGACTCTTGAATAATTAAAGGCGATATGATAATATAAATAATACATTTGAAATGTGCCGAAGTGGTGGAACTGGCAGACGCGCTAGATTCAGGGTCTAGTGTCCGCAAGGATGTGCGGGTTCGAATCCCGCCTTCGGCACCAAAATTGATAATGGTTACAGAGTTTGGGAGGGTATTCCATCTCTGTTTTTTTATTTTGTGCCCCTTTTGGTGCCAAACAGTCGCCCGAACAGTGTCAAAGGCAGTAATTAGGAGTTAGAAATACATTACCGTAGACCATTTATGATCATTTCTACTCTAATATTTGCCTTTTTTAGACGACTTTCATGAATAAGGTTCTATGTGTATATCGATATAATGAATTCCTGTAAAATGCTTTCTAATTTCTTCTTCAATATCATGATGCAGTTCGTGAGCCTTGTATACTGTCATTAAGGGATCTACCAGTATGTGTAAATCTAAGGAAAAATCATCCTCACTTCCCCTTGAACGAACCCGGTGACAATCTAGAACACCTTCAATTTTAGATACAATGTTAATTATATCCTCTGGGTCTACTACAACTGCATCGCACAATACTTTGCTAGACTTTATCACTATTTCAATAGCTGCTTTTATGATTACAATAGATATAATAAAAGAAATAATCGGGTCAAGAATAGGGTATCCAAGTTTGACAGCAATCAAACTAAGTATTACTGATAATGATATATAAACATCACTTTTTGTATGAATAGCATCTGAAACAAGTATATCACTATTAAGTCTTTTTCCCGCTTTTGTTTCGAAAATGATAACAAATATGTTTATAGCTATTGTAATAATCATTACAATAAAACTATAGATATCAACTTGAGGCGTAACGGGATTAACTATTTTGGCAATACCACTTTTTATAATGTTAATACTTACAATAAACAGTAGCAGAGCTATGCCTATAGTAGTAAAAGTTTCAAATTTTCTGTGGCCATAGGGATGAGATTCATCGGCAGGCTTTGCAGCTATTGCAGTGCCAATTAATCCTATGATGTTAGAGCTGCCGTCAGAAAAGGAGTGAAAACCATCTGCTATCATACTAGTTGATGAAATAGAATATCCCACAATAAGCTTAATAATTGCAACACCGATGTTTAATGCGAGAATCACCCAAAGAACTTTGTTTATTTCATAAGTTCTATTAAGATGCATGTTATTTTCCATAATAATTCCCCCTAAATGAGTGAACCAAGTAAAAGCTTTAAGTTTTATCAGACTTTATACAAAAGATAATGTTGTATATATAAAAAAAACGTGGGTTTAGTTCCCCGTATCTGTAATACTATAATTATGTTTTTTACTTAAGTTTTGTAACAAATATATTACTATTATCAAAATGTTAACATATTGAGCTTTGTCTAGTCAACTCATCTTATTTTTTTGACTTTTTATTATTTGCTAGTATTCTTTTGTTGTATTTTACTATGGAGTTTATTTCTCTTCCCCCTCTTAACGCATTTTCTTTGCATTTTGCCTTTCTTAGATTAACATATTTTTACAGAAACCCAAAGCAAATTTTACATTGACTTTTAAATATGGTACATGTACAATATTAAGTGAATTATTATATTATTGTTTAAAATCTTCTGAAAGGTGAATGCCCTTGTTTAGAACGATTTTGTTTCTTGTCATCAGTTATCTGGTTGGTTCTATCTCTTTTGCATATTTTATTTGTCGTAGATTTTATAATACAGATATCCGCCAATACGGTAGTGGTAATCCAGGTTCCACAAATGTACTTAGAGTACTGGGCGTAAAACCCGCTCTGATGGTTTTTGCAGCAGATTTGTTAAAAGGACTATTAATGGTTTTATTAGGAAGATTATTTGGCGGTGAGAATCTAGCTTTACTTTCTGCAATTGCGGTTGTCATTGGTCATGATTGGTCTATTTTTCTCAATTTTAAGGGTGGAAAAGGGATTGCTACTAGCTTCGGTGTTATTATCGGTTTATCACCTAAAATCGGCCTCATAGTTTTTATTATTGGAATTACCGTTATCTTCCTATCAAGATTTGTTTCTTTAGGTTCTATAACCGCAGCTACATCACTTCCGATTCTTTTACTAGTTTTTAAATACCCAGCAAAACATGTTATAACTGGTCTAGTCCTTGGTGCTATTGCTGTTTATCGTCATAAGGACAATATAGAGAGGTTGCTTGCAGGTAATGAAAATAAAATTGGACAAAGAGTAAGGTGAGAATGATAATATTTTAGCAACAAAAAGAGCTTGACTTTTCAGAAATTATACTATAAAATACATAATAGAGTAAATATAAATTGTTCGAAAAAGATATAAAAAACTATTCACAGATTAGTTGGTAGAAAGTATCAATGTTTTTATTACAACAGAGCGTATATTGATATATTTTACCAACTATAAATTTTTCTATAGCTTATGTTGCACATGGTTTATTGGCATGGTTTTTGCAATTATGTGTCGATAAAGAATATGATAATTTAATATTGAGAAGGTATTACCGATAGACTTCGAGGTGATTTTTTGAGCGATGTATTAGAGGATTTAAAGGGATTTCCGGTGATACCAGCCATTAGGGACGTTGACAGGATAAAAATCGCAGTATCAAAGCCATCACGATGCATATTTTTACTTACAGGCAATATACTGAATATTAAGGGTGTAGTAAATAGTGTAAAAAGAAATAATAAAAGAATTTTCTTGCATATTGACTTACTTGAAGGCATAAGTAAGAATAGTATGGGCATAAAATATATAGCCCAGGAAATTAAACCAGATGGAATCATAACAACTAGAGCCAATCTCATCAGTTGTGCAAAGTCTGAAGGTCTTTTTACCATTCAAAGAATATTTGCTCTTGATAGCTTAGCTGTAGATACCGCTGAAAAATCTGTTAAACATGTATGCCCTGATGCAATAGAGATTTTACCGGCAGTGATACCAAAAATTATTAGAAAGATTTGCAATAGGATAAGGCTTCCGGTTATTGCCGGTGGACTTATTGAGAATATACAGGAGGTTAATGCGGCACTGAGACAAGGTGCTCTAGCCATATCAGTTACAAATGAAGATATATGGAACATACCTTTTGAGGACTTGGAGACGAGGAGAAAGTCCTTCCTGGGTGAATAATTTACTATTTTTTATTTATTATTTACCCTGGAAGGATTTTTAATTTGCTCAAAAAGGGGGTGGGTAGCAAAAGCAAGGTAGTAGATTTAATTGGTGGTGTTTACTAATGGGTCAAAAAAAATGGAGGTGACATTAGTGAAAAACCTTAGTTCTATTATTGGTTTTGCGATTGCTGGTATTTTCGTAATGTCTGTATGGGGAGCTTTTGCGGAGGCTTATGGTATTTTTGGTGGATGGTTTGCCGGGCTTATGATCATTTCTATCATGTGGTTTATGAATCACTTCCTGGGAGTTGTGGTTAATGAAGGTGCATTTGTAGACATGGCAGCAGGGATTGGTATATGTGGAACCATGAGAGATGTATTTTTACTTGGACCAGAAGCTGGAATAGCATCTTTACCCACATTGGCATTTGTGGCTATCGGTGCAGTACTTGCTGGTATTACTGCTGTAGCTATTGAAAAAATGTGGAAAGAAAAGGATATTCCAAGCTAAGTAGTAAATTAGTTCTTTTTTACAAAGAAATTTTTGTATAGTAACAAACTAAGGGAAAATAGTTTCCTATAAATTAAAAAATAGGGGAGGTCATAAAATGACATTTCCAAAGATTATAGCGACTATGGCTGGTGGTTTTATATTTCCGTTTCTATGTAGACTTTGTTGGGGAGCTCTGGTAGATAAATTAGGTCCAATAGGTGGCTGGATTGCAGCAGGTTTTATAGTTGGCACAACATGGACACTCAATCACGGTGTGGGTCTGATTTATCAATCCGGAGCAGCCTGGATTGACATGGCTTGGGCAGCATTTATAGGCTTATTTGTAGCTTCAGCCATATCCGGGGATGATGTAGGTAAAGGTATAGGTATGATTATTAATGCAATTCTCGGAGGAATTCTGGGCGGATTTATTCTCTATTGCCTTTACGTCTAATTGTCAGAAAAATATTAATATCCATACTGAATGCAAAATTATAAATCATAAATAACGAAATCAAGCCGCAAAAGTAAAAATAGGTGCGGTCTTGGCCGCACCCACATTTAAATATATAAATGAAAATTATATAAAAACAAGGAGGTAATGTCTAGTGGCTAAGTACATTATGGCTTTAGACCAGGGGACTACCAGTTCAAGGGCGATTGTGTTTGATGAAAACGGATTGATTAAGGGTGTTACCAACCGAGAATTTACCCAGATTTATCCTAAACCCGGCTGGGTAGAACACGATCCGATGGAAATTTGGGGAAGTCAGATAGGTGTAGCCAAGGAAGTCCTCTTAAAATGTGGGCTCACGGTTAACGATATTGCCGCTATCGGTATCACCAACCAACGGGAAACCACTGTTGTATGGGATAAGAACACGGGTAAACCTGTTTATAATGCCATTGTGTGGCAGTGCCGCAGAACCGCTCCTATTTGTGATGACCTGAAAGCTCGCGGTCTTACTGAAAAGATCCGTGAGAAGACCGGATTGGTAGTAGATGCATATTTCTCCGGCACAAAAGTAAAGTGGATATTAGATAACGTTGAAGGTGCTAGAGAAAAAGCCGAAAAAGGCGAGTTGTTATTTGGTAATATTGATACATGGCTTATCTGGAATCTTACAGGCGGTAAAGTCCATGTTACTGATTATAGTAATGCCTCAAGAACCATGTTGTTTAATATCCATAAATTAGACTGGGATGATGATATACTTAAAGAACTCGATATACCTCGTTCAATGCTTCCAAAACCCATGCCTTCAAGCCATGTATATGGTCATACCACTACAGAAGTATTTGGCGGAGAAGTTCCAATTTCTGGTGTTGCTGGTGACCAGCAAGCAGCTCTGTTTGGTCAGGCTTGTTATAGCCCAGGTATGGCAAAGAACACCTATGGAACAGGGTGCTTTATGTTGATGAATACTGGTGAGAAAGCTGTTGCATCCAAGAGCGGATTGCTGACTACCATAGCTTGGGGGGTAGACGGAAAGGTAGAATATGCTTTAGAAGGCAGTATCTTTATAGCTGGTGCTGTAGTGCAGTGGCTCAGAGATGAGCTTAGAGTCTTAGACAATGCAGCTCAAAGCGAAGAGCTTGCAACAAAAGTAGAAGATAATAACGGCGTTTACCTGGTACCTGCATTTGTAGGTCTTGGTGCACCTTACTGGGATATGTATGCTCGGGGCACGATTGTCGGCTTAACCCGTGGTGCGAAGCGTGAGCACATTGTAAGAGCCGCTCTCGAGTCTATTTGCTACCAGACCCGCGATGTATCTGGAAGCTATGCAGAAGGATTCCGGTATCACTCTAAAGAGCCTAAAGGTCGACGGCGGAGCCGTTGCCAACAACTTCCTGATGCAGTTCCAATCAGATATCCTAGGTGTACCCGTTGACAGACCTAAAGTAATTGAAACTACTGCTTTAGGTGCTGCTTACCTTGCAGGCCTTGCAGTAGGATATTGGAAAGATAAGGATGATATTGCGGCTAAGTGGCAGATTGATAGGACCTTTAAACCTGAAATGGATAGCAATATGAAAGACAACTTATATAAGGGTTGGAAGAAAGCTGTTGAAAGAGCCCTTGACTGGGAAGATAAATAATAATTATTCAAACGAAAGTATAAAAATTTTTATTTAAATTGTTGAAGCTGTGGCGGAGAATAAGGAGAACCACACCTTTATATAGGTGTGGTTTTTCCATTTTTAGGGAGGTAGAATATGGAAGACATAGTAATTATTGGAGCAGGAGTAACGGGTTGTTCTATAGCTCGCGAACTGTCTCGGTATGACTTAAATATAACTGTGGTCGAAAAGGAAGAAGATGTAGCATGTGGTACAAGTAAAGCTAACAGTGCCATAGTGCATGCTGGTTTTGATGCAGCTCCGGGCACTTGGAAAGCCAAACTAAATGTAGAAGGCAACAAACTATATCCTGCTTTATGCGAAGAACTTGATGTACCACTAGTAATGAACGGCTCTTTAGTAGTTGCAGTAACAGAAGAAGAAGAAAAGGCACTTGAAGAATTATTAGAGCGAGGCAAAATCAATGGAGTAAAGTATCTTTCTATAATCGGAAAAGATGAACTACATGCCATGGAACCTAATTTAAGCCCTAATGCCCGAGCGGCTCTCAATGCTCCTACCGGAGGGCTTGTATGTCCATATGAACTTACTATTGCTCTTGCGGAAAATGCCAATCAAAATGGTGTGAAGTTTTTGCTAAATGCACCCGTAATTGATATAGAAGTTCTGGAAGATTCCAGTTTTCTTGTTAAAACTCCAAAAGGAAGTATTCGATCTAAATATGTAATAAATGCTGCAGGACTTTTTGCGGATGAAATATCCAAAATGGCAGGAGCTGAAGAATATTCGATAACCCCACGTAAAGGTGAATACCTTATTTTTGATAAACATTTTGGGAATCTCGTATCAAAGGCCATATTCCCCACTCCAACTAAGATATCAAAAGGAATATTAGTATGCCCAACTGTTGACGGAAACATTTTTATAGGTCCAAACTCTAATAACATTGAAGATAAAAATGATACAAGCGTGAACCCACCTGGTATTAAGGAGATTATAGAAGGTGGGAAGAAGCTTGTACCTGATTTACCTCTAAAAAATATCATAACTTCCTTTGCAGGTCTGAGGGCAGTATCTAATACCAATGATTTCATTATAGAGGCATCTAAAAAGGTCAGAGGCTTTATTAACGTTGGAGGTATACAGTCTCCCGGATTAACTTCAGCACCGGCCATAGCAATAATGGTAAGGGAAATATTGCAAGAACAAGGTGTTACTCTAAAAGAAAAACCGGATTTTATTCCACAGAGACCTAAAAAAGTAAGATTTAGAGAATTAGATAACAAAGAGCGCAGTAAACTCATTGAGCAGAACCCTGCTTTTGGTCATGTTATCTGTCGGTGTGAAACTGTTACCGAAGCAGAAATTATTGATGCTATAAAAAGACCAGTAGGAGCGCGAAGTATAGATGCTGTTAAAAGAAGAACCCGTGCTGGAATGGGGCGTTGCCAAGGAGGTTTCTGTTCTCCAAGAGTGTTGGAAATTATTGCTAGAGAACTAGGTATAGACCCGTTAGAAATAACTAAAAAAGGTCCAGACTCTAATATGCTTGTTGCTCGTATAAAGGAATTTCTTCAGGTCGAAGGTGGTGACAATATTGATAACTAAGAATCTGGTAGTAATAGGTGGTGGTCCAGCAGGTCTTGCTGCTGCAATAGAAGCTAAAAAGAATGGAGTAGATGATGTCCTGCTTGTTGAACGAGATTCAGGCCTGGGAGGTATATTACAACAGTGTATACATAATGGATTTGGATTACACGTTTTTAATGAAGAATTAACAGGACCGGAGTATGCTGATAGATTCATTACAGAACTTGAGCAGATGGGTATCGAAGTTTTACTTGACACTATGATAATAGAATTAACGAGGGATAAGAAGATAATAGCAGTTAATAGGGAAAAAGGATTAATGCAAATCCAAGCCAATGCGATAATATTAGCAATGGGATGCCGCGAAAGAACAAGGGGAGCTATTAATATACCTGGTTATCGTCCTGCAGGTATCTATACAGCAGGTACAGCACAAAGATTTGTAAATATAGAAGGTTACATGCCTGGAAAAGAAATAGTGATTTTGGGTTCTGGGGATATAGGCTTAATCATGGCACGACGCTTTACCCTAGAAGGTGCCAAAGTTAAGTGTGTTGCAGAGATACTTCCATACTCAAATGGTCTTACCCGAAACATAGTTCAGTGCCTTGAGGATTATAACATACCTCTTTTACTGAGCCACACAGTTGTTGATATTCATGGAAGGTATAGGGTGGAAGGTGTAACAATAGCTGAAGTTGATGGGGATTTAAAACCAATTCATTCCACAGAAAAGTATATTCCGTGTGATACATTGTTGCTTTCAGTAGGTTTAATTCCAGAAAACGAGTTATCTAAGATGGCAGATATCCAAATCGACAATTTGACATCAGGTCCTGTGGTAAACCAGAGGATGGAAACAACAATTCCTGGAATATTCGCTTGTGGAAACGTAGTTCATGTTCATGATTTAGTTGACTTTGTAACTATGGAAGCTCAACTTGCAGGAAAAGGTGCAGTTGATTATCTCGGTGAAAAGGAACCAACAACAAATAATATTTCTGTTATTCCTGGGGAAGGTGTCGGATATGTAGTGCCTCAATTAATAGACGCAGATAAAATTCTTAATAAAAAACAAAATTTTTTCTTGCGTTGTAGAGCCCCTATGGAAAAAGCACGATTATTGGTAGAGTCTGATAAAGGTCCCATTCGCTCAAAAGTGCTAAGACATATAAGACCAAGTGAAATGATTAATATTGAGATAAAAAAAGAAGAATTAGCTGGCAAAGATATTCAAAGCCTGAAAATATCCCTTCAGGAAGAAGGTGTAATTGAAGGTGACTAAAAGAGTGGTAACTTGTATTGTATGCCCGAAAGGGTGTAGGATCGACGTAGAAATTAACAATGGTGAAATAACAAGCATAAAGAATTATGACTGCAAACGTGGTATTGACTATGCCAAGAGTGAAGTATTAGATCCCAGAAGAATTTTAACTACGACCGTCAAGCTTTCCACAGGTCGAGTTTTGCCAATAAGAACAATAGAGCCAATTCCCAAACATTTACTTAAGAAAGCTATGGTTGAACTTAAAGATAAAATAGTAGTTCCTCCGGTAAAGGTCGGAGATGTAATAGCTAAAAATATTGTGGGAACTGGAGTTGAAGTAATAGCCACAGCAAATGCTAAATAAAAATACATTTGTTATAAGTGAAAGGGTGAAAAGCCTTGTTTCAAAAGGATGCTGTTTTTACCCATCCTAAAGGAATGCATATCAGAGCTGCGGCTATGGTGGTTCAGAAAGCTTACGAAATTGAAAGTATGATGGATACTAGTATAAATATCCGAAATCAAGCCGGAAGGGAAGTGCCGGCTACCGCCCTGATGGCTATTCACTCACTTAATATAAAACCTGGAGAGCGTATAACAATAGTGGCGAAAGGGTCTAACGCAACTGAGGCAATTAATTGCTTCGAGGAACTACTCAAGGGTGATTTATTGCCTCAAAGTAATGCTGAAATGGAGCAAGTAGATACGATTTTAGAGGAAAATATGCTCAAAGCAGATAAGATTTTTGACAGCATAGGTCTTGGCTTGATCGTAACTAATACAAGAGGCATTATAACCGTATGTAATAAAATCGTTGAAGATTTAATGGGCGTCAGAAAACATCACATCATTGGAAATCCTGTCCAAGATATTTTACCGGGCATAGATTTAAATTCTGTATCCCATGGGATTGGAGTTTTTGGGTCTGAAGAATCTGATGTGCAAAATATAGTTGCTACAGATATAAATCCTATTTTTGTCCAAGGTGAAATCGTAGGATATACTATTATTTTTAACAAAAACGCCTCGACGGCTGAATCATTCACTACCAAGACCTTTAATTTACCTATAAGAAGAGAAGTGTCTGAGCTGGATAAGGCTTTTAGCGGTATTATAGGTAGAAGTGAAAAATTAATTGCGGCATTAGATGTTGCAGCTAAAGCGGCAAGAACATCTTCAACTGTTCTGCTGCAGGGAGAAAGTGGGACCGGAAAGGAATTAGTAGCTGAAGCCATTCATTATGCCAGCAGGAGAAGTAAAGGGCCTTTTGTTACGGTTAACTGCCCCGGTATACCGTCTACTCTATTAGAAAGTGAGCTATTTGGACATGAAAGAGGTGCTTTCACCGGGGCTCTTTATCAAAAAATCGGCAAATTTGAACTGGCTAATGGTGGAACAATTTTTTTAGATGAAATAGGTGAGCTTGATAAGAACTTACAAGCTAAGCTGCTTAGAGTATTACAAGAACGTGAATTCGAGAGAGTTGGAGGTAATCAGGTCATTAAAGTTGATATCAGGATAGTAGCTGCAACTCATCGAGACCTTAACCAAATGGTAAAAGAAGGGGAATTTAGGGAGGATCTTTATTATAGATTGAATGTATTACCTGTAACGCTTCCTAGTTTAAGAGAAAGAAAAGATGATATACCTCTTTTAGTAGAGCATTTCCTTAAAAAACTTAGCGAAAAGCTAGAAAAGAAAAACAAGACTATAACAAAAAGGGCTATCAGGCATCTGTATAATTATGATTGGCCAGGAAATGTTCGGGAACTGGAAAATATAATCGAACGTGTTATTAATATGGCAGATGGTGATGTAATAGATGTTTGGGATCTGCCACAATATATAACCGGTAAAGTTATTGAAAATAAACAACCACTAATAAATCCTGACGTTGACGGGGAGTTGGCTACCTTTGATGAATATGAGAAAGCCATAATAGAAATGGCTTTAGAAAAGTATAAAAGCTTTAATGCTGCAGGTAAGGTTTTAGGGATAACACATAAAACAGTTGCGGCAAAAGCAAGAAAGTATGGTATTGTTGAATGAAATATAAGATAAAGGAGCCATAAAATGTATTTCACAAAAACCGATAATGACAAACAGGAATCCTTTACAAGCCAAAGTGAAATACTTCAACTTTGTGAACAGTTAGGTTATGATACACATGAAATTAAGTGGGTTGTTGCGAAAAATTCTGAAACTATTAGGAATTTGGTTAAAGCAATAGATAGTATTTCTTGTAATTCCCAAGAAATAAGTGCTAGTTCTGCCAGTGGTTCAGAACAACTAAAAGGCCTGTCGATATTGGCGTCTAAATTAAAAGAGACAGCTTCTAGTGTTACGCAGATTTCAAAAGATTACCTAAAAAAAGTAGAACAAGGTAGCATGGCAATAAGTGATGTAGAAACTGCTTTAGCTCAAGTTACAGCCGAAATGGATGAATCAGCCAACCAAATTGAAGTTCTATTGGAACTTACGGAGAAAATCAAGGATTTTGTAGATTTTGTTAAGCATATTGCACAGCAAACAAACTTACTATCACTTAATGCTGCCATTGAAGCCGCTAGAGCTGGTCAGGCTGGTTTAGGTTTTAGTGTAGTTGCAACAGAAATAAGGAAACTAGCAGAGCGCAGTAAAGAAAAAGCTCAAGAAATACATAAAACAGCAGAGCTGATAAATCAGGGGATAATCAAAGGCTGCAATATTTCAAAAGAAAGTGCTAAAAGTTTAAAAAATGTAAAAAGCAAGATGGCAATAGGAAAAGGAGCTATGGATGATGCTGTAGCAGTTTTCGAAAATATTTCTAGGCTTAATAGTGAGCTTTTTGATTCTTCAGAAGAACAAGCAAAAACCTCTAAATATTTAACGGATATTTTTACTACTCTTTCAGAAAAAACCGCATCAGCCGCCGATTCTACCAGTGAAGTAGCATTTCATATTAAAGATCAAGAAGATTATAATCAAAAACTCCTCGATATTGCTGACAATCTAGTAGACAAAGTATACTTACTACAAAAACATTCAACTTCTTTGAGAAGTGAAAATGAAATTATATTTGGTATTAATCCTGCTTTAAGCCCGGAAGTGATTAAATCCCTTTATCTTCCAGTAATTAATACAATATGTAAAAAGCTAGGGCTTATACCTAGAGTTTTAGTTGCAACGGATTATGACGCCCTGGCTAATTGTCTCATTGATGGTATTGTTGATATAGGGTGGTTCTCACCTTTAGCTTATGTAAACGCTCGTAATAAAGCTCCGGTAATTCCTATAGCCACTCCTATAGTCAATGGAGCACCGAACTACTTAGGATATATTATTACTACTGTTAAGTCGGGTATAACAAATCTTTCAGAAGTAAAGGGTGAACAGATGGCATTTGTAGATCCAAAATCAGCTTCCGGATATGCTTATCCAAGACTTCTTCTTAAGAAAGCTGGGATAAACCCTGAAAAGGATTTAGAAGAACAATTATTCTTGGGAACCCACAGCAACGTGGTGGAGGCAGTACTTTCAGGGTCTGTAAAGGTAGGAGCTACTTATTCGGAAGCCATCGATGATGCGAAAAACAGAGGACTTGATGTTGACAAGCTTGTTTACTTAGCCCAAACGGACCCGATTCCAAAGGACTGTATTGCCGCTCGACCAAATCTTGATGAAAATATTGTAAATAAATTTAAAAAGGCTTTTACAGAGTTTGAAGACAGAAGTATTGGTTTCAAACAAGACAGCTCTAAAATAAATGGTTTTGTTGCAGCGGCCGATGATAACTATGACATTATTCGTGAAGTAGTTAGAGATGCCAGTTAAATGAATATACTTCTAAGTGCTTCTTAGGTATCATATCAATACCTAAGAAGCACTTTTTACATATAATGATTTTTCCTTTCCATGGCATGTTTAAGAGCAATAATAAATATTTTGGTTATTTCATTAACTATTGACAATAAAAATATACTTTGTTATCTTAACAATTAATATGATTAATCACCATTAGTCAACGCATTATGGTAGGATGTGGATGTGAAGACCTTATCTAGGTGATTTAAGTACATAAAAAGTAGGACGGGAGATTGGTTATGATGATATGGAATAAGAAATGGGAATGTGCCTTGAGAAAGGACATCAAAGAAATTCAATTAAAACGGTTACAAGACACCGTTAAGACAGTATATGATAATGTACCACATTATAGAGAGTCTTTTGATTCTGTAGGAGTCAAGCCTGAGGATATTCGAACTTTAGATGATATAAAAAGACTTCCCTTTACTACAAAGGATACACTTCGCGATAATTATCCTTTCGGGCTTTTTGCTGTTCCCAAGAATAAGTTATTAAGACTACATGCTTCTTCAGGAACTACAGGTAAGCCAACTGTAGTAGGTTATACTCGAAAAGATATTGAAATCTGGTCCGAATTGGTTGCTCGTGTTGCAACCCAAGCAGGAGTAACCAGTGAAGACATGGCACAAGTAGCTTTTGGCTATGGTCTATTTACAGGTGCTTTTGGTCTGCATTATGGTCTTGAAAAGATTGGAGCTTCAGTAGTGCCAACTTCTGTTGGTAATACCGAAAGACAAATAATGTTGATGCAGGATTTTGGTGCCACAGTTTTAATTTCTACACCTTCTTATGCTTTATACATGGCTGAAGTTGCTGAAAAAATGGGAATAAACCCCAAGGAGCTGCCACTGAAATACGGCTTATTTGGATCTGAAGCTTGTACAGAAGAAATGAGACAAGAGTTGCAAAAACGTTGGAATATTTTGGTCACTGATAATTATGGATTAAGTGAAGTTATGGGGCCGGGAGTTTCAGGTGAATGCGAATTTCAAGACGGTATGCATATTGCAGAAGACCACTTTATTATTGAAATAATTGATCCCAACACAGGGGAACCAAAGGAATATGGTGAAGAGGGTGAAGTGGTTATTACAACACTAACAAAAGAAGCTCTTCCAATAATTCGTTATAGAACAAGGGATATTTCTGTTTTAAATCCTGAACCATGTAAGTGTGGAAGAACAAGTATGCGTATGCGGAAGATTTCGGGAAGAACTGATGATATGCTAATAATTCGTGGAGTAAATGTTTTCCCGTCCCAAATAGAAAGTGTATTGGTGCAATCAGAAGCCCTAACACCTAATTATATTCTAGTGGTTACTAAAAATGGCTATATGGATGAACTGGAAGTTCAAGTAGAAGTAACTGAGGAAATTTTTACTGATCGCTTTAAGGAACTGAAAGCATTAGAAAAACGTATAACAGATCGTCTCCAAACCGTGCTGGGGATAACTGCTAAAGTAAGGCTTGTAGCGCCTAATTCTCTTGAGCGCTTCGAAGGAAAAGCGAAAAGGATAAAGGATTTAAGAAATGTGAAAAAATAATAATGTTTTGTTGTAAAAAGGAACAGATGACAGATATAGAAAAGGATGTATCCAAACTTGTCTGTGATATATTTGGTGAAAAAAGAGACCTTTTATGGTTTTTTGGACCTGGAAGGTCTCTTTCACATATTTTTTATTAACTGCTTCCTGACCGTCCACTGCTGCCGCCACTATTTCGATGATTTACCCGGTATATGTAGTATGTAATTGCAAATAATGTTCCGGCGATAATTTGTTCAACATCTGTTACAGAACCTGTAACATCCATACCGATAACACCACCACCAAGTCTTCCAGTTGCTCTGCCACCCGAAATAATAATCTCCACATCAAAACCAATTGTTGAACCGCCACATCTGCCATACACCATATTATCTTCTGTTTTAAGCTCTAAGTCATTGCCGTCTACCACTCCACCTATTCGTATAGAAATAGAATTTGAACTTATAGATCCTGCAACGCTTTTACCAATTATTGCTCCTCCCAATCTACCACTAATGAAACCTTCTTCCATGCAGTACTTTAAATCTATGTCATTTCCAAAAAACACTCCGCCGATTCGGCCCGAAATCACACCATTTTCGATGTTCGCATTTATATCATAGCCCCCTATAGCTCCGCCTACTCTTCCCGAAATCATTCCCATAATTGTATTCCCCCTATAAAATTTACTACATAAGCTGTTGTTATTGATTTTATTATATATGCGTGATAAAATAAATATCAGAACTTATGTTCGGAGATGGTTTTAATGCTTCCTATTATACACGCGGATATGAATGCCTTTTATGCATCCTGTCATCAGGCAAAAGATCCTAGCCTCAAAGGAAAGCCCATTATGGTGGCGGGAGACCCTAAAAGGAGAAATGGCATTATACTTACTGCATCTTATGAGGCTCGAAAATTTGGAGTGAAGACTGCTATGCCAAATTGGCAAGCCCGAAAACTATGTCCTCAAGCTATTTTTATCAAGCCTGATTATGACTTATATGTTAGAACTAGCAGGAAGGTTATGGATATACTCGGAAGGTTCTCTCCTTTAGTGGAGGTTTTTAGTATTGATGAGGCATGGTTGGATGTGACAGGGTGTGAAAAACTTTTTGGAGATTCTGTGACTATTGCCCATAAAATACAACAAAGTATTGCAGAAGAACTTGATTTACCCTGTTCTATAGGAGTCTCTTGCAATAAACTGTTAGCTAAAATGGCTTCAGATATGAAAAAGCCAAATGGAATCACAGTGCTGCCTGCTGAGGATGTACCCCAGGTTATGTGGCCACTGCCGGTAGGCAAATTGTTTGGCGTGGGACGGCGTATGGTAAAGCGCCTTGATAATATGAATATAAAAACTATCGGTGATTTGGCCGAAGTTCCTGAAGACCTCTTACAGAAAGTCTTAGGTTTAAACGGTCGATATTTACATCTTTGGGCAAATGGAATTGATGATAGCCCAGTAGACCCTCATGCAATGGATAATGCCAAGTCCATGGGACACTCAACTACTCTTCCTAAGGATGTTACAAGCTTTGAAAAAGCTGAAATGGTTTTGCTTTCTCTAGCAGAACAAGTCGGCCAAAGGATAAGGAGGGAAAACTATATAGGTCGTACTGTAACTCTTACATTAAGGGATGCGTCCTTTAGCACAATTACTCGTTCTGTAACTGGTTCATATACCAACAGCACAGAGGATATTTATAATATAGCGAAAAGATTGTTACATTCTAATTGGGATGGTCGAATACCCCTAAGGCTTTTAGGGATAAGTCTATCTCAGCTAGTTAAAGAATTTGAGCAGGTATCTTTATTTAATAATGATGTAAAAAAGAAAAAATTAAACAAAGTTATAGACGATATTAAGGATCGTTTCGGTGATGATGCTATATTTAGGGCTGGACTGCTGAAAAACGAGGAACTAAATCAGAGAAAATTAGGGAGAAGTAGGAATAACTCCCCGGCTTTAAGAGGAACCCTTAAAAAAAGTAAATAGTTTATTATCGCATAGTGACGAGAAAGTATTTTTTAAGCTTTTCGGCATTTTTATTTTCAAAAACAGTATAAGTATAAAGAGTATCAATTGCTTTTAGTAGTATAAAGGATTTTTGCTTTTAATAACGAAATATATATTTAAGTTGCATCAGTCAATAATTTAAGGTCCTGTGACTAGGAAGCCTCTAAAAGTCAAGTATCATGGCAAATATAAAACATTCATCCTATCAACGAAATCGAAAGTTCTATTCTTACACGGTTTAGGATTCTTCATTCCACTAATCTTCGTTCAGAATTTATACCCGTTACCTATATTACCACACCACGATAAATAAAAGTATCATAAATCCTTCTAAAAGAGCAAAAAGATCCTTCAGTCAAGTCTTCAGGATGATAACTAAGTAGGGCTTTCATAACAATGGGGTTAAAACTTTTTTAGGTCTTCCCTGGTACTAAAAACTTAACTTATTGACTTGGGGGGTATATTCATATGAAATCGATCTATGTAGCAATAGTAGGATTAAACAACTACTTTGGATCAAAAATATTTAAGCCGGGGCAAATACTGCGATTAGTAAAGGATATTGAAAATGATTATGATGGGGAAGCAATTATGACATTGCTCGATCCTATTGGTAAAGTAGGCTATGTGGCTAACAGCACTCATACGGTTCCTTTGGGCTGTTGGAGTGCCGGAAGGTTATATGATACTTTTGAAACCGTTACTTATGCAGTGGTAAGGTTTATAACAAAAGAAATTGTAATTGCCGAGATTATAGAGAATTTTAAATTTGAGATTTACATAAAAGAAGAAATGTCAATATTTGATGAGGTGGAGGAGTAAAATGGGAGGTGATTTATATGAAGACGATTACCATTGAAACAATAGAACGGAACCAGATGATAGACATAACTTCAATTGTCGAAGAAGTTGTCAGAGAAACAGGTATAAAAGATGGGGCTTGTTATGTATTTGTGCCTCATACTACTGCAGCAGTAACCATTAATGAAAATTCCGATCCAGATGTTCCGATAGACATATTAAATGCTCTGGCCAAACTTATTCCTTATAAAGATAATTACAGACATCTTGAAGGGAATTCTGATGCTCATGTGAAAGCCTCGCTGTTTGGTAATATGGCAACAGTTATTATCAACAGTGGAAAACTAGTTTTAGGAACATGGCAGAGCCTGTTTTTCTGTGAATTTGACGGACCCAGGAAGCGTAAAATAATGATAAAGACTTTAGGTGACAAATAATTGTTTGAAAAACACCTATAATATTGCTTGTTTTGTATAAGTGCCGAGAAAACTTATTTTGAGCTTTCTCGGCATTTTTTTTAAAAATGTCAAGCCAGAGATGGGGAAGACCTATAAAATTCTTAACAAGATCCTTCAATCAAGCCTTCAAGATGATAATAGACAAGTCTTTCAGTGTATTTCACTTTCATTTAGAATAACACGGATCGGAGTTTTTAAAGATTTGCCAGGTAGTGAGTGCTTAACTTATCTCCTAAGGTCCTATGTCTTTTCGGGACTATTGGCACAAAAATAAATAGGCCTCGCCAATAAAAAAATTCAGACCTTTGAATCATGTGTAATTTTCAAGGAACTGATAAGATTTAAATAAGCAAATTTTCCTCTGTGTCGGAAAAGAAAAAATAATAGGAGGTTTTAAAAAATGTTAACACATTTAAAAAATCTTTGGACAGGCCAGGAAGGTCAGTATGGCAGAATATGGACTTATACTTGCACTTGTGGCTGTTGTAGTAATAGGGGCACTTCAATTACTTGGTGAAGGAATAGAAGGAAAAATTGGAGAAGTAACAGATGGTCTTGATGCTGCTGGAGAGTAAATCTTAATATTTAAGATGAGTTGTGATGGCAAAGGACAAATTAAAACAAGAATGTTCTTGCATTGAAATCCAATGACATTTTCGTTGTTATTGCAGAAAAATTATTATTGTTATTCTAAGAGAAGCAAGGGATATTACCTTTTAGATTCTTCACTGCGTTCAGAATAACATTATTAAGTCAAAGACTAATTTAAATTATACTAGCTAGACAGACAACGAATTGTCAGTGAACCATTGTAAATTCAAAGATAACTTTAGAATGACAAGCATGAATATAGGTACAGCGGTTAACATCAACACTATAGTAACCTATTTATTATTAACCAAGCTTTAGAATGGTGGAATGACCATGTTGGACATATTAAAAACCATCCTTACCCAACAAGAAGGCCAAGGTTTGACAGAGTATTCTTTAATGCTGGCACTAGTAGCACTTGCAGCTTTTGTAGCATTTGAAACCTTGGGCAGTGCTATATCAGCAAAACTAAGTGATTTTGCTAATAGTTACCCTTAAAAATATAAAAACACTACAGTAGAATGCACGCACATCACTATAGCCCTACTTAATTAATAGGTAGGGCTCTTTATAACAAAAACGGCAGGTGAAGGGAGGAGCGTATGATGAGGGATATTATGTTGTTTGCGGTTTTACTTATATGTCTTTATACAGATATAAGATACAAAAAAATATACAATATAATAACATTTCCTGCTGTAGTAGCAGCTATAATTTTAAACATATATTTCAATGGATTAAATGGTGGGCTAGAAAGCATAAAAGGGCTGTTTTTTGGTATGGCGCTTCTTTTTTTCCCATTTGTTATGGGAGGTCTAGGAGCAGGAGATGTAAAATTATTAGGAGTTGTAGGAGCCTTTAAAGGCTTAGAATATGTATGGTTAACCTTTCTTGCTATGGCTATTACTGGTGGTGTGATTTCATTAATCATTATGATTCGAGAAAAAAGTTTGGTTTCAAGGCTAAAAATAATTCTACTAACATTGTTCTCTTTTTTTTATCGAATACCCAAAACACAGTATCTTGAGACCATAGAAAGCAGTACCGCCCTCACCTTCCCTTACGGTATCGCTATTACAGCAGGGGCAGTAATTGCGTATCTGCTGAGGTGATGTAATCATGTGGATAAGACAACTTGCTAAAACTCAGAGGGGTCAGACCTTGGTAGAATTAGCACTTGTGTTACCTATTATTGTGTTGATTCTCTTTGGTATTCTTGAATTTGGTAGGATTTTTCACTCTTATATAGTAATAACTAATGCTGCCAGAGAAGGGGTAAGACTTGGTGCTGTAGGAAAACCGGACGAAGAAATAATCTCACGGATTCGGGAAGTGGCTCCATTACATGAAGCAGATACACGACTTAAGGTTACAAAATTAGAGCCGGATCAAAGTGCTCGTACTCCAGGTCTGCCCATGACAATTGAGGTAACTTATGATGTGGAACTAGTTACACCTCTTTTTTCAAGTGTACTTCCAAATCCAGTAACTCTTAGATCAAAGTCTGTAATGAGGGTGGAATGATGAAAAGCTTAGTATCTGTTATAGCAAAGTTACGTAGGAATGAAAATGGTGCCATTCTAGTAATTACTGCTGCTGCATTGATGGTCATGTTAGGCATGACAGCAATGGTAGTCGATATAGGTGCTTTAGCATTGGAAAAAACCCGTCTTCAAAGTGCATGTGATGCTGCTGCTCTTGCTGCTGCTTGGCAATTGCCAGATGCATTTTCTGCCCGGCAAATGGCTAGAGACTATCTAGAAATGAATAATGTTAATACATCTGAAGCCATCATAAGTTTTAATACTGATAATACAAAGGTATTTGTAAAAGCTAGTCGCAATATAGACTTTAGATTTGCTCGGGTTCTTGGAATAAACCATGGCGTAGCAACTGCCAAGGCTGCAGCAATGTATGGAAGCATAAAAGGAATGACAGGAGTTGTTCCTTTTGGTATCCCTGATCAAGAACTCGCATTTGGTGAGGAATATCAACTAAAAGCTGGGTCACATGATGATTATGGTCCTGGAAATTACGGTCCACTTGCTTTAGAACTTAGGGGAGCTAGCAGCTATCTTAATAATTTAAAGTATGGATACGATGGGATACTAAGTGTTGGGGACTGGGTAGAAACTGAACCCGGTAACATGTCTGGTCCTACTTTTGACGGTGTAACTTACCGTTTAAACAGCTGTACACATACACCTGAGTGTTCTATAAATTCATACCATTCTAAATGTCCAACGGTAATGATTGTACCTATTTATGAACCGGCTTCATTAAGCGGTCGGACTAAAGTAAAAATCGTAGGTTTTGGAGCTTTTCTGCTAAAAGGTGTAAGTGGAAAGGGAAATAACAGCAAAGTTACCGGTTATTTTTTGGAGATAGTTCCACCAGATGGTTTAGAATATATCCTCGATCCAAATCAGAATGATTATGGTCTTCGCACCGCAAAACTTGTATCAGAATAAATATGGAGAGATCAAAAATGAAAAACAAACTAGTATTTCTACTGGCATTACTTTTAGGTCTTGGGGCGGCTTTTGGAACTTTAAAGTATATGGAAGAATTAAAACAAACATATAGCTTATCCGGTAATTTTGCCCAGATAGCCACAGCAAAACAACACATAAAAGCTAAAACGCTGATTACTGAAGAAATGCTTGAATTTAAGGAAATGCCTGCAGAGTATATATTACCTGGTACTGTTGTTAGTTTTAAGGATGCGGAAGGTAAAATGGCGGCGGGTGATATATTTGCTGGTGAGGTTATACTGAGTGGAAAGCTTATAAGTAAAGGAGATCCAGCTGCAGGCCTTTCTTCTAAAGTGGAGGCAGATATGAGGGCTATCTCCATTCCGGCGAGTAAAGTAAATGCTTTGCATGGTTTGGTAAATGTGGGAGATTTTGTTGATGTTCTTGCTACATTTGATGTGGATCAACCTGATGGTAAAACTACATATACTTCGACACTTGCTCAAAGTGTTCCAGTACTAGCCGTAAATGATAAATTGCAAAGGGAAGGCTCAGAAAAGGTTGAATTAGAGACGGTTACATTAATGGTAGAACCCATACATGCTCAACAAATAACAATGGCGCTCCAAAAGGGAAGTATTCAATTGGTGCTTCGGGCACCAGATGATAAAGAAATATATCCGGTCAACTCAACAGTGGTTGAGCATTTGCTGAGATAAGGAGTGATTTTATGGCACCTATAAGTGTTTTAATAGCTGATGATATAGCCACAACTCGTGAAGACATTAAACGCCTTTTATATTTCGAAGAAGAAATCCAAGTTATCGGGGAAGCTGCAGATGGGGAAGAAGCAATAGCTCTTGCTGCTGAACTAAATCCTGATGTAGTACTAATGGATATTAATATGCCCCGAATTGATGGTATAGGGGCAACTGAACAAATATCGGTCAATGTTCCACATACAGCTATAATTATTATTTCCATTCAAGGGGAACAGGAATATTTGCGAAAAGCAATGGCTGCCGGAGCTCGAGAATATTTAGTAAAGCCTTTTTCGGCTAATGATTTAGCAAATGCCATAAGACGTGTACATGAGAGTCAAACAAAGAGAAATATGTATATTTCACCTTCTTCTTCTATGATTTCATCATCAAATATTAAAATAAAAAAAGGTAAGATTATAACATTTTTCTGCACTAAAGGAGGTGTTGGCAAGACCACATTAGCATGCAATATGGCAGTTGCCTTATCACAAGATTACAAAAAGAAAGTAGCTCTTGTAGATTTGGACCTCACTGCAGGAGATGTTACCGTTATGTTAAATATCAATGCAAAGAATACAATAGCGGATATGGTCCAAGAGCAGGAAAACCTTGATTCACAGTTGGTAGAAGGATTCCTTATTCCACATCTTTCTGGAGCAAGGATACTAGCAGCACCGTCTAGTCCGGAACAAGCAGAACTTGTTAAACCTGGTCATATAGAACAACTGCTCAGAATATTAAAGGGAAACTATGATTATGTGATTGTGGACACAGCACCTGTATACAATGATAACAGTCTAAGTGTCCTAGACTCTTCTGACAAAATATTACTCCTATCAAATCAAGATTTGACTACCTTGAAACATGTTAAAAAAGCCAAGGAGATTTTAGAAGCATTAAATTACGCTGCAAGGGCAAAGGTAATTTTAAGCCAACAAGGTTCAGAGGGTCTAAAAGTCAAGCAGATTGAAAAGACTCTAGGTCTTACTTTAACCGCAGTGGTACCGGAAGATTTTAAAACAGTTAAAAACGCTATAAATAAAGGTGTGCCTTTTGTTATGAGTCATCCTCATACAAAGGTTTCCGGGAGTATTAACGACTTAATTGAATCATTAGATATAGGAAAACCCCAGGGATATCAACAAGAGCGAAAAAGGTCTTTTGTAACAAGAATGTTCAGTTTTTAGTCAACATATTTGGGAGTGACACATAATGTCTTTATTAAAAAAACTTGAAGATAGCAAAAAACTAGCTGAAATAGTAGATATAGAGACAAAAAAAGGTATGAATATGAACAGAGACCCTTATTCTGAAATAAAGGTTCAGTTACACAAAAAAATTGTAGATGAACTTAAAGATTTAAAAACTCCTGAAAAGCAAGATAATGACTTTATACGCAAACATATAGAAAAATTGGTAAATACCAGTGTTGAAGCAAATGCCAAGCATATTTCCAGATTAGATCGCATGAGAATATCTGATGAGATTTATAATGAAATTGTTGGATATGGTCCTATTACACCTTTGCTTAATGACCCGGAAATTACAGAAATAATGGTAAATGGGCCTGATCAGATTTATATAGAAAGAAATGGACAATTGGAAAAGTCTGGAGCTTTCTTTAGAGATGATGATCACGTTATGAATATTATAGACCGTATAGTTTCGCCTATCGGTAGGCGGATTGATGAAAGTATGCCCATGGTTGATGCCAGACTACCTGATGGTTCACGTGTTAATGCCGTTATACCTCCACTATCATTGATTGGCCCTGTAATTACAATAAGAAAGTTTTCAGCGGATCCATTAATGATCGATGACTTAATAGCTTTCGGGACATTGACAGAGGAAATGGCACAGTTTATAGAAGCCTGTGTAAAATCTAGATTAAATATTGTTGTTTCCGGTGGAACAGGTAGTGGTAAAACTACCACATTAAATGTGCTTTCATCATTTATACCTCATTCAGAGAGAATTGTTACAATAGAGGATGCTGCAGAACTTTCACTTCTTCAACCCCATGTAGTCACATTGGAAAGTCGTCCACCCAATATTGAAGGTAAGGGAGCAATAACCATTAGAGATTTAGTGAGAAATGCTCTTCGTATGCGGCCGGACCGGATAATAGTTGGAGAGGTTAGGAGTGGTGAAGCTCTTGACATGCTTCAAGCGATGAATACAGGTCATGACGGTTCACTTACAACAGGACATGCCAATTCTCCGAGAGATATGCTTTCTCGCTTGGAAACAATGGTATTAATGGCAGGTATGGATCTGCCTATAAGAGCAATACGTGAGCAGATTTCAGCGGCTATTGACTTGATAATACATCAGAGCAGGTTAAGGGACGGTTCCCGCCGCATTACTCATATAACAGAAGTGCAGAATATGGAAGGTGATGTGATAGTGCTTCAAGATTTATTTAAATTTAGTCAAACAGGTATAGAGCAGAATGGAACAGTAAAGGGTGTATTTCAACCTAGTGGAATACGTCCCAAGTTCATTGACCGCCTTGAGGTAAATGGATACAGACTTCCGACAGAAATATTTACAAATAATCTTTATTAGGAGTGTATTAATAAATGGATTTAATTGTCGTATGTAGTCTGATTTTTACCGCGGTGTTTTTATTTGTCTTGGGTGTTGATACCTTAAGAACTTCTAAAGGAAACATTATAGCTTCTCGTATCAATCAAGTCACAGGTAAAAAGGCAGATGCAGATAAAAACATAAATAATAATCACAATGGAAATCAACTGTTTCGAAAGTTTTTAGCCAGGGCAGGTAGTATTTCAATAACACGGCGATTGGGGCGGAAAATTGATAAAAAACTGGAAGAGGCTGATATTCTACTACATGGCGGTGAATTTATAGTAATAATAGTTTGTATAGCTATTGCCACGACAATAATGATTTTTACCTTGACGTTAAAACCGCTAACCAGCTTAGTTTTAGGTGCTGTTTCTGTGGTGATTCCTTTATTTATTGTAGAATCAACCCGTAATAAAAGACTCGTGGATTTTAATGCTCAAATTAGCGATGCTCTCACAATTATGTCTAATTCTCTTCGCTCTGGTTTTAGTTTTGTTCAAAGTATGGACATGGTAAGAAAAGAGCTTCCTAATCCTATAAAAAAAGAATTTGATAGAACTATAACTGAAGTGAATCTTGGAACCCCAATTGAAGATGCCTTAAATAATCTATCAAAAAGGGTCAATAGTGATGACTTGGAATTAGTTATTACTGCTGTTTTAATACAGAGGCAAGTGGGGGGCAATCTCGCAGAGGTTTTGGATAACATTGGCGGAGCTATTAGAGAACGGATTCGTATAAAAAGAGAAATTAAGACACTTACTGCTCAAGGGCGGATTTCAGGTGTTATCATAGGTTTATTACCGATTTTTTTAGCTGTGTTTATGCTTACTGCAAACCCTGGATATATCTTAGAACTTTTCACTAATAGAGTAGGTCTTATAATGTTAACCTTAGCTGTATTGGGTCAATTTATCGGTTTAATAGTTATTAAAAAGATTGTGGACATTAAGTTCTGAGGGGGGGTTATCATGTTACAAATAATCAACTTATTTAGTGTTTTTGGAGCAGTTTTTACCTTTACTTTTTTCATCTTTGGATTACTTGAAAAGGATAAAATTAAACTAAAAAAGCGGGTGACCGAAGTAGTAGGTCCGGAAGTACCAGTACCTATAAGGCAGCAAGAGCTTTCTTTTCCTTTATTTCAAAGGTTTATAAGACCAATGCTTTCGGTTTTTTTTAATATGGTTTCAAAATACATTCCCGCAGTAAATGAGGAAGTTTTAGAAAAAAGATTGAGAGAAGCGGGAAATCCATATAATTTAATGCCAAGAGAAGTAATGGCTATTAAATATGTGATGGCGATTTTCTTTGCTATTGGAATAAAACTCCTATTACAGAATACCGGGAAATCACATATGCAAACCTTAGTATTACTTATAGCTGCTTGCATGTTGGGCTGGCTTTTGCCTGATGTGTTAATAAATTCTAAAGGACGTGAGAGAAAAGAGCAGGTAAGTAAAGAGTTGCCTGAGGTTTTAGACTTACTTACGGTTTGTATTGAAGCTGGGTTGGGATTTGATGGGGCAATTAAGAAAGTTGTAGATAAATCAAAGGGCGTGCTCCCAGATGAAATGGCTATAGTCCTTCAAGAGATACGCATGGGGAAACCCCGCCGGGATGCACTAAGAGATATGGCTGATCGATTAGTTGTCGATGATTTTTCAAATTTTGTCGGTTCTGTAATTATGGCAGAACAATTGGGAATTAGCATGGGAAAAGTGCTTCGTTTACAATCAAAAGATGTTCGCCAAAAACGGCGTCAACGTGTTGAAGAAATGGCCATGAAAGCTCCGGTCAAAATGCTTTTACCCATGGTATTTTGTATATTTCCAGCTATTTTTGTAGTTCTGTTGGGACCTGCGGCTATTCAAATAATGAAAGTTTTTGGTATGTGAGGGTGGATTAATGAAGGTACTAAATCTAAATAAACAGGTTGCCTTAGGAGTTAAAGTGTACCAAACAAAATGCTTTTTCCAGAGATTAAAAGGTTTGATAGGAACAAATAAACTAGAAGAAGGGGAAGGACTACTCATTACACCTTGTACATCTATTCACACGTTTTTTATGAAGTATCCCATTGATGTAATTTATTTTGATGATGAGAATATAATTCTACATATTTTACATTCAATACAGCCATATAGTTTTAGCCCAATTATAAAAAAGGCTAAAGGGGTTTTAGAACTTCCAGCAGGAACCTGTATATCTACCGGGTCTGTTGTTGGAGATAAAATAGAATTAGTTTATGGGGAGGAATGAAATTATGGCAAGAAATTCAGCTAGATTCAAAGGTTTTTCCCTCACATTCAAATTGAGTTTTGGGTTTACATTACTTCTTATTGCTTTGATGGGTTTTATAGGATTTTCTGTTTTTATGCGAGACAGGGACAGCTTTACTAAAAACACTATCGAACGAGGTTGGAATATTGTGCATTCCACCAATGTTGTAGCATTAGATGCTATAACTTCAGAAAGATATCAAGTCCTAAACGACATGCTTGCAGAATTAAAAATAGATGGGTTCGTCACTGAAGCGGCTGTTTTTGACGATGAGGGGAAAATTGTGGCCTCTAGCAGTTCAGCTAATGATTATGAAGAAAATACTTATTTAAAAACTGTTTATAAAAAGGTAGATGAACCAAAAATTGTTCCATTAAAGAATGCTAATGGCGATGTGATAGCATTCGCTTTTGCATCACCGATAACGGATAGTGGAGGCAATATTTTTGGTTTTACACATATGCTGGTGGATTTTAGTTCTATTCTTGAGCATTTGCAAAAAACAGGATATAATTTGATAATATTATTTGTAGTAGCAGTTTTCTTAGGATTGATAATGGCTCGTTATATAGTTATAAAATCAGTAGGAAAGCCTGTGGTAGATTTAATGAAAGCAACAGAAAAAGTGTCACTAGGTGATTTCTCAAGTAGGATTGATATTACAAGAAATGATGAATTAGGAAGTCTGGCACAAGCATTTAATAAAATGAGTGATCAATTACAGGTGCTTTTTTATTCAATTAAACATGTAGTCAGCGAAATGCATCTTACATCCAGCTTAATAGCACAACGTGCAGATGACTTTGAGGAAACAGGTCCTTCTTTGCAAAAAGAATTTATTAAAGAGATTCATCACAGTGCAAAAAAACTTAATCGCATCAGCCAGCAGCTAGATTCTTTAACATTACAATTTAAGACAAGAGAATGAGTTATAATTTAAACATAATATGACACCCTAAGCAGGAATTGCTTATTACTACATAGAAATATACAACAATATATGTGAATTTAGAGTTAGAAGTTTACAGGCGGGGTTGAGTCGATTTGGTAAAATTAGCGAAATTAGAAAGAGTCATTAAGAAGACCAGAGATCTTGTAGAAAACAGTAGAGAAGAGCTTTATCAACTTAGTGAGACCGCTCGAAAAGATTATGAAAGAACAAAACAGGAACTGGAAGTAACTAGAAAAAATATTTCGCAAATTATTCGTGAAGTTGATGAATTGGAATTAGCTTATAACAAATCTCGCATTCATTTAATGGATGTAAGTAGGAATTTCGATAAGTATGATGAGGAACAAATAAAAAACGCTTATGACCAAGCTCATAAAAAACAGTTAGAGTTATTTAGCAAGCGTGAAAAGGAAAAAATATTGCGGCTTCACAGGAACTATCTGGAGAGAAGTTTGAAAAATCTGGAAATTGCAATCCAACGGTCTGAAGAGCTAATAAGCAATATAGGAATGGCGCTTAAAATACTATGTAACGATTTGGAAAGTGCCAGTATGCAAATTGGAGAAATGCAACAGATGCAAGCTTTGGGACTTTCAGTTATAATGGCTCAAGAGGAAGAACGAAAGAGAGTTGCCAGAGAAATCCATGATGGCCCCGCTCAAAGTTTGGCCAATATAGTTATGCGTGCAGAATTCTGTTTAAAACTTATGGAAAAAAATCCTGCACTACTTAGAGATGAGTTGCATAGTTTGATGGATTTAGTGCGTATGAGTCTTCAAGATGTGCGAAAGATTATTTTCGACTTAAGGCCAATGTCCTTAGATGACCTTGGGCTGGTTCCGGCTCTCAAAAGGTATGTTGAACAGTATATCAAGGATTATGGTATATTTGTTGAGATAACTATAATGGGCAAGGAATATGATTTATCAAGTTCTTTGATCATAGCAATATTTAGGGTTATTCAGGAGTCTATGACAAATGTTAGAAAGTATGCGGAAGCTACTGAAGTAGTAATAAAAATTGAGTATTTACCCAACAAAATTAATGTTGTGGTAAGGGACAATGGTAAAGGGTTCCAGGTAGAAAAAGTAACAAAGGAAAAAAACAACAAGGCGTTTGGTATCGTGGGAATGAGAGAACGAATACAATTATTAAGAGGCAAATTTGAAATAAAATCAGTTCTCGGTCAGGGAACCGAAGTAATATTAAGCGTGCCTTCTACGGCAGAGAATATGTTGCCAGGTGTGGGAGGTAATAAAAATGTCTGATTTAAAAAGCAATAAGATAAAAGTAATGATTGCTGATGATCATCCATTGCTTAGGGAGGGTATTATTAAGTTATTATCATTAGAGCCAGATATTGAAGTAGTGGGTGAGGCTGAAGATGGTGCCCAAGCTATCGAACTTGCTAGGACTATTGATGTGGATGTTATTTTAATGGATATTAATATGCCTAAGATTAATGGTATAATGGCTACCAAAATAATTAAAAAGGAAAAACCAAATGTTAATATTATTGCTCTGACAATACATAATCAAGAAGAGTATTTATTTGAATTGATACGTTGTGGTATTTCAGGTTATGTACTAAAAGATGTACGACCTGACGAACTCATAATGACTATTCAAAAAACAGTAAAAGGTTTAGGTTATATTCCACCTTCCCTTACACCGAGGATTTTTGAAGAACTCACCCGCTTATCAAAAAAGGAAGCAGGAGTTAAAGAAGATTTTAACCTAACTTCAAGAGAGCTAGAAGTGCTCCAGGAAATGGCTAAAGGTCTTTCCAATAAAGAAATTGGTAAAAAACTTTTTATTAGTGAAAAAACAGTTAAAAATCACCTGACAAACATATTCCAAAAATTAGAGGTAAATGATCGAACTCAGGCATTACTTTTTGCTATTAAGCATAATATGGTCACACCCCAATAATCGGTATCCTTGGAGGTTATACTGATGATATTGATAGCTACATCGGGTTATGCCTATAAAGACTGGAAGGGTCCTTTCTATCCAGAAGATATCAAAGACAAAGACATGCTTTCTTTTTACAGCCGTTTTTTTCCGTTTACAGAGATAAACTCAAGTTATTACAGCATGCCAAACAGCTATATGTTTTATCATATGATGAGAAAGACACCTAATGATTTTTTGTTTTCAGTCAAGGCTTATGGGGGCATGACTCATCAAAAAGACTTGAGTGATACAATAGTAAATAAGTTTACTGATGCACTAAAACCATTGATAGAGCAAAATAGATTATGTTGTGTTTTGTTTCAGTTCCCTTACAGTTTCCATAACAATCAAGCAAATAAGGATTATTTAAAAAGAGTGAGAGAACATTTAAAAGATGTAAATATTGCTGTTGAGTTTCGAAGCCTAGATTGGTTGACTGAAGAAACTATCAATCTCTTAAAGAAATGTGAATTGTCTTTTGTATGTGTAGATGAACCACCTCTAAAAGGCTTGTTACCTCCAGTAGTTGCAGTCACAGGTCCTATTGGGTATATTAGATTTCACGGACGCAATACTGAGAAATGGTACAATCACCAAAAATCCTACGAACGATATGATTACTTGTATAGTGAAGAAGAGCTCAAGGAATGGGTGCCCAGAATTGAGCATCTGGCTAAAAAAGTGAAGACTGTTTTCATAGCAATGAATAATCACTTCAACGCACAAGCAGTGATTAATGCACAACAATTGTTGAATTTGATAGAAAAGAAAAATAAAAATTCGAGAATACTGAGGGATGATCTTTGAAAAATATAAATCATCAGCCCTACAAGCAGAAATTTTGGAAAAACAAAGCTTTACATTTGAATGTGATGTGGCTGTAATAGAAACTGCATTAATTACTTCATATGGTGAATTACATACATCTGAGGGCTACTAAGGCAGTCTTCATCGTTATGAAGCTAATCTTCAAGCCTTGTTGCCTATATATATCTATAAAAAGGGATTTTTCAAAAGGATATTTTTTTCTTTGGAAAGATCCTTTTTTATAGTTATGTATCTCGCTTTATGCAAAACCTTTGCATTTATTGAAAAAAAACGGTTATAAGATATAATAATCTAAAAAGTAAGTGGATAAAAAAGGAATGAATAATGTGGTATTAAAACAAGATTTAAAGGAATTATTTAGTAATAATTATAAGCTTATTGCCCTAGATGTAGATGGTACACTTATCAATAGCAATCATATACTTACCAATCGAACTATTCGTGCCTTAAGGGCAGTCAAAGACTTAGGAATTGATATCACCATTGCTACAGGTCGACATTACCTAAGTGCTATTAGATTGGCTCAAAATATCCCAATAAGCGCACCATTGATTAGTAGTGATGGAGCAGTTATAAGTGATATTTATACAAATGAAACTATTTACAATCTTCTACCCCAGGATATTGCTGTTGATATAGTTAAAGAAGCATCAAAATATAAAAATTTTAGGATTGAAGTTTTTATTGAAGACGGTAGAATTAGTTCAGCTAAAAGCTATCGAAGTATATTTTTAAGACGATTTTTGAAGGCCCCGTTTAAATACTCTTTAAAAGGTTATTATAACTTATTAAGAGATTTTGTATTAATACCCACAAAAAACACAGCAGATATTAAAGCTTGCATTTCTGTTCTTGAGGAATCACCAGCAAAAGTAGTTGTTCATGGTAATGAAAAGCGGGAAGATTTAAGAGCATTTGTTGATGAAATTATAACTAAATATAATAATAAAATATCAATAACCTCTGCGATAGATAATTGTGTAGATGTATTAAAAGGTGGAATTTCTAAAGCCAAGGGTTTAGAAATTCTTTCTAAAAAACTTGGTATAAAACCAGAGGAAATAATAACTGTTGGAGACAATATTAATGATATAGAAATGTTGGAATATGCGGGTTTAGGAGTTGCAATGGGAAACGCATCTAGCGAAGTAAAAGAAAGAGCAGATTATGTAACAGCAAGCAATAATGAGAATGGTTTGGCAAAATTTCTTGAGTTACTTGTCTTATACAGATAAAAACCTCAATAAACTTAAATTAACACATGAACTTAGATAGAATTCCCAAAATAAGAGAAGCAAAATATAGTTTCATATTTAAAGAGGAGTGGGTACTCAAAATGAAACCAAGTGCTTCTAGAATAGTACAAGGTATTTGGCGCCTAGCAGATCCTAAATTGTGTATAGCATCGACTGTGCCAATGATTGTTGGAGCTGCAATGGCATATAATGCTGTTGGTTCTATTAACTTTTACTGGTTTTTCTGGAGCCTCTTTGGTGTGTATTTGATAGAGACTGGTAAAAATGCAATAAATGAAGTAGTAGATTACAATTCTGGAGTTGATAGATTCGTATCTGCGGATAAGCGGACTCCTTTTAGCGGTGGGAAAAAAACTATAGTTGATGGGTTGCTAACAATAGAGGATACAAAAATCATAGCTTTTGTAACTATGTTGGCGGCTGTAATTATTGGAATCTACATTTCTGTAATGAGAGAAACTCTTGTTTTTTGGATTGGTATTGTTGGCTTTTTAATATCGATTATTTACAGCATACCTCCTTTTAAACTATGTTATCGAGGTTTAGGTGAACTGGCAATTGGTTTTACTTATGGTCCTTTAGTATTACTAGGAACATATGTGGTACAAACCCATAACTTTGAATTAAAGGCATTTATAGTTTCGCTAGTAATTGGATTTTTAATTACGAATGTAGTGTGGATAAATCAATATCCTGATTACGAGGCTGACGCTAAAGGTAAGAAACTCAATTGGGTTGTAAGAATGGGAAAGAAACAAGGCATAAAGGTATATATTTTGCTTTATTTATTGGCATATTTAACCTTATTGCCTTTAGTGTTATATACAAGAAATATATATTGGCTTTTGGCTTTATTGAGCATTCCTGCAGCTAAACGCTCAGTAATTGTTGCAAAAAAATATTATAACGATATACCGAAATTAGTGGAAGCAAATATAAAAACAATACAAGTTTACCAGATTACTGGTTTAGCTTTAGCTGTAGCAGCACTATTTGCATAGAATTACAGTAAATTAAACTTGTTATGTAAGGGAGGTTTTTTAATGTCTGCTTGCAAGAAAGAGAAAGTAATAGGTTTTATAGGTACCGGGGTTATGGGCAAAAATATGGCTAAGAATTTGCTAAACGCAGGTTATCAAGTGACAGTTTTTAACAGAACAAAAGAAAAAGCCAAAGACTTAATAAAACTAGGAGCGTGCTGGAGAGATAGTATCAGCCACGTTGCAGAGGAAGCCGATGTTATAATAACTATAGTAGGTTATCCAAAAGACGTTGAAGAAGTATATCTAGGGGAAAACGGAATTATAGAAAATGCTAAAAAGGGTTCATTACTAATTGACATGACCACATCAAGCCCGAAACTTGCAAAAAAAATATATGATGTGTCTAAACAGAAAGGTTTATACGCTCTGGATGCGCCAGTGTCCGGTGGCGAGTCAGGAGCACGTGATGCAACGCTTTCCATCATGGTTGGCGGTGATTATCATGTATTAGAAGCAGTAAGGCCAATTTTAGAAGTGCTGGGTAAAAATATAGTATTACAGGGCAATGCTGGAGCAGGCCAGTATACAAAAATGAGCAATCAAATAGCTATAGCTTCCAACATGATGGGTGTTAGTGAAGCTATAGCCTATGCTAAGAAAGCTGGATTGAAACCTTCAACAGTCTTAAAGAGTATCGAGACAGGTGCTGCAGGCAGTTGGTCTCTTAGTAATCTCGCCCCTAAAATGCTAGCAAAGGACTTTAGACCTGGTTTTTATATCAAACATTTTATTAAAGATATGAAAATTGCATTGGAATCAGCAAAAGAATTGAACCTAAAAACTCCCGGATTGGAACTTGCTTTGTCGATATATGAAGAGCTAGCAAAACAAGGTGAAGAAAATAGTGGAACACAAGCCTTATTTAAATACTATATATAATCTATTTTAAATTTCTAAAGAAACCGTAGAAATAACTATAAAAAGCTCAGATACATAGTCTAAAAGGTCTACAATGCATACTATCGCACATATTCGTCTGTACTGCTGCTTCTTGAGTGATAATTAATGAAAAATATTAGTAAATAAGGGCAAAATAACTCTATATATAAAACACTTAGCTGGAGGATATGTATTTATGGAAATGTATGGAGTTATTATGGCTGGTGGGGGAGGTACTCGCTTTTGGCCTTTGAGTCGTGCAAATGCCCCCAAACAATTTTTAAATATAACCGGTGAAGATAGTATGATAAACGACACTATAAAAAGAATAAAGGATATCATACCACCGGAAAAGATATTAATTGTTACAAATAAAGCTCAGGAAAAAATACTTAATGAGGTTGTCCGGGGAAATATCCCAAAAGATAATGTTTTAATAGAGCCTGTTGGTCGAAATACTGCTGCATGTATATGTTATGCTGCTTTAGTTATAAAGAAACGGTGTAATGATGCTGTAATGGGAGTATTCCCCTCAGACCATTACATAAAAGATGTTGACGAATTTCAGCGAGTGCTAATTGCTGCAAGGGATATGGTCGAACATAGTGAAAACTTGGTAACTATGGGAATTAACCCAACCTTCCCTTCCACAGGATACGGCTATATAAAATATGACAAAGAAAAGCCCATACCATGTAAAGACATAATGGCATATGAAGTTATGGAGTTTGTAGAAAAGCCGGATACATCGAAAGCAAAAGAATATCTTAAGAGCGGGAACTATTTGTGGAATAGTGGTATGTTTGTTTGGAAGACATCAGTTATTTTAAATAGTTTTAAGAGGTTTTTACCTAGATTGTTTACAAAAATGGGAGAACTTGAGCCTTTTATAGGAACATCTAAAGAGAAAAATGTTGTTGAAACTGTATATCCGACCTTACAAAGTATTTCAATTGACTATGGTGTAATGGAACGGTCTGAGGAAGTAGTGGTTATACCTGGTGATTTCGGCTGGAATGATGTTGGATGTTGGGATTCTTTGGGTAGTGTTTTTCCTCCTGATGAAAACGGAAATATAACCAAGGGGGACTATATTGATATACAAACTAGAAATTCCATAATCTACTCTAATAGTCGTTTGGTGGCTGCAGTTGGTTTGGAGGATATGATTGTCGTAGAGACTAATGATGCTATGCTTGTGTGTTCTAAAGATAAGGCTCAGGATGTAAAAAAAGTCGTGGAGCAACTGGAAAAAATGGGGAGGAAGGAGTTGCTTTAGTGAGGAGAGGTAGAAATACTGTTTTTGTGTTAGCAGCTTTTGTTTCTATAGTTTTGATTAGCGGCAGTATCATTTATTATTGTAATGAATGGCGGGGCTTCAGTTTTCAAGATTTTTTAAGCGGGAGTTGGAGTCAAAGTGTAGAAACAGAGTCATTTAATCAGGAACTGGATTTTATTGAGGAAGAAATTCCGGAAGTAGAGATTTTGCCTAATCCTACTGTTACTATTTTAGCAGTAGGTGATGTAATGATGCATGACGGCCAAATTTGGGCGGGATATGATGATAAGACTGGTGAATTTAATTATTGGGAGTTTTTTCATGTAGTAAAATATACAATATCATCTGCGGATATTGCAATGGCAGATCTTGAAACCACTCTGGCAGGTGAAGACCAGAAATACACTGGATATCCCATGTTTAATAGTCCTGATGCACTAGCTGATGCTCTTAAAGATGCGGGTTTTGACATAATAATTACTTCAAATAACCATAGCTTGGATCGCGGGGAGAAAGGTGCTCTACGAACTATTAAGGTTCTTAAAGAACGAGAGTTATTGCCATTAGGGACTTATGAATCCGAGGAAGATAGGAACATGATACTGATTAAAAAAATTAATGATATAAAAGTTGCATTTTTATCATATACATATGGAACTAATGGTATACCTATTCCTTCTGACAAACCATTTCTTGTAAATCTTATTGATAAAGACATAATACTAGAGGATTTACAAAAAGCAAAAGAGATATCAGATGCGGTTGTAGTTTATTTACACTTTGGTAATGAGTATGAAAGGACACCTTCTAAGGCACAGCGAAATCTTGCACATTTTGTCTTAAGTAATGGGGCAAATATTGTTGTAGCAAGTCACCCACATGTTATTCAACCGGGAGAATGGTTTGAAATAGTAGAAGATGGTGAGATAGTAAGAAAATACATAGCTTATTCTATGGGAAACTTTATCTCTGCTCAAAGATTTCCCTATACTGAAGAAGGCTTGATGGTTAAGTTTACATTGGAAAAGGATCTGGAAAAGAACAAAGTTTATCTTAAAGAACTAGAGGAAATAGATACTTGGGTTGATAAATTTGTTAGAGATGGAAAAATGAGGTATGTAGTAAGATTCGGGAAGAAGCCATAAACTTCCCGAATTTTTTTATTTTGTGTTGGACATGTTATATCTTTTACTTGATTTTATTTATTATCATATAAATTATACAAATAAAATATGTTAATAATGCATCTAAAATTCTAATATAAAAAAAGAGGGGGTTTTAATGGGGAAATATTATCATAAGATTCGATATAATAGCATTTTTTTCTTACTCATAATTTTTATTTTGGCATTATTAGTTAGACAATTATATAGTCAGAGTCTTAAAACAAATGTTTTTCGTAACCGACTACCTTTGTCAGAGAGGGTTATAGTAATTGATCCTGGCCATGGGGGAGTTGACGGTGGAAGTACTTATAAAGATGGAACATTAGAAAAAGATATAAATTTGCAGGTTTCCTTAAAGGTTAAAAAATTGCTGGAAAGAGAAGGTACAAATGTAATCATGACAAGGGCAAAAGATATAGCCTTGGATCATTTAAACAAAAAGAGCGAATACCGTCATAAAAGAGATTTGATTTCTAGAGTTGATATTATTAATAGTATAGCACCGGAAATTTTCTTAAGTATCCATGTCAATGCACAAGCAGGTTCTTGCCAAACTTCAGGGCCTATGGTTTTTTTTAATCTTAATAGTGTAGAAGGAAGGAGAGCAGCCAAACTAATTCAGAGAAAACTGGAACAAGCCTATAAGCAGTTTGGTCATAATGTTAAAACACGCGAACCGCTGGCTAATACTTCATTGTATCTTTTGTGTAATACAAAATATCCAGGAGTGATTGTAGAATTAGGATTTATTACAAATGCCAAAGATAGGGAACTGCTTAAAACACCCGAATTTCAAGAAAATGTGTCTAAAGCAATAGTGTCAGCTTTAGAAGATTTTTTTTAGAAAAGGCTATGTAAAAAAATATTTTATGTTATAATAAATAGGCAGGCAAAATTAAGGGGATATTTTTATGCCCAAAAAATCTACTTAGGTGAAATTATATGCATAAAGATACAAAGACAGAAATAATTGAATGGATAAAGGCTATTTTATTTGCGCTTATACTCGCTCTTTTTATAAGGGGATTTATCTTTGAACCGATGATTGTCCCTACAGGTTCTATGATTCCCACTATTGAAAATAATGATAGGTTATTAGTAAATAAATTTATTTATCGATTCCAATCTCCGGATTACAATGATATAGTAGTTTTTAAATTTCCTGATGATCCCAAACAGAACTTTGTAAAACGCCTTATTGGTAAGGGTGGCGATATAATAGAAATAAAGGGAAATACTCTTTATAGAAATGATGAAGTTATTAGTGAGCCATACTTAAACGAAGTTATGTATAATGATTTCGGACCATTTAAGGTACCGGAAGGACATTATTTTATGATGGGAGACAATCGTAACAATTCTAAAGATAGCAGATTCTGGGAGAATAAATATGTTCCTGAAGACCTAGTAGTGGGTAAAGCTACTCATAGAATTTGGCCTATTGACAGGATTGGAAGGTTAGAGTGAAAGTCAAACATATCGATCACCAGAAATACTACAAGGCTTGAATTTTAATAAGTGATATATTATAATTGTTTTACCTTATGGATTAGGGTGTTTAGGTTATTGGGCATTTTATGGTAAGATGAATAATATGGGGATATAGCTCAGCTGGGAGAGCGTCTGGTTCGCAATCAGAAGGTCAGGGGTTCGATCCCCCTTATCTCCACCATTAAAAAGGGCGCGTAGCTCAGCGGGGGAGCGCTTGATTCACATTCAAGAGGTCGCAGGTTCGAAACCTGCCGCGCCCACCAATTTATACTTGACATTTTTTAAAAAAACTATTATACTATGTTAGCAAGCTATCGAGGGGAATTAGCTCAGCTGGGAGAGCGCTTGAATGGCATTCAAGAGGTCAGGGGTTCGATCCCCCTATTCTCCACCAAATTTGAAATTAAGGCGTAAAGCATATTGCGTGTTTTACGCTTATTTTTATTCTTTGCAATCCTTTTAAAGTAAAAAACATTTGTAGCTTTAGGCAAAAGGAGAGGTTGGCAAAATGAAAGTTGGACTAGTTGGATTACCCACAGTAGGTAAATCTACTTTTTTTAATTTATTAACAAATGCAAAAGTAGAAACAAGTGCTTTCCAAAGCGGAAAGATGGCGACTAATCAGGGACTTGCTAAAATACCTGATGAGAGAATTGATTTTTTAGCCCAGATTTATAATCCAAAGAAGGTTACATATGCTCAAATTGAGGCAATTGATGTACCGGGTTTAGCAAGAGGTGCAAGTGAAGGCAAAAGTTCCGGAAATCAGTTTTTAGACAATATCAGAAAGGTGGATTGTCTCGTTCATATAGTGAGAGCGTTTTCTGATGAAGATATCATTCATGTGGATGGTTCAATAAATGTTATAAGAGACATTGAAAATATTAATACAGAGCTGCTATTAGCAGACTTGCAGCTTATTGAAACAAGGATTGACAGGATAGAAGCAGGTAAAAAGATTACCAAAGAACAAATAGCTGAGAAAGAAGTTTTGCAGAAACTTCGGGATTCACTGGAAAATGAAGTTGGGTTAGCAAATATAGAACTAACAGAAGAAGAAAAGCAAATAATTGAACATCTTGACTTCTCTTACTGAAAAAACCATAATTATCGTTATTAATGTTGATGAAAAACAGCTTGCCGAAGGTTATAAAGATAGAGAAAAAATATTAAATTACTGTAAAGAAAAAAACATTTCTATGTTCGAAGTAAGCGCAAAAGCAGAAGTTGAAATAAGTGAGCTTGATAAAGAAGATAGACTTGAATTTATGAAAGAATTGAATATCAAAGAGCCAGGTATAGATCTTCTTGCCAAAGCTATTTACCACAGGCTAAATTTAATTTCTTTTTTAACTGCCGGAGAAGATGAAGTGAGGGCATGGACAATAAAAAAAGGTACAAATGCAAAAAAGGCCGCGGGGAAAATACACTCTGATATTGAACGCGGCTTTATAAGAGCTGAAGTAATTAATTTTAAAGATTTTAAAGAATGTGGTGATATGGTAAAGGCGAAAAATCTTGGAAAGCTTCGCCTTGAAGGAAAAGAATACATTGTTGAAGACGGTGATATAATTAATTTCAGATTCAATGTATAAGTTTGATACTTAAGGCTTAGGGCTTTTGGAACATGTAACATGGTCTATCGAGATATTCGCTTTTCTCATACCCGTATCTTTCTAGATACTTAAAAGCCCGACGCCTTCTATCATCAACCCAGTATATTACTATTGATTCTCCCGAATCAATGGCTTTTTCTAACTCTTTTAACCATCGTATTGCCTTTAATACGCCCTCCATTCCCCAAGTATTACGGCCTTTTTCTACCACTTGTTCTTGATTCCTGAACCAGTAGTTGCACTCCCTTTTCGTTGGGAAAATACATACTGCCACTATATAGGCAGTTTTTTTCATACGTTGCTTATGTTTGGTTGTATATATTGCTAGGTAGTATCCGTTGGATAAACGGTAAAACTTCTTATATGTTCTCATTTACTTGCCCCCTTAAGCCCCTTTATATATATAGATAATGTATAAAAGCCTAAAAGGTAACCTCATTTAGAAATAAAATTAAAAACTTCAATATTTATAAGGTTTAAGCTTGAGGCCTAGAGCTAAAGCTAGTATTAAATAACCGCCAAATCCAAGTAAAAAGTCTGTTGCTATACATATAATATTTGGCAATCCTAAAACTTTTAGGGGCATATATGTTTTGCTAAGTATAAAAATCATAAAAAGGCAGCATATCAATGGTCTTAATATAATGCTTACCATATTAAATCTTTTTTTGAATCTCTTTTCCAAGTTATATAGAATTATATAAATGGTTACTGCTGAAGCAGTAATTAATGCGATAGCGTAACCAAACATACCTAAAGAAGTATTAACCGTGAGGAGATAAAGCATTCCGTTGGTTATAAAAAAACTAATTAAAGATGTTATTATCGGTGTAATATTGTTACCCATACCCCTAAGAATGGCTATCAAGACACTTTCTGTGTAAAAAAAAGGTATGATTGCAGAAAAACCCATTATGAGATTTCCAAGATTAAAACCAGAGAACAGCAATTCTGCTATTGGTTTTGAAAGTGACAATAAAAAGCCTGTAACCGCAAAAGAATAAAAAGAAGATAGTAAAAGAGCTTGTTCAGATAATTTAAATGCATATTGGGTTCTATTTAAAGCTACAGCTTGAGATATTTGAGGAATGATATTTGATGATAAAGCTCTAATGAAAAGAGCTGGGAAAAAGAGCAGCGGAAACACCATGCCAGTAGTTTTGCCGTATAAAGACAATGCTTCTTGTGGAGAAAACCCGGAAATTGTAAGACCTTTGGGGATTAAAAGGGCTTCCACTGAAACAGAGGCTGAGTGTATAATTTGACTTAATGATATTGGAATGGCAATTACTAAGATTTTCTTGATGTTTATAAAGGTTATACTTTTATTAGGAATTATACTTCTGTCCATACTTTTAATAAAGAAAAGTAAAAGTACTATAAATTGAACAAGTTCACCTATAACTAAGGCAGTTACTGCACCACGAGTTTTTCCTTCGAAGCCAGAAAGGATACAACTCTTAATTATGATAATTCCTAAGACGCTTCGGAAGATGCTTTCAGATAGATTAGACCATCTCACTGGAGTAGAGTGTTGGATTCCAAAAAAGTATCCCTTTATTACTGTTGAAAATCCAACAAATATTGCAGCTGGTAAAACAATAAGAAGTACTCTTAAATATAAAATTTCAGAGAGACTTATTAAAAAAATTACTCCGAATAAAGAAAAAACACTCGTTAGCAACAAGGCTGATGCTACAATATTACCGTCATTTATAGGATTTTTTTTATGGGTCTCGGCTACAAGTTTTGATATAGATATTGGTATACCTGCTGTTATCACAGTAATTGCAGTACTGAAAAAAGCCATAGTTTGCTGATAAATACCCATGCCTTCAGATCCCAAAGTTTTTGACAAAAAAAGCCTATAAAAAAACCCTATGGTTCCTGTTAAAAAATTTGTTGCAGAAAGAAATACAGTATCAACTGCCCAGTTGCTCATAACATAACATCCTTTCAAAGTTCATACATAAATATATATTCAATTCCTGTTGATTTTTATGAAGAACAAAAATAAACAAAAATATTCGGCTAGACAAAAAAGGTTTAGTATATTTTGCTCATTAGAAAAAGAGTTGAAAAGATAAATTAAGTTAGTTAATACATTTTTATGTCTTGACTATATTTCATAAGTAATGATATTACCAAATTACTGATAGTATAAAATATAAACATTAATTTAAAAATTTTTTATGAACACATATCCTTTCGTTGGAGATTGATATCTACATATTGGGAAATACTCGTTTTCTAGGTTTTTTAATCAGAAAAATGCTTAACAGAAGAATTCCGTATTACCTATTTTTCATATATTACAGTCTAGCATGTAAATAAAAGTAATTATCTTCGAGACCATTGTTATGGAAGCTATATGGGAAGCTTATGAGGCGGCTACGAATATCTAAGCGAAACATTTAACTAGGGCGTTATTTATGAAAAATATATAATTTTATATACTGAAAAAATCATAACTGCCTTTTTTAAGGTGGTTATGATTTTTTTTAACAAAAATAAATCATAGTGTAAAATTACTTTGGGGAAAAACCAAAAAATAAAAGATAAGAGTATCTCCTCTGTGATATGATGTAATCTGCAAGAACCACAAAAACCACAGAAAAGGAGATACCCTTATGGACCTAATTATACAGGAAATCACACAAAAAATCAGTACCAGTTTTAAAAAAGAATTAGAAAAACTGATAAGAGAAAGAAGAGATATATCTGAATTTATTTTAGCTACAAAGAAGACGCTAGATGATATTGGAGTAACCTTAGTTGCAGAAGCGTTAGAAACAATAGATAAGGCATATAAAAACAGCAAAGATCGTAAACGCTACTGGACAGTAAAAGAAAAAGAGGCTGAAAAGACCCTTACAACAATATTTGGGCAAGTCAGGTATAAAAGAACATATTACAAGAATAAAAAAACAGGCAAATACAGCTATCTGTCAGATGAGGCTGTAGGCATATCAGCCCATGACAAGCTAGACGCTTTGCTAAAAGCAAAACTCATAGAAGAAGCAGTATATATGCCCTATAGTAAAAGCGGAGAAAAAGCCTCTGAAGCAGTAACCCTAACATCACAGACAGTAATGAACAGCATACGAGAACTTGGTAGTGTAAACAATGATGCGGTAAAGATCAAGCAAAATAAAAGGAATGTAAAAGTACTATACATAGAAGCAGACGAAGATCATGTAGCGCTTCAGGATGGAGGTTTAACAGAGCCAAAGCTTGTATATGTACATGAAGGCAGAAAGAAAGTTAGTAAAAACCGGTGGAAGCTATTAAGCCCAAGGTATTTCAGCGGTGTTTATCCAAACAGCGATGAACTATGGGTAGAAGTTTTAGACTATATAGATAAGGCTTACGATATGGATACTATAGAAAAGATATACCTTTCAGGAGATGGAGCCCCCTGGATTAAAAATGGCCTAGGCTGGATAAAGAAAAGTATCTATGTACTTGACCGTTACCACCTATCAAAGTATGTCACGCAAGCTACAGCGCATATAAGATATACAACACCAATTATGTGGTCATATATAAATGCCAAAGACAAGGATAGTATAAAAGAACTATTTAAAGCGATCATAAATATAACTGAGCCAGAAACAAAGAGAAGATCTGTAGATGAAGCAAGAAAGTACATACTTGGCAACTGGGAGGGAATAATGCGTCAGTATGAACAAGATTATGTTGGCTGCAGTGCAGAAGGTCATGTTAGCCATATCCTATCGTCTAGATTAAGCTCAAGGCCTTTGGGCTGGAGTAAAACTGGAGTCGACCAGATGTCCAGGTTAAGGGCCTTTGTAGCAAATGGCGGAGACGTATATGATATGTTTATACAAAAGAAAAAAGCAGCGGTAAATGAAGCAAGACAGGTAAAAGTAGACCAGGAGATTATCAGGAAACGAAAGCTTACCACATCGCACGAAACTATTGGTAACATAACTATTTTAAATATCGGTAAAAGAACCTGGGCTTCGCAGTTCCTTAAATCAATAAGGGACGCTTAAGGCAAAGATATATATCCAGAGGGAATACTTTTTTATTTTAAAACCCCAGAGCTGAAGCATGAAATTAACATACCCATTACCCAAGGGTTAAGAGGCCATCAAAAATAAATATTTTCTCAAAACAGCTATGGACAAATAAAGCCCAAAATGCTATGATAGTATTGGAAAGGTGGGAGTTCACATCATGAACAATACTATCAGAGTATTTTCCGGCAGGACGTTTTCTTTTGACGATATAGAATTAATTAAGTGGGCAAGGACAACATATCCCAAACTACCCAGATCTGAATTTGCAGCAACCGTATGCGAACTACTTAACTGGACAACCCCAGCAGGTAGAGCAAAAACACAGCAATGCCTATCGTTTTTAGAACAATTAGAAGCAGAAAACATCATACAATTACCCAAAAAAGCAGGAAACAGAAAAGATAAAAGCAACCTTCCCCAAACAGCCCACATCAATTTTGACACAACCAAAATCACCGGCAAACTTAGCTCATTTGAACCCATAACCCTTACCATAGCAAAACCGGGAAAAGAACTAAAACGCTGGAGAGCCTATGTCAACCAGTATCACATGCTTGGTGATAAATGGGTCTTTGGTTCTAGATTACAATACTTCATTAAATCCTCAGACATAGAACTAGGATGCATGCAATTCTCCGCCTCATCTTGGGCACTAAAAGATAGAGATAAATGGATAGGCTGGAATAACGAAGATAAAAAGAAACGCCTGCATCTTATCATCAACAACAGCAGATACCTAATATTCCCATGGGTAAACATAAAAAACCTAGCCAGTAAGGCATTATCATTAATAGTAAAGCAAATCCAACATGACTGGCTTAAAGAATACTGCTTTGCACCCGTACTAATAGAAACCTTCGTAGATACAGAACATTTTCAAGGAACATGCTACAAGGCAGCCAACTGGTTACACCTTGGAAAAACCAAAGGACTTGGCAGAAATTCCAAAAGCGAAAAGCCCAACCGCTCACAAAAAGATATCTACGTATATCCCCTGCAACAAGACTTTAAGGCCTGCCTCAAAGGAGAAAAACCATACAAGGTGGTGGATTTCGATGAGCAGGTCTAAAGAAGTAATATTACAAAAACAACAAGAGTGGGGAGACAAAATACTTGAACAGATTCGTAATTCCAAAGCAATACGGGTAAACTATGAAGAACGAGAAAAGAAAAAAGCCATACCTAATCGATTAAACATGGCCGAAAGCGCAGAGGAAGAAATAAAAGACAAACAAGAAACCATAGAGCGAGCAACCATAGTATATCGACAGATGCTGCCATCGCTTTTAAAAAAGCTTAGCCGTATAAAAGATCCACGAAAACCAGGAAAAATCAAACACAAAATGACCGTACTAATACTTTACGGGATATTAATGTTTGTATACCAGATTGGATCAAGGCGAAAAGTCAATCAGACAATGACCCGAATCCGGTTTGAAAATTTACAGGCAATGTTTCCCGAACTTGAGACACTACCCCATGCGGATACACTAGCCCGTTTACTAGAAGTAATTGAAGTTTCCGAAATACAAGAATGCATGATAGAACTACTAAAAGACCTAATCAGACGCAAGAAATTCCGAAACTTTCTACATAACAAAAACTACCTCATCGCAATTGATGGGACCCAGAAATTCTATCGGCAGTACCAATGGGATGAGAAATGCCTAACAAGACATGTAGGTAAAGAAGCCGATATCCCTCAATACTATGTTTATGTTCTAGAATCAGTATTAATTTTAAATAACGGCATCACCTTACCACTTGTTAGCATATTCTTAAAAAACGAAGACTTAGATAAAGCACAGACCAAACAAGATTGTGAATTAAAAGCCTTCTACCGGATGGCAAAAAAACTAAAACAGCTATTTCGAAACAGCAAAATTACAGTTGTAGTAGATGGCCTATATGCCTGTGGCCCTGTAATTGAAACCTGCCGTAAAAATAAGTGGGGCTATATGATAGTATTAAAAGAAGATGCTATGAAAACTGTCTGGCAAGAAGCAATCAGTTTAATGAAATTTATACCTGAGAACAGACTTAAAGTCAAATGGGGTGACCGTGATCAAGTATACTTTTGGGCTAACGAAATAGATTATGAATATAACTATAACAACAAGATACATAATTTAAAACTGCATGTAGTTATATGCTATGAAACTTGGCGGGAAAACCATAGTCGCAGCACCGGTGAATTAGAAGAAAAACAAACAAGATACGCATGGATATCCTCAAAACCGCTTAATGAAACCAATGTATTTACAAGATGTACAAAAATGGGAAGATACCGTTGGAAGATTGAAAACAACATCTTAACAGAAAAACATCAGGGTTATGATTATGAGCATTGCTACTCTTATATATGGAATGCCATGGAAGGATATCATTATCTAATGAAAATCGGACGTTTCCTAAATGTATTGGCCGCAAACAGTGAATTACTGGCAGAAAAAGTGAATGAACTTGGAATACGGGGATTTATAGCGTTTCTAAATGAAGCTTGTGGTGGAATTTTATTAGATAAGGATAAAATACAAAAAGCAGCAAATAAAAGACAGCAACGGAGACTAGTTTACGCCGCATAGTAAAAAAGCATTACTGATAAGAATACTGCTTTAAAAATTAACCTGTCATAAGGTTTGTTTTACTATACTCAAAAATCATAAATAGCTCTTACGGATTGTTTTTAATACAATAGAAATCTTGATAATATGGATAAAAGTGCAAGTTGGTAGAAAAAAATGGGAAACACGTGTTTTAGAAGCCTCATAATATCATTTAAATATTTTTCATGCTTCAGCTGTGTCAAAATATAGACACAATTGTATATAAACACCAATAGTGTTATAATTAAAACAAAGTAATCGGCAGGCGGGTGTGGTAACCACCTCATTCCCTTAAGGAGGGGAGGTGGTGCTATTGACTACATATAAGACACTATCGTTAATGATAATGTCTTCGATGCTATTTGTAGCGTCCTCAATTTCGGGGCAAACAAATAATCACACCGCCTGGCACGCAGTGTTTAAGCTTTATTAATAAGGCTGTCTGGCAACCACACCTAGTGGTGTCGATTACTTTTAATCATATTAACACAACATTCGTAAAAGTAAATAGTTTTATCCACCGGCCTTATGCCGGTTTGATTTTGGATGTATATTTGTAAATGTTATTGTATAGGTAAAATATATTTTCATTTTGTGGATAGACTCTCCCATACAAAAGAAAACAATTACGTAAATGGAAGTACAAATGTACGAGTTTTCAATATACGGGGTGATAATATGAATTTTCATTCCATGATTCCAGATATTATGTATGAGGGCATTATAGCAGTAGATTCAAAGGGCAATATAAAAATATATAATAAAATGGCTAAAGATGTTTTTGGTATAAATCCTGATGAAGGTCCTGGACATAAGGAGGGCATAATAGAAAAGGGAGATATAGTCATTATTGCCGACAACATGTTAGGGGCCGATGATGGGGGTATGGAGCCTGAAGACTTAAAGATAATAGGTGTAGACCCTCAATGTATCAAAAAAGGGTACGCCATAGTGGCCATAGGAAAAAAGGGAGCTAAAGTTGGCAGCGCTACATGGAAGTACTCTACAGACTGGGATATAACAAACTTAAACATAGAAGCCAATGTTGATGGGATGTCCATACATGCCAAAATTAATTTACCCAATAAGAGGATTTGTATAAAGGTAAATGATACTTATTACAATTATGACTACTTTTGGGCTGCTGGGCATATGGTGATTATCGATGGCAAAACCTTAGACATTAAGTTTTATCAGTGTAAAGGATACACAGCTCGAAAGGAACCTATGAGGCACATTTTAACCGGGGGCAAATTTAAAGGGAAGGGCCAACATGGCAAGCCTTTAAAAACCTTAGAAAAACACATTTTAGACTTACACCCCGACTCAGATGTAATAAACAAACTCATAGAAGTAGCATCAGGCAATTCTCCTACTATCAAAGGTATGGAATCTATGATAAACGGTATCCCCGTTCGCTGTTCAGTAAAGGCTTTTAATAAATCGGGAAAGAGAATTGGTGCAATATTAGAGATAGCTGATATTTCGGAATTGAAGGCCGCACAAATAGAAAGAGAAAAGGCCCTAGAAAACCTTAAATCCCTACAAAATAGATTAAAGACAGAAGAAATACAAAGACAAGCCTTTAGTAAAATCCTCGGGGAAAGCGTAGAGATGAAAAGGGTTATCCACATAGCAAAAAAAGCTGCCCTAACAGACTCCACAGTTCTATTACAGGGGGAAAGTGGTACAGGGAAAAATCTCTTTGCTGAAGCCATACACAAGGCAAGTCCCCGGCGCAAAGATCCTTTTATATATATAAACTGTGCATCAATTCCTGAAAATCTTTTGGAAAGTGAGCTCTTTGGCCATGAAAAAGGTGCTTTTACTGGAGCTATATCAAAAAAACCAGGCAAATTTGAACTAGCCCATAAAGGAACGATTTTTTTAGATGAAATTAATGAACTTCCTAAAACACTACAAGCTAAAATGCTTCACGTCTTACAAAGCCGAACCTTTACAAGAGTCGGAGGAATTGAACCTATAAAGGTAGACATCCGTATAATTGTAGCTTCAAATAAAAACTTAGAGAAACTAGTAGCTGATGGGAGTTTTAGGAATGATCTCTTTTACAGAGTTAATGTGATCTCTATACATATACCACCTTTACGTGAACATAAAGAAGATATATACTTACTCATTCAAACCCTATTTGACGACACAGTTCAAAGGGGTGTAGATATGTCTAAAACAATTTCGCCGGAAGTGCTCAAAATATTCTTTGAATACGATTGGCCTGGAAATATCCGAGAATTAGAAAACGTATTAGAAAGAGCTAAAGTTATGTCAGGAGAGCAAATATTGCCAGAACACCTTCCACAACATATGCTAAAGAGCAATGAAGACATTTCCGATGAAAGCTTAGTAGAGGTAACAAACCTAGGGCCCCTAAAGGATATCTTAGAAGAGGCGGAGAAAAAGGCCATAACTAAAGCCCTAAAAACAACCAAAGGGAACAGGAAAAAAGCCATGGATCTTTTGAAAATGGGGAAAACTAATTTTTATGATAAAATCAAAAGGTTCGGAATTACGGAATAAAGGTTCGCCGGAAAGGATACAAATCCATTAATTCCATTCTTTAATATAATGTCATCTAATCTAACTTTATTTAAACAGCCCCTCAACGGGCTGTTTATTCATATTTATTGGCATATTTCTTGCAATTATAAATATATAAGGCATAACAATAATACTATTTATAATGTAAGCAAAATATTTTATATCAGTTGGAGGTTAGAGAATGAAAAAAATTAAAGTGGCCATAGTGGGTTTTGGCAATGTGGGTGAGGAAGTTTTAAATGCTCTTTTGGAAAGCCTTGATATGGAAGTAGCTGGGATAGTAGAGTTGTGCAGCTGTATTGATAGTGCCAGGAAAAAAGCAGGTAAAGTGCCAGTGGTTTCCGATGTTGAGGAATTAGGAAAGGTAGATGTAGCGATTCTTTCTTTAAATAGCAGATCTGTCCCGAAAGTTGCTAAAGAATACTTAAGCAAAGGTATAAACACAGTAGATGCCTACGATATCCATGGAAAATCTTTGGTGGAACTTAGAAGAGATCTAGACGAAATTGCAAAAGAGAAGGGCATTGTTGCTATATCCGGTGCCGGCTGGGATCCTGGGACAAACTCTGCCATAAGGGCAATCTTTGAAACCATAGCACCAAAGGGCTTAACAACAGTAAACTATGGCCCCGGCATGAGTATGGGCCACACCGTGGCAGTTAAGGCAATACCAGGAGTAAAAGAAGCCCTTGCTATTACAATACCTAAAGGTATGAGTATGCACCAGCGAGTAGTATATATCGAGCTAGAGGAGGGTTATGACATCAACAAGGTAGTTAAGGACATAAAAAATGATGCATATTTTATCAAAGATGAAACCCATGTATTTGAGGTTGATGATGTGAGAGCTCTTATTGACAAAGGCCATGGTGTACATATGGCTCGAAAAGGAGTGTCTGGGAAAACACATAATCAAAAAATAGACTTTTTTATGTCGGTATCAAATCCTGCTGCCACTTCTCAAGTTATGGTTTCAGCGGCGAGGGCTAGTATCAAGCAAAAGCCCGGTGCATATACCCTATTAGAGATTCCCCCTGTAGATTTCATATATGGTGGTAGGTTTAATTTGCTTGAGCGTCTTACATAAGATAAAAGGAGGCTCTTATGGTAGATAAAATACCCTTTATGAAAATGAACGGCTGTGGAAATGACTTTATAGTTATAGACAACCGAAAAAACATATTAGCAGGCTTAGATATATCAAAGTTTGCAAGGAAGGTATGTGTTAGAAGACTATCTATTGGTGCCGATGGTTTAATGACCCTGGAAAATTCAAAACATGTTGACTTTAAAATGCGTTACTTTAATGCCGATGGCAGTGAAGGGGAAATGTGTGGAAATGGCGCTCGATGTATATCCAAATTTGCATACTACATGGGAGTAGCCAAAAGTCCCATGAAGTTCGAGACTATATCGGGAGTACACGAAGCTTGGATTACAGAAGAATCAGTGCGATTAAAATTCCCCCTGTCTATCCAAAGGAGATTATTTTAAATCGATATTATGTCTTTGATGATGAAAAATTAAAATTCCACTCTTGTTCAGTAGGAGTGCCCCATGTAATAATATACACTGATGTATTAAGGATGAATTACAAGGAAATATATAATCTAGGGAAAAAGATAAGATATTCAAACATATTTCCTGAGGGCACCAATGTAAACTTTATTCAAACTATGGATTGTAACAATATCATCATAAGGACTTATGAGCGGGGAGTGGAAGATGAAACTTTAGCATGTGGCACAGGCTCCACCGCTGCAGCCATAGTTTCCGGCTTGCTAAACAAAGTAATACCACCAGTAAATGTACATAATAGGGCCGGTGTATTAAAGATTGATTACCAAGTGGCAGAAGATTGTATAAAGGAAATTTATATGGAAGGTAAGGCTCAATCAGTAGTAGAAGGATATATATTGCCTGAAGCATATAAAATCAAAACGTAAATTCAAAAACATATAAATATAGGACAAATAGAGAATAATGACTTAAAAGGATTATAGGTTTTTTTATGGAATTTTATTAATTGAAGTCAAATGACAAAGTATAACTGCTATATATAAAGTCCGATTTTTCGGAATAGAGGTTCGGAAAACCGGGACAAATAACTGTATTAAAAGGATAATTAAACCAAAAAACATAATAGTTAGCTTCCCAGGGCCTTACTTTAGCATAAATTAGACATAAAATCATAACGAGACAATTTGGCACATAATTTGCATATATTTAAAGGCAACAATATATTTGGAAAAGTTTAAAATATCAAAATGCAGGTTCGTGATAAAGGAGGTGAGGAAAATGTAGGAAATGTGTGGGTCAAAGTTAAAATATAAAATTTAAAGGGAGGCTTTGTTTATGGAATATGGCTTATTGTCAATTTTACCACCATTAGTTGCGATAACCCTGGCACTACTTTTTAAAAATGTCTTTATAGCACTGTTTACTGGAGTTTTTCTTGGTTATATAATTTTATCTGGAGGTAATATATTTGTAGGCTTACACGAAACTTTAATGTCTTTTATTAAAGTTTTTGAAAGCAACTCAAACACTATAGTAATTATTGTTTGTGCCTTAATTGGTGGTCTGACTTTAGTTGTAGAAAAGTCAGGGGGCTTAAATGGTTTTGTAGACTATATGACTAATAAAAAAGCCATAATTAGAACAAAACGTGGAGCTAATTTTTTTGCATGGTTAGTAGGAGTCATTGTATTTACTTCAGGAACTTTAAGTTGCATGGTAACAGGTGCTATTTCTAGACCTTTAAATGATGCCCTTGGAGTACCACATGAAAAACTAGCATACATAGTACACTCAACCTCAACACCTATGTGTGTTTTGTTGCCACTGAGTGGGTGGGGTGCTTTTATGATAGGCTTAATACAAGCTCAGGGTATTGAGAATGCTGCTGCAGTAATGGCTCAGTCAATACCGCTAAATTTTTATTCATTACTTGCAGTATTTGGAGTATTATACTTCACAATAACAGGAAAAGACTATGGGCCAATGAAAAAAGCAGAACTGCGAGCAGCTGAAACTGGATTATTGGATGAGCCAAAAAGCGGTGTAGTGATTGAGAAGAGAGACGATTCTATGGATGATCTACAGGATGAAAAATTGACTAGTGCAGCAAACCTTGGTATTCCTATAGCAACGATGATTACAGTAATCATTGCTGTTATGTTAATAACAGGTAAAGGAAGCATCCTAGACGGTGATGGAATGGGGGCAATTCTATGGGGAGCCTTTAGTTCTTTGGCAGTAGCTTGTGTAATGTATTTACAACAAAAAATATTCACCTTTGATGAATTTTTAAGTCTAGTTTTTAATGGGACAGGTGATATTTTACCTGTAGTTAGTATTCTGATTTTTGCATTTTCCATGGGTGATGTTGTTTCAACCTTAGGTACAGGAGAATACCTAGCTGAAACCTTTTCAACACTCTTGACACCATCCTTACTTCCCGCCCTTGTATTTATAATTGGAAGTATAGTTTCTTTTGCAACAGGTTCTTCCATGGGAACTCATGCTGTAATGATGCCATTAGCTATGCCTATGGCTATTGCTATGGGGGTTAACATTCCCTTAGTAGCTGCTGCTGTTTTTGGAGGAGGTATATTCGGTGATCATGCCTCTCCAATTTCTGATACAACAGCTATGTCCTGTGCTACTACCGGATGTGATGTAATGGATCATATAAAAACACAACTTCCTTATGTATTAGTATTTGCAGTAATAGCTACTATATTATATGTTATAACAGGATTTATTATGAGTTAGATAAAGAACATATGGCGGCAGAGCTTTCTGCCGCCTGATATTTCTTATATCTTTTATAGAAAGGAGACTAAACAGTGTTTGACATTGTATTAAACAACGGTTTTGTCATAGACCCAAAGAACAGGATTATGAGCAAATTAAATATCGGTATAAAAGAAGGCCTCATATCAATCATTACTAAAGATCGAATAAGTGGAAAAAAAGAGTATGACTGCTCAAACTTCGTAATAACTCCTGGGTTTGTGGATATTCATATCCATGAAGATCCCTTTGATTATGAAACAAAACAATTTGAAATATGCATTTCCGAGTGTATGCTTAAAATGGGTGTAACCAGTGCCTTGGGTGGAAATTGTGGTATAGGTCCTAAAAATTTTACTACATATTTAGATGAAGTAGAAAAACAAGGGCACCCTATAAATCTGGGACTGCTCTCTGCCCATGGAAGTTTAAGGGATAGTGTAGGCACCTTTGACAAATATAAAAGTGTAGATACTTTAGTTATAGATAAAATGTGTAAACAGCTTGAAGTAGAACTAAAAAAAGGTTCCGTGGGGCTTTCCCTAGGAATACGCTATATTCCCGGTATAAACAAGGAAGAAATGCTTGCACTTTCTAAGATTGTAAAGCAATACGACGGCATTATAGCAGCTCATATAAGGGATGACTGTGATGGCGTGATTGCTGCCCTTATGGAACTCATACAATTGGGTATCGATACTGGTGTTAAGCTTCAGATATCCCATATTGGAAGTATGGCAGCCTTTGGTCAGATGGAAAAAGTGTATGAGATAATAGACCACTATGCCATAAAGGGATTAGATATAGGGATAGATTGTTATCCCTACAATGCTTTTTGCACTGCAATAGGCTCCACGACATTTGATGAGGGATTTCTTGAAAGATATGGTATTGATTACTCAGCTCTTGAAATCACCGAAGGAGCTCACAAAGGTAAAAGACTTTCTCGAAATACCTTTGCTGAAATCAGAAAAAACCATCCCGAATATTTAGCTATAGCCCATGTTATGAAAGAAGATGAAGTAGATATGGCCTTTAGACATCCAAAAACTGTAGTGGCCAGTGATGGCATCCTAAATAATGGCAATGGTCACCCTAGAGCAGCTGGGACTTTTCCGAGATTTATAAGGGAATATGTTTTGAATAAGAAAATTATCAGTTTATATGATGCTGTATCCAAAATGACCTACCTTCCTGCAAAAAGATTTGGTATTGACAAAGGGACCTTATCTTTGGGAGCCGATGCCGATATTACAGTTTTTAACCTTGACAAGATTCAAGATAAAGCGAGTTTTGAAAAACCACTACAAGGGCCAGATGGTATCGAATATGTATTTATCCAAGGTAAACTTGCCCTAGAAAAAGGAAGTATTGTCAACAATACGTTGGGTCGTGCCTTAATATCGGAAAAAATTTCTGCAGGGGAAAATTAACAATGAAAATATTAATCAAGAATGGCCTTATAGCTGATGGTAGTGGTAATAAAGAGCTTTACAAAGGTGATATTGAAATAACTGGATACAAGATTAGTGACATTGGTAAGATCGATGCTAGAAATCATGACAAAGTAATCGATGCTAAAGGTAATATTATAGCACCGGGCTTCATTGATACCCATAGTCATTCTGATTTGGAAATTCTGCTAGACCCCTATATGGAGCCAAAGGTGAGGCAGGGTATTACAACAGAAATATTGGGTCAAGATGGCATATCTATGGCCCCATTGCCTTTAAAGTATATCAACACATGGAGAAAAAACATCGCCGGTCTGGAAGGTGATAGTGATGATATAGATTGGACATATAAAACCACTGACGGTTATTTAAATAAATTATCCGAAGGTGGTGTAGGACCAAATGTGGCCTATCTTGTGCCCCATGGCAATATCCGCATGGAGGCTATGGGGCTTGAAGATAGGGAGCCTACAGAGCAAGAACTACAACATATGAAACAGATTACGCAAAGGGAGATGGAGGCAGGAGCTTTTGGTTTGTCCACTGGGCTTGTTTATATGCCATGCACCTTCAGTACAACCTTAGAGATTGTGGAATTATGCAAAGTTGTAGCAGAATATGATGGTGTATTTGTAGTTCATCAAAGAAATGAAGCTGAAGAGATAGTTTCTGCCATGGAGGAAGTGTTCGAAATCGGCAGAAAGTCAGGAATTAAAGTGCATTTTTCTCATTTTAAGATTTGTGGTAAAAGGAACTGGGATAAAGTTCCCAAGATGATCGAGATGCTAGAAATAGCAAAGTCCGAAGGCATACAAGTTTCCTTTGACCAATACCCCTATACAGCGGGTAGCACTATGTTAGCCCTTATTTTGCCACCATGGGTCCATGATGGTGGTGCTGAAATGTTGCTTAAAAGATTAGAAGATCCAAATTTGAGAAAAAAGATCATAAAGGATATGGTAGACGGAATTCCAGGCTGGGAAAGCATCATTAAAGACTCCGGTCCTGAGCGTGTTTACATAAGTAGTGTAGAGACAAGAAAGAACAAAGACATTATAGGTAAAAACCTAATGGAAATCGGAGAAATGCGAAATAAAGACCCCTATGAAGCAGTTTTTGACCTTCTCATTGAAGAAAAAAATGCCGTGGGTATGATTATATTTTCAGGAGCAGAAGAGAATGTCATAACTTTGATGAAAAGACCAGAGCAAAATGTCTGCACAGATGGCCTCTTGGGAGGGAAACCCCATCCAAGGGTTTATGGTTCCTTTCCTCGGGTGCTAGGTAAATATGTAAGACAAGAAAAGGTCCTGAGTTTTGAAGAGGCTATTAAGAAAATGACCTCAAAACCAGCAGAAGTTTTTGGTATAAAAAATAGGGGAATATTAAAGGTAGGATATTATGCTGATATGGTCGTACTTAATCCTAATACTATTATCGATAAGGCAACCTTTGAAAATCCTATACAGTATCCTGAAGGTATAGAAACAGTTATCATAAATGGTGACATTATCCTAGATCAAGGAATTCACACCAAAACTACCCCCGGAAAAGTGCTGCGAAAAGCGATAAAATAACCAAACAAAATAGACAACCGAAACGTCTCCACAACTTATTTATCCCATATGTTATGTCACAATTATTCACGGAAAACCCCGGAAAGAGCAAAATTGTTCAGAGCTGAAGCATGAAATTAACATACCCATTACCCAAGGGTTAAGAGGCCATCAAAAATAAATATTTTCTCAAAACAGCTATGGACAAATAAAGCCCAAAATGCTATGATAGTATTGGAAAGGTGGGAGTTCACATCATGAACAATACTATCAGAGTATTTTCCGGCAGGACGTTTTCTTTTGACGATATAGAATTAATTAAGTGGGCAAGGACAACATATCCCAAACTACCCAGATCTGAATTTGCAGCAACCGTATGCGAACTACTTAACTGGACAACCCCAGCAGGTAGAGCAAAAACACAGCAATGCCTATCGTTTTTAGAACAATTAGAAGCAGAAAACATCATACAATTACCCAAAAAAGCAGGAAACAGAAAAGATAAAAGCAACCTTCCCCAAACAGCCCACATCAATTTTGACACAACCAAAATCACCGGCAAACTTAGCTCATTTGAACCCATAACCCTTACCATAGCAAAACCGGGAAAAGAACTAAAACGCTGGAGAGCCTATGTCAACCAGTATCACATGCTTGGTGATAAATGGGTCTTTGGTTCTAGATTACAATACTTCATTAAATCCTCAGACATAGAACTAGGATGCATGCAATTCTCCGCCTCATCTTGGGCACTAAAAGATAGAGATAAATGGATAGGCTGGAATAACGAAGATAAAAAGAAACGCCTGCATCTTATCATCAACAACAGCAGATACCTAATATTCCCATGGGTAAACATAAAAAACCTAGCCAGTAAGGCATTATCATTAATAGTAAAGCAAATCCAACATGACTGGCTTAAAGAATACTGCTTTGCACCCGTACTAATAGAAACCTTCGTAGATACAGAACATTTTCAAGGAACATGCTACAAGGCAGCCAACTGGTTACACCTTGGAAAAACCAAAGGACTTGGCAGAAATTCCAAAAGCGAAAAGCCCAACCGCTCACAAAAAGATATCTACGTATATCCCCTGCAACAAGACTTTAAGGCCTGCCTCAAAGGAGAAAAACCATACAAGGTGGTGGATTTCGATGAGCAGGTCTAAAGAAGTAATATTACAAAAACAACAAGAGTGGGGAGACAAAATACTTGAACAGATTCGTAATTCCAAAGCAATACGGGTAAACTATGAAGAACGAGAAAAGAAAAAAGCCATACCTAATCGATTAAACATGGCCGAAAGCGCAGAGGAAGAAATAAAAGACAAACAAGAAACCATAGAGCGAGCAACCATAGTATATCGACAGATGCTGCCATCGCTTTTAAAAAAGCTTAGCCGTATAAAAGATCCACGAAAACCAGGAAAAATCAAACACAAAATGACCGTACTAATACTTTACGGGATATTAATGTTTGTATACCAGATTGGATCAAGGCGAAAAGTCAATCAGACAATGACCCGAATCCGGTTTGAAAATTTACAGGCAATGTTTCCCGAACTTGAGACACTACCCCATGCGGATACACTAGCCCGTTTACTAGAAGTAATTGAAGTTTCCGAAATACAAGAATGCATGATAGAACTACTAAAAGACCTAATCAGACGCAAGAAATTCCGAAACTTTCTACATAACAAAAACTACCTCATCGCAATTGATGGGACCCAGAAATTCTATCGGCAGTACCAATGGGATGAGAAATGCCTAACAAGACATGTAGGTAAAGAAGCCGATATCCCTCAATACTATGTTTATGTTCTAGAATCAGTATTAATTTTAAATAACGGCATCACCTTACCACTTGTTAGCATATTCTTAAAAAACGAAGACTTAGATAAAGCACAGACCAAACAAGATTGTGAATTAAAAGCCTTCTACCGGATGGCAAAAAAACTAAAACAGCTATTTCGAAACAGCAAAATTACAGTTGTAGTAGATGGCCTATATGCCTGTGGCCCTGTAATTGAAACCTGCCGTAAAAATAAGAGGGGCTATATGATAGTATTAAAAGAAGATGCTATGAAAACTGTCTGGCAAGAAGCAATCAGTTTAATGAAATTTATACCTGAGAACAGACTTAAAGTCAAATGGGGTGACCGTGATCAAGTATACTTTTGGGCTAACGAAATAGATTATGAATATAACTATAACAACAAGATACATAATTTAAAACTGCATGTAGTTATATGCTATGAAACTTGGCGGGAAAACCATAGTCGCAGCACCGGTGAATTAGAAGAAAAACAAACAAGATACGCATGGATATCCTCAAAACCGCTTAATGAAACCAATGTATTTACAAGATGTACAAAAATGGGAAGATACCGTTGGAAGATTGAAAACAACATCTTAACAGAAAAACATCAGGGTTATGATTATGAGCATTGCTACTCTTATATATGGAATGCCATGGAAGGATATCATTATCTAATGAAAATCGGACGTTTCCTAAATGTATTGGCCGCAAACAGTGAATTACTGGCAGAAAAAGTGAATGAACTTGGAATACGGGGATTTATAGCGTTTCTAAATGAAGCTTGTGGTGGAATTTTATTAGATAAGGATAAAATACAAAAAGCAGCAAATAAAAGACAGCAACGGAGACTAGTTTACGCCGCATAGTAAAAAAGCATTACTGATAAGAATACTGCTTTAAAAATTAACCTGTCATAAGGTTTGTTTTACTATACTCAAAAATCATAAATAGCTCTTACGGATTGTTTTTAATACAATAGAAATCTTGATAATATGGATAAAAGTGCAAGTTGGTAGAAAAAAATGGGAAACACGTGTTTTAGAAGCCTCATAATATCATTTAAATATTTTTCATGCTTCAGCTGTGTTAAAACCCATAGTATCTTGACACTATCAAAATAAATGGTAAAATTGACTGCAAATTATTGTTGTGATATATTCCCATCTTTGACACTTACAGAAGACAAAAAGCCTGAAACCCATTGAAAATAATGGGATTCGGGCTTTTTTGTTTTTAAAAATAATGCGGAATGTTTACCTAGTTTTTGTTTCTTTTAAAATTTTTTTCAGTCGTTTTAAGGTTACAATTTCATAATCAGTCCGAAAGCCAAATGCTTCATGTAAAGCATCAGTAAAATCATTCCTTGTGTAAGTCGGTATGTAGCCCCTACCTTTTAACTCCTGAAAGTTCATATTGCGTAAATTTCGAATAATGGTGTCACATGTAAATTCCCCTTGTAATCTCTTTTCCAACAATCTATACATTAAAAGCGCAATAAAACAAGTGGTAAAATGAGCAGTAATTCTATCATTTCTTTGAAGGTATACGGGTCTTGCCTTAAATTCATGTTTTAAAATCTTAAAACACTCTTCGATTTGCCAGCGCCATCTATTGATTCTTGCAATTTCTACGGCATCTTCGTCAAGATTTGTACAAACTGCATAAAAACCATCATATGCTGATTCATCATCAATAAGTTCATAATACAGACTATATACTTCTTGTTTTGCAACTTCACCTTCTAATGTACAGCTTGTCTTTTTGATAAAGCGCTTGTAATCATTCTGACGGGGTTTTTTTATCTTGGAGGGATTTGTATCAAGCAGCTTAAGAGCTCTTTGAATTTGCAAGTTGCGGATTTTTCTGTGATAGTCCCTGTACTTAATGGAATATGTGACAATTAGTTTCTGCTCTAGCCCGTCTTCCTTTATCCAACGCTCTTTGTAAAATACTTTATCTTTGTATTTTTCTTCATCAAGTTCTTGTATATCATACGTTTTAGTATCTTTATCCAGATGCCAGCCTGTAGGGTCTAAACACCACTTTTTTAGGTGCCCCTTGAGTTTTTTAATGGATTGAGTGGTGATAAAGGCCCTGTCTTTTTTATCATTGAATTTTCGATTGCAATTTGAGGCAAGCCCAGCATCTGTGCAAACAATGAACTTTGATAGCTTAAAGTCAGATAAAATCTTTTTTTCTAAAGGCTTAAGTGTCAGTTGTTCATTTTTATTGCCTTCTGTAATACTAAAAGCAAGAGGAATGCCATCTCCGTCCATAAAAAGACCCATTTGAACTATAGGATTTGGTTTGTGATCCTTAGAAAAGCCATATTGCTTTAACCCATCTTCCTGTTCAATTTCAAAAAAATAATTGGTGCAGTCATAGTATAAAATACCGGTATTTCGCTTCGAAACTGAGAGGCTATTTTGATAAAGAGATGCTTGAATAAAATCTGTCTCCTTTGCTATGACTTCTAAAGCTCTGTAAACATGATGCAGCTTAAAATCAGGTGGTTCAATTAATTTCCAAGAGAGCTCATAAGTAGAAAGCTTTGAAGAAGGGAATAGTATTCTACCGTAAAGTAATCTTGAAAAAATAGAATCCAAATTGTATTCAAATCTATATTTGTTTGTGATTTTGCTGCAGATTTTATCAAGTTCCAGTTCATGATAGATTTTTTGTAAAAACAAATATCCTCCATTAAAACAACGCCTTTCCTCCTTCTTGATTAGTTTAGAAGGCGAATACTTTGCAATTACTTCAATTTCCTTGCCCTCTTTTTCAAGGCGATTTAATTCTGCAATGTATTCTTTTGCCCATTCAATAGGGTCCCTGCCCCCTAATTTTTTCTCCAGTTCAGCAACTGTTCCTAATTTCTTAACGATTTTTGTTGTTCTTTTGCCATCAATAGTAACATCTTCTTTAATATAAAGTGACGTGGCATTTTTTGATTTAGAAATAGACAGTCTCACAAGCATCCCCCCCTTGTATTACTTATATCATAACACATCCCGCAACATTCCGCAAGATATATTTGGTAAATTTGACAAAAAAATAAGCCCATTAAGGCTTTTGGTGGTTTTTTATTCTTTATAAGTGTCAAACAACCGTATCATTTAAATATTTTTCATGCTTCAGCTGTGTTAAAACCCATAGTATCTTGACACTATCAAAATAAATGGTAAAATTGACTGCAAATTATTGTTGTGATATATTAATGTTAAAAGAATCACAATGGGGTTTTATGCCGTTAACGGTAGCGGCAGAATGGAGGTTGTAATGGAACAGGATTATGAAGTTAAAAAGATTTCCCTTGCTGTAATTAGACGGCTACCGAAATACCACAAATGTCTAGTTGAACTTCTAAAAAATAATGTCGAGCGGGTTTCTTCCCAGGAGCTAAGTAATCTTATGGGTTTTACAGCATCTCAGATAAGACAGGATCTAAACAATTTTGGTGAATTTGGTCAGCAGGGTTATGGATATAATGTCTCACAACTTTATGCTGAAATCACAAAAATATTGGGTTTAGATACTACTCATACTATGATTATTATTGGAGCAGGAAATTTAGGCCGTGCATTAGCCAATTATTCAGGGTTTAAAAAGGAAGGATTTAATATCATTGCTGCATTTGACTCCAATACTAAACTTGTAGGGCAAAAGATTAATGATATACCCATTTATGATGTTGAAGATTTGGTATATTTCATCAATAATAATGGAGTTGATATAGCCATTTTAACCGTTACTCAAGATAAAGCCGATGAGATTGCTAAAGAATTATACAAAACTTGCATTCGGGGCATTTGGAACTTTACACCGAAAGATATAAAAATGCATAATGACATAGTGGTGGAAAATGTTAATTTAAAAGATAGCCTGTTCACATTAAGTTATCATATTAATGAAAACAGATTATTTGACCGGATTAAAAAACGGAAAAAAGAAAATGTATTCAAGTCTAGATAAAATTTTACCCATATGGTAAAATAAAGCAAAGGGCTGAATTCGGGGGAGGGGCTTTACAGTGAAAAGGCTTCTACTTGTCTTCACTTTAATGTTTTGCGTTTTTACCATAGTGGGATGTGGTGCACAGCCTTCTAATATAGAAATAACTCCTGTGACCACAGATTTAATAACAAGTCCATCGGATAATAATATTATTATGGTTTATTATACGAAAGCTAGTTTTCTCACACCTGTGTCCATTGTTGTGAAAAACGCTGAAACGCAAGTAGACAATGCTGTAAATATACTATTTTCTGGGATATCTCCTGAAGGGTTTGAAAATAATCTTACTAATGTAACGTTAAATAGCTATAATATTTGTGGTGATACGGTTAATATCGATGTTTCTGAAGAATTTTTAAAAGGAGATATAACGGCTAGAAGGATAGACCAAATTGTTTATACACTTACTGATTGTGATAATATTTTTCATGTAAATATTACTGTTAATGGGGATTCACTGGGAACTTCCTTTGAAAGACCGTTGTTTATTAACTTGCAAAATTCAGAGGAGCTTGAGAAAGATAAAGATAATCCTGATGAATTAAGAAAGTACCTGGTTATTTTTTATACCGATAAAGATAAAGACTATTTGATTCCCGTGACTATAAAGTCTGACAAAGTTAAAGTTGGATCACAAAAAGAATCAAAAGTAGAAGATTTGGCTAAGGCAGCATTACAGCACTTGATTGAGACACCTGATAACATAAATGTCTTAGCAACTTTTCCAAAGGGAATTGAAATTAAAAGTCTACAAATCGCAGATGGCATTGCTACAGTTGATTTAGATACAAAAAGCCTCTTAAACTTTATTCATGAAGCAAAGTATGCGGAAATTGCCATAGAATCAGTAGTAAGGACATTGACTGCAATTGATGACATTGAAAAAGTGCAGTTTCTATTTAATGGAACTAAGTATGGATATGTAACTAGCAATGTGAGTGTTGAAAACCCTATAAAACCTGACAAATGGTATAATATCTTAACAGACTAGATTATCGATTATCAATGATATGAAAAAAGTGGACTTACTTTGGTAAGCCCACTTTTTTTACAATTCCATTACACTTGCCTTTTCCTAGAGGAATTTGAAAGATAAAGTCGAAGTATATAAAAGAGCAAAAAATGAAGCAGCAATCACTGCAGGAGGTCTCACACCATGTTAAAAAAAATTACTCTAGTCATTTTAGCTTGTATTTTGTCGTTAAGTTTTCCAATTCACGGTAATGCTTCTTTAAAGCCAATAGAAATATACATAAATGATGTAAAAATAGAATCTGATGTACCACCAATAATTGTCGACAATCGCACATTAGTACCAGTGCGTTTGGTTTCTGAAAATCTTGGAGCTGAAGTTTTTTGGAACAATGACAAAAGGCTTGTAGAGGTAATCACTCATTCCAAAACTATTGTATTTGATATAGATGGTAAAAAAGCCTATGTGAATGGTCAAGAGGTTTATTTAGATGTCCCGGCACAAATAGTAAATGACAGGACAATGGTTCCCCTTCGTTTCATAGGAGAAACATTTGGAGCAGAAGTCGATTGGGATAATGATTTGCGAAGAGTTATTATCGCGAATCAATCTGGAGCAAAAATTATAGACTTTTCTTATGAAAATATACAGGGGAAACCTTCAGTAATAATAAAAGGTGATAAATCCCTAGAGTATAATGTAATTGAAATAAAAGAAGAAAATAGGTTGGCAATAGATATAACAGGTCGTATGGATACAATGAAAAATGCCTTATATATATACGATAATTATTTGGACAAAGCTATTGCAGGAGAAATATTTAGTGAGCCGCCTGTGACTCGCATTGTGTTGGAACTGCAACCTGGTGTGGCTTATCGCACATACCAATCTGAAGACAAAAAAAGTGTGATCTTGACATTTGAAAATATAGTTGAAGATATAACCATTGAAAATAATAAAGATGAGTTTATAGTTAATTTAAAGACAACAAATCCTTCACAGATGGAATATTTTTTCCTGACAGACCCGGACAGATTGGTTTTGGATATTAGTGATACAATGCTTGGGCATATTGAGCCTCCCAAAGTTTCACATAATGATTATGTGAAGAATATTCGTTTTGGACAATTTACAGAAAGTACGTTTAGAACGGTATTTGATTTGAAAAAAGATATTAATTATCAAGTTTTTCAAAATGGCAATGTATATTCAGTGGTTTTTTCCGATGTAAATACAGTTGAGAATGTAGAAGTGACAAGTCAGACAGATATGGACATTATAGAAATCCATGCAAGTGGCGAAATTGGTTATGAACTAAAAGCAGATAGAAATAAAAGGCAATTAAAAATTGTAGTACCTAGTATAGCAGTAAGCGAAAAACTGATGAATCAAAATGTAATAAATGTGAGGGATAATATTATAGATAATATACAGCTTGTCAAGGTGAAGGGAGTAAAGAACTATAATATTGAAATAGTAGTCAACTTAAACACTTTTACCAGTTATGAGATGCTCTCCTCACCGCCCTCAGATATAATTCGACTAGCCTTGCATAGGTCACCGTTGAAAAACAAGCTTATAGTTATTGATCCTGGGCATGGTGGAAGCGAACCCGGTGCTGTGGTAGGTAGCATTATGGAAAAAGACTTAAATTTGGATATTAGCTTAAAGTTGAAGGCTCTCTTAGAAGCTAACGGTGTAATGGTTCAAATGACGAGGGATGATGATACCTTTGTAAATTTATATACAAGAGCAGGAATTGCAAATGAACTTGATGCTGATCTGTTTATTAGTATTCATAACAATTCTGCTGGCAGCGGGGCTACTGGTACAGAAACCTTATATTATCCGAGACCGGAAAACGCTATTTTTGCCCAAGCTATACAAAATGCCATGGCAAGACATGTTGGTTTAAAAGATAGAGGTATCGTTGAACGCCCTGGTGTTGTAGTTACACGAGAAACCAAAATGCCTTCTGCTTTAGTAGAGGTAGCTTTTATGACGAACGAAAACGATCTTGCACTTTTGATGACAGATGAGTTTAGACAGAAAGCAGCTGAGGGAATATTCCAAGGAATAATGGATTATCTGAGCGGCAGAACTGATTGACAGTTAACATAGCTTCTGATATTATTACTTTGAATTTTGAAAAAATAAATCACCTACAGCAGGAGGTATAATAATTTGAGTTCGTTAATAGGGGGTTTTTTGTTCATATTTTTTGCTCGAGTTGTGGATGTATCCCTGACCACTATGCGAACCTTGATGCTTGTTCGAGGGAAGGGCTTATATGCTGCAATGATTGGCTTTTTTGAGGTCATTATTTATATAACTGCTTTAAACAAAGTTGTTAATAGCTTAGAGAATCCTGTTTACTTAATAGTATATGCTTTAGGATTTGCAACCGGGAATTATATAGGAACCTATATTGAAGAAAAACTTGCTATTGGTCTTACTACCATACAGATAATAACCGAGCAGGAGGAGACTTGTACATCAATTAGGGAAATGGGTTTTGGCGTAACTTCTTTTGAAGGTCAGGGTAAAGAAGGAGTTAAGAAGATTTTGATTGTATCAATGCCACGAAAAGAATTAAAACGCCTTTTACGATTTATAGATGAAAACGATAGTACAGCTTTTGTTACTATAATGGATACTAGAGCAAGCAAAGGGGGATACTTTAGACAAACCCTGAAAAAATAATAAATAGTTGTCTTTTCCCGGCATAAAATACCTCTTCATTAATATATATTAATTAGATTTAAAAAGAGGAGGTCTAATTATGCCGAAAAAGATAATTTGTTTGATGATTATATTTATTCTAATCATTAGTGCTTCAGCTTGTGGATTTTTAAGGAGAGAGCCACCTTTGGAAGAGAGTCCCGAACCTGATGAAAACTCTGAAGAGACTTTAGCACATCTTAGGAAAACAGTTCTTTATTTTATTAATGAGAATGATCTTTTAGTACCAGTTACGAAAGATATACCATGGGTAGAGGGAATAGCAAAAGCCACGTTGGATATCCTTGTTGATCGTGAGGAAACTCGTTTAGAACTTGCTGAAAAAGATTTAAGACCTTCATTGCCTGAAGGAACTGAAGTAATAGGAATGACGATACGGGACGGAGTAGCTAAAGTAGACTTTAATTCTAACTTACTTAATACTTCAGATAAAAAATCAGAACAAAATGCTATTAACTCCATTGTATATACTTTAACTGAATTTCCAACTATAGACCGAGTACAAATTTTAGTAGACGGAAAACGACTTAATGAAACTACACACGGTATTAAGTTAGAGGAAACTCTTAGCCGTCAATACATAAATCTTGAAACATCAATCGAATCTGAAGACTTTATTCCTGTAACTCTATATTTTAAAGGTCTAAGTTCAGATGGCAATTTTAACTATTTTGTCCCAGTGACCCGTATGGTACCAAAAAGTGAGAACAATATAAAAACGACTTTGCAAGAATTGGTTAAAGGGCCTTTAGACAACAGTGGTTTAGTGTCTGTGTTACCAAAAGATACAAAGGTACTTGATGTTATACAAAAAGATAATGAGGTAGTAGTAAATTTCTCAAAAGAAATAGAAGGATACGGCGGGGGGATTGATGCAGAGCAGTCAATTGTTAATTCTGTTGTGCTAACAGTTTCAGAATTCCCCGGAGTCGAAACAGTTAGCTTGCAGATAGAAGGCGATGCTGGGGCATTACCGGAAGGCACTGTTCTTGATACACCGATTTTTAAGCCTTTGTATGTAAATCCCGATGGCATTTAAAGTTAAATACATATTATTTTTTCTAAAGAGAGGATGAATGTTTTTGCCAAGAGTGGATGGAAGAGCCAATGATGAAATACGTCCTATAACAATTACAAAAAACATTAATAAATATGCTGAAGGTTCAGTACTTATAGAGGCTGGAGATACAAAAGTTATTTGCACTGCTACGGTAGATGATAAGGTTCCTCCTTTTTTAAGAGGCAAGGAGAAAGGATGGATTACAGCAGAGTACTCCATGCTGCCTCGAGCTACTGAAATAAGGAATATGCGTGAAACATTAAGACCTAGCGGTCGAACTATGGAAATTCAACGATTGATAGGGCGAGTCTTAAGGTCTGTAGTAGATCTTTCAGCATTAGGGGAAAGAACAATTTGGCTGGATTGTGATGTAATACAAGCTGATGGAGGGACCAGAACAGCTGCCATAACAGGGGCCTTTATTGCTTTAGCTGATGCTGTTAAATTTTTAAAAGATAATAAGTTAATTGAAACTAACCCTATAAAAAATTACGTTGCGGCTATCAGTGTTGGAATTGTTGATGGTGAAAAGCTGCTAGATCTAAGATTTACTGAAGACTCTCAAGCCCAAGTTGATATGAATTTGGTGATGACTGACGAGGGGCAGATAGTGGAAATACAAGGAACTGGTGAAGCTTTTCCATTTACTCGGTCTGATATGAACGATTTGATGGACTTGGCTTTTAAGGGTATCTCTGAGCTTATACAGATCCAGAAAAAAATGCTTATAGATTTTTGAGTGGTGGCTTTTATGATGGATATCTTAGTAGCTGCAACAAAAAACAAAGGGAAATTGTTAGAATTCAAAAATATGCTTGAACGGGAATCTTTTAAAATCGTATCCTTATTAGATTTCCCTAATATAGAGATATTTGAAACAGGAAAAACATTTAATGAAAATGCTTTATTAAAAGCAACCACTGTAGTTAAAAAAACTGGTTATCCTGCGTTAGCTGATGATTCAGGTCTTGAAGTAACTGCATTAAATGGTAAACCTGGTATATTTTCTGCTCGATATGCAGGTGTTAATGCAACTGATGAAGACAATATAAAAAAACTTCTATCAGAAATGAAAAATATTCCTGCAAACCAAAGGCAGGCTCGCTTTGTGTGCAGCCTGGCCCTTGTTTTTCCCAATGGAAAAACAATATTAGAACAGGGGACTCTCGAGGGTTTTATCACTGATAAGCCTCGAGGAGAAAAGGGCTTTGGTTATGATCCTGTTTTTTTTATACCGGCTTTAGGAAAAACCCTTTCAGAGATTTCCACAGATGAAAAAAATAGGATAAGCCATAGGGCAAAAGCTTTGAGTAAATTAAAGAAACGTCTTTTTTCATGAATATTTTTTGAAAAGCTGGTTTGAAAAACCTTAAAAGTTATGTTAAAATGTTCTTGACTCGAAAGGCTATTTATTGTATACTAATGATTGTCTTTATTAGCCGGGGCATAGCGCAGTTTGGTAGCGCACATGGTTTGGGACCATGGGGTCGGGGGTTCGAATCCCTCTGCCCCGACCATGCGGGAATAGCTCAGCTGGCTAGAGCGTCAGCCTTCCAAGCTGAATGTCGCGGGTTCGAATCCCGTTTCCCGCTCCAAATGCGCCCGTAGCTCAGCTGGATAGAGCAACGGACTTCTAATCCGTAGGCCAGAGGTTCGAATCCTCTCGGGTGCGCCATGCGTGGTGGATATAGCTCAGTTGGTTAGAGCGCCAGATTGTGGCTCTGGAGGCCGTGGGTTCGAATCCCACTATTCACCCCAAAATATAACATTAACAGAAGTCAGAGGTCAGAAAAACACTCCGACATTTGACATCTTACAGTGGGGCGTCGCCAAGTGGTAAGGCACAGGACTTTGGCTCCTGCAGCGTAGGTTCGAATCCTGCCGCCCCAGCCATGGGTCATTAGCTCAGGCGGCAGAGCACCTGACTTTTAATCAGGGTGTCGGAGGTTCGAGTCCTCCATGACCCACCATGCGGGCATGGCGGAATTGGCAGACGCGCCAGACTTAGGATCTGGTGGATTTTCCATGGAGGTTCAAATCCTCTTGCCCGCACCATATAATAAAAATATTGGCTTTCATACCTCGGTCCATACCGAGGTGTTGTTTTATTAATAAAAGTTTGATAATATTTCATGGATTGAGTTATTTATTTATGCTATAATATAATCGCATTTAGAGAGAAAATGAATTAACGGTAATTGCAAGGAGGAGCATAATGAAAGTAAATCTGGAAAAAATAGAGAAAAACACCGCTTATTTAAACTTCGAGGTAGATGAAGTTGATTTTGATAAAGCAATTGAACAGGCATATAAAAAGAATGCCAAACGATTTAATGTACCTGGTTTTAGGCGCGGCAAAGCTCCTAGAAGATTGGTGGAATTACATTACGGGCCTGAAGTGTTTTATGAAGATGCAGTCCAGATTCTATTACCTGAAGCATATAAGAAAGGGGTAGAGGAATTTAAACTGCAGCCTGTAGATCAACCGAAATTTGACATTCAGCAGATTGAAATAGGCCAACCACTAAAAGCTACAGCTGAAGTAACAGTAAAACCTGAAGTAAATCTTAAAGAATATAAAGGTTTAGAAGTAGAAAAATTCGTGTATAATGTAACTGATGGTGAAGTAGAAAAAGAATTAGCTAAAATTCAGGAGAGAAATTCTAGACTTGTTGTTGTAGAAGATAGACCAGCTAAAGAATATGATATTGCAGTAATTGATTTTAAAGGGACAGTTGATGATAAACCTTTTGATGGAGGTACTGCGGAAAACTATCCACTTGAATTAGGCTCTGGAATGTTCATTAAAGGTTTTGAAGAGCAGGTTATCGGCATGGCTGTAGGTGAAACTAAAGATATAAATGTTAAATTCCCTGATGACTATAATGTCAAAGAATTGGCAAGTAAAGATGCTGTATTTAATGTTCATTTAAAAGAGCTTAAAAAGAAAGAACTGTTACCAATAGATGATGAATTTGCGAAAGATGTAAGCGAATTTGAAACTTTGGATGAATTAAAGAGGGATATTAAAGAGAAATTACAACAAAAAGCTAAATCAGTTGAAGAAGGTTCATTAAAGGCATCTATAGTTAACAAATTGATGGAAAATGCTGAGATAGATGTTCCAGATGTAATGATAGATCATGAAATAGAAAGATTAATGATGGACTTTGCTATTAATTTAAGATTTAGTGGATATGATTTAAAAACTTACTTAGAATCAACAGGGGTAACACCTGAAGAATTTAGGGAGCGTTTTCGTGACCAAGCAAAAGATAATGTTAAATCTTCTCTTGTTTTTAGAGGAAATAGGAAATAGAGAAAATATTACTGTAACAGATGAGGAACTTAATAATAAAATAAAAGAACTAGCGGATACTTATAAAAAGAGCGTAGAAGATTACGAAAAAAATCTAAAAGCAGAAGACAAGGAACGAATTAAAGACTCAATTTGGACAGAAAAAATATTTGATTTTCTTATTCAAAATGCTGTAATAAAAGAGAAAAAAGAAGATAATAAAGAAGATAACAAAGCTGAAGATAACGCCGATAACAATATGGATACTGATAAATAAAGGAGGTAATGTAGAATTGAGTTTAGTACCTATGGTAGTGGAACAAACTAATCGCGGCGAAAGAGCTTATGATATTTTTTCAAGACTTCTTAAAGAAAGAATTGTTTTTATAGGGACATCCATTGATGATACAGTGGCAAGCCTTGCCATAGCACAAATGTTATATCTTGAATCAGAAGACCCCGATAAAGATATTCGGCTTTATATTAATAGCCCTGGTGGCTCTGTGACAGCTGGATTAGCTATTTATGACACCATGCAGTATATAAAGCCTGATGTCTCTACCATGTGTATGGGGCTAGCCGCAAGTATGGGAGCGGTTCTCTTGGCAGCAGGAGCTGAAGGCAAGCGATACGCATTGCCCCATTCTAGGATAATGATTCATCAGCCATGGGGTGGAGTTCAAGGAAAAGCTGTTGATATTGAAACCCATGCAAAAGAAATTCTTGAATTAAGAGAACTGTTAAACGGAATCTTGGCTAATCATACAAAGCAATCTATTAAAAAAATAGAAAAAGATACAGATAGAGATTATTTCATGTCGTCAAAAGAAGCACAGGAGTACGGAGTGATTGACGAGGTGATTTACAAGAGGAAGTAAGCCGGAAAGGAGAGTGTATGATGTTTAAATTCAGTGATGAAAAGGGTCAGCTTAAATGTTCTTTTTGTGGCAAGACACAAGATCAAGTGCGCAAACTGGTAGCAGGTCCCGGTGTTTACATCTGTGATGAATGTATCGAATTATGTAACGAGATCATAGAAGAGGAATTTGGCGACGATGTAGAAATGGATTTTACAGATATACCAAAACCTCATGAGATCAATGAAATTCTTGATTCATATGTAGTAGGTCAGGAACAAGCCAAGAAAACCCTTTCTGTAGCAGTATACAATCATTATAAAAGAATTAATTACCAGAACAAAAATGACGATGTAGAACTACAAAAAAGTAATATTGTTATGTTGGGGCCTACAGGCAGTGGGAAAACTCTTCTGGCTCAAACTCTTGCAAAGATATTAAATGTACCTTTTGCTATAGCCGATGCTACTTCTTTAACAGAAGCAGGATATGTGGGAGAAGATGTGGAAAACATTCTTCTAAAAACTTATTCAAGCAGCTGATTATGATGTTGAAAAGGCTGAAAGAGGCATAGTATATATTGATGAAATAGATAAAATAGCAAGAAAATCTGACAATCCTTCAATTACCCCGTGATGTTTCTGGGGAAGGTGTACAGCAAGCATTGCTTAAGATACTGGAGGGGACTGTAGCTAGTGTTCCACCTCAAGGTGGACGTAAACACCCCCATCAGGAATTCATACAAATTGACACTACAAACATCCTCTTTATTTGTGGGGGAGCTTTTGAAGGAATTGACAAGATAATACAAAACCGAATAGGCAAAAAGACAATAGGATTTGAAGCTGAAATTCAGGGGAAGGATCAAAAAAATGTTGGTGAAATTTTAAAACAGCTGATGCCAGAGGACCTGTTGAAGTACGGTCTAATACCTGAATTTGTTGGTCGAATTCCGGTAGTTGTTACCCTGTCAGCTCTTGATGAGGAATCCTTAATACGTATATTGAAAGAACCCAAAAATGCACTCGTAAAACAATATCAGAAACTGTTCGAAATGGACAATTCACAGTTGGAATTTACTGATGATGCTCTTGCAGTGGTGGCTCAGGAAGCTATTCGCAGAAAAACCGGAGCAAGAGGTTTAAGGTCCATTTTAGAGGAAATAATGCTGGATATTATGTATGAACTTCCACGTAACTCTGATATTGCAAAATGCGTAATTACGAAAGAAGTAGTATTAAATCGTGAAGAACCAATTATTGTTACATCAGATAGAAAAAAAGGTAAAAAGAAAGAAGTAACAGCATAACGAAGGTTTAGCGATGATAAGGCACAGGTTGGTTTATTAAAAAACCTCCTGTGCTTTTTTATTTCATTTGTTTTTCTTCCCGAACTTATAAAAAAGCGGTTATTAATCAATAATATAAACAGTGAAAAGTCTTTGGATTTGAAAGCTCGGCGAGGGAGGAAATATTTAATGAATATAACTTTAAACATACTAACACTAATTCAGGTTTTTTTTGCCATCGTTATCGGGCTTTATTTCTTAAATTTGCTAAAAAGCCAACAAGGAAGCAAAGTGGCAATAGATAGAGAGTCCCGTAAAGAAATGGAAAAACTGGAACAAATGAGGCAAGTTTCTCTAACTCAACCTTTAGCTGAAAAAACTAGACCATCAACGTTTGATGAAATTGTGGGTCAACATGATGGCTTAAAGGCTTTGCGAGCTGCTTTGTGTAGTCCAAACCCCCAGCATGTAATATTATACGGTCCTCCAGGTATTGGGAAGACTGCTGCTGCCAGATTGGTTCTTGAGGAGGCTAAGAATACACCTGGTTCTCCCTTTAGCCCTGATGCAAAATTCGTAGAAATTGATGCCACTATCGCTCGATTTGACGAAAGGGGAATTGCTGATCCACTTATAGGATCAGTGCATGACCCCATTTACCAAGGTGCAGGACCACTCGGTATGGCAGGTGTGCCTCAACCTAAACCTGGTGCTGTCACTAAAGCCCATGGGGGTGTTTTGTTCATAGATGAAATTGGGGAACTACATCCTATTCAAATGAATAAACTCTTAAAAGTGCTCGAAGATCGAAAGGTATTTTTGGAAAGTGCATATTATAGCAGTGAAGATACAAATATACCGCGCCATATACACGATATATTTGAAAAAGGTTTACCAGCAGATTTTAGATTAATTGGTGCCACAACAAGGACGCCTGATGAAATTCCACCTGCTATTCGTTCCAGATGCTTGGAGATATATTTTAAACCTCTTTCATCAGAGGACATCGGTGAGATTATACAAAAGGCAGTAAAGAAAATAGAATTTGAAATAGATGAGCTTTCGATAAATACTATAAAAAAATATGCAAACAACGGAAGAGAATCCGTCAACATAATACAAATGGCAGCAGGATTAGCAACATCTGAAAAAAGAAAACGAATTGAAGCCCGAGATGTGGAATGGGTAATAAATAGTGGCCAATATTCTCCAAGACCAGAAAAAAAGATAAGTCCGGTTGCACAAGTTGGCCTTGCTTACGGTCTTGCTGTTTATGGTCCAAATATGGGTACACTTTTGGAAATAGAGTCAACTGCCATAGAGACAGATAAGGGTCAAGGAACTTTATTAGTTACTGGAGTCGTTGATGAAGAAGAAATGGGGGGAAGTTCACACAGGCTAAAAAGAAGAGGCACTGCAAGGGGTTCTGTAGATAATGTAATGACTGTACTTAGAAAATATTTAAATATAGATCCTAGAGATTATGACATACATTTAAACTTTCCTGGTGGAATACCAATAGATGGGCCATCAGCCGGTGTAACAATTGCGGTTTCCATATATTCATCCATAAAAGGTATCTTAGTAGACAATCATATTGCCATGACAGGAGAATTGTCTGTGAGAGGATATGTGAAACCTATAGGTGGCATTGTGCCAAAAATTGAAGCTGCAAGAAGAGCCGGTGCCAAGACCGTCATAATTCCAAAAGAAAACTGGCAAGATATATTTAAAACTCTTGATATTAATATTATTGCTGTTGACCGAATTGAAGAGGTAATAGAACATGTAGTGCATCCATATGGCATTAATGTTAGAACTAATACTGTTTCAGTTTAATAGCAAAAATTTTATAATGAAGGATTTAATAAAAAAGTATCGAATAGATATTAAGTAACGAGAATTTTAGTGTAAACCACTGAATAGGGGGGGACAAAGTGGCGAAAGCTGAATCTAATAGAACTATACCACTGTTGCCTCTTCGAGGCCTACTGGTGTTTCCAAACATGGTTTTGCATTTTGATGTAGGAAGGGATAAATCAATTGGAGCTCTCGAAGAAGCTATGGTTGGAGACCAAAAGATACTACTTGTAGCCCAAAAAGATGCAAAAGTGGATTATCCTGATAAAAATGAGATTTATACAACTGGCACAGTGGCAAAAATAAAACAATTATTAAAGATGCCTCAAGATACCATAAGGGTTTTAATAGAAGGACTTAATCGAGCGGTTATTCTGGATTATGTTCAAAGTGAACCTTTTTTTAAGGTGGATATTGAGGAAATATTTGAAGATGAAGAAAGGGCAAATGCAGAAGAAGAAGCTTTAATTAGAAGTGTCCTCGGTCTATTTGAGCGTTATATGGAGCTAACTAAAAAATTATCATCTGATCTCCTAGTTTCTTTGCGAAATGTTACAAATCCAGGACGTTTTGCAGATATAGTTGCATCACATTTGACTATAAAGATAGAAGAGAAGCAGAAGATATTGGAAACTCTTCCTTTTAATAAGCGACTGGAGTTATTATTCGATATAATTTCACAAGAGATTGAAATACTGGAAATTGAAAAAAGAATTAATTACAGAGTAAAAAAGCAAATAGAGAAAAACCAAAAAGAGTTTTATTTGCGAGAGCAGATGAAAGCCATTCAAAGAGAATTGGGTCAAAAAGATGAAAAAACTACCGAAGCTGAAGAATATCGGGAAAAGATAGTTGCTCTTGAAGTTGGGGAAGAACTGGAAGAAAAAAATGCTCAAAGAAGTTGAACGGTTAGAAAAAATGCCACCTTCAGCAGCAGAACTTTCTGTAATAAGAACATATTTAGATTGGCTGGTATCCCTGCCGTGGAATAAATATACTCAAGACAGCGTAAATATTAAAGCTGCAGAGCAAATTTTAAATGAAGATCACTATGGTCTTGTTAAAGTTAAAGAAAGGATCTTAGAGTTTCTGGCAGTGAGAAAGTTGTCAGGAAAGATAAAAGGTCCTATACTCTGTCTTGTAGGTCCACCAGGAGTTGGAAAGACATCTCTTGCGCGGTCAGTTGCTAGGGCAATGGGTAGAAAATTTGTCAGAGTTTCTTTAGGCGGTGTAAGAGATGAATCTGAAATTCGTGGTCATCGTAGAACTTATGTAGGATCAATGCCGGGTAGGATAATTCAGGGCATGAGGCAAGTTAATTCAAAAAATCCCGTTTTTTTGTTAGATGAAATAGATAAGATGAATGCTGATTTTAGAGGAGATCCAGCTTCTGCTTTATTGGAAGTATTGGATCCGGAACAAAACAGCAATTTTTCAGATCACTATATTGAGCTACCTTTTGACTTATCAAGGGTGCTTTTTATAACAACCGCCAATACTCTATACAATATTCCTCGTCCCCTTTTAGATAGAATGGAGACAATTACAATACCCGGATATACTGAAGATGAGAAGATGGAAATTTCCAAAGGGCATCTTATTCCTAAACAGTTAAAGGAACATGGGCTTTCTCCTTCTGGAGTTACCTTTACAGATGATGCTTTAATGAAAGTGATACGCAACTATACTCGCGAAGCAGGAGTCCGTAATTTAGAGCGACAAATTGCAAATATTTGCCGAAAAATTGCTCGGGCAGTTGTTGAAGGGGAAAAGAAAACTATTGATGTAGATATAGACATGGTTGAAAAGTTTTTGGGAGTAGCCCGTTTTCATTATGGTACTTTAGAAAAAGAAGACTTGATAGGTGTAGCAACCGGTCTTGCTTGGACTGAGGTTGGTGGTGATATACTAAATATTGAAGTTAGCGTGATGAAAGGTAAAGGCAAATTAATACTTACAGGCAAATTGGGAGATGTCATGCAAGAATCGGCTCATGCTGGATATAGCTATGTTCGATCAAGAGTTCAGGAATTAAATATAGATGAAAAATTTCATGAGAAATATGATATACACATTCATGTTCCTGAGGGTGCTATTCCTAAAGATGGTCCTTCAGCGGGAATTACTATAACTTGTGCTCTTATATCAGCATTATCATGTCAACCAGTGGATAGAACAGTAGCAATGACAGGTGAAATAACTTTGCGGGGTAGGGTTTTACCGGTAGGAGGTATTAAAGAAAAAGTTTTAGCTGCACACAGAGCTGGAATAAAAACAATTATCTTACCTGAAGAGAACACAAAAGACCTAGAGGAAGTTCCCCAAAAAGTAAAGGATGATCTATGTTTTATTTTAGTAAACAATATGGATGAGGTAATAGAAAAGGCTCTAAAACCAGCAAAAGATAAACATATTGCTTTAGAAAAAAGTGATTGTAAACATGTTAACTACTACACTTCATAACATTGAAAACTATAAACTTTAAGGATGTCTATTTTTTAGATATCCTTTTTTATTTATTATCTTTTTCACCATTATTATACTAAGAACATAACATATATTAAATTAGAATAGAATTATTTCTTTTGAAAAAACAAAAAAGGAGGAATATTCTCTTGACAAGATATATAGTTCGTGCAGGGGATACATTGTCATCGATAGCAGCAAGATTCGGAACCACTGTAACAGCAATTATGGAGGCAAATGACTTGACAAATCCGGACTTGATTTTTGTCGGACAGGTGCTAATAATACCGTCTTCGGATTCAATGCCCCCATCACCACCAGATTGTCCGCCATGTCATCCGACAGAACCAACACCTACACCTCCGCCAACGCCTCCGCCAACGCCGCCGCCATCAAGAAGGCCGGTAGTGCGAAGAACATTTGATGGTGTTGAATTTACATTTTCTATAAATAAAAATGTTTATAGAATGGGGGAACCAATAGTAATTCGATTAGTAAAGAAAAATATTTTAAGAGTGCCTTTAACCCTAACTTATAGGACATCGCAAAGAGTAGATTTTAGGGTGACCCGTGATGATAGACTAATATGGCAATGGTCACAGAATAGAGCATTCATTCAAGCTCTATCAACAGAGAGATTTCAGCCTGGAGAGGAAAAGGTTTATCGTGAGGTATGGAACCAAAGAGGTGATGGTATAATTACGAGACCGGGTGTCTACAGAATAACAGGATGGAATTTGGCTATACCGGGGGTTAGGTTAAGTCTTGAGTTTAGAATAGTGTCAAATTAAAATAAGTAAAACTTATTTTTAAACAAGGGCGAACAGTGAATAAATAAATGGTCGCCCTTGTTTTTTACTTATAATTTAATTGCTAAAAGCGGTTGTTTAATATATAATAAAAAAGAACTCTTTAACAACTGGAGAGGAGATATGCTAATGGTCGTTTTTGACCCTGAAGTGCAGCATAGAATTATGATATGTGTGACACCACAAAAAAGCTGTAAGAGATTAATAGAAAGAGGTGCTGCCAGGGCGCAAGAAATGGCCGGCCAGTTTGTAGTAACCTATGTTAATAATAAGCACGATCTAAACAAGGAATTAAAAGAACATAAGTTATTACTTGAATTATTTGAAACAGCCAAAAGCTTAGGAGGAAATGTCTCAATTCTTTCTGGAGAAAATATTTACGAAACATTAGCGCGTTTTTCTAAAGTAAATAAGATTTCTTATATTGTTGTTGGCAAATCACTGAGGTCGGCATTTGAAATACAAAAACATGGTGAAATTATTAACCCATTGATTGAAGCGGTAAAGAAAAATGGGATTTTTGTTGAAGTGGTTGATTAGCATAATAAATAGAGGAGAGGATATTTATTGAAGGGGCTTTGGGATTTTATTCATCACAAAGATACACGGTTATTTGTATATATCAATAAAAGAATAAAATGCCGAATGTTAGATATTTGTATGCCCCGGATAACTCATATGGGAGGGGCAACCTTTACTATTCTCACATGTCTTTTCCTATATTTATTTGGCCAAGCTGAGGCTAAAGTTGCTGCTGCTGAAGCTTTTGTAACCATTACTGGTAGCCAGGGAATAGTGCAGCTTTTTAAGAATACCATAAATCGCAAAAGACCTTATCTCGTAATACCTGAAGTCCATACATTTTGGAGGAAACTTTTAAAGGATTGTTCTTTTCCCTCTGGTCATACTACTGCCGGATTCTCGTTAGCAGTAATTATAGCTATACACTTTCCCTCTTATAGTTATGTTAGTTACTCACTTGCTACTATAGTGGGGGTGTCTAGGATATATACAGGAATGCACTATCCTACTGATGTACTAAGTGGTGCATTTTTAGGAACAGGTTTTGCTTTCTTAACACAAATTGTAAAAAGGATAATTATTTAATCTTTGCAGCCTAATGGCTGCTTTTTTAGACATACATAACAAAAGAAGATGGATGCCCATAACATATCATGCCAAGAGCAAGTTTAAATAAAATAAATAGCTTATATAATACTTTAACTAAAGTAAATTTTACAACTATGTATATGGTGCTAAAGTATTTTGATAGATCGATTGGCTTTTGATATGTGGATTTTAGGAAAAGATTAATATAAGGAATTATTGTTTTTTAAGAAAAAATAAAAAAAGGAATTAGCATAAAAAAGTGGAATACTATAGTAAGCCCCCTTTGATGCGAATTGACTTAATTTTGGAGGGATACCAATGGAAAAATACATCGCAAATAATCAAGAACCTCTAATAGAGGCGACAAGAGAAATTTTAAAAATAAAAAGTTTAAAAGGGGACCCTATGCCCAACATGCCTTTTGGTGAAGGACCTGCTAAGGCTTTGGAATATGCTCTTAATCTAGCCCAAAGTTTTGGTTTACGGACCAAAAATCTGGAAAATTATGCTGGATGGGCTGAGTGGGGTGAGGGGGATGAGATGATTGGGATTTTGGTACATCTAGATATAGTCCCTGAAGGCAGTGGTTGGACTTATCCTCCCTATAATGGTGAAATCCATGATAATAAAATATATGGCAGGGGTGCTATTGACGATAAAGGACCGGCTATGGCAGCATTGTTTGCACTAAAATCACTTAAAGATGCCGGTATAAAACTAAATAAAAGAGTCAGAGTTATCTTTGGAACTGATGAAGAAACCAACTCAGAATGTATGGAGTATTATTTAAAACATGACGAAGCTCCCACTATGAGCTTTTCACCAGATGCTAATTATCCAATTATTAATGGAGAAAAAGGAATCCTTACATTTACTCTTAACAGCTCATTTGACTGTGAGAATAGTGAAAGCGGCATAAAAATCTTGTCCTTTGAAAGTGGAACTCGCCATAATGTAGTCCCGGATTATGCTCAAGTAAGTCTTTCAGGAGATAGAAATTTAGTCTTATCTACTGTCCAAAGATATAAGGAAACTATGCCTTCAAATTTTGAGATTGTAGATGATAATGATATAATTATAATAAAATCATATGGAATATCAGCTCATGCAAGCACTCCAGAAAAAGGGAAGAATGCTGCTATGTTATTAGTAAAATTATTGTGTGAGCTTAATCTTGTAAAGCCCCAGAGATGTTTTATTGAATTTTTAAACGACAAAATAGGTCTCGATACAAGTGGTAAAGGTTTAGGTGTAGATTTTAATGATGAGATTTCAGGTAATTTAACTTTTAATGTGGGCATTGTAAATATTGACCAGAAGAAAGCTAGCGTTACTGTGGATATTCGCTATCCGGTAGAATACAATTGTGATCAAGTATTAGATGCAATACGTAAAAATACTCCGGAATATTTCAGTATTGAGGATATATCAGACAGCAAACCTCATTATGTACCTGAGGATAATATTATGATACAAAAATTGAAATATGCCTACGAAAAAGTTACCGGTGAACCGGCATACTGTTTTTCCATCGGTGGTGGGACTTATGCGAGAATGTTTAATAATTGTGTTGCATTTGGTCCTACTTTTCCTGGTAAACCGGAATTAGCCCATGAAAAAGACGAATATATTGAGATAGAGGATATCATAAAGAATTTAAGGATTTATACTTATGTTCTCGCAGAATTAGCAAAGTAAAATATCTAATCCGTAACTTGTGTAAAGGGAGGGGTAAGTTTGGAGCTAAAAAAGCTTAAGGATCCTTATATTGATAAGCTTATAGATGCTATTTTACTTTTGGAGAATCGGGAAGAGTGTTATCGTTTTTTTGAAGATATCTGTACTATTGGTGAGGTAAAATCTATGGCCCAACGGTTGCAGGTGGCAGAAATGTTAAAAGAAGGCCAGACTTACACTGATATTGCACAAGCTACGGGTGCTAGCACCGCCACTATAAGCCGTGTAAAACGTTATCTGAATTATGGTGCTAATGGATATAAGATAATTTTAGAGAGACTTGTTAATAAAAAACAACAAGAACTATAGCGTGGTCTCCACGCTCTTTTTATTTTAGGAGGTTTTCAATGAACTTTTTAGATAATCTAAATCCACAGCAAAGGAAGGCTGTGATGCATCCAGAAGGTCCCTTGCTTGTTTTAGCAGGGGCAGGCAGCGGAAAAACTAGGGTTCTTACATACAGAATTGCATACTTAATAAAAAATCAAGGGGTAGATCCCAAAAATATAATAGCTATTACTTTTACAAATAAGGCTGCTCGAGAAATGAAAGAAAGAATAGAGCAAATACTACCCGGTATGAAAAATATGTTTGTAAGTACTTTTCATTCTGCATGTGTAAGATTTTTGCGCAGAGACATTGATAAAATAGGCTATGATAGAAACTTTATCATATTTGATACTCAAGACCAACAGGTTTTGATGAAGGATTGCTTAAAGACTTTAAACATTGATGACAAAAAGTATACACCTGCAGGAGTTTTAAGCTATATAGGACGTGCAAAGGACCAATTGCTTTCTCCAAGTAAGTGCCTAGATAAAGCCAAAAATATACGAGAAGAGACAATGGCGAGATTATATGACTTATATCAAAAACGCTTAAGAGAAAGTAATGCTTTAGACTTTGATGACATTATTATGAAAACAGTCGAACTGTTTAAGGAATATCCACAAATATTATCCTATTATCAGAACAGATTTCATCATATTTTAGTGGATGAGTATCAAGATACTAATTTAGCACAATATGATCTTATTAGAATGATGGCTGATAAACACCGAAACTTGTGTGTTGTTGGAGACGACGACCAAAGTATTTATAGTTTTAGAGGTGCCGATATAAGAAATATACTGGAATTTGAACAGGATTTTAAAGATGCTACTGTAATTCGATTAGAACAAAACTATCGTTCTACTCAAAATATATTAAATGCAGCAAACAGCCTTATTGAAAATAACTTTGGTCGAAAGACAAAAATTCTTTGGACTGACAACGGTGAAGGACATAAGATAAAACTTATTACTTTGGAAGATGAGCATCAAGAAGCATATTTTATTGCCCGGGAAATTAATGATAAGGTTTACAAAGAAAATATTAGTTATGGGGACATAGCAGTTCTATATAGGACAAATGCACAGTCAAGGGTATTGGAAGAGGCCATGGTGAAGACAGGTCTTCCTTATAAGATAGTGGGAGGTTTAAAGTTTTATCACAGGAAGGAAATAAAAGATATTTTATCTTATTTGAGAGTTGTTGCAAATCCTTCTGACGATGTTAGTCTTACTAGGATTATTAATGTGCCTCGAAGAGGAATTGGAAATGCTACAGTTAATAAACTTCGAGTAATATCTGAGGAAAACAACCAAAGCATTTTTGAGATAATAAAAAATATTGATAATACATCATTGACTCTATCTCTAAAGAATAAGCTTCGAAAGTTTTTATTTATGTTAGAAGATTTTATAAAAATATCAATGGAAATTAGTATATCTGACTTAATGAGTTACATTTTAGAAGAAACAGGGTATATGGAAGAACTTTATAATGAGGCTACTACAGAATCTATTAGCAGAATAGAGAACCTTCGAGAGTTTATCGGTGCCGCTATAGAATTTGAACAAAGAACATCTGAAGCCCGTTTGGAGGACTTTCTTACTGAGTTGGCATTACTTTCCGATGTTGACGATGTAGAAGAAAAGGAACAATCTATTGTATTGATGACCTTGCATAGTGCTAAAGGCCTTGAGTTTCCTGTTGTATTTTTAGCAGGTATGGATGAAGGTATTTTTCCACACTCCCGATCACTTTTAGATAATGAGCAAATAGAAGAAGAAAGACGCTTGTGTTATGTAGGAATCACTAGAGCTAAAAGAGAGCTATATATGACTAGGGCATGGCAAAGGAGTATATATGGAAATACGTCCTACTATATGGCCTCAAGGTTTTTAAATGAAATTCCACCAGATTATATAGCTGAAACCTCATATGGTACATTTAATAATGTAACGCCTTCAAAGCAAGCGACTGAGAGTCTACAAAGTCAAGGAAGATCTTTTATGGATAGCCAATCTTTCAGCTCCATTTCTCCTGGTGACAAGGTCAAGCATTCAAAATGGGGCGAAGGCATAGTAACCGGTGTAGACGGAATTGATGAAGATGCACAGATTTCTATAATTTTTCCTTCAGTAGGTGAAAAACACCTAATGTTGAAGTACGCTCCAATAATAAAGATATAGAGTATTATTGATCACAAGGAAAATGGTTGGATATACCTTTGGTTTACTTGTAAAAAAGCTTCTATTTTGAGTAAAGACCTATAAAAATGTGATAAATTTTCTAATATATCAATAAAGGATTTCATAAAGAATAGGTCATATTAATTTTAAAGTGAATACTTCAAGGAAGGGTGAAATCTTTGGACCTAACTCAAGCCCAATCTCGCATAAAGGAATTACGAGAAGTAATAAATCACCATAACCGTCAATATTATGTATTGGACAATCCGGAAATTTCTGACACTTTATATGATAGCTTGATGCAAGAACTAATTGCTCTTGAAAGCCAATTTCCTAAGCTTATTACGACTGATTCTCCAACACAACGCGTTGGTGGAAGTCCTTTGGCAGCTTTTAACCGCGTTACTCACCGGGAATCAATGATTAGTCTTGCAGACGCTTTCAATGAAGGAGATCTTAGAGACTTTCACCGTCGTGTTACTGAATCTGTAGGGGATCAAGTTGAATATATTGTTGAACTGAAGATAGATGGTTTGGCTATTTCACTTACCTATGAAAATGGCATTTTAGTTACAGCAGCTACTCGAGGTGACGGTACAGTTGGAGAAGATGTTACTCAAAATGTAAAGACTATAAAGAGTGTACCGCTGCGCCTAGATATAGATCAAAGTAAAGTTCCAAAATTAATAGAGATTCGTGGGGAAATATACCTTCCAAAGAAAGGGTTTATAAAGCTCAATGAAGAACGGGAAGACTTAGAGCTACCTCCTTTCGCAAATCCCCGTAATGCGGCAGCAGGCTCTATTAGACAGCTAGATCCCAAAATTGCTGCTAAAAGGCCTTTATCAACTTTTATGTATGGTATAGGTTATGTGGAAGGGATGTCATTTAGCACACATTATGAGGTGCTGGAATTTTTTAAAACTTGTGGGTTTAGAGTTAACTCCCATTTTAAACTCTTTAATAATTTTGAAGATGTCATAGATTACTGCATGAGTTGGAGAGGAAAGAGAGACTTATTACCTTATGAGATTGATGGTATGGTAATAAAGGTAAATTCACTTGACTTTCAAAAAAACTTGGGATCCACAGCTAAAAACCCTCGCTGGGCTATAGCTTATAAATTCCCTGCTGAACAAAGAGTATCAGTGATAGAAGATATTATTGTCAGTGTGGGCAGAACTGGCACTCTTACACCTAATGCTGTTTTAAAACCTGTTAGAATAGCCGGTTCAACTGTTAGCAGGGCAACACTTCATAATGAGGATTATATAAAAGAAAAGGATATACGCATTGGTGATAGTGTCCTGGTCCAAAAAGCCGGAGATATAATACCCGAAGTTGTGGAAGTACTGAAAGAAAAGCGAACGGGAAATGAGAAAGAATTTAAAATGCCCCGTTATTGTCCCGAGTGCGGATCTGATGCTATAAGAGCTGCCGGTGAATCTGCATATAGATGCACAGGCGTGGCTTGTCCAGCACAGATAAGAAGGAGTATCATTCATTTTGCCTCAAGGGATGCTATGGATATAAGAGGATTGGGGCCGGCTGTGGTGTCGCTATTGTTATCAGAAGGCCTAATCAAAGATGTTTCTGATATTTACTTTCTAAAGAAGGAAGATATGGTTGATCTGGAACGTATGGGAGATAAATCTGCCACAAACTTAATTACTGCAATAGAAAGCAGCAAGAAACAGCCCCTAGACCGTCTTATATATGCCCTTGGTATACCCTTTATCGGTTCAAAGGCTAGTACAATACTTGCTCAAGCCTTTGGTTCAATGGAAAAACTACAATCAGCCACATATGATGATTTAATTAACATACCTGAAATAGGTGAAAAAATGGCTGAAAGCATTATTACCTTTTTTAAACAACAGCAAAATAAAGAATTGCTATCCCGTCTAGAGAAAGCAGGATTGAGTTTTAGGGCCAAAGAGGAGAAAGATGGATATAAACCCCTGGAAAATCTCACTTTTGTCTTGACAGGAACATTAGAAAAATATAGCCGTCATGAAGCACAGGAGATTATTGAAAGATTAGGTGGTAGAGTAACTGGAAGTGTTAGTAAGAAAACCAATTATGTTGTATCCGGGAAAGATCCGGGATCAAAATATGAAAAAGCCATTAAACTAGGTATAAAAATAATAAATGAAGAGGCTTTTGAAGAAATGATATCTGTTTATTGAATCAAGCTGGAAAACTAAAAAAGCACAAAATGTATGATGAGCAACCACAGAGATTTGCTTGAGAGAGGTGAAAGAATTGAAAAGCAACGAAATAAGACGAGAAGTGGTCCGAATTGCCAAAAAGGCTGAGGAGTCTGGTTTATGCCAATATAAATCCGGCAATTTCAGCATCATCGATAGAGAGAGAGGTCTCGTATATATTACACCTTCGGGTATTTCACGAGAAGAACTTACTTCTGACATGATAGCAGTTGTAGATATAGATGGTAATATTGTTGAAGCACCATATAAACCTTCAATAGAAGTTTCTATGCATATTAATACATACAAGATAAAACAGGAAGCCACGGGTGTCGCCCATTCTCATTCTCGTTATGCAACCCTTTTTGCATGTATGGGAAAAGAGATACTTCCTGTTACTATAGAAGCAGTTCATTATGGTGGTGTTCCTATAAAAGTTGCGGACTATGCTGCTCCTGGTAGTAAAGAGCTCGCAAAAAGTATAGTTGAACCCCTAAAAGAATCAGAAGTTTGTTTATTAAAATATCATGGTGTATTGGCATCAGGGCAGACTTTAGAAAAAGCCCTACTTAATCTTATCTATGTAGAAGAAGTAGCTTTTTTATATTATCATTTACTCACATTGGGAAAAAAAGAGTTTCTACCACAAGAGATATTTGACAGCTTAAAAAATGCATAATAAAGCTTATAGTTTCTAACTTTCTATTTTGAAATATTAATGATCGCAGAAGTAATATTTTGACTTTATCATCGGAGAAAACCTCACACAATTTTAATCTAAAATGTGTGAGGTTTTTTATTATAAAAAGCATTTACCAATCCATTTGGAAGGAATAGTGGCATATATTGTTTAATATAAATGAAAGAATAGTTACATTTCTGTGAAAAGCATGTAACAACAAAATATTCCATAACCATGGCATAAATGTTGCATAAATTGTGAGAAAGGAGTGAAATTAATGAAGGATAGTCTTATAAAGCTAATCGAAAAAGAAGACAAAAAAAATCCTTATACCGATGATCAACTAGCGAGGATGCTACAATTAAGAAGAGATGCTGTTACTATATTAAGAAACGAACTAAGTATACCTGATTCAAGAGAACGGCGTAAACCCTATTTACTTAAAGAAATGAAGAAAATACTCTCTCAAAATCCAAGTATATCTAACCGACAGCTTACAAGAGCTATAAAGGAAAGTGGCTTTGATGTATCAAGATATCTTATATCCCAAATGGCTAAAGAGATTAGAGGAGATGGTGCAGCTGAACCTTTAGAGGAATCTTGTAAGAAAACGATTCTCAATATACAAAATGTACCAAAAATCCCTGAAGAATTGTCTGCTTTTAATAGGATAATAGGTTTTGATGGGAGTCTAAAAGCTCAGATTCAACAGGCCAAAGCAGCCATTTTGTATCCTCCTAATGGTCTGCATACATTAATCTTAGGACCTACGGGAGTAGGGAAAAGTAATTTAGCAGAAGCCATGTACGAATTTGCTCTGGAAACAGGAACTCTTCAAAAAGATGCTCCCTTTATTATTTTTAACTGTGCGGACTACGCTGAAAACCCGCAGCTTTTGTTATCGCAGCTTTTCGGGCATATAAAGGGTGCTTATACCGGAGCTGTGGTATCGAAAGAGGGTCTAGTGGAAAAAGCCGACGGCGGAATTCTGTTTTTAGACGAAGTTCACCGCTTACCACCTGAAGGACAAGAGCTGCTGTATTTTTTAATTGATAAAGGAAAATTTCGCCGTATGGGAGAGACGGATACAGAACGAACTGCCAATGTCATAATAATTGCTGCTACTACAGAAGATATTGAGTCATCACTTCTTTTGACTTTCCGCCGAAGAATACCCATGATTATTGAGCTTTCGCCACTTACATTACGACCTCTTGACGAGAGATATAGTATAATAAAGGATTTTTTCCATAAAGAAGCAGATAGAATAGGAGTTAAAGTAAGAGTAACCCAGGAGGCCTTAAGGGCGCTTTTGCTATATGACTGCCCAGGAAATATAGGGCAACTTAGAAGTGACATACAAGTGGCATGTGCCAGAGGTTTTCTGACCTTTGTAGGTAAGCCAAAGGATTATCTACAAGTTGATTTGGTAGATCTACCGGTACATGCCAGGAGAGGACTATTAAAAATACAGAACCGTCAACCTGAAGTTGAAACTTTATTAAAAGGTGACCTTGTAGCGAGACCAGGACAAATCGAATTGAGAATTGAACCAAAAGAAGACCTATATACACTGCCAGGGGAAGTCTATCAATATATTGAAGAAAGATTTCAGGAACTTGAACTGCGGGGTCTAAGTCAAGATGCCATAAATAGGGTAATAGGAGGAGAATTGGAAGTAAAACTTCAACAACTCATTAAACGGGTAGAGAGCAGTCATAAAACCTTGGCAAAGCAGGACCTGGAAGGAATAGTAGGTAAAAATATAATTGAGTTGGCAGAAAAAGTGACAGAGATTGCGGAAAAACGCCTTGGCAGAGTGGATAAACACCTTTTTTATTGTCTTGCAGTACATTTAAGTGCAACATTAGAGAGAATTCAAAAAGGAAAACCTATTGTAAATCCTCAACTGGAGAAAGTCATGAGGGAATATAAACTGGAATACAGTGTGGCGAAAGAAATGGTAAAGCACATTGAAGTTTTGACGGGATATAGAATTCCCCAGGATGAAATAGGTTTTATTGCAATGTATCTAAGAACAATTACAAAAGCCTCTGATGTGAAAAAGGGTAGAGTTGGAGTCGTGGTGCTTTCACACGGTAGGGTTGCCCAAGGTATGGCAGAAGTTGCAAATCGACTATTAGGTGTAAATCACGCTGTAGGGATAGAAATGTCTCTGGATGAAAAGCCAGAATCTGCCCTTCAAAGGACTATGGAAGTTGTATCAAAAGTAGATGAGGGCAAAGGAGTATTACTTCTTGTGGACATGGGTTCACTCATAACTTTTGGCGAAATAATCACTAAGAAAACCGGCATTCAGACAAAGACTGTAGGAAGAGTGGATACGGTTATGGTATTGGAAGCTTTAAGGCGTGCTATTTTGCCGGATACTAGTTTGGATGAAATTGTAGAGTGCATAGATAAGGATAAAGTGGCCTTGGGAAGATTTATACCAACAAAGTTGTCAAAAGACAAAAGAGTAATCATCACTTTATGTATGACCGGTGAAGGAACAGCTTTAAGAATAAAAAGTCTCATTGAGAAGATGTTGCCGGGAATTCAGGAAAAGGTCCAGATTATCCCTTTGGGGATCATGGATAAGGAGGACATAACAGAAAAGATAGAAAGAATTAAAAAAGAGTATACTGTTTCTGCGATTGTGGGTAGTGTAGATCCGAAAAGTGGTTCTATACCTTTCATTTCATTGGAAGAGATAATACAGGGTACCGGTATAGAAAAGCTAAAGGATATTACGAAAGTAGGGATAATACAAAAAACAACAATTAATAGTGACAACTATAACAGGCTAACAAAATTGATTTGCGAAAAAACCATACTCGTTAATCCGGATTGCAATAGCAAAAATGAAGTGTTAGATCTAATGCTAACAACTTTAATAGATAATGGTTTTGTTAAGGAGCAATTTTTCCTTGATGTATACAAAAGAGAAGCCATGGGTCCTGCAGTTATAGATCAAATTGCTATTCCTCACGGGAGCCCTGAAAATGTTATAAAGCCTGCTGTTGGAATTGCAATATTTAAGGATGCAATATCCTGGTGGGATCAAATAGCGGTAGATTGTGTTTTTATGTTGGCATTAAAAGAGGACTCAAAAGATATAATAAGGAAACTGTACGGATTAATAAAAAATAAAGAGTTTATTAAAAAGCTAAAAAATTGCAGCAATACAAATGAAGTTAAGAATAGCTTTTTAGAATTTTTTCTGGTTTACAACTAAAACTGCCGCAGGTTGGAACAAAACTTGCTAAATATATATTTTGCAAGCATAGGTAAGGTCGGTTATTCACAATACTTGATTTAAAATGTAATACCAAATTTTAGAGGAGGAATATCATGCAACATACAACACTAATAAATGCAGATATTGTTATGCTTAATGAAGACATCGTCGAGAAAGATAATATTTTAGCGTTGATGGCAAACAGATTAATTGATAAAGGATATACTAAACAAAGCTATCTTCAAGCTGTTTTAAATAGAGAAAAAGAGTATCCTACAGGCTTACCAACCAATGGAGTAGGAGTAGCAATTCCTCATGCGGATACAAAATATGTTCTAAAACCAGGAATCGCTGTAGCAACCTTGAAAAGTCCCGTTAAATTTAATGTAATGGGCAACCCGGAAGAGGAAGTTGATGTGAAGTTGCTATTTATGCTTGCTTTAAAGGAACCAAAAGTACAAGTTAATGTTTTGAAAAAACTGGTATCAATCTTTCAAGTAAAAGAACTCCTTGTTAAACTTATAAGTATTAATAATGAAAAGGAACTGGCCGACACATTAAATTCCCTTCTAATGAATGATGAAGATTAGTTCTTTTCAGGAAAGGAGGTTAAGAAACCATTAGAAAAAGAATTGTGTAAATCATTGAAGAAAGGAGACTTGTATGAATAAGAAAAAAATTGTCATTGCATGCGGAACAGGAATCGCCACTTCAACAGTTGTTGCTGATAAAATTGAAAACCTTTGTAAAAAAGAAGGAATCGATACACTTATAACCCAATGTAAAGTGTCTGAACTGGAAGCTTATGTTCATGGAGCTGATTTGATAGTTACAACCACCGTTATAGGCAAAAAATACGACATTCCGGTAATTAATGCCCTGCCTTTAATTACCGGCATAGGCGAAGAAGAAGTTTTAAAAAAAATAGCGGAAGGGCTAAAAAAGCTATAATTTAGTATAATCCTTTATTAAATAAAATTAATAAGGAAAGGAGATGTGCATTATGTTTATTATTAATGCTATTCTCGATCTAGGCGCTATAGTCATGCTGCCTATACTAATTTTCATACTTAGTTTAATATTTGGGGAAAAACCCGGCAGAGCTCTCAGGGCTGGCGTAACAATTGGTATTGGATTTATCGGTATAAACCTGGTTATCGGTCTCTTATCTAGCAATCTTGGTCCTGCAGCCGAAGCTTTGGTCAAAAACGCAGGTTTGCAGTTGGATGTAATCGATGTAGGCTGGCCTGCGGCTTCTGCAATTGCTTTTGCATCAAGGGTCGGTGCACTGGTGATACCGATTGGTCTTGCTGTAAATATTATCATGTTAGTGACTAAAACAACAAAGACGGTAAATGTGGACCTTTGGAATTATTGGCACTTTGCCTTTACAGGGGCTCTAGTGACGGCAGCTACAGGAAGTTTGACTCTGGGAATGATAGCTGCTGCAATAAACTGCGCGATAGTCCTTAAGCTTGGTGACTGGACGGCGCCTATAGTTCAGGAATTCTATGGTCTACCTGGAATTTCACTGCCCCACGGCTTTTCTGCGGCTTATGTGCCTATCGCAATACCGCTAAACAAATTATTTGATAAAATACCTGGACTTAATAAAATAGAAATAAATCCTGAAACTGCCAGCCAAAGATTCGGAATCCTTGGAGAACCTACAATTGTCGGCTTAATTCTAGGAATTATTTTAGGCTTAATTGCAAAATATGATATCAAAGCTTCATTGAATCTAGGAATGTCAATGGCAGGCGTCATGTTCTTAATGCCAAGAATGGTGAAAATACTAATGGAAGGTTTAATACCTGTATCAGAAGCAGCTAAAAAGTTCATGCAAAAGAAGTTTGCAGGCACAGAATTTTACATCGGCCTTGATTCAGCTGTGGCTACAGGACATCCATCTGCTATTGCTACAGCCCTTATTCTGGTTCCGGTAACCATTTTACTTGCGGTAATAGTACCGGGCAACAGGGTTTTACCCTTTGGCGATTTGGCAACAATACCTTTTATGGTAGCCATGGTCGCCCCAATATGCAGAGGCAATGTTTTCAGATCAGTAATAATCGGAGCATTGGTAATTGCTGTGGGTTTATTAATCGCAACAAATGTTGCACCACTCCATACACAGGCAGCTATTGATGCAGCTTTCCAATTCCCAGAAGGCGCTACTAGCATATCAAGTATTTGCGATGGTGCTAATCCCTTAACTTGGATTCTGCTTAAAATAATGTCATTGTTTGGCTGATATTAGGATGATATTTCATAAAAGGTACCCGGCATATAAGCTGGGTACCTTTTTTCTATAAAGAAGTATCATTTTTAAAAAAAGTTCATAATATATCAAATAATTGTTGACAAAATGAAAATACTGATTTAAAATAACAATGAACTAATGATTTTATAGTGAACAAATGTGCAAAGAGGGATGTTAATGAAATCAGAATGGAAGGAAAGAAGACTCTTAACAAAAACAGCACAAATGTATTATGAAGAGAATAAAACCCAACAAGAGATAGCTAATAGATATGGTGTATCTCGTCCGTCGATATCTAGGTTTCTTCAAAAAGCCAGAGAAAAAGGAATAGTAGAAATTAAAATAAATAGTGAATTCAGTTTTACAGGTTTAGAGAAGGAACTAGAAGATAAGTACGATTTGAGGGAAGTTATTATTATTCCTTCTGAAAAAGATAGTATGTTAAAAAGGTCGTTAGCTGAAGCTGCTGCGACATATTTAGTAAGAATTTTGAAAGATAAAGATATTGTGGGAGTTTCTTGGGGAAGAACTCTAGTACATATACCACAATATATAGAAGGGGTAAACAAAGATGTTACATTTGTTCCCATAGTAGGAGGGGTTGGTCAATCAATACTAGATATCCATTCAAACCAAATTGTTATTAATTTAGCCAGAGCATTTAATGGCAAGTGGGAATTGCTTCATGTTCCCGTCATTGTTGATAGTAGTGATTTAAGAGACTCTCTCTTATCTGATACTAATATAAGACACTGTATTAAGTTGGGGTCTAACGCGGACGTTGCATTAATTGGTATCGGTGCGCCCCTAGCGCCAAATCCAACCATCCTGGAAACGGGCTATTATACTGATGCAATATTAAATGATTTAAAAGCGTCAGGAGCTGTATGCGATTTATGTTCGGTATTTATTGATAAAGAAGGAAAAGTGTGTGATACGGAATTAAATCAAAGAGTAATAAGCATTTCTCTAGATAGTCTAAAAAACATTCCTACTGTTATAGGTGTTGCCGGCGGTGAAGAAAAGCATGAAGCTATTCTAGCAGCTCTCAAAGGACATTACATTGATGTATTAATAACAGATGAAAATACAGGTGAATTTTTATTGGGAAGCATCGGGGGATAAATTATCATGTGGATAAAAATAATCAGTATTTTAGCTGTGGCGTGGATTCTTCAGGGGGTCTTGACTTATTTTCAAATAAAAAACTTTCAAGCTAAACTTGCAGAGTTTAGAAAATATAGCAGACTAGGAGTTGGAACTGTCAAAGGTCGCTTCAGTAAGGGTACTATAGTAATATTAGGAGTGGATGATAAAGACACTATCGTAGATGCACAGATCATGAGCGGTATAACTGTTTTTGCTAGATTAAGGCCTTTTTGTAAATTAAAAAGTAAGAAAATAAGAGAAATTAGCAAAATAACAAAAGGAATGAATATAAACACAATAAGGGCTATTAATAGAGCTATAGACTCTCTTGAATCCTCTACAAAAAAAGAGAAAGGGGGCGAAGTTAATAACCTACTTTAAAACTATTATTTGGAGGGAGATTGTATATGGATGCATTAGCTAATTTTGCTCAAGCCTTTATTGGTCTATTCCAAGAAGGCGGTGCACAATTTTTAGGTTTGGCAGGGGGCATTTTACCCACACTTATAACACTTATGACAGCTGTTAATGCACTAGTTAAAATTGTTGGTCAAGAAAGGATTAACAATATAGCTCAAGTTGCAGGGAAATATACTATTTTGCGTTATACATTAATGCCCGTTTTAGCAGTATTTTTCTTGACAAACCCTATGGCTTACACTTTTGGGAGATTTTTACCGGAAAAGTATAAACCTGCATTCTATGATGCTGCGGTATCCTTTGTACATCCAATTGTGGGTTTATTTCCACATGCAAATCCAGCAGAACTATTTGTATATATGGGAATAGCCCAAGGTATTGAACAATTAGGTTTACCATTAGGTCAACTGGCTGTTAGATATTTCTTAGTAGGCGTATTAGTAATACTCGTAAGAGGTATAGTTACCGAATTTCTGACTTTAAGAATGATGAGACAAAGAGATTTGGTTTAGGAGGGGTGAGAGGGAATGAAATATAAGGCAGTTAAGATACATAAAGGACCAGATGGTTGGGGAGGCCCCCTCATTATTAAACCTGTTGAGGGTAAAGACAAAATAGCTTCAGTAACTGGTGGTGGAATAGATCCCGTTGCACGTCGAATAGCTGAGCTCACAGGTGGCAAAGCATATGATGGATTTAAATCATCAGTACCTGAGAACGAAATATGCTGTGTTGTGATAGATTGTGGTGGAACAGCGAGATGTGGAGTTTACCCAAAAAAGAGAATCCCTACAATAAATCTTACCCCGGCTGGTCAAGTGGGGCCTCTAGCACAATATATTAAAGAAGATATTTATGTTTCGGGTGTAAAACCGGGAAATATTGAATTATTGGAAGCTGGCCAAGAAGAATACGTTACACCAGAGACCTTTGTAGAAGAACAAGATATGGATGACTTTACAAAGGAAAGCGGTAATGAAGAAAGCAGCCGAAAGGTTGGGATAATAGAGAGAATTGGGAGAGGAATGGGCGGAGTTGTAGGTATATTCTTCCAAGCTGGACGTGATACAATAGAACAAATAATAAAGAATGTATTACCTTTTATTGCTTTTGTAGCAACTTTGATAGGTATTATATTAAAGTCAGGAATAGGTAATTGGATAGCTAATGTTATTTCACCATTGGCAGGAACATTACCTGGTATGTTAGCTATAGCTGTTGTCTGTGCATTGCCAATACTTTCGCCTTTACTTGGACCAGGAGCCGTTATTGCCCAAGTTGTAGGTGTATTGGTAGGTGTTGAGATTGGTAAAGGCAATATACCACCACAGTTTGCTTTACCTGCACTTTTTGCTATAAACCCACAAGTAGGATGTGACTTTATTCCTGTAGGTTTAAGTCTAGGCGAAGCGGAACCGGAAACTGTCGAGATTGGGGTGGCAGCCATACTGATGTCAAGATTAATAACAGGTCCGATTGCAGTTCTTATAGCATATTTCTTTAGTATTGGATTATATTCTGGATAAAAGAGTTCTGCCGCAAATTATTGCGGCAGAATCACTTTAAAAAGGTTTCTAAAAGGGGGAGGAACACGTGGAAAAGTATAAGGCAACTATTACTGAAATAGGAGAATTGGCAGAAGAATTACTGCAACAAGGAATGATGGTACTATTTAACAATACTGCTCCAGCAGAACTACGTGAAATCTCTATAATACATTCAGGAGGAGTTCTAAAATCAGACCTACAAGTTGGAGATAAGTTATTTATAGGCAAAAAAATGTATACGGTTACAGCAATAGGTAAAGTAGCAAATAAAAATCTCAAAAAGATAGGGCACGCTTGTTTAAAATTCGATGCTAAAACTTGTCCGGATTTACCTGGAGATGTTCATTTAAAAGGTGAAAAGATTCCATCGGTAAAGCTAGGTGATACGATACAGATAAGTAATAGCCAAAACTAGTAAAAATGTAAAATAACAAGATAGGGGATGAAGTATTATGCTAAACATTAATACTAAACTTAAAGAATTGGAAGAACAAGGTAAAAGAATAAATGTGGGTATAGTTGGAGCGGGGCAAATGGGTCGTGGTATGGTCAGTCAAATGTTTTGTATGAAAGGGATTTGTCCCATAATAGTATCTGACTTAAATACAGAAATAGCTAAAAAAGCTTTTATTATGGCCGGTATAAGAAACGATGATATAGCAGTAGCTAATACAGTTTCTGAAGCAGAGACCGCTATTAAAAATGGAAGATATGTTGTTACAGAAAATTTAGAAGTAGTTAATAAGGCTTTGTCGATAGATGTTGTTATTGATGCTACCGGTGTTCCTGAGGCAGGCGCTAAGATAGCGGTGGAGTCAATTCACAATGGCAAACACATTGTGATGTTAAATGTTGAAACAGATGTAACGATTGGAGCACTGTTAAAAAAAATGGCTGATAGTGCAGGCGTGGTATATACTGTTTCAGCCGGGGATGAACCTGGAGCAATAAAAGAACTATATGATTTTGCTGATGGTATGGGTTTTGAGGTATTAGTAGCAGGAAAAGGCAAAAATAATCCCCTGGACACCCAAGCTAATCCAGATACAGTCAGAGAAAAGGCCATAGCAAATAACATGAACCCTAAAATGTTAACTTCTTTCGTTGATGGGACAAAAACCATGGTTGAAATGACATGTGTATCTAATTCAATAGGTTTTTTACCGACACAAAAAGGATTAATCGGTCCGAAATCTACGGTTAAAGACCTACCAAAGATTTTTACTTTAAGGGAACAAGGCGGTATTCTGGAAAGGTATAAAGTGGTGGAATACGTAAATGGTGTTGCGCCAGGTGTATTTGTGATAGTCACAACAAAACTACCTGCAGTAAGAGAGGAACTAGCTTATCTTACCATGGGAGAAGGCCCCAACTATGTATTATATAGACCTTATCATCTTACTAGTCTTGAAACACCTTTATCGGCTGCTCGAGCATATTTATATCATGAGCCAACTATTGCACCAAGCGGAGTAATGGTCTCTGAGACTTTAGCTGTAGCAAAAAAAGATTTAAAGGCTGGGGATTATCTAGATGGAATTGGAGGATATACCGTATATGGGTCAATTGACACTTATGAGAATGCTAAATCCATAAATGCATTACCATTAGGATTGGTCAACTCAAAAGTGAGGCTTAAACGGGATGTGAGAAGGGGAGAAACTTTAACATATGATACAGTTGAATTAGATGAGAACTCACTCATTCTACAGCTCCGCAGGATACAAGAAAAGACTATTTAATTATTTTTCCCACAGTTTATTCAAGAGAGGTTGGCATAGTAATTGCATATAATATTTTATGTACACTAAATATAAGTAAAAATAAATAAGGCTGCTATTTGAAAGATAAGCTGTAGACTAAGGAGACAATACAAAAATAGAGGTTATCGAAAAGGAGCTGATACAATGATTCTTAGCAAAGAAAAAAAGCTATGGATGTATCGAAAAATGTGTGAAATACGAGGATTTGAACTTGAGGTAGACAGGCTTTTTAAAGCTAATCTAATCTGGGGAACATGTCACTTATCTGTGGGACAAGAGGCATGTGCTGTTGGTGCTATAACGGCTCTTGATAAGAAAGATATTATTACTAGCACACACCGTGGCCATGGTCATTGCTTGGCTAAGGGTGGTAAACTGCCTCAAATGTTTGCTGAATTATTAGGAAAAGAAACAGGGTATTGTCGCGGACGTGGCGGTTCAATGCATATAGCTGATCTTGATGTAGGAAATCTTGGTGCAAATGGTATTGTTGGAGGTGGCATTCCTGTAGCTACGGGAGCTGCGCTAGCGTCTAAGCTTAGAAATGATGGTAAAGTAACACTGTGCTTTTTCGGAGACGGAGCTACGAATCAAGGCTCATTTCACGAATCCTTAAATTTTGCTTCAGTTAAAAAACTATCTGTGGTATATATGTGTGAAAATAATCAGTACGGAATGTCAGTACCTTTTCAAAAAGCAAGTGCCGCAAAAAATGTTGCTGATAGAGCTACTGCTTACTCTATGCCCGGTATTATAGTCGATGGAAACGATGTAGAGGCTGTTTATCAAGTGGTAAATAATGCCGTAGAAAGGGCAAGAAAAGGTGAAGGGCCATCACTTATAGAAGCCAAGACTTACCGTTGGTTAGGTCATTCTAAAAGTGATCCAAGGGTTTATAGAACAAGGGAAGAAGAAAATGAGTGGAAACAAAAATGCCCCATAAAAAGATATAGACAAAAATTAATTGATGAGAATATAGCTACTGATGAAGAGCTTACAGAAATTGAGGAATCGGCAAAAAAAACTATTCAAGAAGCTCTCGAATATGCACAAAATAGTCCAGAACCTAAAGTGGAAGAAATTATGGATGGTGTATATGCATAAAAAAGATGAAATCGGAGGCGAAAATAATGGCTGAGAAGCTTTACATAGAAGCTCTGAGAGAAGGATTAAGAGAAGAGATGCTAAGAGATGAAAATGTCTTCATATTGGGAGAAGATGTAGGTCTTTATGGTGGCGCTTTTGGAGTCACTAAAGGGCTTTTTGAGGAATTTGGAGAAAACAGGATAATAGATACCCCTATTTCTGAAGCGGCTATCGCGGGCGCTAGTGTCGGAGCAGCCCTTTGTGGTATGCGGCCTGTAGCAGAAATCATGTTCTTTGACTTTTTCACTATAGCTATGGATCAGTTAGTTAATCAAGGGGCGAAAAACAGATATATGTTTGGAGGCAAAGCTCAAGTACCCATGGTTATACGGGGACCAATGGGTTGCGGAACTGGAGCAGCAGCTCAACATTCTCAAAGTTTTCCCGCGGTTTTCGCTCACTTTCCAGGTCTTAAAGTAGTCATGCCTTCAACACCTTATGATGTAAAAGGTCTCATTAAAGCCTCAATAAGAGACAATAACCCTGTAGTATTTGCTGAACATAAACTCCTTTACTGGACAAAAGGAGAAGTTCCTGAGGAAGATTATATAGTGCCATTAGGCAAAGCTGATATAAAAAGAAAAGGTAAGGATATTACTGTGGTTGCCGGCTCAATAATGGTAAAAAGGGCATTAGAGGCGGGCAAGGAATTGGAGCAAGATGGAATAGACATAGAAGTAATAGATCCAAGGACATTAAAACCATTGGATGCTGATACTATTATAAAATCTGTTAAAAAAACAGGGAGAGTTCTGATAGTTGAAGATGACCCAATAAGCTATGGTTGGGGAGCAGAAATTGTCGCTAGGATTGCAGGTAGTGAAGCTTTTGATTATTTGGATGCACCTATAAAGAGATTGGCAGGCCTTGATATCCCCGTTCCTTATAATCCTAATCTTGAAAAGCATACTGTTCCACAGGTTCCAAATATCACATCAGCTATAAAAGAAATGCTTAGGTAAAGGAGGATGTTCGTGGCTACAATAGTAAAAATGCCCAAGCTTGGTACTACTATGTCTGAAGGGATAATAACCAAATGGTTAAAAAATGAAGGAGACCTTGTAGAAAAAGGTGAAGCTTATGTAGAAATACAAACTGATAAAGTAAATATTGAAGATGAAGCTGAGACATCAGGAGTGATAAGAAAGATACTAGCAAAAGAAGGGGACTTAGTCAAAGTAGGAAAACCTATAGCAATTATAGCGAGTGCCCATGAAGACCTTAAGGATATAGAAAGTTTGATTAGTGAACATGTATATGATAAAGATGATTTACAAGTTCAAGTAATAACAAAAGACCTCTCTTTAAAACAGGAAGAACAGGTAGAATGGGAAAGCTTAAAAATAAAAGCTTCTCCCGCCGCAAAAAGAGTGGCAAGGGAACACAATATCGATTTATCAGAAGTCACTCCAACGGGTCCTAATGGTAGAATAGTAGAGCAAGACGTAGTATCCTATATAAATGAAAATAGAATAAAAATTTCTCCCGTTGCAGCGAAAATTGCAAAAGAACAACACATCGATTTAAACGCCATAAAAAAATCTCCTGGCGAAAGGATTATGAAAGAAGATATTCTAAAAGATAAGGACGAAACAAGAGAAATCGCAGTTAAAGATACTATACCTGTCACGGGTATGAGGAAGATCATTGCCGAGAAAATGGCTTATAGTAAGAGAGTTGCACCACATATATACTTATCTTTAGAAGTAGATATGACTGAAACTATAAATCTTAGACAAAAGCTCCAAGCTGAAATACAAGAATATTATGGTACAAAACTGTCCTATAATGATTTCTTTATTAAGATTTCGGCAATAGCCTTGAAGCAACATCCCATAATAAACTCAACTTTTACAGAAGAAGAAATTATCCTGAAAAAAAATATAAATATCGGTCTTGCCATAGCTTTAGATGACGGGCTTATTGTTCCTGTTATAAAAGACGCGGACAAAAAAGGTCTTGGCACGATTTCTAAAGAGACTACAGCTCTCATACAAAAAGCAAGGGACAAAAAATTGCTACCAGATGATTACCAAGGCGGTAGTTTTACTATAACTAATCTTGGCATGTATGATATAGAAAAGTTTGAGGCAGTCATTAACCAGCCTGAAACAGCGATTTTAGCAATAGGAAAAATAATAAAAAAACCGGTAATAATTGACGATGAAATAGTTATACGGCCTATGATGAATCTCACACTATCCTGTGACCATAGAGTGATAGATGGTGCAGTAGGAGCAAAATTCCTTCAAAACATAAAACGAATCCTTGAAGAACCCATGAAAATGCTGCTTTAAACTTATACACTCATCACTATAGCTACTTAAAGGCTTGGTAGAATTACAAATATTGCTTTCAAGTCATTGCACCATTCCCATATATATTATTAAAACAAGAACCTTTAACGAAAAAATATTGAGAATCTGCAATAGACTTGACTTTAAACATGTTATAGTATATATTTTATTTATAGCATTCTGGTGATTTTTTTTACCTGCCTTAAGCGAGCGGAGGATGGTGTGAGCTTCGTGGCACAAAAAAAATCTGGGAACAGAGGGCCATTAAACAAGACAATTAAAAATATAACCCTAAAAAGTGGCAGGATATCCTGCAACTAGGGTGGAACCGTCCTGGGAAAGGACCCCTAGACCGTTAATGATGGTTTAGGGGTTTTTGGTTTTTATATTATAAGAAGGAGTGTAAATTAAATGACAAAAAACGTTGAAACAAGCATGAACAAGATAGTGTCTTTATGTAAAAGGCGAGGCTTTATTTTTCAAGGATCTGAAATTTATGGAGGTTTAGCAAATACATGGGATTATGGCCCCCTTGGAGCAGAACTAAAGAGAAATGTCAAAGATTTTTGGTGGAAAAAGATTGTTCATGAAAGAGACGATGTAGTAGGTCTTGACAGTGCAATATTGATGCATCCAAGAGTGTGGGAAGCTTCAGGCCATTTGGCTGGTTTTAATGATGCACTAATTGATTGCAAACAGTGTAAATCAAGGTTTCGGGCAGATCATCTTATAGAAGAAGCTTTAGAAATGCACGTTGAAGGCAAAAGTGTTCAAGAATTTACAGAAATTATTCATAGTAATAAAATCAAATGCCCTACGTGTGGTGATGTGGCATGGACGGAAGCTAGAGTCTTTAACCTAATGTTTAAGACATTTCAAGGTGTTACTGAAGATTCCAGTTCAATAGTATATCTTCGTCCAGAAACGGCACAAGGTATTTTTGTAAACTTTAAAAATGTGTTGGATTCTAGTAGAGTAAAACTTCCATTTGGTATAGCACAAATAGGAAAGTCTTTTAGAAATGAAATAACTCCGGGTAACTTTACTTTTAGAACTCGAGAATTTGAGCAAATGGAAATGCAGTTTTTTGTAAAACCAGGTGAAGACGAAAAATGGTTTGAATACTGGCGCCAGTACACGATAGATTTCTTTGTGTCATTGGGAGTTAAGAGGGAAAATCTACGTCTTAGAGATCATACTCCAGAGGAACTTTCACATTATTCTAAAGCTACTACAGACCTAGAATATAAATTTCCCTTTGGCTGGGGAGAGTTATGGGGTGTTGCAAACAGAACAGACTATGATCTTTCTAGACATATGGAATATTCGGGTAAAACACTGACATATTTTGACCCGACAGAAAATAAACAAGTAGTTCCTTATGTTGTGGAACCATCTTTAGGAGCCGATAGAGCTATATTAGTTGTTTTATGTGATGCATATGATGAAGAAGAGGTGGATGGAAATACTCGAGTAGTTTTACGCTTGAAACCGGAAATAGCACCTATAAAATGTGCAGTCTTACCGCTTTCTAAAAAAGAGCCTCTAGATAGTTTTGCCCGAGAAATATATAATGACCTTAAGAAATATTATTACATGGAATATGATAACACTGGTAGCATTGGCAAGCGTTATCGTCGCCAAGATGAAATTGGGACACCATTTGCTGTAACAGTTGATTTTGATAGCTTGGAAGATAAAAAAGTTACAGTGAGAGAAAGGGATACTATGCAGCAAGATAGAGTTGAGATAAATCAATTAAGAGATTATTTGAGGGAAAAATTAGGGTTTTAAAGTGAGTGTCCAATTAAATTTGTAATGAATACTTTTTAAAAAACTGCCCAATCTATATATAAGGAGTGGGCAGTTTTATGTATTACTTTAGATACGATAGAAATATTTTAGACTTCACCAAAGGACCAATAGCTGAAAAAGTATTAAAAATGGCAGATAACTGTTTTGTTAGAGAGCGGAAAGAAAGAATAACCCTCTATCGTTTAAAGTTAACAATGGCATGTTCAGGAAGTTTTAACTCCAAAGCTCTACTGGATTATTATATGGTAATGAATAAAAAGAAATCTTATATAACATGTAATCGATGTAATTTTGCCCTTCTTGGAGAGAATTTATGTTGTATTAATTCCTTCTTATTACCTTCTCATTTTCATCATAAAAAACCTAATTTTGAATCACTAGTGGCACTGCTACAAGCCAATGGTTATATTCGGTTGCCTACACCTGATCCATTAACATGGAGTTATATGACATTTAGATATTAATCAAAAAGCTTTAAAGGAGATAGAGCAGTTTGCAGCTCCTTTTTTATCTTTTCTACTCCTTCTTCTGTTTTTGATTCACATCTAACGATTAACTCTGGTCCTGTATTAGAGCTTCTGACCAAACCCCAACCGTCAGGAAATAGTACCCGAGCACCGTCTATATCAATCATTGGGTATTTATCTTTAAAATATCTTTTTACACTCTCAACCTTTTTAGTTTTTTCGTCATCAGGACAGGGAATACGAAGTTCAGGTGTTGAATAATATTTTGGCACATCTGATAAAAGCTCAGAAAGACTACTATCTGTATTAGATAGTATCCTTAATAATCTTGCAGCAGCATAAAGAGCATCATCAAAACCATAGAACTCATCAGCGAAAAACATATGCCCGGACATTTCACCGGTAAAGATAGCTCCGATTTCACGCATCTTTGCTTTTATCAACGAATGCCCCGTCTTATAAAAAGTAGGTTTGCCACCTAATCTTTTTATTTCATCAACAAGGGCTTGAGAACATTTGACCTCAACAATAGCGGTTGAACCAGGAAACTTTGGCATTATTTCACGCCAGTACAAAATCATCAACATATCCCCGAAAATAATGTTTCCTTTATCATCTACCACACCAATACGATCTCCATCGCCATCAAAACCTATGCCAACATCTAAACCTTCTTTTAGAACAAGTTCTCTTAAATCGGTTAAGTTTTCAGGCTTAACGGGATCGGGAAAATGATTGGGGAAATTAGGGTCAGAAGAGCAGTAAATTGGATAGACCTCTGCTCCAAGTTTTTGAAATAGTTTCTCTGCGAAAAATGAAGCTGTGCCATTCCCACAGTCTATACCAACACGAAGTTTTTTAGCGAGTAGAATCTTGTTACAGATCATTTTCATATAATCTTCTACAGGATCTTTTGTACTCAAAGTTCCGTTTCCTGAGAAAAACTCACCTTTTTCCATCATAGTCTTTAAAATAATAATATCATCACCATATATAGTACCGGGTCCAAAAGCAACTTTAAAGCCATTGTACTGGGCAGGATTATGGCTGGCTGTAACAATGATACCTGGATTTATATCATAAAGTATCCGAGAATAATAAAATATAGGTGTAATTACTGTTCCTATATCTATCACGTCACATCCGGTAGATAAAAGACCTTCAGCCAAAGCTCTTTTTAGAGATGGAGATGATGTTCTATTATCACATCCGATAATAACTTTATGTTCACCGTTCTTTTTGGCATATGTGCCAAAAGCTTGACCGAGTAATTTTGCAAATTCTTCATTTAGGTCTTCTCCAACCACACCTCTTATATCATACTGGCGAAATATGTAGGGATTAAGTTTCATAGCAGTTCCTCCGTTTTTATTATTTAAATATTATAAAAACCGGTAATAGTATTTCCACAAATAATAGGATTATTACCAATCGCTTGAGAAAAGAATAGTCAATTTTTCAATAAAGATTATACCATGAAATACCATTACAGCCAAAGATAATAGACAGAAAAGATATCGTTTGTAAATTAGAACAAAATAGCAATTAACTATTGAATATATATTGTTAATGTGTTAGTATTGCTTTATACTTTAACGATTTACCGTACTAAAGGATGTGTGACAATAATGACAAAATATTTCAAGCGACCAGCTGGAGTTAAGGATTTTTTACCACCACAGGTACGTAAAAAAAAGTGGATGGAAAATATAATTAGTGACATTTTTGAAAAATGGGGCTATGAAGAGATAATTACCCCTTCCTTTGAATATTTAGAAACATTTGTAGCAAATGACCCAGGATTTGTAGAAAAAGTATTTAAGTTTTTTGATAGACAAGGAGGGGTAATGGCATTAAGACCCGATATTACCACTTCCATTGCCCGTATGGTTGCAACACATTATAGTGAACATAGAGATCCCTTAAGGTTTTGCTATATGGCCAATGTTTTTAGATTTCAGGAGATGAGAAAAGGTCATGACCAGGAATTTTATCAAACTGGAGCTGAGCTTATCGGCATTTCGGGAATAGAAGCGGATATTGAAATTATACTATTGGCATCAAAAGTTTTAAACGAAATAGGAATAAAGAAATTTATAATCAATGTAGGACATATACAGTTTTTAGAAGGGCTTTTAGATGAAATAAAGGATTCGTCTTCTTTAAAAGGAAATATTGCTGAAGCTATTAAGGAAAAAAACTTTGTTCTGTTAGAAGAGCTTATAAAAACGAGTTCACTAAAATCAGATATAAAGGAATTATTTTTAGAATTACCTCATTATTACGGTGGACCAGAAATCTTAAGAGGACTTATAAAACTCTCTTTTAATGAAAAATGCAAAAGGGCTTTATCAGAGCTTATAGACTTATGGGAAATCTTAAAGGAATTTAAAAATGTAAACCTTACCTTTGATCCAGGTTTAGCAAGAGGCATAGATTATTATACAGGTATAGTGTTTGAAATATATTCACCTCAATCGGGATTTCCACTAGGTGGAGGTGGCCGGTATGACACTTTATTGGATAAATTCAATGGTTCACGGCCAGCAACGGGTTTTGCATTACAAGAAGAGGAGATATTATCAATACTACAGCGGGATTTAAAAGATACGTATGACCCTTATTATCTATACTATACAAAGGAAGGCTTTATTGAAGCCTTAAATAAAGCAGAAGAAATGAGAAGACAAGGCACTATCGTAAAAATGTTGCCTAGTACAAATTTTAATACTAAATCTTAAGCTAAGGTTAAGTAATATAATAATTTATAGCGAAGGAGAATTTTCCTTGGAATTATTAACAATAGCGCTTTCAAAAGGTAGAATTTTAACTGAAACACTGGAACTATTTAAAAAAATAGATATTAATTTTGACGGATTGAATGAAAATTCACGTAAACTGTTCTTTGATTTTGAAGAACACAAAACCAGATTAATCCTGGCAAAACCTTCTGATGTTCCTACATATGTAGAGCATGGTGTGGCTGATATTGGTGTAGCGGGAAAGGATGTCCTATTAGAATCTCGAAAGGATGTTTTCGAATTAATAGACCTAAAACTTGCCCAATGCCGGATTGTTGCTGCTGTTCCTGACGATAAGGATACCAGCACGCCCATATATCGAGTGGCTACTAAGTATCCCCGTATAGCTGAAGAATATTTTTTAAAGAAGGGAATTCCTGTTGAGATAATAAAGCTTAATGGGTCTGTAGAGTTAGGCCCAATACTTGGTTTGTCAGATGCAATTGTTGATATTGTATCTACAGGTGAGACATTAAAAAAGAATAATTTAAAAATCATGGCAGAAATTTGTCCTATAAGTACACGGCTTATTGCAAATCAAGTTAGCTTTCGATTGAAATCTGAGATGATTATGAATTTGATAAGCAGATTAAAACATGTTTTGTGATATCTTGTCTGAATCCATATATAACTGTTATAATTAAGTAACTTGCATAATTATACATTGTAACTATTTTTTAGGAGGAGATTATTATAGTATCACCAATACAATTCACTAGAAAAGATATATTAGAACTAGTTCCTTACGAAGCTTCAAAGGAAACAAGCAAAATTAGACTTAATTCCAATGAGAGTCCTTATGATGTTCCACTCCATATTAAAGAGAAGATATGGAATAGGTTAAAAGATGAAAATTTCAATTATTACTATGATCCTAGCTGTGATGAACTTAGAGAAAATCTTTCCCAGTATACGGGAGTGAAAGCTGACCAAATTTTTGTAGGCAGTGGTGCTGATGAAATAATAAACGATATAATCATGGCTTTTGCCGGTCCTGAAAGAGATGTAATTATCCCCGTTCCTACTTTTTCTAGTTATGAAATCTTTGCTACAGTAGCTGGGTCTAATGTAAAAAAAGTCCCTATTATATGTAGTAAAGACCAAGAGAAATGTTTTTGGGACCTAGATGTTTTGAGTATAAAAAAACATTTTACAAAAGATAAACCCCAGTTGATGTTTTTGTGTTATCCTAATAATCCTACTGGTGATTATTTTGATGAGAATAAGATACTAGAAATAATAAATAGTTTTAATGGTATAGTTGCAATAGATGAAGCATACTATGAGTTTGGTGGTAAAACTTTCACAAATAGGCTGTCAGATTATCCTAATGTTGTAGTAATACGAACTTTTTCCAAAATATTTTCGCTGGCAGGTCTTAGAGTTGGTTATGCTATCGGCCATGAAGATGCCATCAAACAGTTGTACAAGGTAAAACTTCCCTATAACGTAAGTCTTTTTTCACAAATTGCTGCAGTTGAAATCTTAAAAGAGTGGGATTGGCTTAAAAATACCAAAAATGTGCTAATTAAAGCTAGAGAACAACTTAAAGAAGGATTGCAGAATATCGATGGAGTAAGAGTATACCCTAGCTCTACTAATTTTTTCCTATGCGAATTCGAAAAACCTCGGGATCTAGTATATGATGAGCTTTCAAAGAGAGGTATACTTACCCGTAGGTTAAATGATGATATGTTAAAGGATTCTTTGCGTTTTAATATAGGCACACCAGAGCAAAATGCGTTTCTTTTATCTTGCCTTGAAGAAATAATGAGTTAGGGGGAGGTTGCTATATGGCCAGATATGCTGAAACTTATAGAATAACTAAGGAAACGGAAGTAAAAGCCCAATTAGATTTAGATGGTGAAGGAAAAAACAATATTCAAACACCGGCTTTCTTTTTCAATCACATGTTAAACCTTTTTTCTAGACACTCTCTTTTTAATCTGGATATTGAAGCGAATGGAGATGTAGAAGTGGATTTCCATCATCTGGTGGAAGATATAGGTATAGTTTTAGGTGAATGCTTCTTAAAAGCCGTGGGCAATAAAGAAGGGATACATCGATACGGGAATTTTTATGTTCCCATGGATGAGGCTCTTGCCTTTTGTTCGGTTGATATAAGTGGAAGGCCCTATCTTTTCTTTGACGCTTCTTTTAATAAAGATAAAGTAGGAGAATTTGATGTAGAATTAGTAGAAGAGTTTTTTACCGCATTTGCAAGTAGTGCTCGTATTACACTTCATTTAGAAATGATTAGAGGCAAAAATACCCATCATATCATTGAAGCACTTTTTAAAGCTTTTGGGCGAGCGTTAAGACAAGCGGTATCAATGGATTCGAGGGAAAAAGGTGTACCATCTACAAAGGGTGTTTTATAAAGAATTATCAAGAGGTGAACTAATGTTTATATATCCGGCAATAGATATAAGAGGTGGAAAGTGTGTAAGACTGATTCAAGGAGATTATTCTCAGGAAACTGTGTATTTGGATGACCCTGTAGAAGCAGCACAACAATGGCAAAAGCAAGGAGCTAAATGGATTCATGTAATAGATTTGGATGGAGCAAAAACAGGTCATCCCGCAAACTTTAATGTTATAAAAAATATTCGCGATGCTATTAATATTAATATTCAAGTAGGTGGTGGCATTAGAAGTGCTGAGATAGCTCAAAAATACTTAAAAGAGGGTATTAACAGAATAATATTTGGGTCAGCGGCAGTTAAAGACCTATCCCTTATTAAAGGTATTATAGAAGAATATGGCGCTGATAAAGTAGCGGTAGGTGTAGATACACGACAAAATGAAGTAGCAATTCATGGCTGGACAAAAACATCAGATATGACTGTTGAAGAAATGTTGGAGCAACTTAACAAAATATCTGTAAAAACAATTATTTTTACAGATATTTCTAAGGACGGAATGATGAAAGGACCCAATATTGATGGCATCGAAAAGGTATTAGACTTTGGCTGTTTTTCTGTTATTGCATCAGGGGGCATTTCATCTATGGAAGATTTACAGAAACTAGCAAAGTATGAAAACAAAGGCCTTGATGGAGCAATTATTGGGAAGGCGCTATATCAAGGTGTATTGGATTTAAATGAAGTTTTAAAGAGATTTAGTCTAAAGAAATAGAGGAGCAATGTGTAATGAGTAAAAAACGGGTGATAGTTTGTCTGGATGTAAAAAATGCGAGAGTAGTTAAAGGTGTGAATTTCGAAGATATAAAGGATATGGGTGACCCAGTAGAACTTTCTACTTTTTATGATAAACAAGGTGCCGATGAAATTGTCTTTTTGGATATTTCAGCAACTTTAGAAGGTAGAAAGACTACCATAGACATGGTGAAAAAAGTTGCGCAAAATATTAATGTCCCCTTTACAGTGGGTGGAGGTATATCTACTCTGAAAGATATGGAGAATTTACTTAAAGCGGGTGCTGATAAAGTATCTATAAGTACCGCAGCTGTGAAAAATCCCGACTTGATTTATGAAGCAGCACGACATTTTGGGAGTGAGCATATTATCCTAGCATGTGATGCAAAAAGAAAGGGTGATAGATGGGAAGTATATACCCATGGAGGACATACAGCAACAGGAATTGATGCTATCGAGTGGGGGAAAAGGGTTGTAGACATGGGTGCAGGTGAAATCCTTTTAACAAGCATGAATGCTGATGGTACAAATGATGGATATGATATACCACTTACTAAAACCATGGCAGAGGCAGTAAAAGTTCCAGTTATTGCCTCAGGGGGAGCAGGCAAATTAGAGCATTTCAGGGATGTATTCTTAGAAGGTAAGGCAAGTGGCGCACTAGCTGCATCAGTTTTTCATAAAGGTGTATATACTATAAAAGAAGTTAAAGATTACTTAAAGTCTGAAGGGGTAGAATAATAAATGATTGAGTTGGATAATATAAATTACGATGAAAAAGGTCTTGTTCCAGCGGTTATTCAGGATGTGAAAACTAAAGAAGTACTAATGGTCGCTTATATGAATAAAGAAGCGTTGGAAAAAACCATAGAGACGAAAACAGCGTGGTTTTACAGTCGCAAGAGAAAAAGACTTTGGCAAAAAGGAGAAACAAGTGGTAATTTACTTTTAGTTGATAAAATATTATATGATTGCGATAAAGACACATTATTATTAAAAGTAAATCCAAAAGGCCCCACATGTCATACCGGTAATAAGTCGTGCTTTTATCGCGAACTTATACAAGAGAGTACAACTGATAACTCTAGCGATTCAGTAGATGGCCAAGGAGACCTGACACAAATTATAGATGAGCTTATTGAAATAATAGATTCAAGGTTTACTGAAAAACCTGAAGGTTCCTATATAGTAAAGCTATATAACGGCGGGAAAGAAAAGATACTTAAAAAAGTCGGAGAAGAAGCTACAGAAGTTGTGATTGCATCAATGAGTGAAAATAAAGGTGATACCATATATGAAACTGCTGATTTGATTTTCCATCTTTTAATTGCTCTTAGATATGATAATATATCTCTAAGCCAGGTTCTAGCTGAACTTAGAAGACGGCGAAAGTGATTTCTTGACAAATCATCAGTAAATTTGTATAATTTATACAGTAGTCTTAAAAAGTTTTTATTTATATAATGCTACCTAATAAACGAAGCTACCAAGAGATACAAAGGGAATGAAGGAAATAACGTCTAATAATGACATTTAATGATTTTTGACAGCAGTTCGATTCTAATGTATACTAAGTATTGTTCTTGGGCGGATAGCTCAGCTGGGAGAGCACGTGCCTTACAAGCACGGGGTCACAGGTTCGAGCCCTGTTTCGCCCACCAAAAAAAATGCGGCCCAGTAGTTCAGTCGGTTTAGAACGCCAGCCTGTCACGTTGGAGGTCGTGGGTTCGAGTCCCATCTGGGTCGCCATTATATCAGCCTTGGTAGCTCAGTCGGTAGAGCAGAGGACTGAAAATCCTCGTGTCGGTGGTTCGATTCCGCCCCAAGGCACCATAGTTACGCGGAAGTGGCTCAGTGGTAGAGCATCGCCTTGCCAAGGCGAGGGTCGCGGGTTCAAATCCCGTCTTCCGCTCCATTTGTCTTTAAGGCGGCATAGCCAAGTGGTAAGGCAGAGGTCTGCAAAACCTTTACCCCCAGTTCAAATCTGGGTGCCGCCTCCAATAAAACTTATGCCGGGGTGGCGGAACAGGCAGACGCACAGGACTTAAAATCCTGCGATCCTTCAAGATCGTACCGGTTCGATTCCGGTCCTCGGCACCATCGAAAATCATAATATTTTCAGATAAATTATCAAATGAAGATGAATAACCATCTTCTTTTTTGTTTCGTAAAATTCTTTCTAATCTAAGACGCTTCATTTTACTGTAAGAAGAATTCATTCAGACATAAAGGTTTATGCTTCACGTTCGCTAATTGTAATAAATGGCAGCGTATATTTCGTAGTAAATGATTGGATATACTTAAGTGGGTTAGTTTATTTGGTCATTCTAACGTAGGGCATGCAAGTGAAATAGGATACTCCGACAATGGTAATATATTATTCGACATGGAAAAACAAAAGAGTTTGATTTTTGTTCTCCCAGGGAATAGCTGAAAAAGGAATAGAGATAATTTAAAGTTACCTCTACTATTATCCAGAAATTACCACAACGCTCGGGTTACTCTTCAGCATTGCCCCACACTCTTAGTGAATAAGAACCATGAATAGTTTATATGATGGCGTTAAAATTAAACAGTGTAAAAGCCATACACAAAATTATTTACTGCAAAGTTTAGCAGGGCAAGGCTTATATATATCTCGAAATAAAAAAGAGGCGTTATTTTGCCTCTTTTAATTCATTATAAGCATCTTCCATAGCTTTAAAAGTCCTTGCAGCATAATTGCCATACAAGACCAAAGAAGATTCGAGCTCTTCAATATCTCTTTTTGCCAGTTTATTATTATTGGCGGTTGCTTCGTATACGCCTGCATGCACCAGCATTTCATTATATAATACAGTTCCTAGGTCGGCTTTTCCTGAAAATAAGTTACCATCGAGTTTGCTATCGCCATATTTGATATCAATAGTATCTAGCTTTATTATTTCACTGCACACCAGATAATATCTTTCCTGATGAAGATTTACGGCATCTTTAGCCTTGCTAGGTATCGGATTTTTGATTCTTTCCAAGTGCCTGTCATACATTTCGGTTAATTCCTTGTAAGCCGTTTCGGCATCGTATAAGTTATTTACCTTTAATGTGGAAAGCTCTTGAGATATATTTGCACCTGCCAAAGTAAAAGTATCCACTGGAACATAAACCTTGCCTTTATGTTTGATAAAAGGAACTTCCGTATCGTTTATCGTAACTTTATTAACATTATTGATAACAGATTTTATAGCATCTCTTAAATCAAAGGAAAATGCAGTAGTAGAAAACATAAACACTAACACTAGGGTTAATATAACAACTCTAGTATTTTTTTTTGCAAAACATTTTTATTATTCCTCCATTTTTCTTTCTATTATATCAAATATGTTTAGAAAATAAACCCATTTTTAAAAACTTCGGCGATTAATAGCTTCACTTGTAGGTATAGGCATAGGAATATGATTAGCTATAAAGAAAGGGCTTGAGGCGCGTATAAGCCTCAAAGAAAAAATCATCATCAGGCTCAAGTGGAGGAAGTAAAAAAGTGGATAAAGTATAGGCACTACAACGGTAACCGGCCCTAGGAACATGCAACGCTAGATTATTTCGAAGGAAAAGGATATGAAATGCAATGGGACAATAAAGCCGATAAGATTGTGTTGTTTACCCAAGGACTGGACATTCTGCAAGTATCACGATAGGTTTTATGACACTTCTTCATTGTTATTTCCCCGTTATACAAATGCAGAAAAACTTATATAAAAAGGAGGAGTCTTAACACTCCTCCTATAATACACTCGGAATTATTGGCAGGGCGATAATCTCCTGCATCTCTTTTAACCACAAGGGCGCGTGGGGAACCTTTCCCACCTCAATAATCCCACTATATAATATGTATACTCTATATTATATATTCAATAAAAATTGTTAAAATCCTTCTAAAACTAATTTTAGTTTATATTAATTTTAATGAAACGTCAACCTAATTATTTCCTGTTCTATTAGATATATTCAATTAACCTACCTCTTTTCCTTCTCGAATCTACTTTAACCCAGTTAACACTATAAAAACTGGATAAAAGAATTTCTTTTGAAGTATTTATTTTTACACCAACTAAAACAAATTCACCTTTGCTGTTGCTCTCGACATAAATCTTTTTGACTAATTCGATGCAATCTTTTTTATTTGGATATTTCCCATAATAATCCGGATTACATATTACTTCGGGTATGTAGTAAAAATATTTATCAAAGTCTTTGGGCCTTTTGGTTAAAACATGTTTTATAGTACCTGGGGGGATTATCACTTCTGTTTTTCCTATATTATCATATCCTAATACTTTTAGTATTTTTGGGGAACATGACCAATAATTTGTCGTTCTATACGTTTTTTATCAATGTCATAGCCTTTTACAAGCATATAAATAATAGCATAGAATTATATTATTTTGACCTATGCCAACTCCTTCCTAAATTATGTGAGTATATAACTATTCCTGCTCTTTTATGTTTTTCTTTCATCAAATATACAGGGCAAATATCGATGATTTGTGTTAGGAAAATTTCTAAAAATGGCTTTAAATTATTTCCTTGGTTCTTAATTGCTATAATAATTCTATTAAATCGATGAGAAATCCTGCATAAAAGATACATCAAAAATATTTTGAAAAGACTTAATAATTGTTGCAGAACACTTTTTTACCTCCACTTTTCTTCTTAATAATTAAAACTGGAGTTTATCAAGAAATAAGCTTAGACTCGTTAGAAATATACATTTTACTATCCCAGTAGTTCTTATAGAGACGCCCTTATTGGGTAGAGTAAAACACCGGTTTGACGGGCAGTTTTGATTGTATCAATGACAGTGCAAAGCAGACTAGTAGAGCTTATTAATAAGCTATGTATAATAGATATCTTATTACTAATAATATTAATGTTTAAATTCATCTATGGAGGTAGAAGTAGTGAGAAAACTATCTGAGGCAGAACTATTAATGTTATCAGACATGTTAAAGATGGAATCGGAAGGGCTTATTACAGCTAGAGCGACCCATATGTTGATTGAAGATAGTGATTTAAAGAAGTCTGAAGAAGCAGGTATGATGACAGCGGAAGCAAGAATAGAAGGGATGAGGCAGTTTATAATGGAGAATCATGTCTTAGGTACAGGGGAGGTACAATAAGATGCTTTCAACTGTAAAAGAAAAGCTTGGGCAAAGGATAACAAAGCTTTCTGATCAAACAATTGCGAATAACAGTTTAACTATGAGATCATCGGCATCAAGTGCTTATCTATTAGCAACCCTTAAAGCGTCAACGCCTGAGTTAAAGCAGCTATTTAGTGCACACCTGACACAAATAGTAAATGAACATACTGCGTTAATGCAAATGGCTATAAATAAAGGATGGTTAAATCCTTATGAAAAGCCTGAATTACAGCTACTTAAAGCAATCGATAAATCTAGAGAAATTGTGGAAAAACATATAACTGAGTGAGTAATTTATTTTATAGTGGTAAACAAGGATGTCAAAAACTTATATATAGTTATTGATCGCATTATTACACCCCGGGGAAGTTACCCGGGGCTAGTTTGTCAAAGGGGAGGCTAAGACTACTCTTTAATGCTCGGTCTAAACATATCCAAAGTTCCGAGGACCACGTGGGCTAAACCAAAACCTGTTATACCTGTACCAATATTTCCTCCAATCAGATATCCGGCACCAGTTACAACAGCCCCGATACCGGTTACTACCCAGCTAGTGGTTTTAGCCTTATTCATCAAATCGCCTCCTTAATAATATTATGACCCTTTTTATGATTTTCATTAATACTGTATCTAAATAGTAATGCTTAAGTTATAGTAGAAGTGTTCAGAAAGAAAAGACTCATAAATAGTTTGTAAATTAACTAAAGGGAAATTCTATATATTCAGTTGTATTTGTCAACAATAAACGGGCGATTTGGGAAAGTTATAAAGGGTAAAAATAAAGTATCCTTAGGCCATAATTTTATAAGAAGATTGAAATAGCAAATTTAAAAAAATTGGGCAGTAACTACCAGTTGAATATAAACAACTAACCCCCGGGAACATATAGTTTGCTATATATATGATTCCCGGGGGTTAGTCGAAAATTAATGTATCTTCTTATTTTAGATATCTAGAAGCTTGTCATAAACACTGGCTAAACCTTCCATAATTATATCTACGTTATCTGCATCACCAACTACATGGATTGGCTTGTCCAATGATTTTAGTTCTTCGGCAAGTTCATTTACACTTTCCATGCCAGCTGCAAGAACAACCGTATCCACAGATTCTATAGTATATTCATTTCCTTCTTTTTCATAAATTACTTTATCATCTTCTATTGAAGTGACTTCGGCTTCTGTATAAATCTCTACTCCTAATCTGTTCAGTTTTGAAAGAACATAGGGTTTTGGAACTAAAGCCAAATTTTGACCAATTTCACTGAGCATTTCAAGAATGAAGATATTTTTTCCGTATTCTGCTAAGAACTCTGCTGTTTCACAACCTATCATATTGCCTCCAATGATGACCACTCTATTGCCTGCGTGCTTCTTGCCTTCCAATAGATCAACTGCTGTCATCACCATTGGCTTATCAATGCCGGGGATATTGGGGATAATGTGTTTCGCACCGGTAGCAACAATCACTTCGTCAGCATCGCTATTTTTAACAAAGTCTACATCCACATTGACACCTGTAATGATATCAACTCCCAGCTTCTCAGCTTCATAAGTCTGAGTAGTGATCAGGCTGCCAACTTCATATTTGTGTGGTGGAACTGCGGCAGAGTTGACTTGGCCACCAAGTTTGTAGTTCTTTTCAACAAGGGTGACTTTATGACCCCGGCGGGCGCACAGGATGGCGCTTTCTAGACCCACAGGTCCTCCGCCAACTACCAATATGTTTTTCTTTTCTTCTGCAGGAGTAATCTTAATTTCGTCTTCTTTACCCACAAAGGGGTTAACGGTGCATCTAAGAGCTCCGGAAAATACCGCATCTATACAGCGCACACACCCGATACAGCGGCGAATGCTTTCCGTATCACCGGCTCCGGCTTTTTTGCCCCATTCAGGATCGGCTATACCTGCGCGGTTGATGCCTACCATGTCACACCTGCCTTCAGCTATTAGCTGTTCGGCTAGTCTGGGCTCTGTAATCCTGCCACTTGCTAAAATTGGAACATCGACAGACTGCTTGATTTTTTCGATGTTATCCATGTTCATAGCATAACCAAAATAGGAGGGTGGAATTTCCCAATCAAGTTCTGAATAAGAGCCGGATGAAATATCTAAGCCATCCAATCCGGCTTCAACTAAGGCCTTGGCCACAACCCGGGTTTCCTCTAGGGTGCGTCCTCCGTTTTCCTCATGAGCCGCTAGTCGAGCAATTATAGGATAGTCTCGACCTAGTTCTCGCCTTACCAACTGTATTATTTCGAGAGGTAAGCGCAGCCTTCCTTCTAAAGTTCCCCCGTATTTATCAGTGCGCTTATTTGTACGTCCAGACAAAAAGGAAGCTAACATATATCCATGTGTACAGTGAATTTCTATGCCGTCAAATCCTGCTTTTTTGCAGCGTATTGTTGCTTCAACAAAATCTCTCTTGAATTCCTCAATATCTTCTAAAGTAAGTTCATCTACTTCATTGTCAAGATAATGATCGGGAACGGCTGATGGAGCTACAGGCTTTAGTCCACCATTGAAGGCCTCGATTGTAGAACGGCCTAAGTGACCTACCTGTATGATAATCTTGCCTCCTGCGTCATGTACCCGGTCCACAAGTTTCTTCCAACCAGGTATAAAGTCGTCAGACCAAAGACCGCCACCATTTAGGGACCACAGACCTCGTTGTTGTACCACTGATTGTTCAACTATGATAAGGCCTGTCCCTCCTGCAGCCCGAGCAGCATAATAGGCTGCCATCCTTTCAGTAGGCTTGTGCACCTTGTGTTCGCCAAAGGCGGTTCCCATAGGAGCTAAGAATATCCTATTTTTAACTTCCATTGTTCCAATCTTTATGGGTTTAAAAATATTTGGGTAAATTGCCATTGAAATCCCTCCTTTTTAAAAGTTTGTTCTTTTATATATTAACATAATTCGATATAATAAGAATAAAGTCTTTTGTGCAAATTATAGTTTTTACACTATATTTATTGTGATGATTGTATAATTACTTTGGTCTTAAAGATTTTTCCAGGATATAATATTTTTTAATAAAGGAGGGTCTGTTCTTTATGCTATTAAATCATATAATTAATGACCTTTCTCTGCCTAGGGAATCAATTATCTTAGGAGAAGCAGTTTTGGAATTTGAGCTAAACCAGGTTTGTTTAGTTGTGACCTATGAAGACCTAACGAAAATAGACTTAAGCCATGCCCTAATTGTTTCCCCCATAGATTTGTTTGACTCTGACCTGGTTTTGGATTACTTTGAAAGTCTAGCTAAGGATGGCAAAGTTGATTCATTATTCTTAACAGGCCCCGATAAAGAGATTAAGACAACTAAGATTTATGAATTGTGCAGCAAATACAATTTAACTTTATGTTGTTTAGGTGAAGATATATCCCCCATTTTTGCCGTGAATAAGATCATGAAATTTTATAAAGAACATATGAGGCAAATGGAAGAAAACATTCAAAATCATTATTTAGAGCTGGTCCACCTTTCAACTCTAGATTTTGGTATTCCACGAATGATAAAAAAGGCTGCCGAAATTTTGGGCAACCCCGTGGTTGTAACAGACGAAAGCTATGATCTTTTGGGTTATTCTAGTGCAGGAGAAGTGAATGACCCTATATGGAAGGCAATTGTTGAAAGTGGATATTGCCCAATAGATATTGTGAAAATATTAAGACATGAAGGCTTTGAAAAGCAGCTGGAAATAGAAGCTTCCCCTTTATTTCTAACAAAGGGCCAGTTTTCAAAGTATATACGGCGATTAGTCACAGAAATACGAATAGGGGAACAGCTAAAGGGATATATCGCTCTTTTGGAGTATGAAAAGACTATTACACCTGTAGATCAGGAAATATTAAAATTTGTTTCCTCTATTATTGCTTTAGAATTTGCTAAATCTGATGCTATTTCTAAAGCCCGAGGTCATCTAGGACAGGAACTTTTAGGAGATTTAGTTAAAGGTAATATTGGCAGCGAAGCCATTGCGAAAAACCGTGTAAAATCTTTGGATTGGATTTTGGGAGAATACTTCCAGGTAGTACTAATTGGTAATAGAGAAAATCGGCCTATTGGCGGCGAGTATTACGATAGTGCTCAATCTATTATTCTAAGACACCTTCCGGCTTCAAAGATTGGCTTTTCAACAAATTATATAGTTATCCTCGCCACAGGAAATAGTCAAGATATGCTTAAAGGAGTGCTTCCTGCCCTTAAAAATTTTTGTATCCTGCATTATCTGTGTTTAGGAATAGGACGGTCATATAAAACCTTGACAGAAATTTCGTTAAGCTTTAAAGAGGCTCAAAAGGCTTTGCTACTGGCCAGTAGTATAGAGAGACCCGGAGTTGTCCATTATTATGAAGACCTAGCGGTATATGATCTGCTTGTAAATGTTAGAAGTGATTATCGAGTTCATCCCGGACTTCAAAAACTAGTTGAGTATGACAAAAATAACGACACAGATTATGTCAAGACACTTTCAACATATCTACGAAACTATAAAAACCTCAGTCGAACTGCGGATGATTTATTTTTACATCGCAATACGGTTTTGTATCGTCTCAGAAAAATCGAAGAAATATTACAGGCAAACTTGGATAACCATAGCCTTTGTTTACAACTTCAGCTTGGTATTCTGCTCTTGGATATTACATAATACATTTTTGCAAAAACAGCCCTTGACATTGAATTCAATCTAATGCTATAATATCTACTGCAGTTAGCTTTCGGCTAATTTAAAATCATATTTTGGGACCATGTTAGTCCCAACAGTAGCAATGTGGGCGCTTAGCTCAGTGGGAGAGCACTTCCTTGACGCGGAAGGGGTCGTAAGTTCAATCCTTACAGCGCCCACCATTTTTATGCGAATATTATTCAGAAAATTGAGAACGCATTTACTGGAACTACTACCTTTGTTTTATTGTATATGGTATAAGCCACAAACATATAATATGTATTACAAAGGAAAGGAGTGGTTCCGTTGAAGTTACTGACCATAGGATATATTCAGCCCATCGAAGGTTTTGAAAATAGATTAAAATTGGAATTCGATTTATTAAAGGAAGAAGGCTTACAAGCCACATTAAAAAAGCATCACAAAGGTAATGCAGTATACTATTATTGTTATGTAGATGATGAAGTATTACTAAAAGAAAACAATTTTAATGAATCAAGAAAGGCATATTTTAGTTGTGTGGCAAATGCTCTTTCGGATATAATAATAAACTATTGGGAACCTAAACTTATAAAAAGAATTATTAAGGACAATTATTTTTATTTCAATAAAGCTGAGCAAATAAAGATATATGACTTTGCGTTAAATATGTTAAATTACAATGAATTAAGTGGTAAACACGACTTATCATATCAGATAAGGCGGAAGGCTTTGGTTTTACATAAAATTTTGGAATATCTTTTCAAAAATAGCACTATAATCATTGATGGTTTTGTTAATTTTCGTTTGAAAGACTATATAGAACAGCTTGAAGAGTCAGTAGACAAAGCAATCGATGAATACCTTATGGATAAGGAGTATAGAGAATTTATTAAATTACTACGTCACTTTGTTGATTTACAAGAGCCTAAAAGAGATGTGGTTAATATTGTATTTCATAAAACACAAATAGTTTTGATAGACGAGGATTGTAAATATATAGAAAATGATACAACTATTGATTTAATTGCCAAGGAAAATCCTGAAGTCAATATGGACGATATCGTAGTTAGTACTTTAATAAATATAGCACCGAGGCGAATAATTATCCACGGTTTTAGTGGAAAGGACAAAACAGAGGTTGTAAATACTCTTTATAATATTTTCGAAGGCAGGATAGACTTTTGTCATAACTGTGATATATGTATAAAATCTAATCCATTTACTAAAAAATGAAGGGTTAAACCCTTCTTTTTAAATATTAAGTGTGTTATTATGGGAAAGAGCAAGATAATTATAAAAAATGCAGCTAAGATAAAATGGTGATAAATTTATGAATACATATATCCATTTAATATCGATGCCTTTTATTGGGGGATTCATTGGTTGGGGAACCAACTTACTTGCGATAAAACTAATTTTTCGACCACTAAAACCTATTAAAATACCCGTGTTGGGTCTTGAAATACAAGGATTGATTCCCAAAAGAAGGTTTGAAATTGCTAGAAATATTGGTGAAGCTTTGGAACAGGATTTAGTTTCCCCTGAGGAAATCATTGAAGCTTTAGCTTCCGAGAAAACAAAAGCAGAGACTATTAAATATATAAAGCATGCTGTAGTTAAAAAAACATATGAAAAGCTGCCTGGATTTATACCATCAAGCTTGAATGAATACATAGCTAACTATTTGGGTGACATGATAGACCGACATGGAAATGAGATTTTCGATGAGTTAAAAACCGTTTTAGCAAAGAAAGCAAAGGAACAATTACGATTAAAAGATATAGTAGAACAAAAAATCAATTCCTTTGATCTTGTGGAATTGGAAGATTTGATAATAATGCTTTCAAAACGAGAATTAAAACATATAGAAATACTAGGTGGTGTAATAGGTTTTTTGATTGGCATTGTACAAGCTGTTTTTACTTTTTTTCTTATGAAACAATAAAATGCTATTATAAAAGTTGTCCAGCTCATGCACTTGACAGAAGGTGCTAATAAGAATTATAATAAATAAAATTTTAATTATGTGAAACTATGAAGAGAAGAGTAAGCTTATGGTTTCTCTAAGAGAGAGGCTGGTAGCTGAGAAGGCCTTGAGAATAGTAAGCCGAAGACCACCTCGGAGTTTTTTGGGTAGTTACCCTTATTACTAATGAGTTCAAATTAGGGTGGAACCACGGGAAAACCTCTCGTCCCTTTAGGGATGCGAGGTTTATTTTTATAAAACGGATGAATAAAAGTATTTTTATCAAAACTAAAAGGAAGGGATAATATGGAGCAAGTAAAAATTAGTTTAAAAGGTGGAGTAGAAAAACTGTATCCAAAAGGTATTACATTGCTTGAAATAGCCAAAGACATTAGCAGAAAACTGGCTAAAGAAGCTTTGGCGGCTAAAGTTGATGGTGTTATTACTGATTTGAGTTCTAAAATAGATAGTGATTGTCATGTTGAAATACTTACATTTGATGATGAAGAAGGGCGTAAAGTATTTTGGCACAGCTCGTCACATGTAATGGCACAGGCTGTAAAACGATTATTTCCTGAAGTAAAACTTGCCATAGGGCCTGCTATAGAAGAAGGCTTTTATTATGATTTTGACAGGGAAGTCAGTTTTTCTTCTACAGACCTTGAAGCCATAGAGAAGGAAATGGCTAAAATTATTGCTGAGGATTATTCTTTTACTCGGGAAGATGTTCCTAGAGAAGATGCCTTAAAGAATCTTAAAGATATAGATGAACTTTACAAGGTGGAACTAGTTGAAGAATTACCTGAAGAAGCTCCAATCAGCTTTTATCAACAAGGTGAGTTTAAAGACCTTTGTGCTGGTCCTCATATTCCTTCAGTAGGCAGAATTAAGGCAATTAAGCTAACAAGTCTAGCAGGGGCTTACTGGAGAGGTGATGAGCATAATAAAATGCTCCAGAGGATTTATGGTATTTCTTTTCCTAAAAAGTCTATGCTTGATGAATATATTACCAGGATGGAAGAAGCAAAGAAGCGAGACCATAGAAGGCTGGGCAAAGAATTAGATCTTTTCAGTATACACGAGGAAGGCCCGGGATTTCCCTTCTTTCATCCAAAGGGTATGGTGCTGTGGAATCTGCTAACAGATTTTTGGCGTCGTGAACATGTAAAAAGAGGTTATCAAGAAATTAAAACACCTATAATCCTAAATGAGGAACTCTGGCGCAGATCAGGCCACTGGGAACATTACAAAGAAAATATGTATTTTACGAAGATTGACGAATCGGACTTTGCAGTAAAGCCAATGAACTGTCCTGGTGGCATACTTATGTATAAAACAGATGCACATAGTTATAGAGAACTACCCATAAGATTAGGAGAATTAGGTCTTGTTCATAGGCATGAATTATCTGGTGTATTACATGGTCTTATGAGAGTAAGATGTTTTACACAGGACGATGCTCATATCTTTATGATGCCTTCACAGATAGAAGATGAAATAATAGGTGTAATAGACTTAGTTGACTATTTTTACAAGGTATTCGGATTTGAATATAATGTGGAATTATCTACGAGACCAGAAGATTCCATGGGTTCTGATGAGTTATGGGATGAGGCTACAGATGCACTTAAAAAGGCTCTTGAGAAGAAGGGTATGCCGTATAAAGTCAATGAAGGTGATGGAGCATTTTACGGTCCTAAAATAGATTTTCATTTAAAAGATAGCATTGGTAGAACATGGCAATGTGGCACTATCCAGTTGGATTTCCAGATGCCTGAACGTTTTGACTTGACTTATATTGGTGCTGATGGTGAAAAGCATCGTCCAGTAATGATACATCGAGTTATTTTTGGAAGTATTGAACGCTTTATTGGCATACTTATAGAGCATTATGCCGGTGCTTTTCCAGTTTGGTTAGCTCCTGTTCAGGCGAGAATATTGCCTATTAGTGAGAAACACATGGATTACGCTCTACAGGTTAAAAAGAGTTTACAAGAAGCAGGTCTGCGGGTGGAACTGGATGAAAGAAATGAAAAAATAGGATATAAAATACGAGAAGCCCAAGTTCAAAAGCTTCCTTATATGCTCATTGTAGGTGATAAAGAAGCTGAAAATAACACAATTTCTGTTAGAACTAGAGAAAAAGGTGATATAGGTCAGAGTTCTATTGAAGATTTTGTTAAAGAAGTAATATCAGAGACTTCGAAAATAATTAATTGACAGTATAGGCTTAGATGTGATATATTTACTGATGTAATCAAACCATATATTTTTAAGCAGAAGAGTCACTTCTCACCTTATGGCGAGAGCTTATAAGGTTAACAATCCTTTTGTATATAAAGGACGGGTGAATCTTCTCGTCCTTTTTTATTTTTATTATTTTTGGAGGTGAATAGTATTAGCAAGGATAAGGACATACAGGTGAACCACGAAATAAAAGCCCGAGAAGTAAGATTAATAGGTGCAGATGGAAAACAGCTCGGTGTTATGCCTCTGAGGGAGGCTTTGCGTTATGCCCAGGAGACCAATTTAGACTTGGTTAAAATCGCTTCTAACGCGAAACCACCGGTATGTAAAGTGATGGATTTTGGGAAGTATAAATATGAGCAGAGTAAACGCGAAAAAGAAGCACGTAAGAATCAAAAAGTTATCAACGTAAAAGAAATCAGAATGAATCCAACTATCGACGAGCATGATTTTCAAGTTAGATTAAAAAATACTTTGAAATTCTTACAAGAAGGAAACAAAGTAAAAGTTAGTATTAGATTTCGCGGTAGACAAATGGCCCATACGAAGCTCGGTGAAGAAGTTTTAAACAAAATGGCTGAAAACATAAAAGAATACGGTATTGTTGAGAGAATGCCTAAAATGGAAGGTAGAAGTATGATAATGATTCTTTCACCAAGACATATTACAGACAAGGAGTGACATAGATGCCAAAGATAAAAACCCATAGAGGTGCCGCAAAGAGATTTAAGGTAACCAAAAATGGAAAAATAAAAAGGGCAAAAGCCTTTAAAAGCCATATACTCACTAAAAAAACCGCTAAGAGAAAGAGACATTTAAGGAAACCTGACTATATAAGCAAGGCTGATTATAAGAGAATTAAGCAGGTAATACCTTATATGTAATAATAAAGGAGGATAATAATGGCGCGCGTTAAAAAAGGAGTCACAGCTCGTAAAAGGCATAAAAAGATTATTAAACTTGCAAAGGGATACAGAGGTTCACAAGGAAAACTATTTAGGCCAGCTAACCAAGCAGTCTTAAAAGCTTTGGCTTATTCTTATAGAGGAAGAAAACTGAGAAAAAGAGATTTTAGAAAGCTCTGGATTGCTAGAATAAATGCGGCAGCTAGGGCTAATGGCATGTCTTATAGCAAGTTTATCAATGGTCTAAAAAAGGCTGGTATACAAATTAATCGCAAAATGTTATCTGAAATGGCAATAAATGATGCCAACGGTTTTACACAACTGGTAGATATTGCGAAAGTAAATAATTAATAAAAGCGGCTTCGGTCGCTTTTTTGACATTTGGAGGGTGGATAATATAAAGTTGCTATATCCATTACTTAAACTGAAGTTGAAACCTACTCAAATACTAGCTTTTGGCTTTGCTGCTCTTATAATAGTTGGAGGGATGCTTTTGAACCTTCCCTTTGCATCAAAAGATGGTCAAAGCATAGGTCTTTTAAATTCTATGTTCACAGCAACATCTGCAGTATGTGTTACAGGTTTAGTAGTAGCTGATACCTATACACAGTTTTCTATATTCGGGCAGATAGTGATTATGTTATTAATTCAGACTGGTGGCCTAGGAATTATGACCATGGCTATTTTGGTTTTTTTGTTATTAGGGAAAAAAATCACATTGAGAGAACGCCTTGTAATGCAAGAAGCACTCAATCAAGTGACTTTATCGGGCTTAGTGAAATTAACCCGTCACATATTATTTACTACACTGGTATTTGAAGGAATTGGTGCTATACTTCTCTCAATACGGTTTATTCACTATTACGGCCTTGGTAGAGGTTTATACTATGGTCTGTTCCATTCAGTTTCAGCATTTAACAATGCAGGATTTGATCTGATAGGAGAGTTTAGAAGCTTTACCCCGTTTGTAGAAGACCCTGTAATAAATATTGTTGTTATGTGTCTTGTTGTTTTTGGGGGACTTGGATTTTCAGTAATATATGATATACTTTCCACAAAAAGTTATAAACGTCTTTCCCTACATTCAAAAATCGTCATAACTATGAACGGAGTATTGTTTTTTTCCAGTTTTATAATATTCTATTTACTGGAGTGTTCTAATCCAAGAACTTTGGGGGCTCTTTCTCCTTTAGGGAGGATATTAGCCGCGGCTTTTCAGTCGATTTCACCTAGGTCAATTGGATTGGTTACTATGAACTTAAAGGATTTGACAACGCCGTCAAAATATTTTACTATGTTTTTAATGTTTATAGGAGCATCGCCTGGTTCTACAGGTGGCGGAATAAAAATAACAACTTTTGCATTAGTTGTTATGATGATATATACTGTGCTAACTTCTAAGGAAGATGTAGAAATATATCAAAGGCGAATACCTTATGATAATATATTTAAAGCTGTAGCTATTGCTGTAATATCTTTATTAATGGTCTTCACCAGTTCCTTTTTGCTTACCATTACAGAAAAGGCGGATTTTCAATCAATTCTATTTGAAGCAATTTCAGCTTTCGGAACGGTTGGTTTAACAATGGGCATTACTAGCGATCTTACTAACTTAGGTAAAATAATAATCATGGTGACTATGTTTACTGGTAGAGTAGGTCCACTTACTTTAGCTTTGGCAATAGGTAGTCGTAAAAATAAAGCACTTATGAAATATCCTGAAGAACGAATTCTCGTGGGTTAAGATGGAGGCGGTTAGTTGAAACAGTTCATAGTGATAGGCTTAGGACGTTTTGGATCAAGCATAGCCAAAACACTATATAATTTAGGTTATGATGTATTGGGGATTGATAATAATGAAGAGATCGTTCAGAATATAGCTAGCAGCATAACACATTCAGTACAAGCAGATGCTACAGATGAGAATACTTTAAAGGCATTAGGTGTTAGGAATTTTGATGTAGCAATAGTTAGTATAGGTGATGATATACAAGCAAGTATTTTAGTAACCTTAATATTAAAAGAAATGGGTATAAAATATGTTGTGGGAAAAGCGCAGAATGAACTACATGGAAAAGTATTATATAAAATAGGGGCTGATAGAGTAATCTTTCCAGAAAGGGATATGGGAATAAGGGTAGCACATAATCTGGTTTCTTCAAATATTTTGGATTATATAGAGCTTTCACCAGATTTTTCGATTGTTGAGGTAAATGCTATACCTGAGTGGATTAATAAGACTCTTCGGCAGCTTAATATGAGAACTAAATATGGCTTAAATGTCATGGCAATAAAACGTAATAATGAAGTAATGATATCACCTCATGCCGATGATATGATTTTAGAAAATGATATTCTTGTAGTAGTTGGACAAAAACAGGATATAGAAAAGTTGGAAAAAATTCTATAATAGCTTTATAGATATTCAATGAGTCTCTTATGACTGGGTGATTAATATTATGATATACGACCTCCCTAAAACAAAAAATAAGTTAGTTAAGAGTATAGGAAGATTAAAAAACGCGAGATTAAAGAATCGAAGCTTCCTTGTAGAGGGTTTAAAAAACGTATCAGAGGCCCTAAATTCCCGTCATGAAGTTAAATTTATAGTAGTCTCTGAAGACTTTATAAAACAGAATTCAGCTTTTATTAGGAAACAAAGAGAGAAAGCTTCAGATATTAGTTTTTATAGAGTTTCCGATAAAGAATTTATTGAAATATCTGATACAGTTACACCACAAGGTATATTAGCCGTCATTGCTTTTCAAGATACAAGAATTGAACATACATTAGTGGATAACTACTTGATTTTTGCTCTAGACCGAATTCAAGATCCTGGGAATATGGGGACTATAATAAGGACAGCAGATGCTGCAGGAGCTAATTCAGTACTTGTTGGAAAAGGGTGTGTGGATATTTATAATCCCAAAGTTGTTAGATCAGCTATGGGTTCTTTATTTCATATACCCATAGTGTATACTGATAATCTAGTCAATACACTTGTCAAACTTAAAGAAAATGGCGGGCGAATTGTTACAACACACCTCTTGGCAAAAAAGCACTATTACGATGTCAATTATAAGAACAGCACTGTTGTTGTCATGGGTTCTGAAGATGAGGGTGTTACAGAAGATGTGGCCCGGATTTCTGATGAATTGGTTAAAATAACCATGCCTGGTAACGCTGAGTCCTTAAATGTGGCTATAGCACATGGTATTATTGCTTTTGAAGCGGTAAGACAAAGAGCCGAAACCTAGCTTTGGCTAAGCCCTTTTGCTTGAAAATAGTTCTGCGCTATGCTATAATACTTTTACACCTTATCGGAAAGGGCGTGGTCTAATGCTGACCGCCGACTTTTTTTGGAACATTTTTGAGGTTACCGGATCTATAACGGCTTATCTTATTTATAAAGAATTACTTCTTAACTGCTAAAGACTATGAAGGAGAGAGTAAGCAGAGTAACTTTTCAGGGAAAGAGGGTCATAGACTGGAAGCCCTCTTAAGGTGATGCTGCCGAAGTTCACTCTTGAGTCGGGGGGCTGAAACGTAGTAGGTCTCCACGGATTTTTCCGTTACAGAATATGAGAGTTTGTATTTCAAACTAAAAAAGGGTGGTACCACGGAAGGAAGCTTTCGTCCCTAGGGGACGAAAGCTTTTTTTATTTTGTATAGGAGGTTATCAAATTGAAAGAAGAATTAATGAAATTAAAAGATAAAACAGTAGAAGTTTTATCCAAATCTGATACCATAGAACAATTAAATGATTTAAAAGTAAAAGTCCTCGGGAAAAAAGGTGAACTTACAAATATACTCAGAGGTATGGCTAAGTTGACCCCAGAGGATAGACCGGTTATAGGTAAGCTTGCTAATGAGATAAAGGCAGATTTGGAACAGAAGTTCACAGAAAAAACACAAATTTTAAAGAAGCAGTTAAAAGAGAAAAGAATGGCCGAAGAGTATATTGATGTAACCATTCCATCGAAGATATCATTAGGTAATAGGCATCCTCTTACATTGGTAATGGATGAGATAAGGGAGATTTTCACTGGTCTTGGCTATCAGGTAATGGAAGGGCCGGAAGTTGAATCAGATTATTATAATTTTGAAGCACTAAACACACCCAAAGATCATCCGGCAAGAGATGTTCAAGATACATTTTATATAACTGAAGAAATACTTCTTAGGACACAAACATCGCCGGTACAGGTAAGAACTATGGAAGAACAAAAGCCGCCACTAAAAATAATAGCACCTGGTAGAGTTTTTCGGTCAGATGCCGTAGATGCTACTCATTCACCAATATTTCATCAGGTGGAAGGTCTTGCCATAGGTGAAGGATTCACTATGGGGGATCTTAAGGGGACTTTAGTTGCCTTTATTAAGGAGATGTTTGGTAGTGATCGAAAGGCTCGGTTCAGACCGCACTTTTTCCCTTTCACAGAACCCAGTGCTGAAGTTGATATATCTTGTATAGCCTGTCAAGGTAAAGGTTGTCGTATATGTTCATATACTGGTTGGTTGGAAATATTAGGTTGTGGTATGGTTCATCCAAATGTTTTAAGAAATGTTGGTCTCGATCCGGAAAAAATAAATGGCTTTGCTTTTGGAATGGGTGTTGAGAGAATAGCAATGCTAAAATACGGAATAAATGATTTAAGACTTTTTTATGAAAATGATCTGAGATTTTTAAAGCAGTTTTAGAGGAGGGTATAATCCATGTTGGTGCCAATTAGTTGGGTGAAAGAATTTGTTGATTTTGATTGTGACACAAATGAACTTGCTGAAAGGTTAACAATGTCAGGTTCAAATGTTGAAGGTATTGATTTTTTGGGAAAAGATATTAAAAAAGTTATTGTTGGTGAAATAGAAGAAATAAAAGAACATCCCGATGCTGATAAATTAGTAATTGCATATGTGAACACGGGAAGTGAGAGGCTTCAGATCGTAACTGGAGCTACTAATATAAAAGAAGGGGACAAAGTCCCTGTGGCTATACATGGTTCCACGATTGCCGGAGGGAAAAAAATCCGTGCTTCTAAGCTTCGCGGGGTGGAATCAGCAGGGATGTTATGCTCTGCCGAAGAATTAGGTTTTGATGATCATGGTTTGCCTGAAGAAATGAAAAATGGAATAATGATACTGCCCAAAGATGTTGAATTAGGTATTGATGTAAAAGATTACTTAGCCCTTGACGATACTGTAATAGATTTTGAAATTACACCAAATCGTTCTGATTGCTTAAGCATTATAGGTATGGCCAGAGAAATCGCTGCAACTTTTAGGACGAGTTTAAATGTACCTAAGATCAATGTTAAAGAAGAAGGACAAAGCTTAGCCAAGGATAAAGCAAGCATAACTATAGAAGACGAAGATTTATGCCGTCGATATGTTGCTAGGCTAATTGAGGATGTTGTAATTGAACCCTCACCATTATGGATGCAGCGTCGGCTTCAAAGTGCCGGTGTTCGTTCTATTAATAATATTGTAGACATTACAAACTATGTAATGTTAGAGATGGGACAGCCTTTGCATGCTTTTGATTATGATAAGCTTGAGGGACATTCGATTATTGTGCGTAGGGGTAAGAACTCTGAGAAAATAGAGACACTGGATGACACTGTAAGGGATATCACTGAAGATATGTTGGTAATTGCTGATATGAAAAAACCTGTAGCTATAGCAGGTGTGATGGGAGGAGCTTATTCTGAAATCAGCTCTTCAACAAAACGTATACTCTTGGAATCTGCTAACTTCTTTGGTCCCAACATAAGGAGAACATCGAGAAAGTTAGGCCTTAGATCTGAATCTTCCATGAGATATGAAAAGGGTATTGATCCAAACCTTTGCCTAAAAGCAGCTGATAGAGCTTGTGAACTAATTGAACAACTTGGGGCTGGTAAGGTATTGAAAGGATATATTGACGTATATCCCGGTAAGCCCGTACCCAGAAAAATATCTTTTAAGCCAGACAATATAAATAGAGTCTTAGGCACAAATATCGATACCGAGGCAATGATAGAGATATTACATCATTTAGAAATCCCAGTTGAAGATGCAAATGAAGGTATACAAGCTATTATTCCCACTTTTAGGGCTGATATGACAGAAGAGGCAGATATTATAGAAGAAATAGCTAGGATATACGGTTATGATAAATTACCCATTACACTGCCTAAAGGTAATGTAACTCATGGAAAGCTGAATGACTTCCAAAAAAATATTGATGATATAAGAGATGTATTAACATATAACGGTTATTCTGAAATATATACTTACTCATTTGTAAGTCCTAAAGTATTCGATAAGATTAACACACCTGATAACAGTTCTTTAAGGCAGGTTATTACGCTCATGAATCCCTTGGGAGAAGACTATAGTATCATGCGAACTACTCTCTTACCCAATATGCTTGATACAATATCTTTTAATTTAAATCATAAAGTGGGAGAGCTAAAAGTATATGAAGCTGGCAATGTTTATTTGCCAAAAGAGCTGCCTCTTAAAGAATTGCCTTATGAAAATAAAAGAATCGCTATTGGGATTTGTGGTGAATCTATGGACTTTTACGTTCTAAAGAGAACGATTGAGACCATATTTAAAAAATTAAGAGTTACAAATTATAAATTTATTCAAGATGAACACTTTGCTTTTCACACCAGCCGTTGTGCTAAAGTAATGATAGGTAATAATGTAATCGGTTTTGCTGGAGAAATACATCCTGATATCTTAGAAAAATATGAGATAAATAAAAAGGTATATATAGCAGAATTGGACTTAGATCTTTTACTATCTAACACTTCTAATCTAATTAACTTTAAGCCCCTACCTAAGTTCCCTGTATCAAGCAGAGATTTGGCTATAGTTGTAAAGGAAAAGGTTCCCGCCGGAGAAGTGTTGGATACTATGAAACAAATTGGGGGAAATCTACTGGAAGATCTAGAACTTTTTGATATATATAAAGGTGGACAAATAGCTAAAGGCTATAAGAGTATGGCTTTTTCCCTCACTTTTAGAGCTCAAAATAGAACCTTAACAGATGTTGAAGTAAACGAAATAATTGAAAGAATAAAAGATGAACTTAGTAAAAAATACGATGCATCTTTGAGAGAATAAAGGATTTTGTCGGTATTTGAAGAATAATAAATAGTAAGTTCCTGGTAATAAGGGAGCGGCTTTGGCCGCTCTTCAATATTACAGGAACAATAAATGCTGAGGGTGATTAAGATGCCTAATAAAGCAAATTCTATTAATAGGGTTAAGGTCAGTATAAATGGTGAAGATTATTATATAAAGGGGTCAGTGCCTATTGAACACATTCAACAGGTAGCCCGCTATCTAGACAAGAAAATGTCTGACCTATCACGAAATCACTCTGAGTTAAGCAGAACAAAGTTGGCGGTGCTGGCAGCCCTTAACATCACCGATGAGTTATTCCGTTTAAAAAAAGAATATGAGGAATTTTTAAGCGCATTTGACGAAAAATAAGAGGGTTGAAAAAATTTATGAGAAATTTTGAAGTAGCATTTATCTTTTATGATATAGCCGACATGCTAGAAATCAAAGGCGAGAACTTTTTTAAAATAAGGGCCTATCGTAGAGCTGCTTATACCATAGAAAATTTAACAATGGAGATAGAGGATTTAGCAAAACAATCTAGGTTAAGTGAAATTCAGGGGATAGGCAAGGCTTTATCGGAGAAAATTTATGAAATACTAAATACTGGCACAAGTGGCTATTATCAAGAATTAAAAAATGAAGTTCCCCGTGGCCTTGTAGAGATGTTAAAGGTTCCCGGTTTAGGACCTAGAAAAATAAAGCTTATTTATGACCATCTTGGCATTTCATCAATTGAAGAGTTAAAGAAGGCGGCTCGATCTCGAAAGCTAAGCAAGCTGCCTGGTATAGGTGTTAAGACAGAACAGGCGATATTAAAAGGTATTAAAACCCTTCAAGGCAATACAGGGAAAGTCCTTTTAGCTTCAGCGTTACCTATTGCCGAGCGAGTAGTATCTCTGTTATCTAGCATGACAGAAGTCATAGATATTAAAATTGCGGGTAGTCTTCGCCGAAAAAAAGAGATGGTCAAAGATATAGTTATAGTTATAGCTACAAACGAACCGGAGATAATAATTGAAGATTTTTTAAGATTTCCACCAATTGCCCAAGTTCTTGCTAAAGGCTTAACGAAAGTAAGTGTACTTCTTAATATGGGTATTCAATTGGATTTAAGAGTTGTGAAACCCGAATCTTTCTATTCGACTCTACAACATTTCACTGGGAGTAAAGAACATAATACAAAACTTCGAAGCTTAGCTTTAAAAATGGATTACAAGTTAAATGAATATGGTATTCTTAAAAAAGACAGCGAAGAAATTTATTACCCTAAAAGTGAAGAAGATTTTTATAGTAAACTGGGCATCCCCTATATTATCCCAGAACTAAGGCAAGACCGGGGAGAGATTGAAGCTGCTATGGAAGGTGTTCTTCCTAATGTAGTTGAGCTTAAAGATATACGAGGAGATTTGCATATTCATAGTAATTTTAGTGATGGTGTAAGTTCTATTGAAGCTATAGCTAAAAAGGCAAAAGAACTTGGTTATGAATATATTGCTATAACTGACCACTCAAAGTCTTTAAAAATAGCCGGAGGTCTTGATGAAAGACAATTAAAAGAGCAGATCCATCTCATAAGAAAGTTAAATGAAAGCATAGAAGGTTTGCACATTTTAACAGGCATAGAGGTAGATATATTAGGGGATGGTCGGTTAGATTTTGAAGATGAAATATTAAAAGAATTGGATGTAGTTATTGCTTCGATTCATAGTGGCTTTAAACAAGATCGGCATACTATTACTCAACGAATCATCAATGCATGTAAAAACCCTTATGTAAATATAATAGCACATCCCACGGGTAGACTGTTGGGTAGGCGAGACCCTTATGATGTAGACATGGATATGGTTTTTGGAGCTGCAGCTGCAACAGGAACAGTACTCGAAATAAATTCTTCACCAGATCGATTAGATTTAAATGACATTATGGTAAAACAGGCTAAAGAACAGGGTATTAGCATTGCTATAAATACAGATTCTCATGATAAAGAGACATTAGAGGAAATAAAGTATGGAGTATGGGTAGCCCGACGGGGATGGTTGGAAAAATCAGATATAATAAATACATTACCATTAACAAAGCTTATTGAACTATTAAACCGAAAGAAACTATAAATGTTGGGCTTTAAATAGAGCTCGCTCATTATCTTTTATAAGGTGATATAATGAACAAAAAAGCAGAAAGCGTTTTAGAATACGATAAAATAAAAAACAAGTTAATGGAATATGCTGTTTCCCTATTGGCTAGAGAAAAAATAGCCAGCATGAGCCCTTCTACTGATGAGGACCTTGTTAAAACACTTCAAAGGGAAACCAGCGAGGGAACTGCTCTGCTAAAGGCAGGAATCAAACTACCTCTAGGGGGAATAAAAGATATAAGAAATGGTCTCCGTTTGGCAAAAGTTGGGTCAATGCTTTCGCCGGCAGAACTATTGGATATGGCATCTGTTATGAGGGCTTCTCGTCTAACTAAAACTATGTGGGCTGAAAAGAAGTTTGAAGACGGGCAAGTTTTAAACCAACTAATTAATAATTTAAACTCATTTAAATCTTTGGAAGAAAAAATTGAAAAGGCTATAGTTAGTGAGGATGAAATAGCAGATAATGCAAGTCCAAAATTACACTCGATTAGAAGACAAAAAAAGTCCTTGGCAGAAAGAATAAGAAATAAGTTAAATGATATTATTACATCACCTAATTATCAAAAAGCCTTACAAGAACCAATAGTCACTGTCCGTCAAGAACGTTATGTTGTTCCGGTAAAGCAAGAGTTTAGAGGCAGTATTCAAGGTGTTGTCCATGATCAATCTGCGAGCGGTTCTACTCTTTATATTGAACCCATAGCTGTTATGCAAATGAATAACGAGCTTCGTCAATTGGAAATAGAAGAAAAGAGAGAAATCGAAAAAATACTATGGGACTTTTCACAAAAAATAAAAGAAAACCATGATTTTATTCAAGATACATTATTTTCTTTGGCCAGGTTAGATTTTATTATGGCTAAAGCAAGTTATAGTATTGATATAAACGGTGTTGAGCCAGCTTTTAATAACAGAGGTTATATCAATATAATACAAGGCAGACACCCCCTTTTAAAGGGAGAAGTAGTTCCATTAGATATTTTTTTAGGAGATGAATTCAATATCTTAGTGATAACTGGGCCTAACACTGGCGGTAAAACCGTTTCATTAAAAACTGTAGGCCTTTTTATACTTATGGCACAATCGGGGTTACATTTACCTGCACGAGAGGGCACTGAAGTTTCAATCTTTGAAGAAGTCTTTGCTGATATAGGTGATGAGCAGAGTATAGAACAAAGTCTTAGCACTTTTTCATCTCACATGCAAAACATAAAAGAAATAATAGACTTGGCTAATGGAAACAGCTTAATAATTCTTGATGAACTTGGAGCCGGCACAGATCCAACTGAAGGTGCAGCTTTAGCTATGGCTATTTTAAACTATCTTTATGAAAAGAACAGTAAAGTTCTGGCTACAACACACTATAGTGAACTTAAGACTTTTGCTTTTTCAAAAAAGGGCATAGAAAATGCCAGCATGGAATTTGATATAAAAACCCTAAGACCAACATATAAACTAACAATAGGCATACCTGGAAAGAGTAGTGCTTTTGAAATAGCAAAAAGGCTTGGTCTTAAACAGGAAGTTGTTGATTTAGGTAAAAGTTTAATGGATGAAGAAAACTTAAAAATGGAAGATCTTCTAACTGATATTGAACAGCAGAAAAGCAAAGCAGAAGAAGACAGAGAACAATTATCAACATTAAAAAAAGACTATCTTAAAAAAATAGAACAACTAGAAGAAGAACGGGCAAAAGTGCGTAAACAACAGGAAAGAATTTTGAATAAAGCTAAAGAGAAAGCGCGTTTTTTATTGGCTAAAGTTGAAAGGGAAGCATCACAAATAATTGAAGGTTTAAAGGATGTTGATGCTGAATCTCAAATTAGTATAAGAGATAAAGCTATTGAAAGTGCACGGGCTTGGCTTAGAAAAACTGATGAGGAATTACAGGATTCTAAGGAAGCACTTGTTATCAATACGAAACAAAAACACCAAGGTCCCCTTAAACCAGGTCAAAAAGTAAAAATATCAGGATTAAATCAAGAAGGATACATCATTTCCTTAGATCAAACTTCAAAAATAGCACAGGTACAAGTGGGTATTATGAAAATTAATGTTCCTTCAGCAAGCCTTGTAGCTATTGACGAACAAGAGTTTGAGAGTGAAAAATCCAGATATTCTTCCATCGCTATGAGCAAAGCAAAAAGCGTATCTTCTCAGATTGATTTAAGAGGTCTTACTTTGGATGAAGCACTTATGAAGACAGAACGCTACCTTGATGATGCGATTATGGCAGGGATCCCAAGTGTAACGTTAATCCATGGTAAAGGTACCGGTGTTTTACGTAGAGGAATACATAAGATGTTACAAGAAAGGTCAAATATAAAAGCATATCGCGTAGGAAACATGGATGAAGGTGGAATTGGTGTAACGGTGGTGGAATTGTGAAAAAAATTATTATTAGCGCATGCTTAGTGGGTTTAAATACCAGGTACGATGGGGGTAATAATTATTCTAATGTGTTTTCCCAACTCGTAAAAACAGGGCAGGCAGTGCCATTTTGTCCAGAACAATGCGGAGGCTTGCCAACACCAAGACAGCCATCAGAAATTGTCGGTGGGGATGGGAAAGATGTTTTAAGTCAACAAGCAAAAGTTATTTCTAAAGAAGGAATTGATGTTACAAAAGAATTTCTAAAGGGAGCAAAGGAAACTTTAAAGCTTGCTAAGATCACAGGAGCCACAGAAGCAATTTTAAAATCCAGGAGTCCTTCCTGTGGTTGTAAGAAAATTTATGATGGGACCTTTAATGATGTACTAATAGAAGGAATGGGTGTAACAGCTGCGTATTTAAAAGCCCATGGTCTAAATGTAATAGATTCTGAGGATTATATGACTTAAGAACAAAAAAGCAAATAGTAATGTAAAAAACAGCCCTAAATATTAGCAAGAAATTAGGGCTGTTTTTTATCTTTTTAACGATTGTGGCGTCTATGATTGTTCTCAACATCATTATTTTGACCATTATCGTTTTCGTTTTTACCGTTACCATTGTTGTTACCATTGTTATTGTTATTCTCATTAAACCAATCGTTGATGTTATCATTTAACCAATCATAAAAATCATCTTCATCCGGAGGAGCAATTACAGGCTCCGAATCATGAACATCACAGTATTCTTCAGGTAATTCATACTTAGCATCTAAAGGAATTTGACCAGTGGGCGAAGGAGTATAAGGTTCATTTCTTTTTATGAATACTGTTCTCTCAACTAATTCTTCAGGACAAAATTCTGTTGCCAATAAACCGGTAGAAGTATCTATGAAGTCTTCTACATGAATATCACAATGTTCCGTAGGCTGTGTTCCTCTTATAAAGTATTCGCCTCTTGTTCTATGACCTCTCGGGTCACGTTTGCATAATTCAGTAGGAATCTTACCTGAATCAATACAGATTTCAATAGGACCAACTATACCTTCTGGTCGTTCAAATTGCTTTGCCGGGAGATCTTGATGGGCAACAGTCATTATTTGTTTCCACATAAGAGCCGGTTGAAACCCTCCTGCCACATTGCGCATATAGGTTGGTTCATCATGTCCCATCCAAACAACTCCAGTTAAATGTGGAGTATAAGCTACCCACCATACATCTTTATCGTCTGATGTAGTACCTGTTTTTCCTGCTACTTGGAAGGGGAAATCTGCTAGTCTCCAACCGGTTCCTTCTCTAACAACACTTCTAAGCATATCAGTAACAATAAAAGCCACTTGTTTGCTGACCGCACTTGTTTGTTCAGGTTTATTTTCAAAAATGGTTCTGCCGTTTTTATCCACAACTTTTAATATGGCAACAGGTTCCGCATGTATACCTTCGTTAGCCAAGGTTCCAAAAGAAGAAGCCAATTCAAGTGGTGTTACTCCTTTGGTAATACCCCCAAGGGCGGCGGATAATTGTCTATCATTTTTGTCACCTGTTAGAACTAAATTGTTTATACCGAGTTTTTGAGCATATTCAATACCTCTATCAACGCCTATTTCACTAAACACCTTTATAGCAACTATATTTACAGAATCAGCCACAGCTTTTCTAATAGTTGTAAGGCCCTTAAAATCATTTGTATAGTTTTTTGGAGACCAAACGCCCCCTGAGCCAGCAGAATAAGAAACCGGGGAATCATCAATTACAGTACCGGCAGTGTAACCCATATCAACTGCAGCAGTATAAACTATAATGGGTTTAAAGGTGGATCCAGGCTGTCTGAAAGCTTGAGAAGCTCTGTTAAAACCTAGTTTACGGTAATGCTCCCTTCCTCCTACCAAAGCTTTTATATGGCCAGTATGATGATCGATTATAACAGCAGCGGCTTGAGGCTGAACAATCTCGCTTTCATCATTCTTAGAATAAGGATAGTTTTCAGGATCTGCTAAAACTTGTTCAGCTGCTTCCTGAATTTTCATATCTACTGTAGTGTAAATCTCGAGACCCTCGGTATATATTTTGTTGTATGCATCACTTTCTGAAATACCTAATTCTTTTTGAAAGAGGGTCGCTAACTCTTGTATTACATAGTCGGTAAAATAAGGAGCTTTATAATCTGCTGCTGCTTGTTTTAAACCTTTAAGATTTAGTTCTTCGTTTTTAGCATTTCGTGCTTCCTCTTCACTTATGAAACCTAGTTCTGCCATGGTATTTAGAATAACTTCCTGGCGTTCCTTAGCCCTTTCAAAGTTCGAATATGGTGAGTAGTATTCAGGACCTTTCGTGACACCCGCAAGCATTGCTGATTCAGCCAAACTCAGCTTATCAACACTTTTGCCAAAGTAAGTATTAGCGGCTGATTCAACGCCGTAAGCCGAATGACCGAAGTAAATCTGATTTAAATAAAATTCCAATATTTCATCTTTAGTGTAGTGTCTTTCCAGCTGTATAGCCAACCAAGCTTCTTGAGCTTTTCGCTTCCAAGTTTGTTCCGGTGATAAAAAAGCGGTTTTTACTAACTGTTGAGTAATAGTACTGGCACCCCGCCTTATGCCACCATGCATTAGGTTTGTAGCAAAAGAACCTATTATTGAACGGATGTTAATACCTCTGTGAGAATAAAAATACTGGTCTTCTATTGCAATAAAAGCATTTATCAAGTTTTTTGGAACTTGCTCAATTGGCACTGGTATACGGTTCTGTTCACCATGAAGCTCGGCTATAACTTCACCGTTTTTGTCTAAGACCATAGAAGTTTCACTGGGTTTTAACTTGCTTGGATCAAAATCGGGTGCATCTTTAACATAGTATAAAAATAAACCCATACCTGATCCAAAACCTATAACAAGTAATATTAGAATGAATATAAGTATGTTATACCAAGTAAAAAACCTATATTTACTTTTTTTCTTCTTCTTTGGCATAATAACCCCCTCGATCCTCTACATTAATGAGTGAAGACATATAACTAGATAATTAACACTACTTGAGGCCGTATACCGATTGATTTAAAAAACTTTCTATAGTTTTAATAGTAATATTAGACAAAAGTATTATACCACACAATGATACATAAAGAAACTTATCTGACCCAAAAGATAGTGTCAAGTTGTTGTAGGATAATAAAAGTAACAGATACCCCTAACTTTTTGATTCTAATAGATCTATATCACATACCCGCTACGCTGGATACCCTTTAAGAGGATTGATACGGGAGTCTTTTTGCCCATGTTAAACGCGGGTATATTGTTTAGGTTCTCATGAGTGGTTTTTCCAAAGGCTTGCTTGGCCTTTTTTATGGTTTCTTTCTTTACCCTGTATTGTTGATTTGTCTTTTTAAAATGATCTGGGGTTATCTTTCCACCATTTTGGCAATAGATCCTTATGTCGGCTATGGCTTTTAGCCCTTTTTCGCTCCAGCCCATGGGGCGAGAGCTAAAGCGGCTGGATAATACATGGCTAATATGCCCCTCGGTGCAGCTGCCGCTTACTCCTTCTTCTTTGTATATAGTGATGGCTTCCCAATTGTTTCGTATATAGATTTTAAATTCTTTTACCTTTTTTAGCTTTTGTGGGGTTTGAGCTCCTTTTTTAAGTTTTTCTACTAGCTCATTAAACTTAGACCAGTTGCATTCATAGATGCTCTGGTATATTGGTTTTCTGTAGTCTTCTTGCCCTGCTGTAGACCCTAGGATTGCTTTGTTTAGATGGTATTTATCTAAGACCATTTTAGATTTTGGTAGCCATCCTTGGCCGGTTTTTATCCACCCAGCACCATCTCCGTGAATATATATGCGCTTTATGCTTTCACTGTCATATCTATCATAGATGTAATTGGCAACCTTTAGCCATGTATCTTCTCGGTTTAACCCATATCCGTGTATATGATGGGGATTTATACACTCTCCCCGTTTTCCTGCTCTTTTGGTGCCGTCATATATGGTGATTAATGGTACTATGGTTTTTTTGCCATCTTGTAGGGCTACATGGTCTTCATCTGCATCTATGTGAATCACTGGCACTTTGCGCTTTGGTCCTATAGCTTTAATCTCTAGCTTTTCTTGCTTTAGTTTCCTCGTTTTGTTCATGACGGTCTGTCGGCTAACTTGGCCGTCCGTTACATACTGACTGCTCTTGCCATAGGAGTTATCGCTAGCATGTTCTGCTATATCTGCTGATACCGTGGCTGATACTCTATCATAAGGGGCCACTCCTAAGACCTCATCGGTAAGGTATATGTATGTATTGTTTTTCTTATCGTGAAAGTAGGTTCTGTAATATGTTAGCTGCCCAAAGCGTGTGAAGAGCTCTCGCTTGTCGCGGTTTCTTTCAACTACGATTTGTCTTTTTCTGCGCCATTTTTTATCAGCTTTTATTTCTTTATCATGGTTTTCTATGTAGGCTCGCATCATTTTTAAAATGAAGTCGAAGGTAATATCTTTTAGGCCATCTTCTAACTCATCAATTTTTATGATATTGGGGTCACGCATAAAATTCATGATTTCATGGATGAAATTTTTGCAGTTTTGTATTACAATAGTATCCACAAGAGATTCTCCTTTTGAATGGTTTTTTTGGGTAATTCCATTGTATCAAAAAGCGAGGATCTCTTGTCTTTTTTATTATGAGAATGTCCTATAATTATTTTACACTATGGACCCAAAATGGATTAAAATGGAATTTAACTCTAATCCAATACAGTGACAAACATTGACATTGCTTTTAAAATAATATATCATAATTGTGTAATCTTATATAAAAAATCGATGATGAGGACAGTAAGCATCAGGAAGCCCTTAAGCGAACCGGGGATGGTGTAAGCCCGGTGGCAGATAGTTGCCCAAGATCACCTCTGAGTGTCATTCTGAAATTCTTAAAGTAAGAATGGCCGGCGTATTAGCCGTTATATTAAATGAGCAGGAAAAATAGTAATATATTAATGGACTTTTCCTATTTGGGTGGTAACACGGGAGAAATCTCGTCCCTTCTTGGGACGAGATTTTTTGGTGATTCGGTATAATATATATTCGGATAGAGTTGATGCTACCGATTATACTATTGTTAATAAAAAGCATACTTTACTCTAATGATATGTCAGGAGGATAGAAAATGTTTAAGAAAGTAGAAACAACTATGAATTTTGTTCCCATCGAAAATGCAATTATTGATTTTTGGAATAAGGAGCAAATATTCAAAAAGAGTATTGAAAACAGAAAAGATGCTCCAAACTATGTATTTTATGAAGGTCCCCCTACTGCCAATGGGATGCCTCATGCAGGCCACGTTCTTACTCGAGTTGTAAAAGATTTGATACCTCGTTACAAAACAATGACCGGTTATAAAGTTGACAGAAAAGCTGGTTGGGATACTCATGGTCTGCCTGTAGAACTTGAAGTTGAAAAGCAATTAGGCATAAGCGGCAAACCGGAGATTGAAAGTTATGGTGTTGAAGATTTTATAAAAAAGTGTAAAAACAGTGTCTTTACCTATGAACAAGAATGGCGGAAGATGACTGAGCGGGTAGGATTCTGGATAGATATGGATAACCCTTATGTAACATATCATAATACCTATATTGAGTCAGTATGGTGGGCTCTTAAAGAAATATTTAAAAAGGGTTTATTATATAAGGGGAATAAAGTTGTTCCGTATTGTCCCCGTTGTGGCACATCTCTTTCAAGCCACGAGGTTGCACAGGGATACAAAGAAGTAGAGGACCCTTCAGTATTTGTAAAATTCCCGGTGGCAGGGAAGGAAAATACTTATTTTTTAGTATGGACTACTACTCCGTGGACTCTTCCATCAAATGTAGCATTAGCGGTAAAAAGCGATTATACTTATGTTTTGGTTGAGCATAATGATGAAAGACTCATTCTTGCTGAAGGTAGGTTAGAAGTTCTAGATGGGGAATATACCGTTATTGATAAGTTTCCAGGGGAAGAATTAGTTTCGACTAATTATGAACCTATATTTCCCTTCTTCGAAGAAGAAAAGGACAAAGCTTACCGGGTTGTTACTGCTGACTTTGTTACATTAGAAGATGGAACCGGTATAGTTCATATAGCTCCTGCTTTTGGTGAAGACGACTCCAGAGTTGGTCACGAGCATGGTTTTCCTGTATTACAACCTGTAGATGAAGAGGGTAAATTTACAGAAAAGGTATCTCCTTGGGCAGGCATGTTTGTTAAAGATGCCGATAGGGGTATTTTAAAGGATTTGTCTAATAGAAATATACTTTACAAATCCCAAAAATACAAACATAGTTATCCCTTTTGTTGGAGATGTGATACACCTCTTTTATATTATGGGAGAAGCAGCTGGTTTATAAAGACTACAGCTATAAAAGACCGGCTTCTTGAAATAAACAAGAAGATCAACTGGCATCCCGAACATATCAGAGACGGTCGTTTTGGAAACTTCCTTGAAAATCTGATTGATTGGTGTTTAAGTAGAGAAAGATATTGGGGAACGCCTTTAAATATTTGGGTTTGTGAAGACTGTGGTCATCAGCACTCAGTAGGTAGTATTAAAGAGCTAAAAGAGTTAAGTAAAGAACCTATTGGAGATATAGAGCTTCATAAACCATATGTAGATGATGTGATAATTACATGTTCCAAATGCAACGGCGATATGAAGCGTGTACCGGAGGTAATTGACTGCTGGTTTGATTCTGGTGCTATGCCTTTTGCACAGTTTCATTATCCTTTTGAGAATCAGGATCATTTTAAAAAACATTTTCCGGCAGATTTTATTTCAGAAGCTATTGACCAGACAAGAGGATGGTTCTATAGTCTTTTGGTAATCTCAACTTTATTATTTGATGAATCTCCGTATAAAAATGTATTGGTTATGGGTCATGTTCTTGACGAACATGGAATAAAAATGAGTAAGCATAAGGGAAATGTTTTAGATCCTTGGAAGGTCTTAAGTGAACAGGGTGCCGATGCCATGCGTTGGTATCTGTATGTAGCAAGCCCTCCTTGGCTCCCAAGTCGTTTTTATCAAGATGCAGTAAGTGAATCACAAAGACGATTTTTAGGAACCTTATGGAATGTCTATTCCTTCTTTGTATTATATGCCAATATAGACAATTTCGATCCTAAACAGTATACTCTAGATCCTAAGGATAGAAGTGAATTAGATCGCTGGTTGCTTTCTAAAACGAACAGTGTTAACAAGAAAATTCGACAGGCCTTAGACAATCAAGACATTACTGGTGCAGCCAGAACATTGGAATCACTAATTGATGATATTAGCAATTGGTATGTAAGGCGATCTCGCGAACGCTACTGGAAATCCGAAATGGACAATGATAAAATCGCAGCATATCTAACCCTTTATGAAACTCTAGTTAACTTTATAAAAATGGCAGCACCTTTTGTACCTTTTATTACTGAAGAAATATATCAGAATCTTGTAAGAGTGCCGTTTTCTGACGCTCAAGAGAGTATTCATTTGTGTGACTATCCAGAGGTAAATGAAAATCTTATAGACAAGCAATTGGAATATAAGATGGAGCTTGCTAGAAAAGTCGTTGAATTAGGTAGAGCTGCTCGTAATAAAGGTAAAGTAAAAAACCGTCAGCCTCTAATGAAGATGATGGTTCAACTGAGAAACTATGATGATAGAATTTTATTAACAGAGCTATCTGATATTATTAAAGAAGAGTTAAACATAAAGAAAATCGAATATATAGATGTGGCTGAAGAATACTTCACATATACCCTAAAGCCTAGATTTGATTTACTTGGACCAAAATACGGAAAACTAATGTCAGCCATTGCTAAAGCCATATCTTCAGCTAATGCTATAGATCTTATCAATAAGGCTAGAGAAGATGGTAAGGTAACTATAGATGTAAATGGGCAGACGTTGACTATTATGGAAAATGAATTGGATGTTAGAGCTCAGGATAAAGAGGGTTTTTGTGCTGAAGGTGAAGGAGGTTATTATGTAGTTCTTGATACTACTATTACTCCTGAGCTAATGTTTGAAGGCTTAGCCCGTGAAATGGTAAGTAAAATCCAGAACATGCGGAAAGAAGCCGGATTTGAAGTTGAAGACAAGATATATATTTATTATTTAGGTGACGATACTATTGATGAAGTTATAAAAAGACATGGAGATGAAATAAAGAAAGATACCTTAGCAATTGTTGTAGAAAAAGTATCTCCACCTGAAGAAAGTTTTACAAAAGAACTAAATATTAATGACCATAAGGTTAAGATAGGTGTAAAGAAAGATTAATTGGGAGTGATTTCATGAACGAGGCAATTCGTGTTATTAAAGAGAGAAGGAGTGTACGTGAGTATCTTCCAAAAGCTATATCTAAGGAAGTGCTTGAGGATATTGTTGATTGCGGTCGATTGGCCCCTAGTGCCCGAAATCTTCAGCCTTGGATTTTTGTTGTATCCACTGATAAAGCAATAAAAGAAGAGATATCAAAACATGCAACTTATGGTCAATTTATAGCAGAAGCGGCCGCATGTATAAGTATATTTTGCGAAAAAGACAGTATACATGCCTTGGCAGATGGTTCTGCTGCCACTCAAAATGTTCTATTGGCAGCAAAGGCTTATGGCGTAGATTCTTGCTGGGTTTCAGGTTATAACAGGGATTACAGTGAAAAGATAAGAGAACTGTTGGCAGTTCCTGATAAATATACGTTAATATCAATTGTTTCCCTAGGCTATTCTGATAAAATCGTAAGCAAGTCTAAAAAACCTCTCAATGAGGTAATCAGATGGGAAAAATACTAGTATAATATTGCAATTAATAATGTTTGCGGCATTCTTCTACAAAGATGAGTGCCGCAAAGTTTTTGGAGGGGATCTTATGAAAATAGTGTGCAATGATATTCTTCCCTTTAATTTAAAAATAATAACCGAGGGTGGCCAAGCCTTTCGGTGGAACAGCATAAATGATAGAGAATATATCGGGGTGGTAGGAAATAATGTATATAGAGTCAAGCAGCATGATGATAAGCTGGTTATAGATTCTAATGCTGAAAATCCTGACATAGGATATATAAAAGAGTATTTCGATTTATATAGAGATTATGAACAAATAGAAAGAGAATTAAAGAATTATGAAGAATTGATTCCTGCTATAAATTATTGTAGCGGCTATAGAATACTCTTTCAAGATCCCTGGGAAACTACTGTTTCTTTTATAATTTCTTCAAATAACAGCATTCGAAATATAAAAAGAACCATTGAAAAGTTTTGTCAGCTTTACGGTAAGCCAATAGAATACCAAGGTGAAATTTTCTATACATTTCCCACTCCTGATAGATTGGCTGGCCTTACAGAAGAGGAATTAAGGCAAACAAAATGTGGTTATAGGGCTAAATATATAATAGGGACATCAAGGATGATAGTAAATGGTGATGTTGATTTTTATGGGCTAAAACAACTCCCAACTGCTGAAACTCGAAAGGAACTTTTGAAATTTCCTGGAGTCGGTAGAAAGGTTGCTGATTGCATAATGCTTTTTTCTATGAGAAAGTTCGATGCCTTTCCTATAGACGTATGGATTAAGAGAATTATCGAACATATATACTTTGAGGGGAACGAGAAATCTCTATCCAGTCTTTATGAGTTTGCAGAAGAAAAATTTAAGGAAAGAGCTGGCTTTGTGCAACAATACCTATTTCATTACTCTCGCAGTCTATGGACAAAAATAAGGCGATAACACATTTTCAAAAAAAGAGTAGCACATTTAAAGATAATATGCTATAATAATAGTGTCAAATAAAAGTTGGAGGGAATAAAATGAGTCCGGAACAAACTATAGTTATAGCCAGACAGTGCTTAGATTATAAAAAGGGTAGCACTTTCAGATACCCTGCCGATTACATTGAACATTATGAATCCTGTAAGAACTGTTTAAATTGGCACGCAGGGAAATGTGAAAAAGCCGATGATATTCTTAATTCTATAGAATAATATAAAGCGTGCGTGTTATTATGGTTCTAAAATAATTCTTAAATATTTTTGACTTCTTTTCTATTTAAATAATTTTAGATGTCAAACCATAAATATAAAATCTTCTTCTAGTACTCGTATATAGAGGAGATTTTATATTTATGGTTTTTCTTTTTAAACATTAAAATATATGCTATAATTTATTACAGGTAAAGTTTTACAGAGTTTTCGGAGGTATTATGGAGAAACAATTTGTTAAAGATTTAAGAGTTGGTGATAAAGTCAAAACCGTATTTGGTGTAGTAAAAAAGAGTTTAGCCAATTATTCACCTTCAAGTTCTAAAGCTCCTGGCCAGTTCCTCAAATTGTTACTTGCAGATTGTACAGGTAGAATTGAAGCAAGAGTGTGGGATGGGGCAAAAGATATAGACCGACTTTTTGATATAGGGGATGTAGTTACAGTAGAAGGTAGTGTATCAGAGTATAATGGCTTACAGATAAATATAAAAAATATAAAAAAATATAATGGTAGCGTTGATCTTGCTCTTTTTCAACAATGCACTTTAAAAGACCGTGATAAGATGGCGAAAATATTAAATGAATTAATTGAATCTATTAAAAATACATATTTAAAAAAATTGCTTTTATTAATTTTCTCTGATAAAGACATTTATAGATCTTACATAAACTGCCCGGCAGCTCAGAGAATCCATCATGCATATATAGGAGGCCTTTTAGAACACAGTCTTGAAGTAGCTGAAATATGTGAATATATTGCTACTCTTTATGAAGATATTTTAAATCGTGATTTGTTGATAACTGGGGCTTTACTTCATGATATAGGCAAAATAAGAGAATATGATTTTTCCAGCATATCTTTCGAAATGACTGATATAGGAAAACTTGTAGGCCATTTGGTCTTGGGAAAAGAAATTATAGATGAAAAGATCTGTGAAATCACGGATTTTCCTAAAGAGCTGCAAATGGAAATTGGCCATATGATTATTTCCCATCATGGTGAACGGGAATGGGGCAGCCCTGAAGTACCAAAGACCATGGAAGCTTTTAGCTTATACCATTCGGACTTTTTAAGTGCTAAGTTAAACCAATTTTCCTCACTTATAAATGAACATAAAGATACTGAGTCAAATTGGACTAATTGGGATAAATTTTTAGAGCGCAGTGCTTTTTTATCCAAATACTCTGATATAAACCCTAAGGAAAATGAGTCTGCATAACTGATAATCCCAGTATGGTTTTCTACCAAATTATTAAGAAAGTATATTATCCCTTGAGGTGTAAATATGCAAAAGATTAATCTTCGGGATATAATTAAGAAATTTAATTTAGAAATTATCATACATGGTAATCTAATGCCTGATATTAATGTATCTGATTTAAACCGTCCAGGTCTAGAACTGGCAGGGTATTTTGATTATTATGCTTATGATAGAATCCAAATTTTAGGTGAAACTGAAGTATCTTTTTTAAAATGCCTTACAAAAAGTGTTCGTACTGAGCGTATAAAAAAGCTTCTATCCTATGATATACCATGTATCATAGTTGCGAGAAATCTTAACCCACCAGAAGAACTAAAAACAATTGCTCAGGAAAGAAATATATTTGTTTTAAGGTCTCAAGAGGCAACCACGCGATTGTTAAGTAAGTTGACGGATTTTCTTGAAAGCGAGCTTGCACCAAGAACTACTATTCATGGTGTATTAGTTGATATATATGGCATAGGCACATTGATGATAGGGGAAAGCGGCATAGGAAAGAGTGAAACGGCTATTGAACTAATAAAGCGAGGGCATCGTTTAATAGCAGATGATGCAGTAATAATAAAACAGGTGGCTAAAAATATCTTAGTTGGAACAGCCCCAGAGATAATAAAACACTATTTGGAAGTGCGCGGTTTGGGAATAATAGATGTAAAAACAATATTTGGTGCCGGAAGCATAAGAAACGATATAAAAATAAATATGGTAATAGAACTTGTAGAATGGGAAAAGTATAAAGAAAGTGATAGATTGGGTCTGGAAGAAGAAAAAATAAAAATTCTTGACTCATATATTGCAAAAAGAACTATCCCTCTTAGACCAGGCAGAAACCTTGCTGCAATAATGGAAATTGCTGCCATGGATTACCGTTTAAAAACACTGGGCTATAATGCAGCGATGAAGTTTAGTGATAGACTTTACGCGGAAATAAGTAAGAATAACAAAGATTAGGAGGCTGCGTAATGTTAGACAACTTGAATCGTATAAAAGAACTTGATAAAGGGGGAATGTTTGAACTCATATACAAATTCCCGGATTATTGTAAAGAGGCTATTAAAATAGCCAAGGATTCTATTAGAGGGCTAAGATTTCATAATATTATTAATGTGGTTGCAACAGGATTAGGAGGCTCAGCTATCGGGGCGGACTTGATTCGCATGATTACTATGGATAGCGCTCAAATCCCTATTATCATCAATAGAGATTATACCTTGCCTGCTTTCGTAGATGAAAAAACTCTTGTTTTAGTTTCAAGTTATTCAGGTAATACTGAGGAAACTTTAGCAGCTTATGAGCATGCTAAAAGCAAAAAAGCAAAGATTATGGTAATTACAACCGGAGGTATGCTGAAGGAAATGGCTATTGCAGATGAAACACCAATTATTACTATTCCTGCAGGATTACCACCTAGAGCAGCCCTCGGATATTCTTTTTTCCCATTATTTATTTTATTTCAAGAACAGGGCATAGGCTTGAAAAAACAATTAAGCGCTGAGAATGCTATTAATCTTTTAACAGAAACTCGTGAAAAATTTAATCCTCATGTGCCAGAAATAAACAACCCAACAAAAGCTCTAGCTAGAAAAATATATGGGAAAATTCCTGTAATCTATGGGACCAGCAATCTTACTGATATAATAGCTGTAAGGTGGAAAGGTCAGTTAAACGAGAATTCAAAGCATCCTGCTTTTTATAATGTATTTCCTGAATTAAACCATAATGAAATAATGGGTTATGAAGGGGACAAAAAATTACTTGAATCTCTTGAAATCATAGTTTTGAGATCTCCTTTTGAAAGCGAACGAATAAAAAAACGTATAGATATTACCATGAGCCTTTTAGAAAATCAAGTTAGTGGAATAACTGAGCTTTGGCCGGAAGGTGACTCAACACTGGACCATATGCTTTATCATATAATGTTTGGGGATTATGTCAGCGCATATCTTGCTATATTAAACAATAAAGATCCAAAAGAAATCGATTTTATAGATAAATTAAAAGAAGGCATGAAAAATTAAAAGTATTATACGAGGTGGAGCAAATTGATTTTTGAAGTAGATACTCATTGTCATACTATTGCTAGTGGTCATGCATACAGCACAGTTGTAGAAAACGCTCAGGAAGCAGCTAAAAAGGGCTTGAAGATGATAGCAATAACAGATCATGGTCCTGCTTTAGGTGAGGGTATCAATCACTATTATTTTGCTAACATGGCGGTTATTCCCCGACAAATAGAGGGGGTTTATATACTTAGAGGAATTGAAGCAAATATTCTGGATGAACAAGGGTCAATTGATCTTCCAGAACGTTTTCTAAAAAAGCTTGATATTGTGCTTGCGGGCTTTCACAATGTGGGTTTTACAGGAGGAACTGTGGAGGAAAACACAAGGGCGATAATAGAGACCATGAAGAATCCATATATAGATATAATTGTGCATCCGGGAAATCCGGAATTTCCTCTGGATATTGATAGATTTGTCGAGGCAGCCAATGAATATAATATCCTCATAGAAATAAACAATAGTTCATTTACTGTTAGTCGAAAAGGGAGTAGAGAGAACTGCATAAAAATTGCCAAGAAAGCAGCTTCCATTGGAGCCAAAATTGCAGTGGGAAGTGATGCTCATATCTGCTTCGATGTGGGAAATTTTGAATATGCTCGAAGAGCAATTGAAGAAGCAGGTGTTTCAGAACAAAATGTTATTAATACTTCTATGCAAAAAGTCGTAGATTTTTTAAAATCAAAAGGTAGAGATGTGGTTCCAGGTCTAAAGACTTTCACAAATATATAAATAAATAGAGGAGGCGTTTTATGTCTACGCTAGTATATTTAAATGGACAAAGAGTAGATTATAAAGATGCAAAAATTTCCGTGGAGGATCGTGGTTTTCAATTTGGAGATGGTTTGTATGAGGTAATCCATGTCTATGATGGTAAGTTTTTCTTTTTAGACCGCCACTTAGCTAGATTGGAAAGCGGAGCAAAAGAGATTTACTTGAATCTAGATTTTGGTCTAGATAATTTAAAAAACCTATGTCGACAGGCTCTTGAAGAAAGTGGATTTAAGAACGCTATAGTATATGTTCAAGTTACAAGAGGTACAGCCATTAGAAAACATGCATTTCCCGAAGACATTAAATGCACCTGGTTAGTTATGGTAAGAGAGTCCAAAGGAAACCCTCCAGAGTTCTATGAAAATGGCATCACATGTATAACAGTCCCTGATGAACGCTGGGGTCGTTGTAACATAAAAACAGTCCAGCTTTTAGCAAATTGCATAGCAAAAGAAAAAGCAAAGAAAGCCGGAGCATTCGAGGCTATTTTTTATAAGGATGATGGGGTTACTGAGGGTTCCAGCAGTAACGTTTTTATAGTTAAAGACAATAAACTGTTGACACATCCAGCAGATAATAAAATACTTAGCGGCATAACACGTGGCCTGGTACTAGAAATGGCTAGAGAAAATAATATTCAATACGCTGAAGAAGTATTTACTGTTAACAATCTTTTTGATGCAGATGAGGTTTTTCTTACAGGAACCACTACTGAGATAATGCCTGTTATCAAAGTAGACGGCAAGATAATAGGGGATGGGCTTCCTGGAAGTCTCACTAGAACCATACAAAAACTCTTTAATAACTATGTTAAAACAATAGACAGATAAGTGTAAAGAAAATTTGAATAAAGTATGAATAAAAATAATATAAATAGGATAAAAGGCCTGGAGGAGGAGATTAAAATGCGCCACAGGACCTTAGTCCTATTTTTTTGTTTTATTTTTTTTATGGCTGCTTTTATGGGTTTAATACTTATTGGATGTAATGTGGAAAGAAATAATTCAAGTATTGAGTCTGAAGAAAGCTGGGAGGGAATAATAACCTTATGGGATTTTCCTCGATGGCCTGATAAAACAGGTAATAAGTTCGGGTGGATTGAAAGCAAAATAAGAGAATTTGAAAAAGAAAATCCTGGAGTTTTTATACATTTAAGACCGTTAAAGTGGGAATATGGATTAATTGAACTCCGCGCAGCAACAGCTGCGGGTACATATCCGGATATTGCTCCTATAGCTGCCGATTTTGACTTTATTATTGAAGGGCATTTAGAACCTGTTAATGAATTCATTAGTTCTGATGAACTTGAAAGATACGAACCTAGAGCTATTGAAGCTGTTACTTATCAAAATCAAATCTATGGATTCCCTTGGTTTATGACTACCTACGGGTTGTTTTTGAATAAGGATAATTTCACTAGCCAAAATGCAGTAATACCAGAAGACGGGTGCTGGACTTATGATGAATTTGTTCAAGCATTACAAAAGCTAACACTTGATCAAAACAAAGATGGAAAAATTGATAAATATGGTTTTAATTTTTTTCTATCTCCATCTAATTATCAGATATGGGGATTTCTTACGATGGACGGTGCACCAGTTTTTGATAAGCAAGGTAATTTTATGTTAAATTCCCCAGAAGGTGTGTCTGCTCTCACGAAATTAGTGGATTTGGATTCAAAGTATAAACTTGTACCAACTGAAGAATACGGAACATTGGAAGAAACCAAAGTTTGGAGTGATTTTTGTGAAAATCAAAGGATATCGGTTTATCCAGCTGGACCATGGGCAATTAAAATTTTAAATGATAGATATAAGTCAGGTAATGGATTTGAATTCGATTTGGTTCATTATCCGACAGGCGAAAGTAATCCATCAGGCTTTACACTTGTATCAGGATATGGGATTTTCAAGCAAGAAAATGAGGCAAAAAAGAAAATGTGTGCAAAATTTTTAAAATACATCACTTCAGAAGCTGAACAAGAAGTATTGGAAGAATATGGGGTTTTTCCGGTTTATATGGAGCTCTTAGCGAAATCCAGCAGTGATCCTTTAATGAAACGCATGAAAGAGATCCTTGACACAACAGAAAACTTACCCAAAGTTAGAAATTGGCATAAAATTGACGAAGCAGTCATTTCACAAATAAGGTTAGCACTTAATTCTCAAAAAACACCTTCAGAAGCATTAGCGGATGCTGCTAAAGATGTCCAGTTGATATTGGAAACTCATTAATTAACGGTGTAGTTTCGAATCTTCGAATAAAGACAAAGAAAAGGTAAAAGATAACTCTAGAAATAGATTTTAATTGGGGCGGGAATGAGGTAGTGTGATTATTATGAATCTAAAAGATTACACTTTCTGTGACGAGGTTGTCATTGGCAAATCGAAAACAATAAGAGATTTAACTCTTATTCCTGTTTTGAAGATTATTTTAAGTGGCTGTGGTGAATTTGGCTATGTTTTTAGTGCCACTATATCTGCAAAAGCAATTATAATTATCAATAAAAAAACCGGAAATACTGTTTGTTACAATTTTTCAACAGAACTTTTAGAATCGGATTCTACAGAAAACATTAACCATATACTCAAATATAATAATATAATATAATATAATATAACTTACCCCTTTTTCGCCTTTTTAGCAGGAATTAAGGCATTGATATAGAAATAAAATATGTTAGGATTCAAAATAGTAATTTTTTGTTACAAAAGAGGGAAGATAAATATGGATTTAACGAAAACATACCAAAAATTAAAAGAAATTGTATCAGAAAATCAGATTAAAATAAATGAACCCATGAAGAATCATACTTCTTTTCATATAGGTGGTCCAGCAGACATAATGGTTTTACCCAAAAGCCCAAATGAGGTGGGTAGTATAATAAAGTTGTGCAAGAATAACAACATTCCTTTTGTAGTCATAGGTAATGGAACTAATTTATTAATAAAAGATGAAGGTATTAGAGGAATAGTTATAAAGCTTGCTCAAAATTTTAATGATGCCGAGGTAGACAAACATATAATAAAGTGCAAAGCAGGTATGGCTTTATCCACGGCATCTAGGATAGCTTTAGAGAACAGTCTTAGCGGTTTAGAATTTGCTAATGGTATTCCTGGCACCATTGGTGGTGCAGCTGTAATGAATGCTGGCGCTTATGGAGGTGAAATGGCTGATATTGTAAAAAAAGTTGTAGTTATGGATTTAGATGGAAATGTATATGAAATGGCAAAAGACGAACTTGAATACTCTTATCGCCGATGTATACTGCAAGATGGTGGCAGAATATTATTAGAAGTAGAAATGGAACTAAAACCTGGAGAATATGCCGAAATAAAAAGAAAAATGGAAGATTATCTTAATCGTCGCAGAGAGAAGCAACCCCTTGATTTGCCAAGTGCCGGTAGTGCTTTTAAGAGACCTCCGGGCAACTTCGCCGGAGCACTTATAGAAAAAGCCGGTTTAAAAGGTTATCGAATAGGGGGAGCTATGGTTTCCGATAAACATGCTGGTTTTATAGTAAATGTTGGAAACGCAACATTTTCCGATGTGAAAAATCTTATTATTTTTGTACAAAAACAAGTCAAGGAAAAGTTTGATGTAACCCTTGAATCAGAGATAAAAATTAAAGGTGGCTAAAGGAGGAAGAGTAAATTGATTATTGGGTTGGATATGGGGGGGACGAATGTTGATGCTGTTCTTTTGCATGACGGAGAGATTATTGAGGCAATAAAATCTCCCACTGACTATACCAACCTGTTAGACTCTGTTTGGGAACCCTTAAGATTATTAATATCAAAAGCCAGGGCTTCACAGATAAAGCGTATCATATTAAGTACGACTATTTCTACTAATGCAATTATCGAACAAAAAATAGATCCAGTTGGAATGATAATACAATGTGGTCCGGGTTTGCAAAAGGATTTTCTTTGTTGTGGCAAAAAAAATGTATTTATTTCTGGATATATCGATCATAGAGGTAAAGAAATCAGTCCATTAGACACCCGTGAAATTGAACAAGTAGTAAAAGATTTTAAAGAAGAAGGTATTTCTGCTGTATCTGTAACTGGAAAGTTCTCTGTAAGAAATGGCAAGCATGAGATAAATATATACAATATGTTAAAAGATCGTTTTCACCCAATCACTCTTGGTCATACACTATCAGGAAAATTAAACTTCCCACGAAGGGTCTTTACTTCATTTTATAATTCTGCAGTTTCTTCAACTTTTCACAGGTTTAGCGAGAATATACTGAAAGCTCTGAAGAGAGAAAAAATCTATGTGCCCATTTTTATTTTGAAAGCCGATGGAGGCACTATGAGTCTAGAGTTCGGAAACAAACAGCCTGTGCAAACAATTTTGTCAGGCCCTGCTGCCAGTGTTATGGGCGGACAAGCTTTTCTTTCAACAAATAAAGATGCTGTTTTCCTTGACATTGGAGGGACTACAACAGATATTTCATTTTTAGCTAACGGTGTTCCCCTGTTTGAACCTTTGGGAATAAAAATAGGTGCATTTCCAACATTAGTGAGAGCACTATATAGTGCTTCTATTGGTGTTGGCGGAGATAGTCAGGTGTCAATAAAAGACAATAAAATATTAATAGGTCCAAAGCGGCAAGGACCCCCAAGAGCCTTAGGTGGTTTAAGCGTTACCCCTACTGATGCTATGATATTTTTGGGTACAATAAATGCTGGAGACAGGCATAAAGCTATTGCAGCTATGGAAGAAATAGGCGACCAACTGGGAATTGATCCTAGAACTGCTGCAAATCTAATATTAGATACAATGGTTGATATGATAAAAGATAAGGTAGATGATCTATTAAAAAAGATTAATTCCCGCCCTGTATATACTGTAAAAGAATTACTTTATGGCAAAAAAGTTCTTCCGGAACTAATTCAAGTTATAGGTGGACCGGCACAAGCCATGGCACCAATTCTAAGAGAAAAGTTTAATATACCTTGCCTATATCCAAAGAACTACCAGCTAGCAAATGCTGTAGGTTCAGCATTAGCCAAGAATACTTTGGAAATTTCCATGTTTGTAGATACTGTTTCTGGTAGACTTTCTGTACCTGAATTAGGTTTATTTGAAACTGTCCATAAAACTTATAGCTTGGAAGAAGCGAGAAAATACGCATTGAATTTGATAAATGAAATGACTTTGTTAGGTGAAAAACCGGATGAATCTGAAGCTGAAATAATCGAAGAAAATAGTTTTAATATGGTCCGGGGTTTTTCGACCAGTGGTAAAAATATGAGAATAAGAGCTCAAACAAAGCCTGGGTTAATATACGAATTGCGGAGTGATAAAAATGTTATCTGCTAAAAACAGACTGGGATTAGTATTTTTTCCGGCTTTTGATTGGGCTATAAGCCCTTCCCATCCTGAACGTGAGGAGAGGCTCCTTTACACTCAAGATCAAATATTTGAAGAAGGTATTTTTGATATTGAAAATATAGAATCCTATAATCCTGAAGTGGCTTCAGCTATAGATGTTGAAAGAGTGCACTTTTGCGTTCCTGATGTAAATTCTCTGGTGACTAATTCACATCTAATTTCTGCCGGAGGAGCTATTAAGGCTGCTGATTTAGTGATGAATAAGGATGTTGATAAAGCTTTTGCACTCATTAGGCCCCCAGGTCATCACGCTCAACGTGTGGTTTATGGTGATCGAGGTTTTTGCATTATAAATATAGAAGCAATTATGCTGGAGAATATGAGGGCTAAACATGGGCACTCTCGTGTGGCTATAGTAGATACTGATTGCCACCATGGAGATGGTACTCAGGATATATACTGGAATGACAAAGATACTCTCTTTATTTCCTTTCACCAAGATGGTCGAACCCTTTATCCCGGAACAGGTTTCTTAGATGAGTTTGGTGGTCCTGGGGCATTAGGATATAATATAAATATCCCCCTGCCACCAGGAACAGGCGATGATGGTTTTTTGTATGTTTTAGACAACCTGGTTCTTCCGATTTTAAATGAGTATAAACCTGACTTGGTGATAAATTCTGCTGGTCAGGATAATCATTATACAGATCCAATAACTAATATGAATTTTACAGCTAATGGTTATGCAGAATTAAACCACAGACTCAATCCTGATATTGCTGTTTTAGAGGGCGGTTATTCCATAGAAGGTGCATTACCTTATGTGAATCTCGGAATTATTCTAGCTATGGCAGGTTTAGATTATTCGAAAATAAAAGAGCCCGATTTTGACATAGGCAATGTAAAGCAATTATCAAAAATTAGCGATTACATAAAAGAGCTTTGCGAAAAGATATATCAGAATTGGAAAAACCGGGACATAAAGGCTAGAGATCTGAGAAAAGGAAAAGACTATATTATAAGACGAAGAAATATTTATTATGATACAGATGGCATTATGGAGTATCAAACTCAAAAGTTTAAGGTGTGTCCAAAATGTTCTGGTTTGAATACAATTAAGTCCGATTGTGATAGAGGAATGTCCATATTTGCTGTTACTATTCCTCGAGATGCATGCTCTTTATGTTTAGATGAGGGTTATAAGTTTTATAAAAATGTCGATATACAAAACTACTCAAATGCATATCTTCAAGACAGAGTAAATGATATCTTCCTGAAAAAGTAACCTTTTCTTATTCAGGTATTTTTCACAGAAAAAGTTAAATATCAAAATACATGGTTTTTAAGGGATATTTTATAACTTATCTTAAATGATGGAAGAAATTCATATATTAAAACTCCTCCCAAAGGGAATGATATTATTGGGAAGTTAAAATTCCTTAAGGGAGGTGCTAGCTTGAGCCGAAAGAAAGACTTTAGTGATTTTTTGCTAGAAAAAAGATCAGATATAGAGCTTTCAGAAGAACAAAATAATAAACTGGGGAGCACTGGTACACATTACCTTAATCAAGTCAGCTCTGATCAGAGAGCTCAAACAGGTCAAATGACACAAACCGCCCAATTTTCACAAACAGATCAGTTTCCCCAACAGTTTGAGCAGTTGCTTGGACAACTAAAAAACCAAGCGAAAAATCAGCAAGAGCAGACAGATGGCCAAGTTAGTCAAGCAATACAACAGGCTGTCAGCGCCCTAACCCAGGCTCAACAGAGTGTACAGGCTAACCAAGTATTATATCAAATGAATCAGTTGTTGGCCCAATCTACAAAACAGCTGCAAGAGCTAAATAAACAAAATCAACAATCGAATCAGTCGCAACAACAGCAATCCCAGAAACTTCAGTAAAAATGAAATGATGAGGAGGTTATCGAGTTGATAACCTCTTCTTAATATAATAACACCTTGACATATATTTCATAAAGAGATTAAAATAGACATGAAACCAATAAATCACTAATTCCTGTTAGGTGAGGCTCCTGTACGAATATAAGCCACTGCCCGGAAATGTCGAGAGACACCAATGGGTTAGCAGGTTGGACCGGATTAAGGTTAAATCTAATGTGGCTGGAATTTATTCCAAAGTCGTACAGTGCTAAAACCGAGTACGAGGGGAAGATGCTTTTATTCCTTTCGTCCGAAAGGTTTTTTTATTTATTTTTACTAGAAAATGGGGGGTGATAAGGTGGATCCTGATCCTAGTAACAGCTTTTTCAAATTAAATACTAAAGAGGCCCATCTTATTGCCTATATAGTGGGCAGGTGGTCCTTTTAAAAGGAGGGACTTAAATGTTGCCCAAGAAAGATGTAGTTCTCATTAAACATCTTATAATTAACAAAAAAACCGATGAAGCTCAAAGAATCTTAGCCCATTTGCATCCTGCAGATATTGCCCAAATACTTGGAGAAATAAAAAATGGCAATAAAAAACTGTTTTTTCGTATGATGACTAGCTCCAAAGCTGCAGAAGTTCTTGAAGAATTTGACCCCTCTGATCGACTTCGTATCATGGAGGAAATGACTGAGACTGAGACCATTAAGATATTAGAAAACATGTCTGTAGATGAAATCATAGACCTTTTTCAGGAAATGCCTTCAGTACAAGCTGAAAGCCTTCTTCAAAAACTGCCCAAAGAGGACTATAAAGAGCTACAATCACTTTTAAAAATGGCTGAAGATACAGCTGGTGGTCTAATGACTACAGACTATGTTTATGTTCTTTCAGATGTTACTGTAAATCAGGCTATAGATGATGTAAGAAAGTTTGGTCAAGAAGCTGAGACCATTTACTATATTTATGTAGTTGATGATAAAAAGCGCCTAGAAGGTGTCCTTTCCTTAAGAGAACTTATTAGTGCTCCAAGATACAAAAAGATTTATGAAATTATGCACAAAAAAGTGGTATCTGTTGATGTTGAACAGTATCAAGAAGAAGTAGCGAAAACTATTTCCAGGTATTCACTATTGGCTGTACCCGTGGTTAATAAAGAAAACCGATTATTAGGGATAGTAACAGTAGATGATGCCATGGAAATAATGGAAGAAGAGGACACAGAAGATATTCATAAAATGGCCGGTATTACACCTGAAGAGGATATAGAGTTGTCAAAAACTATCTGGGGCGCTTCAAAAAAAAGAATTTTATGGCTTGTTATTTGTCTAATTGGAGACATGTTTGCCGGCAGAGTTATTTATGGGTTTTCCCATGTCCTCGAATCAATGGTTGCTTTAGCATTTTTTATTCCAGTACTTATGGCTACAGGAGGCAATATAGGCACTCAATCACTAGCCTTATCAGTTCGTAGCATGGCAACAGAAAAACTAAATAGAAGCAACATAATACACTATACTATTGGCGAGACACTTGCGGGTCTTCAAATAGGTGTAATATGTGGGCTAATAGTATCCCTTATTTCTTATTTTTGGCAAAATAATATTCAACTAAGTATGGCTGTCGGATTTTCCATGTGTTTTTCTTTAATGATCGCATCCCTTATAGGTGTTCTGGTGCCTCTAACATTTCGTATTTTAAATATCGATCCTGCTGTAGCATCCGGCCCATTTATAACCACAATTGTTGATATATCTACTCTAGTTATATATTTTTCTCTTTCAATTTATTTTATAGACATACTTTCACCGGATGTGGTCAGTATTGGTAAGGAGGTGCTAACATGAACGATATCGAGAAAATACGTGAAATGTTAGCAACAAATGATTATGAGAAATTAGACTCCATACTTAATGAATATCATCCTGTGGATATCGCTCATCTTATGGAAGAGCTTTTAGAAGATGAAAGCATTAAATTATTTTTAATATTAGAATTTGATGATGCATTGCAGGTATTAAAGGAAATCAATTCCCATAAAAAATATGCCATATTAACGAATATAAACCATGATTATGCATGTAAATTAATCAAAGAAATGTCATCAGATGATGTGGCAGACCTATTAGGAGATTTAAAAGAAAAAGAAAAAAGGCTAATATTATCCTTAGTTGAAGAAAACCAGAAAATTGACCTAATAGAATTATTGACTTATGCGAAAAATTCTGCCGGTGGTCGTATGACCACGGAATATATCGCTTTTTCCAAGAACTTGAAAGCCAAAGAAGCCCTTGACAAGTTGGCGGACCTAGCCCTTGATGCGGAAACAATCTATTATATATTTGCGGTGGATTCTGAAGGTAAGCTTGTAGGGGTAATTTCATTAAGAGATTTAATACTAGCACCTGAGCAAACTCCAATTAAAGATTTTATGCAGACCGATGTGAAAAAAGTCAATGTTTTGCAAGACCAAGAAGAAGTAGCCCGTTTAATTAAAAGATACGGCTTTTTGGCATTACCAGTAGTGGACGATGACAATGTCTTATTGGGTATTGTTACTGTAGACGATGCTATGATGGTAGTAGAAGAAGAAACAACAGAAGACATATTAAAGTTTTCTGGGTCTGATTTTGATGAAAAAATTGATATAGGACAGGTTTCACCTTGGGCTAGAGCAAAACGCAGACTACCCTGGATTTTAATAGCAGTTGTAGGTGAAATCTTATCCGGAAGGGTTATCAATGACTTTTCTGCTGCCTTACAGACAATCGTGGCATTATCATTTTTTATTCCGGTTCTTATGGATATGGGAGGGAATGTAGGTACACAATCAGCAGCTATCATAGTAAGAAGTCTTGCCACGGGTGAACTAAAAACCTTATCAATAGTAAAAAACGTTCTTCGGGAAGCGGCGGTTGGGCTGATTTTAGGAATAATAAACGGCACTTTAGTTATTGCTATAACTTTTGTTTGGCAAGGGGAAGTGTTATTGGGTCTTGTAGTAGGAACGGCTATGACTTTTAATCTTACCTTAGCTGCTATGCTAGGTACATTTATACCCCTTTTGTGGCATAAGCTAGGTCATGATCCGGCTGTAGCTTCAGGACCACTGGTAACTACAATTCTTGATATTCTAGGTCTTTTTGTCTACTTTTCAACTGCCACATGGATTTTAAAAATATAGATAAATCAATTGTATATTCCCGATCTTAAAGCAGCACAGGCTGCTTTTTGTTTTTAACTTCCACAAGTCTATAGCTAATATTATAAGAGCATAAAATAGCTAGATAAGTGGATACTAAAAATAACAAATTATCGGGAGGTAGAAAAGCATGAGCTTTCTTATTGCTGTTGATGATTCTCTTCATAATATCATGAATGCTTTACAAGAACAGGGATATCAAACAGTGGAACTTTCTACGGCAGATTTTAGGGATGTTGATGCTTATGTTGTTGATAGAAGTAACGAAGACCTTACGAAAGGAAAAAACAATCTAGCTGATGAGAGGGTTATTGCTGCCAGCGACAATGATGTGGAAATGGTTTTAAATATACTTAGAAAAAATCTAAAGCACTATGAGAAAGAAGTAAAAAGCCCTTAATTTAATGATTAAAGAGGGAGCCGCCATAAATCACATCTAATCGGCGGCTCTATAAAAAGAAGTCATTTTTCTTCCAAATCTATATCTAAATCGACCCCTTTTATAATTATATTTTGGATGTCAGAAAACAGGACGCTAAAACGTTCTTCCGCTTCCAGGTATTCTTTGAGTAATGAATGATTACTGATGATACTATAGAGCTTTTCGATATTCTTTGTATTTTCATCAATTGGCTTTCCGGACAATTTCAGCATTTGAATTTCAAGCTGTTTACTCCTCAGGTCTGTTAACATTTGCTTTGCCTGAGGATCTTGCTTTACTTTTTCCTTAACTTTTTTGTATTCCAAGTATTCTGGAGATTCACTTAAACTTCTTGCAAGCTTATGCGCAAGGTCATATACATTCATATTGCTACCTCCCCGTTTAAATGATTTTCCAATAAAATTATACTAAAAAATCATAGTATTTCCAAACAAATAAATTCAAATAGATTTTGATGGCATTATATATTATACTATTAATAGGAGGAACTGTATGAGAATATGGGCTGATTATCATACACATACCAGATACAGCCATGGGACCGGCACAATTGAGGAAAATGTAAAAAGTGCCGTAAAAAAAGGCCTTTCTGTAATAGGTATTTCTGAACATGGCCCTGCAAATATTGGAATTGGTTTAAGACTAAAACATTTTCGTAGAATGAGAAATGACATAGAGAAGATAAAGGATATTTACAGTAATATAAAGATCCTATTAGGATGTGAAGCAAATATTATCAGCCTTGACGGAAAGCTGGATATTTCTGACGAAATTATAGAAGATCTTGACTATGTAATGGTTGGCCTTCATCCTATGATTTGGCCGCAAACTTTCTTTGATGGTTATCATTTACTTGTTGAGAACATTTTGACCAAGATAATTAGGAATGATTCTCTAAGAAAAAAAGTTATGAGGCAGAATACTACTGCACTTATCAATGCCATAAAAAATTATAATATAAAAATTATCACTCATCCTGGATTACATTTACCTATAGATACAGCTGAATTAGCAAAGGCTGCAGCAGAAAATGGTACTGCTCTTGAAATAAATGCAGGCCACGGTTTTATGACAGTAGAATATGTCAAGATTGCTCGCTTACAAGGAGCAAAGTTTGCTATAGGAAGTGATGCCCATCATCCAAAAGATGTGGGCAGATTTGAGAGGGCTTTGGATATAGTCCAAAAAGCGGGTTTAAAAGAGGAAGATATAATAAATGCTGGTCTAGTTAAATAAAGTCTAAGATTAAAGCTTTGATAAATATATGGCGGGGGGAATTATAAATGAACGATTTGAAATTTGTTATTATTACAGGTCTTTCTGGAGCCGGAAAAACTCTAGCAATGAGAGTTTTTGAAGACTATGGATATTTTTGTGTAGATAATCTTCCCCCAGCCTTAATTCCCACTTTTATTCAACTTTGCAGACAAAGCATAAAAAGAATAAATAAGATTGTGTTAGTCATAGACATAAGGGGAGGGGGTTTTTTCGACAATCTTTTTGAGAGCTTAAAAGAAATGAGTGAATTAGGATTTCACTATGATATCCTATTTTTAGAAGCCTCTGATGAAGTTCTGATTAAAAGATACAAAGAAAGCCGTCGACGCCATCCTCTAGCTGTCGAAGGCAGGATTGTTGAAGGTATTAGTTCGGAACGGGAGAAAATGGCTAAGTTAAGAGAAGTTGCTGACCATATAATTGATACTTCTTTTAAGAAGCCGTCAGAACTTAAAGAAGAAATAGTGTTTAGATTTATTGAAAGGGAAAAACAAGTCCCATTGATAATAAATCTTGTTTCATTCGGATTTAAGCAAGGCATTCCTTTAGATGCAGATCTAATATTTGACGTTAGATTTATACCAAACCCCTTTTATATTGATGAACTTAGACCATTTACCGGGGAAGATTCAAAGATTAAGAACTATGTAATGAAATGGCCTGAAAGCCGACAATTTTTAAAAAAATTAATAGATATGATACAATTTCTTATACCCTATTACGTGAGGGAGGGGAAAAATCAGCTTGTAATAGGTATTGGGTGTACAGGTGGTAGACATCGCTCTGTGGCCTTTACTGATGAAATTGCTGCACTACTTAAAGCTGAGCGAAATAAAGTTTTTGTAGACCATAGAGATATAGATAAAGATCGGAGTTGATAGCCATGTACCCAAGAATAGTATGTTTAGGCGGAGGTACAGGTCTGCCTAATTTATTGAGAGGGCTTAAATTATATTCAGATAATATTACAGCTATTGTTACTGTAGCTGATGATGGTGGCAGTTCTGGTGTTATTAGGAATGAGTTAAAAATACCCCCTCCAGGCGATATTAGAAACTGCCTTTTAGCTCTAGCCAATACTGAACCTTTTATGGAAAAGTTATTTCAATATAGATTCACTAACGGATCCCTTAAAGGCCATAGCTTCGGAAACCTATTTATAGCTGCAATGACTGAAATGCTTGGCAATTTTGAATTAGCCATAAAGGAATCCAGCAAAGTTCTTGCAGTAAGAGGTACAGTTCTTCCTTCCACTTTGGAAGATGTAATATTGGAAGCAACATATGAAGATGGTGAAAAAGCTTATGGTGAATCCCATATACCTATTTGCGGGAAAAGGATATCTAGGGTGACGATAAAACCTTCAAATGCAAAACCATTAAGGGAGTCCCTTGAAGCTATAGAAAAAGCTGATGCTATAATCTTAGGTCCAGGCAGCCTTTACACCAGTTTAATTCCCAATCTGCTAGTAAAAGATTTAACAGAGGCTGTATGTAAATCTAATGCTAGAAAAATATATGTCACAAATGTTATGACACAGCCTGGGGAGACAGATGGGTATACAGCTTCAGACCATGTAAAGGCTGTAATTAAACATTCAAGTCACGATGTTATAGAATATGTAGTCGTAAATACTGAGCAGATCCCTGAAGATTTAAGAATTCGGTATCTTTCTGATGGTTCAACACCTGTTGAATGTGATACACAAGTTATTAAGCAAATGGGATATAAAGTTATAGCTAAACCAGTAATTAATCCTACGGATGTAGTTCGTCATAGTTCAGAAAAACTTGCTGAAACGATAATGTCTTTGATTTAGAGAGCTGCTTTAAAGGTTTTATTGAATTGATGTAGAATAAGAAATGGAATGAGGTGTGAAAGTGGCGTCTTTTTCCTGCAATGTGAAGGAAGAATTATCTCGTATTTCATCTAGTGCATGCTGCCAAAGGGCTGAACTAGCTTCGCTTGTACGAATGGCTGGTACCATCAAAATAATTGGTGGACAAAAAAAGATTTTTTTACAGATTCAAACAGTACATGCTCCCACTGCCAGGAGAATATATAAACTCCTTAAAAAGAATTTTAAATCTCCTGTGCAAATAGCAATTAAAAGAAATAGTTTCTTAAAAGACAGGAGTTTGTATATTATTGCGCTAGATATAAATGATTGCAAAACTTTACTTGAAGAATTAGGTGTTTTACCCACAAGCACCTTCAAACTTCAAGAAGCTGTTATTAATTCGGAGCTAATTAAAAAAAGATGCTGCAAAAGAGCTTTTTTAAGAGGAGCCTTTTTAGGCAGTGGATCCATAAGCGATCCGAAAGGCCCCTATCATATGGAGTTTGTCACACCTGATAAAAATATGGCAGAAACTTTAATTTTACTAATAAAAGATTTTGGTCTAAAGTCAAAAGTAGTAGAGCGCAAGAACAATTATATGATATATTTAAAAGATGGTGACAATATAGCTGACATATTAGGTATTATTGGTGCACATAATAGCCTCCTAAAATATGAGGATATCAGAGTTTTAAAAAACATGAGAAATAGTGTAAATCGTATGGTAAATTGCGAAACAGCTAATTTAAATAAAACAATTGATGCCTCTATCAGACAGATAAATTCTATTAACATTTTAAAGAAAAGCACCTTGTATGATGATTTGCCTGATAACCTCAAACAAATTGCAGAACTAAGACTCGAATATCCGGATCTAAGTTTAAAAGAGTTGGGTCAAATGCTTGATCCTGTTTTAGGCAAATCCGGTGTGAGTTATAGATTAAAAAAAATTGAAAACATTGCTCAGAAATTACAAGCCAAGAAGGGAGATATGTAAATGTATCAAAAAAATGTAACGGTTATGAACAAAACCGGACTTCATGCAAGACCAGCAGCAGTTTTTGTGCAAACTGCAAATAAGTTTAAATCTGAAATATTTATCGAAAAAGAAGGTAAAAAAATTAATGCCAAAAGCATTATGGGCGTTATGTCATTAGCAATAAGTCAGGGTACGGAAATAACCATTTCGGCTGAGGGTGTAGATGATCAGCAAGCTGTTGATAAGCTTGTAGAATTAATAGAGAGTAAATTTGGCGAGGAATAGTAAAATAAAGCTACCATAATGGTAGCTTTTAAACTAGAGAGATAAAGGTGAAACCATGACTAAACATGCTAAGATTATTGAATACATAAAAAAACTAAAAGTCGGAACGAAAATTTCTGTTAGACAGCTGGCGACTAGTTTAGATGTGAGTGAAGGTACAGCTTATAGAGCAATTAAGGATGCCCAGCTTGCAGGTTATGTTTGTACTATTCCACGCACAGGGACAATTCGTATTGAGAAAAAGACTGACGAAGCTATTGAAAAGTTATCATTTGCAGAAGTAGTAAATATAGTTGATGGTAGAGTACTTGGAGGAAAACAAGGTTTACATAAACCATTGAACAAATTTTTAATTGGTGCAATGGAAGTAGAAGAAATGGATAAATTCATAGAAGCTGAAAGTCTTTTAATAGTTGGCAACCGCAAAAATGCGCAACTTCTTGCTTTAAAGTTGGGAGCAGCCGTATTAATTACAGGTGGTTTCGATGCTGATGATGAAGTTATAAAGTTAGCTGATGACATTGGAATGCCTTTAATTTCATCATCCTATGATACTTTTACTGTAGCCACCATTATCAATCGTGCTATATATAAAAGACTGGTTAAAAAAGATGTAGCTCAGGTAAAAGATGCTATGGTAACAAATCCTAGATATCTGGATATAAATGCTACTGTAGGCGACTGGAGAAAAATGTACAAGTTAACTAAACATAGTAAGTTTCCTGTTGTAGATAAAAAAATGAAAGTTCATGGTATTGTTACATATAATGATATTTCAAGTCTTAAAGACAATATATTATTAAAAGATGTAATGAGTGATCCTATTGTTCTTACAAAAGAAACTCCTATTGCTCATGCCGCCCGTTTAATGGTATGGGAAGGGATTAAACTAATTCCTGTGGTGGAAAATAGAAAATTAGTTGGAATATTGACACGTAAAGAAGCTATAAAAGCTTTACAGCATCTAAGTTTTCAGCCGCAGATAGGCCAAACGCTAGATGGCATTGTTATGAGCCGTTTTTCCCTAATAAAGACCGAAGACGGAATACGACTTAAAGGGAAAACCGATCCTGTTATGCTAAATCCATATGGTGTTGCAAGTAGTGGAGCACTTATGACAGTGATGACTAACGCAGGGTACGAAGTATTTAGAGTTCAAAAGCGATTAGAAACGGTTCTTGACAGCATTACTGTATATTTCACAAAACCGGTACAATTGGAACAGGAAATAGAGGTTGAAGCTAAAATAATTGATATGGGTCGCAAGTCAGGAAAAGCAGCAATAAACCTATTTTATGAAGGCAAGTTGGTAGCAAAATCCATAATATCCGTTAGAGTTATCGATAGGTAGGTGGTTCCATGAGAGAATTTGTACATTTACACGTACATACAAATTATAGTCTGCTTGATGGTGCTTGTGAAATAAATCAATTAGCTAAACGATTGTTAGAATTGGGGATGCGAAGTATTGCCATAACAGATCATGGTGTCATGTATGGAGTTGTGGATTTTTACAAAATTATGCGTTCTAATAATATCAAACCCATAATAGGTTGCGAAGTATATACTGCTGTTCGTTCCATGGATAATCGAGAGCATGGTATCGATGATGAACAGTTTCATCTAGTCCTTTTGGCAAAAAACAATATTGGTTACAAAAACTTAATTAAACTTACATCTTTAGGTTTTACTGAAGGATTCTATTATAAGCCCCGTGTGGACATGTCAGTTTTAAAAAACCATTCAGAAGGTCTTATAGCATTAAGTGGTTGTCTTGCTGGGGAAATACCCGGTTTACTTTTAAATGGCAATTATGAAGATGCAAAGAAGACCACACTTAATTTTATAGAAATTTTCGGTCAAGACAATTTCTTTTTAGAAGTCCAGGATCATGGCATTTTAGAACAAAAGAAAATAATAAATGATATTATACGTTTAAGCCAAGAAACGGGAGTTCCTCTTGTTGCAACTAATGATGTTCATTATATAAAAAAAGCTGATGCAAGGGCTCATGATGCACTATTATGTATTCAGACAGGTAAAACCCTCAATGATGAAAACAGAATGAGGTTCCAAACATCAGAGTTTTATTTAAAATCACCGGAAGAAATGGAAAAGCTTTTTTCATACATCCCTGAAGCACTCGAAAATACTAATAAAATCGCCGATAGATGTAATGTAGAATTGGATTTCGGTACTCTACATTTACCTAGCTTTGATGTTCCTGAAGGAATTACTCAAGATGAATATTTGGAAGAACTTTGCTATGAGGGTTTAAAGAAACGGTATTCTACTATAACTGATGAATTAGAACAACGTCTTAACTTTGAATTAAACACTATTAAACAAATGGGTTACTCAAGTTATTTTTTAATTGTGTGGGACTTTATCAATTTTGCCCGTAAAAATGATATTATGGTCGGACCTGGAAGAGGTTCAGCTGCGGGCAGTTTAGTTGCCTATTGTCTACATATAACGAACATTGACCCTATAAAATACAATCTTCTTTTTGAGCGTTTTTTAAATCCTGAAAGAGTGTCAATGCCTGATATAGATGTGGATTTTTGTTATGAGCGACGACAAGAGGTAATTGACTATGTGGTTGAAAAATATGGTAAAGATAGAGTGGCTCAAATTGTTACTTTTGGAACAATGGCAGCCAGAGCGGCTATACGTGATGTTGGTCGTGTAATGGGACACCCTTATGGGGAAGTTGATAGAATAGCCAAGATGGTCCCGTCAGAACTGGGCATGACTATTGAAAATGCTCTCATATTAAATCCTGAACTAAAAAAAATGTATGAAGAAAATGAGAGAGTAAGGGTTTTAATAGATGTAGCAAAATCCCTTGAAGGCTTTCCGCGGCATGCTTCAACCCATGCTGCCGGAGTAGTAATATCAAAAGATCCAATCGTAGAGCATGTTCCTTTACATAAAATGGGTGATTCAAACATAACCACCCAATTTACCATGACTGCTCTTGAAGAGCTGGGCCTATTAAAAATGGACTTTCTTGGCCTTAGGACACTAACTGTTATTAGGGATGCAATAAATATTATCAGACGCACGAAAAATAAGGAGATAAATCTTGACACACTTCCTTTAGACGATAAAAAAGTATACGAAATGCTTAGTCAGGGAATTACTGCTGGTGTTTTTCAGTTAGAAAGCAGCGGGATGCGGAATTTACTCACCGAATTAAAGCCGGAATCTTTTCAAGATGTAGCAGCAATTATTGGTCTTTATAGACCAGGGCCTCTTGGCAGCGGTGCCGCCGAAGATTTTATAAAAAGTAAGAATGGATTAAAACCTATCAAGTATCTACATCCAGCCTTAAAGCCCATTTTGGCAGAAACATATGGTATTATACTTTACCAAGAGCAAGCAATGAAGATAGCACAAGAATTAGCGAATTTTTCACTTGCCCAGGCGGATATTCTTCGTAAAGCTATGGGGAAAAAGCAACAAGATATTATGCAGGCTCAGAGAGAATCCTTTATTAAAGGATGTATCCAAAATAAAATAGATGAGATTACCGCAGGTAAAATTTTTGATGAAATATCTTATTTTGCCGGTTATGGTTTTAACAAAGCACATACAGCAGCATATGCTGTTATAGCATACCAAACAGCTTATTTAAAAGCACATTTCCCTGTGGAATTTATGGCTGCTCTTTTAACAAGTGTAGTAGACAATAGTGATAAGGTGGCTTATTATATAAATGAGTGCCGTCATATGGATATTGAAGTATTGCCACCAGATATTAATGAGAGCTACGAAGCTTTTACGGTAGTTAAAGATAAGATACGTTTTGGATTAACTGCAGTTAAGAATGTTGGGAATAATGTTGCAAAAGCTATAATTGAAACTAGAAAAGAAAAAGGCAGGTATATTTCCCTTAACGATTTTATTGAGAAAGTTTGTGGCGAGTTAAATAAGAAAGCTTTAGAAAGCTTAATAAAAAGTGGTGCATTTTCATCACTTGGAGTTAAACGTTCTCAACTACTTCGGGTATACGAAGATACACTAACTCGAATTCAAAAACAAAAAAAGCAAAACTTAAAAAATCAAATTTCAATCTTCGATATGATAGATGATGCTCCTGACACAACTGAGATATTACCAGATGTTCCAGAGTTTCCACCTGCTGAGTTACTTGCCATGGAAAAAGAAATGCTTGGCATTTATCTTAGCGGTCATCCATTATTGGAATACAAAGAAGAATTATCTAAGAATACTACTTTTTCCATTGGAGATAAGAATAATATTAGTAATTTACAAGATAATATGCAGGTAGTTGTCGGTGGAATCATAACTGATATAAATACAAAGACCACAAGAAATGACAGAATAATGGCATTTATAAATGTTGAAGATTTAACTGGTAATATTGAAGGAATAGTTTTTCCGAATATTTTCGAGAAATACAAGAGCCTTCTATTTGTAGATTCCAAGGTATACTTAAAAGGTAGGATTAATCACAAGGAAGAAGAATCACCAAAATTAATTATTGAAGAAGTTAGTGCTTTGGAAAAAAGTTATGGCATGTTAACTATTTCAATCTCTAGCGAAGATAATATTGATATCAATGAAATCAATGAGTTCATCTCAATGCATCCAGGTAATACACAAGTTGTTATTCATATCAACAATTTGAATAAAAGTCTTTTATTAGCTAGCACGATTGAAGCCTCAACCACTAATATAAACCTGTTAAAAGAAAGAATTGGTTTGCGAAATTGCCTTTTATGGGATAAATTATTAGTGGAAAACTGACTAAGATCTTGTACCTTTAAAAACAATAAAAAGGAGGCCGGCGTTGTGTGGACAGTAATATATATGGCCACTGATAAAAAAACGGCTTGTAAAGTTGAAGAAGCAATAAAAAGCGAAGGTTTCCTGGTTAGAACAAGGCAGGCTATGAAGAGTAAGCGATATGGATGTTGTATTGAGGTCATTGTACCCGAATCAGAAGCACAAGAGGCACAAAACATAATTCTTGAAAAAAACCTTTAATTGAAAGGAGTAGAAATTATGGACAGAATTGGGGTCCTTACCAGTGGTGGAGATGCACCTGGTATGAATGCCGCAGTTAGAGCAATAGTGAGAAAAGCTATTTTTCATGGCATTGAGGTCTATGGGATTCATAGGGGTTTTTCGGGTCTAATAAACTCAGATTTTATAAAATTGGATATCAGTTCAGTTGGTGAGATTATACACCGAGGTGGTACTGTTTTATTAACTGCACGTAGCGAAGAATTCAAGACAAAAAAGGGACAAGACATGGCTTTAAAAAATCTAGAAGCTTTTGGCATTCAAGGTATGATTGTCATTGGGGGAGATGGCTCTCTAAGAGGTGCGAATGTTTTGTCAAAGTATGGAATGCCCACCATAGGGATTCCGACAACTATTGATAATGACATTCCCTTTACTGATTGTTGTATAGGTTTTGACACCGCCGTGAATACAGTGGTAGATGCAGTTAACAAAGTAAGAGATACTGCCACATCTCATGAACGAACTTTTGTTATAGAAGTGATGGGTAGGGAGTCTGGTCATTTGGCACTTTATACAGGCTTGGCTAGTGGGGCTGAGACCATTTTAGTACCAGAGATCCCCTTTGATTTGAATGAAATATGCAATAAAATCAAAAAAGGCTATAAAAGAGGAAAATTACACAGCATAATTATGGTAGCTGAAGGAGCGGCTAATAGCATAGATGTAGGTAAAATAATTCAAGAAAAAACTAATTTAGAAACAAGGGTTATTATTCTTGGGCATCTCCAACGAGGAGGGACTCCTACTGCTCAAGATAGAATATTGGCGAGCCGTTTTGGTGGAAAAGCTGTAGATTTATTAAAAGATAATGTTAAAGGTAAAATGATAGGTCTTATTAATGGCGAGTTAGTTGTAAACGATATAGAAAAAGTGCTTTCAGCTACGAAACCACTGGATTTGGAATTACATAAACTGGCGGATATATTATCAATGTAAGGATGTGAGCTAATGCTTAGAACAAAGATAATATGTACCCTTGGCCCATCCAGTGATGATAAGAAGATAATAGCACAAATGATTCAATCAGGTATGAGTATTGCCCGAATAAATCTATCTCATGGTAATCATGAAGAACATTCCAAGAGAGTTAAAGTACTTAGAGAAGCCTGCAGGGAACTAAAAACTGATGTGGCTTTACTTTTAGATACTAAAGGACCTGAGATACGATTAGGGACTTTTAACGGTGGGAAAGCAGTTTTAAAAAAAGGTCAGGAATTCATATTAAATGCAGAACCAATGGTTGGTAGTGAGAAAGAGGCATACGTAAATTATTGCGGAATTTGTAAAGATGTAAGTCCTGGGGACACAATACTTCTAGCTGATGGATTGATAGAGCTTCAAGTTAAAAAAACACAAGAAAATAAGGTTATTTGTGATGTTTTAAATAGTGGCGAATTAAGGGACAGACAGGGTGTTAATATACCTGATAAATCTTTGGCTTTACCTGCATTAGCCGAAAAAGACATAGAAGATATTATCTTCGGTATAAATATTGATGCGGATTTTATAGCTGCATCTTTCATCAGGAAAGCAGCTGATGTAAAAGAAATAAGAAAGATTTTGGAAGAACATAAAGGGACAGGTATTCATATCATTGCTAAAATAGAAAATCGCGAAGGCATTCAAAACATCGATGAGATTATTAGCGTTTCTGATGGCATAATGATTGCTCGTGGGGATTTAGGTGTTGAAATTCCTGTGCAGGAAATACCACTCATTCAGAAAATGATTATAGAGAAATGTAATGTTGCTGGTAAACCGGTTATCACTGCTACTCAAATGCTTGATTCTATGATTAGGAACCCCAGACCTACAAGGGCTGAGACTACCGATGTAGCAAATGCTATCTTTGATGGGTCAGATGCCATTATGCTGTCAGGGGAAACTGCTGCTGGAAAATATCCAGTAGAAGCGGTAAAGATGATGGCAAGTATTGCTGAAAAAGCCGATAAGGCGCTCTTGAAAAATCAACATCAAAAAATAATAGATGTAAAGTCAGTAACTGATGCCATAAGTCATGCTACATGCTCCATGGCATTAGAACTTGGAGCAAAGGCTATAATAACATCTACTAAGTCAGGCTATACCGCTAAAGCCGTAGCTAAATTCAGACCTAAAGTTCCGATTATTGCTGTTACTTTTATAGATAAAGTTATAAAAACCCTTCAAATTGTATATGGGGTAAAACCCCTTAAAGTCAAAAAGACTTTATCAACAGATGAAATGTTTATCGAAGCGATAAATGGAGCCTTAAATTCCGGCATGGTTGAAAAAGGAGATTTAGTCATAATTACTGCAGGTGTACCTGTTAATATAACAGGTAATACCAATTTAATACGTGTTTATGTAGTTGGAGAAGGATATTGATAGAAGTTAGATATAAAGTTTAACTTATAAAATAATTTCTTAAAAAATATATAAAAAATCATAAAAATGCTCTTGACATTATTTAAAATCATGGTAGAATACATAGCAACACCTAAAATTAAAAACTTCTTATTTTATTATTAGGAAGTGTACCTAGGGTTCCGGCCAAATCGGCGTCTGTGACCAAGTGGTACAATCTAAGGTATTACCTTAGAACACCGTGAGAATAAAAGTCTCCAGCGGCAGGTTCCTATTGGAATACTGCTGTTTTTTTATAAGAAAAAATACCTTTATATATTTAATTGTAATGATGGAGAGGATTATGAAGAAAGTGGCAAAGAGAGCCGGGGCAGGTGAAAGCCGGTCCACTGCATTCATTTATCGCTCGCTCCTGAACAGCCCGGATGAAAAATTAGTAGTTCGGTGCCGCATTATTGCGTTACGATGAAGTAGTTAACTACTTCCTGAGGCCTACTAAAAAATAGGCAAAACAGGGTGGTACCACGAGAATAAACCCCTCGTCCCTGAGATATTATCTCAAGGCGAGGGGTTCACTTTTTTAAACTTATGAAAGAAATTTACGAAAGGTGGTGCAAGAAATGAAAATAAGCGGTGCGCAAGCGCTCGTAAAATCATTGGAACTTGAAAAAGTGGAATTAGTTTTTGGATATCCTGGAGGTGCGATACTCCCGGTATATGATGCTCTAAATGATTCCAAAATTAAACATATTCTAACACGATCAGAGCAAGGAGCAGCACATGCAGCTAGTGGGTATGCTCGAGTTTCCGGTAGGGTTGGTGTATGTATAGCAACATCGGGTCCTGGAGCAACTAATCTTGTCACAGGAATTGCAACTGCTTATATGGATTCAATACCAATTGTAGCTATAACAGGTCAAGTATCTACAGCCGTGATAGGTAGAGATGTTTTTCAAGAGGTAGACATAACTGGAGCTACGGCACCTTTTACAAAGCATAATTATTTAGTGAAAGAAGCAAAAGATATTCCTCGAATAATTAAAGAGGCATTTTATATTGCATCTACTGGGAGACCTGGACCAGTTTTGATTGACTTACCAAAGGACATCGCAGATAAAAAGATTAATTTCAATTATCCTAAAGACATAAATCTAAGAGGATATAAGCCAAATGTTGTCGGTCATCCACTACAGATTTCGAGAGCGGCAGATGCAATAAATGGATCTCAACGCCCAGTAATATGCACAGGAGGAGGCGTAAATACTGCCGGCGCTGAAGAAGAATTGATGGCTTTGGCAGAAAAAGCACAAATTCCTGTTGTGACTACATTAATGGGGGTTGGAGCCTTCCCAGCAAATCATCCACTGCATATAGGTATGATTGGCATGCATGGCATGTCATGGGCTAATAAGGTTCTCACTGGATCGGATTTAATTATTGCAGTAGGAGCTAGATTTGCTGATAGAACAACAGGAAGTGTTAAAGGTTTTGGACCTAATGCTAAAATAATCCATGTGGATATCGACCCTGCTGAAATAGGCAAGAATGTAGAAACCCATATTCCCATTGTCGGAGATGTGAAACAGGTTTTAGGGGAAATTGCGAAAAGTATCAAGCAAAATGGTTATACAGATTGGAGTAAATACGCTGCTGGTTTAAAAGAAGAGACTTCATTTGAAAAGCATTCAAAACTTCATCCAGCAGAAGTAATAAAGCAGCTTTCAAATAAGACCAAAGGCAAGGCTATTATTACTACTGAAGTTGGATGTCACCAAATGTGGACAGCACAGTATTATGAATTTATCAAACCTCGCACCTTTATTTCCTCAGGTGGACTTGGTACAATGGGATACGGACTTCCGGCAGCCATCGGTGCTCAAGCTGCAAAAGAAGACATAATGGTTATAAATATTTGCGGTGACGGCAGTTTCCAAATGAATCTTGCTGAAATGGCTACAGCTGTTGAGAATAACCTTCCAATAAAAATAATATTGTTCAATAATAAAGGTTTAGGTTTAGTGCGGCAGCTTCAGGAATTCTACTGCGAAAAACGTTATAATCAAGTGCATTTTGGATTTGCGCCTGATTTTGTCAAATTGGCAGAAAGTTATAATATAAAGGGAGCAAGGGTAAGTAGTAGACAAGAGATTTCTGCAGCAATTGATAATATGATCTCCGAAAAGGGTCCGTATTTTCTTGAGTGTATTGTAGATATTGACGAAAATGTATATCCGATGGTGCTAAACGGTTCTCCCATCAATGATATGATAGGAGGGTAAAAATGAAAACAACACTTTCAGTGCTAGTGGAAAATCATCCGGGTGTGTTATCTAGAGTTGCTGGTTTATTTAGCCGCAGGGGCTTTAATATTGACAGCCTAGCTGTGGGAACTACTGAAAACCCCGATATATCTCGTATGACCATCGTCGTAGAAGGGGATGAATATGTAGTAGAGCAAGTAAAAAAACAATTGAATAAATTAATTGATGTTATAAAGGTTAGCAAAATTCTTCCGGAAGACTCGGTAACACGTGAACTAGTATTAATCAAAGTTGATGCAGAACCACATATTAGGTCTGAAATAATCCAGATAGCAGAGATCTTTAGAGCCAATATAGTTGATGTCAGTAGAAAATCAATGACTATAGAATTAACCGGCGATAAAGAAAAAGTTTTAGCTTTCGAAGAGCTGCTAAAACCATTTGGCATAAAAGAATTAGTTAGAACCGGCGTGATAGCCGTAAATAGAGGAACAAATACAATAAAAATTGAGGAGGATGATTAATATGGCAAAAATGTATTATGACAACGATGCAGACTTACAATTACTGGAAGGAAAAACTGTGGCTATTATAGGCTATGGCAGTCAAGGGCATGGGCATGCTTTAAATTTGAAAGAAAGTGGTATTAATGTTGTTGTAGGTCTATATGAAGGCAGTAAGTCCTGGGAGACTGCAGAACAGGCTGGTTTAACAGTAAAATCAGTTAGTGAAGCATCCAAAGAAGCAGATATTATAATGATGTTAATTCCTGATCACATCCAAGGAAAAGTATATGAGGAAGAGATAAAACCATATCTGAAAAAAGGTGACGCTATTGCATTTGCTCACGGTTTCGCAATAGTTTACAGCCAGGTTATACCACCGGACTTTGTTGATGTCTTTATGATTGCACCTAAAGGCCCTGGTCATTTGGTAAGAAGAACATACGAAGAAGGCGGTGGAGTTCCCTGCCTTGTAGCAGTAGAACAGGACTATTCTGGCAGAGCCAAGGAAATTGCATTGGCTTATGCAAAAGGAATAGGCGGAACTCGTGCTGGAGTTATAGAGACAACATTTACAGAGGAAACACAAACTGATTTATTTGGGGAACAATGTGTCCTGTGCGGAGGAGTTTCTGAACTTATCAAAGCAGGATTTGAAACTCTGGTTGAAGCGGGTTTCCAACCTGAAATTGCATATTTTGAGTGTTTGCATGAACTGAAGCTAATAGTTGACCTCATATATGAAGGTGGCCTTAGCTGGATGAGATATTCAGTAAGTGATACCGCCAAATATGGAGATTTTACTGTTGGAAAAAGAATTGTAAACGAAGAGACCCGTAAAGAAATGAAAAAAGTACTTAATGAAATTGTCACAGGAGAATTTGCAAAGAAATGGATACTGGAAAATCAGACAAATAGACCTGTATACAGAGCCATGCTGGCCAAAGAATCTGAACATCCTATTGAAAAAGTAGGAGAACAATTAAGAAGTATGATGCCCTGGCTTAAGAAAAAACAATAATTTATTACTTGGGGAGGCATTTTGCCACCTTCCCCTACCCCGATTAATTAGAATAATTATAATATAAAAACTAAAAGCAATAACATAACTTAAAACAATAGGAAAAGGGGGTAAAATAAATGCCCAGAACAATTGAAATATTTGATACAACTTTGCGAGATGGAGAACAAACTCCGGGGGTATCATTAAATGCATTCGAAAAGCTTGAAATAGCTCGTCAATTAGCAAAACTATCAGTTGATGCTATAGAAGCGGGTTTCCCAATAGCATCAAAGGGTGATTTTAAGGCAGTTAAAACTGTTGCCGAAAATATAAAAGGTCCTGCTATAGTGGCTTTGGCAAGAGCCAATTTTAAAGATATAGACAGAGCGGCTGAGGCATTAAAACCATCAGAAAGACCTCGGATTCATACATTTATAGCTTCTTCACCTATTCATATGAAATATAAACTCAAAATGACAGAGGAAGAGGTTTTAGAAGCTGCAGTGGCTGCAGTAAAAAGGGCCAAAAGCTATGTAGAAGATGTTGAGTTTTCGGCAGAAGATGCATCAAGATCGGACATAGAATTCTTATGTAGACTTTATTCTGCAGCAATCAAGGCAGGAGCAACAGTCATCAATGTTCCTGATACGGTAGGTTATACAACTCCCAGAGAGTTTGGCAACTTAATAAGAACTCTCATGGAGAGAATACCTGAAATCGACAGAGTAAAGGTAAGTGTACATTGTCATAATGATTTAGGGATGGCTGTGGCTAATTCCTTAGAGGCTGTATCTTGTGGTGCAACCCAAGTCGAATGTGCCATAAATGGTCTCGGAGAGAGAGCGGGCAATGCATCTTTGGAAGAAGTGGTTATGGCAATAAACACCCGTAAAGATATTTACAATGTAAACCATAATATTGACACAAAACATATTTATCGCACCAGTAAAATGGTATCAACTCTAACAGGTATATCTATACAACCTAATAAAGCCATTGTGGGAGCAAATGCTTTTGCCCATGAAGCGGGAATACACCAACATGGGGTCCTTGCGGAAAAGTCAACTTATGAAATAATGACACCACAATCTATTGGCCTTACTGCCAATACTCTTGTTCTAGGCAAACATTCAGGGAGACACGCCTTTGATGAAAGGCTAAAAGAGTTGGGATATGATTTGCCCCAGGAGGAACTTAATAAAGCATTTGATCGTTTTAAAGACTTAGCTGATAGGAAAAAGGAAATATCTGATCGGGATATTGAAGCAATAGTTCAGGATCAAGTGATGACACTTCCTCAACATATCGAATTAGATTGTTTTCAAGTTTCAACTGGAAACAAATCTATAGCTACAGCTACGGTCAGAGTTAAGATAAATGAAGAAACCATCGAGGAGGCAGCAACAGGTGATGGTCCTATCGATGCAGTGTATAAGGCATTAGAACGTGCCTGTAATATGAATTGCCGCCTGGTGGATTACTCTATCAAATCAGTTTCCGGGGGAAAAGATGCACTAGGTGAAGTGACCGTAAAAGTAGAAAAAGAAGGTAAAATGTATATAGGAAGAGGTTTGTCTACGGATATCGTTGAAGCCAGCGTTTTAGCATATACTAATGCACTGAATAAATCCTTATTAAATAATGGATATAGTTGAGTATTAGGGGGTGAATCCAGTGGGAATGACAATTACTGAAAAAATTCTTGCAAAGCATTCAGGAAAAGATTTTGTAGAGCCGGGGGAACTTATCATGGCAGATGTAGACCTGGCACTGGCCAATGATATAACAGGACCTGTAGCTATTGAAGAATTTAAAAAAGCCGGCGGTAAAGAAGTATTTGACAATAAAAAGATTGCTTTGATTCCAGACCATTTTGCACCTAATAAAGATATAAAATCTGCCCAGCTTTGCAAATCACTTAGGGAGTTTGCTCAAGAGCAGCAAATAGAGCATTACTATGAAGTAGGAAGAATGGGAATAGAACACGCCCTTTTGCCTGAACAGGGCATTGTTCTTCCTGGTGAACTGGTAATAGGTGCTGATTCTCATACATGCACTTATGGTGCCATTGGAGCTTTTTCTACAGGGGTTGGTTCTACAGATTTAGCCTTTGCTATGATGACAGGTAAATGCTGGTTTAAAGTACCAGAGACAATAAAATTCATTTATCACGGAGAATTAAATCCCTGGGTTACAGGTAAAGATTTGATTTTGCATACAATAGGTCATATAGGAGTAGATGGTGCTTTATATAAATCTATGGAATTTACAGGTGATGCTCTTAAAAAGTTAACTGTAGATGAAAGGCTTACAATGACAAACATGGCCATTGAAGCCGGAGGGAAAAATGGTATTATGGAACCTGATGAAATAACCTTGGAATATATAAGTAAAAGAGCAAGCAGAGCTTATGAAATATATAAAAGTGATAGTGATGCTGTTTATTCTAAAACTATAGATTATAATGTTGAAAACATACAACCTAAAGTTGCACTACCTCATCTTCCTGAAAATGTTGTAGATGTGGATGAAGCGGAAAATATTACAATAGATCAAGTAGTAATAGGTTCTTGTACTAATGGTCGTATAGAAGATATGAGAATGGCTGCCAAAGTTATTAAAGGCAACAAAGTTCATCCTTATGTCAGGCTAATAGTAATCCCGGCTACACAGAAAGTGTATATGGACATGATAAAAGAAGGAATTACAGAAGCATTCATTGATGCTGGGGCTGTTGTCAGTACACCAACGTGTGGGCCTTGCTTGGGAGGTTACATGGGTATTCTTGCCAAAGGTGAAAGAGCTATTTCTACTACCAATAGGAACTTTGTTGGCAGGATGGGTCATCCTGAAAGTGAAGTATATCTTTCCAGCCCTGCGGTAGCTGCTGCTTCAGCAATAAGGGGTAGAATAACCCATCCCAGGGAGGTGTCTAAAAATGATTATTGAAGGAAAGGTATGGACCTTTGGCGATAATATCGACACTGATGTAATCATACCTGCACGCTATTTAAATACCACAGATCCACAGGAATTGGCTGCACATTGTTTAGAAGATGCCAATCCTGAGTTTTCAAAAAAGGTTAAAAAGGGAGATATCATTGTTGCCGGAAACAATTTCGGTTGTGGGAGTTCTCGTGAACATGCCCCCATTGCCATTAAAGCTGTTGGTATCAGTTGTGTTATAGCTTCTTCCTTTGCTCGTATATTTTATCGAAATTCCATTAATATTGGTCTTTCAATTTTAGAATTTAGTGACGGTATTAATAAGATAAAAAACAGTGATGAATTAAACATCGATACTGATAAAGGCATCATCAAAAACTTAACAACAGGAGAAAATTTCAAAGCCAGGCCCTTTCCTGATTTTATTAAGGAAATCATTAACGCAGGCGGGCTATTGAATTACGCAGTTAAGGAGGATAAAGGTGTATAAAATAGCTCTGCTTCCAGGGGATGGTATAGGAACCGAGATAATAAGCGAAACGGTTAAGGTTTTAAAAGCTATAGAAACAAAATATGATTTTAACTTTGAGTTTTTAGAAGGAATTGTAGGAGGGGCTTCCATAGATGCTTATGGAAGGCCCCTTACAAAAGAAGTATTAGATTTATGTAAAGATTCTGATGCCATATTGTTCGGGGCAGTGGGAGGACCCAAGTGGGATGAATTGCCCAAAGAACTTCGCCCGGAACAGGCAATTCTAGGTTTAAGAAAGAGCCTTGGGCTTTATGCAAATTTAAGACCTATTTTCATCTTCAATGCCATGATTGATGCATCACCCATAAAAAGAGAAATTATTCAAGATAACCTGGATATATTGATTGTAAGAGAGTTAACAGGAGGCCTATATTTTGGAAAGCCTAAGGGTATAGAGAAGACAAAAGAGAAAGTAAGAGCTTTTGATACTATGGAATATACCTATGAAGAAATAGAAAGGGTAGCTCGCCATGCTTTTGAAGCCGCAAAAGCTAGAAAAGGCAGACTTACTTCTGTAGACAAAGCTAATGTCCTAGAAACTTCCCGATTATGGAGGACAGTAGTTAAAGATGTGGCTAAGGATTACCCCGAAGTGACTGTTAATCATTTGTATGTAGACAACTGTTCAATGCAGCTTATTATAAATCCAGCACAATTCGATGTGATCTTAACAGAAAATACCTTTGGGGATATTTTAAGTGATGAAGCTTCAGTGCTTACTGGTTCTATTGGAATGCTGCCATCTGCCAGTTTAGGTTCTAGTAAACCATATCTTTATGAACCTATACATGGCTCAGCGCCTGATGTAGCGGGAAAAGGCAAGGCAAATCCCATTGCCTGTATCTTGTCTGCTGCAATGATGCTAGAATATTCTTTTGGAGAAAAAGAAGCAGCAAAAGATATTACTCTTGCAGTGGAGAAGGCACTTGATGCCGGATATAGGACTGCAGATATTAAAGGAGATTCAAAGACTGTAATTTCAACTAAGGAAATGGGAGATATTATTAGCAGCAATATTGGCTAGATATTTTTATAGAAAATTTGCATTTTAGCAGTTGTGTTTTTCCTTACAAAATGATATAATCTCTACTAATATATTTAAAAAAGCTATGAAGAGAAGAGTAGCACTATTTTCAAAGCCAAAGAGAGTCGGGTGAGGTGAAAGCCGATGCTTGAAAATTATTGTGAAAATCATCTCGGAGCTGCCAAGGTGAAAGCAAAAGTAATCTTGGTCGGTTTCCCAAATAGGGAAATAGGCCTCCGTTAAATAGGCCGGGTATCGGGTGTAATGCCCTGTACCTATTGAGGTTTGTACCGCGAGGTATAAATAAATTAGGGTGGTAACGTGAATCCTTCGCCCCTTTCATAGGTAGGCGGGGGGTTTTTTATTATATTGAAGGAGTGATATTATGAATGGTGCAGAGCTGCTATTAAAAACTTTGGAAGAATTAGGTGTAGACACCATTTTTGGATATCCAGGTGGTTCTGCTTTACCTATATATGACGCATTATACTCTAATAAAAAGATAAGACATATTAGAACAGTTCATGAGCAAGGTGCAGCTCATGCTGCTGATGGTTATGCCAGGGCTACGGGCAAAGTTGGTGTGGTGTTAAGCACTTCTGGGCCTGGGGCCACCAATTTAATTACTGGCATCGCCAATGCATATATGGATTCAATACCTATGGTGGCTTTTACCGGCCAAGTATCTTTGGATTTGCTGGGAAAAGATTCGTTTCAGGAAGTTGATATAACAGGAGTAACTTTGCCTATAACTAAACACAGTTTTCTAATTCGGGACAAAAGAGAAATAGTTAAAAAAGTTAAAGAAGCATTTTTTATAGCAACTACCGGCAGACCCGGTCCTGTACTTGTTGATTTACCTAAAGATATTATGGCAGGGGAAATAAACGAAAGTGAGATCATTACAAACGTTAATGGCTTTATGAAAACCTATGATTCTAAGTATGAGCATTCAGCAAATCTGGAGTCATTGGTTAAAAAAGCTGCTAGTATGATTGAAAAGGCAGAGAGACCTGTGATATATGCTGGCGGAGGCATAACAAGTTCGAATTCTGGTGCAGAGCTTCTTGAGTTTGCAGAGAGAATTGAGGCTCCTGTAACAACAACCCTTATGGGAATTACAAGCTTTCCTGCAGAACACCCTCTTTATCTAGGTATGTTAGGAATGCATGGTACTGCCTATGCAAATAAAGCAGTTACAGGGTCTGATTTATTGATAGCTTTAGGTGCTAGGTTTGAGGATAGAGTAACTGGTAAAATTAAAGAGTTTGCACCCAATGCTAAAATTATACATGTGGATATAGATACAGCTGAATTAGGGAAAAATGTTAATATAGACTTGGGCATAAAAGCTGATGTTAAGCAGTTTTTAAACAAACTAAGCAAAACGCTGCCTGTTAAGAAACATAAAGAATGGGTAGAAAAAATAATGTATTGGAAGAAAACTTACCCACTTAAGTATTGTCCAGAAGGCCTTAAACCTCAATATGTAATTGAAGAAATTTGTCGTCAGACTCAAGGGAAAGCAATTATAGCTACTGAGGTAGGTCAACATCAAATGTGGGCAGCACAATTCTATAAATTTAAAGAGGAAAGAAATTTTGTGACTTCCGGTGGTTTGGGAACAATGGGTTTTGGGCTACCGGCTGCTCTTGGAGCTAAACTAGGGCGACCTGACAAGCTTGTTTTTAATATAGCTGGAGATGGTAGTTTTGAAATGAATTGTCATGAACTCATAACTGCTGCAAGATATAATATTCCTGTTATAACTGTGGTGTTTAACAACCGAAGCCTCGGAATGGTCCGTCAGTGGCAGGAGTTATTCTTTGATAAGAGATACTCTCACGTGCTCTTGGAGGAAGAAGTAACTGACTATGTAAAATTAGCTGAATCCTGTGGAGTAAAAGGGTTTAGAGTTACGAATAAAGCTGACCTCCCAATGGTGATAAAAGAAGCAATAAAAATTGACAAACCTGTACTAATAGATGTTAAAATAGATCCAAATGAGAATGTAATGCCAATGGTTCCTGCCGGTAAAGCTATAAATGACATGTTAGGCATTTAGATAAGGCTTAGAAAGAGTAAAGAGTTTCCTATATTAATAACATAATTTCAAGGAGGTTTTTTGATGAGCATACAGATTTATGTAAATGGACAGTATTTTTCAAAGGAAGAGGCTAAGATATCTGTATTTGACCATGGTTTTTTATATGGTGACGGTATTTTTGAGGGAATAAGAGCTTACGGTGGCAAGGTTTTTAGGCTTAAAGAGCATATCGACAGACTGTATAATGGGGCAAGGGCTATTATGCTTGATATTCCACTTACAAAAGAAGAAATGATGGAAGTTGTATTAGAAACCCTTAGAAGAAATGAACAAAGAGATGCTTACATAAGATTGGTAGTATCTCGTGGAGTTGGAGACTTAGGTCTTGATCCTAGGAAATGTAAAGAGCCGACTATTATCTGCATTACCGATAACATAGTCCTTTATCCTGAAAAGCTTTACAAAGAAGGAATGGAAATTATAACAGCAGCTACACGTAGAAATAGGCCTGAAGGTGTAAATCCTCAGATGAAATCACTAAACTACTTAAATAATATTATGGCAAAGCTAGAAGCAAATCTATCAGGGGCTCCTGAAGCTATGATGTTAAATAGCGAAGATTATGTAGCAGAATGTACAGGGGATAACATTTTCATAGTTAAAAACGGTGTTTTAATTACTCCACCACCTTATCTGGGAATACTAGTCGGAATAACAAGAAATGCCATCATGGAATTAGCGAAAAATATGGGAATTACAGTAGAAGAAAAAGTATTTACGAGATACGATGTTTATACCGCAGACGAGTGTTTCCTCTCAGGAACTGCAGCAGAGGCGGTGCCTGTAGTTAAAGTGGATGGGCGCACAATAGGTGACGGTAAACCTGGAACAGTTACTAATAAAATTATCAATGCCTTTAAAGAACTCATTGAAACTGAAGGAACCGAGATATATAAATAAACAGAGCCACTAATATTTATTTCCTTAGCCCTCTTTTTGAGGGCTTTTTCAATTTGTAGAATATTTTTTTAGATATTTGTAAGCACCGGATTATAGAACACTTTAAGAGAGAAGGTTACACATAAAAAGGATTATTTACTATTTATACATTTACTGCAGGGAATATAACCCTGAATGGTGGCTTCTATTTCGTGTTTAAAATAGATCCTGTTTTTCTCCACAGGCAGGCTGCTGCAAGATGGCAAATGAAAAACTTTCGAATTCACATTTCCTATGTAATACTCCGGCTTATTTATTGTTGTCAGCGGAGCCTTGTTTTTATCTGTTTTAAACCGAATATTTTCCCCGTCACTGGAACAAATAATGTCTCCGTGTATATCTGTGCGATATACAGTAACTTCCGCATCTCTTAATCTACTCATTACTTCTTCGTGGGGATGTCCGTAGTCATTGTCTTTGCCTACGGAAATAATGGCATATTTGGGCATGACTTCTCTCAAAAAGACATAGGACGTAGATGTATAACTGCCATGATGACCAACTTTTAAAACTGAGGATCTTAATTCAGACCCTGAAGCCAGCATATCTAGCTCGGAGGTCCGACCTGCATCTCCTGTAAAAAGAAATGAAGTTTCACCATAGACAATTCTCACAACAATAGACATTTCATTTGTATCTTCATAAATTTGCTGTGGACCTAAGAACTCTACTGAGGCACTGCCAAGGGAAATTGTCTCTCCTATTGGTGGAAATTCAAGTTCTAATTCTTGCTTTTTTACGTAATTTGCAAAGTTTTGAAAAGCCCTGCTGTCATATGAATCCATAGAACAAAAAACCCGACCGGCCTTGGCTGCCTCTAGAGCACCCGAAAGCCCTCCCACATGATCTTCATGGGGATGTGTGCAAATAATATAATCAAGATATGTAATTCCCTTTTTTCTTAAAACAGAATATATCAGATTAGAGTCTCCTACATTCCCTCCATCGATAAGCATAGTCTTACCATCACAGACTATTAAGGCTGCATCTGCTTGACCAACATCAAGGAAATGCACTTCAAATGCTTCTGACAAATGGGAAGTATCGTTGCATCCTGTGCATAAAAATAGTATTGAAATAATTAAAAATAATATTAGAGTTTTAATATAGGATTTAAAATGTAATCGCATGTCCAAACCATTTCCCTTCATTACTTATTATGAACGCCATAAAACAAGATCAGATACATCCAGTGACACTTACGTAGTTTTTTCTACTATATTAGATCCATGATACCCCGCAGCCCCAGCAGCCAAGAAAAATTCCAAATCATCGTTAATCCCTCTACCCATTGTGGACAATCGAAGGTCGAAGTGTGAAAGGTTTTCCAAGAGCTTTTCAATTTCATTTATATAGATAATCCTGTGCTTTTTATCAAGACCATTTTTTGTGATTTGATTTTGCACATAGTCCATCTTTTTTTCTTCCATCAGCGGAATAACTACTGTAGCCTGAGTTTTAGCAATTTCTTTAAGCACCGTGACACTATGATGACTTATGCCTCTATGTCTTGTTCTATTATCAGCAAAACTTATTCTCGGGATAAAAATAGGTCTACCACCAAGAGTATTAACAGCATCAATAATTGGTCCCTGCTCAATACCGGAAAACCCATATTTTGTTCCTGTTCCGGTTATTCCTGGTCCCATGGTAATTATTGCAATGTCAGATTTTAAGATCTCAGAAGCTGTTATTAAAGCTGTGTAAATATTTACTGTCTCATAATCACCACCAAAGGCTTGACCAAAAGTTATAGTTCCATCGATTAAATTTTTGTCTTTTAAAAAACTGACACTTTTACTAAAGCTTATAGGGAGCGCTCCTCCGTCAGTCATTATGTAAGATACACAAAGATTAGGTCTATTTTGTTTTATATTAAAAACCGCAGCTGGCAACATGCTGTGAAGTTCACCGATTATTACCGGCATGCCTTCAAGATTCTCGAAATTATCAAATACATCATGGTAAGGACTTTGCTCTTCCTCAGTGCTTAAAACAGCAAATTGAAGGGGAGTGTATCTAAGTTTCATTATGTGACCATCTTTTGCAACAGGAGGGAACATAGCATTCCCATGATTTATAGACAGTACAAAATGATATCCACCACTACCAAGTTTTAAATCTTGAGCAGTAGTATTTAAAAGCACCTGGTCACCTATTTTAACAGCACCCGTTAAACTGTCATAATTCACTGCTTTATATTCTTTACTATCTATTATTACTATTATTTCAGTGCAGTTTTCTCTTTTCTGGATAATATCTTTCACTATGGCTTTTGAGTAATTAATCATAATGTAACCTCACGATCTGCCCAGATTGTCCAAGAAATTTAAAAAACGGTTATTTTTAATCAAAACAGTTAATGAATATTTTTCAGTATAAATATGTATTCCTATGAGAAAGGCAAGAACAGCTAATTGTACATACCAAGTACAACTTAGTACCACTAGGATTCCAGTGGACATACCAAGCACATTTGAACCTGCATCTCCCATCATTGACTTTGCTTTTAAATCATAGGGCATGTAACCGATAACTGAACCCATTAAAGGAATAAATGGAATTATAGTTGCAGCTTTATGGGTGAGAATCAAACTAACTAAGACGGCAAAAAAGGCAATTATATAAACTTTTATAGCCCTACCCGGTCTTAAATCCAGCAGATTAAAAAAGTTGGTAAAAAGAGCTATAATTAATGTATTTACAATTATTTCAGTAATCCTTGATGTACATGAAAAACTAATAATAAATGCAACTAACAGTCCAATCATAGCCTTCAAAGCACCTGTGGTAAGTCGCCCTTTAAGCAGGCTTTTAAAATGTCCCTTTAAACCAAGCACATCTCGTGTTCCCAACATGTCATCAATGAAACCGATAAAACATGCCATAATAATAGCAAGTTGTATTAATAGCATATCAAAAGAATAATTTTTAACTAATACTATGTATAAGCTATACCAAAGCAAGGATAATATGGGAAACATTACACCTATTCCCTGAGCTATCATATCACCCCTATAATTTTTTACAAGCCTGCCACTTCGCTCAAAAATATCTATAAAAGCAGGTGTAAAAGCAAAAGAAAAGATGGCAGCAAAAATAAAAACTATCAATACAAAAGTAGTCGACAAAGCATTTCCTCCAAAATACATAGTTGCTTTTGGGCACATTAATATATCCATTAAAAAGTCATAAAATACCTTAGCTAAGGTCGTCAGATTATGCAGAGAGCGAAATCTTATTTTTTTGTCAATGGTTCTTACCGAAATTTTTGCTAAAGCCGTGAAAAAGCTTTTCGCGGAGTACCAATATAGGTAAATTCTTGAGTTTATTTGCCATTTAGCTTAGTATATAATAGTTTCGAATTAGCCTGAGCTTAAAGCTTTAGGCTTTTGCAAAAAATGAGGTTTAGAACCATCAAAAAAAGAAACCTGAGCGAACGTATAATCTGACGGCCACTATAGTTACTTGAAACTTCAATACTTAAGTTATTTCTTTACAATCTGACGACCTTACTAAAAAGGCTTTATTAACTGTATCTAGATACTTATAGAAAAGCTATATATTGTATCCTAGCTAAATTATCTTTGAAATAAGCACCTTCAATATATGCCAGAACTGCTTTCCCCTATGCAAAAATCCTTTTAAGTCCCTGCCGGTCACATCATGATACATATCAACATCAACTTCTTTAATCCGATAATCCTTTTTTAATATGTCAATCAGCATTCCGATTTCAATTCCAAAACCTTCAGGGATTGGACCTATATCTTCTAAAACACTTTTTTTAAAAGCTCGCTGTCCAGATAAAACACTTGTTACTTTCTTGCCGGTAAACAAGATTAGACCGAATGAAGCTAAAGCTTTTACCAATCCAAATCCCTTTTTCTCTTTTGATGTTTTAAAGCGAGCAATTACTACATCAGCCTCATCTTCTAAAATTGGCAAGACTAATTTAAAAACTTCACTAGAGCTTTCTCTAAGGTCTGCATCTAGAAATACTATTATGTCACCATCAGCCTTTTTAAGGCCTTGACGAAGTGCATTGCCTTTACCTTTATTGTACTCTAACTTTATAACCTTTGCATTAGCCTCTAAAGCTCTGCTATATGTATTGTCCTTGGAACCATCATCTATAACAATTATCTCCGAAGATAAATGATTTTTTTTGCAAAAGTCCTTTTCAAAATGCTCCAAGCCCTTCAAACTTTGTTTTATATTGTTTTCTTCATTATAAGCCGGCATCAATATAGTTACTTTCAATTATTCTTATCCCCCTCACTCAAAAAGGGCATTAAGGAGTGAGAAGTTTTTTTAACGCCGAAATGGCCTTCTTTGCCTGAAATCACCAAAACTAAGGAAGTTTGCCCGATAATGCTATCAACATTATCTACAGTAGATAACTTCTCCTTTTTATAATAATCTATATAAGAGTATGCTACATTACTGGTCTCTACACCTACTATTGGCAGGGAATGCCTTTTTACTTCTCTTATTATGGGTATATCGATAATTTCATGTTTATCGCTTTTTTCTGAACTTCCTCCCGCAATAACCACATAATCAGCGGGACTTGCAAAATCACCGCTCACATAGATTATTCCCTTTTGAATTAAATAAGCTATATTTTCAACTTGGTTGCTCACAGTCACAGTTTCAACGATTCTGTTTAGTATAGTTGGAATAATATCTTTGTCAGTTTCAAAATACTCCATCAGATCATTTTTCTCTTCCTCGCTCATATGAATAAGCCTTTCGCTTACAAGAGTTACCGAAGTAACTTTGCATCCGGCCATTTTTAAGGCCTGTCTCATAGTAGTATATGTATAGTCATCAGTAGTCTCGAAAATCACAACATGCAGGTCTTCTAGTTTGTTTTTTATATAGTCTGGAAAGACGTTTTTAATATACTGTTCTTTTAAATCTGTAGATACAGAAAGCTGATTTACTTTGTCTTGTAGGTCTTGATTAAGGCGATTGAGTTCATCAAATTTATTTTCCATTCTCTGAACAGTTATTTCTTGTTGTTCAAAAATAATATTCTGGGAATCTACTTGAATTCCGATTAAAATCCCTATACCAAGGGCTAAGAAGATAGATATAACAGTTATAACCAAATATTTTATATTGATAAACATTTTTCTATGCTCCTTTAAGGCAATAACAGTTTTAGTCTAAGTTCAAGAAGTTTTATTACATGTTTGATAGGGGGAGAAATGGTAGAAATAACAATAATAGGTACTAAAGCAGCTGCAAAAAGGCTCACCAAGTAAGATGGTCTTATTTTCTGATTATAAAGTTTGCTAACACCTTTAGCGTCCACTAAAATAGATCCTATTTTTAACCTGACCAAAAAAGTACTGCCCATTCCCTTTCTACCTTTTTCCATGAAATCAATCATATTAGAATGGGTTCCAACGGCTACTATTAAATCAGCGCCTTTTTCATAAGCTAAAAGCATGGCTATATCTTCGCTAGTCCCCGGGGAAATAAAAATCTCTGCCGGAAGGTCTATTGCTTTTACTCTCGACAATCCCGGTGCTCTTCCATCTGAGTAAGCATGGACTACAATATCTTTACAAACTTTTAATGCATGGTCAGATACACTGTCCATATCTCCTATAATGATATCAGGTATATAACCATATTCTATTAAGGCATCGGCACCACCATCTACCCCGATTAACACAGGCCTGATTTCGTCAATATAAGACTTTATAGCCGCTAGGTCCTCTTTATAATTATTACCTCTTACAACAACTAATACATGTTTTCCTTTTATAGGAGTTTTAATATCAGGAATTTCAACTCCACCCATTATTAGATATTTTTCCTTTTTTGCATATTGTAAAGTGTTATTTATAAACTTTTCAAGTGAGTTTTCAATATTATCTTTGGCAGCTTCCATATAGAAATCTATCTTGTCCTTTGTAAGAATTTCACCCTTCGCTATTAATTCATTATCACTATATATTTCACCATTCTCTGATACTGTAAGCTCAATACCCTCTTCTAAGGACATTATCTCTTCACCAACATTATCAACGATTAAGATATTGGCATTGGCAAGGATACTTGGCCCAGGATTAGGGTATCTGCCAGTGATAGATTTTGCTGCATTTACAACGACTTTAACTTTGCATGAAACTAAACCAAGAGCTCCAACTTCATCTATATCTTCATGGTTAATTACTGCAATATCACCGGGTTTTAGACGGTTAATAAGTATTTTGGTTTTACGGTCAATTTTAGCAGTACCGGTAATAGGCATTTAGCAACACACCTTTATCAAAATCCTTTGTTAAAGATATATTAGCAAATACAATATAACACAATCACATAGCCATCTCAACTTTCCTAGTGCTTCTCCAGTATAATAAACGGCTTCCTTTGATTTAATTGCATCGCTAACTTTAGATTGATATAATATCGATATATATATTCGATTAAACAAATTAATTTTGTGAGGTAGCTATGAGAAAGAGTGTAATTATACTCTTGATAATTGCAATTGTTATTCTTATAATACCCAATTATGCATATTCAGCTGCACATACAGAGAAAAAAGTAATAATGTTCATTATGGACAATATAAATTATGAGGATTTAACAAATTATGGTCAGGAAAATTTTAAATACTTCCTGGAAAATGCTGCATTGGGGCTTATGAATACAAACAGTGGAGGTTCTTACACAGAAACTAATGCATATGCCACAATAGGTTCAGGAGGTTATGCTGTAAGCAGTGCTTTTGGTGATTATGCAGGAGGATATTATGATCTTTTCAATGACGAGCCTATAAATGAAGTATATAAAAGACATACGGGAAGAGATATGGATAAGAGAGCTATAGCAAATATTGATATTGCAGGCCTGATACGTCAAAATGAAAAATTAAATCGTCCCGTTCAAATAGGCAATTTAGGTACACTACTTAATGAAAAGGGATACAAAACAGCATTGGTAGGAAACGAAAGTAGAAATATTAGTTATCCGAGTTTGAATGCTTCTCTAATTACCATGAATGATAAGGGTATAACTAATTATGGTATAGTGGATAAGAGTTTATTGATTAAAGATAATATGCGACCCTATGGAATTAAAACAAATTATGACATGTTATATGCTGCATATAAAAAGGCAAAGGACAATGCTGACTTCATAGTTGTCCAAACAGGTGATACATATAGATTAAATAAATATATGAGTGTAAGTGATGAAACTATTAAAAGAATTAAACAAAATATATTTGAAGAAGTGGACCAGTTTTTAGGCAGGATAATTCGGGAAATTGACACAGATACTCTTTTTATGCTGGTAGTACCTTTTCCTTCAAGTGATGATATTTCTGAAGGTAAAAGGCTGACACCTATTGGTATCTTAGAAGAATCTTTTCCTCCAGGCATTTTGACTTCAGCTACAACAAAGAGGGACGGAATTATTACCAATACAGATTTAGCTGCACAAGTATTATCATATTTTGAGATTCCAAAAAATTCTTTTATTACAGGTCATAGTATAAGATCAAAAGCTACAAATGAACCATTGAAATACCTTATGAGATTAAACGAAATATCTGTTTTCAATTATAAAATTAGGTCTAATGTTGTAAAGAGTTTTATAGGGTGTATAATTGTTGTGCTCCTTTTGTCTTTTGTCTTTATGATTTATTTAAAAAAATACATCCATTTTCTAAAGCCTTTATTAATAGCGATTTTGGTAACACCGACTATTCTACTAATATTACCTATATTTAATCCATGGAACACACTGCACTTTACTGCTATCTTGATCATAAGTGTACTAATTATTAGTCTTAGTCTTTCATATTTTCTTAAGAATAATTTAGATATATTTATAATTACATGTATCCTATCTACAGTGATTATTCTAGTAGATACTTTTATGGGAAATCCCCTAATGAAGTTATCAATCCTTGGTTACGATCCCATAGTTGGAGCAAGATTCTATGGTATTGGAAATGAGTATATGGGATTTCTTTTAGGGACAACAATAATAGGGACATCTGCATTGATAGACAGATACAGAGAAAAGGAGAAAACCTTAAAAATCATAAGTCTAGCTCTTTATTCTTTAGTTCTTCTTATACTGATGGCTCCCACCCTTGGCACAAATGTGGGTGGTTCTATGGCCGCTTTTATAGGATTTGGTGCGGCTGTATTGCTGTTCTTAAAAGGCAGTATAACAAAAAAGGATTTAATAGTATTAGCATGTTTACTTATTCTAGTCTTGCTTACTCTATTTATCTATGACGCTATGAGGCCTACAGAAAAGCAATCCCATATTGGCCAAACCAGTATTCTTGTCAGACAGAACAGCATTTCTGCTATTTTTCAGATTTTTGCCAGGAAGCTGTCTATGAATTATAAATTGATAAGATACAGCACCTGGACTTGGGCGCTTTTTGCTACTATGGCAACTTTGGCAATACTCTTCAAGTATCCGGTAGGCGTACTTAAGGAGATTTTCCGAAAGAATAATTACCTTTATTATGGCTTTATTTCCGGTATAATCGGAACTCTCTCTGCCCTTGCTTTTAATGATTCTGGTGTAGTGGCTGCAGCCATGTTTATGATACCAATAGCCATACCTTTAATAATGCAATGTATGGATGAGTTATCAAAAGATATACATTGAATTAATATTAAATCATATATATAATTACTGTACTAACCAATATTATACAATAATGGTATTTGGTACTTATATTGGAGGTAAAAATGAGTAAAGATATTGTGAAACCATCAACATTACCCGGTTTTTTGGAATTACTGCCTGATGATCAGATAATCTTTAATAAAATCAAAGATACTATCCGTCACACATACGAGCAATACGGCTTTATACCTATTGATACACCTGTTATTGAAAAATCCGAAGTCTTATTAGCCAAAGGAGCCGGTGAAACAGAGAAACAAGTATATCGTTTCACAAAAGGTGATACAGATATGTCACTTCGTTTTGACCTGACCGTTCCTTTAGCGAGGTATGTGGCTCAACACTTTTCACAACTGACCTTCCCTTTCAGAAGATACCATATAGGAAAGGTTTATAGAGGGGAAAGAAATCAGAGGGGAAGATATAGAGAGTTTTATCAGTGTGATGTGGATATTATCGGAAATGGCAAACTTAGTGTAATCTATGATGCTGAAATTCCAAGCATAATCTACTCAACATTTAAAAATCTAGGTTTTGAGGATTTTACCATAAGAATAAATAATAGGAAGATATTAAACGGATTTTTCAAATCCTTGAAAATTAGTAATACTGAGGATGTATTAAGAGCCATCGATAAACTTGAGAAGATTGGAGAAAAAGGTGTAGTTAAAGAGTTGGCTGATTTAGGATTAGTCCAAAGTACTATTGACAAGATATTAGACTTTATGAAAATCCAGGGAAGTAATACTGAAAAGCTTCAGGCACTAAATTCTTTAGAGATAAACAATAATAACTTCCAAGAGGGAGTAAATGAACTTTCATTAGTGATTGAGCATATTAAGAGTTTCGGAGTGCCTGAAAAGAATTATACAATAGATCTAACTATTGCTCGAGGCTTGGATTACTATACAGGAACTGTTTATGAGACAATACTCAATGACTACCAGGAAATCGGAAGTGTGTGTTCAGGTGGTCGCTATGACAATCTGGCGGAATACTACACTACTCAAAAACTACCAGGAGTGGGAGTATCCATCGGCTTAACTCGATTGTTTTTCCAATTAAAAGATGCCGGTCTGTTAGGAGAGGACAAAACATCAACTTTGACTAAGGTCCTCATAATCCCAATGAATGAAAGTTACAATGAGTATTCTATAAATGTTGCAAATAAATTAAGGGAAAAGGGTATTATATCAGAAATATATTTTGAGGCTGTCAAAATAGGAAAGAAACTAAACTATGCTAATAAGCTCAACATCCCATATACAATCATGATAGGTGAAGAGGAAAATGCAAGAAAAATGGTTTCCCTAAAGAACATGAAAACAGGTTCTCAAGAACTTATGGCTTTAGAGGAAGCTATTGAAGCTTTAAAGGATGAGCTATAAAATTTACTGGTCTGCCATAGAAAAGGCAGACCTTATTTTTTGGATTTTAGGCTCAAGATTTTTAGAGCACTCAATAACTTTACTTGAAATTGTTAAAATAGTATAATTGTTAAATAAAAGTAAATTTTTAGGAGGAAGAAGCTTGAATACATTAATAAAAAATGCTTGGGTTTTGTTATTTGAAGGTGATAAGACCACAGTTCGTAAGAGCGATATCGCTATTGAAAATGAAAATATAATAAAAATTGAAGAAGAGATAAAAGATTTTGTCCCTCATAAGGTCATAGATGCCGAGGACATGATTGCCATGCCTGGTCTCATTAATGCTCATACCCATTTATCTATGAATCTATTAAGAAATTATGCCGATGATATGCCCTTGTGGGATTGGCTTACAAAAAAAATCTGGCCTATAGAAGAAAAGCTCACTAAACAGGCAATTTATCATGGCTCTATACTGGGAATTGCTGAACTTATAAAAAGCGGTGTAACAAGCTTTTTAGATATGTATTTTTTTGCAGATCAGACCATAGAAGCTGCTTTAGAAACCGGAGTTAGAGCTTATATTGCAAGAGGCTTGACTGATGAGGAAGAAGGAAAAGAAGTCAATCTTCAAGAAACACGGGAGCTTTATAAAAAATATAACCAAAAAGATGGTAGAATCGGTATTTTTGTGGGGCCACATGCACCATATACCTGTAGTCCCAGATATTTGGAAAAGGTCATTGCTCTCTCACAGGAATTGGGAACAAATGTCCATATCCATCTTTCAGAAACCCGAAAAGAAGTTGAAGAAAGCATTGAAAAGTGGGGAGTAACACCAATAGAACATGTTTATAATTTAGGGCTTTTTAAACGGCCTACTATCGCTGCACATTGTGTCCATATCAATGACGAAGATATAGATATTCTTGCTGAAAATAAAGTAAGTGCCGTAAATAATCCCACAAGCAATATGAAACTTGCCAGCGGCTTTGCCCCAGTAGGGAAAATGCTAAAAGCCGGAGTTAATGTAGCCCTAGGCACCGATGGGGCATCTTCAAATAATAATCTGAACATGTTTGAAGAGATACACTTGGCTTCAATTCTAAATAAGTGTGTTGATAATGATGCAACTTCTGTTCCCGCCGCCACTGCTATAAGAATGGCAACTATAAATGGTGCAAAGGCTTTAGGAATGAAAGATAAGCTGGGCAGTATAGAAGTAGGTAAAAAAGCTGATATTATTTTGATAGATTTAAAGAAGCCACATCTATGTCCGCTAAATAATCCTATTTCCGCTATTAGTTATTCGGCGCAAGGCTCTGATGTTCATACTGTAATAGTAAATGGAAAAATATTAATGGAAAACTATGAGTTAAAGACCATAGATGTAGAACAGGCCATGTATGAGGCCGATAAAGCATCGAGAGAATTAATAAATGGGTAGTTAAAAAGCAGAGATTTTATACTGAAATCCTAATAGAGATATAGAAAAAACAATTGCAGGAAAAAACATATAAGAAGCCAAAATGTGGACATTTTCAAAGATAAAAGCCAAAAAACGCCTAAAATCGCTATAAATCAAAAACCACATAATTAAAGCTTAGCAGCTAAATACCGATAATATTTATGAGATAGATTCAGTTGGCCAACTGAAAAATCAATATCCCCGCAGGGACGCGGGAAATAAAATCAGGGAGGATACAAAATGAGAATTAACAACAACATTATGGCGCTGAATACCCATCGCCAGCTTTCCATTAACAACACAAACACGTCAAAATCATTGGAGAAATTATCTTCAGGATACAGAATCAACAGAGCTGGTGACGACGCAGCAGGCCTTGCTATTTCAGAAAAGATGAGAGCTCAGATTCGCGGCCTTAACATGGCATCTAAGAATGCCCAGGATGGTATTTCTCTTATTCAAACAGCAGAAGGTGCACTCACTGAGGTACATGAAATACTGCAGAGAATGAGGGAATTGGCAGTACAATCAGCCAATGATACTAACGTAGAAATAGATCGTGGCGAAATTCAAAAAGAAATTGACCAGTTAGCATCAGAAATTACTAGAATCGCTAATAATACTGAGTTTAACACGCAAACACTTATTAAATGGCGGAATCACTGAGTACTCAAGTTCCACATCGGTGCTAACGAAGGGTCAGGGTATTGAGTTAGGCATTGGTGCGATGGACGCTGCTTCCTTAGGAATTGCTAGAGATGCTTATTGAAGGGACTGCCGCTGGAGATATTGCACAGTGCAGCCTTTGATGCAAGTGTCCACAGGTGCGAAAAGTCGTTGATGGTGCTACGAGCTTACATTCCAATATGGACAGTACATCAGCAACAGCAGGTGAAGTTACAGGTACAGCAGCAGCAGATGTAATTTCGGCCGAATCCGGTGGCGACACTTATAGTCTCAAGGTTGATGGCGGTGACAGAATTTAACTGTAGAACTATGAGACAGATAATGATGCCACATGAAGTCGATGCAGTAACAGACATACTGCTGCAACACTGCAGCTTTGGCGAACATCTAGCGTAGTATACGCTTCAGAAGATAGTGGCGTCACTATCAATTGACATCTAACAACTACAGGGTCAAGATTCATCGGTAGCAGTTTGAGCAAGTTCAGACTCTTCAATGCTGCGGTAAGGTAAAACTTGAAGTGGGCAAATCTACTGGACTAGACGCAGGAACAAACAGTTACCATTAGTAACGGTACTTCTGCAGATGACCAGGCAATTACCATTACTGATGGAACTGCAACATCTTTAACGGTTTCTTCTGGAAACTACAGCGGCTTAACAATTAATATGACAGAAGGTGAAACATTAGCTGAGCCTGGACTTCTGGAACTGATACAGTTACTGTTGGCACTGGATGCAGCGAACAGCAGCTACGTTCGATCCGGCTGACTGGCGAGAAAACTGCTGATGCCGTAGCTAAAGCTGGTATAGATGTATCAAGCCAATCAAAGGCGTCAGAAGCAATTACTGTCAATCAACAAGTGCTATCGAATCAGTATCAGCTGAGCGCTCCAAACTCGGTGCTATGCAAAACCGTCTCGAGCATACCATCAAAGAATCTGGACACTTCTGCCGAGAACTTACAAGCCGCCGAATCCCGCATCCGCGACGTTGACATGGCGAAGGAAATGATGGAGTTCACTAAGCAGAACATCCTCATGCAGGCTGCAACCGCTATGCTTGCTCAGGCCAACATGGCACCTCAGACTGTGCTTCGGCTTTTAGGCTAATATAATTTAACATATGACCTATCATGCCCGGCGGTTTGCCGCCGGGCTAAATGATATGTGGGGTGATATAACTTTGAGGATAGATACATCTTATAACAATACCATAGATGTACAGTACAATAATCAATCCCAGGGAAACTCCATAAAAAATAATCGAAGTTCTGTGACTGCAGTAGAGGAAAATTCTACTGTAAAGGATTTTAAACGTGCCTTAGGAGTGGAGGATTTTGAGCTTTTAGTTGACAGTATAAAGAAGATGCCCACAGTCTTAAACCTTACCCGTTTGGAATATACCATCCACGATGATACAAATAGGGTAATGGTAAAGATATACGATAAGGCCAGTGATGAGTTAATATCAGAAATACCACCTGAAAAATTTTTAGATCTAATAGCGGGTCTTTGGAAACAGGCGGGGATTAATAGTTGATGAAAAGATATAGTGAACTAAAAGAGGGGGTGGAAAGATGAGTTCAATGAGAATAGGTGGGTTGGCATCAGGTTTCGACATAGACCAGATTGTATCTGATTTGATGAAAGCTGAGCGTATGCGGGTAGACACCCTCTATCAGAAAAAACAGGTTATGGAGTGGCAAAAGTCAGACTATCGGGAGATTAATTTAAAGCTAAGATCTCTTTATAATAGCTCCTTTGATATGAAACTTACCAGTTCTTATTTAAAGTACAAAGCTACAGTCACCATGAATGATGGTACAGACTTTAACAAGTTTTTTACCGTATCTCCGGGAGCCGGTGCAGTGCCGGGAGATTACAAAGTTCAAGTTCAGCAGACGGCAAATTATGCAAGGCTTGATAGCTCAAAACCTATAACACAGCCTTTAAAGGGGCAGGAATTAACCGGGGAAATTAGTATTTCAGAGGGCAGCCAATTTGAAGTAACAATCGATGGTGTAAAAAAGACCGTTACATTAAATGGTGGAAGCTATGATGATTTAACAGATCTGGCAGCAGATTTGGAAAATGCTATAAATAAAGCCTTTGGTTGGCAAGAGGATGGCATAAAAAGAGTGGATGTTAGTATCGAGGACAATCAGCTTACCATACAACCCGCTCAAGATTTTAATAAAGTACCCATAACCTTAAACAGCATTAAAAATGAAGAGGAAGAGATCATAGATAATATTCTCCAAACCCTTGGTTTTGAAGATGGTTCATCTTATCGCCCCTTAAACCTACATACATCATTAAAAGATCAACTTGCCAATACTATAGCTGATGGTACTATTTCCTTTTCTATAAATGGCCATGCATTTGAATTTAGCCCCAGCAGCAGTTTGCAGCTTATTTTAGACAAGATAAATTCCACACCGGAGATAGGTGTTTCAGCTCGCTATGATTCACTTACTGATAAGCTAGTTCTTCTATCAAAGGAAACCGGTATTGGGGCAGAGATACAGATAGAAGACAAGAGCGGTCTTTTTAATGCTCTAGGTTTTGATATGAGTGAAAGCACGGTTGATGGGAAAACAGTATATACAAAAAGTGTTTCTGGCCAAAATGCTCGTATAGTCCTAAATGGTACCATTGTGGAAAAGACCACAAATGACTTTACTATAAACGGCATGAGATTTAACATAAAAGGGGAAATGCAAGAAGGTCAAGAAGCTGCTTTTAGGCTTGAAAATGATCCTGATGCAGCTGTAGAAAGTATTAAAAAATACATAGAACTTTACAATGAAACCATTGATTATTTAAATGGAAAGCTTTCCGAAGAACGCTACCGGAAATACCCTCCCCTTACTGAAGAACAAAAAAAGGAAATGAGCGAAAAAGAAATAGAGCTTTGGGAAGAGAGGGCAAAGAGCGGTCTTTTAAGATCTGATCCCCTACTTGATAGAATTGTTAGGAATCTTCGCTTTGCAGTATCAGGTGCTGTAGCAGGTCAGCCTGCTGATATGAAATCCCTTTCTGCCATAGGTATTACCACCAAGGACTGGAGAGAAAAAGGCAAACTCCACATAAATGAAGAAAAACTAAGAAACGCCATAGTCAAAGACCCGGAAGCTGTCATGCGTCTGTTTAATGCATCTGGGGAAAATACTTCTCAAAACGGTGTAGCAACCCGCTTTTACGACATATTAAAAGGTGGAATTGAGGATATCACGGAAAAAGCCGGCGGGGGAGAATTTCAGATATATGATGACAGTGTTCTAGGAAAACAAATTAGAGATATGGAAGATCGCATTTCGACCATGGAGGAGATGCTGGTTCGCGCTGAAGAACGCTACTGGCAAAAGTTTATTGCTATGGAACAGGCCATACAATATGCAAACCAACAGAGCATGTGGCTGGCTTCACAAATGAATATGTACTCAGGATATTAGTTCTGCTATAAGAAAAGGGGGTCTTTTTTACATGATAAATGCTTATCAACAGTACCAATATAATTCAATAATGTCAGCTTCCCCTGAGCGTTTGATGATAATGCTCTTTGAAGGAGCAATAAAATTTGTTAAACTAGCTCGAAAAGATATTGAAGAAAAGAATATGGCTGCTGCCAATTATAACCTTACCAGGGCTCAGGATATCATTACTGAGCTGGACCAGAGTTTGGACATGAGTTATGATGTATCGGAAAACTTATCAGATATGTATAACTTTTTGTACAGGCAGTTAGTTGATGCCAATGTAAAAAAAGATGTAAAAGTACTGGATTCAGTTCTATCAATATTAGTAGAACTCAAGGATACTTGGAATCAAGCCTTAATTAGTTTACATAAGAACAATGCATAAAAATTGTGCTGGAAATTTCTTTGGGAGAGGCAATATGAGTAATGAAATAAGAAGCCTATTGCAAGAAAAACTCGATAAAATAAAATGTTTTTATAAGTGCACACAGGACATTACCCGTGCAATAGAGGAAGAAGATAGCGAGAAACTTTTGGAGTTACTAAAGAATAGACAAGAAATAATCAAGGAAATTGAAATTGTGGATAATAATTTACACTCTTTATTTAATGGTGATTTTCACGTATTTTTAAAAAAAATATTACAATGTAATGGTGAAATTAAAAAAGTTTATAATAATATTTTAAACTTTTTGAATAAAATCCAGGAAATGGATGAAAAAAATCTTGTCCGTATTAAGGAATTATTTACGAAAATAAATGAAGACATATCTCATTTAAAACAGACCGGAAACGCATTAAAGGGGTACGGATTTATAGGAAAAGCTTCTTATGATGGAGCTTTTATTGATACAAAAAAATGATTTTTAATTTTTCTTGCATTTTCCAACTCTTACGGTTATAATTAACTGTAAGGCATAACTTAGGTCTGTGGTTGAAAGTCGATGCCAGGGCCGTAGGCGAAACGACTCCCAGGGTGTCTATCACTCAGTGGTATACGGCGTTTTTGGGAAAGACCAGGTCAGCTAAGGAAGTGCTAATAAACTTTTTTAAAAGCGAGGGGTTTTTTTAATGGCATTTCAGGACAAAACAATAGTGTGTAAAGAGTGTGGGAATGAGTTCGTCTTCACCGCAGGTGAGCAGGAATTCTATGCGGAAAAGGGTTTTGAAAACGAACCAAGCCGCTGTAAAACTTGCCGTGATGCACGTAAAAGAAGAATGAATGAAGGCGGGTTTAGAAGACAGAACAGACAGCTATACGATGCTGTTTGCGCCGATTGTGGCGCTGCCACACAGGTTCCCTTTAAACCCAGAAACGATAGACCCGTATACTGCAGTGATTGTTATCAAAATCATCGTACGGCCCAAAATTCATTCTAAAAAGGGAAATCAAGCCCGGTATTTATATGACCGGGCTTTTTCTATAGATTAGGATCATATTTGTCGAGGTGAAAAACTTGAGTAAGATGATTCGCCTTAAAATAGTCACAAAAGATAGAATTGGCATGGTATTAGACATTTTAACAATACTTTTCCGTCATAAAGTTAATTTAAAGGCTTTGGAAGTGGAACCAAGCCTTATTTGTGTGAAAATGGACAGTGATTTTCGGTTGCCCTTGTCAATATTAATTGAGCAGATTAGGGCTCAAAAAGATGTATATGAAGTAAGTCAAGTTAAGCTTTTGCCTCAAGAAAAACGGGAAAAGCATATAAAAGCAGTGCTTGATGCCACCGGGGAAGGTATAATTGCTATTGATAAAGAAGGTGTTATCACAACTTTTAACCCCACAGCGGAAAAGATATTAAGAGTTAAAGCTGAAGATGCCCTTGGCAGGAAAGTTGAAGATGTTATTTCTTCTGATATTCCGATGCTTAAAACAGTAAAAACTGGTGAGAGTTATGACAACGAGGAAATGATTATTAATAATGAAAAGATAAAAACTCATTACATCACATCAGGCAGACCGATTCTGGATGAAGATGGAAACCCTATCGGTGCCGTGGCTTCAATGAAAGATATAGAAAATGTTATGGAACTTGTACATGTCTTTACACAACCTCCTATGATAACATTTGATGAAATATTGGGTGAAAGTAAAAAAATCATTAAAGTAAAGGAATTTGCCAGAACTGTTGCCAAGGGAGATTCTACAGTGCTGATAAGGGGTGAGAGTGGTACCGGTAAAGAGCTTTTTGCCCGTTCTATACATATGGCCAGTCCACGAAGGGATAAGCCTTTTGTTCCGATTAATTGTGCGGCATTGCCGGATACTCTTCTAGAGAGTGAGCTTTTCGGATATGAAGAGGGGGCTTTTACGGGAGCTAAAAAAGGTGGTAAGCAAGGACTTTTTAAATATGCTGACAAAGGCACGCTTTTTCTTGACGAGATTGGTGAGCTTTCTACCCATCTTCAGGTAAAACTGCTGAGAGTATTACAAGATAATAAAATAAGACGGGTGGGAGCGGATGAAGAATTAACTGTTGATGTAAGAATAATCGCAGCCACAAATCGCAATTTAGAAGAATTAATGAAAAATGGCCAATTTCGTGAGGAACTTTATTACCGGCTTAACGTTATACCCCTTATAATACCGCCTTTAAGAGAACGAAAGGAAGATATTCCAATATTAACTGGTGAATTTATTAAAAAACTATCATATAAAATGAATAACAAAATTGTAGGAATTACTGAAGATGCTATGGAACGATTAGTAAATTACAATTGGCCTGGAAACATAAGAGAATTAGCAAATGTAATTGAAAGAGCTATGAACTTGTGCACTGATAAAATCGAAGCACATCATTTAATACTACAACATAATGACCTCATGACTTCAACCATATCTGATGAGTTAAGCCAAAGGACTTTACGAGATATGGTAGCTGAAACTGAGAAAAAAGCTATTAATGATGCTTTAAAAAGATATGATAGTATAAGGAAAGCAGCTCGAGCATTAGGGGTAAGCCATGCTACAGTAATTAATAAAATGAAACAATATGGTATAGAAAGTGGAAATATATAGAATGGTAAAAATATTAACCAGTGGTTAGTAAAATAACCACTGGTTTTTACATTTTGGTAAATTATTTTACCGCAACCTTATTGCAATCGGTTTTTGAGTATTGGCACATTTATTGCATTTATATAATTTCTGACTATATGACAGAATAATAGGAGGAACACTAATGAATAGTAATTTAAAAGGTTTTAACTCAAAAGCAATTCATGCGGGTCAAAAACCCTGTCCTGTTACTGGGTCTCATATGACACCAATCTATCAAACCTCAACTTTCGTTTTTAAAGATGTTGACCAAGGTGCACGCCGATTTGCAGGTGAAGAAGCAGGATATATTTACACAAGGCTCGGCAATCCAACTTTAAGTGAACTGGAAGCTAAAATAGCTGCTCTTGAAAGTGGACAGGCAGCCCTTGGAACAGCTTCGGGTATGGCTGCTATTTCAACTGCACTTTTGACCTTATTAAAAAAAGGTGACCACATAGTAGCAGGTGATACCCTATATGGCTGTACCCATGGACTAATTCATGAAATGCTCCCACAATATGGGATTGAAGTAACTATGGTGGATACATCAAATATCGAAAACATAGAAGAAGCCATTAAACCTAATACAAAAGTAGTATATGTTGAAACCCCTGCAAATCCAACAATGAAGTTGGTGGACTTGAAAAAAACGGCTGAAACAGCTCATAAACATGGTGCCCGTTTAGTTGTTGACAATACTTTCATGTCTCCTTATCTTCAACGTCCTATCGAGCTTGGCGCAGATTTAGTTGTCCACAGTGCTACCAAGTATATCGGTGGCCATGGGGATGTAATTGCAGGACTAATTATCGGACCAAAGGATTTGATAGATATTATGCGCATACCATATCTAAAAGATTTTGGCGGAGTTTTATCACCTTTTGATGCATGGTTGTTGTTAAGAGGTATTAAGACCTTGGGAGTGCGAATGGATCGGCACTGTGCCAATGCGCAAAAAGTTGCTGAATATCTTGAAAGGCATCCCTCGATTGATGCAGTTTACTATCCGGGGCTTACATCTCATCCACAGCATGATCTTGCCAAAAGACAAATGGACGGGTTTGGTGGTATGATGAGTTTTGAATTAAAGGGTGGTCTTGAAGCAGGTAAAATTCTCATGAACAACGTTAAAATGATAAGTTTGGCAGTAAGTCTTGGATGTGTAGATTCACTGATACAGCATCCGGCATCAATGACACACTCTCCGGTGCCAAGGGAAGAAAGGTTAAAGGCAGGAATTACAGATGGTCAAGTAAGACTTTCAGTAGGTATAGAAGACGTGGAAGATATAATAGAAGATTTGGATCAAGCCCTAAATAAAGTAAAAAGCAATATATAATTAAGTTTCACATCAAAAACTCACATTTTATGGTATAATTGTTTTCAAATAGAAATAAAGATAAGTTGCCAGTAATGGCAAATGGCCGATTAATATTAACTGCTTATATAATAGAATTGTTTCTTTATATGAAATAAATCATTGCAGGGGGTTAAAGAAATGAAAGAAAAGGGTTTGATGACAAGATTGACGCATACCGGTGGGAATGCCCATGCGAAAAAAGTGGCAAAATCAGTTTCTGTTCCAAAAGTGATGCCCATTTACATGAGCTCTGTGTTTTCTTTCGATGATGTACCTACTTTGGATGCAGTTTATGATGGTTCCGCTCAAGGTTATGTTTATTCCCGCATGTCAAACCCTGGTATTGAAGGGGTAGAAGAGGTTTTGGCGTCTGCAGAACAAAGTGATGGTGCATTGGTATTTTCTTCAGGTATGGCAGCAATCGTTACTACAATTATTTCTCAAGTACAATCTGGTGACCACATCATTTCTTCTCCGGTTCTCTATGGCGGTGTTTATGATTATTTTAAAAATGAACTACCACGTTTCGGTGTTGAAGTAAGCTTTGTGGATTTTGATAATGACAACATTGAGAAGTATATAAGGCCCAATACTAAAGTTATATATACTGAGACCATTTCTAATCCACTGATGAAGGTTGAGGACATACCCGCAATAGCCAAGTCTGCTCATGCCCATGGCTGCAAATTAATAATTGATAACACTTTTGCCACACCGGCTGTTGCCCAACCACTAAAAATGGGTGCTGATATAGTTGTTTACAGTGTAACAAAATATATGTGTGGGCACAGTGATATTATTGGTGGCGCTGTCATGTCAAATAAAGAAAACATTGACCACATTAGCAGATTCTATACACTTTACGGTTCTATTATGAGTCCCTTCGATGCATGGCTTTTAGCAAGAAGTATGCGCACTTTGGAGCTACGGATGAAACAGCATTCTGAAAATGCCTTAAAGGTTGCCAAGTATCTTGAAAAACATCCTAAAATCGAACGTGTTTATTATCCGGGGTTAGATTCTTCTCCTTACAAAGCACGAGCTGACAAGCTTTTTATCAAAGGGCGTTGTGGCGGCATGCTCAGTGCTAACATTGCTAATGGCGAGAAGGGTGCTTGCACTTTTGTAAAAGAGTGTGAGAGTGTAAAATTTGTTCCCAGTTTGGCATGTGTCACCACAACGATTTCGTATCCTGCTAGAACTTCTCATCGCGCTTATTCAGCAGAAGAATTGGATAATGTAGGAATTCCTATGGGCCAGCTGCGGTTTTCTGTAGGATTGGAAGACATTGATGACATTATTGAGGAGTTTGACAAGGCACTTAAGAAAGTGTAAAAAAAATAATTAAGCAAGGGAGACTTGATATGAACCAAAAAATTGCGGAACTGGCGAAAAAGTATAAAGATGAAATAGTTCAGACTGCTTCTGAGATGATTCAAATCAATTCCCAGTCCACTCAAGAAGGCGAAATGGCTCAGTACACAGTAGATAAAATGAAGGCACTGGGTTATGATGAAGTAGTTGTAGATGCTTATGGAAGTGTTTTTGGCACTGTCAAAGGCACAGGTGGTGGAAGTTCCGTCATGTTAAATTGCCATCTTGATGTGGTCGATGAAGGCGATCCCTTCAAAATGGAAATACCCCCCATATAGTGGAGCTATTGCTGAAGGTAAAATATGGGGCAGGGGTGCTTCTGATACCAAAGGGACTTTCGCAATTCAAGTTTATACACCCATAATGCTGAAAGAGGCCGGCTTATTGCCTAAAGGAGATATTGTTGTAGCCGGTGTTGTCTCTGAGGAAATAGCAGGATTCGGTGCCATGATGCAGACACGTGATAATTATAAACTTACAGATTATGCAATCATAGGAGAGGCTACAGAAAACGATCTGGCTATAGGTTGTAGAGGAAGATTCTGTGCTGTTGTAACGATAACAGGCAAATCTTGTCATGCTTCCATGCCCAATGTTGGTAAGAATCCTTTTGATTTTCTAGGCAAATTCCTAACTGAATTAAAGACTGTAGAAATGGGAAAAGATGAGTTGTTTGGTTCTTCTACAATGTCAGTTACTAATATAAATTCATCTGAGAAAGGGACTAATATCATTCCTAATGAAGTAGTAGTTTACATTGACTATCGTCAGTCTACAAGTGATACTGAGGAGATTGCACTTGGCAAGATTCAAGAGGTTATTGACCGCTGCAAAATAGATGGAATCCAAGTTGACCTAAGACCTCTTTACTTTCCACTGACAACATATACAGGATTTAAGGGAGAGGGATATCAGGGAGAGCCCCCCTTTAGTGTAAGTCCGGAGGAGCCTTATGTGAAACTTTGCAAAAAGACCTTAGAAGATGTTTTTGGACATTCGGTTAAGACTAAACCATGGGCTTTTGCAACAGATACCGGCCATTATGCTGCAAAAGGTGTTAAATGCATAGGTTTTTCTCCTGCAAAAATCAAGTTATGCCATACTACTGAAGACAACATTGATATAGATATGATGCAAAAAGGCGTACTAGGTTATCTGGCCTTAACCTTGGCATTGGCAAATCAAGCTAAATAAATATGCTTACCATTTTGTGAGACTATGGACTGTTAATGTTTTCTAATCTTGTAGATTGAGAGGTGTTAAAATGAAAAAAAGTAATAAACCGCTTTCTATCAATCCTTTTGTGATCATATTTTATGTAGTAATTGTATGTGGACTATTAACCTTCCTTATTACTCCAGGTATTTTAGAAGATGGTGTTTACACGCCACTACCTAGAAATGAATTCAATTTTAACAACTTATTCAACATATTCCGAGCCATTCCTTATGGTATTAAGGATTCTGCTAATCTTGTAATACTCATACTGGTTGTCGGTGGTGCCCTTGAAATATATAACCGAACCGGGGCCATTGACGC
>JBMNGG010000004.1:0-202195 GCA_050949705.1 Tepidanaerobacteraceae bacterium | reverse complement strand
AAGCTTTTTGTACCGTATTTGGATTTAAAGTCATCATCTTAGCCATATCTCTGACCGATGGCAGCTTTTCTCCCGGTTCAAATAATCCTTTCAATATTCCCTCTTTTATACCATTTACAATTTGAGCATAAATAGGTGTGCTGCTGGTGACATCTATATCTATCAATTAATCACCTCCAATTGCATTTTTGTATGTAGTGTATTAGTAGTATTAATACACTATGGACATTATAACTTCCAAAAAAATAAAAGTCAAGATAATATATGAAAAAAGACACCGATTTTTTTACGGTGTCCTTTAAATATTTATTGAAGCTTTTTAGGAACTCTTCAGGAAGGTTTACACTTAGTGGTATAACTTGCTTAAAATATTGGACCTTTCATAATCCGTAAGTTATAGGCAATCAACATAAACAATATAGGCTATGTGGTAAGTGCATATTAAGAACACCACTTGTTTCATACTCGTGAATCCTTATAATGATAATATTAAGAAAAACAAAAGAGCTGAGAAAGGAAATTAATATCCCTTCCCAGCTCATAACTGCTAGCAGTAACACGCAGATATGTAGCTCGCAGTATTCTTATTCTTTAGTCAATAATTTAAGTGAATCTCTTTTAAAATATTCAGGATGCTTTTTCTTTAAGTATGACATATCAAAAATAACCCTGGTAAGGTGTTTTTCCATGACATTTGCTGATATTTGTTTATCTTTATTCTTTATTGCCTGAAGTATTTGCTTGTGTTCCTTAACAGTTATCTCCATATTCATTTCTGCAAGATTAAGAATACGCACACGGTCAAATTGTGCCATGACACTTTTTATAAGACTGTATATCATTTTTTTGCCACATGCCTTAAACAAATATTCATGGAAGCTGTCATCAAAGGAAAGAAGATTTTTGTAATCTTGATGACGAACACAAGAGTCTTGCTGCTGAAGATTCTCTTCTAAATAAGCAATATCAGCATCAGATAGCACATCACAACATAATTGCACAACAGCTTTTTCCACTGCACATCGCATAAATCTAGATTCTTCAACAACATTCATATCTATAGGCGAAATGCAAGTGCCTTTTTGAGGATATATCTCCACCAATGATGCCCTGGATAGCTCTATAAAAGCTTCTCTCACTGGTGTACGGCTTATTCCCAAAATTTCAGCAATTTCATTTTCACTTACCAATTGCCCTGGTTTTAAATTAAAATTTATAATATTATGACGCAAAACTCTTATTACATATTCCCTAGCATATTCTCTTTTTTGTCTTTTTAGCTTTTCAAACATAATTTCCCCTAACTTTCTTGTTTTCATGCTACATTATATTATATATATTTTTACAAAGTCAACATTTTCTATAATGTGCGAAGACTCTATATATTCTTTTACACAAGTAACTCTCCATTTTCGTTTAGAAAAATGAATTTTGATTACCTACACCCAAATTGTATGAAAAATCCCTTCCTTATCTATTCTCTCATAAGTATGTGCACCAAAATAGTCACGCTGAGCCTGAATTAAGTTGGCAGGTAACGTGTGCATGCGATAGGAATCATAGTAAGCCAGCGCTGAGCTAAGAGAAGGTATTGGAATTCCGTTTAACACCGCTGTACTTATTACACTTCGTAAAGCTATCTGGCAGTCTTCAATGCTTCGTTTAAAATAAGGTGCCATAAGCAGGTTTTGAAGCTCAGGGTTTTCTTCATAAGCTTGTTTTATTTTATCTAAAAATTGTGCCCTGATTATGCAACCAGCTCTCCAAAGCAGTGCTATATTGCCTAGGCTTAAGTCCCAGTGGTATGTTTTTGAAGCCTGGGCCATCAGGTCAAAGCCTTGGGCATATGAACAGATTTTAGATGCATATAAGGCTTTTTTGATATCTTCTAAAAATTGGCTTTTATTATCTTTATATAATGGTCTGGGACCTCTCAATACTTTAGATGCTTTAACACGCTCGTTTTTTACAGCAGACATGTATCTCGCAAATACTGCTTCAGCTATCGTGGGCGCTGGAATCCCAAGGTCCAAAGCCTCCTTGGATGTCCATTTCCCGGTACCTTTTTGCCCTGCTTTATCAAGTATTACGTCCACTAAAGGTTTTCTTGTTTCTTCATCTACTTTTCCTAATATGTCTGCAGTTATTTCTATTAGGTATGAGTTAAGATCACCATTATTCCAAGCTGCAAAAACTTCCTTCATTTCAAGGGATGACATGCCGAGGAGTTCTTTCATGAGAAAATAGGCTTCACTGATAAGCTGCATGTCACTGTATTCTATGCCGTTATGAGTCATTTTTACAAAATGGCCGGCACCATCCGGTCCTACATAATCACAGCAGGGAGTTTTATCAGATGTCTTTGCAGATATATCGGTGAAAATCGAAGATAACTTATGCCAGGCTTCTTTTGAGCCACCGGGCATTATACTTGGTCCTTTCAGTGCTCCCTCTTCTCCACCGGAAACTCCTACGCCCATAAAATTTATTCCTTTTTTCTCAAGTTCATTAGCCCTTCGTATTGTGTCTTTAAAATAGGAGTTTCCTCCATCTATGATGATATCTCCTTTTTCTAATAATGGTACTAATTTGCTTATTACTGCATCTACAGGAGCCCCCGCTTTTACCATAAGCATAATTTTTCGGGGTTTTTTAAGTGTTGATACTAGTTCTTCTAGAGAATATGCTACTTTAATATTGCTTTTACCTTTGGCTGAGGTCTCTGTAAATTCTTTGGTTTTTTCCGGGGTCCTATTATATACAGTGATATGATATCCATTTCTTGCAATATTCAGTGCAAGGTTTTGGCCCATTACCGCAAGACCAATTAAGGCTATATCGGATTTAGTCACACTATCATCCTTTCTAATGATGACCTTACTAAAACTTGCTTTTATCAGCCCAAAGACCTAGAGCCGGATTACTTATATAGAAAATCTCTTCACCACTTTCCAGAGTGTTAAATCCGTCTTTTAATTTGTTTATATCATATGTTTTTATAGCAGCTTCAAAGGGCATATACTCAAAACCCACACTTTCAACTTCTTGTTTTGTTAATTTGTCAGTGGCATAGGTTATTTTAAATCTGCCGTCAGATGAACCATGGATTAAGTGTGCCGCAGCAGATAAGTTGCTTTGAAGGTCTACGTTGTCATTTGTATGTGAAAGAATTAGATCTCTACCTACATATCCGTATTTTCTAATTAAACTGTCAATATCTTTGTCTTCTCCAAATCGCCTGACACCAGGTGCAATAATAATAAGGTGGCCATTATCCTCTAAAGCCATGCGAGTTCTGTAAATAGCTTTATTTCCTAGCCATGTAGTCTTAAATTCCTCTGGTTCAAGATAAACCACTGCTTTTTTAAGTGGTTGTTTTAAAAAAACTATATTTTTTTCTTGGCTAAGTTCGACTGCTTCTTCAAAGACTCTTCTTTCTCGTCCTATGAAAAGTCCTGATAATCGGTTTTCTCCTTGGTCTTGGGATATAACGGTTAGAACATATATTAACGGAATATCTGTTAAAAAGTGCTGCTGAGCATAGTCATATACCCCGCGAACAGGAGTATTTTCCCTACCCATTATTTTTTCCATGCCATAAACGGCTCCCAAAAAGTGCGATTTGTTTATCATGTTTTGACCGCCACAGCCTACAAATATATTTTTGCTGTAGTTTGCCATACCTACTATTTCATGGGGAACTACTTGACCAATAGAAATAATTAAATCATATTCGGAGTTGACCAGTCTGTGATTTACTTCTACATCTATTGAAAAGTCTAATAGCCCTTCTGAGATTTCTTCTATATAGCTCCCAGGTACTTCACCGATTTTTACTATATCATTTCTCCAATCATGTACTATAAATCTTTCTTTTGGTATTTCTTTGCCGTACATTTTTTCTATTTCTTCATGGGTCATTGACATGTGTGTGCCAATTGCAGGCATTATATCTACTTGACATGTGTCTTTTAGCATATGATAATACAAAGCTGTTATTTTTCCGGCTTGTGAGTAAAACCTAGTAAAGTCCGGCGGTAGTAGCAATATTTTTTTTAATTCTTTGTTTAGGCTGGATAGGGATTCTTCTAAAGAATTTTTTATTTGCAAATCATTAATACCGTCTGATTTTAAAATTATATTTTTCATTTTTTCACCTCTGGTTGCCGGTTTTCTGGTAATAATTTAGATACGCTTGGTATCTATTATGGTAGATTTCAGTTTTGTCTTTATTTGGTGTATATTTTTTACCATACTCCGGCTCATATTTTTCAATGTCAGTAATTTCACCCAGAGCATTTAATGCCAATACAGCAGCCCCGGCAGTGGACATATGCTGGATGCCTGATGTGATTATATCTCTATTAAAGATGTCTGCCGCCATTTGAAGCCATAATGGGGAATTTTCTATGCCACCTGATATTCGTATTTCATTTGGCTCGCCGGTAATTTGAGTTAATGCCTTGTAGCATTGATAAAGGTTAAATAAAACTCCTTCCAACACACCATGGTATAAGTCACCTATTTCATGATGGCCTTTTATCCCCATAAAGGAAGCTTTTCTACTGTCCTGCCAGCCAGGGTTTCTTTCTCCATACAAAAAGGGTAAGAATATGGGGGCATCTTGTATATTTACCTTGGCTGCCATTTCATCCAATTGTTTGTAGCTAAAACCGCTTTCTTTATATGCCCTTTTTTTGAACCATTCTAAACAATTACCTGCTCCTGATGTAGCTGCACCAGCAAGGCGCTTACTGTTTAATGCATAATAACACCATGTGGATGTGCTTTCAGGGAGTACTGGTTTGTCGTAAGCTAAACGGAGCGCCCCGCTGGTTCCCACTGATAAGGTCATGATTCCAGCTCTTAATGCTCCTGCTCCCACTTGGTTTAACGCTCCGTCTGCTCCTCCGATGATAACTGGTAAACCTTTTTTTAAGCTAAGATAATTAGCAAGAGTATCTTTTAATGGTGCTGCATACGTAGCTTCTTTTAATTCACATAGCATTGAAGGGCTTATACCGGCAAATTTCAATATGTCATCATCCCAATCCAGAGTATGAATATTCAACATTCCAGTACCTGAGGCAATTGTCTTTGATTCTACCTTTTCTCCGGTCAATTGCTCAAAAATGTATTGCAATTGGGATGTGATATAGCATTTGTTTTTAAATATATCTGGCTCTTGTTTTTTTAAATGGATAATTTTCCATAGAGGATATATGCTGTGTATGGCACAGCCTGTTTTTTTGTAAAACCCGTTCCAGAGTTTTTCATCTTTACGATATTTGGCCACTGTCTGGGCAGGACGCGTATCTGCCCAAGTATATATAGGGGTTAAAGGTTCTCTGTCTCTATCCAGTAGTAATAGACTATGCCATATACCACTAAGCCCTATTGCATCAATTTGATATGTATCAGATTTTAATAATTCTTTTGTCCCATTTATTAGTAAGTTTAATACCCCTTTGGCATTTTGTGTAATTGTATCGCTGATACTTTCATCGTATGGAATACTTAAAACTTTTATTAGGCCTTTCTTACTTGAATATATGGCAACCTTTAAAGCAGAAGTGCTAGTTTCTAATGCTAGAATATTCAACAAACATCGCTCCTTAAGGCTGCGGAAAATATTAAAACAACATTTCCATAAGATTTTTTACCGATGTTACCACCATTCGCTCGGTTGACTCTCTGGTGTATGCGCCAATATGAGGTGTGAGAATAAAGTTGTCAAGTGACAATAATTTATTATCTTTGCTTGGAGGTTCTTGAGAAAATACATCTTGGGCTGCACCGGCAATAGTTCCGCTTTCTAGCGCATTATACAAAGCATCTTCATCTACCAATTCGCCTCTAGAAGTATTAATTAAATAAGCTGTTTGCTTCATTTTGCTTAAAGCTTCTCTACTGATTATTTTATTTGTTTCTTTATTTAGCGGTAAATGAAGTGTTACGAAATCAGCATTTTCCAGTATCTCCGTTATTCCAGTCATTGTTACATTCATCGCATTTGCTATTTTCCCATCCTTAATATAAGGGTCATAGGCTATTATCTTCATGTTTAATCCTACTGCTATTTTCGCCACTTCACGTCCAATTGAACCAAATCCTATAATTCCAACAGTTTTGCCAAAAAGTTCTGCACCAATAGTTCGATCCCATTTGCCGTTTTTCACATCAAAAGTGGCTTTAGGTATGCTTCGTGATATGGCAAAAAACAAGCCAATAGTAAGTTCTGCCACGGATCGTGTATTGGTACCTTCAGCTCTACTTATTTTTATGCCCAGTTCTTCCGCAACCTTTAAATCTATATTGTCAAGACCAACACCATACTTTGATATTGCCTTAAGATTCCTGGCATTCCGAAGTACTTCTTCATCAATAGGGTCTATTCCCACGATAATACCGTCTACATCTTTACACAGCTTTATCATTTGCTGTTTAGTTAGGGTTTTCCCCGTATTGTTTTCTACTATTTCCAATTTGTACTGACTAAAAATCTCTTCAGCTTTATTTCTTGCACGAAAAAATGATTTGGGAGTAATCAATATCTTTTTTTTCATCTGAACCTCCAAATAGTTCGCTTCTCTGGTTAAATTTATAGGTAAGATTATTTACTCATTTTATCAATTGCTTCCCATAATCCAAGAAGATACATAATACCCAATGCTCTATCATAAAGCCCATAACCGGGTCGACCTGTTTCTCCCCAAATCATGCGGCCGTGATCAGGACGGATATAGCCGGTAAAACCTGTATCATAGAAGGCTTTAACTATTTCAAACATATCAAAAGAACCACTTTGTGAAAGATGAGCGCTTTCATAAAAGTCCTTTTCAGATTCAAACTTGAGGTTTCTTATATGTGCAAAATGCACTCTCCCTTCACCCGCAAATTCCCTTATGATAGCTGGAATATCATTCTTCTTCTTTGCACCAAGAGAACCTGTACAAAGTGTTATACCATTGTATGGGCTATTATTGAGGTCAAGAAATTTACGTACGTTATCCCTACTGGTAATTACTCTCGGAAGATTAAAGATGGGCCACGGTGGATCATCAGGGTGTATAGCCAGCTTAATATCGTACTTTTCGGCATAAGGAATGACACAGTCAAGAAAGTATTTTATGTTTTTCCAGTATTGATCTTCACTGATAATTTTATACTTTTCGATTGTCAATGACATCTCTTTTAACCTCTCTGGTTCCCAGCCAGGTAGGTCAAATCCACCGGATTGCTTGCCAACTTCATTTGCAAGATTTTGTGGATCTAGTTTTAGTATATGTTCATGCTCATATGCCATAGTGTTGGAGCCGTCAAGTAAGGGTCTTGCCAGTTCAGTTTTTGCCCAGTCAAGTACAGGCATAAAATTGTAACAGATTACTTTTACACCAATTTGTGATAGATTCTTTATTGTTTCAATATAAGCTTCTATATATTTATCTCTACTGCTTTCTCCAAGCTTTATGTCTTCATGTATATTTACACTTTCTATTACTTCAACTTCAAGACCGTATTTATCAACTTCTTCTTTTAAGGCCTTCACCTTTTCTAAAGGCCATACCTCTCCCGCCGGTATATCCATAAGGGTAGCCACAACTCCCGATACACCTGGTATCTGCCGAATATATTCTAGGGGGATATTGTCGAATCCTTTCCCAAACCATCTAAAGACCATTTTCAAATAACATCAACTCCTACTCCATTTTTATATTTGTCAACTAGTTAGGCTATACCTTTTTTGATATTTTTGCTTTAGAGCTTCAAAAATATAGTCTATATAAAAATGACCTATTACTTTAAAGCTTAAAATTTTCCCCTGTCAAAGAATTTATTATTACAAATGTATTGCTGATACAACCCACTTAGTAAATAAGTGGGTTGTATATGATATATAATGTTCTTCTTTTAATCTATGCTCATGATTCTTTCATATAAGTCTTTTTGCTCATCATCTAAGAAATTCTTTACAGCTGGCACCATGGCATCTATAAATTCTTGTTTGTTTACATCAGTAATTATCTCCATACCTTTATCTATTAATTGCTGTTTACACATTTCTGTATCAGCTTGGAATAATTCCTCGCCAATTGCTTGCGCCTCTTCAGCTGCCTCTAATACCGCTTCTTTCATATCATCAGGTAATGAATTGAGCTGTTTATTTCCTACTACAACGTAAATCCAGCCGAGAACATGCTCTGTTTCATTGACATATTTTTGTACTTCGTATAAGCCTCCACTTAAAATTAAATCATAGGGATTTTCTTGCCCATCTATCACGTTTTGTTGTAAAGCTGTAAACACTTCACTAAATGCCATTGCTTGAGGATGAGCCCCTGCTACCTTCCATGCTTCTAAGAATACTGGTACGTTAGGAACTCTCATTGTAAATCCTTTTAAGTCATTTAAGTTTCTAATAGGTTTGTTAGATGTTAGGTTTCTGGGAGATCTCAAATGATAATAAATTGGGGTTACCCCTACCTTTTCAATAATTTGGTCGCTAATTTCTTTCCCCAAATCTCCTTCTATTACCTTAACCATATGGTCCATGTTTTTAAATGCATATGGTGTAGCTATTAAAGCAGCTTTAGGAGCCCAGTTCTGCATGGATTCACCGGAAATTGTCATATCAGCAGAACCATCTCTTATCATATTCAAAGTGTCCATTTCACTGCCCAATTGCTCATTGGGATATAACTTAATTTCTAATCGACCATCAGTTTTTTCATTTACAAGTCTCGCAAATTCTTGCGCAGTCTTGTGCCAAATATGTTGTTCATTGGCTAAATAACCGAATTTCCATACAATCTTTTCTTGTTGTGGAGATTCATTTTCTGATTCGTCACCTTCAGGAGCAGCCTGCTCTGCAGGTTTCCCACAAGCTGCCAGCGACAACGTTAAAACCAACACTAGCAACAATGAAACTAATCTAAGCTTTTTAGACATCTTTTAACCCCCTGATTTTTTTATTCCTAACAAAAATTAAAAAAATGTTTGTCAAATGTCTTAACTTAACTATACCAACCCCCTTCCATCGTAATAGTTCTGTTGTATCTTCCTTTTATAACCCCCTTCCAAGACTTTTCGTTACTAGAACTCCAATAGTATTTTTGAAACTGGTTCGTTTTTATTTTCAGTAATTTTAATAGCTTCTTTTATTTGAGTAAAATGCATCTTATGAGATACTAGAGCAGTTGGATTTAGCTTTCTTTGGTTGAATAAGTCTATAACTTCGGGAAACTTATTAGTCTGAAGTCTCGAACCGCAAATTGTAAGTTCCCCTTTTGTAATAATAAATTGTGGTATCTGTGAGGGTACATCATCAAAGCCCATGACTACAACCCTTCCTGCAGGAGAAGTAACATTAACAGAGGTTTCAAAAGTTTTGGGTGTGCAGGCAGCATCTATTGTTACATTTGCTCCCATTCCACCGGTTATGCGTTTTATTTCAGATACAACATCTTGAGTTAAAGCATTGATTATATAATCTGCCCCTAGATTTTTAGCCTCCTCAAGTTTTGATTCCACAATATCTGAAATCATACATATTCCGCCCTTATACTTGGCATACTGCAATATTGCCAAGCCTATGGGTCCTGCTCCCTGGATGAATACGTAGTCTCCTTTTCTAACATCACCTCTCCAAGTAACCTGGCAAGCTATGGTAAAAGGCTCTATAAGTACCGCTTCATCCCAGCTCAAATGTTCCCCAAATTTGTGGGCATTTGCTCCTTTTACCGTCACATATTCCTGAAAACCACCATCCCTGTGGACACCCAATACTTCTAGCTTTTCACATACATTTGGTCTTCCCGTTCTACAGGGATAACACTTGCCGCAATAATATATGGGTTCAATAACAACCCGATCTCCAGCTTTAAGATGCTTTACGCTATTGCCCGTTTCCACGACTTCACCGACAAACTCATGGCCAATGACTCTGGGATATGTAGCCACAGGTGATGTCCCGTGATATATATGCATATCAGAACCGCATATGCCAGCGAATTTTACCTTTACTAATACTTCATCGTCATTTTTGATTTGGGGCATTTCTCTCTCAATGATTTGAATATTAAACGGCTTTAATACTTGTATCGCTTTCATGATAGATTCCTCCACTTAGTGACCTAATAGCAAATTAGGAAGGTATAGTGTCATTGTGGGTATGAAGCTCACCAGCATCAAAACTATGATATTAGCCACTAAAAAGGGGAAAATGGCCTTGGTTATTCTCACGAGAGATATATCCGCGATATTTGCTGCTACAAATAAGCAAACCCCTACAGGTGGAGTGATAACTCCTATAATTAAGTTTAGCACCATCATGACCCCTGCCTGAATTGGATCCATCCCTATTGATGTGAGCACAGGGAACAACACGGGGAATAGTATTACTATGGCAGCTATTGTTTCCATAAACATACCTACAAAAAGCAACAATGCATTGACTAATAAAATTACAACAACTGGATTTGAACTTATTGATAGTATGGTCTGGGCAATCAGCTGCGGAATTTGTTCACTGGCCAGTATCCATGCAAAAGTATTGGCAAAACCCACCAATACCATTATTGCAGCTGTACTTCTCAAAGATTCCATTACTATTCTCGGGATATCTTTAAATTTTATTTCCTTATAAATAAACATACCTACTACAAAGCCATACAAAACCGCTACAATGGAAGCTTCCGTCGGTGTAAATACGCCACCCAAGATTCCAAAGAGGATAAATGCGGTGAGCAAAAGAGCCCATATAGATTCCTTAAATATTGACCAAATATAACTAATTGGCTTTAATTCTCCTCTAGGGTAGTCCCTTTTTACAGCCATATAGTAACACAAGATCATCTGCAAAATTCCAATAAGGATTCCTGGTACAATTCCAGCAACGAATAGTTTTGTAACTGAAAGACCCACTATAGTTCCTGTAATGATCATAGGTGTACTGGGAGGGATAATAGGACCCATAGTAGATGATGCAGCAGTAATAGCCGCAGCAAAGTCCGGATCATAGCCCTGACGAACCATTGCGGGAATGATAATTGGTCCCTCACTTGCCGTATCAGCAAGGGCTGTTCCTGAAATTCCTGCAAATATCATGGAAACGACTACGTTTACCTGAGCCAGCCCACCCCGTACAAATCCAACAATTGAATCTGCAAATTTCACAAGTCTTTCCGACATGCCCCCTTGATTCATCAGGTTGCCTGCCAGCATAAAACCGGGTATAGCCACCAATACAAAAGAATCTATTCCTGCGTACATTTTTTGCGCAACAATAGTTAAGGAGATGTCATTTAAAAGTATATATATGAGGGAGGAAAGACCTAAAGAAAATGCTATTGGAACCCCTAACATTACCAGCACCACAAAAGACAAAAACAAAATTGCTGCCATCATTTGGAATCACCTCTTTTGCCAAGACTTAAAACTAGGTCCCTAAAATTCCATATAGCATAATATAGGACAAAAATTGACATTAATATAATACTTGAATAACCAATATAGGCAGGTATTCTCATTGCAGGTGAAGTCTGACCAATCCCTAGTTTTGCAAATTTAATGGCTTGGAAAAAAACTATTGTAAATAAAATAACTGTCAATAAATCTATCGCTATTTCGAACAAATGCCTTACATTCTTAGGTAAAATGTTTAATATTAAATCCACATTAACATATTCCCTTTTTTTCACTGCCAGTGGTGCAGCAAAAGCCACAGAAAAAATGAAGAAAAACCTCGTAGCCTCTTCGGTCCAAATAAAGCTTATCCCCAAAGGAAAATATCTTGTAACAACTTGAATCAATACAGTAATTATTAGGGCTGTAAAAGAAATAAATGTACCATTTCCTAGGATTCTTTCTACATAGTCCTTCTTATTCATTTTCCCCTCCATATTCTCACAAATCTTGTTTTATTTATAAAGTTATTAATTTGTTGCTATCCCCCTTTTTAGTAAAAGTGAAAAACCTTATATAATTCTATGGAAGAATATCGAATTAAGAATCGTATGAAACTATTAATTTAAATACTTCTCCAGTGTCTTCCTAACTGCTCCTTTACCTGCTACGAGCTCAGCAAAAACGCTCTCCACTTTTGATGCTAAGTTATATTCATAAAGGTTCATGCCAAATATATTGCTGTCTGATAATATAGGTTTCAGGGCTTCTGTAAATGGGCCTTTGTCTCCAAGTGATATATTTTTTACATGGCTCTGCAGTCTTTCTAGCATCGGGTCGGGGCTGGGTGTAAAGGGGTTGCCTTCATCGTCTATTCCTAAAAGGTATCTCAGCCACCCTGCAAAGAATAATGGTATGTATTTTAGAGTTGAGAGGTCTCTTTTGCCCGAAGCAATGTATGCTTTCAGGGTTTCTCCAAAGCGCACCGGTATTTTTTGAGATGTGTCACAGGCAATTCTCTGTGGTGTATCTGGTACAAAGGGGTTGGGGAAACGCTGGTCTATTACTTCTGTTATGAAGTCTTCGGGTTTTATTATGACGGGATCTACTACAACAGGAAGGCCTTCTTCATAGGCTGTTTTCTCTATGAATGTTTTTAGGTATGTGTCTTTCATTTCTTCTGAAATTGAGGTATATCCCAGTAGGCATCCGTATACTGCTAGGATTGTGTGTAGAGGATTTAAACAGGTTCCTACTTTCATTTTTTCTACTTTGTCTACGGTTTGTCTGTCTGTAAAGATTACTCCGGCTTTTTCAAGAGGTGGCCTTGAGTTCGGAAATAGGTCTTCTATTACTAAGTATTGGGTCTCTTCTGCATTTACAAAGGAGGATATGTATGTATTTTTGTTGGTTCTTATGATGGCTGTGTCCTTTATGCCATCTTCTTCTAATATTTTTTTTACTTGTTCTGAGGGTCTAGGTGTTATTTTGTCTATCATTGTCCAGGGAAATGATACGAGTTTTGGATTTGCTATGTAGTCTGAGAAGTCCTTGTCTACCAGTCCGTCTTTTGCCCAGGTATCGGCAAAGGTTTTTATAGCGCTGTATAGTTTTGAGCCGTTGTGTGAGCAGTTGTCCATGCTCACTAGTGCAATGGGAAGTTTGTCTGCTTGGTATCTTTTGTAGCATAGGTAGCTTATGATTCCCATAAGTGTCTTGGGGTTTAGGGGAGTTGTTTGAAGGTCGTCTAGTATGTCTTGATGATAGTTTCCGTTGGAGTCTGTAAGGGAGTATCCTTTTTCAGTTATTGTAAAGCTAACTATTTGCAGCGTTGGGGATGTGAATATTTCTGTAAGTTCTTCCATGTTGTTTTTTGCAGTTATTGCATGGACTATGCTGGCTACTATTTTTTTGTCCATGCTTCCGTCAGCTTTTAGTGTAACGACTAAACTTAGGTTATCATATGGTGTGTAGGCTTTTTCTATGATTTCTTCATCATAGGATTCGCAGACTATGATGCCTTTGTCTGAGAGGCCATTGTTAAGAAGTGTTTGTTGTAGTGCTGCGGGAAATGCTCTAAATATGTTGCCTGCTCCAAAGTGAAGCCATATCGGGGCTTTTAGTGTGTTTTCTCTAATCTTTTCAATATCAAATTCAGGCAGCTTATAGCCTTTGTTTTGCCAAAGGCTCCGGTTTTTTAGGTCTGAAATGCTAATTTTCATTTTTATCACCTATTATCCGTATTTCATATAATTGTATATAGCCTGAAAATTTCTACTTACATACTACCATATTAGTATACTAATTGTCAACCATCATTTTTAATATTTATCAAATTATTGATCTAGTCCTTTTTATATTATTATTTTATTTATATCTTTAATTAACTGAAGTGTTTGTAATATAAAAAAACGGTTTCTAATCATTAATTGAAACCGCTTTATAAAAGGTATTCTATTTTAAACTTCGCCTTAGAAATTCTCTGGTGCGTTCTTTTTTGGGATTGTTAAAGATTTCCGCGGGGCTGCCTTCTTCTTCAATAACACCCTTATCCATAAATACAACACGATCAGCAACTTCTCTAGCAAATTCCATTTCATGAGTTACTACTAACATTGTAAGACCTGTTTTGGCAAGTTTTTTCATAACTCTTAGAACTTCATCTACAAGTTCAGGGTCAAGTGACGACGTAGGCTCGTCAAACAACATAACATCTGGTTCCATTGAAAGAGCCCTAGCTATTGCAACCCGTTGTTTTTGCCCACCTGACAATTGCTTTGGTTTTGCATTAATATATTGCTCCATTCCCACGACTTTCAAGTATTTCATAGCTACTTTCTCTGCCTCTTCCTTAGAGCGCTTTAATACTTTGATTTGACCAACTGTACAGTTACTTAGAACATCGTGATTATTAAAAAGATTGAACTGCTGAAATACCATGCCTAACTTAGTGCGATATGCATATAAGTCGTGGCCACTCTCTAAAATGTTTTCTCCATGGTAGAATATCTTGCCACCACTTGGCTTTTCCAATAGATTTATACAGCGCAGGAGAGTAGATTTACCGGAGCCCGAGGATCCAATGATACAGACAACTTCTCCTTTAGTAACTGAAAAATTGATATCCTTTAGTACTTCATTAGTCCCGAAAGATTTTCTCAAATGTTTTATTTCTATTACCCTTTCCACGCTTTTCCTCCCTTTACACCCATATTGGCTTACATCATCAATCTTCTTTTCTCCATCGTGCTCCCACCTTGCTCGATTGCTAAGAATTACCATTAATTCTACACTTGCCAGGCATCAGTGAGTGCTTAGCCATTAAATAAGTCAAACTAAGCCAGCCTCCTTTTATTTTTTCCTCCACTTGTCAATAAACTTAGCCATTAAATAAGTCAAACTAAGCCTTTAGTGTCGTTACCTCTTCACTCAATAAAAATTTCACTTTATATTTGCATTGGATTACCAATAACAGTATAATTTTCTGGGCCATCCAGTTTCTTTTCCATAAAGCGTAAGATTCTTGTAACCGTAAAAGTCATAACGAAATATATGACAGACGCAATAAAAAATGTTTCAAAATATCTATAATTGTTGCCAACAATTGATTTTGTTTGGAAGAATAACTCTGTCACAGAAATTACATTAAGCACTGAAGTATCTTTAATATTTATTACAAATTCATTACCTGTTGCTGGCAATATATTGCGTATTACTTGGGGTAAGACCACATTAACCATGGTTTGCATATGATTCATGCCCACAGCATGAGCCGCCTCAAATTGTCCTTTATCTATAGAAACAATGCCACCACGAACAATTTCAGCCATATAGGCCCCAGTATTAATAGATACAATCAAGAATGCTGCTGTTAATCTATCCATGTCAATACCCAAGGCCTGGGCAGAACCGTAATAGATAACTGTTGCCTGAACAATCATAGGTGTGCCACGAAATACTTCCACATAAGCATTTAAGATGGCATTGATAAATTTCAAAATTAGTTTTTTTTCTGTTGATTCAGGTTCTGGAACACTGCGTATAATACCAATTAATAAACCAATAATAAATCCTATAATAGTGCCCGTTATGGAAATTAAAAGTGTTGTACCGGCTCCACGCAAAAACATAGGCCAGTATTTTAAGGCAATTCTGATTATCTGCTCAAAGCTCATATGAGTTTCCTCCTTTTGGCACCACGCTGTAAAAAGTCATAAACCAAGAGCATACCGGTGCTCACCCCACCGCTTACAGAAAGAGTGGGACAAGCTACGGTAGCCATCTTATAAGTATTATCCTTCAGGTTGATTTGCAATAGCCTTATCCATGAGTTCTTCTTTTTGGGCATCCGATATACCTCGTAAAATCTCATTTATCTCATCAATTAATTCGCTTTCCTTTACAAGACCTACAGCAATAGCAGTGTCATCATCAGATGTTACAAAGCCATCCTCAAATTCAACAAATGTAAAGTTTTCATTAGCAGCTTTAGCACTAACAGCTTCTGGCTTTTCCGAGACGTACCCATCAATCATTCCTGATTCAAGAGCAACTCTCATTGCAGAGAAATCATCCATAGCAGGTTCTTTTATAACACCTTCGATTTGGTCAATTACCGTATAGTGGAATGTGCTTAGTTGTGCAGTTATTTTTGCACCTTTAAAATCTTGAATGGATGTAGCTTCTTCATACTTTCCTCCTTTTTTAACAACCATAACCAAATCTGATTTATAATAGTTGTCAGAGAAATCTATGCTTTCTTTGCGTTCCGCTGTTGGCGACATACCTGCGATAATAGCATCAATTTTACCAGAAGTTAATGCAGGCAAAAGACCGGACCATTCGGTTTTCACTATAACCAGTTCTCTTTCCAAACCATCGGCAATCCTTTTTGCGATTTCTACATCATATCCTCCCGCATATTCAGCAGAACCATCTATCTGCACTGCACCATTGGAATCATCAAGTTGAGTCCAGTTAAAAGGTGGATAATCGCATTCAAGGCCTACTTTAAACGTTTTACTTTCTGGTGTATTCCCCGCTTGCTGCGAATTTGCACCTTGTGAATTGTTACTAGGGCCACACCCTGCCAGCAGCATGATTATTGACAAAAATATTGCTACTGATAATAATAATTTTTTGTTCATAACTGATTCTCTCCTTTTCTTATTTTAATTAATTAAAGAACTCTTTAATCTTTTTTCAGGAAAACTAATACAAAAAGACCTGAGACGAACTCAGGTCTTAGTATACAAATTCCCTAAATTCCTCAACTTTTCCCAATTTGAGATAGCACAACTCAATAAACCGGGACGTTTATTGAGACAGTCCTACAGCTATTAACCGCAGGCCCAGCAAATAATATGAGAGAATAATATTTGCTTCGGCAATACTTCCTTCTCCTTAGTTTCATCGCTTTACTCCCAAGCTTCACTAAGGATCGTTAAGTTTTGCGCCTCTACCTCACTTGTGAAAAGTGAGGCTTTGCCTTATTAAATTGTAGTTTCAGTTTATAACATGTTCGTGCATCTGTCAACCCCCAATAAAGATAAAGTTTGGGGAGACGATCTAAAAATAATCAAACGTACTTTATTAAAAGTAAAAACTCCTGCTACAAAGCAGGAGTTTAATATCTTTTATATAAATAAAGGTGCAAATACTAATGATACGATGGTCATTAATTTTATTAATATATTTAATGAAGGTCCGGATGTGTCTTTAAAAGGATCTCCCACCGTATCTCCAACTACTGCTGCAGCATGAGCAGTGGTACCTTTACCTCCAAAATGTCCGGATTCAATATACTTTTTAGCATTGTCCCAGGCTCCACCGGAATTTGACATCTGAATGGCAATCATAACACCGGTCACCAGAGAACCCGCTAAGACTCCACCAAGAGCTTCAGGACCAAAGAGGAAACCTACAGCTAGGGGAACAACAACAGCCATCAAGCCAGGTATTATCATTTCTTTTAATGCCGCAGAGGTACTTATATCAACACATCTGGCATAATCAGGCTTTGCTTTTTCCTCCATGATACCAGGAATCTCCTTAAACTGCCTCCTGACTTCTTCTATCATTTGAAATGCCGCTTTTCCTACTGCTTCCATAGTCAGTGCAGAAAACAGATATGGTAACATCCCACCTATAAAAAGACCTACAATAACATCGGCTTGAAGAATGTTAATTCCATTAGTTAACCCTGCAGCAGTAGTATAAGCAGAAAACAAAGCCAATGCTGTTAGCGCCGCAGAACCTATCGCAAATCCTTTGCCTATTGCGGCTGTAGTATTACCCACTGAATCAAGCCTATCTGTTATTTCACGAACTTCATGGGGAAGCTCGGCCATTTCTGCAATTCCACCAGCGTTATCCGCTATAGGACCATAAGCATCAACAGCAACAGTCATTCCTGTAGTGGATAACATACCTATAGCTGATAGTGCAATTCCGTAAAGTCCGGCAAATTTATATGAAATAAGTATTGCAGCAGCAATAAAAATTATCGGTAAAGCCGTACTTTTCATTCCCACTGCAAGACCCGATATTATATTTGTCGCTGCACCTGTTTGGGAAGATTCAGCTATTCCTTTTACTGGAGACTTTTCATCAGATGTATAGTATTCAGTAACTACTCCGATAATTGTACCAACGATAATACCGGAAATTGTTGCAAAAAACATATTTAGCTCACCAAAAATTAACCGGCTTATGAAGTATGTAGCAATTATCGCTAAAATTCCACTTATAAAAGTTCCATTTGAAAGAGCCTTTTGAGGATTGCTACCACCTGTGGCTTTTACAAAGAAAGTACCTAAAATTGAACTGAAAACACCAGCAGCTGCAATCAATAAAGGAAAAATAATACCACTTATACCAAAGGTTTTACCAGTTGTAACAGAAACAGCAACAGCTCCAATAGCCATTCCTGATATTATAGAGCCAACATATGACTCAAAAAGATCTGCTCCCATACCAGCTACATCGCCTACATTATCACCTACGTTATCAGCAATAACAGCAGGATTTCTCGGATCATCTTCAGGAATGCCTGCTTCTAGTTTTCCTACTAAATCCGCTCCTACGTCAGCTGCTTTAGTATATATACCTCCCCCAACTCTAGCAAATAGAGCAATTGAACTTGCACCCAGGGCAAAACCGTTAATTACATCGAAGCTCTTTACATCCTGAGGATTTCCAAACAAGAAATATAATATCCCAAGTCCCAGAATGCCTAAACCAACTACAGACATTCCCATAACAGCCCCACCTGAAAAAGCTATATCAAGAGCTTTGTTCTGGCTTTCACGAGCTGCATTAGCAGTCCTTACATTGGCTTTTGTAGCAACACTCATCCCTATATAACCAGCTAAGACTGAGGCTACAGCTCCAGTAATAAAACTTATAGCTGTAGGCCAATTAATAAACAATCCAATTATGGCAAACATTACAATTACAAAAATAATTAGGATTCTATACTCCCTAAAAAGAAACGCCATAGCCCCTTCATGAATAGCATTTGATATTTCCTGCATCCTATCATTTCCGGCAGGACTCTTTCCTATTTTGCCAGCCAACATAAAGGCAAAGGCTAAGGCTATAATCCCCGATATAGGGGCCCATATCACCAGGTTTTCCATTTTTTAAAACTCCCTCCAGATCTCTTATTATTGTTTTAACGTAAGAAAACAATCATTACAACTGACATAACTACAAATAAAACAGCAATAATCTTTGTATAAGTAGCCAGCTTATCATCAATCCCCCTCTTTTTTCCAAACAGAGTTTCTGCACCGCCGGCAATACTACCTGCAATACCTGCTGATTTGCCCGATTGCAGCAATACTGTTGCAATAAGACCTATACAAATCAGAAGGTAGACGATCGTTAAAAACAGCTCCATGATGCTACCTCCAATATCTCCTTATAGGAGTAATTTTACCATACTTTTTGTTAAAATACAATATACATTACTCTATTTTGTTATACTATTTAGTATAAGATAGGCTATTGTGCTCTACTATTAATCAATTAATTGGCATTTTTCAGTTTATTGTATTATGCTAATAAAAAACCTGATGATATATCCTTTATTAAGTTTTTAAAATCATAAAATTAACTATTGTTCACCTTCCTTCTTATATAGTTATCTACATAGAATCTCTTTATACCCACAAATATCACAGTTTGATTTTTCTCTTGGTTTTTGCTTAAAATCATTTCGTTCTATCATGCTTACTATTTCACATATATTCTTTTTATGCTCATCTAGACTTTTTGTGGAAATATCTATCTCTATAATCCTTCCTTCGAAAAGGGAAGCTATTATTCCTTTTTTAATGGGAACACCGTATATTTCATTAATTGCTAAAGCATATGCTGCAACTTGCATACAGTAGGATTCCATTAAGGCTGGTCGTATAGAAGCATTTGTTTTAAAATCCGCTACAATAGCTCCATCATCTTCAATAATCAAGTTGTCTACTTTGCCTGTAATATAGCATTTCTTCTTTAGACGATAAATAAAAGGCAATTCAGAGTAAATAAGCCCACCAGTTCTATATAAATCACTTTCTAAGTAATTATTAATACATCGGTTAATAAAGGCCTTGTCTTCAGCTGCCAAAAATATTTTATCATATTTATCTAAAATCTTAGTAATATCTTTTGCTTTTAGATTATCTCTTTGTATCTTTTCTATGATTTCATGAACGATTGTGCCTCTTTCCCTCGCCGACAACATTCTAAAATCCCTGTCATGTTTTAAAAAAGCGGACTCGGGTATGCCCATTTCATGACTTAAATAATATCTCTTTGGACACCGTATAAAATCTCCTAATAGTGTTACCGAATAATATTTTGGTATTTTAACACTTTTTAGAGTAAACTTCGGTTTTTTAAGCTGCGTTTTTCTATATTCTAAGGATTTATTTATATCTTTTGTCACTATTTGGGGCGGCTCCCGCATTATTACCATTGGCGAAACATTACCTATTGCGGCGGTCTCCGGATTAATCCATTTTAAAAAGCTATCCTTTTTTTCAGATTTTATTTCACCTGAAATTAACAGGTAATCTCTAGCCCTAGTTAATGCTACATATAGAACCCTTTTTGCCTCTTCAATCTCCCTACGCGCTAAGCTGTTTTTTAGGGTTTCCCATTTATCTTTATCTTTTTTTAGTGCAATTCCCAATTCGGGTTCAAATAAAATTTCTGAGGTTCTCCCTGATATTTCCTGACCACTATCTGCTAAAATAACGATTGGAAACTCCAATCCCTTTGATGAATGAATGGTTATAAATTTAACTACATCTTCTTCCTCAGCTGTATCCAAAGCTTCATGATGGTCCTCTCCAAATTCCGAAAGCTCTTTTAGAAAATCCTTTAAACTAAAACCCAGACCATCATAATATCTGCATAAATCCAAAAACTTAAATAGATTTTCTGTTTCTAAGATGTCCTTTTGTGCAGCGTGAGATAGAAGCTGTGTATCTACCACTATAATACCTGCTAATTCTCTTAAAGTTGACTTATCTTTTATTTTACACCAGCTTTGAATTAATTTAAAGGCTTGGGCAAGGTTTTTGGAAATCCCAGTATAATCCACATCCTCTTCAAGGCCTTTAATTAGCTCCTGCTGGTCGAGTATAAATTGTGCTAGCGTTTCATCACTAACTTTTAAAAGATGTGAAAGTGTACCATATAAACTTATATTTTCTTTAAACTCTATAGTCCTTAATGCACAAATAAGGTTTTTCACACACTGGCTTTCCAGAAGACTTCCGGGGTTAGCCACATGATAGGGTATGTTATATGTCTTAAAAGCATTTATGTAGTGTTGTAGATGAGTCTTTTTCCTCAGAAGCACAGAGAAATCTCTAAATGTAACTGGTCGATATTCTTTTGTGTTTTTATCAAAGATTTTTATGGTTTCATCAGTCATCATCTCAAGAATTTTTCTGGCAATAAACTCTGCTTCATGTTGCCTTCTCTGGCTCATAAGACCTTCGCTTTCTGGCATCAAAATTAATAAATTATTTTTATCTTCATGGCATCTGTGTGCATCAATTGGCTCATATTTATCTATAAGACCATTAAAGCTATCATTAACAAAACTAATTATCCGCTGGTCGCTTCGGAAATTATCTCTCAGGTTTATGGCTTGCCCATAGCTTTCTAAGTCTTTTTTCAGCTTTTCGAAAAGTTCCACTCGTGCGCCACGAAATCCATATATCGATTGTTTTTTATCTCCTACAACAAAAAGATTTGTACCTTCCCCTAATAAACGTAATATAGCATCCTGAACGTAGTTTAAATCTTGATACTCGTCAATCATTATATATTTGAACTTATTTTTATATTTATGTAGAATATCCTTATTTCCTCTTAGTAATTCCAAAGTTTTTTGTAAGATATCTTCATAATCTAAAAACATTTCTTCGTCTTTTCTCATGTTATAAAACTCATAGGCTTTATGGATTAACCAAACCAATGTCTTCTCTTCTTCACTTTCAGTCTTATTAGATAAAACATCAGGTTTCAACCCTAAATTCATCATTTTACTCATAATACTATGGAGTTCTTTTGATAGTTTTGAAAAACCTATCTCTGATGTGAGTTGGTAGACAATATTATTATTTAGATTATTAATAATTGCCTCTTGTATGCAATCCTTTAGCCAGGCTTTCCCACGATATTCTTCCAGAACTTTAGCATTCGGATCTATATTAGCTTCTACTGGGTTCTCTTGGAGAATTCTAAGGCAAAAACTGTGCACTGTACCAATATATGCTATTCCAAGTTTTTTTAAAGACTCGGAAAGAGTCAGATTTGTCTTTTGTTTTTTTATCTCTCTACGTAAGCGCTCTCTAATTTCCAGTGCCGCCTTCTTTGTATAGGTAATGGCCACTATCTGGTCTATATCAGCAAAACCATTTGTTAGTAAATAAATGATGCGGTCTACTAGAACACGGGTTTTCCCAGCCCCGGCACCGGCGGTAACTACTAAGCTTTGGTCTACTGTTTCAATTGCCTTTTTTTGTTCAGGAGTATAGTTCATTGATCTTCTCCCTCCCAAGGACATATATTGACAAAATCACAAAAGCTCCCGTAATTACTTATCTTTGGACACTTTTTGGGTTTTAGTGGGAACTTTGATTCTCTGATATTGTCTGTATATTCTCTTACTGTTCTTTTAACTGTCTCCATCAAGTCATCCCACTCTTTTTCGTTTAATACTCCTTTTTTACGGCGTTTTGATATGAAAGGCAGGTTACTACCATCACGAACCAGAACATTATCTACTGATCCTTTTTTAAGTGAAATAAAAGCTCCGCCAACCACCGGCTTTTCTAATAATTGTTCTGCTGACAATATATATAAGGGCAGTTGTATATCAGTTCCCTCTTTAACTTCCTTTATATCGGGGGTAGAACTTGACTTGTAATCAAAAACTATTAATTTACCCTCAGAGTCCTCATCAATTCTGTCTATTTTGCCGCATATACTGATATCTGGAGCAAAATCCGGACAAAACTCTTTTTTATAACCAAAACCAAATTCAAAAAGAATCGGATTGAAATTTCCACGTTGTTTTATATACCACTTTATATAATTAATTATGCTTTCACTTATTTCATTCTTTTCTATTTCGTATAGCATTCTATGTGGAAAACTATTTTCTATAGCGGATTCTCCCATAATATCATCGACCAGTCTTTTGATTTCATTTGTATATTCATCTATTTTGTCACTTTTAAGGCCCTTTCGATGATTTTTGAAAAATACTTCGAGGATTTTATGCAAAATTGTACCTCGAGCAAGAGCTGTGTATTGATCTTCTTCTTCCGAGAGGAGACAAGTTTAAGACCCTTGCCAAAAAGAACTTATAAGGACATTGGCCATACATATTAAAAGCTGTTGTACTAAAAGGTCTTTCGGTCAAATAGTTTTTTTATGCCTTCTTTAATCTTGCCATCGTTTATTATTCCAGGGCAAGGCTTATAATCATTTATCTTCTCTTGGCAATATACTGAATCAAATCTTACAGTTTCTACAGAACAGGAGTAAAGTTCTATCAGCTCTTCAAGAAATGGTGAAACGATTGAAGATGTGTTGTCTTCCACAACTATTGGATATGAAAAGTAACCCTTGGGGCTACAGGCAGTAAGAAAACTAAAAGCCCGACTTTCCTTATCAAGGAGTATATCTAAGGTATCTAATTGAAAATCCTTTCGATTAATGACTTCCCTTTCCCACTCCTTTAAAAACCAATCGGGTCTAAAATCTCTTGGAAACTCTCCATCTATCATTCCCAAAACATATATCTTGTCAAAATATAGACCTCGGAGCATTGTGGGAGGCAATACCCATATCCCTTCATCCGGAGCCTTGTAACTATAAACCCGACTATGAATATGATTTTTTAAAAGATTTACGAAATCCTGGTAATTCATATCTTCTATCATTAATATATAATATAAATCTTCTAATTCAGTTAAAAGGCCATTAAGAGCATCAAAGGCTTCCAAATCACGTTTAATTACACCAAGGTTAGTATTGTGAATTTGACTAAATTTTACTGGATAGCCCTGATCGTGAAGGTATTCTTTTAGTTTAGTCGACCACTGTAAAATATTATTTCTTTCCCCTCTTGTATAAGAAAACTTCTCTGAAAAATAGCTGCTTAATTCTCCTTTAAAAAGACTTAGCAAGGATTTTATGAATGGATTTTGAACAAGAGATGTCTGTCTTCCCAAATTGATAGGTACTTGGGCTTCTTCAAATACCTCATGTAAAATTTCTACATAGGCATCTTGATTTCTCAAGACAATGCAAACCTTCTCAGCTGCCATCCCTCTTTTTAAATCTTCAAGAATCACATGAGCTAAATTATATACTTCAGTTCTTCTATTTTGTGCTTTTATTACTTCTATTTCTTGCATGCTCATTTCCATATTAGAATTAACGCTTTTCCCTTTATTACCTATGGCAGATATTATCTTATTTTGAATAGGTGTAAATTCAAAGAAGTCTTTAAAAGTCACTAAATCCCAGCGTGCTAAAAAATTACTTCTATTAATGGTATCCTTACAAATAAGGTAACGATCTTCCCTGTCATATAGGTGCTTTCTTTCAAGCAGATCTTGGTATGTTTTATAAACGAGATAGAAGTCGTGATGCAAAAACCCCTTTAAGTTTAGGCTTTTAAAAGTTTCCACATCTATATCTTGCTGTTTTAATTCTCCAATCACATCAGCAATACGCTGTACATATCCCTGACGCAATGTGTGAAAATATTTTAGCTTATTCTCCTTTTTCAGTTTTACAAGTATCTGATAGACAATTACTTCTTTCTTGAAATCTCCCAGGAAAATCTTGTTAGAAATGACCTCTTGTATGCACTTCTCTATAAAAATTTCATAGGTGACCGGTAATACACCGGTCACCCCTATTTTATTTTCAAGCTGTTTTGCTCTATGTTGTTTAACCAAATAAGGTGTGGGGTATACAATTAGTTCCTTCATAAAAACCCCCCTCAATGACATCTATAATCTGTATTGCAATCTGTATGTGTAAATCATAGTTGCCAGGTGATACAAGAGAGCGAAATATTATTTTTTTGTTTATGGTTCTTGATGAGATTTCAAGAAAGCCGTAAAAAGCTAAACGCGGAGTTACACGAAAAGATATAGCGTAACAGATAAATATAAAGTAATTTTCAAACATGACTTTGTAACAAATAAGATTGAGCTTATAGATTTAGGCTTTCGCCGAAATCGAATCTTAGAACCATAGAAAAAATAAACCTGAGCGAACTGTATCACTTGACAACGTCAAACTTAACTAAACATAGTCAATCGTCTTTATCTCTTTATATTGTAGAATGCTCTTGTACCTAGATATTGAGCCGTTGTATCAAGTTCCTGCTCGATTCTTAAGAGTTGATTGTATTTTGCTACACGGTCAGTTCGGGAAGGAGCTCCGGTTTTTATCTGTCCTGCATTAACTGCAACTGCCAAATCAGCAATAGTTACATCTTCTGTTTCACCAGAGCGATGTGAAATAACCGCTGTATATTTAGCCCTTTTTGCCATCTCGATAGCATCCAGGGTTTCTGTAAGAGTCCCTATCTGATTTACTTTAATCAAAATAGAGTTTGCCACACCTTTTTCAATTCCCCTTTGAAGACGCTCTGTATTTGTTACAAATAGGTCGTCACCTACAAGCTGAACTTTATGTCCAATAGCATCTGTAAGAAGTTTCCATCCATCCCAGTCTTCTTCAGCCATACCATCTTCTATGGAAATAATTGGATACTTATCAACTAATCTAGAAAAGTATTCTACCATTCCGGCAGCATCATATTCAAGGCCTTCACCTTTGAGATGATACTTTCCGTTATTATAGAATTCAGAAGAAGCAGCATCCAGAGCTACAAAAATATCTTTCCCCGGTATATAGCCAGCTTTTTCTATTGCCTCAACAATATACTTAATAGCTTCCTCGTTTGAAGATAGATTTGGGGCAAAGCCGCCTTCATCACCTACAGTAGTGCTTAGACCTTTTTCACTTAAGACTTTCTTTAATGTATGAAAAGTCTCAGCACCCATGCGCAATGCTCCGGCAAAGCTATTGGCGCCAGCTGGCATAATCATAAATTCTTGTATATCAACATTATTATCGGCGTGTTCACCACCGTTTAATATATTCATCATAGGAACCGGCAGTACTTTGGCATTTGCGCCACCAATATATCGGAAAAGGCTAATACCAAGATAGTTAGCTGCTGCATTGGCTGTTGCAAGAGATACCCCTAAAATTGCGTTGGCACCAAGGCGACCTTTATTATGGCTTTTATCTAAATCAATCAAAAGCTGGTCAATTCCTACTTGGTCCATTGCATCCATTCCCTGAAGTTCAGGGGCGATTTCTTCATTTACATTTTGAACTGCTTTCAGAACTCCCTTACCTACAAAACGTTTGGGGTCTTTATCTCGAAGCTCTACTGCTTCAAATTGGCCAGTTGAAGCTCCTGATGGAACCGCTGCTCGACCTAATGTGCCATCTTCAAGTAAAACATCTACTTCAACAGTTGGATTGCCTCGAGAATCTATAATTTCTCTGGCAATTACATCAATAATTGTGGACATGAATAATCACCTTCCTAATTTTCTATTTCTAAATAGTTAAGCCTATTTTTGTTTCTAAAGTCTGGTTCTTTATTACTCTATTATCAATGGTTCTCCTGTCATCTCCTTAGGCTTCTCAATACCTAATAGCAAAAGTATAGTGGGTGCTATATCGGCTAACTTACCAGGCTTTAATTTATAATTTTTATCACTTATTAGAATTAGCGGAACCTTACTAAGGGTATGTGCAGTAAATGGCTCTCCTGTTTCGTAATCCAACATCTTTTCTGCATTGCCATGGTCAGCGGTTATAAGTAGGGTACCTCCTTTTTCTTCTAATACATCACATATTTTCCCAATACATTCATCAACAGCTTCGATAGCTTTTACTGCAGCATCAAAAACACCGGTATGACCTACCATATCTGGATTAGCAAAATTAAGAATAATCACGTCATATATGTCTTCTTTAATTTTTTTAACTACTGCATCTGCTACTTCATATGCACTCATTTCAGGTTTAAGATTGTATGTAGCAACTTTGGGTGAAGGAATTAAAACTCTGTCTTCTCCCGGGTATGCCTTTTCTACGCCTCCGTTAAAGAAAAAGGTAACATGAGCATATTTTTCTGTTTCAGCTATGCGAAGCTGCCTAAGCCCAGCCTTGGATAACACATCAGCTAAGATGTTATCCATAGATTCAGGCCCATATGCAACCATTGCATTATTTATTGTTTTATCATATTCTGTCATACATACATAGCAAACTGGAAAATATCCATTCTTCCGATGAAATCCTTCAAACTCTTCATTACAAAAGGCATATGTTAATTGCCGAGCTCTGTCAGGTCTAAAATTAAAAAATATAATTGAATCCCCTTCTTCAACTTTAGCTAAAGGCTGCCCATTATCACCTGTAATTACGGTAGGTATAACAAACTCATCAGTCTCTTTTCGCTCATAACTTTTTTCTATGGCAGTTTTTGCACTGCTGGCTAAAAGCCCTTCCCCAAATACTATGGCATCATAAGCTTTTTTTGTCCTATCCCATCTTTTATCCCGATCCATTGCATAATAACGGCCTGATATGGTGGCAATAGCCCCTATGTCTAATTCTTTCATACATTCTTCTATTTCACTTACATATTTCTGTGCATTAGCAGGTGGTACATCTCTACCATCTAAAAAAGCATGCAAATATACTCTATCTAAATTATTCTTTTTTGCTAATAAAAGCAATGCTTTTATATGGTTGATATGGCTGTGAACACCACCATCAGACAAAAGACCCATTAGGTGGAGTGATTTATTATTATTCAAAGCGTTTTCTACTGCTGAAAGAAGGGCAGGATTCTTATAAAATCCACCACTTTTTATATCTTGACTCACTCTTGTAAAATCTTGATATACTATCCTTCCTGCCCCCAGATTTAAATGCCCTACTTCTGAATTTCCCATCTGCCCTTCAGGCAGGCCGACAGCAAGACCAGATGCTTCCAAAGTAGTATTTGGATACTCTTTCATCAAACGGTCATAGTTTGGTGTATTTGCGTTTAATATAGCATTAGCTCTTTCTTCTAAGCTTAATCCCCAACCATCTAATATCATTAACATTAGCGGTTTTCTCGACAATGGCTTCATCTCCTACTATAGATTAAAGGAACACAGGGCATAAAAGCTATCAGGTTCAAGACTTGCTCCACCAACAAGAGCCCCGTCAATATCTGCCTCCCCCATTAGTTCCTTAATATTTTGAGGCTTTACGCTACCTCCATAAAGAATTCTTACTTTATCCGCAACATTCTGGCTATAAAGCTCTGATATCCGTTTTCTTATAGCAGAAATAACTTCCTGAGCATCAGAAGCAGAAGCAGTCTTGCCCGTTCCTATCGCCCATATTGGCTCATATGCGAATACTATCTTTTCTACTTCTTCCAAAGTAATATCTTTTAGAGCTTTTTCAACCTGTGACAGCACCCATGACATTGTAGTACCGGCTTCACGCTGATCAAGACTTTCACCCACACATACTATTGGCAAAATATTATGCTTAAGTGCTGATTTTATTTTTTTGTTGACAGTTTCATCTGTCTCGGCAAAATACTGTCTCCGTTCTGAATGACCAATGATTACATAATCACATGGTATTTCTTTTAACATAACCGGAGATATCTCCCCGGTAAAAGCACCTTTTTCCTCCCAATGCATATTCTGTGCGCCTAGTTTTATCTTTGTGCCTTCAAGCTTTTCAGCCGTTGCAAAAAGATCCGTAAAAGGCGGGCAAATTACCACTTCAGCTGTAATATCATTAATTCTCGGCAAAAACCCATCTAGAAATTCCAGGGTTTGCTTTTTATTGTTGTTCATTTTCCAGTTCCCAGCAATCATGGGTATTCTTGACATTATGTAACACCTCCAAAATTATTATATTATAAGTAGCTTAAACATCACAAGTGAATAAGATTTACTTATCATTTAAAGCTGATATTCCTGGCAGCTCCTTGCCTTCCATAAACTCTAAAGAAGCTCCGCCTCCTGTTGAAATATGTGTCATCTTTTCTGCAAAACCCAGTTGTTCAACAGCTGCTGCGGAATCCCCACCACCTATGATTGTGACTGCCTCAGAGTTCGCCATAGCTTGAGCTATAGCCAGTGTTCCTTTTGCATATTCTTTCATCTCAAATACACCCATAGGACCGTTCCATACTACAGTCTTAGCTCCTTTCATAGCATCTGCAAACTTTTTCTGGGTTTTCTCACCTATATCAACACCCATCATATCTTTTGGTATTTGTGCAATTGAAACAGTTTCATAAGGCAATCCTTCTTTAATATCTGATGTAATTACTACATCATCAGGTAACAGAAGTTTTACTTTCTTTTCTTCGGCTTCCTTTAATAGTGAAGCAGCAAGTTCAATCTTATCAATTTCTAAAAGTGATTTTCCTATCTCATAACCTTGACTTTTCAAAAAAGTGTAAGCCATTCCACCACCTATTAGTAGGATATCAACTTTATTAAGAAGGTTTTTTATTACTCCTATTTTATCACCAACTTTTGCACCACCTAAAATAGCCACAAAAGGTCTTTCGGGCTTTTCTAAAGCATTGCCCATAATATCTAGTTCTTTTTTTATCAAATACCCTGCAACGGCAGGCAAATACTCTGCTACACCTACTGTAGAGGCATGTGCTCGGTGAGATGTGCCAAAGGCATCATTAATAAAAATATCTGCGATGCTTGCTAGCTTTTTTGCAAATTCTGGATCGTTTTTTTCTTCTTCAGCATGAAAACGTACATTTTCTAATAGTATTACATCTTTTGGCTGCATTTTCGCGACAGCTTTTTCCACTTCGTCACCAATACAGTCTTTTGCCATAAAGACCTCTTTATCAAGGAGCTGTGAAAGTCTCTTTGCAACTGGGGCAAGGCTGTATTTTAAATTCATCTTACCTTTTGGCCTCCCAAGATGAGCCATAATAATGACTTTAGCATTTTTTCCTATCAGGTATTCTATTGTGGGTAAAGCTGCTTTTATTCTTGTATCATCAGTTATATTGCCTTGTTCATCCAATGGTACGTTTAAATCTTCTCTTACTAAAACCCTTTTATTTTTAACATTAAAATCTTCAAGAGTTTTTTTATTCATTATCACTACCTCCTTCAAGTTCTAATAATTTTCTAGCTGCTCCTTCATCTGTAATTAGCACCGTCGGACTGTGGTACTTGAGAAATGCTTGAATGGCAGGTGCTTTGTTAGTTCCTCCGGCTATAGCGATAACAGTACGGATATTCTTTAAATCCTTTATTGTCAAACCAACGCTGGTGCTTGTATGTACCACTTTCCCATTTTTGTCAAAGTAGTATCCAAATGCTTCAGCTACTGCACCTTTCCTCTTAATAGCCATAATTTCTCTTTCAGACAAACCTCGTCTTCGGCCAATTTCTTCCGCACCACCTATTCCGTGAATCAATATGGTTGTCTTATGAAGTATTTTAAGAATATCTTTAATACCCGGTTCATTAATAACCGACTCCATTGTCTCAGGACTTAAATTATCAGGAACATAAAGTAAACGATATTGTGCTTGAAGCTTTTTCGCTAACTCTGCTGCAATAGTATTGGATTCAATCTCCATCCTTTCTCCTAAACCGCCTCTACCAGGAACAACCGTCACATCTTCAAACCCTGATATTTTTTCCATAGCCCGAGGGATTTGTGCCACGGTAGTTCCTCCTGTCACCGCAACTACATCAGCATTGTTAATAGATCTTTTTAAATATCTACCAGCTTCCTTGCCCAACTGTGTCTTGATAGTTTCATCTTCATCAGAATCCCCTGGAATTATACTTACATACTGGCAGTTAAACTTTTGGCATATACTTTTGGCAATAGGGTCCAGTTCACGTAGATGATATATAAAATGTTCCAATCCTGTTATTATATCTTTACCTGCATCAGTCAATACCATGCCGTTTTTTGCAATATCTATTAAACCCAACTCTTCTAAACGCTTAACTTCCGTTCGGAGCTTCCGTTCAGACCATGAAATAATCAGTGATAAAGCTCTACGACCAATTGGCTGATTAAAATATATGTTTCGTAATATGGTATATCTATCTTCTACGGTACTTAATACTTCCGGACCTATCTTTCTTAATAATTGGATCACTTCTTCCATATCTATCTCCTCAACAAAGCAGTAACAAAGGAAATGGCTGAAAAGCCCTGCCTGGAAGCCAGAGTTTTTCAGCCATGGGGCTTCTAACACCTAGAATCCTTTAGCTGCTATATATTCAACTAAGTCTAAAACTCTGTTGGAATAACCCCATTCATTATCATACCATGCAACTATCTTAACCATATCATCTTCAATTACCATTGTAGATAATCCGTCTACTACTGATGAAAGCTCACAGCCTTTGAAGTCCATAGAAACAAGCGGTTCCTCAGTATATCCGAGAACTCCTTTCATCTTGCCTTCAGCAGCATCTCTCATTGCTTCATTTACTTGCTCCACTGTAGCACTCTTAGAAAGCTGACAAGTTAGGTCCACTATAGATACAGTGGGTGTGGGTACCCGAAGAGCAAATCCGTTAAGTTTGCCTTTAAGTTCAGGTATTACCAAAGCCACAGCCTTAGCCGCACCGGTAGTTGTCGGTATTATGTTTAGAGCTGCAGCTCTAGCCCTTCTAAGGTCTCTATGGGGAAGATCTAAGATTCTCTGATCATTGGTGTATGCGTGTATTGTATTCATAAGACCTTTTTCGATTCCAAAATTGTCTAGTAATACTTTAGCAACAGGAGCAAGGCAATTGGTGGTACATGATGCATTTGAAATAACATGGTGTTGTTCCGGGTTGTATTCTTCTTCATTCACACCCATGACTATCGTTATATCTTCACCTTTAGCAGGTGCACTTATAATGACTTTTTTTGCTCCACCGGCTTCTATATGTTTTACAGCCTTCTCTTTAGATGTAAAAACCCCCGTTGACTCTATTACAACATCTACTCCTAAGTCTTTCCATGGTATGTTGGCTAGATCCCGTTCTGCAAAAACTTTAATTTCCTTACCGTTAACTAATAATGAAGAATCTCTAGCTTCCACTTTGCCATCTAACGTTCCAAATACCGAGTCATACTTTAGAAGATGAGCCAGGGTTCTTGTGTCATAAAGATCATTAATGGCTACTACATCTATTTTTGTGTCTTTTGATAATACGGCTTTTAATGTGTTCCTTCCTATACGTCCAAACCCATTTATACCTACTTTAATAGACATATTTATTCCTCCTTTATTATGTATAATTTATATTACGGAAAGCCCAAAGCATTAGCTTTCCATATTAAATCTAAGTTTTGCTATTATAAGAAATTTATTCAATGCCTTTTTGTGTCTTTAAGGTGTATTGGGTCTTTTTTTGTCCCATATGATATTATTCTGTCCCGTATGTTTTAAAAAAAGGGGTTTTTGTGTAAACAAAAACTCCAAATAAATGTATTAAAGGGAAAAATTGCTGATATATATTTACTATTCAACAAAGATCGCTAAAATCCTGCCTGCAAAAACATATTTTAATATCTTTTTCTTTTTGTTGAAGATAATATACCCATTTCTTCTCTATATTTTGCTACGGTCCGTCTGGAAATAGATATTCCTTTAGCTTTAAGCATGTCGGCAATCTTTTGGTCACTTAGTGGGTTATGTGAATCTTCCCCATTAATAATTTCGCGCATCCTTTTCTTTATGCTTTCTGAAGAAGTTGACGTACCGTTGTTATTTTCCAGACCACTTTGAAAGAAGAATTTTAGTTCAAATACTCCCCTAGGTGTTTGAACATATTTGCCGCTAATCGCACGGGAAACTGTGGATTCGTGAACTCCAACAATATCGGCAATTCGTTTCATGGTAAGAGGTTTTAAATAAATAAGACCTTTATCAAAAAAATCTCTTTGAACATCTACAATGGATTGGATAACCTTATGAAGAGTTATTCGACGCTGTTCAATACTTCTAATTAACCATAAGGCGGAGTCTAGTCTATTTGATAAAAATTTTGAAATTTTCGACTCTCTGTCTTCTGAATATAACAGTGAACGATAATATGAATTTATTGATAGCCTTGGAACAATTGTATCATTCATTAAGACAATATATTCATTATCTACTTTTTCGATAACTGCATCGGGAATAATATAATGGACTTCATTAGCGGAAGAAAAATTTCTGCCCGGTTTTGGATCAAGTGTAACTAATATGTCTTTTAATTGTTGGACCTCTGCTAGGCTTATATTTAAAGCCTCAGAAATACGAGAAAAACGAGCTTCAGCAAGATCAATCAAATGGTTTTGAACTAGTTCTTTAATCTTAGGAACATTTATACCTCTTTGTTCAATCTGTATCATTAAACACTCATTTAAATTTCTCGCTCCAACACCTGAAGGATCGAATGTTTGAATAATTTTGAGGGTGTTTTCAACTTTATCCTCAGGGACCTTTAACATGTCAGCAACTTCTTTTATTGTAATAGTTAAGTATCCATTCTTATCAAAATTACCTATCAGAAACTCGCCAATCTTTAAATCTGTTTTAGATATAGGAGAAAGATTTAATTGCATCATAAGGTGTTCTTGTAAAGTAGGTGTTGAAGATAAAAAATTGTCATAATTTACTTCTTCCTTACGCTCACGCTGCATTCGTATTGGATGACTGTGTGACCAGTCATTAAAATACTCCTCCCAATCGATTTTCTCTGATTCTTTTTCCTTAACTTTTTCTATAGACTCTGTATTTTTTAAAACGTCATCACCAACATCTAATAATGGATTCTCCAAAAGTTGATTTTCAATATATCGGTCAAGTTCAAGGGTGGAAAGCTGCAATATTGTTATAGCCTGCCGCAGTTCCGGAGTCATTACAAGCTTTTGAGTTTGTGAAAGCGTCAAGTTAAAATTCATCTGCAATTATTAACTCCCCCTTCCAAAAGAGATACCCTAAAGATAATCCCTATTGTTTATATATTCGAGAGCCGCATTAAATTTTCCTCTTTTTTTTAAGTAATTATGGTATGAAATTTGCTAGAAAAAAAAGACACGGAAAAACGTGTCTTTTTTTCTAATTAATACATTTTCTTTTAACCCACCGAACCTTTTTCATGTGTATTTACATCATGTGCACCATACTGCCTAAATATTTGTGCTGCATCATCTACATTCTGCGCTTCTGTCCTAACAGCTGCCAATATTCCACCCTTTTTGATTTCATTTTCATACCGTCTCCCCTGTTCTTCAGGGATGCCCCAGTCAATTAGACCTCCAGCTATTCCACCGGTAGCAGCACCTGATAAAAGCCCTGCGATAGGACCAGCTGCGATAATAGGCCCAAGACCCGGTATAGCCAGTGCACCAGCACCCATAGCCAAACCTGCAAGACCGCCTAGAACGCCACCTGTTGTAGTGCCACTAGATAAGGAGCCCATATCCATACCCATAGTATTGTCACCCTGATTATCACCGGCACCTTGCTTTTCTTGTTGATTCTTTGCAACAATTGATATCTCATTAGTATCATAACCAGATTTTCTAAGTTCCGCTACCGCATTTTCTGCTTGATCGCGACTATCAAATACTCCCACAACGGTTTTTGCCATTTTGCGAATCCTCCTAACAATAATTTTATAACTACTCTTATTCTAACCTCGTTTCTTTTAAGCTATTCTTTGCATTGTTTATGAATAATATGGGAACACTAATTAGTGATTAGCTATTAACAGGGAGGAATTATGTGACTGACAAAAAAGATATTACTCAAAAGAGTAAGGCCGACAAAGCTATGAGCGAGCTTAGCGAAAGATTGGGCACTGAAACAGCAAATCAGATTCAGCAAATAGCCAACGAAAAACAGCGTCAACAAAGTGTTCAATATCAAAATACACAACATCAGCAATTCTCACAAGAAATTGATTGCTTAGTTAATACAGCTAGAAAAGAACAAATGTCCTCTGAACAGCAAATTCAAACTACTTTAAATCAAGCCTCAATAAATCTTATAGACTCTGATCGGCTACAATCTATTTATAATAATGCCCAACAGCTGCAACAGGCTGCCCAGTTAGGTATCTCAAATCTTCAGATTAATATCCAACAGTACAAACAAATGATTGAACAAATGGAAAAGGACTGTCACCAACAGCTAGTAGCAACAGATATGCAGGTGATTCAGTCTCTTCAACAGGCAGTATCATCTATGGCTGAAGCTCAAAACAAATTGCTTCAAAGTCAGACAGTAAACAAGATATTTGATTCAATAATAAAATGTCAGGACAGCCTGATGCAAGTAGAACAAATTGGTCAGTCTACAACTAAAATGTAAAATTTCTTTACTCTATTGAAAAAGGGACACCCGGTCAGGTTTTGATTAAAGACCTAATGTCCCTATAATCCTTACTTCCACTTCCAATAGTCTTTATGATAATGATCATCATAATCCTTATGATAGTAATCCTTATGATGATCTTTATCAAAGTGATCCTTATGAAAATGATCTTTATCAAAATGATCTTTATGATGGTGATCATCATAAAAGGGCACAAGTTTTACAACCATTTCAAACAAAATTGTTATTTTAATTCTTCTTGGACTTACTACATCAACACTTATATGTTCTACATTAAAATATACAAACGCCTGCATACCATGTTTTGCACCGTGCAAATGGATAAATTCCAAAAATGGAAAAGTGGCCTCAAAAAAATGTACCGGTTGGCTTGGTAAAGCTGCTACATAAAGTACTTTTGCCTTAACAGTACCATCAACAATTACTTTATCATGTATCACACGCACTTCATCCACAAAAAATTTAGCTTTTGCTTCAACTCCCCGAGCAGCATCAGGTTTCCCATCAGGTATAGTTACGGTATCTTGGATAATTGCCTGAACTTTATCCATCCAAAGTTTTCCACGTTGTTTGTCACGGCGTGCTTCAAAAACATAGATATATCCATAAACAGTACCCACGACTATTTCGCCAAAGCCTTTATGGTTTAGTTCTCCAGCTGCAATACAAAAGGCTCCATTGGGAACCGTTTGGGTCCATTCTAGAATGATCCTTCCAGCTTTCCAGCTGTAAATATATACTTCACTTAGACATACAACAATTAACTCTTTATAACCATCACCGTCAATATCAAATATGGCTACATTTTGGACTCCTTGAGAATGTTTTGGACTGTCCCAGAAGGTTCTGTATTTACTTCCATCATATTGCATTACCCTAACCTTGCCATCTGTACAATCGAGAACAATCTCAGCCTTGCCATCTAAATCAAAATCGTCTACTGCCAGAAAAGCCTTACCTGCATCTGATATATGGCTTCTCCATTTTTCATGCCTTTTTCCACCTTTGTAACATAATACATTAATAATACATCCTCGCTGTCCATGGCTCTTTACTACAATTTCAGGGTAGCCATCATTATCAGTATCGCCTGCAGCCACACAATACACCTGTTGTTCAATTGTTTCAGATTTCCAAAGGGTTAAATCCTTTTCAAAACGGAAAATGTAGATTCGCGGTTTACCTTTGACAACAGCTATAACTTCATATTTTCCGTCTTTGTCAATATCCGCAATAGCAATACAAATAACAGCTCCCTTTACGTCAACACTTTTGGCAATTCTTACTAGTTTACCGCCTCTTATTTTATATATATGAATCCCGTCAGAACAACCGATAACTATTTCATCAATACCGTCTTTATCAATATCATGACACCCGATCCAATTAGTATTATTTTTCCCTAATGACATTTTGGCTAGCTGATTATAAGTCTGACCCTTATATCGGAAAATATGCAAATATGACTCTTGCCCAGAAGATGCAGTTGACCCGACAACTATTTCTACATTTCCACCACCATATACATTACCTAGGGCTACACGTGAATCCTGCCCCAGATCTTTACTTGCCCACTCTAAATTGTATGTTTGCCTCAATTATTTCTCCCTCCCCTAACAAAACTTTGCATAAATAAACCAACTGTTCTTTATATATTATTCAAGTGATTTAGAAAGGGACTATTTAATTACTGAATTTTTGTTTAAGGAGGGTCTCTGTTTATGTAGTTAAAATAGAAAAATTAAAAACCCCAATTTTAATTAGAATTGGGGTTTTTAGGAGATGCTTGAAATATTCCTCGCCTTATACTATTCCATTATGATGCTTCATTATGTGCTGTTCTTGCGATAATATTATCTTGAACAGCTTTGTCAAGTTCTATAAAGTATGCGGAATATCCTGCAACTCTTACCATTAGGTTTGCATATTCTTCAGGATTCTTTTGTGCGGCTTTTAAGGTCTCTGCACTTGCAACATTAAACTGTATATGTTCTCCCATCAGATCAAAGTATGTTTCTACTACGTTTTCTAGAATGTCTAGACCTTTTTCTCCTTTTACTATGTTCGAGTCGAATTTTAAATTCAATAGGGCTCCTGCAAGAGAATTCATTTGGTCTATTTTCGCTACTGATTTTAATACTGCTGTGGGGCCTTTTACGTCTCTTCCTACATAGGGTGATGCGTTGTCGGAATTCGGTTCAAAGGCTTTGCGACCATCAGGAGATGCTCCTGTGCATTTGCCTTGTAATACATTAAAGGATGTTGATAATACTGTTAAAATGTATTTGCCTCCACGAGAGTCTCTATAGTTTTCTAGTTCATGGTTATACATTGCAAGGATTTTTCTTGCTAAGCCGTCTACGAAATCATTATCATTTCCATATTTAGGTGGTTTGTTGATAAGTAGTTGTCTTATTCTTTCATTGCCTTCAAAGTTTGTTTTTAGTATCTCATTTAGTTCTTTAAGGGTTAGGGTCTTGTCTTTAAATACTACTTCTTCTATTGCTGCTAATGAGTCTACGGTGTTTGCTAATGCTGTAATAAAGGCTGCGGAGAAGTTGTATTTTGCTCCTCCTTCTTGTAGTGACTTACCCTTTGCTATGCAGTCATCTACTGTTATTGATGCAAATACTGCAGGTAGTCTTGTTGCATGTAGGGAGCCTACTATGTTATAGCTGTCAAGCATTAGTTTGATGAAGTGCTTTAGGTTCTTCTCAAAGGCTACCATTATGTCGTCTAAGCTCTTAAATGTGTCTAGTTCTCCTGTTTTTAAACCTATTTGTTTGCCGGTTAGTGGGTCTACTCCGTTATTTAGTATCAATTCTATTATTTTAAGACCGTTAATGTATCCAACTACGGGTCTTCCATCTGATTTACCGGTTACAAAAGGTTCTACACATCCTTCTATACTCCAATCTCGTGCTTCTTCTATTGTTGCGCCTTTTGCTAATACTAAGGGTATAACTAGTTTGTCGTTGTAAAATGCTGGCATTGCTAAGCCATCTTGGGACATTTTTAAGGCTTTACGGAAAAATTCTCTATTTATGTTGTCATGATGTCTAAATGAGCAGGATGGTTGTACGGTCTGAACTCCTCTATATGCATCTAGTATGGCAAATGAAAGTTCATTTGTTGCATCTAAGCCTTCAGGGGTTTGACCTCCTATTGCCATGTTCTGCCATAAGGGGTAGCCTGCAAAGGCTTCTGCTTCGAATCTGTCTCTTATCTTAAGGAGTTCTGTCATTTTTATCCACATACATTGGATAAGTTCTATTGCTTCATCTCTTGTTATTTTTCCGCTTTCTATATCTTCTTTGTAGTATTTATACATGTGTTGGTCAAATCTTCCCAAGCCTATTGAGTGACCATTTGTCTCTATTTGCATGATTAAATGTATAAACCACTGGAACTGTAATGCTTCATGGAAACTTCTGGGGGGATTCTTGGGCACATGTTTGCATATCTCTGCTATTTCTAATAGTTCTTTCTTTCTTACGGGGTCTTCCGTGTTTTCACTTAGTTCTTTTGCTTTGGCGGAAAATCTTTCGGCAAATTTTATGGCTGCTTTACAGGTTATTATTGCTGCGTTTAGAAAATCGTGTTTTCTTTGGTTGTCATGTGTCCTTGGGCCTATTTTTGCCATTTCTTCTTCTGCTTGTTCCATTATGCCTACTAATCCAAGGTTTAGTAGTTTAGGATAGTTTGGTACTACGTGACCTGTAGAGGTGATTCTGGAACCTACTGATAATACGCCGGCTCTTTCAGCTTCAAGAACTTCTTCGCTTAGGTAGGATTCTGCTACCTCTGCAAAACCTTTTCCGTCCCACTCTCCTAATATATCTAGAAGTTCGGACTTTTCTTCTTCTGAAATGTATAAAGGATCTGTTCCTCTTGTTGGAAATTCATCTATTTCGTTAATTATCCATCTTGCTCCGTATTCTGGAAATACCGGTGCACTTCTGTATTTGCTACCCAAGTTTCCAACGATTAGTTCTCCTTCGTTTATAACTATTGACTTGTTTTCTAACAAGTAGTCTAGTAACTTAGCGCGCAATAATACAGGAGGTTCGTTAAAAAATTTCTTGTAGGCTTCGGTGGTTAATTTAGCTCTTTCAACACAAATATTCGGTTTTGTAGAACGAAGCTGTTCTTTTAGCTTCTTTACTCTTGGTGTTAGCATTATCATAGCCTCCTTTTGAATTTATTTTTGTAATTAAAAATAAATTTTCGCTAATATATGTTAATTAGCTATTAAGCCTCAACTATTTCACAAGGTATACCTGCATCTTGTACGATGTTTAATAGCTTTTCCATGTGTTCTTTGTCAGGTGTTTTTAATTCTGAAAGTTCGTATTCTCTATTTATGCTTTTATACTTGTATTCTCCAAGATTGTGATAGGGTAGCAATTCTATCTTTTCTACAGATTTTAAGTCGGAGCAAAAGTCAACTACGCTTTTTATATGTTCCTCAGAATCGTTATATGTGGGAATTATGGGAATCCGAACTATTATCTTCTTTCGCTTGCTATCTAATGCTTTTAGGTTCTTTAATATGAGTTCGTTGGATACTCCAGTTATCTTTTTATGAATGTCTGTGTCCATATGTTTTATGTCATAGTGAATTATATCTAGGTAATCTGCTATTTCTTTTAAAACTTCTGTATCACAATAGCCGCTCGTCTCTATTGCTGTGTTTACGTTTTGTTTTTTAAATTCTTTAAGTAGGGCTAAGAGAAAAGCTGGTTGCATTAAAGGTTCTCCGCCTGAAAAAGTTACGCCCCCTCCGGATCTCTTGTAAAACATGTTGTCTTTCATAACTTCTTCTACTACTTCTTCTACTGTCATTTCTTTGCCCATAAATTGTTTGGAATTTGTGTAACACTCTTTTACGCATATTCCACAATCATCGCAAAGCTCGTCGTCTATTATATATAGACCGTCTATTTCTTTTATGGCTTTTTGGGGACATACTACTTCACAGACTCCACACCCTATACATCTCTTGTGAAAGGATGCTACTTGCGGTTTTGCTTTTTGTGATTCTGGGTTTGAACACCACAAGCAGCGTAAAGGGCAGCCCTTTAGAAAAACTAATGTCCTGATTCCCGGTCCGTCATGAATCGATAATTTCTGTATGTTGAAAACTATTCCTTTTTCCATCCCTTAACCCTTCTTTCTTGGATATTTTGGGGCAGATACACTTTGTTGAGGCTTAAATTGTACCTTCTAAATAAATGTATTATTATGACTACAATTATGATAACATATAATATATGTCATTTCTTTGCATATAATATCAAAATTATTGCATATATTCTTCCATGGCAAAATAGGGTATAACATAGTATGGTTGCTTAATTGCTAACATAATGTTCTATGAAAAATAATAGGATTTGTTGCATTTCTCATGCTACTTTTCTCTAACCTTTTTGGCATATTTCATCGGAGAAAATCCAACAAGATTCGTAAAGGTCCTAATGAAATGTGAATAATTATTGAAACCAGTTTTCTCACAAACCGTTGCGATAGGTTCTTTCATTTTCAATAATCTTTTTGCTTCAGTAATTCTTCGAGCTGTAATATATTTGTTGATTGTAGTTCCTGTATATTTTCTAAACATTTTACACATATATGACTTACTAACATTTATTTCTTTTGCTAAATGATCAAGAGATAAGTCTTCAGTTATGTTTAAATTAATATAATCAAGTAATTGTTTTACAATTGGTATATAATCATTAGAGTAATAATTTGTGTCTAAAGATTTATTTGTATAACACAATTGAGCAATATACAATATAATTTCAATAAAGTATATTTCTTCTAATACATCTTTTCCGAAACTTGCATCGATATTTAGATATTTTTTAAACAAATTTATTAAATGGATGTTTTGTTCATCAGAAAGATGAATTTTATTACCGAAACTGTTGGATTTATCATCAAAGAATTGAAGTAAATTTGTTTTTGGAGTGCAATAGGATAACAGAAACTCCGGATCAAATTGCAAAAAATACCTTTCATAAGGAATATTATCAGCACAAGTAGCCTTATGAATTTCATGGTTCTTTATAATAAAAAGGTCGGCAGGATGTATATCGTATATTTTGTCATTAATAATGAATTGTTTTCCCCCAGAAACACTCAAGTAAATTTCAATATAATCATGAAAATGAAAATCCGGACTAGCACTCATACCAACACTATGATAGAGAGAAAAATTTTTGTTATATTGTCCTTTTTCGTCTTTTACACCCATTATTTTTTCACCTCCTATAATGTAACGAAAGCGTAAGCGTAGATGTTGATTACTAAAAATTTAGGTTTAATATTGACAAGATGTATGTAACATGTTTTTAAATCTCAAGTATCTAATAATTTATAGGCATATTTTCTTACAGAATAATTTTTACAAAACATTGATTAATTCTATGATACTATATATTATCAATAATGGTAACAGTTCTTACTTATAGTGAAAACACCTAGACACATAACTTACAAAAAAGTTGCTATTTATTATAGCTACCATGATAAATCTTTACTCTCTCTATCATTGATGCTCTTCTTGGAATAATTATTTCATTAATTGTTTTATGACCTTCTAATATTTAATTAAGCAGGTCTAAAACCTCTTCAGCTATTCTATTTGCTAAGATTTTAATTCTTTTTACCGCTTTTTTATCTTCAATAGCCGGTTCCTGTGCTGCAATACCAAAATGACCTGCACCATGCGTAATTGAGCCATCACTTATGATGCTCATACCATGAATCATAAGTATACCTTGTATTGTTCTTATGGTGTTTTCCTGACCCCCATATCTAGCACCTCCCACTGCTATAGCGGCACCTATTTTCCCTATTAGTTTTCTTTCTTGTCTTAATTTTAACGTTTTATCAAAAAAGCATTTTAATTGGCCTGATACTGATCCGAAATAAACAGGACTAGCTATAACAATTGCATCAGCTTTTGTCATAACTTGAAATGATTGTTCAAGTTTCGTCCCCTCATAACATCTTCCATCACATATGTTATTACAATTTGTACAAAATGGCGTGTTAATATCCGATAAGGCATCCACCACATTTATTCTTTTAAACTCCCCATTTAAAAGCTCAATCTCTTTTGACAATTGGTCTAACAAAAATGCAGTGCTACCTGACATATTAGGACTCCCGTTAATACCTACGATTAACATATTATATCACTCCTAAGTCCTTTAATTATTAAATACAGGTTAACATAGATTGTAAAACATTTCATCATAACCATCCAGGAAAACAGCTGGTCTTTTTTAATAAATTTAAATATAAGTGGTCACTCTAATAAGATTCAAAAAAAGTTGCCATTTATCATGGCAACCAAAAAATAAAACTCATATATAAATTATTGCATTTTAGATATTCTTAATCTCCAATATTTATCATTTAAAATATCCGTCAAAGATAACTCTTACAGATTTCTCTCCATCTTCGCCCTTTACTATAACTGTTTTGCAGCTATTAAGAGCCTTTTCAGCTACTGTCGATATATTTTCATCTGAAAGCAATGAACTAATCTTTTGTTCCATTTTATTTGCATCAGCCGAATCTTTATAGACAACAGATACCTTTGATAAATTCTCACAAAGCTCTAAATCTGTTCCTAGCTCTTTAGCTAAATTATTGGCCTCATCTTTTTTATCCTCATTTATTACTATTACTCTTTCTCCTGCATCATTTGTGTAAATTGTTTTATCATTACTTAGTTTATGCAATTTATTTATTTCACTATCTGTTAATTCCTTCTCTCCTACAAATTTTGCTACAGTTAAATCTCTTTGCAGTGTAATACCTGAAATCGGTAGGTCACTTTCTTCAGAACCTATTAGTGTTCCATCTGACTCGTCAAAAGTAGATTTAATTCTAAGTGGCATATTAAACGCCTTGGCAGCTTTAACTGCTCTAGGATGTATAACTTTAGCACCGCTTTCAGCCATTTTGATAACTTCGTCAAAAGAAATATTCGGAATGAAAGGTGCCTCAGGAATAATCCTTGGATCTGTTACTGCTATTCCAGGCACGTCGGTGTAAATCTCAACCTCATCTGCTTTCAAATATCCTCCCAACACCACAGCGGTAGTATCACTGCCACCTCGTCCCAGAGTGGTTATTTCATTATTTTCGGTCCTACCCTGGAATCCTGCAACAACAACTACTTTTCCCTCTTTTAACTTTTCTGTGATGGGTGCAGGATCCACTTCTAAAATATCCGCATTTCCAAAATCCGCCGTAGTCAATATGCCCGCTTGAAATCCTGTCATAGCTTCAGCTTTGACACCCTGGGCTTCTATGTATGATGCCATAACCGCAGCTGAAATTATTTCTCCACATGACATAATTAGATCCTTCTTTTTGGAACATAGTTTGCCTCCCTGGGCTTTTAACAGTTCTATAAGTGTATCTGTAGCATAAGGGTCTCCTAGCCTTCCCATGGCTGATACAACCACTACGACATCATTTCCTTTTTCCTTGGCTTTAAGAATGTGGTTTAATACAGCTTTTCGGTTTTCGGGGGATTTTACCGAGGTTCCTCCGAATTTTTGTACGATAAGGGCCATAACAATTACCTCCTTATATTTAATAATCTCCCTAAAAAGTTCTCTACTTATTATGTACAGTTTTATTATTTATATATCACTTGTTTTAATATCTGTTTTACAAGTTAACAACTAATTAGCTTAGTCAGCTTTTATATCGCCATACCACCATCAATCACAATATTGGCTCCATCCAAAAATGCAGCTTCATCAGATGCTGCAAACAATATTGCTTGAGCAATTTCCTCAGGTTTCCCAAGCCTGCCCATTGGTTGGCGATCAACAAAATCTTTTAACATTTTATCTGGATCATCCGAATTTTTTATACGATACTCAAGAGAAGGAGTGAGAATTGTACCAGGGCAAACACAATTTACACGAATATTGTCTTTGGTGTGATCTGCTGCCAAGGCTCTCGTAAGAGCTAGTACGGCACCTTTAGAGGCGCTATATGCAGCTCGCTCTTTTACACCTTTAACTGCTACAATAGAAGCAACATTTACTATAACACCTGATCTTTGTTTTTTCATCTGGATTATAGCATGCTTACATACTAAAAACACTCCACGAGCATTTACCTGCATATTTTTTTCCCAATCCTCTAAACTAGTATCTTCGATACGCCCAGGCACTACAATACCAGCACAGTTAACAACAACATCCAACTTATTGTATTTGGAAACAGCCTTTTCAATAAGAGCTTTTGCCGTATCCTCAGAGGATACATCACCCTGCACAAAAGTTGCTTCATGACCACTTTGCCTTATGAGTTCTGCCGTTTCAGAACCAGTTATTTCACTTCTCGAGTTGACAATAACCTTTGCGCCAGCATTGGCAAATTCAATTGCTGCGGATCTACCTATTCCGGCACCGCTTCCTGTTACTATTACTACTTTATCAGTGAAATTCACTAAAGTTACCTCCCTATTTAAATAGCCTGCCTATTCTCAGTTTTTCATATATCAAGTCGAACCTACATAGATGTTTCCAAATAAATACGGCAGGGGTTTTTACCCATATAAATACCATTTTCCATGAAAAACCCTGCCGTATTCTTATTTAAGAATCCTACAATATAAACATTGTTCTTTTTTATTACCCTTACACCTATAGACAGCGGTTAAAATATATTTTTCGCAGTTTTTTCATGAAGCTTTTGGCCAAAGGGCTTGGTTAGTATTGTTCCTCTTTGCAAAAGTATAATAATTGGTCTGTATCTTTGTAAATGTTTATTCTTTCATTATTGTTTCCTTCAGTTCTTCCGGATCTATTTTAAGTTTGGCAACACCAGTCTTAATTGCAGCTTTGGCAACTTCACATGCTACATGTGCTGCTACTCTCTTATCAAAAGCTCCGGGAATGCAGTAATCAGGTGTTAGTTCATCTTCAGTAATAAGTGATGCTATCGCATGAGCTGCTGCGATTTTCATCTCTTCATTTATATCTGTAGCTCTTGATTCTAAAGCTCCGCGGAAAATACCCGGAAATGCCAGCACGTTGTTTATTTGGTTTGGAAAATCTGAGCGACCTGTACCTACTACTTTTGCTCCTGCTGCTTTTGCTTCGTCTGGGTATATTTCTGGAATTGGGTTTGCTAATGCAAAGACTATTGAATCTTTTGCCATGGCTTTTAACATGTCTTGTGTAACTGTTCCGGGACCGGATACGCCTACAAATATATCAGTATCTTTTATGGCATCGGCGATTGTTCCATTTATACCTTCTTTATTTGTTATTTCTGCTAATTCTTGTTTGCTGGCATTTAGGTTTGCTCTGTCTTTTGATATGATTCCTTTACTGTCACATAGTACTACATCATTAACGCCTGCAGAAAGGAGTAGTTTAGCTATAGCAACACCGGCTGCTCCTGCTCCGCTTATGGAAACCTTTACGTCTTTTATGTCTTTTTTAACTATTTTAAGGGCATTGATGATTGCAGCTAATACTACAATGGCTGTGCCGTGTTGGTCATCATGGAAAATTGGGATATCAAGTTCTTCTTTTAATCTCTTTTCTATTTCAAAACATCTAGGTGCAGATATGTCTTCTAAGTTTATTCCTCCAAAGGTTGGAGCTAGGTATTTTACTGTTTTTACGATTTCATCTACATCTTGGGTATCAAGACATATGGGAAATGCATCTACGCCACCGAAGTTTTTAAAGAGTACTGATTTTCCTTCCATAACCGGCATTCCGGCAGCTGCACCGATATTTCCTAAGCCTAGAACTGCTGACCCATCTGTAACTACTGCAACTGTCCGGCCTTTTATTGTATATTTATATACAGTATCCGGATCCTTGTGTATTTCTTTACATGGTTCAGCTACACCGGGGGTATAGGCGAGACTTAAATCCTTTGCATCGTTTACAGGTACTTTACTTATTACTTCTAATTTGCCTTGGCTGTCGATGTGAAGTTTTAATGCTTCTTGTTTAATATCCACTTAAATACCTCCTGTTTATTTAGTGTTTTTTTATTTTATTTTATATTTTTTTGGTTCTGTTTCGTAAAGGTTGTTTCCTTCGGAATCTATGACAACTATTGCAGGGAAATCTTCTACGTAAAATTTGTGTATTGCCTCAGCACCTAAGTCTTCATAGCAGACTACTTCAACTTTTTTTATGCTTTTGGAAATCAAGGCAGCTGCCCCGCCTACAGCTCCAAAGTAAACTGCACCGTTTTCTTTCATTGCATCTATTACTTCTTTGGATCTTGTGCCTTTTCCAATCATTCCTTTAAGGCCTAGTTTTAATAATTCTGGTGCATAAGGATCCATTCTGTAACTTGTGGTAGGGCCTGCAGGACCTGAAGCATATCCAGGTTTGGCAGGAGCAGGGCCTACATAGTATATTATCTGACCATTTAAATCTATGGGAAGCTCTTTTCCACTTTTTAAAAGTTCTATTAGTCGCTTGTGGGCCGCATCCCTTCCTGTGTAAATCTCTCCTGTTATCAGGACACTATCTCTAGCTTTTAGCTTTCTAACTTCTTCTGTAGTAATGGGGGTTTTTATTCTAATTACATTTTCCACCAGTTTTCCCTCCTACATTTATATGGTCTTTTCGGCATGTCGGGATGCATGACAGCAGATATTTACCGCTACCGGCAGACCGGCAATATGGGTGGGTAAATATTCGATATTTACCGAAAGTGCTGTGGTTCTTCCGCCAAGACCTGCAGGACCTATACCGGATTTGTTTATTTCTTCTAGTATTTCTTTTTCAAGGTTTGCATATCTTGTATCTTCATTATTTTTTCCAACAGGTCTAAGTAAAGCTTTTTTAGATAGTATTGCAGCCATTTCCATTGTGCCTCCGATACCTACTCCTACTATAATCGGCGGACAAGGATTTGGGCCGGCTTCTACTGCTGTTTTTATTATGAATTCTTTTACTCCTTCTACTCCATCGGCAGGTTTTAGCATTTTTATTCTGCTCATGTTTTCACTGCCAAATCCTTTAGCAGTTACTGCTATCTTTACTTTGTCTCCAGGTACTATTTTTAGGTGTGTTATAGCTGGTGTGTTGTCTTTTGTGTTTATTCTGTCAAAGACAGGATCATTTACTACTGACTTTCTTAAATATCCGTCTTTATATGCTTCTCTTACTCCCTGATTTATGGCTTCGTTAAAATCGCCATCTACTATGGCAACTTCTTGGCCAAGCTCTATAAAAAGAACTGCCATACCCGTATCTTGACATAGGGCTATTTCTTCTTTTGCTGCTATTTCATCATTTTTTATAATTTGATTTAATACGGATTTGCCTACCTCGGATTCTTCTTTTTCGTATCTTTCTTTGAGTTTGTCATATATGTCTTTTCCGATATGATAGTTAGCTTTTAAGAATAGTTCTTTAACAGTGTCTTTTATTTCCTGTGCTTTAATCTCTCTCACATAATTCACCTCATTAACCATATTTGGCGAGATTTTCTTTTTTATTTAGGTTCTGTCATTGCCTTGGGACTTAACACTGCTTTTATTTGTTCGGGAGTTAATATGCCTTTTTCTGATACTAATTCGGGCACTGTTTTGTCGCTTTTCATAACTTCTTTTGCAAGGTTTGATGATTCTTCATAACCTATATAGGGTACTAATGCGGTAATGATGCCCACGCTTTTTTCTACCATGTCTTGACATCTTTCTTTGTTTGCTGTTATTCCATTTATGCATTTTTCTCTAAAGACTTTTAGTACATTTGTAAGTATCTCCATAGATTGTATTATGTTAAATACCATTACAGGTTCCATGACGTTTAGTTCTAGTTGACCTGCTTTTACTGCAAGGGCAACAGTGTGGTCATTGCCAATTACTTGGAAGGCCACTTGGTTTACCACTTCTGCCATAACTGGGTTTACTTTGCCTGGCATGATTGATGAACCTGGCTGCATGGCAGGTAGGTTTATTTCTTTTATTCCGGTTCTTGGGCCTGATGCCATTAGTCTTAGGTCATTGGCTATCTTGGATAGGTTTAATGCCAGTAGTTTTAGGCTGCTTGAAAATGCTGCAAGTGTATCGGTATTTTGTGTTGCATCTACCATGTTGTCAGTGCCACAGATGGGTAGACCGGTAATTTCTCTTAGGTTTTCTATTACTGATTCGATATATTTTATTTTTGCATTTAAGCCAGTACCTACTGCTGTGGCTCCCATGTTTACTTCGTTTAGGGCTTCTGACGCTGTTTTTATTCTGTCGATGTCTCTTCTTATTGCTTTGGCATATGCGCTAAATTCTTGGCCTAGGCGAATTGGAACGGCATCTTGAAGGTGTGTACGACCCATCTTTATTACATCATCGAATTCTTTTGCTTTGGCCATTAGGGCTTTGTCTAATTCTTCTAGTTCTTTCAGTAGGTTTTTAACTAGGTTTAATATGGCAATTCTTATAGCTGTGGGGAATGCATCGTTGGTTGATTGGGACATGTTTACATGGGTGTTTGGTGAGATTAGTTTGTAGTTGCCTTTTTCTCCTCCTAGGATTTCTATGGCTCTATTTGCGATTACTTCGTTAGCGTTCATGTTAAGGGATGTGCCAGCACCACCTTGTATGACGTCCACTACAAAATGATCTATATATTTCCCTTCTAATATTTCGTCGGCTGCTTTAATTATAGCTTCTGCTTTTTCTTTATCTAGTTGCCCTACTTTCATATTTGCCAGTGCTGCTGCTTTTTTGACCATTACTATGGCTTTTATCAGTTCTTTGTTGGGTGTATAGCCGGTAATTGGGAAGTTTTCTAATGCGCGTTGGGTTTGTATGCCATAATACGCTTCTTTGGGTATTTCCTTTTCTCCTAATAGGTCTTTTTCTATTCGTTGGTTTGACATTTAACTTCCTCCTTTAAAAAGTCATTTTTGTTAGGTTAAACGTTCTTAAAAGTAAATTATTGTAACAGATTTAATTTCATATCTGCTGCTTTATACAGTATACAGAATAATTGAGAACAGTGTTTAACATTGATACTAAGTTTGCTCTTATATAAATGAAATATTTTATTTATACGATTCATATTCTGTTTAACCTTGTTACTTATCTAATCAATACAATTTTAATGTAAATTCACATAGACTTGGAATAGATAAAAATTCAAAGATTTTTATGATATTACTTTTTTGCATTCATGTTATGAAAATAATTCTCAATCTCATTCATCAATGATACTAATGCGTCTTTATCATGGGTTAAACCTGTCCAAATTTCCTGAGCCTTTACGGCTTGATAAAACAACATAGAAAAGCCATTTATACATTTACATCCATAAGCTTGTGCTTTTTGTAACAATTGAGTGTGATAAGGATTATATATTAAATCAAATACAAAACTTGCTCCCTTTAGAACATCTTCTTTTATAGGCATTCCGTTTATTTCAGGATACATTCCTACAGATGTAGCATTAACAATTCCGTAATATCCTGATTGTAAGTCATCCACTCTGCATATTTTTATTCTTTCCGAATCCCATCTAGTTGCCAATCTTTCTTTTAACTCTTCAGCTTTTTTTATTGTTCTGTTACTTATGGTTAAATCTGCTCCTAATTTTAGTAGTTCATTTGCAACAACGCTAGCAGCACCACCTGCTCCGATAAGTAGTACTTTTTTCCCTGTAATATCAATTCCTTCTGATTCCAAAGCTCTAACAAAACCATGGCCATCGGTATTGTATCCGATCATTTTTCCATTTTCCACTTTTATAGCATTTACAGCTCCATACCACTTGGCTTCTTCATCTAGCTCATCTAAATAAGGTATTATTTTTTGCTTATGAGGTTTTGTTACACTTAACCCGGTAAAATTATTTCTTAGCACAATAATATATTTTTCTAGATTCTCTGTAGTAATTTTTATTGGCAAGTGAACATTATTTAAATTATTTAAATCAAAAATACTGTTGTGTATTTCAGGCGATAGACTATGTTCAACTGGATCGCCAATACTGGCAAAAAGTTTTGTTTTTCCTGTTACTCTGCTATTCATAATTTTCATCATCCCGCTTATATATTTTTTTTATTTAAAAAACCCCAATTTAAAATAAGTCAATATAAAATTGGGGTTTTTCAGTTGTGCATTCTTGCTGGGTATAAATATTTAAGTATTAAATAAATTTATACCATTATGATGCTTCATTATGTGCTGTTCTTGCGATAATATTATCTTGAACAGCTTTGTCAAGTTCTATAAAGTATGCGGAATATCCTGCAACTCTTACCATTAGGTTTGCATATTCTTCAGGATTCTTTTGTGCGGCTTTTAAGGTCTCTGCACTTGCAACATTAAACTGTATATGTTCTCCCATCAGATCAAAGTATGTTTCTACTACGTTTTCTAGAATGTCTAGACCTTTTTCTCCTTTTACTATGTTCGAGTCGAATTTTAAATTCAATAGGGCTCCTGCAAGAGAATTCATTTGGTCTATTTTCGCTACTGATTTTAATACTGCTGTGGGGCCTTTTACGTCTCTTCCTACATAGGGTGATGCGTTGTCGGAATTCGGTTCAAAGGCTTTGCGACCATCAGGAGATGCTCCTGTGCATTTGCCTTGTAATACATTAAAGGATGTTGATAATACTGTTAAAATGTATTTGCCTCCACGAGAGTCTCTATAGTTTTCTAGTTCATGGTTATACATTGCAAGGATTTTTCTTGCTAAGCCGTCTACGAAATCATTATCATTTCCATATTTAGGTGGTTTGTTGATAAGTAGTTGTCTTATTCTTTCATTGCCTTCAAAGTTTGTTTTTAGTATCTCATTTAGTTCTTTAAGGGTTAGGGTCTTGTCTTTAAATACTACTTCTTCTATTGCTGCTAATGAGTCTACGGTGTTTGCTAATGCTGTAATAAAGGCTGCGGAGAAGTTGTATTTTGCTCCTCCTTCTTGTAGTGACTTACCCTTTGCTATGCAGTCATCTACTGTTATTGATGCAAATACTGCAGGTAGTCTTGTTGCATGTAGGGAGCCTACTATGTTATAGCTGTCAAGCATTAGTTTGATGAAGTGCTTTAGGTTCTTCTCAAAGGCTACCATTATGTCGTCTAAGCTCTTAAATGTGTCTAGTTCTCCTGTTTTTAAACCTATTTGTTTGCCGGTTAGTGGGTCTACTCCGTTATTTAGTATCAATTCTATTATTTTAAGACCGTTAATGTATCCAACTACGGGTCTTCCATCTGATTTACCGGTTACAAAAGGTTCTACACATCCTTCTATACTCCAATCTCGTGCTTCTTCTATTGTTGCGCCTTTTGCTAATACTAAGGGTATAACTAGTTTGTCGTTGTAAAATGCTGGCATTGCTAAGCCGTCTTGGGACATTTTTAAGGCTTTACGGAAAAATTCTCTATTTATGTTGTCATGATGTCTAAATGAGCAGGATGGTTGTACGGTCTGAACTCCTCTATATGCATCTAGTATGGCAAATGAAAGTTCATTTGTTGCATCTAAGCCTTCAGGGGTTTGACCTCCTATTGCCATGTTCTGCCATAAGGGGTAGCCTGCAAAGGCTTCTGCTTCGAATCTGTCTCTTATCTTAAGGAGTTCTGTCATTTTTATCCACATACATTGGATAAGTTCTATTGCTTCATCTCTTGTTATTTTTCCGCTTTCTATATCTTCTTTGTAGTATTTATACATGTGTTGGTCAAATCTTCCCAAGCCTATTGAGTGACCATTTGTCTCTATTTGCATGATTAAATGTATAAACCACTGGAACTGTAATGCTTCATGGAAACTTCTGGGGGGATTCTTGGGCACATGTTTGCATATCTCTGCTATTTCTAATAGTTCTTTCTTTCTTACGGGGTCTTCCGTGTTTTCACTTAGTTCTTTTGCTTTGGCGGAAAATCTTTCGGCAAATTTTATGGCTGCTTTACAGGTTATTATTGCTGCGTTTAGAAAATCGTGTTTTCTTTGGTTGTCATGTGTCCTTGGGCCTATTTTTGCCATTTCTTCTTCTGCTTGTTCCATTATGCCTACTAATCCAAGGTTTAGTAGTTTAGGATAGTTTGGTACTACGTGACCTGTAGAGGTGATTCTGGAACCTACTGATAATACGCCGGCTCTTTCAGCTTCAAGAACTTCTTCGCTTAGGTAGGATTCTGCTACCTCTGCAAAACCTTTTCCGTCCCACTCTCCTAATATATCTAGAAGTTCGGACTTTTCTTCTTCTGAAATGTATAAAGGATCTGTTCCTCTTGTTGGAAATTCATCTATTTCGTTAATTATCCATCTTGCTCCGTATTCTGGAAATACCGGTGCACTTCTGTATTTGCTACCCAAGTTTCCAACGATTAGTTCTCCTTCGTTTATAACTATTGACTTGTTTTCTAACAAGTAGTCTAGTAACTTAGCGCGCAATAATACAGGAGGTTCGTTAAAAAATTTCTTGTAGGCTTCGGTGGTTAATTTAGCTCTTTCAACACAAATATTCGGTTTTGTAGAACGAAGCTGTTCTTTTAGCTTCTTTACTCTTGGTGTTAGCATTATCATAGCCTCCTTTTGAATTTATTTTTGTAATTAAAAATAAATTTTCGCTAATATATGTTAATTAGCTATTAAGCCTCAACTATTTCACAAGGTATACCTGCATCTTGTACGATGTTTAATAGCTTTTCCATGTGTTCTTTGTCAGGTGTTTTTAATTCTGAAAGTTCGTATTCTCTATTTATGCTTTTATACTTGTATTCTCCAAGATTGTGATAGGGTAGCAATTCTATCTTTTCTACAGATTTTAAGTCGGAGCAAAAGTCAACTACGCTTTTTATATGTTCCTCAGAATCGTTATATGTGGGAATTATGGGAATCCGAACTATTATCTTCTTTCGCTTGCTATCTAATGCTTTTAGGTTCTTTAATATGAGTTCGTTGGATACTCCAGTTATCTTTTTATGAATGTCTGTGTCCATATGTTTTATGTCATAGTGAATTATATCTAGGTAATCTGCTATTTCTTTTAAAACTTCTGTATCACAATAGCCGCTCGTCTCTATTGCTGTGTTTACGTTTTGTTTTTTAAATTCTTTAAGTAGGGCTAAGAGAAAAGCTGGTTGCATTAAAGGTTCTCCGCCTGAAAAAGTTACGCCCCCTCCGGATCTCTTGTAAAACATGTTGTCTTTCATAACTTCTTCTACTACTTCTTCTACTGTCATTTCTTTGCCCATAAATTGTTTGGAATTTGTGTAACACTCTTTTACGCATATTCCACAATCATCGCAAAGCTCGTCGTCTATTATATATAGACCGTCTATTTCTTTTATGGCTTTTTGGGGACATACTACTTCACAGACTCCACACCCTATACATCTCTTGTGAAAGGATGCTACTTGCGGTTTTGCTTTTTGTGATTCTGGGTTTGAACACCACAAGCAGCGTAAAGGGCAGCCCTTTAGAAAAACTAATGTCCTGATTCCCGGTCCGTCATGAATCGATAATTTCTGTATGTTGAAAACTATTCCTTTTTCCATCCCTTAACCCTTCTTTCTTGGATATTTTGGGGGATCTTGCATTTTAAAGAAACTGTTTTCTCACCACAGAAACCTCAGAACATCTAGAATTGGGAGGCTTGGACAATTTCCAGAGTGTACACACTCTAATCTGCGAAGTATAGCTCAGCAAGTTATTATCATTGCCAAGGCTATTGATGATCCCCTCTCTTTTTTAAAATGTGGCGATATCTAATATATATCGCGGAAGTTTCATATTTTATCTCGCTATTACTAAACATATCGAAGACCAATTGCAACCAGCCATTATTGCTTTATCTCGTCTACTTGAATATCACTATCCACCAAGATAAGACTTTTGTACGATATCACTGCATAATAGGTTAGCTGCAGTATCTTCTGCTACTATTTCACCGACTTCCAAAATGTAACCTTTGTCAGCAATCTTTAGTGCCATATTGGCATTCTGCTCTACCAGCAAAATTGTTATGCCTTCCTCTTTTAGTTCTTTTATTAGCTCAAAAACTTCAGCAACAACTAGAGGAGCAAGTCCCATTGAAGGCTCGTCGAGTAACAGTAGTTTTGGCCTAGACATTAACGCACGACAAATTGCCATCATTTGCTGCTCTCCACCAGACAAAAAGCCGGCTCTGTGGTTTCTGCGTTCGCCTAGGCGGGGAAACTTTTTATAAAATTTCTCGATGTCTTTCTCTATTTCATTATCTTTACGGGTAAAAGCACCTAACCGGAGATTTTCATGAACAGTTTGACGAGGGAATACCTTACGCCCTTCACAACACTGGGCCACACCGATGCGTACAATTGCATCGGTCGGCTTGCCTTCTATGTGCTGTCCTTCGTAGATAATTTCGCCTGAAACTGGCTTAAGAAGACCAGAGATCGTGTTAAGAAGAGTAGTCTTTCCGGCACCATTGGCACCCAGCAGGGTAGTAAGCTTTCCCTTCTCTACTTTAAGTGAAACATTAGAAAGTGCTTTGATTTTTCCGTATTTAACAGTCAAATTATTAATTTCAAGCATCTCAACAGTCCTCCCTTTTACCCAAATAAGCCTCAATTACCTGAGGATCGTTCTGCGCTTCTTCCGGAGAGCAATCTGCAATTTTCTTGCCGAAATTTAGCACTGCAACTCTATCTGACACACCCATAACAAGGCGCATATTATGTTCAATGAGTATAACTGCAGGGCCTCTATCCCGGATACCTTTAATTAATGACATCAATTCAATAGCCTCTTGGGGGTTCATACCGGCAGAAGGTTCATCAAGCAGAACAATTTCGGGGTCACTGGCAAGTGCACGACCAATCTCAACTTTACGCTGCTGACCATAAGATAAGTTGCCGGCAAGTTCTTGTGCAACATCTTCAATGCCAAGATATTCTAAAATTTCCATGGCTTTATCATAAGCCATCTTTTCCGTCTTTTTAAATTGTGCATTACGAAACAAAATATTTGTTAGACCTTGCTTAATATTAGCATGCATACCTACAACCAAATTATCAACTACAGTCATGGCGTTAAAAAGCCGAATGTTTTGAAAGGTTCGTGCCAGTCCCACTCTATTCATTTCATCCACAGGCTTGCCAGTCATGTCCTTACCACGATACAGAACTTTGCCACTAGTGGGGGTGTAAAAGCCAGTAAGCACATTAAAGAGTGTGGTTTTACCAGCACCGTTAGGACCGATAATACCTAATATTTCATCGTCCATTATATCTAAATTAACGTCTGAAAGTGCATTGACACCACCGAAAGATTTGCTGATTGAATCCGCTTTTAGTAATACAGCCATATTATTTCACCTCTGTTGTCTCGTTTACGGTTTTGCTCTCCTGCCCAGTGAGTAACCGTCTCAAACCGATAACTTTTTCGCCAATACCGTTTTTCCCTAACAATCCATTGGGCGCCCAGATCATCAAAACAACCATCAAAATACCGACAAACATAAGTCGATAATCATAGAAGGTTCTAGATATTTCCGGAACGATAATTAGTATTGCAGACCCTATTATGGAGCCTGGTAAACTACCTAAGCCGCCTAATATTGGCATCTGTAGAAGTAATACTGATTCGTCCAATGTATAGTTGTAGGGACTTGCGTAGTTAGTATAATGGACAAGGGCTGCTCCGGCAATACCGGTAATAAAAGAACCTAATGTAAAGCAGAGGACCTTATAATCTGCCACTTTAATTCCACTATAAGCAGCGGCAATCGGATCATCTCGAAGGGCTTCAAAAGCTCTGCCCCACTTGGAATCAATGATGAACTTTACTGCAAAATAAGAAATTATCAATAACACAAGTGCTAAGTAGAAATATTTTGTGTTATTGTCAAATGTAAAACCGAAGATGCTTGCATGTGGTACTTTACGGATACCCATGGCACCACCGGTAAGGTCTTGCATATTTAGAAAAGCCTGCTGACAGATTACATTAAAACCTATAGTAATCAGGGTCAAGTAGTCAAAGGCTGATTTTCGGCATAAAAAACCAAGGAAAAAGCCGACAGCTGCACAAAATAATCCTGATATAGCCAGTGATAACAAAAAGGGAACACCCAAGTTTTTGGTCAATAAGGCAGATGCATAAGCCCCTAAACCTACAAAGGCCGAGCGACCAAAATCCAATTGACCGGAAATACCAACGATTAAGTTGATGGACAACGCGATTATTGAATACAGCATACACATGTTCATAACACGAATCACATAGGTATTTTTAATGATAATAGGTGCCATAGCATATAATAGGAGAAGTAATATGCCTAAATGGCTGCGACGTTTTTTGACTAAATCTACCATTGTCTACACCTCACACTTTCTCGGAAATTTGTGCTGGAAATAGGCCCATTGGGCGGAACAGTACGAATACTATTAGAATACCCCAAACGAAAGCGTCTCTATAGACAGTAGAAACATAACCTGCAACCAAGCTTTCGACGAGCCCTAAAAGCATAGCACCAATTATTGCACCTTTTAAACTACCTATACCACCAACTATAGAAGACATCCATGCCTTCATAGTACCCAGCATAAAACCTATACCAACAAATATGCTGTCATAGTATGAACAGAACAAGATACCACCAATAACGCCTAGAGCGCCTCCGATACCATACACAGCTGCAATAACCTTATTGACAGGGATTCCCATTAAAGCTGCGGTAGGAATACTCTGAGAAATAGCTATGACCGCCTGGCCGGCTTTAGTATATTTTAGTAGTGCGAAGATGCTCGCCATCAACGCAAGAGCAATAATTAAAATATATATTTGTAGAGAACCCAAAACAAAATTTCCTATATGCCAGTTCTTATTAGGAATACCTACGCTAAATGGATAAGTTTGTGGACCCCAGATTTTCATAACGATATTTCTTGCAATATAAGCTACACCAACCGCACTTATTGTTGGCGTAACACGCCCTGAAAAGCGCACTGGTCTATATGCAAATCGTTCAACTCCAATGTTAATTAGGAATCCTACAAGAACCCCTGCCAGTATTGAGAGAAATACATTATTACCGGCAACTACCATCGCAAAAGTAACAAAACAACCTATTGTGTACACATCTCCGTGTGCAAAATTAAGTAGCTCTAGTATACCGTACACCATGTTATACCCTATAACAATGATTGCATACACACTGCCCATACTAAGGCCGTTGATTATATATTGTAGTAGCATTTTTTCACCCTGCTCTCCTATCGGATTCTATGAAAAGCGGCGAGCAAAAGCTCATAGCCCGCCGCTCTCACTCTATTTTTTAAAAGGTTCTTTGTTATTTAGTTAGAATTTTTCGGGGATGTAAGTAACGAACTTACCACCCTCAACTTTCATCATTGAAACCATTTTATTCGGCACGTCGCCTCTTTCGTCAAACTCGATCGTACCAGTTACACCATCAAAAGCACCAAGATTGTGTAGTTCATCAATCAAGGCTTCCCTTGTGGTGCCACCGTTTTCGTATGCAGCTTTGATCAAATAGACGATATCATAAGCGTGAGCAGCCCACTCACCAGGTTCTTCACCATATTTATCAAGGAAGTTTTTAGTAAAGGTTTGCTGCTTCTCACGAGGATCATTGGGGTCGTATCCAGTCATAACATAAATACCCTCAGCATCTTCCCCGGCAATTTCAATAAGTTGTGGGTTAGAACATCCATTACTGGCAACAATCTGGGCATTTAAGCCTAATGCTGCATTCTGCTTTGCAATAAGTGCTCCTGCAGTGTATTCTCCTAATACTAACAGAACATCAGCGCCTGCGCCCTTAAATTTGGTAATTTGAGCAGAATAATCACGATCGACGCCAGGAATATAAGATTCATCACCAACAGGTGTGATTCCGAAGTCTTCCTTAAGCACTTTAACAGCTATATCACGCATTCCTTTTCCATAGTCTGTATTCTCCCAAAGTAAAGCGGGCTTAGAGTATCCAAGTTCTTTGATAGCTAGGTATGTTTGTTGTTTGGTATTTAAAGAGTCACTGGCAATTATACGGAAATAGTTGCCATAACCTTCATCACAAATTGTGTCACCGGTGTTTGTACCTGAAATGACAGGCATGTTAACTTTTTCGTAAATTGGTAGAGCGGATAATGAGCAACCGGTATTGATGTGACCTAACACGGCTAATATTTCATCATCAACGATGATTTTCTCTGCTAAAATACTAGCTTGGTTGGGGTTAGCTTGATCGTCGCCGACTTCTAGCTCAATCATTGCCCCATTAACACCGCCGGCAGCATTTATTTCCTCTGCTGCTAGCGTTGCACCGTTAAGCTGGTGTGCACCTATGTTAGCACTGTCACCCGTCATTGGGCCAACTACCATAATCTTAATCTTATCACTTGCGGTTTTTTGCTCAGCGTCTGAAGAATCGTTGCCACCTGCAGGTTGACCTTCAGTCGAGGGGGAACCGCCACAAGCAGTCAAAATTAACATAAGGCTTAAAAGTAATATGCCAATACTGAGAAATCTGCTTTTTTTCATTAGAATGAGCTCCTTTCCTTTTCGCAAAACATTTTTTTCTTTGATGATACTTGAATTGCAATACTTCTTACTCGGAAAATACGCCATCTCTTTATAAGAAGACTTCTTTTGTATTAATCATCGCATCCCCCCTGTTAAATATTTTGCCAAAACCCTGTTCTTTGTAGTGTCTAAATTATTCTGACTAATGCGATGTATGGTAATTTTAAAATTATTTTAGTAGAGCTTGTCTTAATTAGTAGCGTTAAGTTGGCCTAAAGTTTGGATCATGTTATTTAGCGTACCTGAAATAATGATGCCAATTTCCTTCAAATCTTCAGTTACATCAATTGGTAGTTCTTCCCCTGTATCCTCATTTAGTCTTCCTCCCATGAAAATAGGGGTTTCTAATTGATGTTTTTGGGCATTGGCTAATAAGCTTTTACCATAAGTTAAAGCTAAACCATTATAAGTACTAATAACAATGGCATCAGGTTTATGTTTATTTGCTTCATCTATAACAGTATCTGCTTCAACGCTACTACCAAGATCTACTACCTCTATATCAAGGCTCTTTAGAACCTCTGATATCACCATTTTGCCAAACTCATGAACATCTGTACTTGCAATTATTAATTTTTTTCCTTTTACACTTTCCTTTGTTTCCTCTGAAAGATTTAGATTTTTAATTTCATCATCGACAATTTCAAGAACGTGTTCAAACATCTTTGTTGGTACCGCTGGTTTTTTCCTTGCTGAAACTTTTTGATTTTTTGTTACATTAAAGTATTCTTCCAGTTTTACTGGACCGATTTTTTTCAAAGCAATCATAAGCTGCAAAGGATCCTGTACGTCGATAATATCAGAGAGACAGTCAAGAATATTGTTGTAAAATTGGCGTCCTTTTTCAATTAAAACATCTTTTAGCTCATAAACTGGTTGGAAATTAATCAAATCATTTTCATAAATTCTTGTTGCTTCCTTTTCTAGTTGGTTGCCAAATACTTGTATTTGGACATTTTCTTCCCAAGAAGGTATTCTTATTAGCTCTGTAACAGGTAAAGGACCTATTGCATGACCTGTAGGATTCTTCATTTGCATTACCATATCGAAGATACAATATGATGCAACAGGTGCAAAATTCCTATCTAAATCTTCTGTTGCACTTATTGTATTTCCGTTGACCATAGAACCTACTAATTCTTTACCATGAATTTCATCTAATGCCAACAAATATGCCATTCTCATTTTCGGATTATCTGTCAAGTTTCCAAAACAATGAGTTAGTTTTGCTCCAATTAATTCCTCAACGATGTAATATTCCATCATTGCCCAGCCAATTATTGAGCAACAATCGGTAAATTGTGACGCAAAACCATCTTCAATATTTGAGTGAATCATAACTCCACGATCTCTCAATCTTGACATGATACCGCATGCTTTTATGGTGTTAATAGTTCTAGTTAAATTATCTTTCCACTGAGGATATTCATATGTGAAGTACTGGGAAAAATTACCCACTGTTGTCACACCGGCATTTAATGCATTTATAGTGTTTTCAACTGAAGCAGGTGACCCAATAATATGATCGCCGAAATGTGGTTGAATTGGTACAATCTGTCCAATAAGTTCCCATTCTTTTGAACTGTTTAACTTCAGACCTGTTTCTCTTGGAATGCTTTTTCTCATCTCTTCTGGAAGGCCCATGGCTCTGTCAAGGCATATTCCGAACCGATCAGGTCGTGCACCTCTATCAGTAGCTTCTTTATAAATGGATTCCAAACCTTTTTTTGATGTCTCAAAATCTGTTAATCCATATTGGAAATGATACATAATTTGTTTTTTTGACATCATTTTTTCTTTGAATTCTCGCTCTGAAGATACATCATATTTGAGCATAAACAATGTTTTACCGATATTGACATTGTCGCCTAATGTTTTACCTGTCTCTAATATTTCTTTACCATTGGGATACTCTTCTGGCAATAATGCTTTGATTTTCTTTTGCATTTCTGATATGCTCACAAATACTTCCTCCCATGGGTTATTTCTTCATACTATCAAACTGAGTTTATCTTTTAAGTACTTTTCCACTAGTTCCCTGTTTTTCCAATATGACTCACATTTGGAAATAACATTATCAAGATGATTTCTTAGGGACAATATGGCTTCTTTTCCATTTCTTTCTTTAATACATTCAAAAATGATAATATGATCTTCTATGCTCTGACCTACAATGAAGAAGTACATCTCTTGCATTTTACCGGAAGCCTCAAGTAGTCTATAAAATGTATCAAAATAAGGATTATTTGATGCTTTAATAATAGCGTGATGAAACTTATAATCAAGTTCTCCCTGTGACTGAATTATTTTGTCATTTGTTGCATCTAAATTTTGATCTCTTAAAGTTCTTAACTCTTTTGCCAGTATAGAAGCTAAGCTTTCAATTTCTTCATCAGTTATCGTCTCTACAGCTAATCTTATAGCTTCTGATTCGATTGCCTTTCTAGCGTGTAAATAATTCAACATGCCGACTTTTCCGGTCTTATTTATAAGCTCCATCAATTCTGTTTGAACTATATTGGTTTCTTTGATAAATTGAAGCTCGGAAAGTTTTTCTTCTCCTAGTTTAGTAATTACTCTTCCCTTATAACCATCTTTTTTTATATAACCATCATCATCTATTTCTTCAAGTATTCGCCCCATTGTAGATAAGCTTATATTGAAGCCGTTTTTTTTAAGTTTTTCCAAAAGTCTACCTGATCCAATCGGTACTTTAGACTCTTGAATTGCATTAAGAATCAAAAACAATTGGTTGTCGTTTAAATTCATCCTTATTTTTGCTCCTAATATCAATCTTGATAATTAACTTCCTACAATATATGAACAAGCTTTGTATCGGTACACCATAGTTTTAAAACAATACTATGGTGCACCGCCATCTTTTTAGTTCTTTGAGTGTATTGCTCTACCTAAAGCATTGGAGAATGCTTCATTAAAAATCTCTGAAACAGAAGGATGTGGGAATATGGTATATACAAGTTCTTCAGCCGTCAATTCATTTGTTCTGGCTATAGATCCCTGCATAATCATTTCACAGGCATATTTTCCTATAATGTGAACTCCTAATATTTCGCCATATTCTTCAGAAACTATTACTTTAATAAAGCCCTTCTGACCTTCAACAAGTGCTTTCCCATTACCTTCGTAAAAGAACTTGCCAACTTTATACTTAATATTTTCTTTTTTACATAATTCTTCAGTCTTACCAACAAATGCTATCTCTGGTGATGAGTATACACAAGATGGAATGTTATCTGCATTGAAACGGTGCTTTAACCCTGCTATGTGTTCAACAACAGCGATACCTTCTGCACTAGCTTTGTGTGCTAGCATCATTCCGCCTATAACATCACCGATGGCATAAATATTTGGTATTGATGTGGCGAAGTTCTTATCTGTTGCTATGGCTCTTCCGTTTTTCTTAATACCTAACTTCTCGCAATCGATACCACTAGTATCTGGCGTTCTTCCTACAGAAACTAATACTTTTTCTGAATTTATTTTTTCTTCTTTTCCATCTTTAGCTACAATGATTCCATCTGGAAGAATCTTTTTAACCTGTGTACCAGTTAGGATTTTTATGCCGCGTTTTCTTAATCTCGCAGCCATTTCGGAAGAAATTTCTCCGTCTGCATTGGGGATAATATTTTCTAGCATTTCAACTACACATACTTCTGCACCCATTGCATTAAAGTATGATGCAAACTCTATACCTATTACTCCACCACCGATAATAGCTATGGATTTTGGTATTTCAGATAGATTTAAAGCTTCATCTGAAAATATTACATTATCATTGTCCATTCCATCGATAGGAGGCTTTGCTATAGAAGAACCTGTAGCTATTATGATATTTTTTGCTTGAATCGTTTTTTCCCCGTCAACAAGAACAGTATTTTTATCAATAATTGTGGCTTCACCTTCGATAGTCTCGACCTTGTTTTCCCGTAGCAGATATTTTATACCTGAAACCAGCCTGTTTATTATACCAGCTTTTCTGGTTTGGATTGTATTAACGTCAACGTCAAAGCCTTTAACGTTAATTCCAAAGTCCGCAGCAGATTTAATGCTTTCCAATAAATCTGCACTTTGCAAAAGAGCCTTTGTGGGGATGCACCCTTTATTAAGGCACACCCCACCAAAATGTTCTTTTTCTACGACTACGGTATCAAGGCCAAGCTGTGCGGCACGTATAGCTGCAACATATCCTCCGGGGCCACCACCGATTACAATAATATCTTTCATCGTTTTATCTCCTCCTATAGACATAGGTATGCAGGATTCTCCAAGTATTCCTTTATCTGATCGAGGAATTTAGTTGCTAAAGCTCCATCAATGATTCTATGATCTACAGAAAGAACAAGTTTCATAATTGGTCTTATTACAATTTCTCCGTCTCTTACTACAGGTTTTTCTTTAATACTGCTTACAGCTAAAATAGCACTTTGGGGTGGGTTGATTATTGCTGTAAAGAAATCTATGTCATATAGGCCGAGATTTGAAATTGTAAATGTTCCATCTTTCATTTCATCAGGATTGATTTGACCTTTGCGAGCTCTTGATATGATATCACTGCTCTTTTCAGCTATTTCTGAAAGAGTCATTTTGTTTGTATTATTAATAACCGGTACCAAGAGTCCTCTTTCTGTTTCCACAGCTACTCCGATATTGGTATTTTTAAACATTCTTATTTCATCGTCAAAGATTCCGGCATTTACCTCTCTGTATTCCACAAGTGACTTTGATACAGCAGCAACGAAAATATCTGTAAAGCTTATTTTTAGCTGTTTTTTGCTCAGCTTTTCATTAGCTTTTACACGAAAATCGATGCAGTCTTTCATGTCAACTTCTACTGAAAAATACAGATGTGGAGCAGTAAATTTACTGCTAGAAAGTCTGTCGGCAACAATTTTTCTAATACCTGTGAAAGGTACAGCTTCATATTCCTGTGAATCTTCCATCAAACCGGCTAAATCTGCTTTCATGATTTTGCCACCGACGCCAGATCCTTCTATGTCTTTCAAATCTATATTTTTGTCGCTTGCCATTTTTTCCGCTAAGGGTGATGCTTTTACTTTGTTTGCTTCAATGAAACTCATTACTTCTTTTTCAGTAACAACACCGTCTTTTGCAGGTACTAGAGAAATATCAACACCCTTATCTTTAGCAAGTTTTTTTGCTCTGGGAGTTACTTTAACTTTTTTATTAGATGTAGAAGCAGGTGCTTTTATTTTTTTGTCTTTTTTCTCAACAACAACTTCTTCTTTTACTTCTACTTTTTCTTCTTTCTTATCATTATCTGCTGTTCCTTTAAGATACTTCTCAGGAATCTCTTCGTCTTTATCGGCAATGATGCCAATTGTTGCACCTACAGGCACTGAATCTCCTTCTTTTATGAACATTTCTCTAAGAACACCAGAGCCTGTGGCCTCAACTTCCATGTTGACTTTGTCGGTCATTATTTCCATTAGCGGCTCGCCTTTTTCTACAGGATCACCTATTGCCTTATACATCTTGACAAGCTGACCTTCTGTCATGGATGTACTCATTTTAGGCATAAATATTTCAGTAATCATCCTATTTTTATCCTCCTCTTCTGCTAAATCCAGCCACAGAAGTGTAATTTTAAATCTTATCTACTAAGACTTAAGCCATTAATTCTTTTGCAGCTTTTACAATGTCCTCAACTTGTGGGAAGTGAGCCTTTTCCAGTTTCTTACTATAGGGAACCGGTGTAAATGTAGCGCCTAATCTTTTTATGGGAGCATCTAGGGAATAGAATCCATTTTCTGCTACTTGAGCTGCTATTTCTGCTCCTATACCAAATTCTTTGCATGCTACATGACTTATAATAAGTTTTCCGGTTTTTTCAACAGACTTTAATATTGTATCAACATCAAGAGGCGATATTGTTCTTGGGTCTACTACTTCTAAGCTAATTCCTTCCTTTTCAAGCTCGCTGGCGGCTTGTAATGCAAAATGCACTTCCATTCCTGTTGCTACAACTGTTATATCTTCGCCTTCTCTTTTGATATCCGCTTTACCCAAGGGTACTATGTAGTCTCCCTCTGGAACTTCTCCTGGTATTGCATAGCATGTTGCAGTTTCGATAAATATTACAGGGTTGTCATCTCTGATAGCTGCTTTTAATAGACCTTTGGCATCATAAGCCGTTGAGGGCATAACTACTTTTAAGCCAGGAATGTGAGCAAGCCAGGCTTCCAAGCTTTGAGAGTGTTGTGCACCTTCTCCAAATCCGGCTCCACCCTGAGTTCTGATTACCATTGGCACTTTACCTTTTCCACCGAACATATATCTAATCTTTGCAGCTTGGTTTACTATTTGGTCCATGCAAACAGTTAAGAAGTCTGTGTACATTATTTCAACGACAGGTCTTAAACCAGTGACTGATGCGCCGACAGCACATCCTACAAATCCTGCTTCGGATATAGGTGTGTTTCTAACACGCTTTTTCCCAAATTCATCTAGCAATCCTTTTGTTACCTGAAATATACCGCCGTTTTCAGCTATATCTTCACCCATAACTAATATATTTTCGTCTCTTATCATTTCTTCCCTAAGAGCTTCATTTAACGCTTCAACATATCTTATTGTTCTCATTATTTCACTCCCCTTCGTAGTAGACATCTTTTGTTAATTCATCTAATTCTGGTTCCGGACTATTCTTTGCAAATTCAACTGCTTCTTCTATTAATGCTGCGATTTCTTCTTTTATCTTTTTGGCGTCTTCTTCTTTGATAACTCCCTTTTCTAAGAGTAATTTCTCCATCCGGGTAATTGGGCATTTCTTTCTCCATTCTAAAACTTCATCTTTTGTTCTGTAGACTTCTCTGTCAGATTTTGAGTGGGGTGCAAATCTGTATGTTTTGCATTCAATTAATGTTGGTCCTTCGCCGTTTCTTGCCTTTTCAACAGCGGCTTTTACCTTTTCATATACATCAAGCGCATCCATGCCATCTGCTATAACTCCTTCAATTCCGTAACCTACGGCTCTGTCAGCGATGTTCTTTGTAGCACTGATTGTCTTGAAGGGTGTAGAGATAGCGTACAAGTTGTTCTGGTTTACAAACACCACGGGTAGTTTCCAAGCTGATGCTAAGTTTATAGATTCATGGAAAGTACCTTGGTTAGATGCTCCGTCACCAAAGAAGCTTAGGGTTACCTGTTTTGTCCCTCTGTATTGGGCTGATAAAGCTGCTCCACAGGCAATGGGATTACCGGCTCCAACGATTCCGTTGGCTCCTAATATACCGCGCTCCATATCTGCAATGTGCATAGAGCCACCCTTGCCTTTACTGTATCCTGTTGCTTTGCCAAACAATTCTGCCATCATAAGTTTAATGTCGGCACCTTTTGCGATAACATGGCCGTGGCCTCTGTGAGTTGTACCTACATAATCATCTTCATTTAATGCGGTTATAGCGCCTACTACTGATCCCTCTTCGCCAATACAGGTATGGAGTGAACCCCATATTAAACCTCTTGTAAAATATTCATTGGCAACTTCTTCAAAATTCCTGATTAGTAACATTTTCTTGTACATTTCTAATAATGTTTCATTGGAAAGCATATTCTTCCTCCTTTTCAAAGTCTGTTTTACCATATTGTTTTTGCAATATAGTAGTAAAAGATTTTTTCATAAGTTCACCCATACTTGAATGAACTACAAAAATCATCCCTCCTCTATATTATCAAATTTCAATAAAAGTAATGAAATCTGTTTTAAGGCTTAAATGGGCTTATCTGATACGATGTGCGTATCCCTTTAACATGTCATTTTTGAGTAGCTAAGGTTATAAAAAATCATAGATATTACAATTAACCTATGATTTTTTCAGATTGTTATATTTAAACAAATTTTCAATTTGACGTTATTATATCATCTATAAAAAAATTAAGCAAGAGTCAATATAAAATCAGTTCATTTAAATCTTGCTTGACTTTTTTTTTCAGACCAATTATAATTAATGTACCTTTTCAATTATGAGTATGTTATTATTTTCACTATTCATTTTTGAGTAGCTAAACCTAGCCAAATAACTTTATTTTTAGAAGGGGATGTTTATGAAAAAATATAATGTGGCTGTTGTAGGTGCTTTAGGCGCTGTTGGCAAACAGGTAACAGGAATTCTAGAACAAAGGGATTTTCCTATTGAAAAATTCATACCCTTGGATATCCCAGCAAACAAGGGTAAAGAAATTGTTTTTAAAGGTGAGACCGTAAAGGTCGAAGTTGCAGAAGCAGGAGCTTTCAAAAACGTGGACATAGCCCTATTTTGCGCTGGTGGAGCAGCAAGTGAACAACTTGCATCTGTAGCCATTGAAGAAGGAGCTACTGTCGTAGATAACAGTAGTGCTTTTAGAATGGATCCTTCCGTACCCTTAGTAATACCAGAAGTTAACCCAGAAGCTTTAGATTCACACAAAAATTAATTTCCAATCCAAATTGTTCAACAATTCAAATGTTAGTTCCATTAAAACCGATTCATGATAAATATAAAATTAAGCGTATTGTCGTCTCAACATATCAAGCAGTATCAGGTACAGGTTTTGTAGCAATTGAAGCACTAGATCAACAGGTTAAAGAATATGCTTCCGGCAAAGATATAACAGTTTCTGTATACCCACATCAAATAGCTTTTAATGCTTTGCCACATATCGATTCATTCTTAGATAATGGTTATACAAAAGAAGAAATGAAAATGGTCAATGAAACTAAAAAGGTATTGGATAACTCCATTAACGTAACTGCTACAACAGTACGTATACCGGTTTTCCGTGGTCATTCTGAATCTATTAATATTGAAACAGAAAAACCTTTGAACTTGATGACATTGTTGCTTTGTTGGAAAATACACCCGGAGTTAAGGTAGTGGATAATCCTAATAACAATGAATATCCCATGGCTATTGATGCTGAAGGTAAAGATGATATATATGTAGGTAGAATACGCAGAGACTTTACAGTTGAAAATGGTTTAAATCTTTGGGTAGTAGCAGATAACCTAAGAAAAGGTGCCGCCTTAAATGCTGTGCAGATCGCAGAAACTTTAGTAAAAAGAAATCTTGTCTAAGTAGAAAATCTTCAATTAGTATCTAGTTTTTGTTTAATAAAAGAGATCTAAAATATGCCCCTCTCAATAAGGGGCATATTTTATTATAGTTAAAAAACCATTACTTCTTAGAAATAGTTAACTGAAGTAAATTTATACAAATGCCCTCCATATCTGTTAAAATTGATCACTTATTCCGTATTCCTCTGCTAGTCTCGCATAATTAATTGCACTGTTCTTAATCATTTCTATTTGTTCTACGCTTAAGGATTTTATAACTCTTCCAGGCATCCCCATAACTAAAGAATTAGACGGTATATGTTTTCCTTGCGCTACTAAAGCACCGGCGCCTATTAATGCTCCTTCTTCTATAACCTGCTCCATCAAGTATAATTGCACCCATTCCTATAAAAGCACCATCATTAATCTTACAAGCATGAATAATCGCTCCATGACCTATAGTTACATTATTACCGATGATAGTTGGGTATTCTCCCTGCCACGTGGACAATTGTCCCATCTTGTATATTTGTAAATGAACCTACCTCAATCTTGTTTACATCCCCCCGCAGGACAGCCTGATGCCAGATGCTGGATTTTTCTCCTATTAGCAACATCTCCTATTATATCTGCGGTAGGAGCAATAAAGCAGCTTTCATGAATTTTGGGGTACCTATCTTTGTAATTTCCTATCATTGCATTCTCCATTTTTACAGTTTGCAACTCAACTCCTAGATCCCTTGCACCTACAGCAGCAGTTGTACACAGCGTTTATACCACTCGGGTTAAAGGTAACTGCAATAACATAATCAGAATTAATTTCTAGACTCTTAATTGGACCTCTTGTTATTCTAAATAGTTCTTCATATTTTGATTATACTTTATTTGACCAGCTTAAGCAATTATTTTACATCATGAACATACCTTTTCCATATTTCACCACCTTTCTGACTAAAGTTACCACTGATGGAACCTTTCGCTTTTTATTACGTCTGATATATAATAGACATATACTCTAAAGTATGTCTTGTGTCCTCTCTTCTTTAAAGGTGCTAATATAATTTTTTACATAGCAAATTTCTTTTTAGGGGGATCAGAAACAAGGAGGGATATCTGTAAAAACAATTAAAAACACACTAGATATGGAGGGAAAAAATTGCTACATAAAACAAAACAATTGAAAAAATGCTTACTTTCTTTGCTTCTGACCTTTTTCATCTTTGCTTCTAGCTGTTATGCCAGCCTTTCGGTCAGGAAATACTCCTTCACGAAGAATCAGATAGTTTTCCCGTGACAGGAGGAGTTACATATGAAGCAAAAACCCTTTTCACTTCTCTCGGCTGGCAGAAAATCCATATATTGAAAGTCGACTTGACATCCGATAATGTTGATATTGATACGTTGATAGGAAAAGAAGGTCTTTCAAATAGAAGTTCTCTAAGCCGCATGGTACAGGATAGTGGGGCTGTTGCTGCGATAAATGGCGACTTTTTTATACCAGCTACCCCATCAGCGCCAATTGGACCACAAGTGCAAAATGGAAAACTTTTATCATCTTCCCTAAATATGGATGATATGTCATCAATAGGCATTAGCTTTGACAAAATCCCACAAATATTTAACATGCGGTTTTCTGGAAGTGTAATCGCTCCCAATGGAAATGAATTTACAGTTGAAGGCGTTAACAAGATTCGTAATAGCTACAACAACGTATTTATCTACACACCAGAATTTGGTAGTGTTACACCCAAACCTGGTGAAGGCGCACCTGATTTGATTTCTTAACGGTAAAGGATAATCATGTTGTAAACATTACAGAAGGTAAAACATGTAATATCCCTGACGACGGTTTGGTGTTAATGGCATGGGGTGATGGCGGTAACTTCCTAAAGACCTTTTTTACTATCGGAGATTCAGGTAAAATTAAACTTTCAGACAGTACCTGACATATCCAATTTAAAAATGGTCCTTGGTGGTGGAGCGATTTTGGTAGACAACGGTACTATACCAGAGTCCTTTACACATAACATCACCGGAACCCATCCCAGAACAGCAGTAGGTTTTACAGCTGATAAGAAAGCCATGATTATGGTGGTTGTTGATGGGCGCCAGGCTCAAAGTCGTGGTATGAGCCAGCAAGAAATGGCGCAACTTATGTTGAGCCTTGGTGCGCATAATGCATTAAATCTTGATGGCGGGGGTTCCTCAACTATGGTAGTGCGGCCATTTGGTTATGCCCAAACAAAAGTTATTAACAGCGTATCTGAAGGCACTCAAAGATTAATCCCAAACGGTATTGGCATATTTTCAACAAAAACTGTAGGCGATGTTCATGGTATAAAAATTGAAGCTCCATTATTTAATATTGCAAAAGGTGGTCATCGTACTTTTCAGGTTAAAGCTTATGATAAAAACTATAACCTTGTTGACATTGACCAAAGTCAAGTTAAGTGGAGTGTTTCAAATGATTTAGGTTATTTTAACGGCAATGTTTTTACCGCAAATAATAGTGGAATAGGTGAAGTTACTGCAAGTTATGGAAAATTTAAAGCCTCCCAGGAAATAAGAATATTAAAAGATAATGTAATGTTATCAATAGAACCTGGTAGAATACATATTAACCCCGGTGCAAAATCTGTTTTTCAAGTTTTTGCAACTGACAGTCAAGGGTTTAAAGCACTTCTGGACCCTATTGATATCACTTGGGAGATAAAAGGGGATATTGGCACTATAAATAAGAATGAATTTGTAGCAAATAAGTCTGGCAGCGGTGCTATTATTGCTAATTTTTCCGGATTGAAAACCGGAGCTTTGGTGTTAGTTGGTTATAATAAAGTACTTGTCGATGAATTTGAAAACTATGAAGAAAGAGCTTTAGAGCATATCCAGACTATGTAAAAGGTTCTTTTAACATTACATCATTGCCCGACCCGGTTTATTCGGGAAATTATGCCGGAAAAATTAGCTATGACTTTAGCGAAGGTACTGTTACGAGAGCTGCATATCTTGCTTTTGCAAACAAAACTTTGCCTGCTGGTACTAACAAATTGGGGCTATGGATTTATGGTCAAAATCAAGGCGAATGGCTAAGAGCATCTATACAGGATGCTTCTGGCAAAGAAAGTGTTGTAGATTTTACAAAGTCAATAAACTGGGATGGCTGGAGATGGGTTGAAGTTAATTTACCTTCAGGGAAACAACCTTTCATATTAAACACAATATATGTTGTTGAAACGGATCCTGCTAGAAAATTAGTTGGCACAATATATATTGACGAGCTAACGGCTATGTTCACAGGTAAATATGACGAATCCCTGCTTCCTCCTGTTCCTATGTTGATTGATGAAAGCCAATCAACAGGGCAGCGGCTTTACCTTTGGTGCAGTAGGAACTATACCCCTCACAAAGGATAATCGTCCGGATTATGAAAAAACTTTAAACATAGGAGAAAGTGTACTAAATACCTATAACTCCAGTTTTAATGTTTTTGTTGGTCAGCCTTGGGCAGATGAAAACCTTTTAAAAGACCAATTGGCGAACTTTAAAGATTATATGTTTAGCGGTAAAGGATATAGTACATCTTTTGATAAAGAAGCAAACTTTATATTTTTAGATGCAACAAAAGGCAGTATACGAACTACAGATTACACCCAATGGTTGAATTTGAAAAACGATTTATACAAGCTTGATAAATCAAAACCACTTTTTATTGTAATTGATAGAGCTCCCGAGGCATTCTCAGACCCGTTAGAAGGTGAGCTTTTGAAGAAGCTCCTTACTGAGCATGCCAATTCTTCGGCAGGTGTATGGGTCTTAAGTGGTAGTAACAGCCATGCTTTTAGCAGCCAAGTCAAAGATGGTGTCCATTATATATCAATCCCAGGAATAAACTCTAAAGAACCAGCTGTGGCAATATTTAACGTTTCCGGTGATAAAGTAAATTATCAAGTAATTCCTTTAATTGAAAGTATAACATCTGAAACCACCGGAGTTAAATCCGGTATAGCCACTAATCTTAAGGTTTATGGGATAACCCCGACAAACCAGAAAATACTGCTGGGTTACCCTTACGCCGGAGAATGGAAGGTATCCTATGATAAGCCTGTGGGTTTTGATCCAAAAACCCTTACCTTTAAGGCTATTGATCCTGGCACTGCATCCATTGAAGTGAAAATAGGTGAAATCTCGACATCTTTTTCAGTTCAAATTTCTGATATATCTGTGTTGGTTAATGGTGTAGAAGTTAGTTTCCCTGATCAGGTTCCTTATATCAATAAAGATAATAGAACTATGGTTCCGGTAAGGTTTATATCGGAAAGCTTAGGTGCTAAAGTAAGCTGGGATAATGACAATCGAATGGTTATTATAGAAAAGGAAAACACTATAATAAAGTTAAAAATCGGTGAGAACAAAGCAGACGTTAACGGTGAAACAATCACATTTGACACTAGTGCAGTAATACAAAACAGTAGGACTATGGTTCCCATAAGGTTCATAAGTGAAGCCTTAGGAGCAAATGTGGGTTGGAATCAGACTACAAAAACCGTTATTATTGACAGTTGATATAGGGAAAACGTCATCTTATAAAGTGATAAAATACCCGCTTCACATATACCGTGAAGCGGGTATTATTATTTATGCATCTGCCAATTTTTTATAAGTCTCATAACGTTCCTGGGCATCTTTTGCTGCTTTGTCAAAGAGTTCCTCAGCTCTGTCTGGGAAAGTGTTTTTAAGGGAAGAATAACGAACTTCACCCATCAAGAACTCTTTAAAGTCTGTTGTAGGTTCTTTTGAATCCAGGATGAAGGGATTCTTGCCTTCCTCTTTGAGCTGTGGATTGTACCTATATAGATGCCAGTAACCGGCTTCTACAGCCTCCTTTTGTCGCAGCTGGCTTGTACCCATACCCGTCCTTATTCCGTGATTAATACATGGTGCATAAGCAATAATCAAAGATGGTCCGGGATAGCTTTCAGCTTCAACCATAGCTTTAATAAGCTGGTTCTGATTGGCACCCATCGCTACCTGAGCTACATATACATAACCATAGGTCATAGCAATACGACCTAAGTCTTTCTTCTTTGTATTCTTACCTGCAGCGGCAAATTGTGCTACAGCAGCAGTTGGTGTTGCTTTAGATGATTGCCCTCCGGTATTTGAATAGACTTCGGTATCAAAAACTAGAACATTTACATCTTCACCAGATGCTAATACATGATCTAGACCGCCGAAACCAATATCATAAGCCCATCCGTCACCACCAAAGATCCACTGAGACTTTTTCACTAGATACTCTTTCATGTCAAGGATTTCATCTATGAGTTCCCTGCACTTCGAACAATCAGTTTCATATTTCTCTAACATTGGGACTATGGTTAGTGCAGCCTGTTTTGTAGCTCTAGCATCATTCATGTTATCAAGCCATAATTTAAAGGCATCTTTCATTTCTGCCGGCAGTTCTAACTCCAGAGCTTCTTTCATAACTGAAGCCAATTTTTCCCGTGTATGTTTAACAGCTAAGTACATTCCCAAACCGAACTCAGCGTTGTCCTCAAACAGTGAGTTAGCCCAAGCTGGACCATGACCATCCTTGTTTGTGCAATATGGGGTCGATGGTGCACTGCCGCCCCAGATTGAGGAGCAGCCGGTAGCATTGGCAATCATCATTCTGTCTCCAAATAACTGTGTAACCAGTTTTGCATAAGGAGTCTCTCCACAGCCTGCACAAGCACCCGAGAACTCAAGTAATGGCTGTTCAAACTGACTGCCTTTAACTGTTCCAACATTCATAGGATTATCCTTAGGGGAAAGATTTATCGCATAATCCCAGTATGGAATCTGATGAGACTGACTTTCTAACGGTTTCATAATTAATGACTTCTGCTTTGAGGGGCATGTATTGGCACATACTCCACAACCAGTGCAGTCTAAGGGACTTACCTGTATACGGAAGTTTAATCCGTCAAAGCCTCTTCCTACTGCCTTTTTAGATTCAAAGCCTTCAGGAGCATTTTTTACTTCATCTTCATTTAGCAAGAAAGCTCTAATAGCAGCATGGGGACATACATAGGCACACTGGTTGCACTGAATACATGTATCAGGCTGCCATTCAGGAACATTTACTGCTATACCGCGTTTTTCGTACTTTGTGGTGCCCATGGGGAAAGTACCGTCTTCTCGCCCCACAAAGGCACTAACCGGCAATTTGTCGCCTTCCTGGCGATTCATTACATCAGCAATGTTTTTGATAAAATCAGGAGCATCCACTTCTGCAGCAGCTTCATCTGTTGCATCAGCCCAGGATGCAGGTACATCTTCTTTAACTATAGCTTCAAGACCTTTGTCTACAGCTTGGTAGTTCATGTTGACGATTTTTTCGCCTTTTGAGCCATAGGAATCTACAATAGCTTGCTTCAAATGTTTAATTGCTTCATCAATTGGTATTATATCCGCAAGTTTAAAGAATGCTGACTGCATTACCATATTTATTCTTCCGCCAAGGCCTATTTCTTGTGCGATATCTACAGCATTGATGATATAAAAGTCGATATTGTTCTTGGCTAAATATTTCTTTACCGAGGCAGGAAGCTTTTCTTCAAGTTCTTCTTTTGACCACTGGCAGTTTAGGAGAAATGTTCCTCCCTCTTTAAGACCTGATAAAACATCGTATTTCCCAATATAAGCAGGGTTATGACAAGCAATAAAGTCCGCATTGTCAATTAAATAAGTGGAGCGAATGGGTTTGTGCCCAAAACGCAAGTGGGATATTGTGACACCACCGGATTTTTTAGAATCATATGCAAAGTATGCCTGTGCATACATATCCGTATTATCACCAATAATCTTAATCGCACTCTTGTTAGCCCCTACTGTTCCGTCTGAACCCAAGCCCCAGAATTTACAGCACTTGGTTCCTTCAGGGACAGTGTCAATATATTCTCCCAGAGGAAGGGATGTATTTGTCACATCATCAACTATACCAATTGTAAAATGATTTTTGGGTGCATCGGATTTTAGATTGTCATAGACTGCCTTTATCTGTGTTGGGGTAGTATCTTTAGAACCGAGACCATAGCGTCCGCCAACAATTACCGGTCGAATGTCCTGGTCAAAATATGCAGTGCATACGTCCTGATACAAGGGTTCGCCCAAAGAACCGGGTTCTTTAGTTCTGTCAAGAACAGCAACTTTTTTGACTGTCTTGGGCATCTGAGAAAGGAAATGCTTTATTGAGAAAGGTCTATAAAGACGAACTTTTATTACTCCTACCTTTTCTCCCTGTGCCATCAAATAATCTACTGTTTCCTCAATAGTTTCACATACTGATCCCATTGCAATAATTACTCTTTCAGCTTCAGGATGACCGTAGTAATTAAATAGATTGTAATTGCGCCCGGTGAGCTTGCTAATTTCAGCCATGTATTCTTCAACTATCTCCGGAATTGCAAGATAGTAAGGGTTCGCAGCCTCTTTTGCTTGGAAAAAGATATCAGGATTTTGGGCTGTGCCGCGAGTTACGGGGCGCTCGGGATTTAGTGCTCTCTTTTTAAATTCACGCAACGCATCATAATCTACTAGCTTAGCCAAATCGTCATAATCGAGAACCTCGATTTTTTGTATTTCGTGGGATGTTCTAAATCCATCAAAGAAATGTAAGAATGGTACTCTTCCTTTAATAGCCGCTAGATGAGCTACACCGGCAAGATCCATTGATTCCTGCACACTTCCTGATGCCAACAATGCAAATCCAGTCTGACGACATGCCATAACATCAGAGTGATCTCCGAAAATAGACAGAGCATGTCCGGCAACCGCTCTAGCACTAACATGAAAAACGCCAGGTAATAACTCACCGGCTATTTTATACATGTTAGGAATCATAAGTAAGAGGCCCTGTGATGCAGTAAAAGTTGTTGTAAGACCACCAGCTGCTAGTGATCCATGAACTGTTCCTGAAGCTCCAGCTTCTGATTGTAGTTCAACAACTTTAACTTCTTGACCAAAAATATTTTTTCTTCCGTGGGCACTCCATGCATCAGCATATTCTGCCATAGGTGATGATGGAGTTATTGGATAGATTGCGGCAACGTCGGTAAATGCATAAGCAACATAAGCAGCTGCGTTATTACCGTCCATCGACTTCATAACTTTTGCCATTGGTTTTTCCTCTCCTTTATATTTAATTTTAAATCATATCGATTAAAGCTATAATAGTTGTTATAATATTTATAATTATGTTTAGTATACTGTATTTTTTGAGTATACAAATACCGCAAACCCTTTTTTTGTTCTATGACAAAAAGGAAAAATCTTAATTGTAACATAGCCCGACACAATTATATCATACTAATTCAATTTTTTCTATAAATATAAGAAAGGACATAATAAATGTATTTTTATATCAAAATATACAGAGGACAATACTGTATAATTAATAAATCATATACATAAGAAGGGAAGAATCATTTTTAGATTCTTCCCTTCCAGCAGAAGATAGTTTTATTTGGATAATAACAATCTATAATTAACAATAATGATAATAATAGCGTTTGTTATAGTGTAGATAACACATCGGAATTCTGAAAAAACAGTGCAATGGTTCCAGGTCCGGTATGTGAACCGATTACCGGCCCTATAGTGGAAATCATAATGTTTTCTATGTGGAATTCTCTTTTTATTGCATCAGCAAGCTCCACCGCTAATTCCTCATTGTCACCGTGACTTATTCCTATTACTTGATTTTCCGGATTTCTTACACGTTCTGCCATGATTCCAACCATTCTTTTTACTAAAGTTCGGCGTCCTCTGACCTTTTCTAATGGATGAATTGCTCCATCAATAAAGTGTAAAACCGGTTTAATATTAAGTAATCCACCTACGAAAGCCTGTGCTGAGGAAATACGTCCTCCTCTTTTCAAATGATCTAATGAATCCACTGTGAAGATATGTTCCATATGTAATGCATAATTTTGTATTTTTTCAGCTATCACATGGTTGTTAATACCCTCTTTTGCCATTTGTGCAGCTTTTAGTACAACTAACCCCAGTCCTAAACTGGCACATTTAGAATCGACAACGATTATGTCTTTATTGTTAATACTTTCTCTTGCCAACAGTGCTGAATCATAGCTACCTGTGAGTTTCGATGAGAGACCAATAACCAACGGTACCTGTCCTTTGTTAATTATCTCCTCAAAACATTTCATATACATTGGAGTTACCACTTGTGAAGTAGTAGGCATGAATTTGCCTTCCCTCATTAAATCATAAAACTCCTTAATGGAATAATGAGAAATGTCAATTTCAGGATTATCTTTTACAGTAACAGGCATAGGCAATACTTTAATTGAATATTCATCAATAGTTTCTTTTGGAAGATCACAGGAACTGTCAGTAACTATTACTACATTATTCATAGAACTTCTCCTCTCCTAGTTCTCACAATGCCAAAATGTATTTTATCACTATACTAAATACTATGCAATATTATCTAAATCAGAATAGGGGCCTTGTATCTGTAGCAATAAACATTTGAACTTTAAAAATAAGTAAAAACTGCACTGTAGACCTTTTAAGACAGTTTAAAAAAGCTATTTTAAGCTTCACTTATCATTTCTGTTATTATTTTTATAAAGTCCCTTTGTGCTTTTTTTGAAGTTTCCACCACTTCTTGATGGGAAAGCTTAGTCTTAGAAATTCCTGCTGCTAAATTTGTTATACAGGATATTCCAAAAACATTTATATTCATTTGTCGGGCTGCAATAACCTCAGGGACTGTTGACATACCAACGGCATCAGCACCCAGAACTGAAAGCATTTTTATCTCAGCAGGAGTTTCATAGCTGGGGCCTTTTAAAAAGGCGTATACCCCCTCCTTATATGAAACTCCACTTCTTTCATACACCTCTTTAGCCTTTTTTATTAGCTCTCTATCATATGCACAAGTCATATCAAAAAACCTTTGACCAAACTCAGGTATCTCCTCCCCTAAGGCAGGGTTTTCACTTGAAAAATTGATATGATCTCTTATTACCATAAGGTCTCCAGGTTGTAGGGATTTATTTATTCCTCCAGCTGCATTGGTGACAAACAGTGTATCTATTCCTAGCAAGCCCAGCACTCTAACTCCAAAAACCACCTCCCCAATAGAATATCCTTCATATATATGAAAACGCCCTTGCATAAGTACTACATTCTTTTCATTTATTCTCCCGAAAACTAAATTGCCCCTGTGCCCTTTCACTGTAGAAACAGGAAATCTAGGAATATTAGAATAGGGTATTACGATTTTATCTTTTGCAACATTTACTAAATCTCCAAGACCGCTTCCAAGTATTATTCCTATTTCTGGCTTTATTTCCTTTTCTTTTAAATATTTTACAGCTTTTAACACTTCATCTAAATAGGCCATTACATCCCTCCCCAGGCAACTCTATGCCTTTATTACTAGCTTTTTAAAACTCTTGCCATTTTTTAGTTTTTCACATCCCAATAAGTCTGCTACAGTCTGCCCTATATCAGAAAAAGTCTCAAGGATACCAAGATTGACATCTTTTATTCTGCTGCCAAAAATCATAACTGGAACATATTCTCTTGAGTGATCGGTGCTTTGAGTTGTGGGGTCACATCCATGATCAGCTGTGATAATTATTACATCGTCATTTGAAAGCTTTGATAGAATTTGCGGCAGACGTTCATCAAATTCTTCCAGTGCTTTAGCATATCCGATAGGATTGTTCCGATGACCATAAAGGGAATCAAAGTCTACCAAGTTCGTAAAAACCAGACCCCTTTCCAATTGTTCCATGGCCTCTAATGTCTTGTCAACACCGTCCATGTTGCCTTTTGTATGAAAAGCTTTAGTTATACCTTGCCCAGCAAAAATATCCCATATTTTACCCACAGCAAAAACCTGCATCCCTGCTTGTGTTACATGGTCCAATAATGTGGCATAAGGAGGTGTCAATGAAAAGTCGGACCTATTATATGTTCTTATGAATTTTCCCGGTTCGCCTATAAAAGGCCGGGCTATAACCCTTGCTACCGCATGTTCTCCTTTGAGTATTTCCCGGGCAATACGGCACATTTCATAAAGTTTTTCCAAAGGAACTATTTCTTCATGGGCAGCTATCTGAAAAACTGAGTCAGCAGAAGTATAAACAATGGGTTTTCTCGTTTTTATATGTTCTTGACCCAGCTCTTCTATTATCTTTGTCCCTGATGCCACTTTATTCCCTAAAACTTTAATACCTATCCTTTTTTCAAACTCATAAATAACCTCTGATGGAAAACCATTAGGATAGACAGGAAATGGTCTTTCAGAGATAATCCCTGCTAGCTCCCAGTGACCAGTTGTTGTATCTTTACCTGCAGATTTTTCTGCTGCTTTGCCATAAGAACCTATAGCCTTGCTTGTCGGTGGGACTCCTTTTATATCACCAATGTTCCCGAGACCAAGTTGTTGTAAATTAGGAAGATTTAAACCTCCAACAGCTTCAGCCATATTACCAAGAGTATTACTGCCTTCATCATTATATTTTCTGGCATCAGGAAGTTCACCTATACCTACACTATCTAAAATTAATAAAAGAACTCTTTGTATCATAATTATATCATCCTTCACTATGGTATGTAATCTAGTGTTTCTGGTATTAAAAGTGGGTCTGGTGAAGATAACGGTTTCTGTTTTACTAAAATTTTATAACCAAGTCTTTTGTTATTTTTGCCCATATTACTTTCCTCTTGCTGACAGGTTTTGTAGAAAATTCGAAAGATTCTACAACCTCATCTGAAGCCCAATTAAGTTGTTTTTCATCATTGGCAAGAATTCTGGCAAAAGCTTCCCCTTGTTTTACTTTTTCTCCGACTTTTTTATTTATCCATACACCCACTGCCGAATCAATAATATCATCTTTTTTCTCCCTGCCTGCTCCTATTTTCATAGCGGCAAGGCCTATTCGAATAGCGTCTATTCTATTTACATAACTGTCTTCTAAGGCTGTTATGTCGATCTTAAACTTTGCTTTTGGGAGTAATGAATAATCTTCTAATACCTTTGGATTCCCTCCTTGGTTTGCAATAATCTCTTTAAATTTTTCTAAAGCTCTCCCGTCCTTTATGCTATTTTTTAATTTTTTTACAGCTTCTTCTTTATCAGATTCAATATTTGCCAACAACATCATTTCAGAACCCAGTTCAATACATAATGAGAATAGGTCCTCATGGCCTCTTCCTTTCAAGGTTTCGGCTGCTTCTATAATTTCTATAGCATTACCAACTGCAAGACCTAAGGGTTGATCCATGTCAGTAACATAAGCTATAGTTTCCCTGCCCGCAAGCTTTCCTATATCAACCATGATCTTGCCTAATTCTAAAGCATCATCATATGTTTTCATAAAAGCACCATTGCCAAATTTAATATCTAATACTATTTTGTCAGCACCACCTGCAAGTTTCTTGCTCATTATTGAACTCGCTATCAAGGGCATAGAATCAACTGTTGCTGTCACATCTCTCAGAGCATACAACATTTTATCTGCCGGGACAAGATTTTTAGATTGACCTGTAATAGCAGCACCTATGTTATTTACCGCTTTTATAAAGGTATTACCATCTAATTCGCACAAAAACCCCGGAATGGATTCAAGCTTATCCATGGTTCCTCCGGTATGGCCTAGGCCACGCCCTGACATTTTCGCTACTTTTACACCTACCGAAGCTGCCAATGGCAAAAGCACCAAAGTGGTTGTATCTGCAATACCACCTGTTGAATGCTTATCTACTTTTATTCCCTTTATGGCAGACAAATCAACCATATCCCCAGACTTTGCCATAGCCATAGTGAGACTTGTAGTTTCCTCTAAGTCCATTCCTTTAAAGTAAATTGCCATAAGTAAAGCAGAAATTTGATAATCAGGAATATGTCCTTTTACATAACCTTCTACAATAAAACGTATCTCTTTATCAGATAGTTTTAATCCACGCTTTTTTTTCTCTATTATTTCCGGCACGAAAAACATAATATTGACACACCCTTCTATTATCTAGTACAGCTGTCGAAAGTTTATGAAAAGTTGCTATAGCTTAAAACCATAGGGTAAAAGCTCTTCAACTGTCATCCTTTTAACTTTTGAACCATCCCTATTTGAAAGATAGACTACAGCTTTCGGTGCTAATTCCGATATAACCTGACGGCAGGCTCCGCAAGGTGATATAGGTTCCTCTACTTCTCCTGCCACAGCTAAAGCAATGATATCTTTTTTCCCCTCTGAAAATGCTTTAAAAAGGGTAACACGTTCTGCACATACTGTAAGACCATAAGAAGCATTTTCAATATTACAGCCGGTAATTTCCTTTCCATCAGCAGTTATAGCACATGCCCCTACTGGGAACTTTGAATAGGGTACATAAGCATTTTTCATAGCAGACAAAGCCTTTTCAACTAGTTCTTCTTCATTTATCTTAGACATTGGCAAATCACCTCTCATGAAGTCAATTTTATATATGAACACTTAGTTTTATAAGCTGCTTAACTGTAAAATCACTATCTACAAATTTTGAGTAAGAAACTATACCTGAATTATACCATAAATTCCATAAATTCTCTTAATATCTCTCCCACTCGACCGGGGACTACAATTTGATGATTACCTAGGGGATCTGACATTAGCCTTTCTAAATTGTAATCTAGCTTTACTTCTATCTGGGTCCTGCATCTATTGTCATCATCAGTATTACATACAATTAACCCTTCAGATATATAATATTTATCCAAAGCCTTTCCACCGATCTTAACTAATGTTACAGGCCCTTTATTAAATTTACCGGCTACTGAAACACCTATCCCGGACTCAAAATGAGTCTTTAATGCATATTCTTCCACTATACAAGTAGGAACTGTGCAATGTGCCAACAATACAGTATTATCCTCTTTATTTATTTTAGAGGGATTTGCCATAAAAGAACGCTTTCCAGTTAGTGCATACACCAAAAACATAGTAAAAAGTGCCGGCATATCCCCTTCACATCCGGCGATAATTCCCTCATCATTAAGTTGAGCTACTGGAAGGCATCCCGTGTTGGAAATTATGCTTAATAGGTCAAAGCATTTTAGAGTAAATGCTGATATTTCTTTTTCTGTAACCAGTTTCTTTATACCATTATAAATCTTCTCAGCTTCCTTAATAACATTTTCAGACACATTTTCTATGGAGGTTGCTTTTGTTAAAAATCCATTATTTTCTATCTGTTCACTAGTCTCTATGTATTTTAACAGTTCTTCCATGGGATAATACAAAAAAGTCGAACCCCAAAGAGTGTGAGCTTTACCGAAGTCCACTTGACTTGCAATAAGCCAATCAGATGGTCCGCCAATGTTAGCAATCCGAGCATTACTAATCTTATTTGCCGCCTTTTGCAAAGAATATATTCTTTCTATATCCTTTTTTATATTGTCAAAGCTTCCATGTAATATGTAGGCTTTTTCACCTTGCATACGTATATATGCCAAGATTTCCAGTGCTGCTGGAAGTGAATTGTTAATATCTTCAGCCAAAAGAAAAATAGGTTTTTTTAACCAAGGATATATCTTCTTAAACTCTCCCTCAACGCCACCCGTCATCACCCATACTATAGTGAGCTCCTCGGTTTCTTGAGGCAAACAATAAGTCACCTTGAAGTTATCATTGAAAAAGTCCAGCGTGGATTGTAGACTTTTAAGAACTTTCTCCTCCCCATGTAAAGGAGACATAAGCTTTATAACATTAATTTTCATATTAAAGACTCCTTTCAATTATTAACCTGAGCTTCTATCATATGGTACTCCGCTAGCTGCAGGAGGTGTGGACTTTTTGACAATACCGGTCAAGACTGCCAATGTCAGAACATAAGGAATCATCTTTATAAACTGGTATGGAACAATGCTTCCCTCGCCGGCCCTTAAGCTAAGAGCCTCAGCAAAACCGAACAGTAGAGAAGCCCCGAATGTGCCAGTTGGCGTCCAGTTCCCGAATATCATTGCCGCCATAGCGATGTATCCCTTACCTTGGGTCATTCCTTCCACATACATTCCTGTATGTTCCATGGTCAAATATGCTCCTGCTATTCCTGCCAGCATACCACTTATTACAACACTGGCATATCTTAGGGCAAAAACATTTATTCCTAAAGTATCTGCTGCCAAAGGATTTTCTCCCACTGAACGCAATCTAAGACCAAACACCGTCTTATCAATAATATACTTGGCAATAGGCACCATGACCAATGCCATTATCAAAATAGGAGAAATATCAGCTAGGAGAGGCTTCAAAAAAGCTATGTCAGATAATCCTGGTATGTCTACTGTAGTAAAACCTGAAACATGATGGGAGGTGGTAGCTTTGCCGAATATGAGCAAACATAAAAACCTTGAACTTCCATAAGCCAAAATGTTAAGTGCAACACCGCTTACAACCTGATTTACACGAAAAGTCACTGTAATAATCGAGTGTATTAGAGCTAGAAATGCACCTGCAATCATGGCAGAAAACAATCCCATGATGGGTCCGTAATAATATGCTCCAACACTTGCCCAGAAGGATCCTACTATCATCATTCCTTCCAGACCGATATTTACTATTCCCGATCTTTCAGTAAAAACTGCACCGATGGCAGTAATCAGTATAGGGACGGCCATTCTGAGACTTGATGCGAAAAGTTCAGCTACAACCATTTAGGCCACCTCCTTCTTTTCCAAGCGTTTCACATAGTCATTGAAAACCTTGGTAATAACAACTATAAAAATTATCATAAGGGATTGGAGAATTACAATTGTATCCATGGGCACTTTTAAAAGTGCCTGGATTCCTTCCGAACCCCGCTTTAAAAAACCGAAAAGTATTGCCGACGCAATTATTCCAAAAGGATTGTTTTGGGCTATGAGCGCAACGGCTATTCCATCAAAACCATAACCTTGGGGAAAATCTAAATCCATATAATAGAAATAACCCGTTAAATCCGAAAGACCAACTAATCCTGCAACAGCTCCGCTAAGTAAAAATCCCTTCAAATAAGTCCTCTCGGGGTTTATTCCTGCAATTCGAGATGCTTGAGGGTTTTGACCTACAGCACGAAGTTCAAAACCAAAAGGTGTATGCATAATCAAGTAGTAAATTCCAGCTGCAAGAATTACACTTATGGGGAAAAACCAGTTCAGATACACATGTTTTGGCAGTTGAATACCGAAAAGGCTCAGGAATCCGTGCATCTTGGGAATATTAGCACTTACAGCGAGTTTAGGAGTCCTTACCAATACACTACCCATACCTTCAATCATTGACTGCTGACGGTCTTTAAAAACATCGGCTATGAAATAGTGAATTAAAGAATAGGCTACATAGTTGAGCATTATTGTGCTTATTACTTCGTGAACACCACGCTTAATTTTAAGAATAACTGGGATAAAAGACCATATCATTCCCCCGGCTATTCCCGCCAAAACAACAAGAGGCAGGTGAATAGCAGCCGGAAGGCCTTTTATTGAAAAACCTACCAGTGCAGCCAGAAAAGTTCCTATTAAATACTGGCCTTCTATACCGATGTTAAAAAGCCCCATTCTAAAACCTATTGACACCGCCAAAGCTGAGAAAATTAAAGGTGTAGCGTTAAATAGAATAATTGCTATACTATCACTTCGTCTGAAGCTAAATTTAAACATAGTATAAAAAACCTGCAGAGGATCCTTGTCTATAGCTAATATAACAAGGGAACTTATGAAAACAGCCAGAATTATGGCTACAATAGGAGCCAATATCTTTAAAGCCAGGATAATACGGTCTTTTTTCATGAACTCTCACCTACTTTCTTATGAGCACCTAACATATATACTCCAATATCTTCTAAAGTTATCTCTTCTGGCGTAAACTCTGCTACAATCTCACCGTCAAAAATTACGCCAATTCTATCCGAAATTGATAAAACTTCTTCCAAATCAGCCGATATTAAAAGTACCGCCTTTCCTTCCAGACGTTTCTCTAAAAGCTGTCTGTGAACAAATTCCATGGCACCGATATCCAAACCTCGAGTGGGCTGAACCGCTAGAACCACACTGGGATTTTGAGATAGTTCCCGGCTTAGAATGACCTTTTGCTGATTACCACCAGAAAGGTTTTCAACTGCCTGGTGTATTGAGCTTATCATTATTGAATACTCCTTTACATTGTTTGAACTAAACTCTTCAGCTTTCTTCATGTTGATGGATGTTTTTTTGCTAAATTCTTCTTTCCTGTGAAGACCTAATATGCTGTTTTCCCATACTTTCATTGACAGCACCAAACCTTGTCGATGGCGGTCTTCAGGAATAAAGCCAACTCCCATGTCTCTTATTTGTTTTATGGTCAATCCCTTGGTGGACTTGCCGTTAACCTTAATATCTCCGTCATAGTCCTGCAGAAGGCCTATGATAACCTCTGCCAGTTCTTTCTGACCATTGCCTTCAACTCCCACAATACCGTAAATCTCCCCGCCATAAACCTTAAATGTTACACCGTTTAATAGATTTTTCCCCCCATGTCCCTTAATTATCAAATCTTGTAAGGATAGCTTTATTTCACCCTTTTCAGCAGGGGTTTTATCCAATTTTATCAACACCGGCTTGCCAATCATCATCCTCGCCAGTTCCTCTTTGGTCACCGAATTTGCCGGAACAGTTCCCACAGCCTTACCCTGCCGCAAAACCGTTATATTGTCGGCTATGCTCAGCACTTCATCCAGTTTATGGCTGATAAAGATTATGGTTTTGCCCTCTTCCTTCAACCTTTTAAGGTTTACAAAAAGTTCCTCTGCTTCCTGAGGGGCAAGCACAGCTGTAGGTTCATCCAGCACAAGAATATCCGCACCCCTGTAAAGCACTTTCATTATTTCCACTCTTTGGGCATGGCCTACTGAAATATCCTCCAGCTTTGCATCCACATCTAATTTAAAATTGTATAAATCCAAAAGTTTTTTTACAGTTTCCCTGCAGGCTTTTTGATCAATAAAAAAACCTTTCTTTTTCTCAGCTCCCAGGATAATGTTTTCCAAAACGGTGAAACGGTCTACCAGCATAAAATGTTGATGAACCATACCAATTTTTAACTCAATAGCTTTGCTGGGTGAGCATATTTCTTCTTTTTTCCCAAAAACAAATATTTCGCCTTCGTCAGGCTGATAAAGACCTGCCAAGATCTTCATAAGCGTGCTTTTACCGGCACCGTTTTCTCCAACAATAGCATGGATTTCTCCTTTTTGTACTTCTAGATTTATTCTGTCATTTGCTACAACTCCGGGAAAACGTTTGGTGATATTTTTTAAAACAACCGCTTTTTCCAATAAAACCCCTCCCTTGAGGCTCCTTTTATGCAACTAATAATATTTCCTCATCTCTACTCATATCAGATGTAAAGCCCGGTTAAATTCAAGATGGACTAGGCTTACATTGATATGGGATTAACTTCTCCCTAAAATCAAGTATCACTCAATAACAACGGGGTGACTATTTTAAGTCACCCCGCAGTATTTGTTTACTCCAAAGTCTTTAAGAATTCTTCATATTCGTTTTTGTCTGCGGGCACTTTTATTTCTCCATTTATTACCTTATCTTTCAACTCATCCAGTTTCGCTTGTATGTCTGAAATGAGTTCCTTGTTAAATTCATTTACCGCATAACCTACACCATCATCTTCCAGGCCGAAAATTCTGTACCCGCCCTCAAACTTACCTTCAACAAAATCTTTGATGGTCCCATATACCGAATTATCAACTCTCTTCATCATACTTGTTAGTATGAAAGGTTTTTGTTCATCAGTGGCAGTCAATGACTGATCAGAATCAACACCAATGGAAAGTTTTTCATTAGCCGTTGCCGCTTCAATCATACCTATTCCTGAAGCACCTGAGGCATGATAAAGCACATCTGCACCGGCCTTTATTTGCTTAAGGGCCAATTCCTTAGCCTTTACAGGATCTTTAAAGGCATCTCCGGTAGTCCCTACATAGTCAGAAAAGGTTTCTATATCTGGATTTACATATTTGGCACCGGCCAAGTACCCGTATTCAAACCGCTCTATAATAGGTGATTTCATACCGCCAATATAGCCCACCTTGCCGCTTTCGGATTTTAGCGCCGCAGCTGCCCCTACAAGGAAAGAACCTTCATGTTCTTTAAACATCAGGCAGGAAATATTTGAGCTGCTATCAATGTCATCTACAGCACCATCAATGAGGCCGAATTTTGTATCTGGAAATTCTTCTGCAACTTTTGCGATATGATCTGTAAACATGAACCCTACACCGAAAATTAAATCATAGCCGTCTTCAGCCAAGAGTCTTAAGAGCTGTTCCCTGTCCTCACCACCGCCAGAAGGTTCCAAATCAATAACTTCTACACCGAAATCCTCTTCAGCCCTCTTTAATCCAGCATAAGCACTATCATTAAAGGAAAGGTCTCCACGGCCGCCCACATCGTATACTAAACCAACCTTAATCTTTTTTTCTTGGGCTTCCTCCTGCTGTCCTTCAGATGCTGGTTCTTCCGTTGGTGCCTGTGCCTGTTGGCCGCACCCTACCAGAAGACCTGTCATTAATAATATTACCAGACTTATAACCAGTAACTTACGAATTTTCACTGAAAACTCCCCCCGTTATTTTTTGTAAAATTCATTTAGGTAAGCAGGCACTTAGTGTTTTGCTAAATAACCATGCCCCCTTCCATACTGTAAAAGTCTGACATCTGATGTCCTCATTGTATCAATATTCTCCATAAAGTGTCAAGATTAACTTTTCTGACAAGTATTTGCGCTTCTAAGGGGATGCTTGGATTTCATTTTTAGATAAAATCAAAACATCCCCTTGGCTTAAAACTTATAATCACCTTCATATATACTATATAGCTTTATGCCTCACACCTAAATACGCATCTTGCACCGCTGGATTTGCCAAAAGCTCCTTGCCTGAACCGGAAAGCACGACACGACCGGTTTCTAAAACATATGCCTTATCGGCTATTTCCAAAGCCTTTTTTGCATTTTGTTCAGCCAAAAGTATTGTTGTTTTTTGTGCCCGAATTTCCAAAATAGTTCTAAATACCTCAGCGGTATATATAGGCGACAGACCCAATGACGGTTCATCTAAAAGCAGTATTTTAGGTCTTGACATCAATCCTCTGGCGATTGCAGCCATTTGCTGCTCGCCACCACTTAATGTTCCTGCATATTGAGATGTCCTCTCTTTCAATATGGGGAACAATGAGTAAACATATTCAAAATCTCTTTTTATCCCTTCAGTATCTTTTCTTAAAAAAGCACCCATTATTAGATTTTCCCGTACAGTCAGGTTTGCATATAATCTTCGTCGTTCGGGGACCAAAATTATGCCATTGGCAGCTGCATTATGAGCTGTATTAGGATGGGGCTTGCCTTTATATGTTATCAAGCCACTTTTAGCTTTAAGAACCCCTGCCAAAGTCCACATCAACGTAGATTTCCCTGCACCGTTGGCACCGACTATTGTAACAATTTCTCCTTCATTAACTTTTATATTTACATCTTTCAACGCATGAATTCTTCCATAAAACACATTCAAATTTTCAACCCTAAGCATCCATATATTCCTCCCCTAAGTAAGCCTTTAATACCCTGGGATCATTTTGAACTTCATCTTTTGAGCCTTCCATTAACTTCCTGCCAAAATCTATTACAATTATTCGGGGGCAAAGTTCCATAACTACATCCATATGGTGCTCAATCAACATAATCGTCAAATTATAAGCCTTTTTTATTTTTACAATAAGCTCCACTAAATCTATACACTCATCAGGATTCATTCCTGCCGCCGGTTCATCAAGCAGGAGTAATTTTGGGTCTAAAGCTAAAGCTCGCGCAATCTCCAGTTTCCTTTGTAAACCGTAGGGAAGGCTGTCTGCTCTATTTCTTGCATAATCGGTAAGACCAACTACTTCTAGATACTCCAGTGATTTCTCATAAAGCATCTTTTCTATTCTAGTCACTTTAGGCGTTCTGATCAAAGCATCTCCAAGATTATAATTTGCTTCCCGATAAAGAACCGTTCTGATGTTTTCGATTACACTTAACTTGTTAAATAAACGTATGTTTTGGAATGTCCTCGAAATACCGCTCTTTACTATTGAAACGGGATCTTTCCCAGTAATATCATTTCCTTGGAATTTTATTTTCCCTTCAGTAACTTTATATACGCCGGTGATTAGATTAAAAATTGTAGTTTTACCAGCACCGTTAGGACCAATCAGCCCGATGATTTCATCCTTATCAATAGAAAAGGATACATTCTTAACTGCCTCAATTCCACCGAAGCTCTTTGTAACATTATCTAATTCTAGTATCGGCATGCTTTATATCTCCCTTCCACCAGCTGATTTGTTCCGGGTTTTTCTTTTGAAAAGACTGCAGATCCATTCAAAGGATAGCTCGTGATATCCTAAAATTCCCGAAGGCCTAAAAATCATAATAAGTACAAGAATTAAGCCATAAGCAACCAAACGCCACATATTGGCTACTCGTAAAACTTCGGGAACTGCAATAAACAGCGTAATAGCTAAAACCGGCCCTGTTATACTTCCCATTCCGCCGGCTACAACCGCTGAGGTCAACTGTGTTGATAGAATAGAAGTAAACATTGCTGGTTGAATAAAGTTAAGATAATGTGCAAACAAACCACCGGCCAAACCTCCGCACATAGCACTATATATTAGAGATAACATCCTAACTTTGAATAAATCGATACCCGCCATTTCTGCGGCTACCGCATCTTCTCTAACTGCTATAGCATTTCGCCCGAATTTCGACCAAATGAAATTTTTTGTAATCCATACTATAAGTACTGCAAATATTACCGCTACCGGTAGAGTTGTATAGTGTTTTATTCCTGGTAAGCCACGGGCTCCTTGTGTTATCGAAAGATTTTCCAATATGACCCTTATGGCCTCACCAAATCCTACTGTGGCAATAGCGAAATAATCTCCTCTAAGCCTTGCTCTAAGGGTTGGAAAACCTAATATTATGCTCACGAGTCCTGCCATCACCATTCCCGCTAATAGTGCTAATACAAATGGAACATCATAAAAATATGTGAGTATTGCAGCTGTATATGCTCCTATGGCCATAAAAGCAGCATGACCCAGGGAGAATAGGCCTGTAAAACCAGTGAATACTGAAAGACCTACTGTAGCAATAATTTCTATACATATAACCGCCATGACTCCATAAAAATAATCCATTTATCCTACCTCCCCTACACCTTTTCTTCCAAATGTCGGCCCATCAAACCAGCCGGCAATAAAACCAAGAAGATAATAACAAGAGAAAAGCTAAATACATCTCTAATAGTAGATGAGATATAAACAGATACAAATGTTTCCAAAAGTCCCAAAACCAAACCGCCTATAACCGCTCCCGGCAAGCTTCCTAAGCCGCCGATAACAGCAGCGATATAAGCTTTATTAGTAATCCAACCCATAGTAGGATAAACCATGTATTTAATACCCAAAAATACACCTGCTAAACCTGCAAAGCTTCCAGCCAACAAAAATACCACACCAATAAGTCTTGACATGTTTACACCATTTAAGGAAGCTGTAGTCATGTCATAGGATGCAGCCCTGATGGCAGTTCCAATCTTTGTCTTGACAAGAAAGAGGTGAAGGGTATATATGGTGATTAATGAAAAAACTAATGCTGACAAATCTAAAGGACTTATATCACTGCCAAAAAATTTTATAGTAGACTGTTTAAAAATCTCAGGAAATGAATAAAAATGTGATCCTAATGTTACATAAACCATATTTTCTAAAAATATTGATACACCCATGGCAGTGATCATTAGATAAAGAGAAGGGGAACGTCGGTTAATAAGGGGAGTATATGCGAGCTGTACGTTCAGTAGGGCTAATAAAGCTGCTCCTAGCACAGCACCAATAAGAGAAAGTGGAAAACTGAAATTGAAAGTAGAAACTAGAAAGTAACCGATATAAGCTCCCAGCATTATAATAGCGCCATGGGCAAAGTTGCTAAAGTTTAGAATTGAAAATACTAGTGAATAACCCACTGCCATCAAGGCATATACACCGCCAATTGATAGCCCTGTTATCAATGTCTGCAAAAACATTGTGTCAACTCCTATCTAAAAAAAGCTGTGCTAAGACCCAAAATAGGGTAAAATATGGCTGGCGGCTTTTTGTCCGCCAGCTTTCAGTCATTTAATTTATTTCGTTACATATGTTTCTACATATATAAATTCTCCGTCCTTAACCTGTTGGATAACTGCAGGTTTGTTAAGCGGATTATGGGTGTCTGGGTCAATAGTGAGTATTCCCGTTAGCACTGGGAGATCCTTTGTAGTTTCTAAAGCCTCAGCTAATGCAGGTCCTTCGGTTGTTCCTGCTCTTTTAATTGCATCGATTAACATGTATAGACCATCTATTGCCATAACCGGATTAGGTAAAACAGGATCTGCATTATATCTTTCTCTATATTCTTTAACAAAACCTTGAATATCCGGATCTTCAAGTGAAGCCAAGTTTACAAAGTATCCTCCCTCTATAGCCGAGCCACCAAGAGTTATAAGGTCGGGGCTTCCCCAGTTGTCTCCTCCCATTAAAGTAGCTTCTATTCCCAAATCTCTAGCTTGTTTGGCAGCCAGAGCCGCTTCTTTTTGAGCAGTTGGGACAAATAGAACATCGGGTTCCTTTTCTTTGATTTTGCCTAGCATGGCGCGATAATCCAGTTCACCGGTTCGAAATGCCTCTTTAGCCACAAGCTCGCCACCCATTTTTGTAAAAGCCTCTTCAAAGTAATTCGACAGCCAAGAGGAGTAATCGGATCCCACATCATAAAGTATAGCGGCAGTTCTTGCTTCTAATCTATCGTATGCAAATTGGGCTGCGACTGTCCCTTGGAAAGGATCAATAAAGCAGGTCCTAAAAGCATATTTTTTAACCGTTCCGTCTTCATTAACAGTTACAAGGGGATTTGTAGGTGTTGTTCCAATAAAGGGAATCTTCTTTTCTTCAGTAACAGAAGAAACAGCATTTGCTACACCACTCTGAGCAAGACCGATTATAGCAACTACTTTGTCCTGGTCTATAAGTCGTTTAGCTACGTTTACCGCTTCAATAGAGTCAGCCCGGTTATCGTAAGAAATCAGCTGTAACGGCCTTCCATCAACACCTCCGGCAGCATTTATTTTTTCAATTTCCATTTCTAGAGCGTTCTTCTCAGACTGCCCCCACATAGAAGCATCCCCAGTTAAAGCAACTTCATGTCCTATCTTTATAGGCTCTCCTTCAACAGCCTCAAGTTCCTCTTCCTCAGGCTGCTCCTCGCTGACACCTCCTTGCTGCTGTCCTCCACATGCTGTAAGAAAGATACTCAGTGAAAATACAACCAGCAGTAACAAACTCACATAAAAGATCCTTTTTTTCACGATTTTACCCCCTTAATTTACTTACTTTTTTGTAAATTGTCCCCACTCCTACATTTATTAATAGTAGGAGTATATTATATATTCTACGTTTTTGGTATTTTCCCTCTATTTATTGCCTCTCTTTTAACTTTTCCTTAAAACACCTCCCTATATATATTTCTTTAAGAAAGGAGATTATAAATATCTAAGTATAGCTTCATCTCTGCCAATATTAAAATAATCGATAGGTGGAATTTCTAAAAGAGTATAACACCCCGGCGTTTGTTTAAGGCTAGCTCGTGCTGCTGAAACCATGATTTGCGCGGTAACTGCAGGATTAGTCACAGACATGATAAACTCCATACGCTGATTATGGGTTGTGCCTGATACTCCTTTCCTTTCAATGTGAACTCCATGACCTGTATCTTTTAATACTTCTACATCGTCAACGCAAAAGACATGTGTAGTATCTTTAATAAAATAAGCATCTTCTTTTATAGCTTCTTTCACCTCATTAAAATCATATCCTTGCTTTAATTTTACATAAACTAGTCTTCTATGAATACCATTTCCTTCAGGGATGGTTAATGCAATAGCATCATCTACACCTTCAATTGCTTTGACTGCTACTGTATGCCCCATACTCATACCCGGACCATAATTAGTATAAGTCATACCCCTAGGTGCAATTGTCTCCATAATCATCCTAGCTAAAGAGTTAGTTCCTGGATCCCACCCAGCAGCAATTATAGCAACCGCATTGTTTTTTTTGGCTAGTGGTTCTAATTCATTTCTAAGCTTAATAATTGAATCCCCATGAATATCAAAGGCATCTATTGTGTTAATTCCACGCTCAAGATAATATGGGGCTATTTGGCATATACATCGACTACCTGCCGCTATTATTGCAACATCTACCTTGCCTAGTTCTTCTACATTGGAAACTACAGGAAAATCATGTATTTTCCCTTTAAGGGCAAGGACAAGTTGAGGAACTTCCACTATACCGGCCATCACCATATCAGAGCTTGCTAAAACCGCTTCCATAGCTTCTTTTCCTACATTACCAAAACCAACTACTGCTATTCTTGCCTTATCCATATACTACCCCCCAATGCCCATCATCTATTCTTCAATAATTATATTAGCAAAAATAATGCCATAATATTCTCTGTATTTTAAAAATCTTTGTAATCGGCTTGGCACACATGATACAGTAATTCGACTACATTACAACCTCCATTTTTTTCGATTGTTTTGTTCGCAAAAGTGAACTTTATTAATCTAAGCTCCACTAATACGGTTTTACAGCAAAACAAAAGTTCATTATAGTAAACTCATAATTCACTATAATGAACTAATTTAATATTTGTCAAAGAAGTAATGTTGTCATAAATATTATTCTCTAGTAAATCTTATATTGCAGCAAGTAGCATCTAACTCACAAGTCGCTCCTAAAGGCAGTGTGCCTGTGGGAAAACCGTGACCAACTTTTACATCATAGACAGTAGGTATGTTTAAGGGTTTAATAATATCATTAAATATTTCTATTATAGAAGCATCACCTTCATGTTCCGGACCGCATTTTTCAAATGCTCCAAGGATAATTCCTTTCACTCCCTTTAACTTTCCTGACTGCTTTAATTGTTGAAATAAGCGGTCAACCTTATAAGAAGTTTCATTAAACTCTTCTAGAAACAGTATTTTCCCTTCTGTCTCCAGCTCATATGGAGTGCCGATACTCGTAGCCAGAAGACATAGATTGCCGCCTATTAATAATCCCCTGCCAAAACCCTTGTTTAGTGTCTCAATTTTTTTGCCTTCTGGACTTATAAACTCCAATTTCTTATCCATTTGTAAGGTGTCTATAAGACTCTTCCTGGTATAATCATCAAATTGAGAAATCATATTTGAGCTTACCATAGGACCGTGGAATGTTACCATATTGCACATTTGATTAAATACTAGGTGTAAAATAGTTATATCACTGTATCCCACGAACACCTTTGGGTTTGAACGAATTATTTCCAAATCCAGCTTGTCTACAATCCTACAGCTTCCATAACCGCCTCTTAAACAAAAAATCCCATCTACATCTTTTCTTTCAAACATTTCATTAATATCAGCTGCTCTTAGTTCATCGTCGCCTGATAGATAACCCAAAAAAGATTTATCAGCGCTTTTACCTATAACCACTTTATAACCTAAGGATCCTACTATCTCCTTACATTTGATTATTTGTTCCTTTGGTATTGGTGATGCAGGAGCAACTAACCCCACAGTATCACCTTTTTTCAAGGTTTTTGGAAAAATCATTTCTTTATTCATTTTACAGCACCAGCTCTTCTTTATACTGTTTCAATTTTTTATAAAAGCTGGTTTTTCCAATACCCAGAATTTCCATAGCTTTTAGCCTATTCCCTTTGGACGCTTCCAAAGCTTTCTTAATAGCTTGAATCTCCGCTTCACGTAATATAGCCTTAAGGGTACCGGTTCCCTTTGCAACTAACCCTTCCGTTGATACCGGTAATTTTTCAAATATATATCCTGGAAGATGTGAAGACATGATAACCTCACCAGTCGTCATAATAGCTGCTCTTTCCATAATATTTTCCAACTCTCTAATATTACCCGGCCAGTTATATCTGAAAAAAATATTCATTACATCTTCAGATATTTCCTTACAAGATTTGCCTGTCTTTTCCCGTATACGTGGAAGTAAGTGTTTTACCAGAAGATAGATATCCTCTTTTCGTTCCCTAAGAGGTGGTAAAAGGATTGATATAACATTTATACGATAAAACAAATCTTCCCTGAATTTATCTTGTTTTACCATTGCTTCCAGATTACGATTTGTGGCTGCTATTATCCGCATATCAACCTTTATTGGTGAAACTCCACCTACCCTTGTAAAACTTCTATACTGTAAAACGTGAAGTAATTTTGCTTGTAAAGTCAATGGAAGTTCTACTATTTCATCTAAAAAAATTGTTCCACCATCAGCTATTTCAAATTTTCCCTTTTTCTCAGAAATAGCTCCTGTAAATGCTCCTTTTTCATGGCCGAACAATTCGCTTTCTATTAGATTCTCGGGGATGGACGCACAATTTACATATACAAATGGTTTATCCTCGCGAGGGCTTGCATTGTGAATTGCCTCCGCAAACACTCCTTTTCCAGTACCGCTCTCCCCTAATAAAAGTACTGTAGAGCTGGTTTCTGCAGCCCTTTTAGCTACATCTATCACAGTTCTCATTTTTTCGCTATTACCAATTAAGTTTTTAAAGGCTTCTTCTTGAGTATGATAAGTTTTGAGCTTTCTTTCGAGAGTTTCCAATGTACATAAAGCCTTTTCCCGCTCATTTAACAATGCCTTTAATTCCGTAATATCCGTAACTTTAAGCAAAGCACCAACTCTACTTCCTCTAACATTTAATGGTTCAATGGAGCATCTCACAGGTATGCCATTTATAGAAGATTCCAAGCCTCTCACCATGCGATTTTGGCCTCGAGCTACATCAGTAAGGCTTCTGATAATATGAGAGTCTGGGTGTAATTCACTAACGTGTTTTTTTATTACATTAATGACTTTTCCATATACACCCTTTCCCCTATATTGTTCACCATAAAGAACATTTTTTAAATCCTCACCACGTGCTGTATACCCTTTTGTTTGATAAAATTTCACATTCATTGTTTTTTCATCAATTATTACTAATTGAGCTGCCGACCACAAGTAGATATAGTCATAATTTTGTTCACCAACCCGTACCCTTAATAACTTAAGGTCAAAATTTATAATAACTTGAACTTTGACACCATCAAAAGTTTTCTCTAATGAAAACTCGCCTTTTGTAAACTCCTTCCCTAGTTTCTTATAGACACCGCTTCCTATAGCTCCGCCTTTTTTACCTATAGCTACAATTGCATCTCCTTCTTCAATTTCAGAAGGATCTATACCTATCAACTCTAAATCTTTTGGTTTCATCCCACCGTCGTCTGCTCCTAATATGTTGTCAGCAATAGCAACTAAGTTACCATCCTGAATTTGACCTTCAGGATGGCCTGGCCCTTGAGTTGGTGTAATTCCGAAAATATCCCGAGCCATTTTATTATATATGGTGATATAACCATTACTATCTACAGCTATAATACCCTCATCGATAAGATCAATAATATCCATATCGGAATTCAATCATCTCACCTCATGAGTTTGAAATATGATCAGACTAAATATTTCCCCAATTATTCCTTTTTGTATTATTCTACAATATTATATGAAATCCCTTTTGAATATCTTTGATATAAAACAAAAAACTTGACTTATAAAAAGCCAAGTTTTTTTGTAAAATAGTCATTTTATTAGTCATTTATAGAAACAGACAGTAATGTTTCCTCACATTCACCGGCAGAGCTAACTACTGCTCCATCAGGGTCAGCAATAAGACTGTTACCTAGACTTACCATACCAAGATGTGATCCTATAAAATTAGAGAGCAGCACATGTACACTATTTTCTACAGCTCGGGTAATGGGTATAGCCCTATTCTTTTCCAGTTTCCACCTAGCTTCTTTTGGCTTGTAAAAATGAGCTGATAATATGTATATAAACTTAGCCCCTACTTTTACCAATTCTTTGGTTAGTTCCGGGTAATTTTGGTCTCGACATATAATAACACCTATTTTTTCCCCACCATAAGTAAAGACAAGAGGACTTTTTTTTCCAACTTCGAAATATTCTAATTCCACTTCTGTGGGATACATTTTATCATATGTATATGTGTTTCCATTTGGTAAAAATACCGAGGTGCTATTATAAAGCTTCTCATCTTTTTTATAAGGATGTCCTACTATTACCCCAATGTCTAAACTATTACATACTTCTCTAATCTCAAAAAGGGATTTATTAACCATTTCATTTAGATTTTCATCTGATAGGATTTCTTTAGTATATCCCGTAACAGCCATCTCAGGAAAACCAATGATGTCAATATTTTGCTCAGCCCCTTTGCAAATAAAGTTGATAATCTTTTTTGTATTAACATCAAGTTTTTCTGAAATTGCCATCTGGCATACTCCCAGTTTCATATCTAAACTCCTCTTTGTCAAATACTTAATCAAGTGTGAAAGTTACTTTGGTAAAGATAATAGTACCTCTTCCTAAAGCAAGACCTGTTACTTTTAGCTTGGTCCTGCACGCTGCCCCTGCTACGTTTGTCCTGTAGGGGCGGTCTTTTACCGCCAGCAACGGTCTTGTTTGAAAGGAATCCTTTGCAATCATCTTTGCCTTCTAATCGTTTTTGCACAAAATTAATTACTATATATTATAACTAAAAAATAATATCCCTTCAAAAAAATTGTAATTTTTTTGGTTTACCTATCTTAACCTAAAATAGAAAAAAATATAAGAAAAATAGCATGTACTAAAGAATTTGTTGTATAATAAAAACGTGATCCAGTTTGAAAGCGAAAGGAGACAAACCCATGAAGATAGTAGTTTTAGGCGGCGCCGGGGATATGGGGAGCCGTGCAGTAAGGGATTTAGCAGCAAAACCGGAAGTTAAAGAGCTTATAATAGCTGATATTAATACAGCGGCAGCTGAAAAGTTAGCAAAAGAGTTAGACAATAAGGTTAAGGCTGTTTATATAGATGCAAATAAACCTGACACTCTAGTAGAAGCAATAAAAGGTAAAGATGTAGTTGCAAGTGCCATGGGACCTTTCTATAGATATGAAAAGGTTGCCGTGGAGGCTGCTTTAGACGCAGGTGTTAACTATGTCAGTATTTGTGATGATTATGATGCTGTAGAAAGTATATTGCCACTTGATAAAAGGGCTAAGGAGCTTGGCTTATCTGTCTTAACCGGTCTTGGCTGGACTCCCGGTATTAGTAACGTTCTTGCTCGTAAGGGTGCTGATGACTTGGATGAAGTTGAAGAAATCAACATCTATTGGGCAGGAAGTGCTAATGACGCTGTAGGTCTTGCTGTTACTTTACATACTATTCATATATTCACAGGCCGAATTACAAGCTTTCTTCAAGGTAAAAAGGTAGAGATTCCTGCCGGTAGCAGAAAGGAAAGAGTAGAATTTATAGAACCTGTAGGTTTTGTAGATATGTATCATTTGGGACATCCTGAACCGGTTACACTTCCTCTATATATACCTGGTGTCAAGACAGTAACATTAAAAGGCGGTCTTAAAGAAAGTTTCTTAAATAAATTAGCCATCGCAGTTTCCCGTTTAGGTTTGACTAATACAGTGGGGAAAAAACAAACATTGGGCAAGATTATAAAAGCCTCCTTACCTATATTAGAAAAAATACAGAAACCTGAAACCCCTATGTCTGGTATTCGTGTTGATATAAAGGGTAGACTAGATGGTAAAAAACAACACTTGGTATATCAGGCAACTGATAATATGAACAACCTTACCGGTGTTCCCCTCGCCATAGGAGCCTTAATGATAGGAAATGGCGAGATAACACGTAAAGGAGTATTTGCTCCTGAAGCTGCAATAAACCCCGATAGATTCATAGATGAACTTTCTCAAAGAAATATTAAAGTGGTTTGTACAAAAGGAATATCTTAATTTGGAGGTATAACTATGAATATTGCAATACTAAGTGATACTCATGGAAGTTTGGAAGCTTTTAAAAAATCCTTACAAGTTACTGGATCCTGTGACTTCATTATCCATGCAGGAGATATATTATATCATGGACCGAGAAACCCCCTTCCGGAAGGATACAGTCCAAAGGAACTGGCTGATGTCATAAACAAGCTAGAGATTCCTTTTATTGCGGCTGCCGGAAATTGCGATGCTCCTATCGACCAGGTTATGCTCTCAGTTCCAATTCAATCACCTTATGCCCTGCTATCCCTCGGAAATTATCAAATTCTTATAAACCATGGGCATAGTGCTAGTGAAGAGGAGCTGATTTCACTTAGCAAAAAGTGGAATATAGATCTTCTTATAACCGGTCACACCCATATTAAAAAACTAGAAAAGAAAAAGGAGCTGGTCCTACTAAACCCAGGCTCCTGTGCCCTTCCCAAAGATGATATTCCTTCCATAGCCGTTTTTAGGGATTCGAACATCAGCTTAATAAATATAGAAAACGGAGAAATTATTAAAAGTCTAATGGTTTGAAGGTTTCATGCTAGACTTGTAAAGCAAGACCTGCTTTAGATTTTAGTGCCATTTAACATGGGTTTTTTCCAAAGCTTTCTACTATTACCGCACGAGCGCCACCAATTAGTTTTGGACGATATCGTGCTGCCGTAAGATGAGCCTGTCCAATTTTATTGAGTGTAAGCCTAACAGGAACAGCCACATGTTTAATATGCATACCAATTAATGTATCACCTATATCAAGACCAAAGTGTCCCTTTATATGTTCTACAACTACCGGGTTTTTCATATTTTCCCGGACTGTCGCAGCAAAAGCACCTCCCGCATTCATAACCGGAACTACCGATACAATTTCCAAATTATATCTTTCTGCCACTTCTTCTTCAACAACTAAGGCACGGTTTAAATGTTCACAACATTGAGCCGCCAAGCTCACTTCATGTTCTGGTATAACATTGAAAATCCCTTTAACAACTGCATCAGCAATTTCCATACTTGAAGACTTCCCTATCCTTCCTCCGGCTATTTCACTAGTGCTACAACCAACAACTAGAATTTGTCCTGGTTTTACTGGTGCAACTGCCAATAATTCTTCTACAGCTTTAGAAACATTTTCTCTTACCAGTTCCAAATCCATTGCTTCACCTCCAAATATTAAAAAACTTTTTTAAAAAGTGCACAGCATTGCTTAAAGTTTCCTTACATATTTTATCTGACAATTATTATACCATATTTTTGAATATTCGGGGACGGTTCTTTTTTATTCATTTTTCACCCTCTGAATATTTGAATATTCGGGGACGGTTCTTTTTTATTCACTTTCCGACACTCGATTAGGCTTTTAAAAGTTTAAATTTAAAAGGACTTTTCATATAAGCTACTACTCCCTTTGATTGTTAAGGGTTTCCACCGAACCTTACAAGTATGATATAATAAGGTTATAGAAAGCATGCTATCATTTTTTTAAAATCGAGGTGATAAAATGATTGAATTAAAGGTTAAAACCGTTACTGTAGATGTAAGTGGAAACCTTACAGTGCTTTTAGTGGATAATGAAGAAACAAAAGTACTTCCAATAATGATTGGACCATTGGAAGCCCAAAACATAGTCTTGCCTATTCAGGGAGTAAAACCGCCACGACCAATAACTCCAGATCTTCTAAAGACGACTATAGAAAAACTCGGTGGAACTTTGGAAAAAGTAGTAATTACTGATATCAGATACAATACTTATTATGCAGAAATACATATAAAGCAAAATAACCGATCTATAGTGCTGGACTCCAGACCTAGTGATGCTATAGCTCTGGCTATAAGATGTAATGCACCAATATTTATGAACTTTCGGCTTGTAGAATTCACCTATGACCTATCAGATATTAAGTTTCAAGATTAATTGAGTATCCTGGTACAATTATAAAGCCATGTCAGAAAGATTTTAAGCTAACAATTTTCACTTTCTAGAAAAGCTAAATTGAAAAACAATATTTATTAGTTTTTTTACTAACACAATTAGATAAACTTAAGTTTAATTTAAAACAAATATAAAAAGAGCGGATGCTCTACTTTAGCCTATCCGCCTAAGATATAGTATATACTATTAAAATCTTGTCAAATGAAATGCTCAAATATGTAAACTTCTTAAGATCGCTTTTACACATTATAATTTAAATTTGTATCATCCACATCAAGTCTCTTAACAATTCTTATCCAGTTTTTACTTTTTAAACGATATATGCACCAAATACTTTTGATAATAAGATCAATTTTGAGGCAAAAATAAACTGCTGCAGGTTGCCATTTCCACACTAGACCGGCACAATAACCTAATGGCACTGATGCAGCCCATAAAAAAAACACATCGGCCACCATCAGAAATTTAGTATCACCTCCACCTCTAAGAACTCCTTTGGTCATTACAGAAGAAATAGACTGAAAAATTATCATATATGAAATAGTGTCTAATAACGACTCTGTGATATCTTTAGTTTCGGGCATTATATTATAGAATTTAATTAAAAACGGATTTATAATCTTTATTACTACACTGGCAATAATCCCTATTATAATACTCATTATTAGCACCTCTTGACCCTGTTGTTGGGCTTTGTCTATTTCTTTTCTCCCTACTGTATTTCCAATTATTACACCACTAGCGCCGGATATTCCCCTAATAAAAACCGTACTTAATTGAACTATAACCGTGGTTATGGCATTGGCAGCAACCATTTCTTTGCCCATTCTTGCCATTATCATAGCCAGAGCGTTATTGCCAAAAACAAGTATCAAGTCACTAACTATTACTGGCATTGCTACTGTAAAGAATTCGCTAAAATTGACTGCCTGTTCTTTTATTAAATCTTTGAATTTGTAGTTTATTTTTTTATCAAAGAAAAATAAATAAGTAAAAATTATTGCAAACTCACTTATCCTCGCCAGTAGCGTACCTATCGCAGCACCACCAATCTCCATTCTCGGCATTCCTAGCTTCCCAAATATGAATACCCAGTTTAAAAAAACATTTAAACCAAAGGAGAATATAGATGCGAACAAGGGCATTTTTACGGTTCCTACAGAACGTAAAACAATTGTCATTGTCAATGCTAATCCATGAAAAATAAAAACCAAAGACAAATATCTAAAATATTCTACTCCCGAACTAATTACCGTATTATCTTTGGTATATATACTCATAATTTCCCTAGGAAAAAGAATGGTCAATATCATAAAACCTGTAGCGACCAAAAAACAAATCCTCAACATCAGGGTTGTTGTTTTTTTAATGCTCTCAGTATCATTTTCCCCCCAATACTGTGCCGTCATTACAGCAGTACCTCCACCAAGGCCCATACAAAAAATGTAAAAAATAAAGTAGTATTGGTTAGCAAGGGAAGAGGCTGATAATTGTGTCTCTCCAAATGAACCAAGCATAATTGTATCTGTTAGATTTGTACTTATATTTATAAGTTGTTGTAAAATAACAGGAACTGCTATAATGGTTAATTTTTTATAAAACTTTTTATCCTTTATTATAATACCACAACCTTGCCCATTCCAATAATTTATATTTTAGAACAAACTTGATTAAAAACCGGCTTTTTTTGTAATAAAGCCTTTAATATCTTTCCAGTAGAAGTTTTAGGGAGTTCTTGTATAAACTCCACATATAGGGGGACTTTATAATCAGCCAATTCCCCCTTGCAAAAATGAATTAACTCCTCTTCTGTCATATGTTCTCCAGGCTTCATTACGACAAAGGCTTTAGGTACTTCATTTAGTTCAGGATTTTCAACACCTACAACAGCTGCTTCAGCCACTTTGGGGTGACTATGAATTACATCCTCTACTTCTTTAGGGAAAATATTATATCCACCACTAATAATTAACTCATTTTTCCGACCTACAATATAAAAATAACCATCTTTATCGTATATCCCTAAGTCTCCCGTTCGGTACCAACCATCGTTAAAAGCTGCCTTAGTTGCTTCAGGCATCTCCCAGTATCCCAAAAACATCCCCGGGCTCTTAACCAATATTTCACCTACTTTATCCGCAGGCATTTCTCTGCCTGTATTGTCTACTACCTTTATTTGTATACCCCGTGCTACCCGTCCAACTGAACCTACCTTACCATGGCCTATTCTATTATAAGTAATACATGAGCTAGTTTCAGTAGTGCCATAGGTCTCACAGATATTGACACCGAACTTTTCTTCTATCTGTCTAATATATTTTGCCGGCATTGAAGCACCTGCTGTTTGGGCAACCCGCCATGATTTAAGGTCATATTTGTTTCTATTAAACCTATTTAACATATACACGTACATGGTTGGAACACCGCAATAATGAGTAACTTTGTATCGAGAAATTATTTCAAGACTTTTCTCCGGACTAAAGCGGTTCATGGTGATAATTCCAGCACCTTTAATGAAAGGGGCAACTATAGTTTGAACAAAAAATATGTGGCAGTAGGGTGTAGCAGTCAGCAATAAATCCTGATCATTAATATGTAGTAATTCTGCATCAATTGCTCCAATAGAAAGAATATTGCCGTGGCTTAGTATTGCACCCTTTGGTTTGCCGGTTGTCCCAGATGTATAAACTAGTGCACATGGTTCATCTTCCGCACAATCATAAGTCTCTAGTTCACTTGAACCTGCCTCCATTAGAGAATAGAAATCAGCACATCCATCAACATAATCACCCACTGTAATCACTTTTCTCAAATGCGGAAATAAAAACCGTTGGTTAATTACTCTGTCTTTAATTTCTACAGAAGAACCTATTAAAAAATGTGATCTTGAATTATTAAGTATATGGGATATTTCATTGGTCTTTAGATGAATATTAATTGGTAAAAAAATTGCCCCTATTCTGGCAATAGCAAAATAAGTTAGAACTACCTCAGGTGAGTTTGGTAAATATACTGCCACTATCTCTCCTCGACGTACACCAAAATTCAACAAAGCATTACCTAGTTTATTTATGTTCTTTTCTAGTTCCGCCCAGGTATATGTTCTTCCATCTTCACTAGCAATAATGGCTTTGCAGCGTGAATAGAATGAAACATTCTGTGATATTATACTTGATATATTCATTTAAATACCTCCCCCGCTATGAGTACCTAGAAAGCTTACACCCATATAAGTAATACTTTTTCATAAGCCAAGTTATTGCCATTCTTTCTAAATTTTGAAGAACCTGTTTTACCACTCTTTTTAAAGTCGTTTCAAAATAGTAATCAGATTTTATAATTTCCAGATGATATACACACTCTAAATATCTACATGCACTGTAAAATAAAACATGATAAAGGTTTGATTTTATACTCTTTAAAAAGATTTGTAAAACACTTTCTAATAATGTACTTCACAAAACAAATAATTTAATAGGGCGCTTAAAAACAGCCTTTGTGTAATCAGTTATAAATACATACTTCTGGCATATTCAATAGTCGTCCTATTCCAAATATTTATACCGTTTGATCCTCAAAGTCTTTAGATGCTGTTATTAGTAAAACATAATATAGTAAATATATAAAATGATACTTTAACTTCAATGTTTGTAAATCAGACGAACAAAATCAAGATTCGTCTGATTTACATTTAACTTAAAAAGTATTTGTTTTATAGAACTTCGTGTTCACTTCTGGCAATTATTTCATTTTGTACTTCAGGAGTTAACATTGTAAAATATGTGCTATAACCTGCCACCCTAACAATTAGATCCCTGTGTTTTTCTGGATGTTTCTGTGCATCAAGCAGCGTTGCTTTATCTACTACATTAAATTGAATATGTTTGCCACCGTTTTTAAAATATATTTTGATTAAAGAAGCTAATTTCCTCATATCATCTGTAGTATTTAAGGCAGAAGGATGAATCTTCATGTTTAATAAGGTGGCTCCAAGGGGTGTTTGATTTACTGCCATAGCACTTTTTATTACAGCAGTGGGACCGTTTTTATCGCGTCCTTGTGCAGGGGAAAGGGATCCGTCTGCAAAAGTTTCACCTGCATAACGGCCATCCGGGGTAGCACCTGTTATTCTCCCTCCAGGAGCGTGAGCAGTAATGGAAATAGCAGTTGGCAAAACTCTGGAGTCAAAAATTGATGTAAAGGAATGTGTAGTCTCTATGAAATACTGGTATATATCATTTGCAATCGAATCAACATATTCAATGCCATTGCCAAATTTAGGAGCATCTAAGCACAGCTTATGAAGCTCCTCATAGCCTTCCCAGTTAGCATCTAGAGCAGCCTTTAATTCACCAAGAGTTGCTTTTTTATCATCAAAGACCACCTTTTTAATTGCGGCTAAGGAATCAGCTACATTTACCATTCCCACAACATTTACTTTAGAGCCATTTTCAAAAGGCATCTTACGATTAAGGGCATCTTTACCTACTTTAATACCTTCGTGCATCAAAGCAGCATGGACAACATCTGGGAACAGCTCTTTCTGTGCCTGGAGCAAGATATTGTGCTCTTCACTGACCATCCCTATAAAGTGTTTGAATTGTATTTTAAACGCCTCATAAAACTCCTCATAGCTCTTAAAATCCTTAAATTCACCAGTTTTAGGCCCTAACTGTTCACCAGTGCGGGGAAGAACACCATTGTTTATGGTAATCTCTAAAACTAATGGAACAATAAACATACCGAATGCATTGATTCTGGATTTTCCTGGCAGGTTTACATCTAAACATCCGGCTATAGCGTAATCTCTCGCTTCTTCTAGTGGGACTCCATTACCTGTCAAGAAACCGATATAAGCATCATCACCAATAAAAGCAGGCATTCCTATTCCTGTCTTTACAACTTCCAGTGCCTTTAACATAAGGTCTTCTGGCGTATTTTCATGAACTCTTACTGTAATAGTGAAGTGAGGAACTCGGCAATCTTTTGCTGACTCAAGAATCAGGTAGGAAAGCTCATTTGTTGCATCACTGCCATCAGGTTTTACTCCACCGATTATAAAGTTATGCCATCTGGCCATTCCGGCCCATTTTTCACGCTGATTTTTTCCGCCACCAACAAAATTTAATTCTGATATTTTTATTCTGAGACACTCAATTAATTCGAGAACTCCTTCATCGGTAATACGACCTTCTTCAATATCCTTTTTATATAGAGGATACATGAATTGATCAAATCTTCCACCTGGTGCTGTGCCACTAGCAATCATTATCCAATAGAACCAGAATGATTGTATTCCTTCGTGGAAGGTTCTAGCTGGATTTGCAGGAACCCAACGGCAAATTTCTGCGATTTTTTCTAATTCCTCACGGCGTACTTGGACCTCTTCTTTTTTAGCCATTTCTTCAGCAAGATCGGCATATCTCTCTGCTATGCGGATAATAGCCTCAAAGGCGATTATTGTAGCTCTCAAAAAGTCAGCTTTATGGATGCTTTCAACGTCATGGTAACGGATATTCCTTAGTTCTTCTTTTGCATCATTAATTACTTTGTTTAATCCTTCATGAACTACCTTTGCATAGTCTGGAACCACGAGGCTAAGACCATTACCTAAACCCCAGCCTACACCAGCTGAGCCCTGTCCGCGTCCTTGATCTTTACGCTGCCAAGGCGGGCATAGTAATCCCGATCTAATAAAAGGCCACATCCGTTCATCATCATAAAACTGCCCTTGCCTTTCATCAAGAGTTCTGCTTTTCCCAATCCAATAGGAATCCATTTCTCTTAATTTTGTTCTGTCCTCATCTGTCATAGTCAAATTGCCTTTTAATAAGTCATCCAAATCTTCATCCGGCCATGCAGGTCCTAAAGAACCTGCCTCCATTCCCATTGGTTCACAAGCTATGTTACCAACAATTAATTCATCATCTTCAATATAAATTGTCTTGTTATCTAAGTAATGTGCTGTGGCAATAGCGCGCCTTACAATTGTCGGTAACCCCTCATTTTGTATATAAGAGTCCATAATTAAACCTGCTTTTTCCGACACAATGGGAAATTTATCCACTCTGAGTCTTTCATATAACCTCTTAACTCTACTATTCATTTTTTTTCCTCCTCTTTCTCTTCTTGAATTTTATCTTTCATTTTTCTAGTGTTCATAACATGTGGATACATAGAAAAATGACAGAAATAATATGATGGGGGTTTTAATATTTTTTGAAAGTAGGTTTTTGCTATCCGCCAATTTGAGCCTTCAATCCGTAGGATTCCATAATTTGTTTTAATTTTTCCATTGACCTGTCATCGGGAGGATTACTTGAAAAGGACGTTTTCTTTGCTTCCATTCGCTCTATTTTTGATTCTCCTAATCTATGAAATGGCAATAGGTGTACATAGACGGATTTGTCTAATTCCTCAAGTATAAATCTAGCTGCTTCTTTTATATTTTCATCCGAATCATTGTAGCCAGGGATAATCGGCATTCGCACGACAATTTCTTTTTTCATATCATGATACAGATGCTTAATGTTTTTTAAAATAGTTTCATTTGTTACACCGGTTAGTTTTCTATGTTCTTCAGGATTCATGTGCTTTAAGTCGTGAAACACCATATCAGCGTATTTGAGCACATTAAAAACTATATCTTCTTTGGCATAACCGCTTGTCTCTACCACAGTATGAATACCGGCTTCTCTACATAACTTAAGAATACTTTTAGTAAATTCCGGTTGTGCTAGGGGTTCACCACCGCTTATAGTTGCACCTCCACCAGAGCCATCATAAAATATCTTGTCTTTTTCAATCTTTGCAAAAACCTCTCCTGCTGTAACTTCCTCTCCAACTATAGTTCTTGCCTCATTTAAACATTTTTCAACACACATGCCACAGTTTTTGCACAAATTGCGATCTGTCTTTGCGTAACCGTTTTCTAATTGAATAGCACCGTGAGAACAGGCTGTTATACACATGCCACAACCACTACATTTTTCTCTAATAAAAAATAGCTGTGGGTGAATTGTATATGATTCTGGGTTTTGGCACCACAAGCATCTCAATGGGCAGCCTTTAAGAAATACTGTAGTCCTAATACCCGGCCCATCATGAATGCTATAATGCTGGATGTTAAATATCCTACCTTTTTGGTTTAAATATTTTTCCATTTTATCAATCACCCCTCTTCTTAAAAATCTGCTCTACGGTAACTAGTATTTTCTGTATAAATAGCTGAAATTCCATTATATTTCGATCGATGTTGCTGTTTTATTAAACAGCAACATCGCCTGCTTTCTTTTGAAGCTCTTTAAGTTCTTCTATCAAAACAGGTAGCACTCGGAATAAATCTCCTTCAATAGCATAATCAGCAATTTTCATAATTGGTGCATTTGGGTTTTTGTTAATTGCAACGATAATTTTTGAGTTCTGCATACCCGCTAAATGTTGAATAGCCCCCGAAATACCACAAGCAATGTAAAGATTTGGCCTTACTGTTTTACCTGTTTGGCCCACCTGATGGGTAGAAGGAATCCATCCCTCGTCAACAGCACTACGAGAGGCTCCCACCATTCCACCTAGTAGGTCTGCAACTTCCTGTAAAAGTTTAAATCCTTCCGGTCCTCCAACGCCTCGGCCTCCGGAGACGATTATTTGTGCTTCCTCTAAATTTATAACTTTTTTAACATCTCGGAATACTTCCTTAACTACCGTGCGAGTATTAGTGATATCTTCATCATCACAATTCTCTCTAACAATACTACCTTGGCGAGAAGGATCGGGGTTTATTTTCTGCATAACACCGGGTCTGACAGTAGCCATCTGTGGCCTAGTATTTGGGCATAGAATGGTAGCCATAAGATTACCACCAAAAGCAGGTCGTGTTTGCTTTAATAGCTTCGTATCCTGGTCTATGCTTAGTTCAGTACAATCTGCTGTAAGACCAGTATTTACACGTGCAGCAATACGAGGTGCTAAGTCCCGACCGATATTTGTTGCACCAAAAAGAAATATTTCAGGTTTGAATTTGTTAATAAGTTTTTCAATTATGTTGCAATATGTTTCGGTAACATAGTTTTCTAAAACAGGATTTTCAATAAGATATACGGTATCAGCACCATAAGCTATTAACTCTTTTGCTTTATCTTCCAAACCATTACCTAATAACACCGCACTTACTTTAACATCAAGATCATCAGCAAGGTTCCTGGCCTGCCCAAGAATTTCAAATGATGTATTTGTAATATTTCCCCCACGCTGTTCGGCAAATATCCATACTCCCTTGTATGCATCTAGTGTATTAACTACTTCTTTTTCTTCATCATTTATAATTGCCTCTACTGGGCAATTGTCAACACAGGCACCACAAGAAGTACATTGATCTGTTATAGCGGCATTTGAACCTTCCATAACAATTGCACCATATGGACAAGAAGAAACACACACACCACAGCCTATACAGTTTTCTTTTTCGATGTAAACACCCATTGTTTTTCCTCCCCTATAATATGTGCCTTTTTTGCAATTCTTTTATTAAAACTTTTACTGATTCATTTGGCGGCCCAGAAATAGTGCGTCCAGGCTCCTTTGCCGGAGGGGTAAAAGTCCGTTTCACCTGAGTTGGCGAACCTTTTAGCCCCACTTTTTCAGGATCCACTTCAAGGTCATTTATACCCCACACCACTGGTTTTTTGTTTCGAAAAGCATCAACGATTCCATTCATTGTAATGTAACGCGGTGTATTCAATTCTTTAACTGCCGTCAATACAGCGGGAAGTTTACATTCAATGACTTCATAACCATCTTCCATAGCTCTTTCCACTAAAATTTTATCTTTTTCAATTGATTTGATTTTTTGTACATATGTTACTTGTGGTAAATTTAAGTGTTCAGCCAGTTCTGCACCTACTTGTGCTGTATCACCATCTATAGCTTGCCTGCCGCAAAAGATCAGATCAAAGCTGCCTAGTTTATTTATGGCGCTAGCTAATGTGAGAGAAGTTGCCAATGTATCAGCTCCAGCAAAAGCCCTGTCAGATAAAAGTATGGCTTCATCTGCACCCATTGCTAATGCTTCGCGCAGAGCTGTTTCTGCTTGATTTGGACCCATAGTGATAACAGTAACAGTTCCTCCATTTTCGGCTTTTAACTTAAGAGCTTCTTCTAAAGCATTCTTGTCATCAGGATTGATGATACTAGGAACGCCTTCTCTTATGAGAGTGCCAGTTTTAGGATCTATTTTTATTTCATTGGTATTCGGTACTTGTTTAATACAAACAATAATCTTCATTTTATATTACCTCCTCATATGCAATCACTAGTCTTTTAAAAGTGATTTGCCAATAACCATTCGTTGTATTTCTGATGTTCCTTCAAATATTTCAGTTATCTTGGCATCTCTCATCAATCGTTCTACCTTGTATTCCTTCATATATCCATAACCACCATGAATTTGGACAGCTTTCAATGTACATCTCATAGCAGTCTCTGAAGCATAAAGTTTTGCCATTGCAGATTCTTTACTAAAAGGTAACTTGTTGTCCTTTAGCCAAGCAGCTTTATGAACAAGTAGTCTAGCAGTCTCCACTTCTGTAGCCATATCTGCCAGCATAAATTGTATAGCTTGGAACTTGCCTATAGGCCTCCCAAATTGAATTCTTTCTTTAGCATACTTAATAGATTCATCCAAAGCAGCCTGTGCTATCCCTACGCATAATGCTCCAACGCCAACACGGCCGACATCCAAAGTAGACATAGCTATTTTAAAGCCCTCGCCTTCTCTGCCTAAGAGATTTTCCTTGGGAATTCTAACATCCTGCAGAATTAATTCCGTTGTACAAGAACCTCTCATACCCATCTTGTTTTCTTTTTTACCAAAGGTAAATCCGGGTGTGCCTTTTTCAACAATAAAGCTGCTTATTCCTCTTAACCCTTTGGTTTTATCTGTCATCGCAAACACTAAATAAATATCTGCTAAGCCCCCACCAGTTATAAATATCTTATTGCCGTTAAGTACATATTCATCGCCATCCAAAACAGCGATAGTTTCTTGATTTGAAGCGTCAGAACCTGCGTTTGGTTCTGTCAACGCAAAAGCACCGAGTTTCTCTCCCTTTGCCAGTGGAACTAAAAATTTTTGCCTTTGTTCTTCTGTGCCGAATTGATATATGGGAAAGCATGTCAACGAAACATTACCACCCAAAATTACGGCTGTAGATGCACAAGCTTTTGCGATTTCTTCATAAGCAATAATATAAGAAATATAATCTGTTTCGGCCCCACCATACTTCTTAGGATATGGCATGCCCATAAGACCTAATTCAGCCATTTTTTCAATATTTTCTATAGGAACCCTTCCGGTTTCATCAATCTCGGCTGCAATAGGGGCTACCTCTTTTTCAGCAAATTCACGTACAACATTCCTAATCATTTCTTGTTCCGGTGTTAGACTGAAATTCATTATATATCGCCATCCTTATAAAATTGAGTTTATTTTTCTTTTATAATTTCTTTGAGTTTATTCCATTTAGGTTTAAAAATATCTTCATCCATTAATTTAAGGTCCTTTGAAATCTTAGGTTTAAACTCCATTTGTTTTAAAATATCTCTTTCTAAGTCAACTCCAGGTGCAATTTCAATAAGTGTTACTTCACCATCCTCTAACGTAAAGACAGCTCGTTCGGTTATATATAAGACATTTTGGTTAATTTTGGCTGCATAGCTACCACTAAATGTTACCTGTTCCACGTGATCTCTAAACTTCATTCTTGTTCCTTCTTTTACAATCACAAGTTTCCCGTCTTCGACTTTCATCTCTGCACCAACATTGAAGTTGCCAACGTAAACTACTTTCTTGGCATTTTGAGAGATATTTATAAAGCCTCCAGGTCCAGTTATACGCGGACCAAATTTGCTAACATTTACATTGCCGAAGCGATCTGTTTCAGCTAATCCTAAGTAAGCAACATCTAGCCCCCCACCATCGTAATAATCAAACATGGCACCATGCTCAATCATCGCTTCTGCATTGTATGTGTTGCCAAAATGAGGTGGAGCAGCCGGAACTCCGCCAAAAGCACCTGCTTCAGTTGTTAAAGTCATTAGTTCACTTACGCCTTCCTCTGCAGCGATTTTAGCAACATCAGCTGGTATTCCATAGCCAAGATTAACTATTGCATTTTTTACCAACTCCATACTGGCACGTCTCACGATAACTTTCTGATCAGTTAATGGTAACTTAGGTACTGCTTCTAATGGTACTTTTACATCACCAGAGAAAGCTGGGTCATAATATAAACCTTCAGTCTGCCAACAGGCTTCTTGTTTTGTGGCAACAACGATATAGTCAACTAAAGCACCTGGCACTTTGATTTTCTTAGGATGTAATGTTCCTGCCTGGGCTAAATATTCAACCTGTGCAATCACTATCCCACCAGAATTTTTTGTAGCTTGTGCAATAGGCAGTATTTCAAAAATCCAGCCGTCTTTATCAATAGTCAAATTGCCTTTTTCATCTGCCGTAGTGCCTCTTATTAATGCCACATCAACCGGGAAAGACTTATAGAAAAGGTACTCCTCACCTTCAAACTCTATTAGCTTTACCAGTTCTTCTTCAGTGACATCATTCATCTTTCCACCCTCTAATCTAGGGTCTACAAAAGTCCCTAGACCAACTTTAGTAATCAGTCCTGGTCTCTTTGCTGCAATTTCACGCCAAAGATTAACAATAACACCTTGAGGCAAACAATGGGCGGAAATTTTATTCTCTCTAACCAATTTAGACATGTTAGCCGAGGAACCAATATGTGCCCCAGCCCATTTTTTTACCATGCCCTCATGACCTAAACGGTTTACACCGCGCTCTTTCCAATCTCCAGTTGCACAACCCTGCTTTATGCTTAAGTCACGGGGGTGTCCTGTTTCAAAAAAACGTTTTTCAATGGCTTGAGCTACTTCTTCAGGCCAACCGCTTAAACCCATAGCGCCAATAGCCACGGTAGAACCGTCTTTAATTAGTTGTGCTGCTTGTTCAGCAGTGATAATTTTAGCCATATTTTTCACCTCTGTTTTTCTATGTGCATATGGTTTTATCAGCACAGTTCCTTATATTAAATAACTCCTTCTTCCTCTAACTTTTTACATTCCTCATCAGATAAGCCCAGCATATCTCTATAGATTTCATCATTATGTTCACCTAAAAGAGGTGATGAAACAATTGGAACTTGTGATGCTGACATCTTCGGTATGAACCCAGGTATTAATACTTTTCCACGCACTGGATGTTCAACTTCTGTCATAATTCCGCGTTTTCTCAAATAGGGATCAGCTGAAATTTCAGCAGTATTTAATGCAGCTCCTGCAGGTATACCCGCACGGCACAACTCCTCCATTGCCTCAATCTTAGTTCTCTGTCTGGTCCAGTTGCTAATAATCTCGTCTAATTCCTCTTTATATTTATATCTAGACCTAGGAGTTTCAAATCTGGGGTCTTCTAATATATCAGTACGACCGATAACTTCCATTAGTTTGTTAAACTGTGTACTTCCTGGATGTCTTGAAGTATATACGTGCACATAGTCATCGGGTCCACCAGGTTTGCATGGATACATATTTGCTGGTGCTACTGGCTCCAAAGGCATACCGTTACCTACACGCGGTGCAGGTTTGCCTGTTCTTAACTGCTGTTCCCACGCTGATCGGCCAAAACCGATAACTGTATCCTGCATTGTGACTTCAACTCTTTGACCTACACCTGTAGAAACTCTTTGATACAGAGCTGCAATTATTGCAAGAGCTGTTAAGTAACCTGCTCCACTATCTGCAAGATTCACACCTGGCTGCATGGGCGGTCCCTCAGGATCACCAGTAACACATGCAGCGCCCCCTACTGCTTGAGCTATAGGTGCAAAAGCAGGAAAGTCCGCCCAAGGGCCGTCTAGACCAAAACCTTTTATTTGAGAATAAATAATTCTTGGATTCCTTTTGTTAACCTCCTCATAGCTAAAGCCAAGACGCTCAATTGAGCCAGGACCCATATTTTCTACAAATACATCTGCTTTCTCAATCAATTTCCACAAGAGTTCTTTGCCTTTAGGAGTCTTTAAGTCAAGGGTTATAGACTTCTTGTTGGCATTAAGTATTATAAAACCGTAGGTATCTACACCAGGCTCTGCCATTGAGTATCGGCCAAGTTCTCCTTTCTTAGGGCGCTCTATCTTGATTACATCTGCACCTAACCATGCAAGAGTCTCAGTACAGACAGTACCCGACTCAAACTGGGTCAAATCTACAACTTTTATTCCTTCCAATGCAGCTTTTGACATTCCATCGCCTCCCCAATTTAAACTACTTTTATCAAAAATTTTTATCTCAACAAGAACTATCTGTTGTGGAAAACTTCCCTTTGTAAATTTCAATTTCGAATGAAGAACCTCTACAAGTCTTATTTGATTTTAAGCCTTATTTGAGGTTCTTCACTCTTAATAGGAAATCATGTCATTAAATACCCTTGTCCTAACTTTTTAATGTAAAAGTACTTAATTAACTACACCTATTGTTATAAGTACGATTAGCATAAATGTTAATATAAAAGGCATTGCTAATAACCATTTGTACACGTTATCACGTATATCATCATATTGAATGCTTCCTAAAATAAGGCCTCCTGCTGTAGAAAAGGGAGATACGGCGGAAAAAAATCCTCCAACGGCAATTGCTGCAAACAGCACTCCCGGATTAAGACCCGAGATAGCTGCGACAAGACCAGGCACGAGTGGGAAGAAGGTCATATTGACAACATTTCCGCTGACAACCAAACTTAACAATGCGGAAGCAATAGCGAGAAATACTGGTGCTAGGCCTGTTGAGGCGTTCGCAGAAACGAAGTTAGACAGTAGATCTACTGCACCCGCTTCAGCCGCAACCCCGATTAGAATGCTCATTCCGCAGAGCATTATGGCCACCCGCCATGGAACACGAGCAAGTGCCGCCTTTTCATCCGCAACTTTAAGAAGTGTCGCCGCAACTGCACATATTGTTGATACAAATACAACATCAACTTTTTTAGTCAGTGTAACTATGAACGGTATTCCAGGAACCAAAAAGTTTATAACAAAGGGTACTACTAATATCGCAACAAATACTCCGATAATTCCCAGAGGTAATTTTTTGTTTTTCATCAAAGGGCTCTGGCTTTCTTTATGTTAATGTCTTTTATAGCTAGTTCTATATCCCTTTAAATGCAAAGTAGCAAACAGCAAACATTACGAGGCATGCTTTAAGAAGCGTTAAACATGGTCTGGATTCCTATTGCATCGGCTACTTCTTGACTGTATCCAACTTGAACTACCAGTGAGTTGACAACTACACCTATCATGCTTATAGGAGTAAAGCCTCCCGCACCACCTAAAAATACCGCTAAGGCCGCCAATATAGGACTCATACCTGTTTCTATAGCTATTGACATTGCAACAGGAACTAACATAACAGTCGATACTTGTTGCCCCGCACCAATACCTGCGAGTACATAAGATAAAACAAACATAACTATTGGCATAGCCCAAGGTATCTTCCTAAAGAGATAAATTATATTTGATGCAAGTTTTTCCAAGGTGCCGTTTAGCATGGCAAAATTATAGAAGTAAGGAATAGTCACCATCAATACAAAAAGTCTGGTCGGCCACATGCCTATCAATGCACCTGGGCTCATATCTAGTCGCAAAAGCTCCCACTAGAAAAGCTACTGACATGCCTAATATTCCTATATTAACATCAGTCTTGTAGCCGACATATAGTACTGCTACCATTAATAAGATAATAATAATTGGCATCATAATTACCATTCCTCTCAATTCGTAATTTTAGAACTTATAACAATCTACCTCTTATTCTTGACTTATATAGAGAAGAGTGAGAACAAACCTATTGTAGCCATAATTATTGTAAGTACAGGAATCACTATAGCTGAAATCGGAATCATCAATTTAGTAAGTTGTTCCTTTATATCAGGATCGGGACATCCAGCGATAATCATAGAGCCTCCAGTTGAAAATGGCGAGAGGGCCGATGACATTGCACCAATAAAAATACAACTGAACATCAAAACAGGATTTAAGCTCGTGGCTTCGGCAAGAACCGGTACCATTGGATACATCAAGGGGCATACAACAGAGGTGCCACTTGAAAAAAAACTGAGAAATGCAGAAAATAGTACTAACATAGCAGGAATCCAAAATGGCGGTATATTACTTGTAAGTATATTTGTGATTGCCTCAACAAGCCCAGCTTCTTTTGCAACTCCTAGCAACATAGCTACACCGGCAATCATCAGTATTGGATTCATCGGTAATTTACGGATTATATCTCTTTCTTCTCCTAGTTTTAATGCCGACGCTAGTATGGCAGCAATAATCATGATGACCTGAGGCTGAGTGAATGATGATAAAGTGGCAAATAACTTAACACCTTTAAACCAGGTCGCTAAAATAGGAGGAAGAACCATTGCAACAAATGCTGCCAATATTAGAATAAGAGTCTTTTTCTGCACTGGATTAAAGGATTCGGGTTTTTCTACTTCAATTCGCTTTGCAGTGTGAGCTTTGTATAAAAAGTATATAAATCCAATTGCAATAATCTGCTTTATAATACTGTTCACCCATACATAACCTGCTATACCAAAAGCTTCTTGAGCATATCCAGCTTCCTCTATGAGGGTTCTAGAGATAACTCCTCCAAAACCGTGGATAGGGTTATCCGCACCAATAAGCGTTGCGCAACCGACAGCAACCGCAATTACTACGGGGTGAATCTTAGCCGCAATACCCATAGCAAATGCAATTGGCCCAATAATAGCAGGAGTAGAGGCGCCTGCACCAAGAAAAGCTACAATAGCACAAACAATTGAGATAACCAAAGGAATAAGCTTTGAATTTCCACTCAAGGCATAGAGCAAATATTTCCCCAAAATATCCAAGGTCCCATTAGAAGTTGCATAGGTAAAAAATAAAGATATGGAAATCAAGAAAAATACGATATTAGTTGGCCACAAAGCAATTACGGCACTAACTTTCATACCCATAACTAGAACACCAATAATAAATGCGAATGCCATCGCCAAAATCCCTGTGTTGAAATTATATTTCCAACCTAGTGCAATAGCTATAACAATAGCAATTAGTGATAAGGCAAGAGCCATTTTCTAAAAACCCCTTTCTTGATTCTTTGAGGAGACTTCACCCGGTTATCCCGATAAGATACCATACCTTCATATTTGACCCCCTTTTATATTAGTTATAGAATTAACAATCTTTAATATTGATACTTGCAAGTTTTGTGCCATGTCTAAAATTTGACATCTTCCTTATTTAACTGTTATTTTTCTCAGCATGCAACTGTAACTGAATCGTTTATAATACATCTTTTATATAACAGAACATCATAATGTATCTGTTTTGATACATTATGATGTTCTGCAAACTTTTACATTGCTATGTGTTCGGTCCTATTTATTACTTCATCTTGCATTGCTTCAGACAATTGCACAAAATACGCACTAAAACCTGCTACACGGACAACCAATTCTCGGTAATTTTTAGGATCGGCCTGGGCCTTTCGTAGCGTTTCTGCATCAACCACATTAAACTGAATATGTTTTCCTCCATTGTTAAAATATACTTTTATTAGATTGGTTAGTTTTGTTAAATCTTCCTCACTATTCATAGCAGAAGGATGAAACTTCATATTATGGAGCATTGCCTGAAAAGCATCCTGATCAATCTTCATAGCACTCTTTAGAGTAGCAGTTGGACCATTAACATCATGCCCTTGGGCTGGTGATACTGTACCATCAGCTAAAATTTCTTTGTGGAAGCGCCCATCAGGAGTTGCATTACAGAGAGCACCACCGGGTTGGTGAGATGTAACGGAAATTCCTGTAGGCACACATTTACCACCATAAGAAGCATCTATGGTTTCAGTTACCTCTGCCCAGTATCTGTATAGTTCAGATGCAATTTTATCAACATAGTCGATATCATTGCCATATTTCGGAACATTTACGCATTTATCTCTAATTTCTTCATATCCTTCCCAATTGGCATCTAAAGCCTCTTTCAATTCAGCCAAAGAAAAAGTCTTATCCTCAAAAACCACTTTCTTTATTGCGGCTAGGGAGTTGACTAAATTTATCATTCCAACAGGGTTCATTACGACACTGTTTTCAAAGTCAAATAAGCGTCTATGAAAATCTAAGCCGATGGTTGTCCCGTCTCTAAAAAATGCTGACCTTACTGGACATGGGAACCGCTCTCTATTTACAATGTTTTCGATGTTACTTTTTTCAGCTCCTAATTTGATAGCTTCCGCTAAAACATCTTTGAAAGCTTTCTCAAAATCCTCATATGTTTTATACTGCTCAGGATCACCCATGCCTGGCAGTACCTTCAAACCAGTTTTGGAATCAATCCCATCGTTCATGAATATATCTAATACCATTGGTACTATAAACATGCCGCAAGCAATAGTTCTAGTCCTGCCAGGTATATTGCCATCTAAACAACCCGTCATTACAAAATCCCTTGCATCTTCTATTGAAACACCGTGCCTTGTGAAAAAGTTGATGTAAGATTTGTCACTTACAAATGCCGGCATACTGCACCCCTGTCTAATTGCCTTTAAAGCTTTATTAATAATATGAGAGGGTGTAGAGTCAGCTATACGCAAGGTTAGTGTATGGTGTGGAGTAGGGCAAGCCATTAACGCATCTAATAGTAACTCAGTAATTCTATTACATGCATCACTGCCGTCCGGTTTCACTCCGCCAATAGTAGCATTGTGCCATTTCGCCATACCTGAATTCTTGAGGCGATTTTGCTTACCAGAAATGCGGTTTAGCTCCATATCTTTAATACGCAAGCATTGTAGATACTCCAAAACTTCTTCGTCCGTAATTTTACCTTTGGCTATATCCTCTTTGTAATAAGGATATAAATATTGATCAAGACGCCCCATACTGGCCGTTGGTGATGGATTTATTGCAAGGAATATGAACCAGAATGACTGCAAAGCTTCTTTAAAATTCCTTGCAGGATATGCAGGCACTCGCTTGCATATTTCGGCAATTTCCTCTAGTTCTTTTTTGCGCTGGGGGTCTTTCTCTTTTGATGCCATTTCTGTTGCTAATGCAGAAAAACGATCGGCTAAACGTATTATTGCTTCTAAGGCAATTATCATGCTCTGTAGTGTAACAGAACGCTCATAAGAGTCACTCTTGAAAAATCGAAGATTTCTAAGAGATTCTTTACACTCTTCAATAACTTTCTTTAAGCCTTTCTTTATTGGGATTTCATAATCTATACATAACAGATGCAAACCCGGACCTAAGCCCAGTCCCGACATAGCATACCCGCCGCCTCCACCTGCAGCCTTCTCTCTCCATGGAGGGAGAATCATTCCGGATCTCATAAAAGCCATTAATCGTTCATTTCCCTTAATAACATGGTTCATACTATCTACTAAAGTTACTGGCCGATGTCTTTCGTTTAGTTCCTTGAGCTGTTGAGCATCTTCAGGTTTCACTTCAAATCCGTCATCAATCAGTGCTTGAATTTCATCTTCTTCCCATATGCCATAATCAGGATCAATTTCCAGACCACAAGGCATACTTGCTCCGTTCCCTACAATAAGTTCGTCATCTTGAATAAAAATAGGCATTCTGTCCATCACATTAGCTATAATTTTTGCTCTGGTCAGAATAACCGGGTCTCCTGTAGTTTCTTTAACTGTGTCCATTACAATTTTAAACTTCTCAATACCGATGGGATAAGTATCTCGCATAACATTCCTTTTTAGTCTTTCAATTCTCTCAGACATTTACCTGAACTCCTTTCATTTATTATTATTAAGAATTAGATTTTATTGAATCAGGGCTCGTCAACATTGACAGATATTTTGTGTTCATACCCTCTTCCTTTGTTATCACCACATATAATCATTGGAACTTCTTGTTTTACAATATATGGAGCACAATCCCATATACCATGTATTAATACTTCTTTATCCTTTACCGATGGTCCTTCTTTTTGATAAGAGTTCCTATTATTAATAATATTGCCTTTTTATAAAAACACCATTATATCTCTTATATTTCCCATATACTTAATGTTCGTAATTTGCTTTGTAATTATAATAAGTCGTCTTTCGTAATTTGTTTCAAGACATACTTGCGACAATTAAAAAGCTCTTTTAATGGTTTTACTCAGGGATTAGATTTTTTAAGGTTAATGTTCTTTTCTATACTTTTCCTCTACTTGCCTTACAACATTTTCCGGAACGATTTTTCTAATACAACCGCCAAAACTTGCTACTTCCTTAACGATTTTAGAACTCAAATATGAATAGTTGGCATTTGTCATCATAAACAAAGTTTCGATATTTGTATCCAATTTTTTGTTCATTAAAGCCATTTGAAATTCATATTCAAAATCCGATACTGCTCTTAAACCTTTTATAATGATATTTGCATTCTTTTCCCTTACTAAATCAATTAATAGACCATCAAATTGAACCACCTTCGTGTTCGGTAAATGTATAACGGCTTCTTCTATCATTTCAACCCTTTGTTCAGCTGTGAATAGTGGTCTTTTAGAAGGGTTTTTCATTACTGCAACTATCAAAATATCAAACAACTTCGAACCTCTTTCTATGATATCTAAGTGACCGAAAGTTATAGGATCAAAACTGCCCGGATATATTGCTGTATTTTTCATTATAATCGACCCCTAGTTATATAGATTAAACAAACTGATTATTATATTGAAATTAATCACAAGAGAAATATCGGCATAATACAATATTTTATGCAAATTGTATGCCAGACTAAGTTATTTGTTTTGTTTTGTTTAATATTTATCAATTCATGTAATTTAGTATCAACATTGCAACATATATACTTGTTATTTCTTAAAAATGTAGTATTATTGAAACAAGAGGAAGGAATATCGTCTATTTTTGTTGAATTAGTAATGATAATAATTACAATTTACCTTTCAGGGGTGATGTAAAATGCCTAGTAATAATAGCAGAAAATCTATGTCTTCATATTCGGAGCCTTATATAAAACAAATATTTGAGAACTTACCTGACCCAATATTTTTGACAGATGCAGAAGGAAATGTTTTGTTGTCTAATTCCACCACTGCCTTTACTTTGGATATGTCTTTATCGCAACTAATTCAATCTAATCTTAAAGATCTCGTAGAAAAAGGATATTACAGTTTTTCCTATGCCCTGGAAGTGCCCAAAACTAAAAAGGAAGCAAAAGGAGAAATCAAAACAAAATTAGGCATGACCATTTATACAAAAAGTACCCCTATTCTCGATGAAGACGGCAATGTAATATTCATTGTGACATATGGTAAGAAGAAGGATAAAGAAGTAAATTTTGGCCAAGCAGACATTAGCGAACAACAAAAAAGGGAAATTGATTATCTGCGTAGTTATGTTTTTAATGAAGAATCAATCATTGCTGAAAGTAAGGCCATGAAAAAAACACTACTCATGGCTCATACCGTAGCACAAACAGATGGAAGCGTTCTGATATGTGGTGAATCTGGAACGGGTAAGGAAGTTTTAGCTAAATATATTCATAGGCGCAGCAAACGTGCTGACGGTCCATTTATTGCAGTTAACTGTGCTGCTCTCCCTGAAAACTTAGTAGAATCTGAGCTTTTCGGCTACGAAAAAGGCGCTTTTACCGGAGCTTCAAACAAGGGAAAAATAGGCTTATTTGAAGCTGCAAATGGTGGAACTCTCTTTTTGGATGAAATCGCGGAATTACCCTTAGACCAACAAGCAAAATTGCTAAGAGTTTTAGAGACAAAGGTTGTCCGCAGAATAGGCGGCAACAAAGAGTACCGAACAGATTTTCGCTTGCTTACCGCCACAAATAAAGATTTGAAAAAAATGGTATCCGAAGGCGACTTTCGTCATGATTTGTATTTTAGGATTAATATAGTCAAAATAGATATACCACCTTTAAGAGAAAGACCTGAAGATACACTAGCTATGGCACAACACTTTATTGAGCTCTTGAACAAGAAATACGGTTGTGATTATAAATTGGATAATAAAACAATGAATTTCCTCCAACAATATGATTGGCCGGGGAATATTAGGGAACTACGAAATTTTATAGAAAGCACTATAATTACAAATTTAAGCAAATATAGTGATAGTGCTCTTTCCCTTATCCAACAAAGTTCACAAAAACGTTTTAATAAAGACTGTTTTGATATAATGGGAATCGAAGGAACTCTAAAGGAAGTAACCGCAAACATTGAGAAACTTTATATTACCCATGTTTTGGAAAAAAATAATGGTAAGAAAAGTAAAACTGCTGAAATGCTTGGTATACACAGAACTGTTCTGTATCGAAAAATGAAGGATTACAACATTGAAATTTGATAGGTTTTTATTATAGCCGATGAGAAACACTCTCATCGGCTATAATTTATAGGAATTAACGGAAATAGTATTAACCTAATTGCTCAAATTATTTAAGCTTTACTTGAAATCCTATTTGTAATAAATGTCTCCACAGCTTCAGTCATTCTCTCTTGATTCCATTTTCGTGAATCTACAGGGTCAGCACGTAATTGCAACACGGGTATACCTGCATCTTCTAAGAGCTTTGTTATGAAATATGAACCTTCAACAGCCTGCATACAGTTTTCAGGTACTAAATATACAACTCCGTCTATTCCATTATGAATCGCTTCACTCAAAAACCACTCATTGTTCCATGGCGGCATATGCAAGAAATCTTCCATTCCTATGAAACGTGATGCAAGAGCCCGAAGAGGATCCTTTTTATAATTATTTCTAATATAAGCATCCGCGCCCATTGCAAGATACATAGACCAAACAAAAACTGCCCCATATTTTTCTTCAAAATACTGATAAAATCCTAAATTAAACCAAAGTCCTCTGCCTATCCACATTAAACGTATCTTTTCATTGGGACAAGCAGCATGTCCTGCATCAACTAATCCTTTTATTTCCTCATAAAACTCTTTGGCATGGCCAACCGCCCATTGAGTCCCTCTTTGCCATTGGGGCTGCATTACAGCATTTACGGTATCTGCAATGGTCACTGGGGCAGGTTTAGTTACTGCTATTAAGTCGCGTATTTTTTTATAATATGTTTCTTGTTGATTAACAAGTTCCATAACTTCTAACAGTTTATCCTCATTAAACATCCGACCTGTCTGCTTTTCAAGGAAATGAATCAACCCTTTAAGCTCTTCCACTGCCACATCAAGACGTTCAGGTTCATAAAGTTCTTCCCATTTGTCAGGAGCTAATTCCCACCACTTGTCTGGAGCTATAGTTGGTATTGTGTTTTCTATAGGGTAAAATGCTGCACCGTAATTCTTAGCAAATTGTTCAAATATTTTCCCTTGATTATCACAGGTTAAACGTGTTACTGCTATAGTTGGTTTTGGAAGTCCACCCCATGGACCTTCATGTTGGTTAGGATCAAAGGAACCTGCAAATGCTGTCGCACAATATTGACAAAGATCATCTCTATACCCTTGTTCCTTTAAAAGTCCAAAATATCTCGGTATCATCTGCTTTGCAGCACATATAGCAGCCCACCACTGATTTACAACAAAGGGTATATCCATTGCTCTAAAAATTTCCATAGGAACATCTGCATTCAGGTATGCAAATGGTTCCCCTTTAGCTACTCGTTCACTTAAGCCTTTAAACCATTCTTTTTGATATTTGCTTGCTTTTCTAGTAGCTTCGAGAGATTTGACCGAACGAGTTCCTCTCTGATTACTCATTTTTGCATCCTCCTTTCTCCTGATCTAAAGCACTGATAAAGGCTTCCACCTTTTCTTTAAGACCATCAGCTTTAGATAAATCATGGGGCTGCCTCACTAGCAGCAATGAGGGTATATTTAATTCTTTCAGCATTTTAGCTTGTTCAGGATAATCCCAAGAACTTGGATCATCATATTGTCGCATAAAGAATATTACACCATCAGGTTTCGTTCTTTCAATTTGTTCTTTTAATGCGGCAACACGCTGTGAAACAAAAGCTTTTTTAGGACTAAACATTCTTAACATGTACCTATTGACTATAGAATGTAACAAATCACTATCGGTCTCAACATTTTTGTCAAAATACCTATTACCCATATCATGGTCTTCTGCAACTATAACTGCTCCTGCTCTTTCTACTAACTCATAGAAAGATATGTCTTCATGGACACTTCCGGTAACAAAAATCCTTTTACCCGATACGTCTGGTAACTCCTTATGTGATTCTAAAAATTGTTTCAAGAGGAGGCTATGTTCCTGTTTTGGCATATACATGGAAGAACCTATTAAATGTAAAGCTTCCATACCTGTTATTCTTGGCTTGTCGCAAATTCTCAGCTCTTCAATTTGGCGAAGTAAATCTCTGTTTTCATTGCATATATCAATTGATTTCTTTAGATCCTTTTCAGTAATATCTTTTCCAATCCATGTTTCTATCGTTTTCTTGAATTTGTTCATTCTATTGAAATTGTAAACTTGGTGTGTCCTAGTTCTTGTAAATAGCATATCCAAAAAGTATATGGGTGGAATCGGTTTTTCCGGTTCAATTCGCCTAATCTCTCTTAAATAGTAATAAAGGCGAATAAGCACATCTGTAGAATTTGATATTACCAGATGATCCATTAATGCATACAGTGAACCATCAACAATTTTTTGAAATTGCGACCTTACAACAGGATCAAAGGAATACTCTAAATATTTATCTGCCTCTACGAGAGTTATTTTACAGTTACCACTTATTCTTACAGGAAGGTAATCGGCTGCTATCAGTAGTTCATCAGGCACATCGTTTCCCAGATAACCAACAACCTTTTTTCCTGCTTTTTTATACTTTTCTATTGCATTTTCCTTTTGCTGGTACACCTTTGCAAGCTCTTTGAAGGCATCATTATCTTTTATCGCTTCATATACACACAAAATAATTTCCTCCTTTGCTTAAATATTAATCTTTAGATATTGAACACGATAGTTTTAATAAAATTAAATGGTACTTTGCCTATAACTACATCGAGAATTGTGGCTAAATACGCAAAAGCCAAACCCACATAAAGGAATATTTCAGATGTTCACTCATAGTTACTTAAGCTAATCCAAAACCCAAATACTGGGTGGGACCAATAATATTTACGTTGGCTGATAATACGCATTGTACAACAATAGATGTTGCAGCACACCATAACTGGTAACTATACTGTTGTAATTGGAGCTAATACGAAGTATGCACTATCGATACCCATAACAGATTTTTTGAAAGAACAAACAGAGAAACTAAAAAGGTAAGATATTCAACAAATGTGTTCATAATTTACAACAATTTTGTTGACATAATACATTCCTAACTAAAATATTATGCAAATTTTGTACCACATCCATTGTTTGTTCTATTTCTACATTATTTATATAAATATTACTGTTTATGAATCTTTACAGATACATTTTTATAAAATAATATCATTTTGTAGTTTTTTCGCTACAGTGTAGAAATAGTAATGTGATATTAAAGCCGGTGATAAAATAATTACACCGGCTCATTTAGCGTTGCTGATATAGAATATTTTTGCATTTTGAGTATTGCACTATTTTTGTAGAACTGATAAAGAATGTAGCAATAGATTATTGGAAAATAGTTTGACAACCTTTCTCCCTTGAAGTTTACTTCCAAAAACCAATTAGAAGTCATCTTTTTTATTAGTAAGCATAAGTTAGTCCGGTGGGATATTCTCACCGGACTAAAATGTTTTTAAGAAGAATTAACCAACTTTTACTATTAGCGTTGCAGCACAATCACCGGCAGCGCAACCTGTTACTAAAGCATATCCCCCACCCTTTAAAACAGTTTCTTCTATTGCTTCAACAAGCAGTCTTCCAACTGTGGGACCTTGGGGATGACCATATACTAAAGAGCTGCCGTAATTATTGAAAGAAGCAGGATCTATGCCTAGTTCTTTAGCTAAATATAAATCATTAGCTATAAAGGGATTGTGGGTTTTAATTGTTGAAATGTCATCAACTGTAAGCCTAGCTCTTTCTAATGCCATGCGAGAAGCGGGAACCGGAGCCATAGGCATATATCCTTTTTTGGTTCTCGCATAACCGTAAGATATCACTTGAATGGGTATTCTTGGATCAGCACTCAAAACTTGGGCACGTTCTTTATTCGTTACAATAATTCCTACATTGCCGTCTGCAGGGTGGGTCTGAGCACCAAAAGTATGGATGCCACCTTCAATCTCCGGATTTAACCTAGCTAATGTCTCCTTTGAAGTTTGTAGGAATACACCTTCATCTTCTTCAATCAACTTTGTTTTTTTTCTAGATATCTTTACTTCTGCTGGAAACATATACCGCTTCTGAAACTCTCTATCATTAGCTAATGCCTGTTTATACTGTTCGTAACGTGTCAAAACTAACTCGTCTGCTTCTTCTCTCGTAAACCCATTTCCCTTAGCTACATTTTCAGCTGTAAGTATCATTCCTAAACCAGTAGACGGATCAGCCCTCATATTATCCATGTTCCAGTTTTCTGCAATAACTTCTCCCCCGGGTCCAAAGGGATTTGGCCAAACTGTGTGGGGCCCATTGGATGTCCTGTCTACCATCAGGCAATATGCAGTATTTAGATTTCCCATCTCAACATCCTTGCTTGCATTGAAAACCGTAGTAGTTGATGTAGCACAGGCTTGCATTATAGTCATTCCTGGAATATCTGGAGCTCCCATCATAAAAGCTGCCCATGTAGCACCATAAAATACACTTTTCTGACCTATTGTAATACCCAAATAAAGATAGTCCAGCTCAGTTTGATCTATCTCTCTACTCTCAAACCAGCGTTTACTTGTCTTGGCGCCTAGTTCAATTGCATTTTCATTGGCAAGACTACCCTGCCATTTACAAAAGGGAGTACTGTAGTATCCTTTATAGGGAATAAAAGCTTTCGTAAACTTAAGCATTGCAATCTCCTTTCATAGATTTATTTGCCTTCATATTTTGGTGGTTTTCCAGGAGGTGCCTGGAGACCTTTTAAAGCATCTTTGGTTGAAAATATATCGTGAAGGCCTGCTAACTCTAGCTCAATAGCTTCTTCTATGCTAACCTTGGATTGAGCATCTATTAGATCATTGACCGTTCTTAGCGCTAGGGGTGCCTTTTTCATAATAATACTTAAGGTCTTTTCAGCAAATTCAGATGATACACCCTGAGGCAATTCACCGTTCATAAGTCTTTCTACGTTTTCCTTTGTACATACTAATTTTTGCTCTTCGAATCTTTCAGGAATCTTGCGTGAACGATATTTATTAACTTTTCCTGCAGCAACCAGTTCTTTTATTGATTGCTCAACCATGGTGGGTTCCACCAGTTTTGTTATAATACCTAATTCATATGCTTCCTTAGCCCTTAAGGTTTTCCCTGTTAATACATAGTATTTTGCCAATTCAGCCCCTACATGTCTCTCCATTCGAATCATTCCACCAAAACCGGGGTAAATTCCAATACCAGTCTCCGGAAAACCCATAGAACCATTTGGCGTTGCTACAATCGCCTGACATGCCAATGCCAATTCACTACCACCGCCTAATGATAAACCATCTAACAGGGCAATAGTTAATTTAGGCGAATTCTCAAGACGGAGTAAGAAATCATGGCCTTTCTTTGTGAAATCATAATTACCATCAATGTTATCTGATTTTATATTATCGACAAAAAATTTAATATCAGCCCCTGCTATAAAAGCCTTTCCGGCACCTTGAAATACAATAGCTTTTACAGCTTCATTTGCCTCAGCATCCTCAAATTTTTTATCTAATTGTTCCATAACCATAGAGTTTAGAGCATTCATTGCTTCAGGGCGATTTATAGTTATATAAGCTATATCGCCATTTATGTCCAAGTCTACAAACTTAAACTCAAAGGGAGCCCCTGTTTCATACTGCTTCTTTAATAAATTAGGCACTTTAAAATCATCACGGATTTTACTCATCTTCTCCACGATCTTATATGAGTTTTCAATGCCATAACGATTTATTAATTCAAAGGGACCATATTTCCAACGAAGACCAATTTTTGCACCCCTGTCTGTATCTTCTATACTAGCGACTCCTTCGTCCACCAGTGAGCAGGCAACCCCCATAACAGTAGCATATAGACGCTCTGTTATGACTTCAAACTTCGATTCATCTATTTCACCACTTAAATCCCAATCTTCTTTGAGATCTTCTACTTGCCTACGCAAACTTTCAGGTGGAGCATAAAAAGAGCCAATTTCCTGATTAAGAGTATTTGCTGAATGAAGTGCTATTGGGACTCCTGTAACATTCATTAATTCAAATGGACCCATACCAATGCCGAAAGCCTTTTTAGAAGCTTCATCTATAGTAGGAATGTTAGCCGTTCCTTCCTCAAAAATACGAATTGCTTCTACAAACCAAGGTATGAAAAATCTGTTAACTGCAAACCCCGGTGAATCTTTAACTAAAATTGGTGTTTTCCCATGTAGCTTCGCGATTAGTAATGTTTTTTCGATGGTTTCATTGCTTGTACCTTCGTGAGGTATAACTTCTAAAAGACGGTTTTTGGCAGGATGATAGAAATAATGCATTCCGATAACTCTATCAGGACGATTGGTATACTTTGCTAAATTTCTCACATATAGACTTGACGTATTTGTGGCTAAAATTGTATGACTTTCACATATTGCATCTAAACGCTTAAAAAGATCTCCTTTGATTTTTTCGTCTTCAAAAACAGCTTCCACTATCAGGTCAACATCAGCAAGTTCAGTTTCATCTGTAGTTCCGTGAATTCTCGACATTATTTTGTTTACTTCTTCTTCTGTAAATATGTTTCGTTTAACGCCCTCTTGTAAAGTACTCTCGATTATCTTAAAACCTCTTTGTACAAATTCATCTTTGATGTCTAATAGGACCACATCAAGCCCTTCTTGAGCCACTTTCTGAGCAATTCCACTGCCCATATTGCCTGCTCCTACGACACCAACTTTGTATGTCTTAGACATACTATTCCTCCTTTTCTATATAATCTCTTTTGTCTTTATTTATAGTAGAAGCAAAATTTGTGCCAATTTCATCATAGAGTTATAAAGTTCACTGGATATTTGTTACTGTTGAAAGTCTGCCCCTAAGTCAGAATCACATCCATATAATCTTTGTAGTTAAAACAACACATGCTTTTAACCGGGGATTTGGTAATGTATTTATTATGATACATTTTTGTTGCTAAATACTTAAAGAGCTGATTTAGAAAAAAATAAAAGATGGTACGATATTTGCATAATAAAAGCAATAGCATATTAAATCAAAGTACTTAGGGGGGATAAAATATGAACTTTCAAACAGAAGGCATAAAGAAAGATATATTGGAAGCGTTGATAGACACAGCTCCAATTTTTCAAAAATTATTTCCTTTAGATTGTTCCATCAGTATCACAAATAGAGAGTTCTTTTTAGCAGACTTCCCTTCAAAGGAAGTAAAGCTAAATTTCAAGGAAGGTATGTTAATACCCGAAAACAGTGGCGTTAAGAAATAATGTTTTACTTTTTATTGGAGCATTTAAACAAAATCGTGAAGGTGATATGAAATGAAATTAATAAAATCAGACAAGAAATTGATTATTATCATATTTAGTATAATAGCCTTTATATCGATATACATGATGCCTATTCCTGATTTGCCCATAGAAGGACGGAAGTGTTTAGCAATCATAATATTTGCTGTTATATGGCTTGCAGGAAATGTAACTGCCCCAGCGTATACCAGTCTAGTGATACTAACTTCATATGTTATTCTTATGGATCCCAATGTAGTATCGATTCAGGAAATTATGTATGGCTGGACAACTCCTGTCATTTACATGGTTATCGCGGGGTTTCTGTTAGCAGAAGCCGTTACTGAAACAGGATTAGGGAAACGCATTGCACTATTTTTCCTGACCAATTTTGTTAATAGTTATAAATCAATGATTATACTCTGTTACGTTTTAAATATTATTCTATGTATTATCATTCCCCATCCATGGCCACGCTGCATATTACTTGCTTCAATATTGGTCAGTGTTTTAACAGATTTTCTTCCAAAAGAACATCTACGTCAAATTACCTTGGCAATTTTCGCTGGGGGAGTATCTACATCACTTATTTTTCTCACAGGTGATCCGAGTTTTAGCTCTGTAGTTTGTGCGCTAAGTAAAACAAATGTTAGCTTTTTTGATTGGTTTTATTATATGTTTTTCCCAGGAATGTTTGTTACGATAATAACTTGTGTCTCCCAGCTTCTGTTATTCCGTCTTCCAAATATCAGTATAAACAAGGAGACGATTTTAAAAAAAATTACATTAAAACCCATAACAAGGAAAGAAAAACGCTTAATATTCTGGTTAGCTATAGCTTTAATACTGTGGTCAGCAGGATCAGTAATTAATGTTGATGCCGGATGGTCATCAGCTTTAATAGTAGCAATTTTGAGCTTACCAGTTGTAGGCGATGTAATTGATGCTACAACCTTAAAGCGTATCAGCATTGACACGGTTATATTTTTAGTAGCAATACTATCAATTGGCTCAGTTAGCAAAGCATCAGGAATGAGTGACTGGCTAGCTCGTCTACTTCTTTCTTTTGGGGCTCCCTCAAATCCATGGCTTTTTGCATTTGTCGCTACACTTATTTGTATGGCGCTACACATGATTATAGGAAGTTCTTTGTCGGCAATGGGAGTAATAACGCCTCCCCTTATATCTTTGGGTACAACTTTAGGTTTTCCAGAAATATTCCCTGCACTTATTAGTTTTTTAGCTCTTGCAGGACATTGGGTATTACCCTATCAGCATCTTACGATTCAAATTGGCCAAAATCAAACAGAGGAAAGTTATACAACCGGGGAGGTATTATTGCTCTCTATCCCTCAAACCATAGCAATTCTTTTGGCTAGTCAAATATTGACTACGTGGTTTGCTTTTATTGGTATGATTTAATCCATTTCTACTAATCTATTAAAGAAATGTAATAATCCATACTACAAAAGGAATAGTAATCAGAGATACGAGTGTTCCAACAAAAGTTATTTTAACAGAATAATCCTCATCTCCCCCTTTTGAATTTGCAAAAACGGGAAAGGATGTAGTTGTAGGCAAAGCCATAATAATGACAAAGGTTTTAAGTATAATTGGATCTATGAAATTTAAGCCTAGTAAATATACTATTACTGGAAATGCAATCAGTTTAAAAAGAATATGTAAATATATTGAAATCTCCTTATGTGCACCTTTAAAATTAACTGTTACTAACTTAGCCCCTAAATATATTATGGATAAATATTTAGTTGTACTTCCTATTCCGGCAATTGTATCAAAAATAAGACCTGATGGAGTTACATTTAATAAAAGCAAAACAATGGATATCAGTAGTGTAACATTAAGTGGGGTAACAAGACTCATAAAGATTTCTTCGGGGCTTTTGTCTTTGTTTTGATCCATCATATTTATTCCAATAGTCCAATTTAGCATTACATCAAATATCATGTATATTGACACAACTAGTAAGCCCTGTGAACTATAAAGCGCTGAAACAATAGGAAGCCCTATATAACCTAAGTTTCCTATGGCTGTAGCACTAATATGTGTATCTGCTTTTACCCCTCTTAATCCGCTTAGTTTAGCAACTAATATCCCAACCCCAAAGTTAATAGCTATTAAGATGACTGATATTGCAACTGACTCGATACTACTTAATATAACATCTCTTCCACCTAGTGTAGTAATAGTTCTGAAAATTAAAGCAGGCAATGCAATAGATATAGTAAACTTTCCTAGCCCTTCGTATAACTCAACAGTCATTATTCTAAGTTTAATTGACGCTATACCGATTAACATTAGTACTAGCAAAATAATAACCTCTTTAATAACTATGAATGCTTCATTCAAGTTTCTCACCTCTTGTTTTGTTTTTGCACGCTACTGCTTATTTCTGAAATCAATTGGCGGGCCCTTGCATATTTACATGCAATTTACGTACCAGATAAATGGTCAAGTCGGATTTTTTGTGAAATCGTTCACTAGTAGAAATAAATTAAGTTTTTTTCTTATATGTTGCTTTATTTTGTTTTTGCTGTTCTTTCTAGGTAGTGTAAAGGTGCTTTTTGAAGGTGGCTTGGAATGGCAGGCAGATAAGAATGTGAACTGGAATTTCAACCTATTTGCTACATTTTTTATCACTTCGAGCAAGGCGTTATATCCATCTCAGAAAAAAAGCCGCCTATAGTTCAATACTCATGCCGCCATATTCTTCTATGGCTCTAGCATCATCTACACTTGTGGCCATAACTTCAATCATTAATAACGCCTATTTAAACTTAAAATAGGTCAACTATGAATATTTAGGAACCGTCCCGAAATACTCACTTATTTTTTGTGAAAAATTCTTCGATTGGAAAAGTAAAAAAATGGTGCTAGTTTATTCACCAGCACCAAATATTGTGAAACCTACTTTTCATAAAGTGTTATATGACATTTTTAGCTTGAGAAATAATTTCTTCTGCAGATAAACCATATTTCTTTTTCAGTTGAGTCGGCATTTCCCGATTCTGTAAAAACATCTTTTATACCCACTGCTCCTCAGAGACTGGTCGAGGACTTATCTGGCTAAGTACTTCGGAAATTGCTCCTGCTAAACCTCCATAAATACTATGATTTTCTACAGTTATTATGCATTTTACTTTACATGCTATTTCTTTGATAAGTCTATTGTCTAATGGCCTTATACTTCGTATATTAACAAGTTTGCAACTATAACCAAGTTTTTTAAGTTCCAGATATCCTTCTAAAGCTTGTTTAGCAGCTGATCCTTCAAAAATGATAGCGAGATCATCACCATCGTTGAAGATTACCTCAGACTTTCCAATTTCAAAATGGCATTCTTCTTTGTGTAGTATCGGTACATTCCCTCTAGCTACTCTTATATATACAGGGCCATTAATTTTAACTGCTTCTTCAATAGCCGCATGGACTTCATGTATATCAGAAGGTGCAAGAATTGCTAAGTTTGGAATAGCCCTGGCTAGGGCTATATCCGCCGTAGAATGATGTGTTGCACCATCGGGTCCGTTATCAAGACCAGTATGGGTTCCTATTAATTTGACATTTAAACCAGCATAACATATTTGACGTAGCTGTGTCCATGCGGTGCCAGTAATGAAGATAGCAAAGTTTACGTAAAAAGGCATGAAATTTTCAATAGCCAGACCTCCAGCTACACTCATTGAGCTTTGCTCAGCAATCCCCATTTCAAAAAATCTATCGGGAAATTTTTTGGAAAACTCATCTGTTCTTACCGATGAAGCTAAATCACTATCTATCACAACTAAATTGTTATATTTTTCGCCAAGTTTCACTAGCGACTTTCCTAAGTAATCCCTTGGCGAAACCAGCTCATAGTTCATTTACCTTCCTCCTGTAAATTTTGAGCAAAACGTTAAAACCCTAACTCAGCTATTGCAGCTTTATATTCTTCGTTACTTAATGCCCTGCTATGCCATATTGGGTTATTTTCCATAAAAGATATACCTTTGCCTTTGATAGTATGAGCAACTATTGCTACCGGTTTGTTGATCACTTGCTTTGCTTTATTTAAAGCCTCAGCAATTTGTTCAAACGAATGTCCATCTATTTCAATTACGTTCCAGCCGAAAGATTCCATTTTTTTGTTAAGTGACCTTATATTCATTACATCATTAACATTTCCCAGAGAAGATAATTTGTTATAATCAATAATTGCTATTAAATTATCAAGTTTATAGTGAGAACCTTCCATTAATGCTTCCCATACTTGACCTTCGTGCATCTCGCCATCCCCAAGTATTACAAATACTCTATGAATATCATTCTTGAGTTTTTTCCCTAATGCCATCCCAACTCCAAGTGATAAGCCTTGCCCTAAAAGTCCGGTTGTAGCATCTAGTTCAGTTATTGTAGTAGTAACTGGATGCCCTTGTAGTCTTGAGTTGATTTTTCTAAAGGTACAAAGTTCGTCATCACTTATATATCCTAAATGATTAAAGACCGCGTATATCGCTGGAGTTGCATGACCTTTTGATAAGATAACCCTGTCTTTATCGCGAGAGTTCAAATCAACTTCTTTCTCATAAATGTAAGTTAGAATATCAATAATTGACAAAGATCCGCCTGGATGGCCATTGTTTGCATGATAGATCATATCAATAATTTTCTTTCTATTTATCATTGCTAGATTTTTTAATTTTTTTAATTCAGATTGTTCTAGCATTAATTTATCTCCTTTAAATTCGGTATTAATGGATAAACATTTTTCCTAAATAATAAATCACAAGGCCTAAAGCAACAAAATCCGTTTCCGGAAATGTGGTTCCTGATAAACCAATCTGTTCCATTATTGGATACAATAAGGCCGGTCCTACCGCTATTAATATTCCAGTGACAAAACCACCTGCGACGGCTCCTTTCCAACCACCAGTAGCATTACCAAACACACCGGCAGTTGCTCCTATAAAGAAGTAAGGTATGGCTACGGGAATAATTACTGTAGATTTTAATGCCGCAAAAATAATCATACAAATCAATCCGCCAATATATGCTGAGACAAACCCAACCACTGTAGCTGTTGGTGCATAAGGGAATACAACAGGGCAATCAAGAGCTGGTTTAACATCAGGTATAAGCTTCTCAGATATTCCAACAAATGCAGGAACTATTTCACTCAATAACATACGAACACCTGTAATAATAATGTACAAAGCAGCTGAAAATGTTAATGCTTGAAATAGAGGAAATACCAACCAGTTAACACCACCGGAAATACTTTCAACAGTCTCTTTTCCCGCAGCAATCGCTGCCACATAAAAGAATATGCCTATAGAAATGCTTACAGAAACTATATAATCCTTAAATATTGACATCCAACCAGGAAGTTTCAATTTTTCGGTACTTTCTTCTGGATTTCCAATCTTAGAACCCAGCCATCCTGAAAGTGCATAAGCTATTGTTACGTAGTGGCCCATAGCGATTTCATCACTGTCTGTTACTCTTCTCATATATGGCTGTGCCAATGCTGGATACATAGCAGCAGCAAAACCAAGTATTATGCCACCTGCAATAATGGTAACTTGATCACTAATACCTAATGCTTTTAAAGTAACTGTCAATAAGGCAGCTAAAAAAAGGTTATGTTGCCCTGTCAAAAATATATATTTGTATTTTGTATAACGGGCAACGATTAAGTTACATATAAAACCTAGTATCATAACTAATGAAACTACTATCGCGAATTTTGTTTGAGCCAAAGCCGTTATTGCTTCGGATAAAGGTAAAACCCCTTTCAATCCAAAACCATCACTGAATAATTTCTGGAAGCTATCTAAGGAATTTACCGCTAAACCTGCACCACCGTTAAAAATTAAAAACCCCACAATAGTTTTTAAAGTACCAGCAATGATTCTGTCTGCAGATTTTTTCTGTAAAACAAGTCCTAATAATGCCATTAAACCGACTAAAATAGGAGCAGATCCTAATAAGTCAAAAACGATAACCTTTAATAATGCCACAATGTATCTCTCCTTCCATATTATTGTTTTTTGTTAACTTTATTTGAATCTTTACCACTTATTAATATATTTTTCTAGCTTCTCCTTAATTTCAGCTTTGTTCATAATGTTTTCAATTCCTATAACCTCACATTTTATATCATCGCCTAGTTGATCTACCAAGTCAGCCATAGTTACAATAAAATCTACATTGTAGTTACTAACAGCACTTAACACATCATGTTCTAATTCCATAGGGTATTTATTTTCCGATATTACCTGTTCTAGCTTAATACGTAGCATCATACTACTACCCATACCAGTTCTGCATACTACCAATCCACGTTTCATTTTTTTGCCTCCCCTGAATTTACATAGAACATCACGATAAGACTAAAAACTCTTCCATTCATGAAAAACGTGCTATTGTTTCTAATAAGTCTTTTTTGCTATTTGAATCTATAATCTTTTGTATTAGTTCGCGTTTTTCTAGAAGTTGCATTAATTCGGAAATAGCCTTCAAATGTGAATGATTATTTACAGCACCTAAGCAAATAACAATATAAGCCGGGTCATTGTTTTTACTACCAAAGCAAACGGGTTCCTTAAGGGTTATCAAACTCATGCATACCTGCTTAACCCCATCCTCTGGACGAGAATGAGGCATTGCTACTCCTGGGGCTATAACGATATATGGCCCCATTTCCTTGACATTCCTCACCATGGCCTCCACATATCTTTGCTCCACAAAATCGTTTTTAACCAGTAACTCACCTCCAATCCTTATAGCTTCTTCCCAATCACTTGCTTTGACGTTTAGTTTTATGGTTTTTTCTGTCAACAATTCTTTTAACACAGGTCGGGCAACTCCCTTCGAGTTCGTAAAGTTTACATAATTTAGATTTAGAAACTTTGAAATATCATCAATTAATTGTTCACGGTTTTCAATGATGCAACTTTTTCGAATTATCTTAAGTAACTTTTCAGTCATAAGTGTAACTTCAACAAAAGCTGTATTTTTGGGCGGATTTGTGCTTAAGAATTTATATATTTTCGCTACATCTTCCTCTGATAAAAAAGGATTAACTATTATCTGCGGTATGTTTTTACAGTCTGTTGGAAATGTTGAGATGATAAGGTCTAATTCTACGTTTCTACAAAACTCTTTGACTTTGCGACTGGAAATAGTATCTAGTATCTTTATATTCGCAAATTTACTTGCTATTCTAGAGGATATTAGTTTTGCAGTCCCTACACCTGTACCGCAAACTACTACAGCATGATATGTATTACTTGTCACTATTTTATTTCTTTCTAAAGCTGCGCCGATATGGATAGTGATGAAACCTATTTCTTCATCCGGTATTTTTGAACCTATATAAACCTCCAACGGTCTAATAGACTCTTTGACAGTTTCAAATATCTTAGCATAATTGTTTTTAATCTCTTTTAGTATTGGATTTTTTAAAGGAAGACCGTGTTTTAAACGATATACTGTAGGTTCCAAATGCTTTAGTAACCCACTGTATAGTTCGCCATCTATTAATAAATTAACATTTAGTTTTCTCCCAATGCTTTTTATTATTTCATCGGTTAAAATCTGGAGTCTCATCCAGTCCTGATTGGAAAAAATATCTGTTTCTGTCACTTTCCCGCCTAAAAGGTGTATAGTAATATAACCAATTTCAGCAGTCGGTATATTTATTTTGTAACTTTCCTCTAACTGAGCCGCCATACTTGATGCCACTGCAAATTCTTTTATAGGTTTTAATTTTGATAATTCATCTTCTGGCATAACAATGTTTTTTCCTAGCTGAATGCGCTTTATGGCAAGAGCCAGGTGAATCACCAATCCTGAATATGCACTGTCAGTAAAAGTAGTTTTCAACTGTTTCTCAGCTAAACGAACAGACTCTTCTATAGGTGATATTTCTAAATCTTGAAAGAGTCTTTTAAGCTGCCTATCGGTAACTATATTCAACCTGCGATTAAGAGGGGCTTTTATGAGATTTAGCGCTTTTTCAATTTCCATATTTTCAGAAAGCAGAAATACAACAGCTCTGCGCATATCCTTTTCTGAACCTACTATTTTTATACCAAATCGAGGTAATGACTTAAGTTTCAACTCATGCTTTACGAGCCAATTCCGAACTGCTTTCAAATCATTTACTACAGTACCTCGGCTAACAGAAAGGAGAGTCGCCATATCTTCAATTGTAATAAAATCTTTTGCCTGAAACAGTTCCGTTAATATCATCTTCTTTCGCTCTTCAGGTGTTAAAACATAATTGTAACTGCTGATTGACTCCAGTAATTTTAAAATCTTTAACCTCTGATAATATGAAGGCGAATATCCTATACCTAAACCTGGCTTCCTTGTCAATTGTGGCAACCCATTGTCTTTAAGGAAGTCGTCAATTTTGTCTAAATCATAGCGAATAGTTCTTGAGGAGACCTTTAAAGCCTTAGCTAATTCAGATACTTTTATCGGATTACCTGCTGACATAATTTGACTAAAAAGCAGTGCACAGCGCTCGTCCATTAATTTATTAAACCTCCTTTAATAATAATTTTACTGCATCCAAACTTTTATGAAAAGTTTAAAATCTTTCAACTAAATTGTGGCAATTCTATACTAATTATAATACTAAAATGATTATAGATAAAAAAATACAAGCTAATAAACTTAAGCTTGTATTACAAGGAGAAAATGATGTTAAGCTATTATTAATGTTAATAAATATCATAATTAATAAATAGAGTCGTAAGCTTTATTTGCCTACAACCTGTGCTAAAGTTAAAAATATTGTTTTCATCACATTAGATTAAAAATGTAGTTTAAAAATCACATTGATAATAGTATAATCTTTTTATTTATGATTCCTATAAAGCATTGCAGCTCCGATGATACCTGCATCATTGCCTACCCGTAATTAATCGCATCGTAAACCAAAATGCGTTTTATCCTGTTAAAGTAGTTCCTTCTAATTCGGAATTTCCTGGTATATATGGATTGTTTGCACTTTCATATGAGATAATTCTAGATCAACTGAGCAATGATTCACCAGAAAAGTAAAGGTTAATAACAATAAGACAAGCTAGCTGCACTCCGTTACATAACTACTATTTCTACTTTAACATAGGGTTTACAATCTTTCTCCAATCCAAATCCCCTCGCATCAATCCCTTTATCAAAACCTCAGCAGTAGCTAGATTTGTAGCAAGGGGTACATTGTGTACATCGCATACTCTAAGTAATGCGTTAATATCTGGTTCATGGGGCTGAGAAGTCATGGGGTCTCTTAAAAATATGACTAAGTCTATTTTTTCACTAGCAACCATTCCTCCAATCTGCTGGTCCCCTCCCAAAGGCCCAGATTCAAACCTATTAACATCAAGACCTGTAGCTTCTATGATTAACTTTCCTGTAGTTCCGGTTGCATACAATGTATGTGGTTTTAAAATATCTTTATATGCTATGGCAAATTCAATCATCTTTTTCTTTTTTGCATCATGAGCAATAAGTGCCAAATTCATAACCAATCACTCTCCTTTAGCTTTTTAAAACACACTCTTGGCTTATATTTATCCAATCTTATAACTGTGAAATAGATTACAATCCTCATTCTCTTATATTAATAAACAAAATAACACACTTTATTACTTCTATGACTTCACCTATAATCCTTCCATACACTTTTTATTATCAATGAAAAAAGCACCAACCTTGGTTGGTGCCTTACATATTAAACTATCCAATTGTATACTTCACAGGTGCAGTTGATTTCCTTATAGCCTTTTATTTTTAACAACTAGTATTCCTCTCCAGACAATCTTTCACGCCACATTTCTTCGAATAATTCTAATTCTTCACGAAATGCTGCTATGTCCTGTTCTGGTTCCTTTTTTAATTCATCTAGCACTTCAAATTTAAAAGCTTTCGGTCCAAAAGTATCCCAATCTTTTTGTAGCTTCATCTGCACACAGGAGCCAGTAGCAACAGAAAAATCAAAACGATTGCGATCTCCTTTTATATCAATACCGCTTGCAAGTAAATATTTATTGTTTAAAGTGTTTAGGATTCGATACACCCCACCTGTAACTTCCCTTTCTTTGTATTTTCTAATTAAATCTTTTCTATTCATATTGTCCTATCTCCTAATATCCCATTTCTTTAAGTAATGCAGAAAGACGACTAAGTCTTTCACCTATAAGCTCATCATCCTTGCTAAGACATTCAGAAAAAAGCTTTATGTCTTCATCTATCATCTCATTATCAGTACAGATAGATACCGTCATAGCATCACCCTGCAGACCTATCCGGTCGATTTTAGACTGATCTGAAACATATAGTTTTTCGTATCGGTAAGCCTGTTCTCTAAAATATTGAATCGATTTACATATTAATATTGATAAATCTAAAACTCGATGGAGAGGCAGCTCTTCTGATTGCCTTGACCATTTTTCACCTGTATGTCTCCATACCTTTGCAGAAATCTCTAACTTTCCACGGTCATTCCACTGTGCAAGTCCTAAGGACAAGCCTTTGGCATCAGAGTTATAAGCTTTCCTACCATCTATATTTTCATAGTTCTCGGATACAATAACCGGTTTGTGTTTTAAGGTTACAGGAATTTTCATAAGTCCACCTCTTTTATTTATCTTATTTACTAATTTACTAATTTAGTATATATCATTTTCTGTTAAACATCAATATAAAAATAAACTTCTCCTTATATTTTTGACAAAAAAATTCATACCTACCTAAAATAGAGGTTCATGTTTATCCAAAGGCTATAGAATAAAACAACAGTTTTTAGCAAAACAGGAGATAATTGCCACTTTATAAAAATAAAAACCTCCGGCCTTTTTATCAAGCCAGAGATTTTTATAGCGGTCGGATTATTCATAAAGGTCAAACGACCTTTATTGCTTTATCCAATTTTTTTAATTATAGCTTTTAAAAATGCAGGCAAATCCTTGGGAGTTCTTGATGTGATTAAATTCCCATCTACTACTACTTCCTCATCAACATATTCTGCCCCGGCATTTACCAAGTCATCTTTTATCGAGAAAAAGCCAGTTAACTTCTTGCCTTTTAAATCACAACAAGATGCCATCATCCAAGGTCCGTGACAAATAGCAGCTATGGGTTTACCTAATCGGTCCATTTCTTTTACGAACTCGATGGTGTCTTTATTTCTACGCATATGATCCGGTGAGTATCCTCCTGGAATCACAACAGCATCATAGTCTTCAGCTTTAACTTCCTTGATAGAATGGGTGCTTTTTTCTGTGAAACTACTTTTACCCGGGTATACTATATCTTTTTCTGAACCTACCAAATGCACTTCATATCCAGCTTCTAAAAGCCTAAAGTATGGGTAAATCAGCTCTTTCTCATCAAAGAATTTTTCGATAAGTATACAAACCCGCTTCAACAAAATCCCCCCTTTCTATCCATATAGTAATTTGCATAATTTTATTACAATTTTTTCTTGTCCTTATTTTATCAGAGCTGTTTAAAGAATGCAATAAATTAACCTGTTTGGGAACTTTTATCCGTTTTCGCCGTCTAAAAGAATAGAAATAAAAAATGTCTTAGGAGTGAATTGTTTTGAAAAAGATTGTACTAGTATTTCTTGCAGTGGTACTTGCTTTATCATTATTTGCATGCACAAGCAGCAACAGCAATCCATCAGTTGACAATCAAGAGTCCCCTACATTAAATGACAACCAAGATGAAACTAAACCCCATGAAGATGAAACTTCACCTTCCATAGCTGGAATTTGTTTAGATGATACTTCAGAACAAGTAGACAATGTTTTAGGGAGCGATTACACTGAAACATATATGGACATAGCGGGACATTTCGGAGAAAGCTATTATGTTAGAGAGTATAATGACGGTTTATCTGTAATAATCGGTAAGGACTCTGACAAAGTACTTGAAATAGAACTTGTTTCAGATAAATACCAAACCTGGCTGGGTGACAAGATTGGTGACACAGCCAACGATATACTGTCAAAATACCGCAAATTATATACCGAACCTGAAACCATTCACAGCGATGGAAAGCTTGAAGGCTGGTTTGATGTGGGTGATGGTATGGTCTTGATATTCGATTTTAACAAAGATGATAATATGATTATTAATGTGGATATATCTTTAGATTCCAAGGTGGAATTAATAAAACTTACTAAAATGATGTATTTGGATTAAAACAAAAAACAGGAAGCAATGACCAGGTCAAGCTTCCTGTTTTTGTTTTTAAATCATATTTGGCATTGACAATCCTTCTTCTGGAAAATATAATATAAATATGTTTTTTTTTGGAATATAGTATCTAATATATTCAATTCAACAATTTAATATTAAATTATCAAAAACCGGTAAAATAGCAAACCTGTCGAAAGACAGGGACGCAAAGCCGCGAATCTAAGGTGAAAACTATGATTGTCGGGCCGCCAAGATTATTTTTATTTTATAAAGCCATGACAGTATCATATATGCTATGGCTTTTTTTAAAACTTGGCTTTTAAAAGTTCGCTCTTAATTATTGTAAAAAGGCTTTTAAAAGATGAAGGTGGTGATTACTATTAATGTTGAACATATAAATCCATTTATACAAGCTAGTAGAAATGTTTTAAAGACAATAGCAAATATGGATGTTTCACTAGGTAAAGTATATATAAAAACATCTCCATATGGTAGTGAAGAAATAGTAATAATAGTCGGATTCATGGGTGATCTTAGAGGTCAAGTAATATTTAGCATGGACAAATCCGTTGCTTGCGAGCTAGCATCAGCTATGATGATGGGTATGCAAATAGTTGAACTGGACGAAATGTCTAAAAGCGCTATTGCGGAATCTGTCAATATGATATTGGGAAATGCCGCTACCCTTTTATATGAAAAGGGTATAAAAATTGAAATCACACCTCCATCTTTAATGATGGGAGATAATATTCAAATCTCCACACCCAAAATGAAAACACTTTGTATTCCATTAGTACTAAGTTCCGACGAAACTATAGAAATCGATATTGCACTGTCAAATTAATAATTAGGTTATGTGAAAAAAGCCCCGACCAAGGCTGCGGAGTCCTATGTCGGGCTTGTTTATTATATGATAAATAATATTTGCTTTTGCCTAAAGTATGGTAGGATAAAAGTTTATCTGCTTTTTTTCCTCGGCTTATATGATAAATCCAAGTATCTCACTCGGTTATTCCTCAATCTTTCTTTAAAAACATTGACATATAATAATATGCCAACAACTGACCCAACTGTATCAAGTATCACATCCTGAACTTGTCCGCCTCTACCCGGCACATAAAGCTGGTGCACTTCGTCAGAAATTGCATAAAGTAAAGAAATAAACACCCCTAAGTATATGCCTTTAGAACCATATATTCCACTTTTCCATAGACCATTAATTACTAAAAATCCCAAAACAAAATATAAAGAAAAATGGGCAGCTTTTCTTACTATGTAACTAAAAACTTTTACATCTATCTCTGCATTTGGATTGATTTTCTCTAATGTATTAATAATAATCTTTGTTACTTTTGAACTTAACTCAGTAGATTCCAGAGCTGGTTGATGTGAAAAATAAAATATTACCCCCATCCACAGCAATACGGCTATCCAGGCAATTATAGTTTTGTTTCCCTTATTCTGACTTAGTAGTATCAATTTCTAGCAATGCTCCCATCTATTTCTCTGCTATTTTTACAAGTAGTATAAACTAATTTCCATGTGAAAACTAGCGAGAATTAAATTCTTTATTGAGTGTTAAACATATTTTATCATACTTTTTCTTTTTTGCCGCCTCTCTTTTTGAGTATTCGGGGACGGTTCTTTTTTATTCATTATTACCTTACCAGAAGTTCCTAAATAAATTAGGCCCAACTCGGGTAAAACACTGATAGTTGAGCCTTAACTAATAGTTAGCAAAATTTTGATTGCCCTATACTTTTAATTTAATTGTGATCTGCCGAACCTGGATTACTTTCATTTTAATAAATCCGCTATCTAAGAAAAACATATTTTTGTTACATATTAATGGTTGAATATTTAGGAACCGTCCCTAAATATTCATTTAGAGGAGGGCTCTTAGTACATCTTTGTTAATGGAAGGGATAACTACGCTTTTTACCAGCATGCCTTCTGGTTCTGCCTTTTTTCGACCTGCTTTTATTGCCGATTCTACGGCACTTACATTTCCTAACATGGTTGCGTAGGATTTACCTCCTAAACCTATGGCCGGTCTTATTTCCACCAGCTTGACTCCGCCTGTCTTTACTGCCGCATCGGCTGCCATGATACAGGAAGCTACAGAAAAGGTTTCGATTACACCTAAAGCTCTAAGTTCTTCTATATTTTCGATTACCACAGAAGCCTCTAAAGCTGAAAAAATATCCCTATGGACACGGGAAATTAATACGGAATCGGCTAAGTAATGCTCCGTTTGCTTACGGCCTTCTTTCAGGGAATTTTTGACAGCTTCCACATCGCCACCTACAAGAACTATGAATTTACCGGGGCAAATTGGTCTTGCCAAAAACAATCTCACTGGTGCTACCTTTTTCATTGCATCAGCTGCTTGTATACCTGCTGCTATACTGATAGTCTCTATAAGACCTATTGCTCTTTCCATTACGATTCCTCCCCCCGGATAATGATTTTGTCATCATCAATATGTAATACTGTTCCGTTTATACTGGCATGGATGTGACAACCTAATTTATCTTCAGGAACCTTGCCTATGATTTGACCTCTGTAAACCCAATCACCAAGGTTTACTATAGGAACTGCCGGAGCTCCTGTATGCTGTTTAGTAGGTATAGAAACTACTGGCGGTTTTATAAAATCTCCATCGACTAAGTATGCGGGTCTGTCAAACTCTAAAAGCTGTAGTCGAGTTTTTAGGCGACTAGTAGGAATCTTACGCCACTCTCTGGATCCACGAGGCTTAAAATCTGTCTTGCCTGTTATGTATTTTATACCAGCTTTAGCCAACTCTTTTTTTATGGCTGCATTGACCCGCCTTGGTGAAAGCTGTTGTGGACATGAGTATGCCTCACATACACCACACTCACAGCAAAGAAGAGCCTGCTTTAAATAATTGTCGGTAACCCTAAATCCCATTGCAAGCATGATTTTACTGGGCTGAAGATCATGCCCCAAAAGATAGCGTGGGCACTGCTCTGTGCAGTATCTGCATTGAATACATGCAATCTTTGCCATCTTAAGAATATATTCCATACATGACTTTTTAACCTTTACAGCAGGATGCTGTTCAGAGAAAAGTAAAATCCCACCTGTAATTTTGGTTATCGGTGAGTTAGAGTCTGTAATATTTCCCATCATCGGTCCGCCATCAATTATGACTTTATTTTTGTAATCTACCCCCAGAAATTCCAGCAGCCATGCTATTTTAGTACCCACCGGCACTTTAATAGTTATGGGATTTTTCACATCACCACCAATTGTTATAAATTTATCTGTGACAGGGGCGTTTTTTTCGATAGCCTCGCAGGTATTGTATAAGGTTTCGATATTGTTTACAACTGCTCCTACTGAAAGGGGTATTCCTCCTTCAGGTACCACCTTGCCGGTAATATCATGAACCATTACTTGTTCATCACCGGCAGGAAAAAAATCTCCCATTTCAAAGAGTTTTATGTCAAAACCAGTGTTAATCAGATGTTCTTTTATAGCCTGAACAGCATTTTTATATTTCCCCTTTAATGCAATCACAGCATTACCGGCACCAGTATAGTTTTTTAGGTAATTAAGCCCCTTTAATACTTTTTCTGGGAACCGGGCCATAATTTCTTTGCTAACGTCTAGGAGGGGTTCACATTCTGCACCATTGGCGATATAGTAATCGATACCGCCCTTATTAAGCTTTGCATAGGTGGGGAATCCTGCACCACCGGCTCCCACCACACCCATTTCCCTCAGTTTTTCTCTTACATACATTCCACCATCTCCTAGCTGGGTGAATCTATGTCAAAGGTTTAAATAATTCTAAAACCATCTACCAATACACATCTACGCTGCCGAGTAAAGCTCCTGGCAGAAGTTAATCCTTCTCCGGTAGGCCCCGCAATTGTAAATGTAGTAAATCCTTCTCCCCCCATACCAATACCGGCATATGAAGGACCGTTCTTTACAAAAATTGTAGTTTCAATTGCCCGTGCGTATTTTGTCATGTTATCAACATTTTTTGAATGCATAACTGCCGTATGACGGTAGCCTTGCTCGCATTTTACTGCTAACTCGATGGCTTCATCCACATTAGGTACTGTCACCACCGGCAAAACCGGCATCAGCTGTTCAAGATGAACCAAAGGATGGTTTTTATCTGCAGGCATTATTAATAATCTTATATCAGACATGGCCTTTATTTTAATCTGACTTAATATATAGCTTGCATCCTTACCTACTAAATCCTTATTTATCTGACCATCCACAATAATCTTTTCGCTAATCGCCTTGGATTCCACATCATTTAAAATATATACATTTTCTTTTTTAAAACAATCCATTAGTTCTTGTGCTACCTTCTCTACAACGATTACAACTTTTTCAGATATGCAGGGAAGATTGTTATCAAAACTTGCACCTAGTACTATATCACTAGCGGCTTTTGCTATATCTGCAGTCTCATCAACTACCGTCGGCGGATTTCCTGCTCCTGCACCTATAGCTTTCTTGCCTGACGAAAGAGCCGCTTTAACTACACCAGGACCTCCAGTTGCCACTATCATTCTAATATCAGGGTGAGTCATCAACTGTTTACTGGTCTCTAATGTAGGATTCTTCACTGAACACACCAAATGCTTAGGCCCGCCAGCCTTAGCGATGGCATCATTGATAAGTTTTATTGTCTCTAAACTGGTCTTGACGGCTCGTGGATGGGGATTCACTACAAATGTATTACCACCTGCAATCATACCAATACCATTATTTATAATAGTTGATACAGGATTTGTAACGGGAGTTATTGATGCTATCACACCAAAGGGCCCTCTTTCCACAAGAGTCAATCCATGGTCACCGGATTTTGCCCAAGGTATTAAATCCTCAGTGCCGGGAGTTTTCTTAGCTGCTAAGATAATTTTTGCTATTTTATCATCTACCCTTCCCATCTCAGATTCTTCCACACAAAGAGCAGCCAGGTGATTTGCATTGTTAATACATGTTTCTTTAAGGGCAGAAATTATGATTTCCCGTTTTTCTAAATCCAGCTGGTTTAATCTTCTCTGAGCTTCTTTTGCAGCTCTAACTGCCTCATCTACCGTATCAAATATCCCCAGCTCTGTTTCATCAGTGCCTTTATCCTTTGACAGCTCATTTATTACTTTATTTTTTATAAGAGAAATAAGTTCTTCCTGAATCATTTTACTATTCAACTCCCTTCGGTTAAATTTCTTAAGCCTGCTTTGGCGACCGTTTCATCTTCCTCAACAGTTCCTCCACTGACTCCTATAGCACCTATAACGTCCTTACCGTAAAGAATGGGAATACCTCCACCAAAAGTTACGTATTTTCCACTATTTTGTGTGTTTATGCCGAAGAGCTCCCCTTCCGGTTTTACCAGTGTGTCAAGATTTGAGGTTGGTACTTTAAAAGCAACACTGGTATAAGCCTTATTTATCGATATCTCTATACTGGCAAGAAGGGCACCATCCATCCTGTGTAAGGCGATCAAATGCCCACCTTCATCTACTACAGAAATTACCATTGGGACACCTATTTCTAAAGCTTTTTGTTCCGCAGCTTTTATTATGTCTTTTGCCACACTTAAATTTACGGTTTTAACTCCCCTACCCATTCCTGAATCAATCTTTATTCTTTCCATTGCTTTCTTAACAGTCTCCTCTTCCTCTTGGCATTTTCCTAAAGCAAAAAGCAAATCTGACAATCTGTTTAAATACACCAATATTCCCCTTCTCACAGGCTGGTCTAAATCTAATTTGACCACCTGCCGCTCAGCCCTTCTGGCGATTGTTCTTGTCAAATGAATAGAAGCTGAAGATTTATATGGGCCTGGCACAATAAAGTCATTTTTTATACTGGTTTTAGACATAATCTGGTCAATTGTTTTTTCCAACCATTCTATATGTTCCTGACTAATCCTGTTTTTTAATATATCGGGTTTGTCAGTGGCTAGCTCAGCAGCCAAAAGAAACAAATCTTCTTCAATTTTCTTTAATATATCAGATAAATCTTTTCTAAAATTAAAAGACCTGGCAAGTGCTATGGCAGCTACAAGTTCATCTATGGTTCCGTATGCCTGGATTCTTTTATCACTCTTGTGTACTCTTCTTCCGTCTAAAAGGCCAGTCTTGCCAGAATCGCCGGTTTTGGTATATATACCCAACTTCAATACCCCCCGCTCATTTCTATATCATCTACGATTCCTATCACTGCTGCATCAACGGGGGCCTTATCATTCACCATTATTCGACTGGCTGTAGTTCCAACCACCATCAAAACCAGCTCTCCCACACCCGCTCCTACAGAGTCCACGGCAACCATTATTTCTGCCTCTTCATTTTTCTCGTCTATTCCTTTCCTCAAGGGTTTAACTATTAGAAGCTTCGATCCCACTAAAGTTTCATCTTTTTTTGTTGCAACAACTGTCCCCACAACCTTTGCTAAAAGCATTTTTATCCCCTACTCTCTAATAATTTTAAGATTATAGTCACTTATTAAATCTTGTGCAAGGGGAGTTATAAGGCTACTTTGTGGAATACATATTTCATATTTCCCATCTAAATAAGTAGCAATATCTTTTCGGGTAACAGGGTTATTATCAATTCTAACAATAGAAGTATTGTATATAGCATCTTCCTCGTTTTTGGCAACTTTACCGCTAAAAATTACACTTTCTACCGTATTATTCAGTTCATTAGCCGCACACATACAAACACCATAAGATTCCAGTATAGAAATGTTCTTGCTAAAAGCAGCTTTTAGATTGCTATTTGTTAAGGTAAAACCCAGCTTGCTCCATCCGGGACTTTCCACATCTGCTGCATCTTTTGCAGCAACAACGGGTATTCCCAGCATAAGAGCATCTATCATTAACTCTGCTGCATATCCATCTAGGATTAGGTTTGCTCCTTTAGCTGCCGTATTCCTAGAAAGTACGGGAAATATTACTCCAGTATATTCTTTAAAATTTTCGATCCTTTCATTACCTTCAATAAATATCCTTTGGGCATTTAACCTAGCTTTTATTTTTTCAGTATTATGGATTTTAGCAGCTGCAGCAGTAAACATTATATCAACATTGACTTTATTAAGTGATTTGCTTTCTTCTAGTTGTTTTAAGGCAGTTTCTGATCCAATTGTTCCACCAGTCATGATAATTAGCAGTCTGCCCTTTAATATCCTCATTATGGCTTCTTCCACTAAGGCTCTTAATTTTTCCTCCAGCTTAACATCATCCATCATAATCCCCCTTTCCTACATGAAAGTGCTATGCCAAGGGGTGTAACAAGGATGCAGTGTTTAGGAACATAAACCGGAATACCGGTTATCTGTTCAACTACATCTTTTAAACCCTCAAAACTGCTTGTACCGCCTACCAAACAGATTTTTTCAACATCATATCCATTTAGGTGTTTTTTAATTATAGTAGCTACTTTTTCCATTACAGGCTTTACAATAGGCAGTAGCCTCCTATGGTTTGCAATATTAAGCTTCATTTCCTCAGCTTCATCAAAATCTATACCATAATTACCTGCAATAACCAAAGTAAAGTGTACTCCTCCAGTTGGCTCATCGGCAGTATAGATGACCTGGCCGGATTTTACTATAGATATACCTGTAGTTCCGCCACCTATATCTACTATGGCCTGATCTTCCATGCCCAGTACCTTAGTAGCTGCCACAGGTTCTTCAAAAACATCTAAAACTTCAATACCCGCCGATTCCACCACATACCTAACCGCCCGGAAGTCCCCTTCTCCTGTGCCTGGCGGCACTGCACAAGCTCCGTATCTCAAATCTGCTCCAAGGTCCTGTCTAAGTTCCCTAAGCATATTCTCAACAATATTTCTAGCTTCAACAAAATTAACCACTATGCCATCTCTCACCACTTCAGCCTTTTTTATTCTTCCGGCTACAGGATTGTTGTCACTGTCAACCACTGCCGTTACTACATTTGCAGTGCCTAAATCCACTCCCACTCGGTAATCCCCCGAACCAAAGTGAATCTGGCCATTTATACAGTCCCAAAAAGTTTCACAAAGTTTTTCACCAAATTTTAGGTCATTTAGGAGCAAGGGTTTCCTCCTCCTTTAATTAATCAGTAGTACCTTGTCTCCGTTTCTTATCCCTGAAGCATTAGCTTCATCGGTATCCACATGCATTTCTAATACATAATCCGGAGATACCCTAACAAGAACTTTATCGAAAATAACTCTACGAGTACCGCAAGTTGCAATTTCGACTAACTGATTATTTTTTAGATTCCACTGCTTTGCTATATCATCAGGCATATGTACATGCCTTAGTGCACAAATCACTCCATCTTCTAATCGAACTACCCCCATAGGACCTGCTAAAATGCATCCAGGTGTATCTTTATGATTTCCTGATTCTCTAACTGGAGCATCAATCCCCAGCGTATATCCATCGGTCTTTGAAATCTCTACTTGAGTCTTGTCCCTTAAGGGGCCCAGAACCCTAACATTTTGTATAACTCCCTTAGGTCCGATAACCATTACTGTTTCCTTAGCAGCAAATTCTCCCGGCTGCATCAGCTCACGGATTGGAGTTAGTTTATAATCCTTTCCAAAAAGCATTTCCAGATGGTCTTTTGATAAGTGAACATGCCTTGCCGAAGGATTAACTGGGATTTCTAAACTGCATTCTTGATTTCTTAGTTGTGTTACTATACATCGAACAATTTTATCTACAAGTTCATTATTCATCGGCCACACTCACTTCACCTCAAATGTCTCCTTCTTCGTAGTGAATACAATTTACTCGAGGTTCACCTTTTTTTCTGGGGCATTGGGGATCTTTACACAAATTACAAGTATATGTTTGCTCATCTTGCTCTTCTTTTTCTACAGCTTGCTCTTTTTCATCATTATGGGAGCTGTCTTCGGACTTATTATCATCATTAGGCTTTTCTTCTTCTTTTTGCTTGTTACAGTTTTCTGCCGAGGAGTTTTCCCACTTCATAAGCATATCTATATCATCATGGGGCCTTGGAATAACGTGAACTGCCACCACTTTTCCTATTTTGGAAACAGATGCATTAGCCGCATTCATGGCAGCCTTGACACTACCTACATCTCCTAATACCTTAACAGTGGCAAGACCACTGCCTCGAGCCAACTCATAACCTATCAGTTCCACATTGGCTGCTTTTGTAGCAGTATCCGCTGCTTCTATGGCAGAAGTTAAACCATATGTCTCAATAATCCCAAGAGCTTTTTTACCTTTCACACTCTCCCTCCTCAAAACCACTTAAGTGGCATGTTTTTTGCCAGCCTAGCTGCATTATTTCCTAAAACTCTGTAGTTTTCCATGGTATCAGCCCCGGCTAAAACTTTCATTATAGGATCGCCTGTAGGCATTCGACGATGTTGCAATAAACACGTTCCGTCAGCTATAAGGCCAATACCAATTCCGAGTCGCGAATCCTGGGCTGCATGTTTGGCTAAAGATTGGGGACTCCCCTTGATTTGTTTTTCCTCCCAAGGCACTCCCTCTTCTTCTAATCCTTCCTTTAGCTTTTTTAAAGGAATCTGAATCATATCATTATCATCATAATATATATGAATCGAAGGTTTTATTTCCTCAAATCTTTTCATAGTAATACCTCACTTGCCGAGGACAAGACCTGTTGCAACAGCATTTCGAGGTCCTTCTTTCCCTCGGATATTACCACGTCCTGCTACCACACCGTAATTTGCCAAGGCATCGGAAATCATCTCAGGTATTTCAAAATCTAAAGCAGACCCTCCCAATAGAACCACAAAATCTAAAAGTCTTATATTTTCAGCCGGAGCAACCTGTTTTAAGGCTCTTAGTGCATTTGTCACAAATACCTTCTTTTTTGCTTCCCTTCTTACTGATCTTATTTTTTCAAGTTTTAAATCCCCCGGCAGGGGAGTCATTCCCTCTTCTTTTAACAGAACCACCCTCGCAAACATCCTAGGGTCTAAGGGGCTGTTGAAAAACTTTACTGTCCCATCCTCCAATCTTATGGAAAACAGGCTCTCAACCTTAGCTAGGGGATTACATTTAAGATCTTCCAAAAGCATTTTATCTGTTATGCCAAGCTCAGCACCCATAAGCATATTAACCATATCTCCGGCACCAGCCATGTGAACAGTCTTTACTTTCCCATCCTCTGTTAAAAATGCAGCATCAACAGAACCACCGCCCAAATCTAAAACAGCTAGGGGTTTTGCAGTGCCGGGGGTCGTCAAAGCACCCTTAATGGCCATATCAGCCTCAACTCCCGCTATATGAACTGGAACTGAAAGCTCTTCTTCAACTTTATTTGCCACTTTTTCCATAGGGAGTCGTGAGCTTTTTACCATAGCAGCCATACCAACTGCATCTTCTGCGAAAAATTCATTGGCAAGGCCACCCTTAACTTTCTGTTGAACCAATGTATCAACAGCCAATATATCCTGAATCTTTATATCCTCAGACTTTTGACCTGTCAAATCTGCCATGCTGCTGCGAATCTTCGCAAGTAATCCTCCTACATTGGTACCTGAAGTTCCTTGGGCATCTTTTAAGGGATATATGCGATCAAGCTCTTCCATCACCCTTTTCGCCCCTTCATCCAAATCCACAGAAGTCTTGCCTTTTTCCCCTAAAAGAATTAAATTCCCCGCAGGTATTCTTCTTTCTTGCACATCTCCTGCAGGTGTTCTGATTACCACTGCAGACCTATTACCTATAAGGGCTCTAGCTATTGGAACTATATTTTTGGTTTCCTCAGAGGAAAGGTCAAAAACTGTGGCAATACCATAGGGATTTGAAAGAGTTTTTATGGTATAACCTTGTTCGGCTACTTCCACCGCTGCAAGCATACTCACAGGAACCTTATCAATGTAGGCCACTTCGTCTACTATAGGTATTTTTCTGTTTAATCGATTAGATATAAGTACACCGTCATCTTTTTGAACTATTGCCCCTTCAACCAAAACGCCTCTGCTTGCTGCTTTATTTATTGTTGCCGCCACATCTTCAAAGTCCACATTTTTGGGCACTATTACTATGACCTTTTCACCGGATTTAACATTATCTAGGTGGAAAATGAGGGTAGTTTTGCCTACCCCCAATCCTATTCCTCCCGGTGTAGATGGATTATGTCCGATCATTGTTGATTCTGTTATGATGGTTTCAGTTATTGTTTCCATAGCCATATCTGAAATAACGGGCGTAGCTTCATTTATACGAATAAGGTCTAGGTTTTTTATATCAATGGAAGCTTTCCTTAAAGCGTTATCCAACGCAAATCTTATCCCGACAATATTTGACGGTGTTCCTTTTACTCCTGTAGTAGATGATATACCACTAGAGATAAAAGTAGTGCTATTTTCTTCAACCTTTGCAAGGGCAACCTCTACAGTATTGTTTCCAATATCTACACCTGCAACAAGCATTTTAACCCTCCGTCTATTCCATTCCTTTTAGCAAACGTCTGCGTTCATAGACATCTGCGGCTTCCTTCACATGATTTGCACAAAGGGGAGCGTTATAGGTTGTTTCTAGCTCTTCAGCTATTGATAACAGCTCTTCCTTTGATGATCTATAAGGCCTTAGGGCAGTATATATCTCAAGTATTCTTTCATCAGGCACTTTAGTAAGTTCCGCCGCTCTTCTAAAGTTCTGCGCCAGCTGACGCCGTCCTACTTTTTCAGCAATTTCCGCCTGCATAAGTAAGGTCTTATCCGTTATTCTTAAGTCTTCAGGTTTTATTTCACCCTTCATGACTTCATCTAAAGTTATATCATCTAAGCTCTGCCCTCTTGCGGTTTTAACCAAATCCGGTCTTTTATTGGCAAGAGGGTAGTCCTTTTCTACATCTAAGTTAAAGTCTGTAGTTTGAGGACAGCTATCATCACAGGTTTTTGTACTTTTGTTTTTTCCTATACTTGCTAGAACCTCACGAACCAGATTTTCTAATTTCTTTTCATCTATCATCCTGAACACCTCCCTAATTAAAAGAAAAGCTGAGTTCTACAGGCTTGACACCTGATTTGACGTATTCAGTCTCAAAATTGTGCATAACTGCAGCTTTTGCTTGATATTTTGGCCGTGCCATTTGGTCATTGACAACGGGAACGGGTTCAGGTGATTCACCTTTAGCATATTTAGCTGCATTTTTCCCAATCATTCTATATGTCTCTAAGGTCATTAAAGGACATTGGGGGAATAATTCTAAATTGTTTAAAGGCTGAAGGTCCTTGTGGTGAATTACTGTAGTGCCACGGGATTGAATGCCTATTCCCACGCCTGAACCTGACAGTTTAGCTGCAGTATGAGCAATAAATGCAACATCTGCCGTATGATTTACTCTTATTATTCTAAACTGTAACCCCTCTTCAGATATTCCAGCCACAACTTCTCTTAAAATGCTTGCTAAGGGAACACCCACAATATTTTCTTGGAAATGTCGACCAAAAGCCGGAGAAATACCGACTACAACTTCATCTTCAACTGTTCCTTGCTTAGCGGGACCTGTTTCTGAAAAGCTGATTTCTAGACCTTTTAGGTCTTTTTTCTCATTCATCCCATCACTCTTTAGCCGCTTCAATACTTCATTTACTACCTTATCTACAAGAGCTTCAGTGCTTATCATATTATTTCCCCCCTTCTTTTGTCTGAAAATCCTCGGGTTTTAAAGCATTGGGGATGTTCTTTATTTCATCCCAGCGCTCTTTTGACAAGCGATATCCAGTGCCGGGACCCCGATAATCATTGGGATTATTTACTGCAGAATCAATATTAAAATTCTCATCAAGGACTGCCGATGTATGCAAATAGTCCCCTGCAATTCTTTGTTTGAGCATGTTGAGAATATTCTCTGCAACATCTTCAAAACTACTTTGTGCCAATGCTTTAATAACATCAAGGCTCGTTATGCCCCTATCCATCATTTCTGTTGCAGCTTTCAAATCCTCATTTACTTCACGTGGTGGCATATCCTTGGAACCATTAGCATAAGTAGCGGCTTCAACTTCTTCATCGGTAATTGGGGGAAGCCCCAGCTTGTTAAATACAGCTTGTAAGGCTCTTGCCGCTTTGTTTCTAACAGCAAGGACCTCTTCTTCTGATACAGGTTTAAGACCTCCGTCCACCATCAAATCACGCTGTAATATCATATAGTCGTCTACATCTTCAATATCAAAGTTAGAACCTGCAAACATATTATCATAGTTAGGCACAGCACTGTACCCTGATGCAATAAAATCAGTGCCAGGCATCATAAGCAGTAATAATCTTGCCGTCCTTCTTATATCCGAGTGGGAGAAAGTCTGATCATTACCTGATGCAACCTCTAAGTCCAACATCATAGTTATCAGGTTTTCTCCTGCAACTACCCTGATACCACTTGGAACAGCTCCAGGAACACCTATACAGCTAATAGAACCGTTCTGTAATCCCTGGACTCCTGCTCCTCTGGTAAGCATGATACAACGTGCCTCCAGGTAAAGCATGGACTTTCCTTCGGCAAAGCCCATTTGTACTTCTGCACCGGTTCCCGAGGTAAATCTCATCTTTATGCCCCTAGATGCATAGGCAGATGCAAGGAAGGCTTTTGACCAAGGAGTGTCATCACCATCAACAAAAACTTTTTCCGTTCCATATACGGAAATCGTTTCTGCATAGGAAGTTAGACCACGCATACCTATAGTCAATTCGAAGGCTTCTTCCATGGCGCACTGAGTCAGTATTCCACCCCGACCGGTCTGTGCACCTACTAAGAGTGCTAAAGCGTTAAAGGGTGCATATCTCGTAATACCTATAGTAGTTTCATGTTCCTCAAATCCCCTAATAGCAGCTTCAGCAGCGTCTGCCGCTATTTGTACAGGATTGTCGCGTACATTTGTTACGTGGCATTGATTGGCAGGTCGTTTACGAGCCCTTGCCTTTTGGATGGCCATCATTATTTCAACTACATTCATTTCATTGATAACTTCTGTTATTTTTGCTGGTGTCAAACCTTGTGCGATTCTTACGATTTCCGCTCTTGGAACATTTATATCAACAAGCATCCTAGCAATCTCGGTAGAATCCATAGCCATAGCCTCTTCTGCTACATCCAAATCTATGGCATAATCAGCTATGAATTGATCGATCATGTCAAAATCTTTCCGTGGCTTACCGTCCATTTCAACAATTTTTCCGTTTTCAATTTTTACACTGGGTTTAGGATCGTTGGGACTATTGGTTGCTATTAAACCAACCTCAGGCCATTCCGCTACAAATCCGTCCATATTAACAGGCCTTTCGGCCAATATCTTGAACCTCTTGGATTTTAATGCTGTAGACTTCAATTTTTGAACCCCCTTTCAATCAGTTTAAATGTACGGTTTAGTCGTAGACACCGGCTCATCACCCATTGCCCACAACAATTGCTTGCCCACTTCTCTAGCTGAGATAATAGCCTGTCTTACAGCTCCGGAATCTCCTGAAAAAGCCAAAATAGCCTCATTTGTAAAACTGGTGCCATTGGCGGGACTTGAATAGGCAAGTATATCTACCTCTGCAGCCTTTACTGCAGTATCGCTGCAAATAACACCAATAGCAGCAGGAGCCCCTACTATTAGGCCAAAAGCTTTGCCTAAAGGAGCACCAAAAGCCTTTTCTAGTGCTATGCTTGCCCTTGCTGTATATTGAAACTCTAAATGACCTGCATCATTACCGTAAACATCTCCAAAGGTGCGCTCTAATTCCTTCAGAGTAACCTCTACAGCCCTGCGGGCATCAGATACATCCTCAGCACCAAAAATAATGAGCGATCCGTGGCCGGCACCACCTTTTGTGTCTCTGGGTAATTCTATTGTGACGATTTCGGTATTTGTAGCTTTTACCGCTTCATCTGCAGCCATTATTTGTGGTCCTGCTCCAGTTCTGGCACCTACAATCCCTATTGACCTAAATTTCTTATCAATTCCCATCTTCTCATGAAGGGCTTCATCTACATTAGCAATAACCAGACCTATCGTATCTCCAATAGTTATACCAACAAACTCAGTCATACCTGGATTTACAAAAGACGAACTTTTTTCACTCTCCTTAACAGGATTAAGTTTTTCCATAACGTCCTTAACAACCTGTTGCACGAGTTTATCTTCCACTAAACTCACCTCCTAACTTTCATTTATTCCATCTTTGGTAAAATCTTTTCCACATCTGCATGAGGACGTGGAATCACGTGGACTGAAACTATTTGGCCAACCTTACCAGCGGCAGCCGCTCCCGCATCCGTTGCAGCTTTAGTGGCTCCAACATCACCTCGGACCATAACAGTTACCAATCCTGACCCAATTTTTTCATAGCCTATTAATTTGACATTTGCTGCTTTTACCATTGCATCAGCAGCTTCGATAGCTGGAACTAAGCCTTTTGTTTCAACCATACCTAGTGCCTCTCCACCCATACTTTCCCCTCCTAATTTTGTTTTTAAAAACATTTGATTGTTCTGTATAAGTTCTATATATGGAATATTTAACCTCTACAATATTTTGTAAAATATCTGTATTTTTAATAAAAAAAGCCTTCTTCGTTTTATACCAAAAGAAGGCTCTAGCATTATTCTGTTTTTTACTGGACAAATCTGCTGAATATTATTGTATATTGTGAATTTTCTTGTATTCGCCAGGAGAAATGCCCACACTCTTTTTAAAGACCCTGCTAAAATAGTTTGGATCTGAATAACCGGTCTTTTTTGCCACTTCTGAGATGGATAATATGGGATTAGTAAGCAGTATTTTAGCATTTTCTATTCTTATTTTAGTTATGTATTCAACATAAGTGCAGCCGGCTACCTTTTTAAACAGTCGACTGAAATAATCTGGACTGATATATATCTCTTTCGCCAGTTTTCCCAGCTTCAGATCTTCATTGTAATTTTCTTCTATATACTTCATGGCTTGCCTTATGATATCAGCATTGTCTAATTTGCTTACTTTCGAGAATACATCCTCTAAAAAACTTTCACAACAAAGCTTTAATGCTGCATAAGTTCCACACCTACCTAATTTTTTCAAATGGCTCGAGTGCAAATTAGCATTTTGGAGTTCTATTAAGCCTACCTGTAAAGCTGTTGACCATACCATTACCATTATTTCCGAAATCCTGACTTGACAGAATATCAGTGAGCCTTTTCCTAAAACAAATATATCTTTCAGTATTTCTTCAAAAAGTCTGGAAGCTTCTTTGAAATTACCCATTTTTACAAATTCCAACAGCTTATTTTTTTCCTTGTTTATTCTGTATTCTCCTATATCTCCTACAAAATCCAGTAACATATCACATGTAACAACATTATTTGATCCTATGAAAAACTGACCCAGTCGTGCAGCAAGTTGTGCATCATGGAAAAGTGTTTTTATGTCTTTCTCTCCGTTGCCAACTCCTATAGTTACTGTTACATCAAGATCATTCTCTATCTTTTTTCTTATTTCTTCTGCCATAGACTGAGCAAAATCCGAGGAAGATGTCAAACCTAGGATTATTTCCTCACCCATGAAAAACAAAAATACATTCTCATCATTTGAATACATTTTTTCTAAAAAACTATATACCTCATATCTCTCTAGTTCCACATCAGAGCTGTCTGGCTCTAAATCCGGCAATATTACCATAATTGAAGACGGGAGTTTCTCGATACCTAAAAGCTTTGCCCTATATGTTAATATTCTTTCATCCTCATAATGGGCCATAATCATACTTATCATAATACTGGATTTTAGCATATTGGCCGCTTCTTTAATAGATGCTAATAGCTTCTCCTCTTTTAGCTTCTTTTGTTTTTCCTGATTTAATGAATCTACTGTTTTAGAAAGAAGTGCAACAATTTCATCAGGCCTTACAGGTTTTAGTAAATATTCCACCGCACCCATTTGAAGTGCCTTTTTAACATATTCAAATTCATCATATGCTGTAATAAAAATGGTTCTACATTTCGGACATACTTCTTTTATTTCCGCACCTGCTGTTATACCATCTTTACCAGGCATTTTAATGTCTATCAATAAAATATCAGGTTTTAGTTTTTTAGATAGATCCAATGCTTCAATACCGTTTTTAGCTTCCCCAGCTATCTTTAAAGGTAGGTCGGAATTCTCTATAATAGATTTAAGCACCTGTCTTTCCAAAGATTCATCATCGCAAATTAAAACAGTATATGCCATTACACCTCACTCCAAGTTGTGTTTAAATCTTTATAACTTTTGGGAAGAACTAATCTTGTAACAGTACCCCCTCCCAGCCTGCTGTCCACTTCTATACCATATTTTGACCCAAAGTATCGCTTAATACGAATATCTACATTTGGAATTCCTATCCCTGTTATATGGCCCTTACCCTTTGTAGTAAAGTTATTTAATTCTTTTAGTTTTTGGCCGTCCATTCCAACACCATTATCAATGATTTCTATTGTCACAACTTCATGTTCTTCATGTGCTTTTATTTTAAGCTGCCAATTGTCCTCTTTTTGCTCTAAGCCGTGAATTATAGCATTCTCAACTAGAGGTTGTAGAGTCATAACTGGAATCAATATGTCTTGCAGCTCCTCAGGAACATCAATGTCAGTTTTTAATAGATCCTGGTATCTTGCTTTTTGTATATGAAGATAATGTTGTATATATGTGATTTCTTCCTTTAATGTTACAAATTGTTCTAGATTCCTAAGAGAATATCTTAAAAGATTAGCAAGGGAATATACTATTTCTCCAGTTCTTTTTGCATTTTCTATATACGAAAGTCTTGCTGCAGTATTTAGGGTATTAAAAAGAAAATGAGGATTCAATTGTGATTGCAAAGCCTTGAGTTCCATAGCCTGTAATGCATTTTCTAGCTGCAAGCGAAGCCTCTCCTCTTCTAGTAGCCTTTGCTGCATAAGATTGTTTATCCCTAATTCTACTATATAGTTAGAAAATATATTTAACATTTCAGTAGCTGCAATCAATCTCTCTTTTGTAAAAACCTTTACCTCTAAGAAACTCTGAACATAATCATCTACATCCAAGCCAAATTTTTTTGCTCTAGCCTTTGCTTTTCTAATATCATCAGCTTCTGGAGGAGTTAAAAAAACTTGTCCACATAAAATGTATCCGTAACACTTTCCTTCAACTACTATAGGTGCTGCCAAATCCATTAAACCACAGTGACATGGAAATATAACCGGTTCCCCCTGAGCCATAGATTCTCTGCCATGCCTTTCATCCGAAGCATAGCATAACTTTTTCCCTATTTCAGTAGAACGAACCAAGTGGCAGTGCCTTGTAAAATTTGTCGGATCGGTTATATTTTTCCCGGTCAAATCACAGGGTATAGCAGCCAAATCCGTAGCTTCAGTAAACTTTGCCAACATCTCACGAAGTTTTACTTTATCAATAACATCCGTTAGTTTGTAGTCAGTCATATTATACCTCCTTAGTCAAACTAACCAAATTTTCTCACATCTTTCAGAGCTATCCTCCCACCTCCACTCTTGAATATTTGGGGACGGTTCTTTTTTATTCACTTATTTAACTTTTTTCTTTCAAAAAAGCTTAATTAATATTATCCTGTGATTTTACCTAGTATTGCATAATTTATTATTGAAATTTCAATAGGTTTCCATCATTTACTATATTCTATATAATAAATCAATATAGAGCAAGAATTATATTTTAAATTAAATATAAAAAGTGCATAATCCCCTATTGCCTTGATAGATATAGTCTCCGTGATATTAATCGTCAAAGCACCATCAAATAGATGGTGCTCTTATAGCGGACAAAAGATTCACTACCTCCCGAGAAGATTCCTTTTTTTATTAAGTTCTCTTGCTACAGATAAGAATTTTTCATTTAATTTCTCTTTTTCTTCCTCATCTATTGTTTCATCAAGCTTACCTGATAAAAATGCTAACTCAAGTTCCAAGCGCTTTATGTTTTCACTTAAAATTTGATATTCTGCTCCAATTTCTTCTTTTTCTTCTTGTTGTTTGCGTTTTGCTAAATAGTATTCATAGTCTCCTTCAAAGCAATGAATTTTTTTATCCTCTATTAAAAATACTCTTTTTGATAATCGCTGGATAAAATATCTGTCATGTGAAACAAAAATCATGCTGCCTTGAAATTCCTCCAACACTTCCTCTATTCTTTCTTTTGATATTATGTCCATATAGTTGGTAGACTCATCTAACACTAATAAATTAGCACCTGATAAAACAAGTTTTGCAAAAGCAACTCTACCTCTTTCCCCCATGCTTAAATTGCCAATCTTTTTAAACACATCATTCCCTCTAAAAAGTAAACTGGCCAGAAGCAGCCTAGTCTCTTCAACCGTACAACCTTCAAATAAGACATCATCAAGTATTGTAGCTTCATTGTTTAAGTTATCAAGCTCTTGAGCAAAATAGCCTATTTTCACAGAAGGGCTTATTGCAAGTTTGCCACTAAAATCTTTATCCAAACCACATATTATTTTAAGTAAACTTGTCTTTCCTACACCATTTTCACCGATTAATGCGATTTTATCTTTACGCTTTATGTTAAAAGAAACATCTTGAAATATTTGCCTTTTACCGAAACTCTTACACAAATTTTTCCCCTGGACAAGGAAACTGGGAAGTTTTCTGCCGATAATGCTTTTATTAATAATTTCAAAAGCCGGCGACACTGGTTTTTTTGGTTTATCAATTTTTTCCCTTTCAATTCTTTCAAGCTGCCTTTGTTTAGCTTTTAATACTTTAGCATGTTTTTTTGCCTTAGACCTGTAAAAATCGTTGGTGCCTGCCGCTTTATGGGCACTGTTATACCAACTCTTCCTTTCATTCATTTCCTGTTTTAATTGGGAAATCTTCATTTGTTGCTTGTTGTATTCCTTTGTGATACCTTTAATCTCATTTTCCTTTTGAACTTTGTAAGATGAATAATTCCCATCATACATCTTTAATTCTTTAGAAGTTAATTCCCAAATCTTATTTGCTGCTTTATCCAGGAAAAACCTATCATGAGATATGACTAAAATTGGTTTGTTAATGTTTAAAATAAAATTATCTAACCAGGCTAAACCTTCCATATCAAGATGGTTCGTGGGTTCATCAAGGATGAGAAAATCAAATTCACCTACATATGCTTTATAAAGGGCAAGCTTAGTTTTTTCTCCACCACTTAAGCTCATTGCTTTTTGTTCCCACTTGTCTTCTTTTAAGCCAACTTCTATGAGGCCCTTTTTAGCAATGGCTGCGACATCTCCTGTATTGCCATAAAATTTTAAAGCCATCCCAAAAGCCTCATCATACACTGTTATATCATCATCAAAGGTCGGATATTGCTCTATACATAAAATCTTCATATAAGACGGCGATAAGCTAATAGTTCCACTGTCTTCGGCTTCTAGACCCGCCAAAAGCTTGGCAAGAGTTGTCTTTCCTACACCGTTTACTCCTATTAATCCCACTTTATCCCCATCACTTATTTGACCGCTGATTTTTTCAAAGACCGCTTTACCTTTATAACTCTTGCAAAGATCAGTAAAATGTATATTCATAAAAAATCATCTCCAAATCTAATCTTATCTATAAAACAAAAACTGCAGCAAACACCTAAGTGTTATACTGCAGTAAATTGCAAGTAATTTCATAAATTCCTGCATAATCATATAGTCAGGAACACAATCTAAATTTACTTAAGTGTTTTTTAACTAAACTATCCTAAAAAAGGCACAGTAATCCCTTGGCAAAACCTCAGGGAAATCACATGCTTTTTAGGATTTATTTAATTACTTAGTTAAAAAACACTTTCCTCATTTCACACCTCAAATTAAATAATTACGATTTCGTTTTTATTATAACAAATAGCTTTATTTAAGGCAATAATTTTACATATTAACAATCTTGACCTTTCCTGACCTTTGTTGTATTATAAAAATTGAAAGAAGGTGTAAATTATGGATATAAATAAATATACTCAGAAATCTCAGGAAGCCATATTAAAAGCACAAGATTTGGCTGTGGAGCATCATCATCAAGAAGTTACATCAAGACACTTACTCTATGCTCTACTCCTTCAAAAAGACGGCATTATCCCTAGCCTTATAGAAAGAAGCGGAGCTAACACAAATCAGGTTAAATCCTTTGCCGAAGACATAGTAAGTAGAATACCCTCTGTTCACGGTTATGACGGGCCCTTAGCTATGAACACAAGCCTTGCAAGAGTCTTCATCAAAGCGGAAAAAGAAGCTCAAAATATGAAAGATATGTTCGTAAGCGTAGAACATATGCTGCTGGCCTTATTAGACGAAGGTGACAGAGAGGTAAAGGACGTCTTTAAAAAAGCAGGCATTAATAGAAACCAGCTGCTGGCTGCTCTTAAAGAAATTCGGGGCAATCAGCAGGTAACCGGTGAAAATCCCGAAACCACATATGAAGCTCTTGAAAGATACGGCAGGGACCTTACACGCCTTGCCCGGGAAGGTAAGCTTGACCCGGTTATCGGCCGTGATGATGAAATAAGGCGGGTTATCGAAATCTTATCTCGGCGCACCAAAAACAATCCGGTCATCATAGGTGAAGCCGGTGTAGGAAAGACTGCCGTAGTAGAAGGCCTAGCCCGGCGTATAGTAGCAAAAGATGTGCCTGATGGCCTTAAAGACAAGCGTGTCATAGCCCTGGATATGGGCTCACTAATCGCTGGTGCCAAATTCAGAGGAGAGTTTGAAGAAAGACTAAAGGCGGTCCTAAAGGAAATCCAAAAATCTAACGGACAAGTCATACTTTTTATCGATGAACTTCATACTGTAGTGGGTGCTGGAGCCGCCGAAGGAGCCCTAGATGCTGGAAACCTTCTAAAGCCAATGCTTGCCCGTGGAGAGCTAAAAGCCATAGGTGCAACCACTATAGATGAGTACCGAAAATACATTGAAAAAGATGCTGCTCTTGAGCGCCGCTTTCAGCCGGTAATGATAAACCCTCCGTCTGTAGAAGATACCATTTCGATACTTAGGGGACTTAAGGAAAGATACGAAGTATTTCACGGAGTCCGCATACAGGACAGTGCCATTATAGCAGCGGCTACTCTTTCAGACAGATATATTTCCGATAGGTTTTTACCTGATAAGGCCATTGATGTTATGGATGAAGCGGCAGCACGCCTTCGCACGGAAATTGAAAGCATGCCGGTAGAACTTGATGAGATAAAGCGTAAAATAACTCAGCTGCAAATAGAAGAAACCGCACTGAAAAAAGAAAATGATGATTTATCACTTAAAAGACTGGAAAATATTCGCCAGCAGATAGGTGAGCTGGGTAAAGAGTTTGAAGAGATGAAAGCTATATGGCAAAAGGAAAAAGAAGAAATAAGTCGTATCCATAAAATCAAATCAGAAATAGAGACAGTTAAACTTGAAATTGAAAAAGCCGAACGGGAATATGACCTAAACAAAGCAGCAGAACTTAAATTTGGTAAACTAAACCAGCTGGAAAAAGAATTAAAAACTCAGGAAGAAGCTATTAAAAAAAGACAAAATCAGGGAACCCTTTTGAAAGAAGAAGTGGATGAAGAAGAAATAGCACGAGTTGTAAGTCAGTGGACAGGTATTCCATTAAATAAAATCATGGAAGGTGAAAAGCAAAAACTCCTTCATCTTGATGAGATCCTTCACCGTCGAGTCATAGGTCAGGATGAAGCAGTAGCGGCAGTAGCCGATGCGGTGCTTCGTGCCAGAGCAGGCATTAAAGACCCTGCAAGACCTGTAGGCAGCTTTATATTTTTGGGGCCTACTGGTGTTGGAAAAACTGAACTTGCCAAAGCCTTAGCTGAATCCTTATTTGACGATGAGAGAAATATTATTAGAATAGACATGTCAGAATACATGGAAAAACATACGGTTTCAAGGCTCATCGGAGCGCCTCCGGGATATGTAGGCTATGATGAAGGGGGGCAGCTTACCGAAGCAGTTCGCAGAAAGCCTTATTCAGTAATACTCTTTGATGAAATAGAAAAGGCTCACAACGACGTTTTTAACGTGCTCCTTCAAATACTAGATGACGGGAGACTTACCGATGGCAAAGGCCGCACTGTGGATTTTAAAAATACAGTTTTAATAATGACTTCAAACATTGGCAGTCAGGAAATCCTAGACTTTCAGTCTGGAAATGGAGAAGATTTCACTAAAATAAAGGAAAAAGTATTCAATCTAATGAAACACTACTTTAAGCCTGAGTTTTTAAACCGAGTAGATGAAATAATTGTGTTTGAGCCACTTGGCCCCAAACACATGGAAAAAATCTCTGAACTTTTACTAAAACGATTTGCTCAGCGAATAATGGATTCTTTAGGTCTGAAACTAACTTGGTCGGAAAAGACTATAAACTACCTAGCCCACAAGGGTTATGACCCAAGTTTCGGCGCAAGACCGGTAAAGCGGCTTATACAGCAAAGTATCGAAACGCCTCTGAGTCGCAGGATTATACAGGGGATAAAGCCCGGTGCAAGTATAAACTTAGATGAACTTATAAATAACTAGATTGGGGTCATCAAGACCCCATTCCTCTAGGTTTCATCAAGGTAAATGTCATCCGGCAAACAGACCAGATATCCGATAAAATTTAGGGATGGAAAGGTTCCTGAAGGTATTCATCCTTAACCTTGCCAGCGATATATGGAAAGGTAGAGCTGGGTTCAATATCATATTCCACCAACCCTGTGTTTTTTTATTTTAAAAGACTTCTCCCAATATTTGCTCATTATGTCATCAAGGGTTCTCTCTTGAAGGAAAATAGTAGCCCTTGCAAAGCATTTCGTGTTAACATGGTCATTGTGCAAACACCACGACAGGAATTAAAGCGATGGCTTTTATGAATATTTGGGGACGGTTCTTTTTTATTCACGCTCAGTTCACAATTCATGTCTTTGACCCCAGTCGCTGAACCATCGAATAGCTTAAATCTGTCAATTCCGCTATCTCCTGATATGTTAATTTCGCCTTCTCGGTTAGCTGCTCCAACAAGCTCTGAAACGCTTCCTCTTTGTGCCTTAGTTCAAGAACATTGTTTACTTTGTATTTTGCAAGAAACTCATCAATCAGTCTATTGCCAGCAGTCATCTTCATGTCATCCAAATCTTCTTTTACGTCAAGATATATACGAAAATCCTCTATCTCATGCATCTTAAGAAACGAATTGTTATCCTTAAAATTCTCCTGTTTTAAAACAATTGCTTCATCATCCAGTAATTCGGATTTTCCCAATAAATAGTCATTTATGCTGCTCCATTCATACTTCTCGATACTTTTAACTATATGGGCCTTCACAGGATTTAAATGGATGTATCTTAAAACTCCCCAGAAGTATCCCTCATTTTCCACACACTCACTCTTGTATCTGCCCTGAAATACAGGCCCTACTCGATTTTGTATTCGATTATAGTACATTGCAAAAGATACATTTACCTTTTTCATAAAAGTTGCTAAATGTTCAGGTTCACTCTTTAGTAAAAGATGAATATGATTATCCATAATACAATAAGCATATATTCCCATATCAACATCAGATATTTTATCAATTAATGTATCTAGCATTTTCTTTTTGTCTTGATCCTTTTGGAATATCCTTTCCCGGTTTAAACCTCTCATCATAATATGGTAAAACCCAGTCCTGCTAAATTGTCGCGGTACCCTTGGCATCATCATCAACTCCTTAAGGGCAATTATACCATAAGATGCCTTAATTATGAATAAAAAAGAACCGTCCCTAAATATTCATTCAGAAATGAATAATAAGGAACCGTCCCCAAATATTCACTAAAGGTGCCTATTTTTTTATCCTAAAAAATGTTATACTAGTAATGTATGTAAAAAAAATGTATGAAAGATGATGCATATGACCGTGACTTTAAATGAGTTTTTGTCCAATTTACTTACTAATCCGGCGTTGGTTATTACCGTGACATTAACGTTGGGAACTATTATGGTCAACGGATGGACCGATGCACCAAATGCTATTGCTACTTGTATTTCCACTCGCTCTATGGCACCCAGACCTGCAATTATTATGGCAGCTATATTTAATTTTTTGGGCGTATTTTTTATGACAATGATTAATTCAAAAGTGGCAGAAACCATTTATAACATGGTTGACTTTGGCGGAGATGCCCATAAAGCGCTTATTGCCCTTTGTGCTGCCATGTTTGCTATTGTAGTATGGGCCACAGCCGCTTGGTGGTTCGGCATACCAACCAGCGAAAGTCATGCTTTAATAGCTGGTATCAGTGGTGCTGCTATTGCACTTCAGGGAGGCATAAGCGGCATAAATTTTGATGAGTGGATAAAAGTGATTTATGGTTTAGCACTTTCTTTGTTTTTAGGATTCTTTTCTGGTTGGTTCGTAGTTAAAATGGTAGAAAACGTTTTTAGGGGTTTTGATCGTAGAAAGACCTATGGGTTTTTTAAAAATGCGCAAATAATTAGTGCAGCCGGTATGGGTTTTATGCATGGTGCACAAGATGGCCAAAAATTTATGGGAGTTTTTATGCTAGGTGTATTTCTGGCACAAGGGCAAGCTTCTGTTACTGAATTTGTCATTCCATTATGGCTGATAATATTGTGTTCACTAGTTATGTCTCTTGGAACTTCCATAGGCGGTATGCGCATAATAAAATCTGTTGGAATGGAAATGGTAAAGCTAGAAACATATCAAGGCTTTTCCGCTGATTTAGCAGGAGTTATTTGTTTATTTATAGCTTCTGTGTTGGGATTACCTGTCAGCACTACACATACCAAAACAACTGCTATAATGGGTGTAGGTGCTGCAAGAAGAATATCATCTGTAAATTGGGGAATTGTGAAAGAAATGATTTTCGCTTGGGTTATGACTTTCCCGGGATGCGGATTGATCAGCTTTTTATTAGCATTATTTTTTATGAGAATATTTTAATAAAAATATAGATAGGGGAAGGCAAGGTTATGCGTAAAAAAGAAAATTATTATTTTGATACTTTTGTTGAATTGATGGATTACTCCTGTAAAGCTGCAGACTTATTAAAACAAATAATGATAAACTTTGATGCAAATCAGATAAAGGCTAAAATGGAAGAAATGCATGCTATTGAACATAGTGCAGATGTAGCAAGACACAAAATGATGGGAAAACTTCTTAAGGAATTTATTACTCCGATTGACCGTGAAGACATTATGGCAATGGCAGATTCAATCGATACCGTAACCGATAGCATTGAAGACGTATTAATGCAAATGTATATGTATAATGTTGTTAAAGTTACGGAATATGCCCAAAAGCTAACTGAGCTAATAGAAAAAAGCTGTTATTTATTAAAAAAGGCTTTTATTGATGAATTCCCTAACTTCCGCAAATCGAAAAAAATACGTGATCTAATTATAGAAATTAATCGGCTAGAAGAAGAAGGAGATACCCTCTACACAGAAGCCATAAGAGCTTTATATCTAAGCAACAAAGATTATAAAGATATTGTTGCTTGGGACAGTACCTATCATTATCTGGAAAAGTGCTGTGATGCATGTGAAGATGTAGCAGAGGTCATTGAAAGAATCATTATGAAAAACACTTAAATTAATTTGAATCTAAAAAAGGGACAACCTTTAATCAGGCTGTCCCTTTTTTTTTATGCTTTAAGCAATTTTGCCTTTCCCTTTTGCATTATATATCCGGTAGCCAAAAGTATAAGGCCTATAACATCCGTTTGTAACCCTGGAATTACTAACAATATCCCGCCTACAAAAAAGAGTATCCTTTCCAATACCGATAAATTTGCAATAAAGAATCCTTCGACACCGGCACCTACTCCTATAATGCCGATAATTGAAGTTATTATCATCAAAATTATATCCACTGTGTTTACATCTATTAACAGCATCGAGGGATTGTATACGAAAATATATGGCACAAGAAAAGCTGCAATAGCCAACTTCGTAGCCTGTATCCCTGTTTTTAGCGGATTTGCTTTAGCAATACCTGCACCAACAAAGGCCGCTAGAGCCACAGGTGGTGTTACGTCTGCTATTATGCCAAAATAGAAAACAAACATGTGTGCAGCTAAAACAGGAACATCCATCAGAATAAGTGCTGGAGCAGCAATTGTAGATGTTATTACATAGTTTGCCGTCGTAGGCACACCCATTCCCAAAATAATTGAAGTTATCATGGTAAATACGAGAGTAAGGAAAAGTTTGCCATCTGCAAAATCTACTAAAACTGAGCCCAGTCTAAGACCTAATCCCGTAAGTGTAACAACACCCACGATAATACCGGCGCAAGCTGTCGCAGCTACTACACCTAAAGCACCTCTAGCACCTTTTTCAAGACCTTCAATTATATCAGAAAAGCTAATGCGGGTATTTTTCTTAAGCATAGCACATCCTATTGTAAGAAGTATTGCCACAAGTGCTGCCCTCATAGGTGTATAACCTTTTGCTAAAAGATATATCAATGCTATAAGGGGTACTAAAAGATGGCCTCTTTCTTTAAGTATAGTTCCAATCTTTGGTAACTCTTCCCGAGACATTCCTCTAAGGCCTAACCGCTTAGCCTCAAAGTGTACCTGAGTCCATACACCAAAATAGTATAAAAGTGCAGGAATTATTGCTGCAGTTACTATCCTAAAGTAGGGTACACCAACGAATTCTGACATGAGAAAGGCCGCTGCACCCATAATAGGTGGCATTAGCTGACCTCCAGTAGATGCTGTAGCCTCTACAGCACCTGCAAACTCAGGATTATATCCCAGCTTTTTCATCATCGGAATGGTGAAGCTTCCAGAACCTGCTGTATTCGCTACAGAGCTTCCAGAAACAGTTCCCTCTAAGGCAGATGCTATAACAGCAACCTTTGCAGGCCCTCCTGCCGCCCATCCCGCTACAGCGTTAGAAAGATCTATGAAAAGCTGACCTAATCCGGTTTTCTCTAAAAATGCACCAAACAAAATAAACAAGAATATAAAGGTTGATGACACCCCTAGGGGTATACCGAAAATTCCTTCAGTGGTATAAAACAAGTGCTGCACCAGTGTAGGAAGATCAGAACCCCTGTGAGCAAGAGCACCAGGAAGCTGTCTTCCAAAAAGTGCGTAGGCTATAAAGGTTATTGCCACACACACCATAGGCAAACCTACAACTCTTCTTACTGCATCTAGTATTAGAAGAACAGCTATAATTCCAATAATATAGTCAGTTGTAGTAACGAGACCTGCTCTCCTTACTAAATCTTGATAAAAAACAACAATATACAAAGGTGCCGCAGCCCCTAAGATAGCAAAGATGACATCAATTGGATGGACTTTATTCCTTGGCCAACTAGTTCTTGCAGGATACAGCAGAAATATCAAACATAAAGCAAAGGCAAGATGTACGGCCCTTTGCAACATGGCATCAAGAGTGCCAAATCCTGCTGTGTAAATTTGAAAAACAGAAAAGGTTATTGCTATAGCGGCTATGAGTTTTGCGAAAAAACCTGTTAAAATTCGGTAATCCGACTCCTTATCAACTTTTCGCATAAGTTCTTCACTTACGACAGCCGCTTGTTCAAAATCATTATCTTTGATATCCGTCATTTTTCTCACTCAGTCCCTTCCATGTGAAATTGTTACGCCTTACAAGCATCCACCTGTCAGCAGCCGCAATTTTCACAAGGTCATCCGGGGCTACAATAGACAGTAAAGGATGAGTGTTTTCTCCAATTATAATAGTATGCTTTGGAATAGGCGATACCCGTATAGCAATGGACGTAAACTCTCGGTTAAGGCCTGTTAACTTAAACTTGCCTTGCTCATTTCTAAAAACCCCATTTTCCTCGGTGAAAGGTAGACCCACACCCAAAGATGAAAAAGTCGTTTCTTTTAGAATAAGTTTGTTGTCTTCATCTATTTCAAAAACTTCATAGACTGGGGTCTTTTGTACCGAATGTATATAACTTAGCGTAAATTTTTTCTGGGGAATTTTAATTGTATGTTTAATATTCTCTGTTTCAGATTCTATTATTAAAACCTTTGTTTTCTCTAATTTAAAATTGACAAAAAATAATAGCAGAGTTACTGCAATAAGAATAGCTAATATTTCCAAGCGGATTTTCATAAAATCTGAGCATTGGATTTCTCCAATGCTCAGTTACCTCCTCGTTTTAAAGCTCATCAAAGTATTTCTGGGCACCTGGGTGAAGTTCTACAGGCATACCCTCAGTACCTGTTTCAGGTTTTATAAGTTCACCTACAGAGTGAGCAGCTTTGATTCTATCAAGATTATCATACATGTATTTGACAAGATTATAAGCTAATTCCTCATCTAGGTCACTTGTTACTGCCAGCATAGCCTGGACAGCAACTGTTTGGATATCTTCGTCAACACCGCTGTAAGTACCCCCAGGTATTACGTTCATCGTGTAATAAGGATAGTCAGCTGTTAATTTTTCCACTAAAGAATCATCTAAAGAAATTAGTTTTAGATCATGCTGAGCTGCTATGTCTGTAACGGCAGCTGTGGGGAATCCGGCAGTTAGGAAAGCTGCATCTACGTTACCGTCTTTAAGGTTGTTGGCAGCTTCTGCAAAAGATAGATACTGAGCAGAAATATCATCATAAGTTATCCCTGCTGCATTTAGAATCTGCCTGGCATTAGCCTCAGCTCCACTTCCTGCTGCACCAACAGCAACTCTCTTACCCTTAAGATCTTCAACTGAATTTATTCCCTTATTTCCAAGAGTAACCAGTTGAATAGTTTCGGGATACAAGATCGCAAGACCTCTTAAATCTTCGTACTTATCTTCAAAAAGCTCTACACCATTAGCAGCATAATAAGTTATGTCGTTTTGAACAAAAATTATTTCTGCTTTTTTCTCTTTTAAAAGGTTGATATTAGCTACTGAGGCTCCAGTACTCTGAGCTGTAGAATTTACACCTGGTATGTTTTTGTTCCAAATTTCAGTCAGAGCACCACCTAGTGGAAAATAGGTACCGGCTGTTCCGCCTGTTGCAACGTTTAAAAATACTTGTTCCTGTTGCTTTGCTTCTTGCTTTCCTTCCCCTTCTGCATCACCATTTTGTGGTGTGCTGCTTCCTACTCCGCCGCAACCGGCAACCAATGCCATAATTAGCACAGCGGCGAGCATTATAGTTAACACTTTTTTTCTCATGATTTATCCCCCTTTTGATTTTTTAATTTTTTTGGGATACACATAACACAAAAATAATAACATACTTGTATACAATTTGTCAATTCTTCATTAAGTATTAATTAAGTAAAAAGGTCATGTAGTTCTCACATTACTTAATATTTTAATACGTTTTTGCTATTTTGTCAAAATTATATTAATTCAAATATTCTGTCGAAATTGTATTTATTCTTGCTGATTTTATCTAAAAAACAAAAAACAAGTCACGACCAACATATTATATAACAAAAACAGGCCGACATAAACAGGTTATTTTTACAAAATGTGTTGTTGGGTTTTTAGGGACGGTTCCAAATTATTCATGAAATATTAGCATCTCAATTATTAACAAATATACCCGGTAAAATATACCTTCACTTTTGAAAATAATTCCATAACACTTATAACATTTTATTAGAGATTAATTATGAATATGATAATGAACAAAAAAGAACCGTCCCCAAATATTCACGGGGACTGTTCTTTTTTATTATTTATTAAGATAAAAAGATGCTGCCCCTTTTTTCATGATAACCTTACTCGCCAGCTTGTTACCTGATTCCAGCCATTTTACGTGATTCTCGCATTTTACGAACGAATCTATGAATCCTGCATTGAATGCATCTCCCGCACCCGTTGTGTCTATTGGACTTGCTTCTTTTACCGCCGAGAAATACTTTTCATTGTACATAAATTCATATCCCGACAAAGTTCTGAAACCTCTTCGTATAGCTATTGCCGACCCTTTCGATCCCAATTTTACTGCTATACACGGTGTTTTTAGCAGCAACTTTTCTAATGCTAAATCTATATCAGAAGTTCCTCCCATCATCTGAAGTTCCTCTTTGTTTGGTAGCAATATATCAACAGATTTAAGTGTCTCTTCCAGCAAATTTTTGCCAACAAGATTTATATTAGGGGAAGGATCCAATGCAATAATGCCACCGGCATTTTTTGAAATCTTTATAGCTTTAAGTATGAAATCTGCCTGAACATCATTTGTCAATAGATAACCGGAAATTAACAAAATTTTAGCAGCTTCCAGATAGGCAACTAGCTCCTTAGTAAATTCGAATGGTTCTTCTGCGGAACCACGAAAGGAAAACATGGTCCGCTCACCATTTTTATCAATTATTGTCAGTGTATATCCGGTATATTCGCCATACTGCATACAGGTAATATCAAGGTCAATAGATTGCATCTGCTCAATAATCTTACAGCCTATTTCATCTCTACCTATTCTTCCACAAAAGGCACAGGAAGCATCTAAGTATTTAAGGGCAAAAGCTGTATTTGCCGCTGAACCCCCCGAATTTTTATTATACATAATTATTTTTGTGTCTCCACCAATTTGGGGCATGCTATCCACCCAGTATTGATAATCCATGAGCACATCCCCAATTATGAAAACATCTTTCGGAACAAGGTGGAGACTATTATCTAATCTATCTCTCACTGAAGCACATCCCCGTTTTATATTTTTAGTAGTAATGTAGATTTTACATCTTTCCTTTGAAATTTAATTTTCATCACTACTCAGGTATGGACTCCACCATTTTTGTCCTGCCTTTTCTTTTTCAATATCTCGGCGAGCTAAGATGGCCAATCCCTCTAACCCCACCAAGATTGCATCATCTATCCCCTGAGAAACGCCCACTTCCTGGGATATAGAGCTGTTGCAAACCACGCAAATAGATCCGCCTCTTGCTTTAAAAAGCTTTGCTAATGTCAGTATAGTAGATGTCTCTCGCTCCACATTAAGTATGCCTGCATTTACCCAATATTCTACAATTCTATCCTGGGGCATAGGTAGGTAATCTTGTACAGTTCTCCCCTGACCGCAGTAAATAGAATCATTGGAGCGGGTTATTCCCACGTGATACCTCAGCCCTTTACGCTGAGCAACTTCTATCATAGAAATCATCATTTCATAGTTGGCGATTGCAGGATACTGTGGTGCAATATATTCCTTAGTCAGACCCTCATCTCTCACAGCACCTTCTGTAATTACGATGTCGCCTACATTAAGGTCAGGCTGCTGTGTGCCTGATGTTCCAATCCTCAAGAAGGTGTCAACTCCTCCATACTGCATAAGGTCCATTAGAGCAATTTCGGTATCTGCACCACCGCTCCCTGTGGAACATACTAAGATCTGTGCATTTCTGTAATTTCCACTCAATACTGTAAACATGGAGTTTCTTGCAACTTCCTTCACATCGGTCATATAGTCTGCTATAACATCAGCTGCATCTTTTGAAAATCCAAGAGGGTCCCTCACTGCAAGTATGGCATAGCGCCCTAACTTATCACCTTTTGTCAATCCCGTAAGGACAGCTTTGCCGTCCACCTCAAACAATGGTGGTTCTTTTCTTCCAATCTGTTTTTCCATACTTCATCTCACCCCAACATAGAAATTTTATATCATTTCTCAACATAAGAAGTAACTACGACTAACTATAACTATAGGGTCGAGTATGCCACTGCAATATTTGCAGCTACAGCTGCATTGTTAAAAACAAGCTGTATATTTGACTCCAGGCTCTTCCCTTCTGTTGCTTTTTGTATTGCATCCAGTAAAAAAGGAGTCACATCTTTTCCCTTGATACCCAATCCTTCGGCTTTAGCTATTGCTTCATTGATTTTCCCTTCAATATACGCCTCATCCATGGAAAACCTTTCAGGTATTGGATTTACTATAAGCATGCCATTGTTTAACGAGAGATCTCGAATAGCCTTAAATGCAGCAGCTGCTTCTTTAGGAGAATCTACTTTATAATCTACCTTAAACCCACTTTTTCTGGTGAAAAATGCGGGGAAATCTTCTGTTTTGTATCCTAAAATTGAAACACCTTTTGTCTCTAAATATTCTAAAGTCCTGCCAATGTCTAAAATAGACTTTACACCTGCGCAAATGACAGCAACAGGAGTCCTCGCAAGTTCATCTAGATCTGCCGAAATATCCATAGTCGTTTCTGCCCCACGATGTACACCGCCTATACCACCCGTGCAAAAAAATGGGATTTTAGCCAAATTGGCTATTATCATAGTCCCTGCTACCGTTGTTGCCCCATCTTCACCTCTTGCCACTAAAACAGGAATATCTCGCCTGCTGGCTTTTGTTATATTAAGCCCCTTTTTCCCGAAATAACTAATCTCGTCTTGGGACATCCCAACCTTCAACTTACCTTTAATGATGGAAATAGTTGCCGGAACCGCACCATTGTCCCTAACAACCTTTTCTACAGCCAGTGCCGTCTCAACATTCTTAGGGTATGGCATCCCGTGGGAAATGATTGTAGATTCCAAAGCAACTACGGGTCTTTTTTCAGCTAATGCTTTTGAAACTTCTGGTGATACTTCTAAATACTGTACTAAATTAGGCATTTCTTTGTAACCCCTTTCACTAGCTGCTCTTTTTGCCCATTCTGGAATTTCTGAGTATATCCATTGAAACAGCTCCAACTATAATAATACCAAGAGCAACTTTCTGCCAGGAAGCATTAACCTGCATGAGATTCAATCCATTGCTTATTAAACCCATTATTAATGCTCCTGCTAAAGTATTTATTACACTGCCACCGCTGGCATTTCCTATGAATACAGCAGCCAGGGCTTGCAGTGAAAGATCTGATCCAGAAGAAGGCTGCCCTGAGGAAAGCCGCGATGCCAATATAACACCACCTAATGCGCTGAAAAAACCAGCTAATGCAAAAACCGAAACTTTTATTGTGCTCACATTAATTCCCGAAAGCCTTGCGGCCAACCTATTCTCTCCAACGGAGAGTACATTCCTACCAAATTGTGTATATTTTACTACCAGTGCCCCAATGGTAAAGCAAATAAAAATAATAATCACCGGCACTGGAACAAAACCCAAATAACCCCTACCTAATATCATGAAAGATTTCGGCAATCCCGAAATCGGCTGACTATTTGTCAGCAGAAGAACCACACCCTGGAGACTGTACATCATACCTAATGTTGTAATAAATGATGGCACATTAAGATATGCAACTATTGCCCCCATTATTATCCCAATGAAGGTACCTATCAAAAGAGCAATAATAATGGATAGGATGACACCGGCTCCGCTTTTCATAAGCATGGCACATATACACCCTATAAGAGCGGCCATTGCACCCTGGCTCAAATCAATTTCCGAACACATTACCACAAAAGTTGCGCCCAGAGCTACCACTGAATTCACACATATTTGTCTTATGACATTGATTAGATTATTAACTGTAAGAAATTTTTCCCCTACAGCAACCGACAAAAGCAAAAAGAGAAAAATAAATACCAGCCAAACTCCCAGCTTGCTCCATATCTTTTTAAAATCCTCTTTTAGAGCTTTCTCATTTACCCTTCTACCGCTCATTGTTGAATCCCCCTATCGCATAACTTGTTATGAGTTCTTGGGAAAAATCTTCTTTCTCGATTTCAGCCGCAATTTCCCCTTCCCTCATAACAAGTATCCTATCGCTTATACCCATAATTTCCTCCATATCAGAAGATACAACGATTATTGCCTTTCCTGCAGCTGCAAGCTGATTTATAATACTATATATTTCAAATTTCGCTCCCACATCTATGCCTCGAGTCGGTTCATCCATTATGAATACTTCCGCCTCAGAATAAAGCCATTTTGAAAGGACCACTTTTTGCTGATTACCCCCGCTTAAATAAATCACCCTCTGACTTATTGATGGAGTAGAAATTGACAGACGCTCTACGTATTCATTTGCTACTTTTTCTTCTTCTTTTATCTTTAAAAACAGCCATTTCATAATCTTTTCTATTGCAACAATGGTTATGTTGAAGCTAACCGGCAGCTTTAACAGTAAACCTTCCCCTTTTCTATCCTCGGAAATATAAGCTATTTTTGAAGTAATAGCATCACGTGGATTATTTATAACTACTTCTTTGCCGCTAAAAAAGATTCTTCCTGTCTTTTTCCTGTCAGCACCAAAGATAAGTCTCATAGTTTCTGAACGACCAGAACCCACTAGACCTGCTAAACCCAAGACCTCTCCCCGTCTCACGTTAAAGCTAACATTGTGTATTTTTTTACCATCCGAAATATTGTCAACCTCGAAGCATACATCACCGATCCGAACATCTCTTTTTGGGAATTTTTGTTTTAATTCTCTACCTATCATCATTGAAATTAATTCATCTCTATCTGTTTCATGGATATTTCGCATGCCTGCATTACAGCCGTCCCGCAATACGGTGACTCTGTCGCAAATGGCAAATATTTCATCCATTCTGTGGGAAATATAAATTATTGCCACATTCTGCTCTTTCAACCTATTAATAATAGAAAAAAGTACATTGATTTCCTGTTTTGTAAGAGAAGACGTAGGTTCATCCATAATTACAACCTTAGTTTCATGACTTACTGCCTTTGCAATCTCCACAAGCTGCTGCTGGGCAATGCTCAATTCTGATACTTTTTTCTTAGCATCAATACTAATTCCCAGTCGTGAAAATAGCTTTTCTGTATCAGAAAACATTTTTTCCCACAATATTATTCCGTTTTTTTTGGGTTGCCTACCCAAAAAAATATTTTCTGCAACAGTAAGACCACTTACTAAATTTAGCTCTTGATATATTATGGATATTCCTAATTCCTGAGCAGCCTTGGGCGACTTTATATCAACTTCATTTCCCTCGAAGTAGATACTTCCACTGTCCTTTTTATATGCCCCTGACAGTATTTTCATCAGGGTGGACTTTCCCGCTCCATTTTCTCCAACTAAAGCATGTACTTCACCTTTTCGAATATATAAGTCTACATCCGAAAGGGCCTTTACTCCAGGAAATTCCTTACTGACTTTATTCAATTTGAGAATGTATTCCTGCTCCCTTTGCATAATTCCAACTCCTTTGAGCAGGCAGGAGTATTCTCCTAGACCTGCTCACTGTTACATCTATGCCTTTTAATTAAGTATATCTTCAGCCTTTAAGTCTCCATCAATAGAGTATACACCGGATTCAAAAGGTGTGGTCTTTTCAAAGGTTGCATCCTTATTTAGATAGCCATCGATATTTTGAATTGTTTGGAAGGCCATTTCATAAGGAAGTTGCTTAATTGTTGCAATATATTGTGTGCCAGAATCTATCAAGGCTACCTCATCGTCTTCGCAATCAAAACCAACTATCTTTATCTCCGTCCTGTCTGCAGCAACACAACTGTCATAAGCACCAAGACCTGCAAGAGTATTAGTGCCAAAAATTAAATCTATATCTTCGTAAGTGGTTAAAGCATCTTCACAATGAGACATAAATCCTTCGCGAGATTCACCTAAATACTCATTTAATTTGTTAACATTAAGCCCACCTGCTTCAAGGCCTGACACAAATCCATCGACTCTATCTCTTCCTATGGAAGTTGCTGTAGTGAATGCGATCATATTAATATCATTTTTTCCCTGTTCTATAAAATATTTGGCGGTCCAGTTACCACCTACGTAACCTGCATCGAAGTTGTCTGTTCCAATATTTGTTACGTAATCCCCATCTTCGGGCAAGTTCCCAGTATCTATCATAAACACGGGAATATCGGCATTTTTACATTGCTCGAATACCTCAGAAAGGGAATCTCCATACCAACTTGCGATAACTAATACATCAACACCTTGTGTAATTAGGTCAATACAGTCATTAATGGTTTTTTCAACATCCATACCAGCATCTGTAGAAATTAGCTCCCATCCCTTTTCCTCACAAGCAGCTTCGATACCATCAAGCATTGATACATAGTAAGGGAAGGTTAGTGATATTACCGAAAACCCTATTTTAAGCTTGCCATCCGAATCCCCTGTTTCAGAAGGATCAACATTAGTTTGTGAACTTGAACAACCTGCTAGAACGCTAGCTGCTAAGATCATAATTAACAACATTGCAATGACTTTTTTCATTTCTATTTTCCTTCCTTTCATTATTCAAAAAATATAACAAAGATCATAATGCTCAATCCTTTCTTTAGCCCACCACCTCCTTAAAAAATTTCTCACCTTCCAATATTTGCATAATGGAAGTCATATAATCTTCATTTAAGTCTTCGTTTACAACATTTTTGCTTTCCATACAAATCATTGATGCAGCTAAACCTGCTAACGAAGACTTAACAAAATCCAATTCATTTATAAATGCCCAGGCTAATGCACCTATAAAGCTATCTCGAGCACCGGTTCTATTTACTACTTTGACTGATGGCAGTGGAAGAATTTCAAAAGACTGAGAGCTATCGGCACAGTATATTCCACCAGATGTTAGTGAGACATAAACCCTTTTAACGCCCATATCTATCAGTTTGTTAACTGCCTTTTTTACATCATCTAAGCTGTATATATTAAAATCCACCAGTGACACAAGATCGGTGCTATCGATTCTAAGACTGTGAATCTTGTCCAAAATTCCTTTTAACTTTTTTGCCTTTACAATGGAAATTGCCTCAGCAAACAAAGGAACCTGGCAATTAGCTGCTATATATTCAAGAGTTTCTTTGCAAAGATTCGTCTCTACCACACATAATTTAGCATTATTTATAACATTAATCTTACTTGATAAAAACTCAGGTGTTAATTCATTAATTATTTTCATGTCAGAAATGCCGAATTTACATTCTCCATTTGAATCGACAATAGAAAGATAGGTTGAAGTAATACCATTGGGGACAGTAAGTGATAGTGAAATATCAACACCTAATTTTTGGCAGTTCTGCTTGATTTTTTCAGCATACATATCTTCACCAAAAACGGTAATTGTTTTAACATCCAGGTCAAGAAGCCTCATATTATGAGCTTGATTTCTTCCCACTCCCCCATAAGAAAGCTCTACACGACCGGGTATCGATTCACCCGGAAACAGATACTCGTCTGGGTAACCGATAATGTCCACGCTGGAACCGCCTACAACTAAGACATAAGGTGTCTTTCGTATTACATAACCTTTGCCTAAAATTTCACCCTTCTTCATAAGATTAGAAATATGTACAGCAACGGAAGAACGAGCAATACCAGCCCGCTTAGCTAACTCTTCCTGTGAAATCATCGGATTATCTTTTATCCATTTTAATATTTCTCGCTCGCGTTCAGTAACCATATTAAAAACACACCCTTGTAAGCATATGCTTATTAACATTAATCAATTGTTTATATTTTATATTTTTGATAATACTTTGTCAACGCTTTAATCCAAAAACATTTCACTTTATATAATATTTTGGTCCAATCAAAAAACGGGCAAACCTCGCGTTTACCCGTTAATGAATATTTGGGGACGGTTCTTTTTTATTCATTCTTGAATAAAAAAGAACCGTCCCCAAATACCCAAATACCTATTACATTGATAAAAGTTTTAAGGGGCAATTCTTTATACAAGTTGAGCATTTTATGCAGTCTATATTGCTAAATCGATTATTTTTATCAAACTCTAAATGGGGGGTTAACTGGAAAGGACAAACTTTTGAGCACTTACCACACTTAATACACTTATCTAGATTTGAAATCGTTACATACCTTTCAGTCTTATCTGCTACTCCGACAAATTTTCCTAATTTATAAGACAGTTTTTGCATTGTGCCCATAGGACAAAACTGGCACCATGTCCTGGGAGTTATAAATACCGCTAAAATACTGCCAACTATCAGCACCATTAAATATGTGGATACAAATACAAATCCCAGTTTATCCATGAAATCAAAAGTTCCCCACTGATTAACCACATTTAATATTTTTCTTGAAAAATTAATCATAAAAAAAACAAAAAATCCCACAATAAAAAACTTTGATTTTAAAAACTCCGGTATTTTTCTATTTTCACTTATAGGCAATATTAACATATCAAATAAGGAACCATGAGGACAAATATTGCCACACCAATATCTTCCCCTAAAAAAAGCTGTAATCATGAGCCCTGCCATAATAAATATCACTAAAAGGCCAAGCTTTGGCTCGATTAAACCTCCAATGGCCACTAATAAAGTAAATAGCCAAGCATACTTTCTAATAACAGTAAAATCTCTACGGGTTTTGATATAGTATTTATCCATGATATGCCCTCCATAGAAGAATCTCGTTATATTATACTATTCCTGCTTTTCGCTGTCAATGTTATTTGCGTAGTTTGTGTGATTTTTTAGGGACGGTTCCTAAATATTCATTTTCAATCAGTTGATGAAGGATTTGAATAAAAAAGAACCGTCCCCAAATACTCAAATATCCACTTCTTGTATTATTTTGTAATTGATAATATACTATATTTGATTATTGAAACTTAGGGGTGGCTGAATGAATAATAAAAAAGATGAAAGCAACTTGACAAAAATGCACATTGTAGATACTGCCATAGATCTGTTTCGTCAACGAGGATATTATAATGTTTCCGTTACTGACATATGCAAAGCCAGCAAAATTTCAAGAAGCACCTTTTATTATTACTTTAAGTCAAAAGACGAAATCTTTGACAGCTTTCTTTTGAAACCTGAGTTAATTATTTTTGACAAACTTCCCTCAATATTAATAAATTCTTCCAGCTACATAGAGCAATTTTATCAAATCTTCGAAACCTTTTTAAAGGAAATGATGGAAACAGGTCCTGAGATATTCGGCCAAGTGCTAAAGCGTAATATTGACAACGGTGATTTGAAAATTCTAGTCCCTTATCAAATAACTATGTGGGATATTTACATAAATCTAATAAAAAAAGCTCAAGAAGCGGGAGAAATCAATAATCCTAATCCACCGGAGGAAATTGTAGAGGCCATAACCTATATTACCGTAGGAATTTCAGTCATCTGGTGTAATAAAAATGGCAGCTTTGATTTGATTGTTAAAAACCGACAAATTCTGGAAGCTCTCCTACTTGTTAAAGACGAGCTCAAAGCCAAGTTAAACTGACCGTGCGATGCACGGTTTTTTTATTTCCAAAAAATAATATTAGTAAAACTTAAAAGTTTATATTGTCAAAAAAATCATTTAATGATATAATTCTGTTAGGTTGATCCGGACACTTGTAAGGATACATATTACAGTTGTATCGTTTTTCCTCTTGGATGTGAATGTGAAATCTATCATTTATCATCCAGGAGCTAAACACTTCTCCAACTTTCTGTTTATCATATAAAAATTTAAAGGGAGGTCTTTTAATGAAAACACTTTTTGATAAGACAAAGATTGGTAACATGAAGCTTAGAAACAGAATCTTTATGTCCCCTATGGGCACAGGAACAGACCCAGATGGAGGTTTTTCTGAGCAGTCTCGCCAGTATTATGAGGACAGGGCTAAAGGTGGTTTTGGTCTTGTCATTTTAGGTGCCACCACTTGCACAACTAAATATGAGCCTAAGCCTTGTAACGTGCTAGACAGTCAGCCAATGGTAGAGCGACTTTACAGGGTTGTGGAATCCTGCCACGCCTATGGAGCCAAGGTAGCTTTACAGATAAGTGCAGGTATAGGCCGCATGTCGTTTACTGACGCCAACACTCCCCCCTATGCCGCTAGCTCAGTTCCCTGCACCTATTTCCCCGATTTGTTGTGTAGACCCCTTTCCATCGAACAGATTAAAGATATAGAAGAAAGCTTTGGAAATACAGCCAAGTGGGCTAAAGCAGCAGGGTGTGACGCGATAGAAGTTCAAGGCTACGGCGGATACCTAATTGACCAGTTTATGTCTGAACTTTGGAACAAACGCACTGATGAATACGGCGGCAGCTTAGAAAACAGAATGAGATTCCCCCTGAACCTGATCAAACAAGTAAAGGAAAAATGTGGGGAAGATTTTCCGATTCTGTTTAAATTCACTCTTACCCATGAAATTCCAGGGGGAAGAACAATTGAAGAAGGCCTAAAGATCGCCAAAATCTTGGAAGAGGCAGGCGTTAGTGCACTACATGTTGATCGTGGATGCTTCGAAGTCTGGTATAAGCCTATTCCAACAGTTTACGACGAAGATGCTACAAAAATTGATCTTGCAGCTAAAGTCAAAGAAATAGTGAATATCCCCGTATTTTGTGATGGCAAACTCGATAATCCAATAATAGCTCAGGATGCAGTAAATGATGGCAAGGTTGACTATATCTCCCTTGGAAAGCAGTCCATTGCAGATCCAGAGTGGCCCAACAAGGTAAAAAGCGGGAGATTTGACGATATAAGATACTGTATCTACTGCAATGAGTGTTTACTGGGAATCCTTGAAGGTCGCCACACAGCCTGTTCCGTTAATCCAAGATGTGGTTTCGAAAACTTCAGTGAAGTCACGCCTACCAAAGAACCTAAATCTGTACTCATAATAGGTGGTGGCATAGGTGGAATGCAAACTGCTATTACTGCAGCCGAACGTGGGCATAAAGTCACTATATGGGAAAAAAATGATGAACTTGGCGGTTTAGGCATTGCAGCAGGAGCCCCTAATTTCAAAAAATCAGTAAGAAAATATATTCAATATTTAAGAAATCAAGTAATGAAGCACAATGTAAATGTTATATACAATAAAGTGGCTACTGTAGAAGATGTATTAAAATTTAGACCAGACAAGGTAGTCCTTGCCACAGGAGCAGTTCCACTACTTCCTCCCGTTGACGGTTTAAAGGACAATCCAAAGGCTGTCATGGCAGTAGATTGCCTACTTGATAAATATGATATTGGTGAGAAAGTTGTCGTCATCGGTGGTGGTCTTGTTGGAAGTGAAGCCGCTATAGACCTAGCAGAAAAGGGCAGAGACGTGACACTTGTCGAAATGCTCCATAAGCTAGTACCAAAAGAAGTAATCAATGCCAATAACGAACAAAGATTAAACTTAAAAATCAAAGAAGCCAATGTAAAAGTAATGTTAAATACAAAAGTATGCTGCATCGATGAAGAGCAAGTTACAGTAGAAAAAGACGGTGTTAAACAAACTATTCCTTACGACAATGTTATTATAGCAACAGGTATGAAGGCAAACAACGAATTGGAAGAAGAACTTGAAAAGGTTGTAGATGAGGTATATGTAATTGGCGATGCAGATTCTCCCAGAAAAATATGGGATGCAGTACACGAAGGATTTCATGTAGCCAAAAACATGTTGTAAATTAAATTTAACCACTAAAAAGGCATAACAATAAAACCTCAAAACCCGCTCTACCATAAAGTAGAGCGGGTTTTGACTCAATATTGTTTCTATAATATATATATTATAGGTAGCCACCTTGTCCTTCGGCAAGATTAAAAACAAAATTATATGTCTGATACCCCATATTACCTTCTTTATCCTCCACATTAACTCTTACTTTCATCATAAAAATCTGATTTTCTTCCGATCTAAAATCATATTCAATTTTCCCTGCATATGCAATATCTTCAATATCAATATCTATTTCTAGGTCTATGTAAGCCTTTTTTAATTCCTCCGTGGCATCTACAAAACTATCTGTGACATCAATAACCCTACCATCTTTAAATGTTATTACCGCACTCTCTAAACCAACAAAATTAGTGTTTAGAGATGTATAATCTGTTTCATATAGAGCTATTGCACATATATCATCAAAACTGGAAACAATATCACCAATATAAGTTCCATATATGGTGTTTTGTGACGAAATGATTACTGTTTTGTTAGCTTCGTCCCACCCCACATCGTATCCAAAAGCTTCCGCCAAATATCTAACAGGGAGATATGTCCTGTTATCTTTTATAATCGGTGAGGTATCCATTTCCTCCTCGGAAAATCCATCTATGTCCGATGAACGCTGTCCATATAAACTATAATAAGAATGTAATGTTTTCAGATTATTGGCTACGGTCAATTCCAGCTTTCGTAAATGTTCATAATATGTATCATATCTACCACTGCTTAAGGTATAATATCTCCGCATTACTAATGTATCTGTTTCAGTGTATTCTTTTTGAACGGTAATTTTTTGTTCTTCTTGGTTCCAATCAACAGTGCAGCCTAAAGCTTCCGCAATGACCCTTAATGGACACTGTGTGCGGTAATTGGCATCTACAAAAGGCTCAGCATCAGTGAAAGCTACAGCTTCTCCATCAATTGTCACAGTTATTGGTGCGGCAAATAAATTGGGCATAAATATACAGAATATGACCAGAACACAGATAAGCACCTTAAAAACTTTTCTCACATCATGACTCCCTTTCTTTTGTTAAATTCTATATTTCGATTATAAGCTTATACTATTTTTATATCAACATTTATTTTTCCCATTTTTCCTTATATTCCGTATTCTTCTGTTTTGAAAAGGACAACCCATTGTACTAAAGTGCTTGATTGTTGTGATGCCTCACCGTAATAGTGCACTTAAAGACAATTTTGTGAATAAAAAAGAACCGTCCCCAAATATTCATTAGAACCAACAGTTTAACCAATATTTTTCAAAAGCTACTTTTGCTAAGTATGATGCAAATGTTGGTCTTAGCAAAGTTATGAAAGGTGTGGGTTTTCTATAATAATGAACTGTTGAATATCGGGCTCTACCAAACCCCGTATACATAATACATGATCCTTTTCCAGTATATCGGAATTTTGGTTTTAACCCTCTTGCTAAGCATGCAATATTGCGGGCTACGACTTCCCCCTGATAGTGGGCAAATATTCCAGCTTTAGGTGCATATGCACCTAATACAGGAAGTTTTATTGCTGTTACATCTCCAATAGCGTAAACATTTTGTAGTCTTGTTTCCAAGGTGCTGGGGTTTACTTCTATAAAACCGTTGCCATCTACAAGATTGGTACTTCTTATTATTCTCGGCGTCCAGTGAGGGGCTATTCCTATAAACATATCTCCTTTTATAACCATACCATGATCTAGTATTAATGCGTCCTTTTCAACGCCCAATATCTTGGCTTGTGTAACAAGCTCTATATTCCTTTCAGCAAGCATTTTTCGCACACTCTGCCCTACCTTAGGGCCTGCCAAAGGCTCTGGAGAAACTTCCGGAGTCACCATAACAATCTCTACTTTACTTCGAAGTCCTCGCTGCCTAAAAAACTGATCGAGCATAAAGACTATCTCATAAGGTGCCGGTGGGCATTTAAAGGGTAAGCTTGATATGAAAAATACTATCCGGCCTGAGTAAATGCTCTGGATTTGTTTATTAATCTTTATAACATCTTCAAACTCATAGGCATTTAATACATAGTCGTTAAAACCCGGCACAGATTCAGAACGATACTCAACACCTAAAGCAATTATAAGATTGTCATATGGCAAAATATGCTGTCCTGTAAATACGCGTTTTTTTCCAAAATCTATATCAATGATATCATCACAAATAAATTCGATTTTTTTCCTGCCTAATCCCATCAATGGCCTACTGATACTTTCCGGATTTCTTTCGCCAATCATCAACATGGGAAAAGCCCCTGGAAAATGATAATCCGGTTTTCTATCGACTACTGTTACCTGCATATCTTGCCCCATTACCTTTTTAAGTACATTTGAGGCTACTATACCTCCTATCCCTCCCCCTAGAATCAATGTCTTTTGCATATCCTCACCTCAGGAATATTGTTTCCAGTGGGATTGGCTCTTATGCTATATCTCACTTTTTTCAACAGTTTAAAGGAGGACAAGACTTGAGTTACAGGTAAAACAGAATCTGCCTATTTTATTCTAAGCTGTTTATTTAAACTCCTTACCCGCTTCTTTTAACATTTCTACAAATAGAAGCAATTCCTTTCTTGAAGCTACGTTTAATTTCATATAGATACGTTTGTTATGAGTTTTAATCGTATTAATGCTTAGACAAAGTATTTTAGCAATTTCTTTTGCATTATATCCTTCTACATAAAGGTCGAAGACTGCGCGCTCAGCAGGTGAAAGAGTTTTTGTGTTTTCTAAAAACTTATTTAGCACTTCAGATGGAAGTATATCTTGTTTCTGCTCCTGGAGTTTCTCGCTATATGTAGAAAGAAACTCAATAAGGTCGTCTATTTCAGGTATATTAGTCTTTAGTGGTTCTTCAAGACCTTTTGCCTTAATCATATCTATACTGCTGACAATTGGTTTTAAATACTGTTTGCTTAAGAAAAATGATATTAAAATACCTAAGATCATAAGTGAGGTGAATAAGAAAGCTAGCTGTAAATTAAAACGGGTTAAAGAATATTTAATATCCTCAGCAGGTATCATTATTGCGGATACCCACTCTTCTTCAGCAAAAGCAGAGTCCTCGGGATATAAGCGAACAGGTGAGTGTAATCCTATAAAGATGCTACCGCCATTTTGAGTATATGAAAATAGAGAGTTGGCCTTTTCTTCAATATGTAAGTATTCTTCCTTCAAAGTTTTGTTTTGTGCTGGATACCCTCCGGAAAACAAGGCTACAGAAGTATCAATAATATTGTCTTTCATTGGAGCAAGTAAACAGAAAGTGCGAGCGTATTTACTGCTATCAGGCATTTGGGTGAGTTTAAAAAGCATTGCACTTATTTCAAAACCACATACTCCGAACACATTTCCATTAGAATCAATCATTGGAACAGAGCATAGCATGACATCTTCACTACATCCAGGTAAGATAATAGCAGGACTCCAATAATAAAGCCGTGACAATGGCAGTTCACGCATGCTTGCCTCTTCCATAGGGATATGATAATATGATGCTGCACTCACATCAAACTCCATACTCCACTGAGCATGAAGAGGTATAGAATTTTTTCTGCCGATATTTGCAAAACCTCTCAGCAAGACAATAGTAGGAGAGGTTGAACTGATAATATTAGGTTCCATGTTTTTTATATATAATCCCGCTCTAGAATTGTCAGCATTTTCTAACCTTTTATTAAATGTTGTGTTTAAAACAAAGAATACACCGCTGCTTTTAGATTTGTCCAAAGAGAACAACGTGCGCTGATATTCACCGCTAATCAACTCTTCCAAGATTTCGGGATGATTTTCGATATTAGTTACGCTATACCCCTTTTCATCCAGTCGTGTCTCTATACTTTTGGATAAATTTCTTGAAAGTTCCACAGCTTGAACAGAAAGACTGCCGAATTGTTCATAAATATTGTCATTAATATGAGTTAATTCACGTTCAAGTAGTTTGCTACTTTCGTTAATTCCAGCTGTCAATGTCCCGGTTATTAATAAAATAGCAACTATTCCAAGAACCATAGTTGTTGCAAGAACAACTAGAAACAAGAAGAGTCTAAGCTGCATAGATCTTCCCATTTTACTTATTATTTTAAGTCTTTGTTTTATTTGGTTAAACCCAATTTTTTGCAACATATTACCCACCCTGTATTTTTTAAAACTCACTTTGGGTGAATGTTTCAAACACACCTTCAGCTACTTTATTAAAAGCTGTATCAGGATTTTCATGTTGAATTAGTTTTAAAAACTCCGTCCTTGAAGTTTTAGCGACTTTTTTTAAATTTATTTCGTATTGGTTTTCCAGCTCATCAAAGCCGTCAAATACTGGTGGTATGTAAAAGTTATAATTCTGTTGCATTTCAACTGCCGAAACTAGAAGCTTCATAATATTAGTATCAGTAATACTTTCTATTTCTTCTGACATTATTTTTTCAAAAGCCTCCACTGTAACGGGAAGATATCCTGTTGAAAGAACAAAATTCAAATTTTGTTCCGGTTTTGTGAACCATTTAAGAAAGATTCCGGCGGCATATTCTTTTTGTTTGGTTGATTTTAAAACACAAAAACCAGCCCCACGTTGTATAGCGATTTTTTTACCATCCTTGAAAATTGGATAAGGTAAAATGGCAAAGTCAGTGGGCTCTGTTGTGTTATCTGAATATGTAACTCTAGCTGGTAAAAAGGCTACTCCTGCAGTAGAACCCGTATAGCATACAATATCACCGGTTTTGGCAAGGTCGGTACTATAGCCGTCAAAAATAGCTACATATCCTCGAACCGCTGGTTCATAAAAACAATCCCACACCCTAGAAAATCCAGGTACAGAATAATCAATTTGATTGTCATTAATAAAGTCAGAACCTAATTGTTGACAACCAATAAGTGTAAAATTGAAAAGTGAATCTGCCATAAAAAATGTCTTGCCATCATTGGGTATATCTGGAGTTTGGCTATCAGTCCATTGATAATACTTCTCTGCAGTTTTAATAATCCCCTCAACAGTCTCCAAATCCTTGAAACTTACGCCGGTGTCATTAGCAAATCTATTAAAAATTATTTTATTTACAAAAAACACTTCCGTAGATTTCGCTATAGGGAAAACGTAAAGCTTTCCATCTTTTATCCGGCCTTCTTCTATAAAACGAGGTACATATGCTGAAAGCTCTTCATCTGAAAACTCTTCTCCTATATTTGCAAGGAGATCCTTTTGCGCTAATATAAGAGCAGTTTTAGGATAAGCAGTAGTAATATCAGGGAGCTTCGGAGCTCCAGGATCTCCATATGCCGCCATTGTTAGTTTTTCATGTAAAGTTGCTGAACCGGATATAGAAGTAACGTTGATTATTATGCCTTTTTCCGCTCCAATAGTTGCATTAAACTCATCTATCATTTCATCCATTGTATTTTTCATTTGCCCACCGTAATTATGCCAGAGGGTTAGTGTAATAGGATTTCTAGGATCCAATAAATCAGTGTTTTCCTGACACCCACTGAAAAACACTAGACAGGTAAACAGCAAAACAAAACATAAAATCAACTTTACCTTTATCATAGTACCCCCTACGTATAAATCTCTATCTGCCCGTCCCCAATGAGTAGTAAAAGTAAAATGATTAGCAATTTTCCAACAGCATAGTGCGTAAATATTATATCACAACTCACCCTAAAAATCACCCCAAAAATCACCCCTCTTTTTCATACTATAATCACCCTCTGGGGGATTACAATAAATCAACAAATAGATAAAGTAAAGTAGATAGAATAATCAAACAGTTAGATGGAAAAGCCCCTATGCGAAGGTTCTAAACGCCAATTCTTTGCAATGGACTGGATAACATTATCCAGTAATCCATCTTTAGCAAAATACCTCAATTAACTATTGTAAAAGTATTTAAAGATAATAGCACAAGTATCTTAAACAAATAAAAGGGAATGGAGGTGCTAGAATGAATCAACGTCTCGTTTTCGAAGGTTTAAAACGGTTCATTGCTATCCTTATTGCTTCACTTATCCTTTTCTCCCCAGGAACAGTTTATGCCGGTAAAGAGATGGATACCCGTATGATTGCGGATGTGAATAAACCGGGGGTTGTGATGCTTCAGACTATATACAGCGGCACTGTAGTGATACCGGAATTTACAGTAACTGAAATGACAATGAATCATATATATGATAAAGTCCTTGACCGGGTGCTTAGCGGAGAAGTTGCTTATGATGAAAGGGCAATTTATTCCGAGATACTTATGATGTTATTTGAAAAGCCTGTTGAATACTTTACTCCCACTGGTACATCACTTACGGTCGATGCACAGGTAGGAGCCATGGGCACAGGCTTTGTAGTAACCCCTGACGGGTATATCGTAACAAATGCTCATGTGGTAGCCACGCCCGAAGAAGATTTAAAAAATACTTTCCTACAATTTGGTTTATCAGAGATGCTGAATCAGTCAGTCCACGACCTGCTGGCTTTAAATGAAAGCGGGTATATTACTGTCACCGAAGAAATGTTGATGAATATACAGTATTCAATAGCACAGTTTTATCTCAATCACATGAAGATTGAGAATCTGCAGACATCAGTCTATGCTGCACTAGGTGTAAACATACCCGGGCTACAAAACATACAAAAGAGCTATACCTGCGATATAAAGAAGGTGGGGGAACCGGCTCCGGGCAAGGATGTGGCCGTTTTGAAGATTGAAGGCAACGATAACCTTATGACGGTCTCATTAGGAGATGACACAGATATACAAACGGGAGACACTGTATTTGTCATAGGCTATCCCGCAGCAGCTACCTTCAATCCGGCCCTAGCTGCCGAAAGTGCCATCGAGTCAACAATGACTTCAGGCCTTATTAGTGCAATTAAGACAATGCCAGGCGGTTGGAAGGTGTTTCAGATGGATGCCGCCATATCGGGAGGTAACAGCGGAGGCCCTGTGTTTAACAACAAGGGTGAGGTAATAGGCATTGCTACTTTTGGCAGTGTAGACTTTGAAACAGGTGGCTCAGTACAAGGCATGAACTTCGCCATCCCTGTGAGCATTGCAAAACAGTTTCTAAACGAAGTCAATGTAACGCCTACCGAAAGCAATCTCACTGCCCTGTACAAGGAAGGACTTGAATTGTACGGAAAGCAGAAATTCAAGAAGGCTTATGAAAAATTCAGCGCGGTAAATGACCTTAATCCGGGATACCCATATATTCAAGAGTATATAAGCAAAACAAGGACAGCAATAAACGAAGGGCGCGATAAATCCTCTGACGCTACATTATATATTGCCATAGGTGGTGTGATTTTGGTAATTGCCGTTGGGGTTTTTATAGCCACGAGAAAGAAAAAGAAACATACCCAGGTAAGTGTAGATGAAAATAATTAGAGGAAAAGATTTGTCTTCATATACATTATTTTAACTATAAAGGGAGGAGTTAATAATGAGAAGAGCTCATGAGATTGATTATGAGATTTTCGGTGACGATATGCAGTTCGTGGAGATCAGTCTTGATCCCGGAGAAACTGTAGTCGCCGAAGCAGGAGCCATGATGTACATGGACAGTGCCATTAAGTCAGACACGGTATTTGGAGACGGTTCGGACCGAGATAAAGGCAAAGGCTTAATGGGCAAGGTTATGGGAGCCGGAAAACGGGTGCTTACAGGAGAAAGCCTCTTCATGACCACCTTTACAAATAAGGGCTCCGGTAAAAAGAATGTAGCCTTTGCTGCTCCCTACCCCGGCAAAGTCATTCCTGTTGACCTTGCCGACTGTGACGGCCAGCTCATTTGCCAGAGAGATGCATTTTTGTGTGCTGCCAAGGGTATCGCTATTGAAATAGCTTTCCAGAAGAAGCTGGGTGCAGGTTTATTTGGCGGAGAAGGCTTCATCATGCAACGGCTGGTGGGGGATGGATTGGCATTCCTTCATGCCGGAGGCACAATAATAAAAAAGGAACTAGAAGCCGGAGAAGTTCTCAAGCTGGATACCGGATGCCTTGTTGCTATGACGGCAGATATAGACTATGATGTAACATTTGCCAGTAATTTGCAAAGTGCCATTTTTGGCGGAGAGGGTTTGTTTTTAGCTACTCTGGGAGGACCGGGGCAGGTATGGCTTCAATCTCTCCCCTTTAGCCGTGTGGCAAACCGTATTTATTCAGCCGCGAAAAAGGGTGGTGGAAAAAGCAAGGGTGAAGCTAACCTCCTGGGAGGCATTGGCTTGAAAAACCTACTGGGCAGCGATTAATCTAGCATAAAGATAAGCTTGGGGCTGTCGAAGCTACCTTTCTAAATAGTTTCGTGACAGCCCTTTTTTAATGGAAAAAATCAGCTTAATGTAAAAACCATAGAAATAACGGCTTTTACAAGCATTGTTTATCTCAAAATAACCCATTTATTAGTGCAATAAGGATACTGAAAAATATTACATTGAAAAAACCGAACTTACCATTCAACCCTAGGGAGATCTCCCATGGTGAACAATCACACAAACCTCCAGCAATCAAGGAAGTTGCCGAAAATGGAGAAATTAATATAGCCAAAGCCCAACCTACAATGATGGTAAGAGCAAAACCCATGTCAGTTAAGCCTATACTTGCTGGCACTATTGTAGCAACAAGAGCCGTCCCAATAGCCACCGGGTGGAGCCCCACTAGGGAAGGCACTATCATTAAAAGCATAATTGAACCTATCAAGAGAACCGGATATTGAGACATCCAAATTGGTAGTAAGTTAGGTATCATCGCACCAACACCGGAGTATTCCAAAGCCTTGGAAAGAAAACCTGCTGCTGTAAACAATGCTACTTGACTCATCACTTTCAGGACTGATTTGTCATAATACTCTTTAATACCCAGCTTATAATTCGGCAGCTTGTTTTGAAGCAAAGCAACAGCTATGGGAAAGACTATGGATACTAAAGGGATGATAACCATTAGATCCCAAGGTGTTATTTGGCTTAACAACGCCATGATTAAAATTAATGATGATGAAAGTCCAATTAAGATATATATTTGCTTCCAATCGACCTTTACATGCTCATCGGTCTTTAGTCTTGGATATTTGTCAGGATTTTGCCTTATTTTAAACCAAACAGCTATTGTATCAAGGGCTAAAGCTATTAGGAAAAAGCCTACACCCCATGGTATAAACTGTATCCAGGGAATATTCATTTGTGTTGTGACAACTAAAATGGAAGCCCAAGCTGGTGACCAATAACCTGATGAGCAGTATCCCCTAAGTAATGATGCCATAAAAGTCTTTTCAGCATTGTATAACTTTGCATTATTCCTAAATAGCTCATACACCAAGGTAACTGCCCCAACAGATATCACAACTCCGAAAATGTGTACAACAGCAAAAGTCAACACACAAAAAGGTAGCAAGTTTTGCATATGGGCTTGTGCTACATGCTTTAATTCTTTTTGGTAATCATCATAGCTAAAAGGTAGAAACATTATAGGAACAAGAATAAACAAAGTTACAAGATTGCCATTTTTATCAATACACAAAAGCCATGCATCAAAAGGCATCCCCTTCCAAACCATAAGACCAATGCCCATGAGCATAAGAGCAAGTGAAATGCGGCGAGTCACTTTTGGTAATACTCGTACAGCAGACACAAATATATAAGTTATTAATCCACAACATATATAAAATAAAAAATTGCTCTTTATAAAATAGTTGGCCAAATGCAAAATGGCAAAAATAATAATAATATTTCTTTTAAAATGATACGAAAATGTATTCACTTAAGCTTGACCCCCATCTTCTAGTGAATAAAAAGGGACGGTTCCTTTTTACTCACAACCATCCTAAAATCTATTTAAGACTTTTTCATGTTATTATATCATAAACTCTTATCCCTTAATTAAAAAAATGAAACAAATGGGGACGGGTACATATCAATTCCACAGCATGGAATTGATATGTACCCGTCCCTAATCCCCAAAATTGAAATTGTACAGCAATCCACTGCTTCAATCTTTGTAAACGTCTCCTCTTGAATCTATTTTAATAATTTTTATAGTTTGTTCATCTTCATACATATATATGATTCTATATTTACCAACTCTTAATCTAAATAATGAAGAAATTTCATTTCCTACAAGCCTTTTTATGTCTCCTAGTGGGATCTTATCAATAGCATTAATGATTCGCATTGAGGTCTTATAATCATACTTTTCCAATGATTTTTTTGCTTTATTTGAATAAATAACCTTATTCATGTTTTTTGTCCTCAATTGACTTTTTTATCTCTTCCGAACTATACCATTGATTTTCTTCTAATATATTTAATACATCTATTTCATCCTCAGGTTCAAGTAATAATATAGGTTCTTCCTCTTCTTTTATAAACTTTATAAAGCTAATAACCTTTCCCATTTTTTCTTCTGGTAAATCCTCAACTAGTTCTAATATTAGTTTCTTTGAGTTGGCCATATTAACCACTCCTTCAATCTATTTAAATCTACTTAATACTATTATATCATAAACTCTAACCCCTTACACTGCCACTAAATATTAAATCTAATCATACTCTTTTTTATAAGCTTCTCATAAATTTTCAAGCTTTTGATTGCTTTTTTAGTTATTAAGCAGCCACATGCTGTTTGAGATTCTCGATAAAGCATAAATAATTTTTTATGTGAAATATTAAATATGATTGACTTAATGTTGTAGTAATCTTGTTTTTTAAATAAATGATATAATATTCAGAAAGGATAGTGCTAATGAGTCCCGGATTAATAGTTATTTCTATTATTCTGTCCATCGCCATCCTGGTTTACCTAACGGTCAGAGTTAAATTGCATCCCTTTTTTGCTTTAACTGCAGCCGCATTGTTTTTCGGAGTTATTACGGGTCAATCAATACCGGATATTATTACAGCTTTCTCTGAAGGCCTGGGCGGCACAATTTCAGGTATCGGAGTTGTAATTGCCATAGGAACAGTTATGGGGACTTTACTTGAAAAAAGCGGAGCAGCCGAAACTATGGCACAAAGTATTTTAAAAATAACAGGAAAAAAACATGCTGCATTAGGCCTTGCTGTCACCGGCTACTTTGTTTCCATTCCTGTCTTTTGCGATTCCGCTTTTGTCATACTTTCACCCTTGGCCAAACGACTCAGCCGGGATACGAAAGTCAGTATGACCACAATGGCCTTATCCCTGGCAATGGGCTTACACGCAACTCATATGTTGGTTCCTCCAACGCCAGGCCCCTTAGCTGTTACCGGTATACTGGGAGCCGACCTAGGACTGGTCATTCTTTTGGGCATGGTTGTATCAATACCCGTTACATTGATAGGCTATTATTTAGGTACTTATTACGGCAAAAAGTTCTATTTTTTACCTGAAAGTATAGAAGATGCTCCAGATAACAGCAAAAAACTCCCGAGAGCTACACAAGCCTTTACACCCATATTACTCCCAATTTTATTGATGTTCCTGAATACAATCGCCCAACTAGAAAGCGCCCCCTTCGGCCAAGGTGTGATTGTAAGCTTTTTAGAAGCAGTGGGCCATCCTGTGTCAGCTCTACTTATAGGCCTAATCTTTGCGTTTATTACCTACAGGTCTGTTTATCCTGAGGATAAAAGGATTTGGACCTTTGATGGAGGATTTGGAGAAGCTTTAATGACTGCTGGACAAATCGTATTGATAGTTGGTGCCGGCGGGGCTTTTGCCTCTGTTTTAAAGACTTCCAACCTTGAAGCCCTTGTCACAAGTTATTTTTCTGGCTTAGCCCTAGGGATCCTAGTCCCTTTTATTATCGGAGCTATTTTCAGAACAGCTATCGGTTCAGGTACCGTGGGTATGATTACTGCAGCTTCTATGCTTTTGCCCCTGATTGATATTCTTGGCTTCAACACACCCATAGGCCTTGTTATTGCTATGCTAGCCTGTGCGGCAGGTGGTTTTATGGTATTTCACGGCAATGACGACTTCTTCTGGGTAATAACTGCCACATCAGAAATGAAACCCGATGTTGCCTATAGAACCCTGCCCATTATCAGTATTGCACAGTCAATAACAGCCCTTATTCTGGTTTTCATTCTTCAGATGATATTCCTTTAAGTGTGAACAATTTTAAATTTAGGAGGCTTAAACTTGGAAAAACGAGAATTGGAAACACCGGCTATATTAGTTGATTTGGATATCATGGAAAATAATATTAAAAAAGCTCAGTCATTATGCGATGAAAATGGGAAACAGTTGTGGCCCATGATTAAAACCCACAAGAGCACCGAGATTACAAAAATGCAGCAAAATGCCGGGGCAACTGGATTCCTCTGCGGTACCCTTGACGAATGCGAGGGCCTTTTAAAAGAAGGTATTGAAAATATCATGTATGCCTACCCGGTTGCAAGTGATGTAAACATCAAAAGAGTAATCAGCCTAGCAAAACAATGTAACTTTATTATTCGAATCGACAGTTACGATAGTGCAAATAAGCTAAACACAGCGGCAAAATCCGCTGGAGTAAAGGTAAATTACACCATTATCATCGACAGCGGTCTTCATCGCTTTGGAGTCTTACCTGAAAAAGTAGTAGATTTCGCTGATTCTCTAAAGGCTTTTGAAGCATTAAACTTCAAAGGAATCTCAACACATCCCGGTCATGTCTATTCAGCAGTAAAACACGAGGATATCCAAAAGTACCTAGAAGACGAAAAAAGTGCAGTAAAAACCGCTGTAGATGCCCTAAAAGCTGCAGGATATAATCTGGAACTGGTAACCAGTGGCTCTACACCCACCTTCTGTAAGGCAGTTTACGATGAAAACATCAATATATTTCACCCTGGTAATTACGTCTTTATGGATAATATACAAATGTCAACTGAAATCGCAAAAGAATCCGACTGTGCTCTAACCGTTTATGCTACAGTAATCTCCCACCCTTCGGAAGATATCTTTATCTGCGATGCGGGGGCCAAATGCCTGGGTCTTGACCAAGGTGCTCACGGGAATACCGCCATTAGAGGGTATGGATATGTAAAAGACCATCCGGAAATTACCGTTTCCAGTCTTTCAGAAGAAGTAGGAAAACTCCATGTAGAAGGGACCACTACACTAAAAATCGGTGACAAGATTGAAATAATCCCCAACCACAGCTGTTCAACTGCAAATCTTACGAGTTACTTAATAGGCTGCCGGGGCGACAGAGTGGAAAGACTTATCAAAGTAGACATGAGAGGAAACTCTACCACAAAAAACTTCGATTAAAATAAAATGGGACGGTTACTTTTATTCACAACATAGATCTTTCGCACCTGATTTGTGAATAATTTGGAACCGTCCCTACCATAACCTGTAAATTCTTTCTGACATTCTTTGATTAGTTGTTCATTTGTATATTGTTTTTGTCATTTGGTTCAGACCTCTGTTCTTATATCATCATATGCAAGGGTTTTGTCTAAGTCGGTCAGGGGGCTATAGAGCGCTTTAGCCCCGCCCCCTCTGTACTTTATTCTGGATTATTCCGCTGTCACCGTTATAAACCTACGCAGCATTGCTGCAACCTCGGCACGGGTTGCGGGGGTTTTGGGATCGAAGATATTACCTGGCTTTCCTGTGATAATATTATTTGAGGAACAGAACAAGACGCCTTCTATGGCGTAGTCGGAAATATCCGCTGCATCAGTGAAAGGTATGCTTTCTGACCATGAGCTTTGTGTCATTGCCCTCTTGCCAACAAACTCGGCATACCGGTAAAGAATTACTGCTATATCCTGTCTACTAATTTCCGCTTCTGGTGCGAAAAGCTTATTTCCAATACCTGTTACAATACCGTTTTCTTTAGCCCATTCGACGAAGGGAGCATAATATTGGCTCACAGGCACATCAACAAAGCTACTTTTTGTGTAGCTTCCCAGATCCTCACCTGCAAGTCTGCCCAAAACCGTAACAAACATACCACGAGTTACAGGTATATGTGGACTGAAAGTGTTTGGACTGGTTCCTAAGAATAAACCGTTTTGATATACATACTGCACATCGCTGTAATACCACCCGGATTTGTCCACATCGGTGAACGGATTTGCCCAGTCCGTCGGCGACATTTCACCGTCCCGTATGTTGATGGTGAGTATGGGGTTAGCCCCGCCGCTCATTTCGAAAATTAGTTTGTGCTGCCCTTCTGTAAGCATAGCTAAGTACTCTTTCTTAATCGTCACTGTATTACCGACCACAGTGTAGTCTACATCTTTCACCAGCGTCTTGCCACCGTTCTTGATAGCAGTGAGTGTGTGATCCCCCGGAGCAAGAGATACAACAATGTCTTCACCGCTTTGCTTATCAAATACGGCTGTAGATATGTTGATTGACGCACTTACACTCTTGGACGATCTCCCACTCACAATCTTTTTAAATGTAGCGGAAATCGTGTGGTGCGTAGTTACATTCTCGAAAGTATAGCTGTTAACTGCACCGACACTCTTACCGTCAACCTTAACATCAGCAATGCTGTAGCCACTGTTTGCAGTAATTGTGAATGTCTGGTTTTCTCCGCGGATCACTTCAATATTGCCTGCCGGGGATATGCTTCCACCCTGCCCGGCCGTAGCCACGATGGTGTGTGACACGTCGCTTGGGTTCACAGTTACGGTAATGATGTCTTTTTGACCATCTCGCAAACCGCCTGTCCAGTGCACTTCTACTTCAGTCACACCTGGACTGATGCCGGTAATAGTAAGTTTCTTCCAGTCCCTTTCTGGATTAGGCACAGCAGTACGCATATTTTTATCGACACAATCTGCCAATTCCACCGTAGCACAATTGGTGTTACGGCTATACACCGATACCGAGGTGGCGCCATCGCCGTTGGTAACATCACCAGGATCAAGGTGTAGGACTCTAGATTCTCCAGCTCGCATCTCGGCGATTCGGACATGCTTATGAGTCTGCATGCTAGTGTAGCTTAACCCCTCGTCTTCGCTTGGCTTATGTTCTGGCCCCAGCAGGCCAGTATTTTCTTTGGTCTGCAAAAATCTCAGGTGAATGTCCGGCACTTCTCCAAAGTAGGCGAAATTTTTCATCTTCAATGATCCAGCCTCTAATTTCGGCAACTCGGAAATGGGTCTTGCCGTTGGATCCCAAACCGGTTTTCCGTCGGTTACGCTGACGAGATAACCGTTAATAACTGCATGGGTTATTTTACCAGTGCTATCTTCGAGGAAGAAGTTAGCTGGGTTACCTCCGAGTAAATTGGTACCAGCACTACCGTTTCCACTTGGTATATGTAGCTTCGTAACTCTCTCTGCTGGAACATTGGGTCCGATGATCACCAAGGGCAGATCATGAATAGTATCTCGGATGTCCTCGGGCATTTTCTGAACCCTTACGGCTATTTCCCCTGCTTGCAGATGAGCGATCGCCTTCTGTAAAGTGACATCCTCCATGGTTTCATATACGGTATCAGAAATTCTTCCCGGTACTACCGTTAGACCGTCCGCAGAAAACTTCTCATTACCAAACAATAAAACATCGTTACTCTCAGTTGCCCTATAAATATAACCTCTGGCATACCAATCGATATCTCTGTACCCATTGGCATTTGGATCATTGGCAAAAACGTAACCCTGGCCGTCCAAAGTCACATTGCGGCGGATCAACATATTGTAAGTGCCTTCTTTCCCTTGAATCTTCACGTTTTGAAGAGCAAGGTCCGCATGAGGATCGCTGGCACAGTCGGGCATATGGAAATACTCTCCAAGGTCCGATACATTGTATCTACCTCTCTCGTTTGGTTCATAGTAATTTTCATAGTTGCCTGTAGCCATTTCTATGAGACCACGCAATATGGCCATGAAGTTCAGCTTGCGTTGGAGCAGCTTTTCCTCGTCATTAACAGAGCCGCCACTTTCTATTAGTATGACGCTAGTACCTTCCACAGTGAAGGAATCACCGAAATATTTCCGGCCGAAGTCATCACCGTATCTGCCCACTTGCTCAGGAATAGCTTCCTGCAACATCCTGTTAATCCCAGTGATAACAGACATGGCGTTAGCCCTGGTTTGATTGATGGTTCGTCTGTGTTTTTGCAACAGTTCCTCATAGCTACCAGTTACATTGCCAGGACCACCATCAATGGCAGGAGACAGGAGAGAAAGGATAGCCAGTTTGCCGGTTCCCCTTCCTGCAGCAGTATACTCATTTTGATCGTGGAGGTTAAAACCGAATTTCACCGGCACGTTGTCGGGATGAACCTCGTTGCGAACTTTCCAAAGAACCTTAGCTTCCACCGGATCCGGTAGCTTGTCATATCTCCACCAGAATTCAATGGGATCTGTAGGATGAGTATTACCGGCATAGCGGTTTAAATCTAAATCGTGAATATTGCGCCGCTGATAAATATTGGCCCCGTCGGGATTGACCATGGGTAGGAAATACAGTGTGAGTTTCTCCCGGATGGTCTCCCTAAGCTCTCCTCCCGGCTCATCATCACTACGCAGGAACTCAAACAAAGTGAACAAACCCCGAGTAGCAGAAGCCTCGTTGCCGTGCATTTGAGACCAGGCAAAGACAGGGATATCACCATGGCCGTATTTCAACAGGTACATAGGGAGTCCGTTAGTGGAACGTCCCACCTCTCTGATCTCAAAGTCGTCGTCTTCTGCCAATTTCAGCATTAAGGGTACAATTACATCATGACGGAAGGCCCTTACATTCAAGTCTTCATTGTTTAAATAATAATGATAGTACAAACTCTCCAATTCCTGTGCATTTGGAAGGTCATTTACCTGTTTAACTTTAACATGTATCTTTATTCCTGCATCAGCGAGTCCTTTCGGATCTTGAAGACCCAGGCCATCCAAGTCAATCGAACCAGATATAACTAACGATTGGTCAACATTGTCGGAGCTGTATGCTGATATGTCCCAATCTACATCTGCTAGGACATTACCATTTAGTGTCACTAGATTCACTTTGGGCAAAAGCTTTTTAAAGCTTTCTTCCGTTAATCCTGCAGCAATTGTTAGGGCATGAGCCTGATTTATAGCCATTAAAACGTTGGCATTTGACTTGGTCGGAGTTACAGTGACGGTAATGATATCTGTTTGACCATCCCGTAAACCGCCATGCCAAGTCACTTCAACCTCTGTAATGCCTTCTGCTTTCCCTTTGATAGACAGTGCATACCAGTCACGGCCCGGATTCGGCATAGCTTCTTTTTCGTTCTTGAATTCAGAACCGCATAGTTCCAATTCAACCTCGGCAATGTCCTCATTCAGACTTTCGACAGTTACGCTGGTAGCACCGTCGTTTACCAAGCTCGTATCACCAACATTATCTATATCGCCGGGATCAAGTAGAAGTGTTTTAGTATCTCCTACCATCATTTCGGCAATTCGAAAATGCTTATGGAGTTGCATGGCACTGCGAACCCGACCGCCATCCGGATAGGTAACACCGCCATATGAACCACCTTTAGCGATAGGGCTCCAGAATCGCATATGGATATCAGGTACTTCCCCGAAAAAGGCAAAGTTTTTCATATTCAGGTAAATACCATTTGAAGAGACTGTTTCGCCTCTTTCTATATCAAACAAATACCCATTCACAACGGCGTATTTAAAGTTCCCTTCGCCGTCTTTCAGTAAGAAATATGCCGGGGAAGTTGTTAATAAAGGCGTGCTTCCGGCACTGCTGCTACCCTTTGTTAAGTCCAACCCCGTTATCTTATCGGCTGGCACATTGGGACCTAGAATGAGCAAGGGTAGATCGTGAATTTGCTCTCGAATATCCTCCGGCACTTCCTTTACCCGGACCACAATTTCCCCTTTTCGCAGATGAGCCAACGCATCTTCCAGAGTAATATCGCTTATTCTCTCGTAATTGTAACCATACAAGTATTTCGTTTCCGGAGTTATATTATCGTCATCTTCATAAACATATTCCGTAATCGTCTCCTTCCCCTGCTCTGCTGTAAAACTACTCGACAAGAGTTTCGTTTTTGGGCTCGGG
>JBMNGG010000003.1:0-412779 GCA_050949705.1 Tepidanaerobacteraceae bacterium | reverse complement strand
TCAGCTACGTCTATCTTCTCTACTTCGCCTTCTAAGTACTCCAGGAAGGCGGCTTTCGCTGCGTCTATCTCATCCTGGCTCGGTTCTGCCACCTTAAATACCAGGTCTCCTGCTAAGGTGAAGGTTATACCGTCTTGGTCAGTGGCTTCTACCGTGTAGCTGGCTTCTACCGCCTCTTTGCCCTTAAGGAAGTCTTCCGGTCTCTGTTCCCTCCAGCAGGTAAAGGGCTACCTGAAGGGCTACACCTTCTTCGGTTAAGTCAAATCTGCCGTCCGTTTCATCTTCGTTAAGTGTAAGCGTGGCTGCTGTCCAGCTCGCCCTTGAGGGCGTCTACCAGCTCGTTGGCTGCCTGATAAACTGCAGCTACTGGGGTTAGCGTCTCTATTGAAAGGTGACGGTGATGTCTTCCTCTTCGTCAATCTACTACGTCGGCTACGGTGATCTTCTCTACTTCGGCACTTCTAAGTACTCCCAGGAAGGCGGCCTTGGCTGCGTCTATCTCATCCTGGCTCGGTTCTGCCACCTTAAATACCAGGTCTCCTGCTAAGGTGAAGGTTATACCGTCTTGGTCAGTGGCTTCTACCGTGTAGCTGGCTTCTACCGCCTCTTTGCCCTTAAGGAAGTCTTCCGGTCTCTGTTCCCTCCAGCAGGTAAAGGGCTACCTGAAGGGCTACACCTTCTTCGGTTAAGTCAAATCTGCCGTCCGTTTCATCTTCGTTAAGTGTAAGCGTGGCTGCTGTCCAGCTCGCCCTTGAGGGCGTCTACCAGCTCGTTGGCTGCCTGATAAACTGCAGCTACTGGGGTTAGCGTCTCTATTGAAAGGTGACGGTGATGTTTTCTTCCTCGTCAATCTACTACGTCGGCTACGGTGATCTTCTCTACTTCGCCTTCTAAGTACTCCAGGAAGGCGGCTTTCGCTGCGTCTATCTCATCCTGGCTCGGTTCTGCCACCTTAAATACCAGGTCTCCTGCTAAGGTGAAGGTTATACCGTCTTGGTCAGTGGCTTCTACCGTGTAGCTGGCTTCTACCGCCTCTTTACCTTTTAGGAAGTCTGCCGGACTTGTTCCATCCAGCAGGTAAAGGGCTACCTGAAGGGCTACATCCTCTTCGGTTAAGTCAAATCTGCCGTCCGTTTCATCTTCGTTAAGTATAAGAGTAGCTTCTGTCAGTTCGCCCTTGAGGGCATCTACCAGCTCATTGGCTGCCTGATAAACTGCACTTGGGGTTGTGTCTCTATTAAAGGTGACTGTGATGTTTTCTTCTTCGTCAATTACAACTTCGGCTACGGTGATCTTCTCTACTTCGCCTTCTAAGTACTCCAGGAAGGCGGCTTTCGCTGCGTCTATCTCATCCTGGCTCGGTTCTGCCACCTTAAATACCAGGTCTCCTGCTAAGGTGAAGGTTATACCGTCTTGGTCAGTGGCTTCTACCGTGTAGCTGGCTTCTACCGCCTCTTTACCTTTTAGGAAGTCTGCCGGACTTGTTCCATCCAGCAGGTAAAGGGCTACCTGAAGGGCTACATCCTCTTCGGTTAAGTCAAATCTGCCGTCCGTTTCATCTTCGTTAAGTATAAGAGTAGCTTCTGTCAGTTCGCCCTTGAGGGCATCTACCAGCTCATTGGCTGCCTGATAAACTGCACTTGGGGTTGTGTCTCTATTAAAGGTGACTGTGATGTTTTCTTCTTCGTCAATTACAACTTCGGCTACGGTGATCTTCTCTACTTCGCCTTCTAAGTACTCCAGGAAGGCGGCTTTCGCTGCGTCTATCTCATCCTGGCTCGGTTCTGCCACCTTAAATACCAGGTCTCCTGCTAAGGTGAAGGTTATACCGTCTTGGTCAGTGGCTTCTACCGTGTAGCTGGCTTCTACCGCCTCTTTACCTTTTAGGAAGTCTGCCGGACTTGTTCCATCCAGCAGGTAAAGGGCTACCTGAAGGGCTACATCCTCTTCGGTTAAGTCAAATCTGCCGTCCGTTTCATCTTCGTTAAGTATAAGAGTAGCTTCTGTCAGTTCGCCCTTGAGGGCATCTACCAGCTCATTGGCTGCCTGATAAACTGCACTTGGGGTTGTGTCTCTATTAAAGGTGACTGTGATGTTTTCTTCTTCGTCAATTACAACTTCGGCTACGGTGATCTTCTCTACTTCGCCTTCTAAGTACTCCAGGAAGGCGGCTTTCGCTGCGTCTATCTCATCCTGGCTCGGTTCTGCCACCTTAAATACCAGGTCTCCTGCTAAGGTGAAGGTTATACCGTCTTGGTCAGTGGCTTCTACCGTGTAGCTGGCTTCTACCGCCTCTTTACCTTTAAGGAAGTCTTCCGGACTTGTTCCATCCAGCAGGTAAAGGGCTACCTGAAGGGCTACATCTTCTTCGGTTAAGTCAAATCTGCCGTCCGTTTCATCTTCGTTAAGTATAAGAGTAGCTTCTGTCAGTTCGCCCTTGAGGGCATCTACCAGCTCATTGGCTGCCTGATAAACTGCACTTGGGGTTGTGTCTCTATTAAAGGTGACTGTGATGTTTTCTTCTTCGTCAATTACAACTTCGGCTACGGTGATCTTCTCTACTTCGCCTTCTAAGTACTCCAGGAAGGCGGCTTTCGCTGCGTCTATCTCATCCTGGCTCGGCTCGGCCGTAATCTCCACAGTCTTGGTGATACCCGCGATCACTTCTTCCGTGTCTGCATCAATCAGGCTGAAAGTGATGGTGTAATCGCCAGCTTTGCTGAAGACCAGCGTCCAGTCGGTTGTGGCGCTGTACTGGGCAGGCAGGTCAAACCCACCAGGCGGCCCCCAGTAACCTTCGTTGGTGAAGGTGTGCTCTACATTGTTGCTGTCTACGGCCTTGAAGGTAACCGTGGCTCCTTCAGGTCCTTCGGCGGCAAACTTGAATCTGACGCCGTCGTAACCAATGTCGCCCGGTTCACCATCAGTCTCAAAGGTCACCGGAACAACCACTTCTTGGCCGGCTACAACGTCAGCAGGCACTTCATAGCTGAATTTGTAAGTGGAAGCAACCGGTTCAGGCTCTGCTACCGTAATCTCCACGGTCTTGGTGATACCCGCGATCACTTCTTCCGTGTCTGCATCAATCAGGCTGAAAGTGATGGTGTAATCGCCAGCTTTGCTGAAGACCAGCGTCCAGTCGGTCGTGGCGCTGTAAGCGGCAGGCAGGTCAAACCCACCAGGCGGTCCCCAGTAGCCTTCGTTGGTGAAGGTGAATTCGTCATTGTTGCTGTCTACGGCCTTGAAGGTAACCGTGGCTCCTTCAGGTCCTTCGGCCTTAAACTGGAATCTGACTCCTTCGTAGCCAATGTCACCTTTGACATCTGTCTTAAAGGTCACAGGAACTTCCACTTCTTGGCCGGCTACGACGTCAGCAGGCACTTCATAGCTGAACTGGTAAGTAGAAGCAACCGGTTCTTCTTCAACCTCGGTCAAAGCCTCAGCCAAAGCATCAGTTGTAGCCTGAGACCTTGGATAACCGTCAGCCGGCCGCTTATCCAGCAGCTTCTGTAATACGGCTGCTTGACCAGCTTCATCTAAGGAATTGTACTCTCTACCAAGTCTTGCAGTGTGGTTATCTTCTCACTAAGAGCAATACCGGAATGGTAATCATAAACCTCATCTGCTGCCTCAAACTGGGCTAGCAGGTCGGTTACCCATGAGATTCCTTCAAGGTCTGCAATGCTCTCGGCATTGTTCACTTTATCCATTGAAGCCTGGGTCGCATGACGGGTGGCTACTATGGCGTTGAAGGTCTTCTTCAAACTGTCTAAGGTGTAGCCTTCGCCTTTGTTAGCTACCAGGTCTACGCTGACTGAGGGTTGCCTGGCTTCTATCAGCTCGTTGTAAGATTCCATGTCCAGACCAAGAACAGCTGCGTTATCTTCAATTGCGGCCTGCATTGCGGCTGTGGTCCCGGCATCGTTGACTGCCTGGAGGGCTGCTTGTACAAGGTTTATTTCGCCCTGCACTTTATTAGCTGCATAGTCAAAACTGAAGATGTACTCGCTATCATCCAGGCGAACTACCTTGTAGGCGTATTCGCCGTCTGCCTTCAGAGTAACTTCCCCATCGCCCTTGGCTACGCCAAACCACATTACTGTATCGGTATCCGGAGTAAGCTCTCTGGGCTCATCCAGGTCTACACCAGCTTCTGTAATGGCGTGGATTGACTTTACGCTGCCTGCATCCAGATTCTCATCCGGCACGGTTACCTTGATATACCAGGTGCCTCTGGATTCGTTCCAAACTGCGTTGTAATCTATGATCGCTTCGATGGTTTCAATAGGCTCTTCAACTTCTTCTACGCCCTGCACTTCACTAGATGCATAGGTGAAGTTGAAGATGTACTCGCTATCATCCAGGCGAACTACCTTGTAGGCGTATTCGCCGTCTGCCTTCAGAGTAACTTCCCCATCGCCCTTGGCTACGCCAAACCACATTACTGTATCGGTATCCGGAGTAAGCTCTCTGGGCTCATCCAGGTCTACACCAGCTTCTGTAATGGCGTGGATTGACTTTACGCTGCCTGCATCCAGATTCTCATCCGGCACGGTTACCTTGATATACCAGGTGCCTCTGGATTCGTTCCAAACTGCGTTGTAATCTATGATCGCTTCGATGGTTTCAATAGGCTCTTCAACTTCTTCTACGCCCTGCACTTCACTAGATGCATAGGTGAAGTTGAAGATGTACTCGCTATCATCCAGGCGAACTACCTTGTAGGCGTATTCGCCGTCTGCCTTCAGAGTAACTTCCCCATCGCCCTTGGCTACGCCAAACCACATTACTGTATCGGTATCCGGAGTAAGCTCTCTGGGCTCATCCAGGTCTACACCAGCTTCTGTAATGGCGTGGATTGACTTTACGCTGCCTGCATCCAGATTCTCATCCGGCACGGTTACCTTGATATACCAGGTGCCTCTGGATTCGTTCCAAACTGCGTTGTAATCTATGATCGCTTCGATGGTTTCAATAGGCTCTTCAACTTCTTCTACGCCCTGCACTTCACTAGATGCATAGGTGAAGTTGAAGATGTACTCGCTATCATCCAGGCGAACTACCTTGTAGGCGTATTCGCCGTCTGCCTTCAGAGTAACTTCCCCATCGCCCTTGGCTACGCCAAACCACATTACTGTATCGGTATCCGGAGTAAGCTCTCTGGGCTCATCCAGGTCTACACCAGCTTCTGTAATGGCGTGGATTGACTTTACGCTGCCTGCATCCAGATTCTCATCCGGCACGGTTACCTTGATATACCAGGTGCCTCTGGATTCGTTCCAAACTGCGTTGTAATCTATGATCGCTTCGATGGTTTCAATAGGCTCTTCAACTTCTTCTACGCCCTGCACTTCACTAGATGCATAGGTGAAGTTGAAGATGTACTCGCTATCATCCAGGCGAACTACCTTGTAGGCGTATTCGCCGTCTGCCTTCAGAGTAACTTCCCCATCGCCCTTGGCTACGCCAAACCACATTACTGTATCGGTATCCGGAGTAAGCTCTCTGGGCTCATCCAGGTCTACACCAGCTTCTGTAATGGCGTGGATTGACTTTACGCTGCCTGCATCCAGATTCTCATCCGGCACGGTTACCTTGATATACCAGGTGCCTCTGGATTCGTTCCAAACTGCGTTGTAATCTATGATCGCTTCGATGGTTTCAATAGGCTCTTCAACTTCTTCTACGCCCTGCACTTCACTAGATGCATAGGTGAAGTTGAAGATGTACTCGCTATCATCCAGGCGAACTACCTTGTAGGCGTATTCGCCGTCTGCCTTCAGAGTAACTTCCCCATCGCCCTTGGCTACGCCAAACCACATTACTGTATCGGTATCCGGAGTAAGCTCTCTGGGCTCATCCAGGTCTACACCAGCTTCTGTAATGGCGTGGATTGACTTTACGCTGCCTGCATCCAGATTCTCATCCGGCACGGTTACCTTGATATACCAGGTGCCTCTGGATTCGTTCCAAACTGCGTTGTAATCTATGATCGCTTCGATGGTTTCAATAGGCTCTTCAACTTCTTCTACGCCCTGCACTTCACTAGATGCATAGGTGAAGTTGAAGATGTACTCGCTATCATCCAGGCGAACTACCTTGTAGGCGTATTCGCCGTCTGCCTTCAGAGTAACTTCCCCATCGCCCTTGGCTACGCCAAACCACATTACTGTATCGGTATCCGGAGTAAGCTCTCTGGGCTCATCCAGGTCTACACCAGCTTCTGTAATGGCGTGGATTGACTGAACACTATCTTTATCAAGCTTTTCTTCCGGTACGGTTACTTTGATGTACCAGGTGCCTCTGCTTTCATTCCAAACCGCCTTGTAGTCTACAGCTGCAGCGATGGTCTCGACCCAATCCAATGTTACCTTATACATTGTCCCGTCACTGGTTACTATAAAGAAATCATAGCTTCCAGTTTCGTGGGCTTTGTTAAACCATAAGGTCTCATCAGTATTGGGCTCTAACTCTACCCATTTTTCTCCCTCTTTGCTGGCAATCAGTTTAACGTCGCCAATCTTAAGAGATACTTGGTTTTCACCATCCATTAATTTGTACTCTACATAGGTGTCTTCGGTACCAGGCCTAATGCCTTCCTTGCCAGTTGCTTCCCATGTAGCTGTTGTATTAATTTCTTTATCCCAATTCAAGGTTGCTGTATATACCTTGCCATCTTTTGTCTTAACTTCGTAGTAGCGCACTCCTTGTTCTGCTTCTACGTTGAACCATAAGGTTTTGTCAGTATTAGCGGTTAAGTCTTTCCATTCTCCATCTTCGCCAACTTTTACTTTGATATACTCTACATTGCCTTCAGCTAAGGAGATGTCTTTCCCTTCTGCTACCATTTTGTATTCAGCATAGATCTTACCTGCTGCATCTCCTGCCGTATCTGGAGCTATGCCTACATCACCAGTGGAAATAAAGTCGGCTTCTACTTCTTCTACAGGTGCTTTCTCTAGTGTTGCTGTATCAGCTATCTTTACGGTGAATGTTTGCTCTGATGCTTCATTCCACTTCACAGTGGCGGTGAATGTCTCTCCAGCTTCACTTACCAACGGATACCACCAGAAGTAGTTCTTCTCGGCAGTAAACAGATCGTCGTAAGTTTTATCTCCGATTGTCACAACGGCTCCAGAGGCGTCAAAGCCTTCCGGTGCGGTGATCTGGACACCTACACGGTTACCGGCTTCATTTCTGCCCACGTCCGGGTCTGCCGGATACCATTCAATGTTACCGTCAAAGGTGATGGTGTTACCTTCAACGCTTACAGTTAGGTCATCGCCGCCTGTCTTACCAGGATCCCAGGCGATGCTGCCTTTCACCGGCTCAGCCGGAGCGTCTGCCAGACTTGCCTCTTCACTAATCTTTACGGTGAACACCTGAGTCGATTCATCATTCCACTTCACAGTGGCGGTGAATGTCTCTCCAGCTTCACTTACCAACGGATACCACCAGAAGTAGTTCTTCTCGGCAGTAAACAGATCGTCGTAAGTTTTATCTCCGATTGTCACAACGGCTCCAGAGGCGTCAAAGCCTTCCGGTGCGGTGATCTGGACACCTACACGGTTACCGGCTTCATTTCTGCCCACGTCCGGGTCTGCCGGATACCATTCAATGTTACCGTCAAAGGTGATGGTGTTACCTTCAACGCTTACAGTTAGGTCATCGCCGCCTGTCTTACCAGGATCCCAGGCGATGCTGCCTTTCACCGGCTCAGCCGGAGCGTCTGCCAGACTTGCCTCTTCACTAATCTTTACGGTGAACACCTGAGTCGATTCATCATTCCACTTCACAGTGGCGGTGAATGTCTCTCCAGCTTCACTTACCAACGGATACCACCAGAAGTAGTTCTTCTCGGCAGTAAACAGATCGTCGTAAGTTTTATCTCCGATTGTCACAACGGCTCCAGAGGCGTCAAAGCCTTCCGGTGCGGTGATCTGGACACCTACACGGTTACCGGCTTCATTTCTGCCCACGTCCGGGTCTGCCGGATACCATTCAATGTTACCGTCAAAGGTGATGGTGTTACCTTCAACGCTTACAGTTAGGTCATCGCCGCCTGTCTTACCAGGATCCCAGGCGATGCTGCCTTTCACCGGCTCAGCCGGAGCGTCTGCCAGACTTGCCTCTTCACTAATCTTTACGGTGAACACCTGAGTCGATTCATCATTCCACTTCACAGTGGCGGTGAATGTCTCTCCAGCTTCACTTACCAACGGATACCACCAGAAGTAGTTCTTCTCGGCAGTAAACAGATCGTCGTAAGTTTTATCTCCGATTGTCACAACGGCTCCAGAGGCGTCAAAGCCTTCCGGTGCGGTGATCTGGACACCTACACGGTTACCGGCTTCATTTCTGCCCACGTCCGGGTCTGCCGGATACCATTCAATGTTACCGTCAAAGGTGATGGTGTTACCTTCAACGCTTACAGTTAGGTCATCGCCGCCTGTCTTACCAGGATCCCAGGCGATGCTGCCTTTCACCGGCTCAGCCGGAGCGTCTGCCAGACTTGCCTCTTCACTAATCTTTACGGTGAACACCTGAGTCGATTCATCATTCCACTTCACAGTGGCGGTGAATGTCTCTCCAGCTTCACTTACCAACGGATACCACCAGAAGTAGTTCTTCTCGGCAGTAAACAGATCGTCGTAAGTTTTATCTCCGATTGTCACAACGGCTCCAGAGGCGTCAAAGCCTTCCGGTGCGGTGATCTGGACACCTACACGGTTACCGGCTTCATTTCTGCCCACGTCCGGGTCTGCCGGATACCATTCAATGTTACCGTCAAAGGTGATGGTGTTACCTTCAACGCTTACAGTTAGGTCATCGCCGCCTGTCTTACCAGGATCCCAGGCGATGCTGCCTTTTACTTCCGGCTCAGGCTCAGTTGTATCTACATATTCAATTACTAAAGTCTCTTTGTGCTTTCCATTCCATACTATCTCTAGAGTTATGCTTCTACCACCTGCTTGAGCTCCAAAGTAGTACAAGAATGGGTCGCCTTCACCATAGCTTACGCTCTCATGAACAACAGGTTCTTTACCTGCTTCTTTAATGGTCAGATGAATTGTTCCTGCATCAGCCACATCTGTTGTCGGCTTAGGAATGTTCACGCCGATCCATTTTGCTGTTACACCAGCTGGATTTGTTGATTCAGGAATATCTGCTATCGTTCCGCTGATTGTTAATGTGCCGTCTGCAAAGTTATACTCAAGATCCCCACCTGTATTCCCAGGATCTTGGGTTGGAGCTGCTGTTCTTGTTACTTCTTCTACAGGCTGCTTCATATGTCAAGCGTTGCCTTATACATTGCCCATCGTCACTGGTTACTACGAAGAAGTAATAGGTTCCGGTTGCTTTATCTTTCTTGAACCATAAGGTGTCGTCTGTGTTTGGTGTCTAGCTCTAACCCACTCGCCTTCTGACTTCTTGGGCGATGAGTTTAACGTCGCCTTCTTCTAAGGATAGTCTTTCGTCATTTACCTTAATCTCGTATTCTACATAAGTATCGTCGGTGCCAGGTCTAGTTCCTTCTCTACCGGTTGCTGTCGAATTCTACTTCATTTATTTCTTCAGCCCAGTCTAAGGTGGCGGTATATACGTCACCAGCATTTAGTCTTTACTTCGTAGTAGCGCACTCCTTGATCTGCTTCTACGTTGAACCATAAGAGTCTTGCATCGGTATTAGCGGTCAGGTCTTTCCATTCCCCATCTTCGCCAACTTTTACTTTGATGTACCCTACATTGCTTGCAGCTAAGGAAATATCTTCTTCATTTGCTACCAGCTTGTATTCAGCATAAATCTTACCTGCTGCATCTCCGCTGTATCTGGAGCTATGCCTACATCACCAGTAGAAACAAAGTTGGCTTCGATTGGTGTTGGTTCTTCTGATGATTTTACATGTAATATCTCAGTATAATCATCAAGTGGTGTCCATTCATCGGGATGTGGATACTCCGATATATTCACATATACCTCAAAGTTTCCTTCTTCTTCCCAATCTTTGACTTCCGCATTAACTACAAATATATGTCTACCATTTTTTTCTGTAACAATAAAGTCCGCTTCATCAATTAGAATATAAGTTTCTATTTCATCTCCTGAATTAAAGCCTATATATAGCACTGCTCATCAATTCCATCAAACTCATATTCTACTTCTACAGTAAATACAATTTCTTCACCTGGCTCTAAATTTTTATTTGGTTCTACACTTATAATTTTAATTTGTCCTGTGACTTCAGGATCTTGCACAGCTGCCTTAAACTTTATTTCTTTGTAGCAACTGCCGAATCATTGTAACCTGACCTAATTCCAATAGCCTTTACTGTAACCGTTCCTCCCTCATCTCCCGGTGAAGTTACAGTAAATGGCCCTTCATACAATGTCGAATCTTTTGTCGGCGTTGAACCATCCAATGTATAGTAAATGCTTGCACCACTAGTTGATGTTGATAATTCTACCTTAACTTCTCCATCATTTGGTAAATTGCTAACATCACTTGGCTCTGTTGTCACACTAATAGCACTTACGGGAATAACTGGTATTTCATCACCAACCACTTTCACTTTCACTTCGCAAGTAGCTGTTTTTCCACCATCTTCAGTTTTAACCTTAATTTTAGCTTTTCCTTTACTTATTGCCTTCACTGTGGCTTTTAAACCATTTGGTGTGACAGTTGCTATACTTTTATCACTTGAACTCCATGTTACTTTTTTATTTGTAGCATTTTTAGGTTCTATTGTAGCAGTAAGGGTTTTTTTACTATTATGGTAGACTGCTTCATAAACTGCCAATGTTACTGTTTTTTTATCTAATGTAACTGATTTCACATTTATTACTGAAGGTCTACTTCCTCCGCCGCCTCCACCACCGCCGGAGGTTTTCTTATCTTCTCCCTTTACTTCTTTACCTGCAATCTTTGCAGTAGCGTCTTCTGCAATATCATATTTTTTAGGTTTCATTTCTAGTTCTGCACCATCGGCGTTGATTTCGGCATATTCTATGGTGCCTTTGCCGGTAATTGTTGCTGCTGCTTCGATGGTTAGATCTTTTACGGTTGCGTCACTGGATAGGTTCACTTCGGCTTTAGTGTTGATTTTGAGGTTGTTAATTGTTGTGCCTTCTAAAACTTCTACTTTTACATCGGCATCTACAATAACTTCTTCGAAATCGCCGTCTAAGACTATGTCTTCTCCGTCTTTAAGTATAGTTATTGTTTCAATGCCCTTTCCTTCTACATGAGCCCCAGACTGAAGTTTTAGCTCGCTGATATCAGTGTTGCCTGAAGCAACTATTCTAATTTTGCCCCCAACTTTGACGACAATTACTTCTTCACATGTAAAGTTGACGAGATGGATACTGTCCTTTCCGCCTCCGCGGACTGTGGTTATCCCTTTTACTGTTACATTTTCTAAAGTTACATCTCCTTCGCCGATACCTTCATTTAGATACAAGTTGCCTTCTATTACCATGTTTCTCAATGTTATCCCGGGAACATTTATGGCAACATCTTTGGAAATTGTTTCAATGCCTTCTTTTGGTCCGTAAATTCCCGGCTCGTCGTATGTTATGGCGAGGGCTTTAAGGCATTGTCAAGCATTGTGACTGTTTCTGCTCTGGTTATGTGTCTTTCCGGCCTAAAGGTTCCGTCTGGATATCCTCCCATGTATCCTTTAGCGGCCAGTGCACCGATATATGGTCTGCTCCAGTTTGGGATGGAGTCTTTATCTGCAAACTGATCTACATTATTTTGCAGTTCCAGGTTTAAAGCCTTACAAAGTGCTACTGCCGCTTCTTGACGGCTTATTTCCTGATTCGGTTTTGCTGTGCCGTCTTGATAACCAGATATGTAGCCGGCCTTTACTGCTTTTGCTATCTCATCATAGAACCAATCATTTGGTGCAACATCGGAAAATCCTATTGCTGCCTTTTCGTTAAATTCAAAGGCTTTGTTGACTAGAGTCATAAACTCTGCTCTGGTTATGCTTTTGTCCGGTCTAAATGTTCCATCCGTGTATCCGGTGATAAGACCTTGCTGTATCCACTTGGTTATTGTGTCTTCTGCCCAGTGGTCACTGATATCGTTTAACTCAGCAGCTGCCTGAGCAGTTGCTACGGGAACAAAAAGCCCTAGACAGAATACCAAAGTTACAATTAGCTCACCCAGTATCTAACTTTTCTACTCATCTAGTCCCACTCTCCTCCTTCTCTTAAATCAAGTGATGACTAATAATTGGAGTCTAATAACTTTGTTGTAATATAGCTGTACCCTCCTTTCTTTCCAAGTTGATAAAAAATATACACACCACTCCTTTATTTTGATTTAAACTAATTAGTTCTATAGGTTTATATTTATGAATCTAGATATTTAGTAGTATGGTATAACTTTACTAATTATAGATAATAATACCACAAGATTAAATATTTGTCGATTTCAACTTTTTATGAAATATTTTTATATATGCTTATAGTATCTGTTAAGTATTGCTTATATTTAGATACTACATCTTCCGGATCTAAAATCTTTACTTTATCGCCGAATTGAAACACCCATGAGAGAAATGTAGGACTAACAACGACTTCTGCCTTCATTATAAAACTGTTCTCATCGGCCTTTTCTATGTAAACATCTTTGCCGAAACGGTCTATAACCACATTTACCAGTGAGTTGTCGAATTGCATTTTTACGGTTTCCTCTTCGCCGCCAAACATGCTAAAAACCTTTTTTGAATACCCAGCAATGTTGAACTCCAAATGATCTGGCAGTTTGACTCGTGGCTCATTAGTGATTTCGATATCACTCATCTTGTCTACTCGATAATGGGTAAAATCGTGATATTTTTCCGAAAATGTTATTAGGTAATAGTTTTCGTTATCCCATGAAAGAGCATACGGGCTCGTCACGTATCTTTTACCGTCTTTTCGAAACTTTTTTTTCTTATCTACGGTATATTGGAAATATCTAAATGCAATTTGCTTATTTTGTGAAATAGCCATATGAATCCTGTCTACATTATAGTAGATACTTTCATTCATTGTCTTTACACGGTCTGCTACATATACTTGACGCTGAAGAAGTTTTGCCTTATGTTTGCTAGTTAAGCCTGAAAGCTTGTTTATTAGCTCCTCACTTTTCTTACAAGTAATAAATTTTGAACATTGAACAGCATCTACCAATAGTTTTAATTCGGCTAACTGAAAAAACCGATTTGCTATGAAGTATTCTGTTGTTCTGGTCCTCCTCGAAACTATGTCAAACCCAAAAAACTGCAGGGCTTCTAAATCATCGTAGATGGACTTCCTTTCTGCAGGAATGCCATATTTGTCAAGTTCTGATATCATTTCTTTTACTGTCATGGCATTTTCTTCATCAGTGTTTTCAAAGAGTATTTTTAAAAGGTAGAGAACTTTTAGTTTTTGATTTGGGCGCCTCGCCATAGTTTTCCCCCCAGCCCTTGATATAATTAGCAAAATTTTCATTCAATACTATAATATCACAATTGATGGGCAATAAACCGGTCTTTGTTATATTATTTTAAAAAAACCTAATATTTTACTGCAAATTTCCTTTTTATTGTTGGTTTCTCGTTTTATTAATCTTTTTTGTCAGTTAGTTTTAAAGGACATTGAGCTAAAACGAGTAGGAGGTAAGTGATTTTTCACTTACCTCCTACTTTTCCATTGACTCCATCAAATCTCGAATTTTCTTTTCACAGATTTGAGCCTTAATCTTGATTAAATTGGGATCTTTTTCCGTAATAGCTTGTTCAAGTTCCCTAAGGGAAAATTCAGCATTGCTGCTTTTAGTTGTATCTTCTACCTGTGGTTTTACTGTATACCAAGCCGTAAAAGCATTATTAATAGATTCTTTTGCTCCTATTTCATCATTATTTAAGATATTATAAGTAGCTAGTCTGCCGTAGTATAAAATCTTTTTTATATCTGGAGGGGTCTTGGTTTTAAACAATTTTTCAATATCTATGGTTTTATCGTAAAGATTTGTTATTGTTATAAGCCCTTCATATAATTCCTGTCTAGTTATGGTCATTGTTAAGTGATTAAGTGTGTTGCTAAAATCATCTATCATTTCAAGAGATGCACCACTTTTTATTGCTTCAGACTGGAAGTTGTTCCATTGTTCATGGATTTTGGCTATATCCTGTTCCAGCTTAGGCCAATCGGCCTTTTTTTCAGTTTGCCCGCCTCCTGATGATTGTTGTTTTTCAGAGTCTCCTTCTTGCCCTCCTTTTTCACCCTTCTCACTCTGACCACTATTTTTACTATCGCTCTGTTGCTGTTCTTGTTTGTTCGATTCTTGGGATTGCTGAGGAGATTGAGGTGGTGGAGCAGTTTGAGCCAAATATACTTTTTCGTATTCTTTTAAAACTGACTCTATATCCGTTTGGAGTCTTATCAAAGCTTGTGATTCTTTTTTTTCGGAGCCCTGATTCTTAGAAGGTGATTTTGCTGGTTTTCTGGAACACCCTGTTAATGCATTACAGAAGAAAGTAAAAAACAAAACCATAATAAAAACAAAAAATATTCTTAAGGTTCTCGAATGAATCATATACTCACCTCATATGCCTTTCTAAAAACACCTTAAGAATATTTTGTCCCTTGGTTAATGATTTATCCGATAGATTTTATTTATCTACAACTGCAAACATTATAGTTCCTCTTGCAGCTATTTTTCCATTTACAGTTGCCCTGGCATTACCTTTCCCAATCGAACCTTTCATTGTTGTTAGCTCTACTTCAAGCTTAAGCTGATCACCAGGAATTACTTGACGCTTAAACCTCATACTGTCAATACCTGCAAACAGAACTAATTTTCCACGGTTATCCTCAGAACTTAAAACAGCACATGCTCCCACTTGTGCTAGAGCTTCTACGATAAGTACTCCCGGCATTACCGGTTTTTCAGGAAAATGACCTTGAAAAAATTTTTCATTTGCAGTAACATTTTTAATACCAACTGCTCTCTTACCTTCTTCTAGCTCCAATATCCTATCTACAAATAAAAAAGGATATCTATGGGGTATTATCTTTTTTATTTCTTCAATATCTAACATTCTAAATCATCCCTTTTAATTAGTTTTGAGAAGTTCTTAGTATATAATAAAATAAAGGAACGAGCCATATGACCGTCCCTTTATTTAAGCATCTTTTAAATATATTTTGAAAGCTGTTCATACAACTGATTAGCTAATCCAATTCCCCCGCTTTTTGATATCTCTTCAGCCATTGCTTCATCATGCATTGACTGAACTAAATCAAAAGTTACTCCCCTATCAAACAGGCCTCCATCAGGCACGGTATTTCTCATTGATTTTAGCATGTAGCTTAATAAAATTGATTCAAATTGCTGACAAACTTCTTTAAGTTCTCGCTCATTAGTCTGATTTTTATTCATTGATGCCTTAATTTGATAATCGCGGGGAATCCCTTTGTTATTTTCTATTATGCCCAATTCTTAGCCTCCTAACGCCGCAAATTGTTCGCTTGTGCCAGCATTTCGTCAGAAGTCTGAACTGCTTTGGTATTTACCTCATAAGCTCTTTGGGCTACTATAAGATTGACCATTTCTTCTACAACCTGAACATTAGACATTTCTAGAAAGCCTTGAAGCATTGTCCCATATCCGGGATCTGATACATCTTGTTTTGGCACATATTCTCCAGATGCTGCGGTTTCTTCAAAAAAGTTGTTGCCAACGGCTAAAAGACCTTCGGGGTTTAAGAATTTTACAAGGCCTATCTGCCCAAGTTCTTCTATAGTGCCGTCTGCATTTCGACCGCTCATTATGCCATCAGCGGAAATGCCTAGATCCGTGTATTCTTCAGGAATTGTTATGTAACTTTCGTCATTACTTAACACATAATAACCTTCAGCTGTTACCAGATATTTGTCAGTTCCATCTACAGATATCTTAAAAGAGCCATCTCTAGTAAAAGCCAAGGTTCCATCAGGTCTTTCTACCATGAAAAAGCCTTGTCCCTGTATAGCCACATCTAAAGGATTGTCTGTAGGCTGGACGTTTCCTTCGGTAAAATCTCGTGTTGTGGCTGAAATTCTTACACCATGACCTACCTGAATACCCACAGGAGCTGCTTCACCATACAACAATATGGGGTCATCTGGCCGCCTTATGGTCTCGTATAATAAATCTTTAAATTCGGCACGGCTTTTTTTAAAACCCGTAGTATTGACATTAGCCAGATTATTAGATGTAATATCTACATTCATCTGCTGTGCCTTCATGCCAGCACTGGCACTCCATAGTGCCCGCATCATAGTTATCCCTCCTCATTTTTCACTGCTTCAGTCAGTCGGCAGTGGAGGGCCCCTGAAATTTCAGTCCGGCCCTTATATTATAGTCTAGCTATCTCGTTAACAGCCCTTTCTAAGGTTTCATCATGTGTCTTTATGACTTTAGAACTAGCTTCATATGCTCTAAATGCAGTTATTAAATCTACCATTTCTGTAACGGTATTTAAGTTTGCGCCTTCCAAAGCACCTTGTACCACTTCAACATTATTCATATCTGTTTGCTCAATCGGCGGCACTTCAGATAGATAAAGATTATCTCCCTCTTTTAGAAGTAGATTTGTATCAGCAAAAGTTACCACTCTAATCCTGTCTATATACTGACCATCTACAACAATATCACCTTGTTTACTGATAAGTATATCGCCTTCTCGAGGTAAAACCACAGGTCCGTCTTGACCTAATACATAATAACCTTCCTTTGTAGTAATATAACCGTTTTGATTCATGGAAAAATTGCCATCCCGGGTATAACGCAAGCCATTATCAGTCTCAATTTCAAAGAAACCTTCACCTTTTAAAGCTAAATCAAGAGGATTTGACGTGGTTTTAATAATGCCTGGAGAAAAATCTACATTTACTTCATCTAACATTACTCCGGTTCCTAACATACCTATAAAAGGTTTTGGGTCAATAGTTCTATCAAAACCCACCATTACCGGATCATTAACACGATGGATATTCATTTCTGAGAAAGCTCTAAAAATTGTTCTGTCTTTTTTAAAACCAGTAGTATTTACATTAGCGAGGTTGTTAGAAATAACATCAGTCCGTGCCATTTCGGCCAACATACCCGAGGCTCCAGTATACAAACCTCTTATCAATTGATCACCTCCTGTTTTTAAAACTATTTTGTATACAAGGCATTAGGTCCAAGCTTGTCCAAATTTTCAAGTGCTTTTCCAGCACCTATTGCGACCGCTGAAACTGCTTCTTCGGCTATAATAACAGGAATCCCTGTCCTCTTAGATATTAATTTGTTCATGCCTTTTAAAAGTGAACCGCCCCCAGTCATGACAATACCTTTTTCACTAATATCCGAAGAAAGTTCCGGTGGAGTTTTCTCTAATACACTGTAAATTGCATTAATAATTTGTTCAACTGGTTCCTGCATGGCTTCACATGTCTGAGCAGCAGTTATTGTTACATTTTGGGGAAGACCGCTGATTAAACTTCTGCCTCTGACTGACATAGAAACAGCTTTAGCTTCATCATCTTCAGGACAAACATCTGCAATATTAATTTTAACTTCTTCAGCAGACCTTTCTCCAATCATTAAATTAAATTCTTTTTTTACAAATCTAATGATTGCTTCATCAAACTTATCCCCGGCTATTCTTAAAGACTCACCACATACAATACCGCCCAAAGATAACACAGCTATATCACAGGTTCCTCCACCTATATCTACAACCATACTTCCAAAAGGTTTGGATATATCAATTCCTGCACCTATGGCTGCAGCAATAGGTTCCTCAATTAAGAATGTCTGACGAGCTCCCGCAGAATTAGCTGCTTCAATAACTGCTCTTTTTTCTACAGTAGTAATAACAGCCGGAACACATATCATCATCCTTGGCCGAAAGATTCTGCGGGGAGTTACTTTACTCAAAAAATATTTAAGCATTATTTCAGTTGTGGAATAATCAGCTATTACACCATCTTTCAAGGGACGAATAGCAACTATATTTCCAGGAGTGCGCCCAATCATTCTACGGGCTTCCTCTCCAACTGCCAACATTTTGCCCGTACTTTTATCTATAGCTACTACAGAAGGTTCCTGAAGCACAATCCCCTTGCCCTTGACGTATACTAATATTGAAGCCGTTCCTAAATCGATACCTATATCCATGTGAATAACGCAACCTCCTGTCGAATTTAACCTATTTAGTTTTAATTCTACATTTTTTACGAAAATCCTCTTTTATACTCCTTTAAAGGTTTAAGTATTTTTTCTTAGTTGCTCTTCCGCCTCTTATGTGTCTCTCAGCTTTATTATATTCTAAAACTTCTTTGACTTGCTTTGCTTTTTCGGGATTAATCTCCAGCAGCCTTTCCGTCATATCTTTATGCACCGTGCTCTTTGATACTCCAAAAACCTTAGCGGCTTGCCTGACGGTAGCCTTAGTTTCAATAATATAATTTGCAATTTCCAATATCCTCTCCCTCATATAATCCTTCACGGCAGTTCCCCCTCTAAGCAATTTAGTAAATATATATGACGCAATCCCGTTTAATAGAAGGTAAAAAAAAGAAAGCGAGCAAAATTTTGCTCGCTTTTTGGGGATTATCAGATTTGGGGAAGATATTGCAGCGGATTTATGTTTATACCATCTTTTATCAATTCAAAATGAAGATGTGGAGGATCCTCAATTTCATACGGGGCGGTATTGCCAACAGCACCAATCACTTGACCTTTTGTAACCTGTTCGCCTTTTTTAATTAATTTGTCAGATTGGAGATTACCGTAGATGCTTTTTATGCCTCCACCATGGTCAATCATTACAACTACTCCGAGCTGTGGGTCGTTACTTTTTACCTCAGTTACTTTACCTCCCATAGCTGCCTTTACTGGTGATCCAATATCTGCAGCGATATCTATGCCTTTGTGTGCATTCCATTGCTCCAAAGTTTTCGAATAAATGAGTGTATCCATGGCAAAAGTTGTTATGACTTTTCCCATAGTTGGCATAGCCATTGTAGCCAAAGTAGGAACCGATGTTGACTCCTCTAATTTTTGCTCAGCCACTGTATCTTGATTTGCTGATCTTTGAGAATTTTCTTGTTCTATTGGAGGCTCTTCCGTAATTACTTTTACTTCTTCTATATGCTCATCTGATTTTTCATCTTGTTCTTGAATAGTATTGGAATCGGCTTTTAAGCTATATTCTTTTCTCAGTTCGTCCTCATTTAAAACTTGTTGATTCATGTCAATATTCCATTCGTTAATTGGCTCTTTGCTGGCCTCACCGCCAAATTTAAATCCTCCATGGGTTGCTCTATACCACCAAAATGCACTATTTAATCCTACCAACAGAGTAATTAGAACAACTCCTAATATTAATGTTTTAGGCACAGTTTTGACCTGCTTCAAAAAACTTGAGCTGCCCAGCAGGTTTAATTTGTCTTTTATCCATTTAATAATTGAGGAAAATCTCACTGGCCATTTTAACCGGCTCATATAAATCACCTCATAAATATTATGACCAGTATTTTCCTTAATATACATTTAAGTCCTTAGATTCACCATATTTTTATATCATTTTTATTTATATTATTTCATTAATTTGAAAGCTAGTATTTGTCATATTATTTGTATAGAACTTTAAGCTTAAGTATTTTAGTGGGATGGTAAAATTAAAACCCTAGGTAGAACATATAGAATGCTATCAACATTATTATTATACCCATAACAATCTTTAAAACATTATTTGCCGCACCGTATTTGTCACTGGATGACAGCTTTTGTACAAAGCCAATTGATGTACCTGCAATAACAACTATTATACTATAACCAATTGAGTATAATAATAAAAGCAATATACCCCATAAAAGGCTAGCTCCTTTAGCAACGATAGCAAGCAATACTACCAAAACCGGTGTTGCACAAGGAGATGAAAAAAAACCACCTAAAATGCCTGCTAGGAAAGCTCCAAAGTATCCACGCCTTGTATTTTTGCTTATTGCATAGGTAGATGGAATGAAGTTAAATATTTCCCATATCTGAAGTGCCATTAAAAGCATAATAACTCCAAGAAAAAGGTACCACCATGAACCAACTCCTTGCATAAACCTTCCAAGAATTGAAGCAACAGTTCCAAGGGCAGTAAAAGTTACTGCCATCCCTATGGCAAATACGACTGACAGTCGAAAGGCTCTTCTTGTATTCTTTACACCGGCTCCCCCCACATATCCTATTACTAAGGGAACACTTGTTAGTGCACAAGGAGTAAATGATGTAAGTATGCCAGCCAGTAATGCTAAAAGTGGCGCCAGCCACTTATTAACGGTTATAGCAGATGAGAGCAATTGTAACCATTGATTAATTATTGCTTCTATCATTCCATTCCCATCTCCTTTAACGCCCATAACAGCTGGTCTTTTGTTAAAGCTCCCTCATGGATGGTAAAAACATGTTCTCTCGAATCCCTAATAAAATTTAGCTTCATTGGTATAGCTTCAGGGTCTGAAGGTTCAAATGGCTCACCATTTTCGTCAAAAAAAATCTGTGTAGGAAGAACACTTATTTGATAGTCCTCGGCAAGACTTGGATTTTTGCCTAAATCAATAATCTTTATAATGGCTTTGCCCTGTAATTCTGCATTTAACTCTGTTAAAATTGGTTCCATTCTCTGGCAATATATACAATAATCAGCACTAAAGTTAAGAACTATAGGAATACCATATAATTTTAGCTTATCTATGTCTAATTTATCTGTTACATGTAAAGCAAAATCTGATTGAACAACATCTCCAGAGTTCAAATTTTTTTGGGAATTCTTTATTGCCCATATACCAACTACAACAATTAGGAATAAAACAGGTATTATGATTTTAATTGCAAGACCTTTTTTATCTTTCATAATCACTTTCCTCTCCTCATTTAATTTTACATCAGTTGTTGATTTTATTACTACTTCTTGCCATAAACTGTAACATAGAATCCAAACAACATAAAAGTTGTTTTAATGAATATAATAGCTAGAATATATATACATGTCAAATATATCTATATGTATTTAAAAGAAGAGTTTGTGAGAACTGTGCGGATTATTGAAGAAAAGGTAAAGGACTTAAAAAATAGGATAAATACAGGTAATATATATCCTACAATATAAGATATCTTACTTTTTCACTTGGCTTACTTCAACACCAGTGTAATAGTGTTTTATTATATCTACATAGTTGTCACCTTTCTTTGCCATAGCATTTGCCCCATACTGGCTTAGACCTACTCCATGACCGAAACCGGTAGTCATTATCCTTATACTTTTGCCTGAGCGTTCCCATTTAAAATCAGTAGAATTAAGCCCAAAAAGCTGTCTAAACTCAGTACCTTTGATTTCTATATTGCTTACCTGCATTTTTTTAATTCTGCCACCTGCACTTATCTCTAAAATTTTCCACTGTTTTTCCGGATTCTTTTGGTCAATTGAAAGTTCAGGCCACTTCTCGCGAAGCAATGACACAACTGTATCTATATCAAACTCCTTTACAGCGGTAAATCGAGGTGATGTTTCTTCACCTGGACTTACTACACTCCTTAGGTAAGGTATAGCTTTTTCCCAAACATCTTCTGAGTTTTCAGTTTTGCCATTGCTGGTAGAAAAATACAAGGGGTCTATGGGCTCATCTTGATATAATATAATCATATCATTAGTTGTATTCACAGCTTGATTTATCTTACTATAATAATGATAATATGAAAAAATCCCCCACTTTTTTAGCATTTCACTTTTAGTAATCCAAGCTTGACAATGAGTAGGATCATCGCAAACATCAGCTTCGGCATGTAAGCTGCATCCTTTACCACCTGCTGCTTTACACCGCTTATATACATAAGTTCTGGCTGCTACTGCCTGAGCCTTAAGGGCTTCTATTGCAAAACTGGCAGGCATTTCAGCAGCTACTACACCTTTTACATATTCTTCTAAGGATAGATTTACTACTTTATTAGAAGAACTTATATATAGTGTGATTAATTTATCTTTAGGAATATCTTTTGTTATTTCGTCTTCAATCGGACTTTCGGGATATATTGGTTGGCAACTTTTTACCATAACTCCCGGGAGTACAATAACGACAATGATAATAAATATAATAAGATAAAAACTTGCCCCCTTCATTAAATCCCTCCAAACAAAAAAGATAATGATATATTTTATTAGTCCAAATTGATAGATATGATTTTTTAGCAAACAAAAAAGCAGCTTTACGCTGCTCTTTCATTAATCAGTTCTTTTGATTCTAGCTCCTAAGCCTTTTAGTTTTTCAACTATATCCACATACCCTCTATCAATATGGTATGTATTCATTACTTGAGTAGTACCTTCCGCAGCCAAGCCAGCCAAAATTAGTGCTGCACCTGCTCGCAGATCTGTAGCTTTAACAGGTGCCCCTGAAAGCTTATCAGTTCCTTCTATAACAGCACTTCTACCTTCTATCTTGATTTTTGCTCCCATTCGTTTTAACTCTTGTACGTGCATGAAACGATTTTCAAATACCGTTTCAATAACCATACTGATACCCTTGGCTGTACATAAATAAGCCATTATTTGGGCTTGCATATCTGTAGGAAACCCAGGATACGGCATTGTCTTAACATCTGAAGCAATTGGCCTACCGTTACCAACAACGCGAAGACCTTCATCTTCTTCAGTAATTTGAGTACCGCATTCTACTAGTTTTGCTATTACCGGCTTTAAATGCTCTGATACTACATTTTCTAAAAAAATATCACCACCAGTTATAGCTCCGGCAACTAAAAATGTTCCAGTTTCTATTCTATCGGGAATAACGGTATATGAAATGCCTGATAGCTCTCTAACACCATCGATTTTAATTACATCTGTACCGGCACCTCGTATTCTCGCTCCCATGCTGTTTAAAAAGTTGGCTAAATCAATTATTTCCGGCTCTTTTGCAGCATTTTCAATTATTGTTTGACCATGGGCTAAAGCAGCCCCCATCATGATGTTCTCGGTAGCTCCTACACTTGGAAAATCTAGATAAATAGTAGATCCTACTAGTTTTTTGCATCGTGCTTCTACATAGCCATGCCCAAGCTCAATTTCTGCGCCCAAAGAAGCAAAGCCCTTTAAATGTAAATCAATTGGCCTTGAACCAATAGCACACCCTCCAGGCATTGATATACGAGCTCGTCCTTTTCTAGCCAGCATTGGACCCATCACTAAAAAAGAAGCCCTCATTTTCCTTATAAGGTCATAGGGGGCCTCAATAGAATCAATTGTCCCTGCACCTATTTTAATAGAGTCTCCTTCTCGACAGACTTTTGCTCCCATTGATCTTAATACTTCTCTCATAACCTTTACGTCTTCGAGCTCAGGAGCATCTTCTATAATGCATTCAGATTCAGTAAGTAGCGAAGCTGCTATAACGGGTAATACTGCATTTTTGGCACTGCTTATTTTAACAGTACCTTTTAAAGGCTTGCCTCCTTCTATAACAATACTTGACAACGCCTTCCCCTCCGATAGTATGATATAGAATAAACTATGATAAATGCGCTCATCCTCTAGTTCAATGAGTCTTTATCATTCTAGTGAAATAACTGGTGTACCTATCCATAAATATGTCTTATCTTCCTCAGAATCATATCTAATAGCAATGTTTATATTATAGTTTTTATCGAGGATTTGTACACCTTTAGATAGTAATGGGCTAAATGCCATTATATTAAAAGTATAATCATCTTTCATTTTCTCTGTGTCGGAAATATTAAGATAACCACAAATATTCTCAAGGATTTGGCTCTGTTTCCCCTCATCAAGTTTACCATCAAAGGTGCCTGTAACACAAGAGGTAATTTTTGACTCGCCGTTTAAAGATATAATTGATTTGCTAACTTTCTTAACATACTCTGAAAAGTTTTCCATGTTTTTACCATGAACGGCAACAACTAAATAGGTCTGGGGATCTTTTTCATATTCCTCTGGCAATAGTACAGATTGAATAATAATTTGTAAAAAAATATCGGAACATAGTTCTCCTTCCATATTTAATATTCGGTACATTTTATTATAATCCTTCGTATATGTGAAATTTTCTTCTTTTGCTTCGAAAACTTCAAGAACTTTATCAGAATACTGTTCCATTTGTGTGAAACTCATAAATTCTCTATTTATTAAAGACCAGTCAGCAATATCAAAAACTTCCGGTTTTGCACCGGATACTGATAATGAATTTACCAATAAATTGTCTTCCTCTATGCTCAATGTTACGCTTGGAATCATAGTTATTGTTATAATGACAGCAAAGATAATCTTAGCAATTTTCATGAAACTCTCCCCTCTTAAAAATTTATCTCTTAGTAGAATTATTAACTTTTATTACCATTATTATGCCTAAAAATTTCTGGTTTGAAGATTTTGTTATTATAGTCACTTTATCCGGTATTGATTTTATTTAAATAAAGCTTAGACCATAATACTAATCATTATTTATAAATCCTGCATTTCTTTCTTAATTGATGTTATAATTAAGATTCGTGTACTCTTAAAGTATTTCCTTCGATGAATTTTGCCTGTTTTTGTCTGGCAAAGATTGTATAAAGTTTTTCAATTCCTGACTCACTTTTTAAGATGTAAAGATTTTGCTACATTTTTTTAAAGTAGAATTGCCAAAAAAAAAGCCTTTACACGCATCTTTTCGTGTAAAGGCTTTTAGCTTCAGGCTTCCATAACGATTTCTTTTATTTTCATAAGTCTTGTTATATTTCCTCGTTCATTTTCGTCTAACTTCATAGTAATATACTTTATAGTTTCTTCCATGGAAGGAATCATAACATATTCTAATGCATTAACCCGCCGTCGTGTCTTTTCAATTTCATCGGCCATTAATTGACACGCTTTTTCAGTTTCAGATAGTTTTAGCATTTTGGTAAGCATGCCTGAAAGTATAGTTATAGCATTATCTAACTCTCCGGAAGTACTGGCAAATCCGTATGAGTATTTATTACTTCCTTCCTCTTCATGGATATCTATTTTAGGTACATTTACGCTCATGACATTTTCCTTCGTTACATCAATATTTACTTTGGCTGAAGGAATCATAAGACTTTCTTCCAGCACTTCCTGTGGCATTTGACTTCGTGCCATGGTGAAGTTTTTGAAAGCCATCTCCAAATCTTTTTCTATTTCTTCCCTAAGTTTCTTATTCTTTTTTACTAAATCAATAAATTTTTTAACAAGCTCATCCTGCTTATCTTTTAACAGCTTGTGCCCACGCCGGGCAGTAACTATTTGCCTCTTTAGACGTGTCAGCTCCATCCGGGTGGGATTTACCCGAGTTTGCATTTTTACTCTTCTCCTTTTTCAGGTAGGTATTTTTCAATATATTCGTCTCGAATTCTCTTGAGTTCCACCTTTGGTAAAATTGTTAAAAGTTCCCACCCTAATGTAAGTGTGTCTTCTATACTCCTGTCTTCATTCTCTCCCTGGGAAACATATCTATTTTCAAATTCATCGGCAAATTTCGCAAAGAGTTTATCTGTATCACTTAATGCAGCTTCTCCAAGAATAACCGCTAGCTCTTTAGCCTCCTTACCCCTTGCATATGCAGCAAACAGCTGATTCATGGTATCGGCATGGTCTTCTCGGGTCTTACCTTTTCCTATTCCTTTATCTTTGAGCCTTGAGAGAGAAGGCAACACATCTATTGGTGGCATTACACCTTTTCTGTATAATTCACGGCTTAAGATTATCTGACCTTCTGTAATATACCCCGTCAAGTCTGGAATGGGGTGTGTTTTGTCATCTTCAGGCATAGTTAATATGGGTATCTGGGTAATAGACCCTTTTCTGCCCCGAAGTCGACCTGCTCTTTCATATATTGTTGAAAGGTCAGTATAAAGGTATCCTGGGTATCCTCTACGACCAGGTACCTCTTTCCTTGCTGCAGAAACTTCACGAAGTGCTTCACAGTAGTTTGTCATATCTGTAAGAATTACCAGAACATGCATGTCTTTTTCAAATGCCAGAAATTCTGCACAGGTAAGTGCCATACGCGGTGTGGATATACGTTCAATAGCCGGATCGTTGGCAAGATTAATAAAAAGCACTGAACGATCTATGGCACCGGTCCTTCTAAAGTCTGAGATAAAATAATCAGCTTCCTCAAAGGTGATACCCATTGCAGCAAACACAACAGCAAACTTACTATCAGTACCCAAAACTTTTGCTTGCCTTGCTATCTGAGTTGCAAGCTGTGCATGTGGCAAACCAGAACCTGAAAAAATGGGAAGCTTCTGTCCCCGCACTAGTGTATTTAAACCGTCTATAGCAGATATTCCTGTCTGTATAAACTCTGATGGATAGTCTCTTGCCGTTGGGTTTATAGGGTTACCGTCGATATCTAGTCGCTTTTCCGGAATTATTTTCGGACCGTTGTCTTTTGGCCTTCCGGACCCATCAAAGACTCTTCCCAACATATCGATGGAAACACCTAATTCAATACTCTTACCTAAAAATCTTATTTTACAATCATTAATGTTAAGACCTGTAGAACCCTCAAAGAGCTGTACTAATGCTTTGTCTCCATCTATCTCCAATACCTGACCTCGCCGAATCTCACCTGATGATGTTTCTATTTCAACTAACTCATTGTATTTTACACCCGCTACATTTTCAACCATCATCAGAGGACCAGCGATTTCCCGTGCGGTTCTGTATTCTTTAATCATTCAGCTTCCCCCCTTCCATAAGCGTTTCAATTTGTTGTTTAATCTCAGATTCTATCTCGTCAAAAATTGCAATATTTTTTTCATCAGAATATTTTACCCTAGCAATTCGTTCCCGAACTGGCAAATTATCAATTTCAGAAAATACAACACCATGGTCTATCGCTTTTTTAGCTTCTTCAAAGAATATATGAATGAGTTTTAGCATTCTATATTGTTTGTTAAGTGATGTATAGGTATCTACTTCATGAAATGCATTCTGGTGTAAGAAGTCCTCCCTAATAGAACGGGCCACTTCCAGAATAAGCCTATCATTTACGGAAAGAGCATCTATGCCAACAAGTCTTACGATTTCCTGCAAGCTGGATTCTTCCTGTAGAAGTCTCATAGCTTCTGCTCGCAGTTCTTTCCAGTCACTTGATATATTTTTGTTCATAAATTCTTCTACTGTATCAGAATATAGAGAATAACTTGTAAGCCAGTTTATGGCAGGAAAATGCCTTGCATAAGCCAATGAAGCATCTAAGGCCCAGAACACTTTTACAACCCTAAGTGTTGCCTGGGTTACTGGCTCTGAAAGGTCGCCACCAGGTGGTGAAACAGCACCTACTACAGTAAGAGCCCCTTCTCTATCCTCACTGCCAATAGCAATAACTCTACCTGCCCTTTCGTAAAACTCTGCAATCTTTCTAGATAAATATGCAGGATAACCTTCATCACCAGGCATTTCTTCAAGACGTCCTGACATTTCCCTTAGGGCTTCAGCCCAACGGGAAGTGGAATCTGCCATCAAGGCCACACTATATCCCATATCTCTAAAATACTCAGCAATGGTTATACCTGTATAAATGGAGGCTTCACGTGCGGCAACAGGCATATTAGATGTATTTGCAATAAGAACGGTTCTCTTCATAAGAGATTCACCAGTTTTGGGATCAATAAGCTCTGGAAACTCTAAGAGAACATCCGTCATCTCATTTCCACGTTCACCACAACCAATGTAGACCACTATTTCTGCATCTGCCCATTTTGCCAACTGGTGCTGTACCACAGTTTTACCGCTTCCAAATGGCCCTGGAATACACGCGGAACCACCTTTAGCTACGGGGAAGAAAGTATCAATAACACGCTGCCCTGTAGACATAGGTTCTTCCGGTGGAAGCTTTTCTTTGTATGGTCGTGTCATTCTTACCGGCCACTTTTGCATCATTGTGATATCAACAATGCTGCCATTTTCAGTTTTTATTTTTGCAATTGTATCTGTAACAGTAAATTCTCCTTCATATATTTCAACAACCTCTCCGGATACTTCCGGCGGAACCATAATCCGATGTTCTACTATTACCGTTTCTTGTACGAACCCTAGGAAATCTCCTGCCGAAACTTTTTGACCTTTTTTTGCTGTAGGTTTGAAGTCCCATTTCTTTTCTCTATTAAGAGCAGGGATATCAATACCTCTTGTTATATAACTTCCTGCAACAGATTCGATAGTATCAAGAGGTCGCTGGATGCCGTCAAACATCCCCTCAATCATTCCCGGTCCTAGTTCAACGCTAAGGGGAGCTCCCGTAGAAATCACCGGATCCCCCGGGCCCAAACCTGAAGTCTCTTCATAAACCTGTATAGATAGTTTCTCTCCATGAACCTCTATGACTTCACCGATAAGACCTTCCTTACCGACTCTGACCACGTCGAACATTTTGGCTTCGGGTAATCCCGTAGCCACTACGAGAGGACCGGAAACTTTTGCAATAACACCTTTACTCATTCCTTTCCCTCTCTTCCAAATAAGATATCTGCTCCAATGGCTTTTTCCACAGATCTTTTAACTTCTGTTATTCCAATTCCAAGTGATCCCTGATTACTGGGAATCAAGGTTATAGCTGGGAGCATCTGGTTTTTAAATTGGGCAATCTTCTCCGGAATCTCTTTGGCTACCTGCTCCGTAATAAATATAACAGCATACTTCTCTTTTGCAAGCTTGGTTATTGTAAAACTTGCCTCTTTATGGTCTAACACGGGAAATATATCAACACCTAAGGATTTAAAGGCAAGAACAGTATCTTTATCACCAATAACCGCTATTTTATACATAGACATCTCTTAATCGCTCCCTTATCATATCAGAAGGTATACTGTTAATTTTTCCTACTAACAAAATCCTTAAGATTTTTAATTCATTTTCCCGAGCAGCCATATAACCTATAACCGTTTCCGATCCAAATGGTTTGTAAAGACCTCTTCTAGCCAAAGAAATCAAATAGTTATCAAGTAATTTTTCAAAAGCAGAAGGACTACCACTTGCCTCCCACTCCATAAGACCTTCTTCTACCACTTCATAATATGGTGAGGAACTAAGTGCTTCCATAAGATCCTGTGTACTACCAGCGAAATTCTCCTCAAAAAATTCCTGTGTCAAGTTTCCGCCAGGAAGCAAGACACTATCGAGAGTTCTTAAATCTGCATTGATTTTTTTAAGTCTCACCAATGTCTTTATATTGGTTAAATCCACAAGAGCAGTCAAATACTCCTTTAAAAATTTATCATTTGCCCTCTCAGCAATTTCAGCCATATCCTCGAAAAGGGCTTTATCCAGCACCAAATCCACTTGCTGGGGATCCTTTGTTGTATCATACATTTCGATAGCTTTGTGATATACCTTTTTAAGGTTATCAGGAACTTTAGCTCTTAGATCCCCTTCTACATATTTTCTTAATTCACTAGGGGATACTTCACCGAGCCTGGAAAAGTATTCATTATATTCACTGCCCATAATGTTTTCTTTCACTATTACCTTTAGATTATGATAATCATTTTTAACAGTGAAAAAATTTATAAGCTCATGATTTTTAAAAGACTCTTTAAGAGTATTAATAGTTCTGGCCATGCTTTTCTCAAGAACCTTTTCAAAATCATATATATTATCCATCTCGGCTATATCATTGTTATATTCTGTATCACATAAGACCTTAAGTGCTTCTTCAGGTCCATTAGCGTCAAGGATCCTTTCAATTACAGTTCTTCCGAGGAGTTTTGTTTCTAAAAATTTTATCCGAGCTGAAACATATAGGAAATCAGTGTCTTTAGCCATCAAATCACTCCTCGAATAGAATTTTGGCTATTTCCGTTTCCAATTCTTCTCTTTCTCTATTTATGAGTGAATCAAAGGTATTATTAACTTCTAGTTTTTCGGACTTTAGTATAAAACCACCTATCATCTGTCCGGGAGTTTTTCCTATTTTTAAATTGCCCTTACGGCCTTGGCTTTGCAAATACTCATTGATAGTATCCAAAAATTCTTGGGATATTCTATTTCTGTCTTTTTCAGAAATTATAACTTCTTCATCACCTTTTATTACACTTTTTACAAGCATTTTACCTATTAGATCTTTATAATCTTCATCTGGCATCTGTTGGAAATTAGCCTTTGCTTTTAGAAATACTTCATCGATTATTTGCTGCTTTATTCGTAATATAGCTTTTCTATTTTCCAATTGGGCCATAGAAAGTATTCTCCGCTTTTTTTCATCAGCTTCTTTCTTAGCCCTTTCCAGAATTTCTTTGCGTATTTGCTTGGCTTCTTGCTCTTGCTTTGCCTTAATATCCCGAGCTTGAACTTTTGCACTGTCTATTATTTTTTGTTTCTCTTCTCGGGCTTCCTCCAGTATCTTTTCCTTTATCCTTGCAATACCTTCCATGGTAAGCACATCCTTATATTTGAATGCCAAATAACATTAATATGGTAGCCAGCAAAGCTAACACAGCATAGGTTTCAACCATTGCAGCAAAAGTAATACCCTTCGCTACTTCTTCGGGGCGTTTGGAAACGATTCCAATACCAGCAGCTGCAACGCGACCTTGATAAATAGCTGACAACCAACCTACAATAGCAATAGGCATACAAGATGCAAAGATTAACCAGCCTTGGAAAGGTGTAATATCTACTATAGTCCCTGCTAGTAGACCAATTTTTTGAATTGTCAAAAACCCTGCTAGAAATCCATAAATACCCTGTGTGCCTGGTAATGCTTGAAGAATTAATGCTTGTCCGAATTTGCTCGGATCCTCTGTAATTAACCCTGAAGCACTTTCACCAACGATTCCAACTCCTCGTGCCGATCCAATCCCTGGCAAACCAACAGCTAATGCTGCTCCAAATAGTGCCAAAACTTGTCCTAGTGTTAATGACATTGTAACTCCTCCTCCTAAATAACTTAAAGTTTTTGTATTTTATATTTTTTATATGTCTTTTAATTCGACATAAGTTGTTTTTACTTTTAATGGGGTAAAAGCCTTGCCACCACTTTCATAAAATTTGCTGAAGAATTCTATATACTGCAGACGACTACTATGAACATAAGCTCCAAGAACATTTATTGCCAAATTGAAGATGTGACCTCCAAATATTATTAATATCATAACTATATAGCCGATAATATTGCCTGCAACTGTTTTTGCCATAGTATTAATAACTGTAGCAATTACTCCTGTAGTAAGCCCTAGAGCCAGCAAACGTGAATATGACAAAACATCACTGAGGTATCCAGTAATATCATACAAACTCAAAATCCCAGATGTAAATTTCTTAATAATACTTTTCTGGGACCGACCTTGTGTAAGCACTAAGCCAATTGCCCCAAATAGTGACATGTATTTTGCAACTTGCCCCAGTCTTGGCTGAACAAACATCAAGAGCCCTGTTAATAGCACTAACCAAAGACCTTGGTCCATCAATGCATCAGCTGTGCGCCCAGCCCGTATATTTTTATAGGCATCTAATATAATGCCCGTATATATCTGAATAACACCCATGATAAATGCCAAAATTAGAACAGCCATGGGATTATCTAGTGGGTTCAACCAAAGAGGCTTTATTAGTATAAGATCACCGAACCAACCACCAAAAATAGCTCCCCATACGATAGTGGAAATACCGCACAAGAAAAGCATAAAGGCAAACTTCTTACCTGTACCCTCTAATTTAAACTTATATAGGGCAAATCCAGTGAGCAAACTCAGAATAATACCATATCCTGCATCACTGAGCATCATACCAAAAAACACAAAATAAAATGGTGCCATGTATAAATTGGGATCAATACCTCTTGGATCAGGCAGACTATATAGCTCAGTTATTACTTCAAAGGGCTCAACTAGTTTACTATTAGTTAAGAGCACAGGTATGTCTTCATTTTCAGCTGGGTCTCTAAATTCTAAATAAACCAATTCAGTTAATTTTAGCAACTTGTCTCTTACATGTTCTACATATTCCTCAGGTAGCCAAGCTTCCATCGAAAAGGTCTTGTCCGTATCGGAAACCATCAGCATAGTATTTTGTCTATCTCTTTTTACTGAATAATAGTCAAAGAGTATTTCTAAATCCATTATTTGACTAGACATGTCTTTAGATTTCTTTTGTATTATTTCACGCTCTTTTTCTATACCAGAGAGTTTATCAAGACTCTCTTCGATAATCTGGTTTGGTGTACCCCTTTCATCGGCAAAATCCTGAATATTTACTGAGAATTCCTTAAATAAATTTTGCATTTCATCTTTATGGTTTTTATGAAAAATAATAATTGTATAAATTTCATCTTTGCTATCACCAAGTAGCTTGATTTCAGCTAAAAACCGATCTGTTTCAAGCTTTGCCTTTAATTCAGCCATAGCTTTTCTCGTAATTATAGCAGTAACAAAAATTGTTTTTTGTGTTTCACCCAATTGTTCTAAAGGAATATCCAATGAACGCCATGGTGACATCATTTCTATTTGATTATTTAATCTTGATTCTTCAACTTTTAGTTGAGAAAACCTTTGGTCTAAACTAAAAACGGCTTTTGAAACCTCTAATATTTCTTTTTCACGAGAAAGAACTTTTGATAATTCATCTTTTTTTACACTTGGTTTACCGTGTAAAAGGGGATTTGTTGATTTAGTATATGGCTTTAAAAAGTCAATACTAAATTTTAAATCATTAAGCTTATTTTCCAGATCGGATAATTCCTTTATAAGCTCACGGTGTATATCTCTCTCCTGCACCCCTGTATCGCACCCATCAACATCTTCTACTATATTAATCACTTCGACTACGCCAGTTTTTTGCAAAACACTTAGAATATCTCTTTGTTCATTTTTCAGACCCAAGAGGTGCATTTTTTTCATTTTAACTATTGCCATGGGCCTTCACTATCCTCTCCACAATCAAGTTTACAGCTGTTTCTATCTTAGAGGTAGAGACCTGTTTTAAATGTTTAACTTCATCTTCATATTCTTTCTTTAAATCCTCAATTGCTTGTTTGGCTTCATTCTCAGCTTCCAAGATGAGTTCTTTACTTTTATCTTCACCCCGCTTTTTAGCATCTAGAATGATTTTTTCTCCTTCACTTTTGCTTTGTGAAATGATTAACTTTGCCTCTTTTTCGGCTTCCTCCAGTATAGTTCTAGCTTCGCGCTCAGCTGCTTTTACATCCTCTAAAGCTTCTTTCAACACCTACCACCTCCATAAAAAAGAAAAAACAAACTAATTTCTCCTTTTATTATTATTCTTAAATTCATTTGAATTTAACCGGTAAACTTCGGTAATGCTAAAAATTCTTGTAAATATTTTTTGATAACTAAAAATATTAACTCGAAAAAACGCTGATACAGATTAAACTCGACATTAATACCCTTAACTTTTGATAATGCATCATTTAAGCATCTTTGTAAAACAAGACATTATGCCAAAATCCTTATAGTAATCCATGTTTGTAATTATATAACAATGACAAAAAAAAATCAATCTCTAACTACAAAACTTGTTAGAGATTTGTCAATTGATATTTTTGGGATTTTATTTGTAGTTATTTTTTAATTATTCTTTTTCTAGTTTTAGACTGGGTCGTTTTTTGTTTTTCTTTCTTTTGTTCTTCTTGCTTTTTCTTTATATCTTTCTGTTGCTCTTTTAGTTTTTTCTCAGTAACTTTTTGCTGCTGTTTTAAAATATTCTCTCGTTTTTTAAGACTTTCCCTTTTTTGTTTAAACTCTTCTTTTAGACCCTTTTCAATATCTTTAAGTATCTCTTTGACTTCTTTATCTTGTTTCCCTATATCTTTTTCTATCGACTTAAAGTATTTTTTTGTTTCTTTTTCTAAGTTTACTAATTCATCTTTTGTGCCTTTTTCAAAAACTTTTACATCCTGTAATGACTGTCTTTTATCATTGCCTTCTTTTTTATCTATATCCTCGTAATTCACAAGTTTTTCTTCCATTATTTCATGCAATATTTGAGCAACAGAAGCTTCTTTTATATGATTTAATGTCGCTTCGGGGTTAATTTCCTTCAGCTTTTCATAAAGCACCAATCTTCCTTGGGAAATATTCATCTGCTTTGCTTCTTGATGCTTTTTGATAGTTGTATTCTCGACAATCACATTCAAACTATGGTCATTTTCTATTTTAGTTTCATTACTTTCTCGTATAACATTAGTGTTGATATCTTGGCTTGACTGTGTCTCACTATTAATTTCTTCAGTAACTATTTCCTTTATTTGCTCTTCAATTTGTGAAACATGATCATTTATATTAGACACTGTTATCATAACTGTGTTCTGCTCTTTATTAAGATACTGAAAATCCTTTGCACGAGATATGAGCATATTTAACGCATTCTTCAATGTCAGATTCCGAAGAGCTCGACCATCTCCAATAATAATTTTTCCATTTTCATTTAGCCCACGAGCTTTTAAAACATAGTCATATTTATTAAGTAAAAGCTCCACACTTGGATTTATATCCATAGTCACAAAAGTGACTGGTCTCGCATAGCCCACAACACTATAACTTGCAGTGATCATTATTAAAAGGCATGCAACTCCAACCATAATTTTTTTGCTATAAACCCAACTATTAATACTATTAAAAGAGAATGGTTTCCTGCGATGTACTTCTATTTCATCACCCACTTGGCATCCAGGATAGTTGTTATATATTCTCTTAAACTCGCCTCTCTTTCGTAGCAACTATCAAATAGTTGCCGTCAAAATCCACTATTATGGCTTTCATTAAATCACCTCCACTGGATGTATTCATTTATGAATTGGTAATCACCTGATAATATTAGTACCGCTGCTACTATATAATTTCGCCCACGCTCGATTCTCTTGCGGGGTATTTTTAGTGCTGTAATTATTTTTTCAACAGGTAAATACCTTTTTTCCTTGATTATTTTCAATATATCCGGTGTTGTCAAGATATAGTTTATTGCTCTAAGATAAGTCTTTCTAGTTCCTTCTTGTTTTGGAGAACTTTTTGCGACATCAGAAAAGGTTATTCCCCATAAATCAAGCTGTTTTTTTATTTCTTGTAGTTCTAATCTTCTGTATTCACTTATTTCCTTTTCCGTATATTCTTTAATCGCTTCATCTACGTAAGGGTCTAAAGGTTCCTCTTGATCTTTTTCTATCATAGTTTTTGTATAAACTATTTTACTTCTACTTCGACTTTCTTTTCGATAATAATCTATAAGCCGATTCTTGATAACAATCCGTGCAAAGGAAAGAAAGTTACCTTTATTCATGTCATATTTTTTAATAGCCTCATTAAATGCAATAAGAGCTATACTTAGCTCATCATCTACTCCAAATTCCGCATAATGACCTAAATGGCTCTCCACAACTGAAGCAATAAAAGGTTTGTATTCCTTTATCAGTTTATCGATTTCCTCGCGGCAATCTTTAATACCTATTACTCTTTCATTCAGGCTTTGATTATTTTCCATTATGGCCCCCGCCTGTATCATTATAATAATATATATAATTATAGGTTATTTTCCTAGATAAATTATGTAATATAGATTCTACATAAGCTATTGGATTCCTTTATTATTTTTTACATAATATGGAATCACATGTCTGTTTCTGTAAAAAATAATAAGTTAAACAGCCCCAGAGGTTAACTTAATCAGAATAAAAAAGAGGAACCCTCCGGTCCCTCTTTGGATTAATTCTTACTTTCCTTAGGTAATATTTGGTTTAATATAATTCCTAATATTGCTGCTAAACCCATACCTCCGATTTGCACACCGCCCCATAGGTTAATAATCGCTCCACCAATACCAACAACAAGAATGATACTTGATATGAAAAGATTTCTGGGCTTTGTAAAATCAACCTGGTTTTCTACTACGGTTCTAACTCCTACACTGGCAATCATTCCAAACAGCACTATGGAAATCCCACCAATTACCGGATCGGGAATCGTCCTTATGATAGCACCTAGTTTTTGCACAAAAGAAAGTCCGATTGCCATTACAGCAGCAACTCTCATAACTTTTGGTTCCCAGACCCTAGTCAATGCTAAAACACCTGTATTTTCCGAATAAGTTGTATTTGCAGGTCCACCGAAAATTCCCGCAAGAGTTGTACCTATACCATCACCTATTAGTGTTCTAGGAAAACCCGGATCTTTCACGAAATCCTGCTCGACAGTAGCCCCAACGGCTAATACATCCCCTACATGTTCTACCATTGAGGCTATCGCCACCGGAGCTATTAAACCAATTGCTGTTAAATCAAATACAGGCCAAGAAAAATCAGGAATTGCAAACCATGAAGCTTCGTAAATAGGGGTAAAGTCTACGATTCCTGCAAAAAGTGAAATTATATAGCCAACTACTATTCCCGAAACAACAGGAAGCAACTTCATAAAACCTTTTACATACAAATTAACATAAGCAACCACTAATAAAACAATCAGAGCTATACCCCAGTTTTGGCTAGCACTGCTTATAGCTGTTGGTGCTAAATTCAACCCTATAACCATTATTATAGGACCGGTAATTACGGGAGGTAAAAGTGATTCCATAAACTCTCTACCTAATAAAGAAACCAATACTGCCATTACACAGTAAAGTAACCCTGCTACGATTATTCCACCTTGAGCAGCCGGTATTCCCATCTCCCTCACCACCAACTCTATAGGAGCTATGAAAGCAAAGGATGAACCCAAAAATATAGGAACTTTCCAGTTTGTTATAAAATGAAACCAGATAGTCCCTATTCCAGCAGTAAATAACGCTACACTTACATTTAAGCCAGTCAAAAGAGGCACAAGCACAGTAGCTCCGAACATAGTAAAAGTGTGCTGTATTCCGAGAATTATTAACTGACCTAGTGGTATGTAGTCTCCAGGTCGTATAGTTTTTATTGTAGCATCTTTATTAGTTTTAATATGAATCCCACCTTTTCTATAACATTACATTTTTTTGCCTCTTTTACTTTAGCGGAAAAAATGTCTAAAATCAAGCTTTTTTTGTCAAATTATATCAAATTTATTTTTTAGGAGAAAATTCATCAGGCTTGTCTTTGATAATACCAAAATAAAACAAGATGAAATTCGCAATACGACTTGATGCAAAACCATCACCATATGGATTTACGGCATTAGCCATTCTGTCGTATTCTTCTTTATCTATTAAAAGTTTCTTTGCCTCTCTGTAAATTGTTTGATATTCAGTACCTATTACCTTAACAGTGCCCGCTTCTACCGCTTCAGGACGTTCAGTTTCTCTTCTTAATACCAAAACCGGTTTTCCTAAAGAAGGAGCTTCTTCTTGAAGACCACCGGAATCTGTCATCACCAAATAACATCTGGCCATAAGATTATGCATTTCATCAGTATTTAATGGATCTAAAAGATGTATATGTTCGTGATTATCAAGAATATCAAATGCAACGTTACGAACAGCTGGGTTTAAATGTACCGGGTATATTATGTCGATATCGGGGGAATCGTCAGCTAGCTTTTTAAGAGCAGAACAAATATTTTCAAGAGGGGAACCTAAATTCTCTCTACGATGTGCTGTAACCAATATTATCTTCCGTCTTTTAAAGTCAATTTTATTTAAAACATCTGTAGAAAAGGTAAAATCCTTTTTAACGGTAGTTCTTAAAGAATCTATTACTGTATTGCCCGCAACAAAAATATTTTGGGGATTAACCCCTTCTTTTTGAAGATTTAATCTGGCAGTTTCAGTAGGTGCTAAATGTACATCGCTTAAAGAGCATGTAAGTGTCCGATTCATTTCTTCAGGGAAAGGAAGCCACTTGTTGTGAGTCCTAAGACCTGCTTCCACATGCCCTACTTTTATTTTACTGTAAAAGGCTGCTAATGCACCTGCAAATGTAGTAGTAGTATCCCCATGCACTAACACCATATCCGGCTTTGATTGATGTAAAACGTCCCCTAAACCCAAAAGGGCTTTTGTAGTAATACTAAACAGTGTTTGCTTTTGGGTCATAATGTCCAAATCATAGTCAGGTTTTATATCAAAAAGACCCAACACCTGATCCAGCATCTCCCGGTGTTGAGCCGTAACAGCCACCTCACACAAAATAGAATCCCTTTTCTTGAGTTCCTGTACCAGTGGTGCCATTTTTATAGCTTCTGGCCTTGTCCCAAAAATAGCTAATATCTTTATTCTATCCACACCTTACTCTCCTTTACATTCCATGGGTAGACTTTTTCGCTTCTAAAGTAATATTTATATACCTTACGGAAATCAAAAGCATAGAAATCACTAAAGCAAAAGCTATGATCCCCTGTTTCATACCTAATCTTGCTAACACTATGGAACATATACCTAAAGAAATACTTATTAAATACATATACACTACAGCTTGTTTTTGTGATAAGCCGATATCCAAAAGTCTATGATGTACATGCCCCTTGTCAGCTTGCATTAGCGGTTTTCCGTTTACAAATCTGCGTAAAATAGCATAAGCAGTATCGAAAATAGGCAGTCCCAACGCTAGTATAGGTATGATCAAGGCCATTGCTGTGGCACTTTTAACAGCACCTTCTATTGCTTGGGCAGCTAGTACAAAGCCTAAAAACATAGCACCGGTATCACCCATAAATATTTTCGCCGGGTTGAAATTATAAGGTAGAAAGCCTATAGCAGCACCTGCAAGAAGCGCCATTACAAGAGTACCACTTGCTTGCTCCAAACTTAAATTTACTAACATCATTGTAAAAGCTGCGATGGCAGCTACTCCCGCCGCTAAGCCATCAAGACCGTCAATGAAATTTAATGTATTGGTTATCCCCACAACCCAAAACAGAGTTGCAGGAATAGCTAATTTCCCAAGAACAAACATGCCTCCCAAGGGATTCGTAATCAAATTCACTTTTGTTCCAAAAAGCACCAAAATACCTGCAGCAGCAATTTGACCCACGAGTTTTACTTTGGCTGGAAGATCATATATATCATCTAAGATGCCTATAATCACTATGATTGTCGAACCTAGAAGAATTCCCTTAACAGAGGGTGATTTTAAAGGCAGAGTTATTAACCCAGCCATAATAAAAGCAATATATATAGCTAATCCCCCTAATCGAGGCATTGGTTTTTTATGAACACGACGTGCATCACCAGGAACATCGATTGCTCCGATCTTCCATGCTAATTTCATTACAAACGGAGTTACTAAAAATGCCAAAAGCATTGCCATAAAAAAACCGTATATGTAAATTGGCATGAAATCGCTCCTTTTATATTGTTTGCTCTTTTACATTTTATTGCATATACATATGTTTGTCAATCGCCCTAATATGTCAGTATATTGTTTGTTCAACACTATACAGGCATATGAACCACATTAATCCATGGAGCCTCTTTAAACCAATCATGGTCAACATGATATTCCTGGGCGTAAACTACTCTGCTTATACCGGAGTTTATTATAAGCTTAGAGCATTCGGCACAAGGCCGAGCAGTAACATATATTGTAGCACCTTTCCGTTCTTCCGGAGAACACTCAAGTAATGCATTGACCTCAGCATGAATTGTCCTTATACAGTGATTGTTTATCATCAAGCACCCAACATCATCGCAATGATCCATACCTGAAGGACTGCCATTGTATCCTGTACCTTTAATTCTATTGTCCTTTACTACTACTGCTCCGACCTGTAACCTTGGGCATGTACTCCTACCCCTTACCTGAAAAGCTATATCCATAAAATATTTGTCCCAATCCTTTCGCATCAAAGCCCCTCCCAATACACAGAAGATTATTATGGTTATATCCTAAGTTACATTTTAACATCGTTACTATACACATTCAATTAAATAAAAAATAAAGGCTATCCTTTAATAGGAAAGCCTAGTTTTTATCTTTATTTCGTTCCGAATAGTCTATCACCAGCATCACCAAGGCCGGGGACAATATAGCCGTGGGAGTTTAATTTTTCATCTACAGCCCCAGTATAAATTTCTACATCAGGATGATGTTTATGAACCTCTTCAATTCCTTCTGGTGCAGCTATGAGGCACATAAGCTTGATGTTAGTAGCACCTCTTTCCTTTAATAACTCCACTGCTTTAGCCGCCGAACCTCCGGTAGCCAACATAGGATCTAAAATGATTAATTCTCTCTCATTTACATCTGATGGCATCTTACAATAGTATTCCACTGGCATAAGAGTATCAGGGTCTCTAAATAAGCCAATGTGACCGACCCTTGCATTAGGAATCAACTTTAACATGCCATTTACCATACCAAGACCAGCCCTCAAAATAGGCACAATGCCGAGTTTTTTGCCGGAAAGCATTTTAACATTGGCGGGCCCTACTGGAGTATTAACCTTAACATCTTCCAATGGCAAGTTTCTTGTAACCTCATAAGCCATCAATACTGCTACTTCTTCTACTAATTCTCTAAACTCTTTTGAACCGGTATTTTTATCTCTGATTAAAGCTAATTTGTGTTGAATTAAGGGATGGTCAAAAACAAATACGTTTTCCATTAATTATGGCCTCCTATTTGTTGGAATAAAGAGGAAAGCTTTTGCAAAGAGCTTTAATTTCTTTAGATATTTTAACTCTAGTGTTTTCATCTCCGCCATTAGAGAGGGTTTTGTCGATGAATTCCGCTATAATTTCCATCTCTTTCTCTTTCATTCCTCGCGACGTAAGAGCTGGTGTTCCTATACGGATTCCGCTTGTAACATTAGGTTTTTGGGGATCGTAAGGGACAGCATTTTTATTTACTGTTATTCCCACTTCATCTAAAAGATGTTCCGCTTCCTTTCCAGTAAGTTTTTTGTTTTGTAAATCAATTAGAATCAAATGATTATCGGTACCACCAGAAACTAAATTAAAACCTTTGTTTAGAAGGCTTTCAGCCAAAGCTTTCGCATTTTTTACCACTTGTTTTTGATATTCTACAAATTCGTCCGTAGCTGCCTCCTTCAAGCAAACAGCTTTTGCAGCAATGACATGCATTAAAGGCCCACCTTGAATTCCGGGAAATATAGCCTTATCTATAGCCTTGGCATCCTCTTCTTTGCAAAAAATCATGCCACCACGAGGTCCTCTGAGTGTTTTATGAGTTGTAGTAGTAACAAAATCAGATACGGGTACAGGATTTGGATGTAATCCTGCTGCTACTAATCCCGCAATGTGAGCCATATCTACCATGAGGTATGCTCCAACCTCTTTAGCTATTTCGGAAAATCTGACAAAGTCGATAATCCTGGGATAAGCGCTAGCCCCTGCTACAATCATCTTTGGTTTATGTTTTTTTGCAATGGCCTCTAATTCATCATAATCAATATAACCTGTTTCTTTTGCAACACCATATGATAAAAATTCAAAGTATTTCCCCGAAATATTTACTGGACTTCCGTGTGTGAGATGGCCACCATGAGCTAAATTCATGCCTAAAACTTTATCTCCAAAATTTAACTTTGCAAAATAAACGCCCATATTGGCTTGAGAGCCTGAGTGAGGCTGAACGTTTGCATGTTCTGCCGCAAACAATTTCTTAGCCCTTTCTCTGGCAAGGTTTTCAGCTATATCTACAAATTCGCAACCTCCGTAATAACGCCTGCCGGGATACCCTTCTGCATATTTGTTTGTTAATACAGAACCCTGTGCTGCCATAACCGCTTTACTAGTAAAGTTCTCTGATGCAATCATCTCTAACTTGTATTCTTGTCGATGAGCTTCTCTTTCTATAGCTTCAGCAATTTCAGGGTCCACTGATTTTAGTAACTCCACCTATTAACACCTCTTTTATTTCTATAGTTAAGGTCTATCGGCTTTCATATTCGGTAATCTTATCCACTCTGCGTTGATGTCGATCTCCTTCAAAATCATTTGCCAACCATGTTTCAACAATAGATGTGGCTAAACCTGAGCCAATTACTCTACCGCCCATGGTTAAAATATTAGCATTGTTGTGTAATCGCGACATACGAGCAGAAAAAATATCGTGACATAATGCCGCTCTGATTCCCTTCACTTTATTAGCCGCAATACATACCCCTATTCCTGTACCACATATGATTATTCCTTTTTCATATTCTCCTCTTGCAACAGCTTCAGCACAAGGAATTGCTATATCGGGATAGTCCACTGATTCGGTACAAAATGTACCCAAATCTTTATAACTAATATTGTTTTCATCAAAAAACTTTATTAACTCTATTTTTAAATTATATCCTCCGTGATCGCAAGCTATAGCAATTGTCAAAATCTCGCCTCCTTAAATGCGAAAATTTATTTAATTATATACTAATTTTGTGGAAGTTGTCCAGACATTCCATTACTAGGTTTTTCCCAACCTTTTAACTACTCTTTTAAGCTTATCCTTTATCTCTTTTGCGACTATCTTATATATATTAATATCTTGACCAAATGGATCAGGAATCTCGACATTATCACCAACAAATTCTCCTAGTAAGAAAACCTTACCTTTTAACTTTGGAAATCTGTGAATTATGTAGTCTTTGTGATTTTGAGTCATAGTCAAAACAAGGTCTGCTTTCATCACTTCTTCTGTAAGGCGCCTAGCCTTATGACCGGAGATATCAATACCTTCTTCAGCCATAGCCTTTATTGCGTTTTGGGAAGCCGGTTGACCTTCTATAGCTGCTATACCATAGGAAGCTACTTCAATATCCTTGAGCCTATCTATGTCGTTTAAAATTTTTCTAAAAAGAGCTTCTGCCATAGTACTACGACATGTATTACCGGTGCAAATAAAAATAATCTTTTTAGGCAAACAGAACACCTCCTATACCTTTAAAACATTGTAGCCTGCAGCCTTGTAGAGCCTATTCATTACAGCAAGACCTATGCCATCTTCGGAAATACCTTCTGCAAGAATTTTGTCAACTTCCAGTCGATCAAACTTTCTTAATATGGTAAAAAGATTTGATGATATTGTAAGGGGTGCAGTTCTATCCCCCACAGACATAACACAACCTTTCAAATACTGGTGTCTAGTCTGAGCTGTAGCCATAATCCCTACTTTATATCCTTCTTCCTCAAATTCCTCGGTAAGTTTTATGATGGTTCTAACCTGGTTTTCCAGCGAGCCTTGAACAACGGTCATAGTGGCTCGAGGTGCATAATGCCTATATTTCTGTCCTGGAGAGCGAGGATGTTCTCCAGGAGCAAGACCGGGGTCCACTTCGACACAGCCAAGAATCATTTCTAAATCTTCCCGATTAACCCCACCCGGTCTTAAAATCATCGGCACTTCTTCCGAAATATCTAACACTGTAGATTCAACTCCAACAGAAGCTGATCCTCCATCTAAAATCATATCAATCCTTCCAGATAAATCTTCAGCCACATCACTAGCACAAACAGGGCTTGGTCTTCCTGATATATTAGCACTTGGCGCTGCTATAGGAACACCTGCCTCTTCAATAAGCTTAAGAGCCACAGAATGGTCAGGCATTCGTATAGCTACAGTATCAAGACCCCCCGTTGTGCCGTGAGGGACACTGTCTTTCTTATTAAAAATAATAGTGAGAGGGCCTGGCCAAAATTTATCCATTAAAATGGCAGCCTTTTTCGGTATTTCCTTAACTAGCATGTCCAGTTGTGAAACAGAATAAATATGGACAATTAAAGGATTATCTTGGGGCCTGCCCTTAGCAGCATATATCTTTCTAGCTACTTTTTCATCAAGAGCATTGCCTCCCAGCCCGTAAACTGTTTCTGTAGGAAAAGCAACAAGGCCGCCTTCTCTTATTATTCTTGCCCCTTCTTTTATTTTTTCTATTTCAGGTTGATTTTTATCTACGGTTATTATTCTGGTATTTAGCATTAAACTACCCTTCTTAAATATTGCTATAAGGTTCATACAAATGTTAATCATTTTATTTACAATAAATCCCGGTCACCACTCTGTCAAAGCCAGCATAATCTTTGACTATATTAACATTACAAAAGCCAGTATCCTTTAACAAAGCTTTGACTTTAGCTCCTTGGTCCCAACCGATCTCGAATATGATAGTGCCTCCGGGTTTTAAAAATTCCGAAACATCTGTAACTATTTTTCTATAAAAATCAAGTCCGTCTACACCGCCATTTAACGCTACTTGCGGTTCATTTTTAACATCATTAGGAAGCTTGTTAAGCTCATGTTCAGGTATATAAGGAGGGTTTGATACCACTACATCGAAACCTCTTATATTTCTTTCTTTAAAGGGAGACCATAAATCTCCAAACAATAGAAAAACCCGATTTTCCAGACCAAACAAATTTACATTAATTCTTGCAACCTCACAAGCAACATCCGATATGTCTGAAGCATATACCTTAGCCCGTTTATTGTTAAAAGCAAGAGCAACGGAAATGGCACCACTACCGCAACACAAATCAGCAATTAGTGGATTTTTATTCGTAGCAATTGCCTTTAATGCTTCATCAACTACAAATTCAGTTTCTGGCCGGGGAATTAATACTCCTGGTTTTATATAAAAATCCAGACCATAGAACTCCTTCCGGCCAGTTATATAGGCAACAGGAATAAATTTACATCTTTGTTGTAACAAATCCTTGTAATTGTTTAGCTGCTCTTGAGTTAGCTTTATTTCATCATCTACTAAAAGCTTAAATCTATCTATTGCTAAAATATGACTTAAAATAAGCTCTGCGTCTAGGGAGGGATTTGGTATCCCAACTTTTCTGAGCTTTTTTCGGCCCAATATCAAAGCTTCCCTTACAGTCACTATAAACGCCTCTATCTTCTTATATTTATTACTATTTGTCTTTTATTCGACCTGAGCCAGTCTCTTTGCTTGATCTTCTGCAATTAAAGGTTCTATTATTTCATCCAGCTCACCTTGTAAAGTATTTGCTAATTGATGAGTGGTAAGACCTATACGGTGGTCTGTAATCCTGCCCTGTGGAAAGTTATAAGTACGTATCCGTTCACTGCGATCACCTGAACCTACTTGACTACGGCGATTTTGAGCTATTTCACGATCTTGCTCTTCTTGATACTTTTCCATAAGCCTCGCTCGTAAAACTTTCATAGCCTTATCCTTGTTCTTAAGCTGAGAACGTTCGTCTTGGCATGTAACAACTATTCCAGTGGGTAAGTGGGTAATCCTTACTGCCGAATCTGTAGTATTAACTCCCTGGCCTCCATGGCCTGATGCTCTGTATATATCGATTCGAAGGTCATTAGGATTTATTTCTATATCGACCTCTTCTGCTTCAGGTAAAACCGCCACAGTAGCAGCTGATGTATGAATCCTCCCACCTGCCTCGGTAGATGGGACTCTTTGCACACGATGCACTCCAGATTCATACTTCAAACGACTGTATGCACCTGTTCCATTTATCTCAAAAACAATCTCTTTAAATCCACCTAACTCTGTTGGATTTGATTCTATTATTTCCGCTTTCCAACCTTGTTTTTCCGCATAACGACTATACATCCTGAACAAGTCTCCGGCAAAAAGGGCTGCCTCCTCTCCACCAGTGCCTGCTCTTATTTCCATTATTACATTTCTTTCATCATTAGGGTCTTTTGGAAGTAATAAAATTTTAAGTTTTTCTTCTATCTCAGACTTTTTATCTTCCAAAAGCTCTAGCTCGCTTTGTATCAGCTCTTGCATTTCATGATCACCGGAAGCCTCTACTAGAAGCTCTGAGTTTTCTTGTATTTGCATTAGGGTCTTTTTATATTCCCTAAATTTGGTTACAATTTCTTGTAAAGAAGCATGCTCTTTAGTCAGCTCTCTCCATTTAGCTTGTTTAGCTATAATTTCCGGATCAGCTATTTGTTTCGTCAATTCATCATATTTCGCTTCCACTGCTTCTAACTTTTCAATCATATTATCACCTTCCTGATAGGACTATGGAAAACATCAATTTAAAACACTTTTTAATGCCGCAATTGCCACTTCTAACTGTTCTCCGTCAGGTTCTCTGGTAGTTAATTTTTGAAGCCACATCCCGGGAATATTCAACATTCTCACTATAGGACTTTTACTTTTACCGGCAATCCTTATAATCTCATAGGATATTCCCGACACTAAAGGCAGCATAATTATCCTAGACACTATTCGCTGGATTAAACCAGGCCAGCCCATCATTGAAAAAATTATAATACTGATAAACATCACCAACATCATAAAACTGGTACCACAACGTGGATGAATGGTGGTGTATTTAGCGGCATTTTCCGGGGTTAATTTTTCATCATGCTCAAAGCAGTGAACAGCCTTATGCTCTGCACCATGATACTCAAAAACCCTTCTTATATCTTTCATTAGAGAAATCACAATAACATATATGATAAAAATTGAAATCCTTAACAAACCTTCAACAAAATTCAAAAGTAAGGGATTACTAATACTACTACTTATAAACCTGACTGCAATAGTGGGAAGAACAATGAAAAGAGCAACAGCAAAGCCTACAGCTGAAATCAAAGCAAAAGCTATATCTCTGCTGGTAAGTTCCTCTTCTTCACCTTCTCCTGCAACACTTGCAGAATATGATAATGTTTGAATGCCAATAATAAGCATTTCAAACAATGACAATATACCTCTCAATATAGGCAGTTTGAGAAACTTGTATTTATCTGAGAGTGAATGATTGGGCTCGGTTTTCATGATGATTTCTTCATTTTTTCTGATAGCAATAGCTGTCATTTTCGGACCTCTCATCATAACTCCCTCAATAACGGCTTGCCCACCTATATTAGGTTTTACCGGTTTCATTTTTCTCCCCCTTCGTAAGCAGATTCTAATTTCTGTGTAGAAAACCACATATCATAAAAGTTAATACACTTACATGGTATTAATAAAAAAGGTTAGAGATAACCTCCAACCTTCTATTACTCTGCATCTTTTAAGCCATATCTCTTCTTAAATCTCTCTACGCGGCCACCGGTATCAACCAGTTTTTGTTTGCCTGAAAAGAAAGGATGGCACTTTGAACATATTTCTACACGCAGGTCCTCTCTGGTAGACCCTGTTTCAAAAGTATTCCCACAAGCACATCTCACCGTAGCTGTTCCATATTTAGGATGGATTCCTTTTCTCACGCTTTTCACCTCTTTGCCTTTTTCTATAAAAATGTATGATTTCGATAAGTATCATATCTTTAACTTCTGTGTAAAAAGTTACACTTGAATCACTTTTGTATTATAGCATAGGCTTAATATTTTCACAAGGGTTTTTAAAAATGTTACTATTATAATATTACCACTTAAGATACTTATTTATCAAGGATTACCGCCACATTTTTTACGCTCTTACAACTTTACAATTCAAAATATATATGCTTGATTTTTTTAGATTTCTCCTTCATAATGATTACAATATCTCTTACAATTCTGATAATCACTTTATAGCCAAATAAAATGATGGATTTTACCCTACTTCTTAATTGAGGTTTTCAACAATTCTGTCATCTTATATGTCCAGACTATACATAGCAAAAATACATTTTTGGAGGTGGCCTTTTGAATATATTTGACATTATAGGCCCCGTAATGATTGGCCCATCAAGTTCACACACTGCTGGGGCTGTAAGGCTGGGAAACTTGGCAAGGAACATACTAGGAGAAGAGCCTACGGAGGCTAAGATAATTTTATATAATTCCTTTTCTAAGACCGGTAAAGGTCATGGAACTGATAAAGCCTTGGTGGCTGGAATTTTAGGTCTTTCAACTGACGATGACGGAATAAAAGAATCCTTTATAATAGCACAAAATAAAGGAATTAAAGTAAACATAGTATTTGGAAATACTTACCCAGAATTATCTCCTAATACGGCAAAGCTTATATTAAAGGGAAAAAATAATTCTACTGAGGTGATGGGCTCATCTGTCGGAGGAGGCAGAGTTATAATTTCTTCTATTGATGGTTTTAATACAGATTTTACCGGGGAGTTTAATACAATAATTATTGTCCACAATGACAGGCCAGGCATGATTGCAAAGGTAGCATCCTTTTTAGCCGAAAATAGTATAAATATCGCCCAAATGAAGGTTTCCCGGGAATCCCGAGGAAAGACTGCTTTAATGGTGATAGAAGTCGATGAAGAAATTCCCGAAGGACTAAAGTTAGCTTTATCCAGTACGAATCATGTTCAAAGGGTAATGGTAATTAAATCTGCATTAGGTGGTGTATAAAGTGAGCGTACGGACTCTAGAAGAAATTATTACTTTGGCGGAAACTCAAAAAGTAAAAATATCTACCGTTATAAAAGATATGGAATCTAAAGAAATGGGAATTTCCGTGGAAAAGTTAACAAAAAGGATGAAAGAATACTTTCAAGTAATGAAGGAAACTACCCAAAAAGGAACTGAAAAACCTGTGTCTTCCCTAAGTGGAGTAACAGGCGGTGAGGGATATCGTCTATGGAAAGCATCTGAAAAGGCAATTTCCAATAGTATTTCCTTAAAAGCAGCTGCACGTGCCATGGCCGTATCAAATGTAAATGCTTCTATGGGTCGCATCGTAGCCTCACCTACAGCTGGATCTTGTGGCATTATCCCCGGAGTATTGATTAGTATTGCAGAAGAATTGGACAAAAGCGATGATCAAATAACGGAAGCTCTGTTTACTGCAGGAGCAATAGGAAAAATAATTGCGCTAAATGCAACTTTAGCCGGAGCAGAAGGAGGCTGTCAAGCAGAATGTGGTAGTGCAGTAGCTATGGCTGCCGCAGCAGTTGTTGACCTAGCCGGAGGAACGCCAAAGCAAGTGGGACACGCGGTAGCAATTTCTCTAAAAAGCCTTATGGGCCTTGTATGTGATCCAGTAGCTGGTTTAGTTGAGGTGCCGTGTATTAAGAGAAACGGCATGGGTGCAGTTCAGGCCATAACGGCAGCAGATATGGCCTTAGCCGGTATAGAAAGCATCATTCCTCCAGATGAAGTTATTAAAGCCATGGGGGAAGTCGGCCGCATGATGCCTGAGCAGTTAAGAGAAACAGCTATGGGCGGTCTAGCCACAACTCCCACCGGAAAACGTATCAAGGAAGAACTCTTGGATTAATGTCTTTATAGAACTGTTTTTATAAATGTAAATTGCAATACTATCAATCCAATTATACGTTATAAACCAGTTTCATAATCTTGAAGAGTGGTTATTGAAGGATTTTCTCCACATAAAGGACATCGATAGTCTCCCCGGAAACTGGGAACACGAAATTCCAAATCCATAGCATCATAAAGTAAAATTCTATCTTTTAGAATTCCATCTGCTCCAATTAAAAGTTTTACTACCTCTGCCGCTTCTAAAAACCCCATCACTCCGGGTATTGAACCAAGAATACCGGCTTGTGAAGGTGATGGAATACTTTCTAAGGACGGCATTTCCGGAAAAATGCACCTATAGCATGGACCTTGTTTTGGTAATATAGTCTGGCTCATACCATTAAGTCTTAATACTCCTGCCTCTACTAAAGGTTTTTCTGCAAAAAAACATGTGTCATTTAGAAGATATCGAGAAGGCAGATTATCGAGACATGCAATGATTACATCATAATCCTTAATTAAATCCAAAGCATTCTCTTTTGTTATATTTGTATAATACGGAATTATTCTTATAGACGGGTTTAATCTTTTCAAAAACCAGCACGCTGATTCAACTTTTGACATGCCTATTCTCGATGTTGAATGAAGGATTTGGCGATTAAGGTTGCTTAAATCAACATGGTCACCGTCAACCAAACCAATTGTTCCAACACCTATTAAAGCTAGCGCAAAAGCCACCGGACTGCCAAGACCACCGGTCCCTATAATCAGAACCTTAGAATCGGATATTCTATTTTTAAAATGCCTGGATGTTTTGGGACTCTTATTTGCCGCAATATTACAATTTTTATTGCCTGAAAAGCGCATTGACATTAAATCATAAAATAATGGGTTGTCAACAGAGTCTCCTAAATTCAAACAACACTTGACAGCCTCTGTTGCTCCTAATGCACCTGCAAAACAAGATGACAATACAAAGCCTTCCGAAGCAAAGCTCTTATTTTTACTAAATTCAACATATGCTGTTTCGAAAATATCAGTATATGGCTTTTCTTTTTCTCTAAATACATAAAACAAACCTTGCCAAGGATTTGTTACTGCAATTATAAGGGGAATTTGTGATTTGTTCTTTTCGTCAAGAAGAGAAATCTTGTTATGTACAAAATCCATATTTCCAATTATTATTCTAACCTTAGGATTATTGTTTGCATCAGTTAAATCAGATTCAATTATAGTTATATCAGGGTTTAAATCTTTTAAATTAAATAACATATTATTTATGCCATTCTTGTTTTGAAAATTATATGATATTGTGCCGATACCTACAGCGGTCAAATAATAGAATAGTGATAAGGCTTCACTTACCGAGTTACCAATTACCTCTACATGGGAATCTAAAAGTTTTTTCTGGCCTAATTGACCTATTTCAGGCATGATAATATGCCGCTCGTATCTCTTAGCTTTACTATCGGGCAATACCAATGTAAACCCCCCATTATTTATTAATGCTATAAATTTAGACACTAATTTACATTTCCCGGGCAATAATTCGAAGTATTACCTGCTTTTACTATATTTCGACCAAGGATATTTTTCCCCCACATTTTGGACATTTCTTATCCTGTACAGTTTTTTGTATCATGTAGCCATTTCTTTTTATAACAGCGTAACCACATGAAGGACAAAAAGTATTATTCCCTTCTATATCAATGACATTACCTGTATAAACATAGTCTAGATATTTCATGGCAATATCTCTAGCTTTTGTTATTGTGTTTATAGGGGTATGTGAAATATCAAGCTTATAATTTGGAAAGTAACGGGTAAGATGAAGGGGTATATCTCTTCTTAAAGACGAAAGCCATTGGGCAAGTAGTTCTATTTCTTCTTTGCCGTCATTCATGCCCGGTATAATCAGTGTAGTTATTTCTATATGACATTTTGAATTTACAAGTTCAACGGTTTCTTTCACTGGTGAAAGCCGGCCTGAAACAAGGTCTTCGTAAAAACTCTCATGATAGGCCTTTACATCGATATTCATGGCATCGATATAAGGTAATATCTCATTTAATGGTTCTTTTTCGATAAAACCATTAGTAATAAGCACATTCTTAAGACCTTCCTGTTTTGCGAGCTTGGCACATTCAATAACATATTCATACCATATTGTTGGTTCATTATAAGTATATGCAATTCCAAGATTGTCATCTTGTTTTTTTGCAGCTTGAACTAAGTCATTAGGTGATATCTCCTTAGTGAAAACTTCTGTCTGCTGAGCAATCTGCCAGTTTTGGCAAAACTTACACCTAAAGTTACATCCAAAACTTCCCACGGAAAAAATCCAATGACCGGGATAAAAATGATACAGTGGTTTTTTCTCAATGGGATCCATGCTCCAAGATGATACTTTGCCATAATTAACAGAGTATAACTTGCCTTCTATATTCTTTCTGACTTTACACGTCCCTGTTCTATCTAAAACGATACTACAACGGTGTGGACACAAGCGGCATCTAACGGTACCGTTATCCAGTTTTTCGTAATACATAGCTTCTTTCATTTTAATTGAACATAACTCTTTGCCAAGAGCTGCTCTCAAACCTCCTTATCAATTGCAGTATCAGTAATTTACTATTTTTATTATAACTGTTGGGTGAAAGCACTTGCAAGTCTTTGTTTAAAATATCTGAAAAAATAACTTGTAGATAAAATTTAAAGCATATAATTTAATTAATGAAATATTCTGTTGTAGTGATGTAAATATTGGGAGACGGTTACAAAATTTTTGCTGCTAAATAGATAAATTTTCGGCGGGAAAGATTATAAAAAATGCAACAATGATATGGATATCTATGGAAACCAAAGAATATATCATAGTGCCATCAGGTAATGGGAAATTTGTTCGATAAGACGAGATTGTAGTTCTTGAACCACATTAGAGATGGCAGGGGATCAAGCTACGGTGCCAGAGTGTATATGAAAAGCTGGCAGCCGAGCCTCAAGGACGGAAATTACCTTTTTTCAAATATTATCATAACCCCTTTGGAGGGTTTGGAGGCGACACCCACCTTCGGGCTTTTGCAGGATGTTTTTGACGATATTTCTAAAGTTGGGACAATGCTAAGAAAAAACATTAAAAAGGAAGCCATATTTGATTGAGCTTCACAACCTCAGGAGTTATGACCACTTCAAACACCCAAGGCTTTTTTATCAATCATTTATGGCCTCCATGATAAATCCAGGTTTAAGCAATTACTAGTCCTTGGTGATTACCATTTCGTTTGCAAATTTAATCATATTAATAAAATCAAATACTGGAATGTTAACAGCCTCATAAACAGCCTTAGCAAATGGCGGCATGTCAGAGCACTCAAAAACTAGCGCTGAGACATCTTCATTATTATTGACTAGCTTCTTTGCCGCATCTACAACTTCATTTTTCATTACCTCTATGTCCATGATTGATTTTGATTCTTTCATTATAACATCTTGAAATTCAGGATATTCATCCATACCTTGTATTACAATGGGTATAGAGGAACTTATATTACATGCATCAAAATGTGCTTCACTTAAGTTCCTGGAACTCGCTGTCAAAATTCCTATTTTACCCTTTTTTCCTACTAAATTATAAACTAATGGAACCATTAACAAAGGTGAAGAGAAAAGAGGTACTTTTAAATAAGGGGTTGCACGTTTTTGAAACAAAGCATAAAAACCGCAACCTGTTGTAATTGCTTTAATTCCCTCCGATTCCAAACCCTTTGCCGCTCTTACAAAATATTCAAGCCTTTCACCATCTGCACCACGTTTATCGCAATGCCAATCAGTGGGGAATTCTTTGATACTTTTAATTTCAACTGGAAAAGGATAAGTTGTTGCATTACCCACATTTCCCGGAATTAATGGGTATGTGGTGTTATTTAGCAAAATGCCCATCGCCTTTCCATAATAAGGATATCTATTGGTATTCATAATATTACTACCCCCTCACAATTTTGCATTAAATATTACTACTCTTTTTTAAAACAGTTGGGCTTCAAAGCATATTTAACGTTATTATGAAAAATAATTACTTAATATTAATCTAAAAGTTACATAAAGCCTTCATAATCCTGTGGAACAATTGCCCTATATACCATACGTGCTAATGACATAAAATCTGCCATAGGAAGACCTATTTCCTCTTTTATTGCTTCAGTAAAAGATGCCAAAGGTGCACCATCTAACACAATAGCACCAATATCTGGATTGTTTTTAACAAGCTCTGTTATTAGACTCACTAACTCTCTTCTGATTTTGTCATAATCCACACATTCTGTTTTACCTTGAATATAAGTTCTAACATATGTTTCAGCATTATCCATATCAAGCTCTTCAATAATGTAAGGGGTCTTTTCATTAATCCCTATCTTGTTTAGGACTTCCGCAGAGTATTGGTTCTCTGTTATTATCCCCACTTTTAGATTATCTCCAATAGCAGTGGATATCATTGGCACAAGCACAAGAGGAGTCGAAAAAATTGGTATGCTGACATTGGATGCAACTTCAAATAAATACTTTGTTAAACATCCACTGCTAATCATGATAGCCCTAACACCATCCTGTTCCAGTTCACGGACGGCTTGCACTAAACCATCAATGTCAAAATTATTTTGAGGGGAATTTGATTCCGGTGAAATCCCCTTTATCACTTTAAACCTCACAGGGAAATCATAACTCAATGCGTTTCTAACATCCCCAAGGATAGCTGGTGTTATATTATTTTCAAAAACTATTACACCAATGGCCTCTCCGTAAAAATTACGTCCACCCTTAACCTTCATACATTTCTCACTCCTGTTAATATAATTAAGCGAATGAATTCAGCGTAAACTATTAAATTTCCAACTTTCCTAAATAGCAAATGAAAACTTTTTAAGCAAAAAACTCAGGATATTTTGGAGGAATAATTGCTCTTGCCACCATGTGTGCTAAGCCTATAAAATCAAATACCGGGATTCCTGTCCTTTTAACCACTTCCCTTGCGAAAGGTGGAATATCACTGCATTCAAATACGAAACATCCGATATCCGGGTGTTTTTTAAGCAAATCCTCTGCCGCTTGTACAACTTCCTCTTCAACTTTTTTTGGATTTATAGTATCCTTTTCACATGTAACATGGATTTTATAAAATTCTTCTGTGTCATCTAATCCGCCTACTGCAAAGTTCACATTTTCATCAATTCCCACGGTCTTTAAAAAATCCCCCTTGAGATGCCGGCCACCCGCAGTTATAATCCCTACTTTCTTGTTAGGACCTATCATCATAGAAAGCATTGGAACCATAACCAGTGGTGAAAGAAATACCGGAATATTCACCTCAGCCGCAACTCTTTTTTGATAAATCGCAAAAAATCCACATCCAGAAGTTATTGCTTTGCAGCCTTCTGCCTCAAGTTCCTTAGCAGCCTGAATAAACATCTTGCACCTTGACTCATCAGCACCAATTTCATCAGACCACCAGTCCGCTGGAAAACCCTTGAGAACCTTGTACCTTACAGGAAAATCATAAGACATCGCATTTCCAACATTTCCGGGAATTAATGGTGCTTGCATATCCAGCATTATAACTCCTAGTAAATCACCATAAAAAGGTCTTCCACCTTTATATTCCATAACTTAATACCCCCTCCAACTCAACTTTAACCATATAAAAATCAGTTTTTCTTTTCACTTTTGATTTTTTCCACAATTTCTTTTACAAAATCACTTTCATCCCCTAGAGCAAAGGCATTCATTGTACCTGCTGCTACATTTCTAATAGCAAAGCTTATGTATTCCTCGGGGACATTTAACTCTTCTAATTGTTGTTTTATCTCCAGGGCAGCCCGTATACCTTGTTCGCTGGCTATTTTGTTTATTTTGCTAACTAATTTTTCATCACCAAAACACACTATACCAATGTGACCGAAAACCGATGCCACCTCATTTTTAACCTTTTCATCATCACCGTCAACTAAGATCAATGGCAGCTCTCCTAGGTCAATTTGATTTGATTCACCTATTATTTTAGCTGAGGCGATATGACATTTGCCCTCTAGGGTTTTGAAGACATGTCTTTCCGTATTTGTGGATATATTTATAAGAATCTGGTCTTTTCTAAGAAACTGTGAGATTTTGTCTAGAACATTGGGTATTACCCCTGCCGGTAATGCTGTAATTATATAATTGGCTTTGGCCAAAATTGAGTACTCAGAAGTGGCAATTCCCCCCAGTTCCATTGCCAAAAGTCCACCCTTGCGTAAACTCCTTATCACGAGAATCAAATCATAATAGGGCGCCAGTTTCTTTGACAGTATACCACCCATTCTCCCGGCACCGATGATTGCCACTTTATCCATGGTGCACCTCCTTTTGGGCTTCTATGAAGATAGTCATAATAACAAGCAAATTTTATTCACATCAGTAAATGTGCCATTTACTAAATTACCTTATTGTTGTGGTCAGTTCTTAATCCCAGAGTTGCATTGCTGCACCTTTTTCTGGCGGGAGGCAGTTTTTCGCATATGTACGCATAAACCCTTTTTTGACCTTAATTTTAGGAAGAACTAATTGTTCCCTTCTTCTTGCCAGTTCCTCATCTGATACAAGTAAAGTGATTTTTCGTACATCAACATTTATTTCAATAAGGTCTCCATCTTCAACAAGAGCAATATCCCCACCTACAGCAGCCTCAGGTGATATATGTCCTACAATAGGTCCATGACAAAAACCAGAAAACCTTCCATCTGTAATAAGGGCAACACTTTCATCAAGCCCTAAATTCACCATGGCCTCTGTGGCTTCCATGACTTCCACCATACCCGGTGCACCAACAGGACCCACATATCTAACCACAATCACGTCACCGGATTGAACCCGTCCGTCTATTATGGCCTCATGTGCCTGGCGGTCACTTGTAAAAACCTTAGCCTTTCCCTTGAAATGCCGCATACTTTCTTTTATTGTGGATGGGCGAATCACTGAGCCGTTTTTGGCTATATTGCCATAGAGAATAGCGAGTCCGCCGTCTTTTGAAATAGGATTTTCTGTGCTTCTGATTATATCGTTGGGTTCGGTGGGTGCCTTTTTCAAAATATCCCCAAGGGTTTCACCTGAAACATTTAGAACATCTTTGTGCACAATTGATTCCAATTGTTTAAATATCGCAGGTACTCCACCTAAATAAAACAATTTATCCACACCATATTTCCCGCTTGGTTTTACATTTACTATGCAAGGAGTGATTTCACCAAACTTTTCAAAATCATCATAACTTAAGGGAATGTCCAATTCATTTGCAAGAGCCAACAAATGCATAACCGCATTGGTGGAACCCCCGATGGCCATGTTCATACATATTGCATTTTCCAAAGCCTCTTTAGTTATTATTTTTGATGGCACAAAACCCTCTAAAACCATTTTTACAATTCTTCTGCCAATTTGTTTGCAACTAATGATTTTATCTGTAAATACAGCGGGAATTGTGGATGAACCCGGTGGTGTCATGCCCAATGCTTCCACAAGTATTTGCATAGTATTAGCTGTCCCCATAGTTGGACAAGCCCCCATAGTTGGACACGCACCACACTCTGCCTTTTTAATCCTTTCCTTATCTGCCATTCCTTTAGATATTTCACCATAACAAAATTCTTGTACATCCGATTGAGTAAAATCTTTTCCATCTAGTTGCCCGGTTAACATGGGACCACCCGTGCAGCATATTGTGGGAATATCTAATCTTGCAGCAGCAAGCAATGTTCCGGGAACGATATTGTCACACCCTGACAACAACACTAATCCATCAAAATGCTGAATACTTGCCACCAGTTCAATGCCACCAGCCACTAGGTCCCTCATTGCAAGATCCATACACATTGTATTTGTGCCTATAGCAGGATCTGAACAGGTGGAAGGTACTCCAAATTCGAAGGGAACTCCCCCAGCCTGCCAAATACCCGTCTTTACAGCATCTGCTAGCATCCTTAAATGTGCATGACCTGCAGAATTTTCACTAAATGTGTTTGCGATTCCAATATGTGGGCGGTTTAGGTCTTCAGGATCATATCCAGATCCTTTATATACAGATCGGCTATGTGCTGCAAAATCACCTGTGAAATACTTTTTAGTAAATTTCATATTTGAATCAGTCCTTTCTTTTTTCTTAAGGCTGATAAGTGATTATACGTATAGACCTTTGTTTAAAACACAATCGGTGATGTAATGTTTTGAAGAACAGCAACAACGCTCCAAGCAGCAACACTACTTGTTTTTGAGTAAATATTAAGATCTGTTCGCACTTCTTCACCTTGAATTTCTATTTTGTATTCATCCCCAATAAAACCTGGAAGCGCGTAGATATCCATAATTGTTTTCTCAGGACCGGCACTCGCAAGAGAAGTGGCAACAGCCACATTAACTTGAAATGGTAATATTTTAATGGCTTCTTTGGTGTTGCCAGTGAAAACTCGCTCCGGTTCTGTGATATTGTCCAGCCCTGCTTTGTAAAGGGGAGTAGAACGCAGTGAACCCGGTGCCTTTTTAGCCGTTATCTTGGCACTGACTGGTCCCATTAAAGTCGCAGCACGAAGAACATCGAATCCTCCAACGGCACCACTTGGAATATAAACTTTTCGATTATTTTTTAATGCAACTTTTTTAATTTCCTCATAAAAATCCACATCCGCAAACGCCCCAATTGACAGCATAACTAAATTTGATCCTTTTTCTAGTATTGTCTCTGCATAATCTTTCACCGCTTGCGGTGAAGCCGCCTCTACAGTATATTCCGGCTTTAAGTCCATCAATTCTTGGATACTATCACAAGCCTTACAATTATGGCGCTTTGCAAAATCCTGTGCCTCTTCAGGATACTTTCCCATTACGCCGACTAGTTCATACTCAGGGAGAAAACCATCTTTTAGTGCATTTGCAATAATGTCATTTAAATAACCACAGCCTATTAGTGCAAGTTTCATTTTTCCCATGATTTTTTATGCTCCCTTCTCATTCTGTATTCAACAAAAAACAATCACTAAAATAGGTGATTGTTTTTTGTTTTCAAATATAATTATATGCTTTTTCAGTTTTTTGTCTGTAAACAAATTTGCCCATTATATTGCATATCTTGCTTTTTTAAGTACTAACAAAGGAATAGCGTGGAGTAACACCAAAGGGTGCGTTGCATTTACTGGGCTCGCTCTTTTTTTCCGTAAGTTGCTCCTTATATTGTGTGGGGCTAAGACCTGTAATTTGCTTAAATATTCGATAAAAATGACTATAATTATTAAATCCCACCTCTTTACTTATAATTGAAATGGGAACGGATTCCTTTAACATCATCTTCGCCCTATCAATCCTCCTTGTGGTAATGTATTGATTTAATGTCATACCTGTAAATTGCTTAAACATTCTACAAAGATGAAAAGTACTATAATTGACATACTCAGATAATTGCTCAAGGGATAAATCATCAGATATATTCCCGTTAATATATTCTATCAATTTAATAATGACCTCTAAATTACGTGAATCTGTTTGGCTTATTGTTTGATCTTTATAAAAAATATCATACAAATGCGCAAAGATTTCTAATATTATTGATTTCTCCATTATATCTTTGCCTTTTTTTATATTCATCTGCTCATATTTATCATATATATCTTCGAAGGTAGCAATTTGTTTCGGTGTAAGCGGAGAAGAAAAGTCAAATTTATTATTCTTTGAAAAAATCTTAAATAAATTTGTATTACTTGAACTTGCAAAAAATAAGAGACTAGAATCAAAGGATATACAATATCTCGTACACGTGGCACAACTAAAAAGTCTTATCTCATGAACATCAAACATATTTATTAAAACCATACTGCCAGGTTTAAGTATATGTGGCTTACCATTGATTATTGTTTCCCCGATATGGTCTATTTTTTCATCGGAGATATAAAACTGTACTTCATAAAAATCATGATAATGCGGCTCTTTTACGAATCCGCAGGAAGTATTTATTTTTGCTATTGAATAATTACCTTTATAAGTTTCTGTTTTTGACATATACAACGGCTTCATGGCAATTTCCTTTCAAACTCTAAATTTACTTGACTGTACCTTGTCAAGCGAAAAGAACACCTCCTTAAACCTTATTATGTAATGTAATCATAATTATTAATATATATGTGTTTTAACCTCCACAATACCTTTACACACCTACCTATTGGACCAACTGATAGGTCCTTTATGAGCTTTCAATTTCGCCAAACTAATATATATTTCAACAAAAATCGGGAAAACCCTTTAATTCTAACGAATATGGACAGATCCCAATTTTCTTAAATTAAAATATTTTTCTTTTATTTTCTCGAGTGTACCTGTGATGATCAGATTTGCCCTTTTTAAAACATGTTTTGAGCTAAGACGACCATAATGCTCCCACTAAGGGACCTTTAATTTAATTTTATTCTTCCCCAAAAAGGCAGACAGGGTGAAAGCGTCAATGTTAAAAGCTTCTTTGACAATTACCGGAAGTTATCTCTAGTTTTAAGTAAATTTGTGCTCCCTATAGGCTAGATAAATCATCCTAGGACTCGCATCATTAATTACTGTCCTAGAAGAAGCTGAAAAACCTTTATGGTTAGGTTAGCTAATACGACTGGAATCTGCCAACCTTTGCTCAAATACCTTATCAATGCTAAATTAAGATGCTTTGATAAAAGTATCCAGACTTATCTGAAACTATATCCGGATATGATAGAATATTATGCCAACCATATTAGCAATTTTACGACTACGGATTATACGATTAGGATTGACAATGTGGAACAAACTCTCATGAGCTTGTCCCACATATATAGAACAGGGTGATTCTCAATGCTATGGGTTTCATAGCTAACATGCCCTTCTTATCCAGCTTCTTCTCGTTAGTTCAGTGTATTTTTACTAAGACTATTGACTGGTACAAGAATAGGGAACTAACCAGATAGACATTACTAAATAAGACAGTAGTTATATAGTTGTCTATTAGAAAATAGAATACAACTATGTTTTTTGTTAGCTAAAAACGTTTTATGGTTTTATCAATGTGTTCATTTCATCAAATTGAGATATTATTCTTGGATCATGGCCTGGGTATACCATAATTTTTTTATTAGTATTAGCTATTCTAGAAATTATTTTATCTAGAACTTCAGCAGATTTCTCAGGATTTTTCGTGCATCCTACGGGCATTTTCTTAATGATATTATCATAAGAGAACACCTCATCCCCTAAAATTAGGGCTAATTCATCGTCATTCTCAACTTCAATGATTTGGCTTCCAACAGAATGACCACCAGTTTTTATTAGCTTAACTTTTGAATTTAGTTGATAATCCCCATCAATCAAATTGAATCTTTCTCTATCTTCAACTAGATATTTCTTAAATGAAAGAGGGTATTCTCCAGAATCCGGAGTGGAATTAGCCAGAGCATATTCATACTCTTCTTTTTGGCAATAGATCGTTGCATTTGGAAATTGTGATAAACCTCCAATATGATCCCAATGACAATGAGTTAGTACTATTGTTTTAATATCTTCAGCATTGTATCCATTGTCTTTTAGTATATCTAAAATATCGTTGTTTAACAAACGACATTCATTTGGACCATTCTTCTTACAATAGTCAAAATCTCCAAAGCTCGCATCAACCAATATTGCCTGGCCGTCTACTATTATTATGAAAACGTAGGAATAGAAAAGAACTTTTTTCTGCTTGTCTCCACCTGCAAATACATCACTCTCAAAAGTATCTAATTCCCCTACTGCTACTGGTATAATCTTCATCATCTTTCACCTCCAAGTTAACTTGAAAAATAACTATTTTGCAGATGAACCACAGATCGTATAACCACCATCAACAATAATCTGCTGACCGATAACATAACTAGAGGCATCAGACGCAAGGTAAATTACTGTTCCTACCATCTCTTCGGGCTCTGCCATTCTTCCCAAGGGAATTACATTTTTATCCTTAGGTCCAGTTGGACACATCTTCGTTCTTGTATAGCCCGGAGCTACCATATTTACTCGAATATTATATTTGCTCCATTCCTCAGCAAGAGCTTTTGTCAGCATAACAACCCCGCCCTTAGAAGCATGATATGCTATCTGACAATCATTCCTTACAATTGTTACGCCACAGATTGAAGAAAAGTTGATAATTTTCCCTTGCTTTCTCTCAACCATGTATTTCCCGAATTCTACGCAACAATGATAAGTACCATCAAGGTTAACACCAAGGATTCTGTTCCAAGTTTCATTATCCATTTCTTCGGCTGCTTTATTTTTTGCAATACCAGCATTATTAACTAGGATATCAACTTTACCAAATTCTGCTATCGTTTTTTCAGCCATTGCTTTAACTTCATCACGGTCTGCAACATTGGCTTTAAAAATTAGGGCTCGTTTTCCTAATTCTTCTATCTGACGTGCAGTGTCCTCTGCGCCAGCTAAATCTGAACGATAATTTACTAAGACATCAGCACCAGCTTTTGCCAACCCTATTGCAACTGCCTTGCCTATTCCTTGGCTTGCGCCTGTTACAACAGCAACTTGCCCTTCCAGACTAAATAGAGATTCTAACATAATTTTCCCCTCACTTAAAAGATTATTGTATGATGTTAGCACTAAAATATTTAAGCTTATCTTGCTTGTCTTAAAAATTCCAGAACATCGGACATTTCATAGTATCCGGGTTTACAGGTTTCCATGAATTTTGCGGATAAGACAGCACCACGAGCGATAATATCCACCGACTCTTCCCTGAGTGTAAACTCAAGACGTTCACCGTCTCCTAAGAAGACAATAGTATAATCGGCCCTATAACTTCCACCTCTAACTGAATGATAGCATATCTCATTTTCTTTTCGTACATTGGTTTTTGTTATATCTCTGCCGTATCTTACAACATCCTCAAATTTTACACCTTTCGCTTCGGCAATTATGTTGCCGATTATAAGGCCGGTTCCACTCGGTACATCGGGCTTATCTCCTCCATGATATTCAACGATTTCAACCTCGTAATCATTACCGAGGGCTTTGGTTGCATTTCTTAAGATTTCCCAAAAGGTATTCATACCCAATCCGTAGTTATGGGACTCTAAAATTGGTATAACTTCAGAGGCCTTCTTGATAGAATCCTCCTGCTCACTGGTGAGGCCAGTTGTACCTATGATTACTTTTGCCTTTGCCTTTATAGCCTCTTCTACATGCTTAACAGTTGCCGCCGGATTCGAAAACTCAATTAAAACTGTATTCTCGTTTAACAGAGGAGCAACATCATCTTGAAGTGTCAAACCCTTATATACTTCCGAACCGATTTCAGGATGGTCCTCTCTTTCAACAGCCCCAACTACTTTAATGTCATCAAATTTCTGCGCCATTTTGAAAATACTTTGACCCATTCTTCCTTTAAATCCAGAAATAACTATATTTGTCATTTTATCCTCCAATTTTTGCTTGATATTTTTTATTTGACAGAAATTCATTTGAAATTATAGTATGCTTTGCGAAAAGGAACTTAATAATAAATCAAATCAATTGTTTTAATTATTTCATATATTCGTGAACGTTTTCTTTAGTGATAAATTCATAAGGTACGTCATACAAAGGTTCTATCGATTCACCCTTTGCAGCTTGAATAGCAACTTCCATAACTTTTTGACCCAAAGCTACTGAATTTAGATAAACTGTACCATATACCTCTCCATTTGCAACAGCCTCGAGGCAATCATCAATTGCGTCAATACCACCGATTGCAATTTGTGATAAATCAATACCAGAACCTTTAAGTGCATTAAGTGCTCCCATTGCCATTTCATCATTCTGAGCATAAACAATATCAAACTCCATCTTAGACTGAATAATGTTTTCCATAGCCTTCATGGATTCTTCTCTGGACCAGTTACAAACCTTAGTAGCAACGATCTCGATATCCGGGTATTTTTTTAATGTATCCATCATGCCATCATTTCTTCTGAGCATACAAATATGACCGGAGGGACCTTGAAGTTCAACAACTTTACCCTTTCCTCCCTTTAATTCAAACAACTGCTCAGCAAGCATAGTGCCGGCGACAAAATCATCAGAACCTACAAAAGAAGTTCTTGTTTCAGTTGCACTTGTTCCAGCAACAAATTCGATCAAGGGTATGCCAGCATTCACTGATGCTTCAACAGCCGGAACTAGTTGGTCCCCATCACCAGCAATCAATATTATTGCATCAACTTGCTGTGTGATAAGATTATCAACTTGTGCATTTTGCTTAACTGTATCTTTATTAGAGTCTACAATGATCAACTCGACAGTATCCTTTAAATTTTGACTGTCATAATATGCATTTATGGCATCCAAGAGTTTTGTATTAAATTCATTTGTTAAGGTGTCTATCGAAAGACCAATTTTGAGCTTCTCATTACCAGAATTAGCGTCAGCCGGTGTATTGGCACCAGATGAGTTGGCACCATTTGAACCACAACCAACTAATAATGAACTTATAATAATTAACAATAACAACATTTTAAGTGATCTTTTCATAATTAATCCCCTTTCATATTTCCTTTAGTAAGGTAATTTTAATAAAATTTGCTAATCATGCTTCATTTCTATTTGTTAAATTAATCTTAACCCCCTTTCCACTTTTAAACTTTTTAATTTATCAACAATTTTATTTTCCAATCACCCCTTTAAGAATAATTAAACCTGATTAGTTACTCTTTACTTTTTTGACCGAGTTTATCTAACAAGAGTGCTGTAATTATTATGATACCTTTAACTACTGATTGTGTATATGAAGACACATTCAACAAATCAAGGCCATTATTAACCACACCAATAATTAGAGCACCGACAATTGTTCCCCAAATACTTCCACGGCCTCCCGACATACTGGTACCGCCTATGACACAAGCAGAAATTGCATCTAGTTCGTAACCCTGGGCAGCATTAGGTGCACCCGAGCTTACCCTTGCTGTTAGAACTATAGCAGATATACCTGTTAAAAGGCCAATATATGAATATACGAATAGTTTTATTTTAAAAATATTTATACCTGAAAGCCTTGCTGCCAATTCATTTCCACCGACTGCATAGATATATCGGCCGATTTTAGTTTTATGTAGAATAATAGCAGAAACAATAGTCAAAAAAGCGAAAATTAATATGGGTACCGGAATTCCCCAAGCTAAACCTTGCCCGATAAATTTATATTCGCTTGAAATGTTACCAACTGGACGGCCTCCAGTATAGGTCATTGCAAGTCCACGACAAATCTGAAATGTACCCAGTGTAACTATAAAAGGTACAATCTTAGCTTTAGCAATTATGAAGCCATTAGCTAATCCGATAATTAAGCCTATAGCCATAGAAATAAGTATTGAAACTATTAAGGGATATTCTCCTGGATGAGCAAAAGAAGCTGAAACAACACCACATAATGCTACAACATTACCAACAGATAGATCTATACCACCTGCAATAATTACAAAAGTCATTCCTAGAGCAACGATTGAAGTAGTAGAAATCTGTCTAAGAACATTTGAAATATTTGATGGTGTTAAAAAATATGGAGACATTAAAGATAATGCCACTATAAGAAAAAGTAAAACAAAATAAATAATGTACTTGCCGAATGTTGATTTTACTGTTGAAATGTTTAAACTATTCATAAATAACATCTCCTTATTAAGAAGCAAATTCTATAATTTTTTCCTGTGAAACCTCGCTCTTGTCAAATTCCGCAGAAATTTCTCCGCGTCTGACAACTAATATCCTGTCAGAAATTCCTATTATCTCAGGCATTTCTGAGGAAATCATAATAATTGATTTTCCACGTTTGGTAAATTCGTCCATTATTGCGTATATTTCAGATTTTGCGCCGACATCAATTCCACGAGTTGGTTCATCTAGAATTAATATGTCAGGGTCTGTTAACAACCATTTTGCTAACACCACCTTCTGTTGGTTTCCACCACTTAGATAATTTACTTCTTGATTAAGAGAAGGGGTCTTAACGTTTAAAGCTTTTGAAATTTCTGCTGTAACTTGATTTTCAGCTGAAAAATTAATTAAATTTAAGTTATTAATAAACTGATCTAGAGAGCACATTGATATATTGTGTTTAACTGAAAGCATCGAGAAGATGCCATACATTTTTCTTTCTTCACTTGCTAAAGCTATCTTGTTTTTTATCGCATCCTGAATGCTCTCAATCTTAATCTTTCGACCATCTTTAAAAATCTCACCTTCATCACAAGGATGGAATCCGAATATCGATTCCACAATTTCTGTTCGACCTGCACCTACCAAACCAGAAATACCTAATATTTCGCCTTTACGAAGTTTAAAGGATACATTCCTAAATTTCCCTTTTCTGCCAAGATTTTTAACCTCAAATATCACATCACCAATTGCCCTATCAGTTTTAATAAAATAATCTTTTAGCTCTCTACCAACCATCATTTTGAATAATCTTTCTCTTGTCATATTGCTTGTTAAATCTGTCCCGATATACTCACCATCTCTCAGTACCGTTATCTCGTCACAAATTCTGAAAATTTCGTCAACTCTGTGACTTATATAAATTATGCTTATTCCTTTTTCTTTTAACCGATTGATACAATCAAATAGATTTTCTGTTTCTGTTTCTGAAAGAGGTGAAGTAGGTTCATCCATCAGAATTAAATCAGCATTATAAGAAACAGCTTTTGCTATTTCTACTTGCTGCATCTGAGCTACACTTAATTCTCTCATAAGCATATTGGGTGAAATGTCATTAATGTCTAATGATTCAAATAGTTTTTTGGTATCTTCTGCTAGCTTTCTTTCATTAACCAATCCGGTTTTGTTTAACGGTTCTCTACCAAGAAAAATATTAGCACTTACGGTCATATCTAATAAAGGATTGATTTCTTGATGTATCATTGAAATACCAGAATTTAGAGCATCTCGGGGGCCATTCATCACGAGCCTTTTGCCTTTGTATATGATTTCACCTTTATCTGGTTGATATAGACCAATTAAAATTTTCATTAAGGTTGATTTACCTGCACCATTTTCACCCATCAGAGCATGAATAGTGCCTTTTCTAACATTTAAATTTACATCTTTTAATGCACGAACTCCCGGAAAAGACTTGTTGATATCCTTCATCTGTAATACAAATTCATTTTCCATCTGTTCACCTTCCAATCCAATATCTGAGATTTAACACTGCTATTAAAAGAAAAAAGCCTTGTTTAATTATAAACATATAAATTTGTTCAAATCCATTGTTTAAATTGCGGACCACATTGCATATTTTGCTTTTAAAATTCCGACAATTTAAGTGGGATTTTAAATTACATAATCTGAAACTATTGGCATTACTAGATTTTGGGCATCTTTTTTTTTTAAAATTTTGGTGTAAATATTACTTGTGTTATATACATTAATTGCTAATGACCAATAAGTTGACATTGATTTTAGTAAAAAAAGGTGATTTTTACCACTGTTTTGATAAAAAGAAAAAGCCCAAAACCATTTTTGTGGTTGAGGACTTCTTTTTCTGATTTTACTATAAAAATACGGTTATACTGTTATAAGGAAGAATCGCGAGTGTCTGAGTTAAAATCCTTGAAAAAAAAGAACTAAAGTTAAAACCTTTAACTTTAGTTCTTTATATTTTCAGCCATTATGAAAGGTTTTAATTCTACCTAATCTGGCCGTTTCCTAATATAAGATACTTTGCTGTAGTTAATTCTTCCAGACCCATAGGACCACGCGCATGTAACTTTTGTGTGCTTATTCCTATTTCAGCCCCCATACCGAATTCACCGCCATCAGTGAATCGGGTTGAAGCATTCACATATACACAGGCTGCATCAACATGTGACAAGAAAATGTTTGCCTTTTCATAATCGTTAGTAACTATAGCTTCAGAATGAGATGTTCCGAATCGGTTAATATGGTTTATTGCTTCATCAACATTTTCCACTACCTTTACAGCGATTATCATATCCAGATATTCTGTCGCCCAATCTTGTTCATCGGCTGGTAAAGCATCTGGACATATACTGCAAGTCTTTTGGCAGCCACGGATCTCGACTCCTTGACTCTTTAATTCATGTAAAGCTTCAGGTAAAAATGTCGAAGCTATTTTTTCATGAACTAATAATGTTTCCACCGCATTACAGACTGATGGTCTGCTGGTCTTAGCATTTATCAGAATTTCCTTTGCCATGGATAAGTCTGCAACTTCGTCTATATAAATATGGCAATTTCCCTCTCCTGTTTGTATTACGGGGATCAGGGAATTTTCAACTACATTTTTTATTAATCCGGCACCACCCCGTGGGATAATAACATCTATATATTCTCTCATTTTCAACAGTTCATTAACTCTTTCCCTACAAGTGTCTTCAATTAATTGCACAGCTGCATCAGGGAGGTTTGCTTTTTTCACCCCTAAAGTTATAGCCTCAACTATAGCCTTATTTGAATTAATAGCTTCCGATCCACCACGAAGTATGACACTATTTCCAGTTTTTATACACAAGCCTGCAGCATCTGAAGTAACATTGGGTCGAGATTCATATATTATACCCACTACACCTAATGGCACCCTTTGTTTTAATAAAGTAAGACCATTTGGCCTCTTTATAGTTGTTCCAGTTCCAACAGGATCTTGGAGATCACATAGATCATTAAGGCCACTAATCATACCTTCAATACGGGCATCATTTAACATCAGTCTTTCTATTAATGCTTCTTTTAACCCCTTGCTGCGAGCGCTTTCTATATCTTTTTCATTAGCTTTGATGATTTCCTTTTTATTCTTTTCAATGGCATTTGCCATTTCTAAAATGGCTTTATTTTTAGCACTTGTAGACAGAACAGCTAGCTTATATGAAGCAGCCTTTGCTTTTTGGCATATATCTAAGATTGTGCTCAATTTTATCCCCCCCATATTACATTTTTGTTGGAAACATCTATCTTGTTTGGTTCAAAAAAAGTCCCCTGATTTTTTCCTTTTAATATATCGTAAATGTATAGAGGTCTTTCACCATCTATAATAGCCATAGCTATACCTGCCTGAGTGGCAATATCTGCTGCAATAATTTTACTTTCCATACCACCTGTTCCAAATGCCGAGTTAGTATCTCCTGCCAAAGCCCTTATTTCCGGAGTAATACACTTTACATAATGTATTTTTTCTGCACCAGGTTCAGTAGGAGGTAAAGTATATAGACCGTCAACATCAGAAAGAAGAATCAAGATATCTGCCTTAATAAGCTTTGCTACCACAGCCGCTAAAGTATCATTATCTCCAAATACAATTTCCTCTACTGCTACAGTATCGTTTTCATTAACTATGGGTACAACATCATACTCGAAAAGTGTCATAAAAGTATTTAACGCATTCTGCTTTCGTATACTCTTTTCTAAATCATCCCTGGTAAGCAATATCTGAGCAACATTTATTCCATATTCTAAAAAAAGCTTTTCATAGAACTGCATCAATATTCCCTGACCCACTGCAGCTAAAGCTTGTTTTATTTTCACATCTTTTTTTGCCTTTATTCCAAGTCTCCCTGATCCAACTCCCACAGCTCCTGATGTAACTAATACTACATTTTTCCCGCTGTTTTTGATATTAGAGATAACCCTTACTAATTTTTCCATATTTTCAATGTTTAATTTGCCATTGTCATGGACTAAAGTAGTCGTTCCTACTTTTATCACTATAGTATTGTAAATATATTCTGTCATAGCTTTCACTCCACCCAAAATTAAATGTTTTATATTTATGCATTTTTTTGTATAATTATACCATGCTTTTAAGAAAAATCAACTGTTTTCTTTTACAAAAGTATTTTCCAAAGATCTCCTACAGATTTTGCTACAAAGGTGGGGTTTACAGATTCAAGTTCTTCCATTGAACCATATCCGTAAAGCACTCCAACAGAATCTATGCCTACATTTTTCGCTCCAATGATATCATGTTTCCTATCACCTATCATTACAATACTTTCGCTGGCTTTAAGACCCTTTCTTGAAAGAGCATGACTGATAATTTCTACTTTATTCACTCTCGTTCCATCTAACTCGCTTCCCACAACCAAAGAAAAGTATATGGAAAGATTAAAGTAGTTTAAGACCTTCTCTGCATATACTTCAGGTTTAGATGTAGCTAAAATTAAATCCCTATTCTCCTCATATAATTTCTGTAATAATTCGGGTATTAATGGATAAACCAGGTTTTCAAATATCCCTTTTTTAGCGTAATACTCCCTATACTTAACTATGGCTTTTTTCACTGAATAATCATCAAAATCATAGTACTTCTTAAATGATTCAGCAAGTGACGGTCCGATAAATTCTTGCAACTTATTAGTGTCTTTCTCAATAATGCCAAATGAACTCAACGAGTATTGAATTGATTTTATAATCCCTTGTTTTGAATCAGTAATTGTGCCATCCAAATCAAATAATATTACATTGTAATTTTTAAACTCCATAAAACCAATGGTTTCTCCTTCCTACTTTTACTAAATAAACAAAACTATAATTATAAATGTCTAATTACTTCAAATCGCTCTATTTCATATTTCTCATTTGGTGATATGCCAGCTTTTCTTAAAGCTATATTCAATTGTTCCTCTACAGTATCCACGCCTTCCAAATCTGGTAACAAAAGTCCAGACTTATAACCTTGCCTTACAATTACACCGTACTTTTTAGGATCAAGTTTTTCAATGGATTTAACAGGTTCTGGTTTTGATAGTACATCGACGGAGTACTCCAACTCTGATAATTCGTAAGGTCTGACCGGATAAAATCTGGGATCTTCACAGCCGGCACTTATAGCATTTCTTCGTATTTCTTCTGCAATATTTTTTTGAGTTGGTAAAAACGTGCCAATACATCCCCGTAATTCGCCATTCACTTTTATTGAAACGAAAACCCCAGCTTTTGATCTAATCATTTCTTCTGGCAAATTTTCAGGTAGCGGAGGAACCTTACCTTCCTTAACATATGATTCGAGAGTATAGCGAGCTAGCTTAACATAAGAATCCTCTTTTCCCCTTCGGTTTTCAATTTTATTTTGTCGGTTTTTATATAGGTCTTCTACTCTACTTTTACCCTTACTTTCCGGATCAAATCTAGCAACACAATATCCAACGCCAAAAGGTCCTTCATATGAATACACTTCTGATTTAACATTGTAACCATCAAGGGCTCCTGCCATTATCCAAATAGACCTAAGACCACATTCACCAGCTCTTTCTATCAGTCTAGAATCCAAATTTGATAAAGCAGCAATATCAAAATCCCTTAATATTGCTACTAATTTCTCATCGAATACCTTTCCTTGAGGTGTGTATCCTGCAGGAGCATCTGGGGTTAACTTGTGTGAAAAATCCCCACTAGCTATTACAATAACCCTTTTATTTAATGCTTCTGCTGATTCTTTTATCAGTTTGCCAAAACTGTATAAATCCTCATAAGGTAACATACCAAAAGCTATCGGCAGCAGTTTAAAATTCGACGTAAACTTATTAATAAAGTACATTGGTACCATTACCCCATGGTCTAGTTCTTCTCTAAATCCATATCTCGTAATGTTTATCTCCCCTGACCTAACAACAGGGATATCATATTTTTCAGACCTTTTGAGGATATCTTTTTTTAAATCTTCATCAGCTGCAAAACTTAACTCTACTTCCGGTGCATTAAATGATGATAGATTCCCTTTTAGGGGATAGTCATAAATGCATATTGCATCGGTAAAAACCGGACCATGGGAAGATATTATCACAATCGTTTCCGGGGCTAGCTCTTTTATTTCCCTTCCCACCCTATTAGCAGCTTCAATAGATTTCTTTACTTTTTTAGTTTCAATTCCCCCTACCTCTTCAACCATTATAGGAGGATGTGGCAGTTGAAAGGCCGAAACTATACCCATAGTATTCCCTCCTTAAGGTAATTGTTTATATAAAATGCTTTTTCCCAATCCTAACAATAAGATCTAATGATAAATTCTTCTATTTCGGTAAAGCAAATAGCCTGTTTTAGATAATGGCGCCCTGGTGAATATCACACTAAAAAAGCCGTACTTATGTTGATTCCAGTATATTTTTCGAAATAAAAGGTCTATACACATATTGATAAATGAGGAATCCTGAAAAAGGCAACACTGCCAAAATAAGATAAAGCCATTTAAAATCAATATATTTGCTAAATCCCCCCAACATCACACCACCAGCTACTCCTAAGTCAAAAGCCGATGTATATATTCCCAAAGCCATGCTCCTAGAAACTCCACGTATATGTAACACTAACAAAGATGTCATAAGAGGAAATAATAATGCAAAACCAATCCCATAAACAATCGCAACTATAATCAATTTTGCGAAATTATCCACAAAACTCATTGATATAAAAGATATTGTCAAAAACACCAATGAAACAGCTACCAACTGCTCTAAGTATTGATTACTCCATCGTCCTACAATTATTCTAGTTGCAACAACTACAATAGTATTTATTACAAAAAAATATTCGATTCCTGTAATATCTTTGGCTTCAGCAAAAAGCGGGAGCATGGCAGAAATAGCCCCAAAAGTCACCATACCACAAAACAAAATAATGGTAGGTAAGTACACACTCCGATGTAAAAGAACTTTGATGAAATTTGTGTCAATGTCATCCTCTTTTTCTGTCCTAATATCTTTTAAAAAAAACACCAAAGTCACTGCTATTATTGCCAGAACCACTGTGCTATATAGTGCAGAATTAAATCCGTAATTTTCCATTAATTTAATTCCTGCTGCAGGTGATAAGCCTTTTGCGATTATAAAAGAAATTGAGTTTAAACCCATAAAACGAGTAAGGTTCTCAGATGAAGCTATATCAGCAGTGAAGGTTGCCGATGCCACCGTAAAAGTGCCAACTGTAAAGCCGTACAATAGCAGCATTAGTGATAAAGCCAAGAGGGTATAAGGTAGCTGTATAAAAAATGGGGTGGAGAAATAAAGTATTACAGACATGAGCATAACCTTTTTACTGCCATAACTATTTATCCATATACCCCCAACCGGTCTTGCAATCATAGAACTAATAGAGAAAAAACCCATAACTGTGCCTATTGTTAGGTTGTCAAAACCAAGTTCAAGCATATGCTGAGGGATAACAGGCATCATTATATAGTATGTTGAAATAAAAATTACTGTTGAAATTAAAACAATAATAAAATACCTGATTTCGTCCCGTATGCTCAAAACACTCTCCCCTTTATTATCTTAATCATTTATATATTAACATATATGGTTGTATAAAGAAAATTATTTACACAAAAGTCCATCTATTATTTCAATAGATGGACTTTCCCTTTTTACTTTATGTGTTTTGCTTATTGACCTTTTCTAATTGTTCGTCTAATTTTTCATACAAATTCTTTCAAAAAACTGTTCCGCTCTGATAAATAAATACATACTAACTTGCTTTCTCAGCTTTTATCCTTACATTTTGTTTGATTCGCTCTATTTCTTCTTCTGTCACTTCTCTTTCAAAACTTCTCAATCCTGCTAATTTAAAACCATGCTTATCTGCAATGCGATTAATTTCTTCAATCTGTTTTATAGTAAGTTCTCTACCTAAAGTAAAACTCTCATATCGCCCTTCCATTGATAACATCATGGTTTCTGCCATACAAGCATAGGAGGTTTTGGGAGGAAAACCGAAATTAAAATTAAAATTGACATCACCGGGTACTTCTACAACTCCTCCTTCAATAATGAGAACATCATCTCGTTTTTCAGCTACTTCTCGGGAAACATCTCTTGGTCTTGACACATCACATACCACTGCCCCTGACTTTAAGTCTTCAGCTTCTATTATTGCATCCATACTACTGGTAACAGTGATAATTACATCCGCTTTTCTAACTGCATTGTTGACATTTGAAGTAATTTTTACAGAAAGGCCTGTATCTTTTAGAATTTTTTCAGCGACCTTTTCCAATTTACTCGTTTGCCTTCCAGCCAAGGTCATATATTTGCAATCCCTAGCGAGCATTTGAGCGCAAACATTGCCGATAGATCCGGAAGCTCCAATCACCAATACTTCAGCATTTTTTAAATCTTTACCCATAATCTTAGAAGCCTTTTTTGTACCTTCAATGGCTGTAGCAACTGTATAACTATTTCCTGTAGTTACTGGTATATTAAGGTTTTTGGCTATTGTTATACCTGCATCACCGACTACAGCCGTAAAAGCTCCCAAACCCAGGATTTTTGCACCCAGTTTTTCTGCTAATTTCCCCGTTTGTATAATCTTATTTATAACGTATTCCTCAGGTAGCTCAATCATTTGTTTTGTAGTAAGGGGACACCCTACAAACCAACCTTCAGTTTCTGAGTATTGACTTTTTACTCCCGTTATATGTGAAACTTTAAGTGGTGGAATTTTTTTTATAATACTTTCCACAATACTATCAGGCATTTTTTCCATAAATTTTAATTTCCGATATATATCGGAAAGTTCAATTGGATGAATCATAAATGCGAACTTTTCCATTATTACACCTCATATTTTTTTAGTTTAATATCTCTATTCTAGGAGTAAAGCCTATTTTATCTAGAAGTTCGTTATAATCTGATGGAGTTAATGTCTTATAATCTTTGTCTGCAATAGATACCAATACTCCCTCCATAACATTAGTTCCAAAAGACCTACCTCCAAGTTCCGGGGTTGTAGTAATTAACATCTTGGCACCTCTCTGTGTAAGCATTGCAACATCATCGATTGTAACAGTATTTGTCAGAATAATTTTCCCTGGAATTTCTGGTGGTAAATGACGTTTTATAAAATGAAAATCACCAGCAATTATATCTGCTTGATCATAGAACCGACGAAAACGCAGATCAGTCTTCTCTTGTTTTTCACCGGTAGGATATAACATGCTAAACGGCAATCTGCATACAATTGGTGCTATTATGCTGGCAATTATATTAAGGCCTTTCAATGATTTAAGTGGAAATGGTAATCCCAAAGCAAAAATCAAGTCACCTAAAACCAAATCACATCCTGCATTTTCCATGGACTCTGCCATACCAAACCTATCCATACCGCAGACTAGAAGAACTTTTTTATTGCTAAAATCTACATTTTTTTCTTTTATAAGATAATCTATAACTTTTCTTTCTAAAGTATTCTTAAGGCCTGATCCATCCACAATAGGGGAAATTCTCGCTGCATTAGCTATTGGTATAGCATCTTTTATGGTATAACGCTTGTTGCCGATACAAACATAAAGATCTATTCCCCCCATACCGAAAGCATTCACTTTGCCGTCCATTTCTTTAATAATATCAATGGCTTTTTTGATGTCCCCATCAGTGCCGACACGTTCTACAATGAATTTTTCTCCAAGAATCTCCATTTCAATTTTATGGTCTCTTTTTGAAGATCCTATACTTACGCTCATAATATGTTTCATCTCAATCATCCTTTTTTATTGTCTTTATGATTTTTCTTAGGTTGTCAGAATCAACGCAAATATCCTGATTAATCGGTGATTTACCTATGTTTATAGGAACAACTTCTTTATCTAACAGTGCTTGAAATAATCGCAGCCTTTTATCAGAACCCAGCATAATAACAACATCATATTGTCGGACCTTATGTAAGAGTGTCATTATCGTGTTTAAAAGCTCAATACCGCTTTTTTCATACACAAAATCCCAACGTTCTTTATCGGTCATGAGTAAAGTAAAATCTACACCTTCCTCAAGAGAAATGCGTTTAATTTCTTCAATATTTTTTATAGGGAACCCTATTAAGGCTATTGTTTTGCCTTTTCTTATTTCACCAAGACTTTCCAGCCTGGACAAAAAAGTTCTATCTGTATTATACTTTTTCGCTACTTCTTGCTGGGAAACTCCTTGCTGTCTTAAAGCCAACATATCTTTTACTATGGCTTCTATTCGCGGTATACTAATGAGTTTATCGCCTATTCTTATGAGGTCCAAATCAACACCTCCTTGTGCACATTTTTGTGCTCATAAAGATTCTACCTTATCAATTAAAAAAAATCAAGAGAAATTCACCTTTTTAAGAGGTGATATCTCTTGATTTAACATTATCTTGTTTCTGAGCTGGATATTTATTGTGACTATCTTTTTCCTTCCATCATAAATGCTACATCCAATGCTCTTTTCCCATCATGTAATGTCACATCAGACTCAGGTTTTTCACCATTGATAGCTTCGGCCAAATCCTCAATTCCTTTTCTAACACATGCCCTATATACTTCCCAACGATCTTTTGTCAATCTATAAGTAAATTGCACTCTAGCTGTTGCGCTGTATTCCTTGCCTTTTCCTCTGAATAAGCGGGTTGCGCCTAGCTTATTTAAAATCATAGTTTCTAAAGTAACACCAACACCGGGAAGATAAGCACGAGCTTCCATTAGAAGTTTTTCCATCATATATTTTTCCACTTCTTGATTTACCATAGCATCTATTTTTAGCGCTATTGGAATCCAGCCTATGGCATTAGCATAAGCTTTTTCAAAAACAAGAGAAAAATAGGTATGCTCGAAAACTTCGGGCTTAGTAAAACCATGGTAATAACTAACTGCTACATTATTTTGATGATAAGCTGTTCCCAATACTCTATCAATAAGGTTAGAATTATCCCTTGGTATTTTTTGTCCTTCAGCCTTTTCTGGGAACCCCAATAACCAATTCGTTAAATCGAAAAAATGTACTCCATGCTCTACCCAAATACCACCACTTTTTCCATAATCCCAGAACCAATGGTCAGGTGGAAGGCTATCATCGTGAGCATAGTTTTCAAGAAAAGCTCTTTCCGGCATCCCAAATAAGTCCTTTTCACAGAGCCTTTTTAAAATAAAATATATAGGATTTCTTCGCATAACAAAATCCAAACTTGATTTTAAATTATTTGTTTCTGTAAGTGTTATGAGTTCTGACATAGATTTTGGTGAGAGAGCCCCGGGCTTTTCAAAAAATACGTGTTTACCTGCTGAAAGTGAAAGTTTCCCCAAATCATAATGATCAGCAGGTAAAGTAGCGATAATTACTAAGTCTATTTCTTGGTCAGATAAGAGCTCTACAGTATTAGTGTAAGTCTTTTCAATCCCTGTTTCTTTTTTAAATGCTTCAATCTTATGAACATCAATATCCGCACCAGCAGTTATTCTAACTTTTTTACTTTCTTTTAGTGATGCAGATATAACCCGAGCAAACCCTCCAAGGCCTATGAGTCCGACATTGCAAATATCCATAAAATCCTCCAAAATAGTTTTAATAGTAATATGCCCGGGTTTATTTACAAATATTTTAACTTAATCCCAAGGATTTGCTGGGAATTTTGTTATAACTCTCTTTAGAACTTTCATTTCTTCCGGCGTATCATCATGGAACATACCTTTTTTTAACCCTTGTAGTTCTCTTACGCCTTTTTGAGAACTTATTTCCATATCTTTTGTTAGTTTAGAAACTGTCTTATTTCGAGCTGTCGTTAATGAATCAAAAAAATTTTCTCCTTTTTCTAGCTGACTTTTAAATTCTTCAGAAAGATAGTAAGAAGCCATCTGGGTCATTGGATTGCCGCAAATCCCACTTTGGGTTACACCAAAAACTTCAGGAAGCTTATTAGCAATACCAACTTCCACAGACCACCTTAGTTCTTCCGTTTCCCTTGCCATACATTCTCGCAAAGTTTTAGGTGTACACATTGAATAGTTTTTTAAAGAGCGGATAATAGCATGTTCAACTGTATGAGCTTTTTCAGGCTCTATCTCTTTACCTAAATACCCTACTATAGCAACATTTTTGCCAGTTTCCAAGTCAAAACCGTATATGGTTATCTCCACATCATTCTTACTAGGTCCAAAAGTCGTATACCCACCTGAAGGATGCCATCCGGCTCCACAAATAACAGGATAACCTGATAAGCGAAGTTCATGTATATCTATTTTTTCTATATCCGTTGCAAAAAGGCCCTGTTTGGATAAATAAAAACTTTTCGCCTTACACCTCTCTCGTCCAACAACACGAGCAAAAAGTGCAGTAGCACCACTTTCATTAATCTTATCCATCCATAAGTCCTCAATTCGCACCAGTACACCTACGGGATAAATACTTTGATCCTCAGCAGACATTGGAAATAACAATATGTTATTACCAACTCCGGCATTGGCTAACATATTCGCAAAAAAAGGATCGAAGAAAACCCCCTGGAGCATTCCCCCATCAGGCCGGGGCAAAACTCCATTAAAAATTGGTATAGCATAAACGTTCAAGAAAAAACCTCCTTTATAGGAAAACCCTGAACTTGAATAATATATAATCTCCTATGCTTTTAACTTTAAGAATCGCCTTTAGAGACCTTAGTAAAATAATTATCAAGTATTTCTTCTATACTAGCAAGATCTTTACATTGTTGCAAAGCATTTTTAACTGGTGCCGAATGTGGCAAACCTTTCAAATACCAGGCTAGATGTTTACGCATTTCTAATATTCCTAAACGCTTTCCATGAAAAGAAATAGCCTTGTTTAAATGAACTATCATTGTCTCAAATCTTTCTTTCAAAGAAGGAGGTGAAAGTTTTTCGCCTGTTTTCAAAAAATGTTTAACTTCCCTGAATATCCAGGGATTCCCCAAAGCACCTCGACCTATCATAATACCATCGCATTTTGTTTCTTCCAACATGGATAAAGCATCTTCCGGTGAAAATATATCTCCATTACCGACAACCGGAATGTTTACCACTTCTTTAATCTGTTTTATAATATTCCAATCAGCTCTTCCTGAATAAAACATTTCTCTGGTTCTACCATGAACAATTATCATGGAGGCACCACTTTTTTCAGCCATAGAAGAAAACTCTACAGCGTTTACACTATCTTCATCCCAACCTTTTCGTATTTTAATACTAACAGGCTTTTTAGAAGCTTTTACAGTGGCTTCAATAATTTTAGATGCGAGTTTCAGGTCCTTCATCAACGCGCACCCATCTCCGTTTTTAACTATCTTAGGTGTGGGACAGCCCATATTAATATTTACAAAATCAAATGGCAGATTAGATATTTTGCAAACTGACTCAAAAAAATGCTGTGGGTCATTACCGAACAACTGTACTCCGATTGGCTTTTCATTGGAATCAATCTTTAATAAGCTTGAAGTCTTTACGTCATTATATATAAGACCCCTAGTACTTACCATTTCTGTTATCATTACATCAACATCATACTGCTTACATATATACCTAAATGGTAAATCTGTAATACCTGCCATAGGAGCCAGATATAATGGAACTTGTTTTGTATAAGGGTCTTGCAATATCTTTACCTCCATTGTTGCAAAAGTTAAGGGAAAACCTTAGTTTTCCCTTTTAATCGATGTTATTTTCGTAAATTAGTTTTAAACCATCAAGTGTAAGCATCATATCTATTGTATCTATATTTTTAGATCCTCTACAGATTAGTGGAGCAAGGCCTCCAGTGGCAACCGTATGTACCCCGCTACACCCCATTTCTTCTTTCATCTTATTAACAATATTTTCAACTAAGCCGATATAACCGTAATAAATACCTGAACGCATACTCTCTGCTGAATTTCTTCCTATTATTCTATTACTGCTGGCAATATCCACTCGATAGAGCCGTGCTGCACTTTTAAATAAAGCTTCCGAAGAAATTCTAATTCCCGGTGCAATGGCACCACCTAAATATTCAAAATTTGCAGATACTGCATCAAAAGTAGTAGCAGTTCCAAAATCCACTATAATTATCGGCCCGCCATACTTATGATATGCAGCAACCGCATTGGCAATTCGGTCAGCTCCTACCTCCCGTGGATCTTCATATTTAATATTCATACCAGTTTTTATGCCTGGCCCCACAACTTGAGGCTTGAAAAAAAGGTATTTATCACACATTTTTTCTAAAACAGAAGTTAAAGTCGGAACTACCGATGAAATAATTCCTCCTTTTAGACCTTTCGGATCAATCCCTTTAAGGCCCAGTAGAGAGTTAAATACAAGACCATATTCATCTTCTGTGTATTCATGGTGAGTAGCAGTTCTATATGATGCTTTCAGATTATTACCTTTATATATGCCAAAAACCAAATTTGTATTACCTACATCAATCGTAAGTATCATTGACTCACCTTCTAACTCTGCGCAAAGCCTTTGAAGCAACAACTGTAATAGCTATGCCTATTATTACTTCCGGGATGCCATGTGTTAAGACAACTCCCCAAGCTACCGGTATCGTTATATACCCTCGAAGGACTGCTAGGCCCATAACACCCAGCGTATTGACGATAGTGCCAAATGCTGCCGCTAAAGCATCACTATGTGTTAACCGATATACACCATATGCTGCAACCCCTATCAATAACCTGGGTCCTAGAGCGACGAGTGGATCGGCAAAGAGTGGATTACTTGCCCTTAAAAAACTGTGAAGGCCAAAGACTAAACCTGTAAGAGTTCCTACCATTGGTCCTTCCAGCACAGCACCTAAAATTACCGGTATGTGCATAATTGTGGCATGCCCTGCTGCAGATGGAACAGGTATGAAACCTAATGGGGTCATACCTAAAAGAATAGATAAAGCCCCTAAAAGTCCCGAAACAGTTAGTGTTCTTGCATGCCATCTAACCGCTGACTCCGTTTTCATTTTTTTCACCTCCGTTCCAGCTCCTAAAGGATGCCGGACGTATTAGTTTTGTATATTTTATTTTATCAATACACTCAATAAAAATCAATACTACTATTTTTTATAGATTAACCCAACAATAATTTTGCTCCTAATGCTAAAAAACCAATTCCTATTAGTTTCCACCAGGTCATAGGCTGTTTATCTAAGCCGAATATACCAAAGTGATCCAACAGGCAAGCAGTCAACACCTGCCCAACAATAATTGAAGTTGTAGCAACGGCAGCACCTAATTTAGCAATACCCACTACGACCCCATAGGTAATTGCTACACCGATGATTCCACCGGCATAGTAATACCAGGGTATTGATACATAGTTAGCCCAATTTCCCCTCCCAAAACCCATTACTAATATAATTATCATGGTCATTGTAGCTGTTAAATGTACCACAAAAGTAGATTCTGACAAACCAATTGCTTTACTGACAGCCGCATTAAGAGTCCCTTGTGCTGCCATTGATACACCAGCTAAAAATGACACAAAAAGAAAAAAAATGTCTTTACCTATTGACAATACTATCACCCTTGATTTAGACTACCTCCCTCGGTTTAAAATTATTCTTTAAATTCCTTTATGTTTTTTTAAACTGCATTAAATGTTTAGATAAAAAATAGGCTGTAGTATCCCTACAACCTATTTAATCATCCATTATTATGAACTTGCAAAAACCTCCAGAAACTCATCTTTATCGAGTTTCTCACGTTCAAGCAAGACTTCAGCAACTTTATGAAGTTTATTTATATTTTCAACTAGTAATGTCTTTGCTTTACTATAACACTTCTCTATTATCTTTCTGATTTCCTTATCAATAGAAGCCGCGACTTCTTCACTATAATTCCTACCTTGAGCAAGGTCTCTTCCTAGGAAAACTTCCTCATGCTTATGTCCTAATGTTATTGGACCTATGGTTGAACTCATACCATACTGCATTACCATTTTCCGGGCTATTTGAGTTGCTCTTTCCAAATCGTTTTGAGCACCTGTGCTTATCTCATTTAATACCAGTTCTTCTGATACTCTACCTCCAAGCAAATGAGTAACTTGATCCATTAACTCGCTTTTACCCATAAAAAACCTGTCTTCTTTGGGTAAAATCATGGTATAGCCACCAGCCCTGCCTCTAGGTACTATGGAAACCTCATGGACTGGATCAACAGTAGGTAACAGATGTGCGACTATAGCATGCCCTGCTTCATGATAAGCTACTAAACGGCGTTCTCTCTCAGTCATAACTCGGCTCTTCTTTTCTGGGCCAGCAATTACTCTCGTTATTGCCTCCTCTAATTCCTCCATCTCAATCTTCCTTTTATTACGGCGTGCTGAAAGAAGAGCTGATTCATTCATTAGATTCTCTAAGTCAGCACCAGTAAACCCAGGTGTCCTTCTTGCCAACACAGATAAATCTACACTTTCATCTAAGGGTTTGTTTTTAGCATGGACTTTTAAAATCTCTTCTCTACCCTTTACATCAGGGTGATCCACAAGGACTTGTCTGTCAAACCTGCCAGGCCTTAGCAATGCAGGATCCAATATATCCGGTCTGTTGGTAGCCGCTAAAATAATTATACCTTCATTGACTCCAAAACCATCCATTTCAACCAACAACTGGTTTAGAGTTTGCTCTCTTTCATCGTGACCACCGCCAAGTCCTGCACCTCTCTGACGACCCACAGCATCTATTTCATCAATAAAAACAATACAAGGTGCGTTTTTCTTGGCCTGTTCAAATAAATCCCTTACTCTCGCTGCACCAACACCAACGAACATCTCTACAAAGTCCGATCCGCTTATGCTAAAGAAAGGAACTCCCGCTTCTCCTGCTACAGCTCGTGACAGTAGAGTTTTACCTGTACCTGGAGGACCTACAAGTAAAACACCTTTTGGAATACGAGCTCCTATTTCTATAAATTTTTTAGGATGTTTTAGAAATTCCACTATCTCTTCAAGTTCTTCTTTTGCTTCATCTACACCTGCAACATCTTTAAATGTAACTCGTTTTTTATCTTCAGAGTGAAGTTTAGCTTTACTTTTGCCAAAGGACATAACTCGTCCTCCGCCACCTTGGCTTTGTTGCATAAAAAAATACCATGCACCTATTACAAAAACCACAAGAAGAATAGGCGATAGAATTTGTGTCCACCATGGAGTTGTAGGTCTCGGTTCCGAGTCTACAATTAATTCTCCATCTCTTGTAGGTTGGTCTATTTTCTCCATAAAAGTAGTAATATCCGGCACGTAACTTACAAAGTTACGACCATCTTTTAAAGTTCCACTAATATTGTTTTCAACGATTTTTATGCTATCAACTTTCTTTTCATCTATATGTTGAATTAGTTCTGAGTATCCGAGCCTAATCTGTGCCGCTTCCTGGTTGGAATACCACTGGACTAATGATAGGACCAGAATGATGACTAGCAAATAAAAACTAATGCTACGGAAAAAATTGTTCAATAATTCTCCTCCTTCCAGGATTTATTCTCCCACGATATTTTATCACATCTAAATTCTTTTTACAATTACAACAAACCCAAATACCATCTGGTTTGGGCTGTCCCTTATTTTTATTATTTATTGTATATTTCCGGCTTTAGAACACAAATATAAGGCAGATTTCTATATTTTTCTGCATAATCAAGTCCATATCCTACTACAAAATCATCAGGAATTTCGAAACCAAGATAATCCACATCTAAATCTATTTGACGTCGGCTTGGTTTATCTAAAAGGGCACAGATTTTTAGACTGGCTGGATTACGAGATTGTAAAATATTGCACATGTAACTTAAAGTAAGACCGGAGTCGATAATATCCTCTACTACTAATAGATGTTTTCCTTCTACAGTGTCATCCAAATCTTTTAAAATCCTTACCACCCCAGATGACTCGGTTGAAGAGCCATAGCTTGACACTGCCATAAAATCAACCTGTAATGGAATATGGATGCTGCGGATTAAATCTGACATAAAAATTACGGCACCTTTGAGTACACCAACCAGAAGGAAATTGTCTTTATCTTTGTAATCATTACTTATTTGTTGGCCTAATTGCTTTATTCTTTCTTGAATTTGTTCCTCAGTTAATAGTACACTTTGTATATCATTTAACATGTAGATCCTCCTACTATTATTATTCTATTAAAGTGTTCCATTTTTGTATCCATTAAATCCTAAAGAATCAACAATTTTTTACAATTAATTAAAATTAATTCTATCATAATCCCAATAGTCAATCAAGAGCTCGTTTTAATCATTGACAAATGATAAAGTACAACTCAACCACATGAATTTGTAGAAAACAAAAGCAGCAAATACTTTAAACATATCTGCCGCTAAAGCTTTTGAAGATATATATAATATAAATATGTAATTCATTTTTTATGTCTATAGCTTGTTAAATAGCTTATTTATAAGATTCCTTAATCCGGACAGTTCGGAATAATAAGATACTACTCCGAGGTTCCCCTGTCTTGATAATCTTTGCTGCTCCTTGATGAAATGTATCTATTCTGTTTTATCTCCGCTTCCAACGATTATTCCTAAACTATTCATTATGTTTATATTTCGACGAAATATCTTCATAGTTTTTTCTACTATATTTTGCGCATATTCATGAGTAATCTCCACAGAAACCAACTCTTTCTTAATTATTCATTTTTATCTATATTTATATTTAACATTATAACAAAAGTGTATTATATTTAAAGTACTTTAAAAAATATCCAAAGAGAATAAGCTGTTGCTAAACGAACTAAAAAGTTCGTTTAGCAACAGCTTATCTAAAAACTATTTATCTACGACATTTACAGGATTACATTCGAGGTCTGTTACCCAGCTGGAACAATCCCAGAATATATTTGTTAAAGTTTTATTACTTAAACAAGTTACATGTTTATAAACAAAAACTCTGTGTAATATAGCGCTAGCAATCTGTACGCCAATTAAAAGGAAGGTTTCTCTGTGATTTGCAATTATTTTTTCCATTTTGTGTATATTTTGTTTAAGTCTCCTCTTGTTATTTAAAGGTCATCACGATAATAGATGAATCATCCTAATTTTTTATTTATCTATTCTTAACACTTTTGCGTTTTTCCCTGTAATAACATTTAAATGCAGATTTAATACGTTTCTAGTAGTTTTCTCCAGAAGTTCTTCCCCTCTTTTCATTGCTTTATCTAAACTCATTGGTTTGTCCATTATGCTAAATAAAGCAACTATACCGGCATTATATAATTCTTCATATCCATATCCTAAGGAACCCGATATACATATTACAGGTTTATCGTACTTTTGTGCTATTTGAGCAATTCCAAATGGCACCTTACCATAAAGTGTCTGGTAATCTGTTGAACCTTCACCTGTCAGTATTAATGCTGCATCTTTTATATTTTCTTCAAAATTTGTCAATTCCATAACAACTTCTATTCCTGACCTGAAATCAACATTAAAAAACGCCAATAGTGCTCCTCCTAATCCGCCTGCTGCACCGGAACCCGGAATATTCATTATATCAACGCCTAAATCTTTTTTTATAACTTGTGCGAAATGCTTAAGATTGCTATCTAGAATTTCAATCATTTCTAGTGAAGCACCTTTTTGTGGTCCATAAACTGCAGATGCACCGTTCTCACCGCATAGAACATTTTGTACATCGGAAGCTACCGTTAAGGAAATCTCAGCAATCCTTGGGTCAATACCGGATATATCAATTCTTTGTATCTTTCCCAGCTCACCTCCACCAAAACCTATATCTTTCCCGTTATTATCAATAAATCTTATTCCTAAAGCTTGGCACATCCCTGCTCCACCGTCATTTGTTGCGCTACCGCCAATACCTAAAATTATTCTTTTACACCCATGGTCCATAGCTGCTTTAATGAGTTGCCCGGTACCAAATGATGTAGTCAAAATAGGGTTTCGTTCAATAGGCTTTATTAAATCAAGTCCTGAGGCAGCAGCCATTTCTATGATTGCTGTATTGTCAGGTAATATACCATAAAATGATTCGATTTGTCGCCCTAGTGGATTCACTACTTTCGTTGATACGATACGACCTCCGACAGCACTTATAACGGATTTAACTGTTCCTTCACCACCATCAGCCATGGGGATTTTTACAATCTCAACAGTTTCTTTATAAGTAGATGCCGCTTTTTTTATACCTCTTTCGATGGCAGAGGTCGCTTGTAAAGATGTTAAACTACCTTTAAAAGAATCTGGGGCTACAATTATTTTCATGTTAACACCCGCATTCCAGATATATTGATTCATGTATTTTATATCAAAATTCTTTATAAAATAATATGTACAAATTGCAAAATTAACAAGGGAATTTCTAGTAATGTTTATGCATATTGCTAATCTTAATACGCAAAGAGCACATACTTAGTTTATATGCCTTCATGGGATGTCCCCTTTCTATATTTCATAGGAAAATATCTAGTTTTTATCTTCATGTAAATATGCCCGCAACCCTGCCATTATAGTTTCTGCATTGGGTGGACAACCATTTATACGTTTTTTTGCACAATCGCAACAACGACCAATTCCCACACCATCAAAAGGTATGCCCTTCCATCCTTGTCCAATTGCAATCGGTGCAGTATAAGGATAATTCTCTAATTCTAAACGATATAAAGCGTGTATTAAATTGCCATAACAAGCTGAACATGCGTCTTTCTGCTTAACATTTTTTCCTAAACGTCTGACTAAACCGCTTGATTTTGGATATTCTAAAATAGCATCTGGCGAATTTACCTGTATTAAGTCATCATTAGAAAAGTCGGCTTTTCCTGCTCCATATTTTTCAGCTAAAGCAATATACTCAACTTTGCTGACATCAATTCCCATAAGCTTACATCCAAATGCATCTAATTGTACCATGTCTTCACCTAGTAACATGCGATTTGTTTGAACAGGTGTTCCCCCTTCTTCAAAATTAAGATCACCGCAAATACTGTCAACGATTGTTAAAGCAGGTTTTAAAACAGCCGCAAGAGCAGCTATTGGTTTATGCAAGCCCAAAGCGTGGAAACGGCGCTTTTCACTGTCAGGCAAACATCCTTTGCAGTTTTTTAGCGCACATGTAATAGTTGTCTGGCAGTGGCCTTTTAATACAGGTAAATTAATTAAATAATCCGTATCAAGTGCCCGCTGACAAATCTCCATTTTCCCTATAGCTGTGTCTACTGTTGTAGTTGCATCCCTTTTTAAGTCATATAGGGGAACCCCATACTTTTTAGAAAGAGCATCATATCCGGAAACATTAAATGCACGGCGGGTATTACCACCTACCCAAGAGCTTTCCATTATAGATATTTGTTTATGTCCGTTTTCCATAAGATATTCTATTATTCCCTCAGCAATACCCTTGTGAGTAGTTGCTCCACTTTCTGCGGACTTTGCTACCACAAGATTAGGCTTCAATCCAATAGATGCTCCTTTTGGAATTCGTTCCTTTACATTAGCTGCTTCTAACAGGGCAAGGGTCATGGACTTTGCTTCATTTCCGTAAACTATATAAATATTTCTATCCATGCTCTTCCTCCTTTTATTAAATATCCTCAAGCCCTCATCAGACCTTAGTTCAATTGTACATTTTTGTTTTATACTTTTACACAAGTAAGTAATAATTGTAGAGTTAATAACTCATTTAATTGAACATTTTTATTATATCAAACCCTATCATTTTTGAGCAAATTTAAAGCTGTCTTATGAAAAGACAGCTTTAAATTTAAATATATTGCTTAATTATCCTTTTTATTTTCCATTATCAAACTTCATTATTTCTAAAATTAAAACTTCTTTAGTCTCTTTGGTAACCTTATATCTGTCATCAATCCTCATACCCCCCACCCAAATTATCTGACCGTCGGATTCAATGACGGGGATCTCATTTCTTTTTCTTCGGGGGACCTTTTCATCAATAAAGAAATCTTTCAATTTTTTAAAGCCTGTTCCTCCTAGAGGTTTGAATCTGTCTCCAGACCGTCGGTTTCTAATGACTAAATCTGAGCCAATTTTATTATAATCAAAATAGGCAGTTGCCGGGTCAGTATTTACGATATCTTGTTCACTGCGGGGCTGTATATATGCTTTTACACTGATACCCGTCTCCTCAATGGTTATTTCGCCGGGAACTTTAAGAGTGTAACAGTAATCAGGAGTTTCCCCAAGGTTGCCTTTTGTGAGGATAAAACAATCATACTCTTTTACTCCTTGAAGCTTTTTCGGTAAGTCAATCCTACTACCCGCAGATGCCTTTTCAATAAAATCTACCAATAACTGTGTATGTATTGCTTCAAAATCCTTCACATTTCCTACAAGTTTTTCAACTGCCGCTCTTACTAAACGATATTTAACAGCTTCATGAAGCTGGGAAAATTTTTTTACATCTATAGTAACTTTAAAAGCCTCACTTTTTGCTGATTTAGCCCAAGCTTTTTTTGTCTCTTCTTTTAAAAACGAAATTTCGCGTCTTGAAATTTGAGACAGCCGACGTAAAGATTCCCCCAAATGTGGACAATATTTTTGACTAATAAGAGGAATTAATTCTAATCTAAGGCTGTTCCTAAAGTATTCCGTTGTCAGGTTGGTAGAATCAATTCTCGTTGGTATACCCTCTTTTTTAAGGTACTCTTCTATAGCGTCTCTCGGCACCTCTATGAGCGGTCTTATGTAGTAATCCCGAACTGGTTCTATACCTTGAAGGCCATCTAAACCGGTTCCGCGGAAAATGTTCATAAGTATAGTTTCTTCATGATCATTTTGATTATGACCCGTAGCGATTTTATCTGCACCGATTTTTTCTCTTACTCTTGAAAAAAATCTATATCTTATTCGCCGGGCAGCATCTTCAGGAGACATGCCAGATTCTTTAACAAATTTGGGGACATTAACTCTGTCGCTAAAAAAGGGAACATCCCATCTTTTGCATAAATCTTTGACAAAATCAGTATCTTCTTTTGATTCCAGAGCACGAAACATGTGGTCCAAATGAGCCACATACACATCAATACCTAGTTGTTTCTTAAAAGTAATTAACAAATGAAGCAAGCATACAGAATCCGGACCACCTGATACACCTACTATTACTTTATCTCCAGATTTAATCATATTATATGTATTAATAGTGTTTAAAAAACGTTTTTGTAACTCCACCATTTTCCAACTCGTTTCCCAATATTTAACTAAATAGTAACGTTTTTTACTATAAATATCAACTACTTAAACCTTTTCTCCCAAATATTTGCAACTAGTATAGTCATATCATCTCTGGGATTCTTTTGTTCTTTAGTCTTGTTTAAGATTTTTTCAGCCATTTCTTGAGGATTGGAAGTCTTGCATTCCATAATAATCTTTCGAAGCAGCTCCTCACCATTTTGGCCTTCAGAAAAGGCATCAATTACTCCATCTGTAACCATTACCAACATATCTCCTGGCCTTAGGGATTTTTCTATAATATTGCAGGGAACTTCATCCATTATGCCGATTGGAAGATTCCCACCATTAATCACAATGATTCTTTTTCCACGTTTAATGAAACAAGCCGGGGCACCTGATTTAAGAAACTTTGCCATTCCACTATTTGTGTCTATTAATACAAGGTCAATAGTGGAAAAGCCCTCCTCTTCACCTGTTGCTATTAAAGCAGAATTTGCCACTGTTAACGCTGTTTTAGGATCATATCCAGCTTCCAATAAACGCTCTAATAAAGTGAGTGTCTTTTCACTGTGTTTAGCAGCCTCACTACCCACTCCCATACCGTCACACAAAGCCAGCATATATTTGCCTCCCTTTAATTGCATAAATGAAAATGCATCTCCGGAAATATTTTGCCCTTGTTTTGCTACTCCAACGACTCCTACTGATACTTCTAATATTCCTTCAGATATAATTTTTAAACGACACTGGTGAGTTCCAGTCTTTAAGGGACAATCAATAATATTAGTCCTTGTCTTCCTTCCTAGCACATCTGATACGATTATAGGGATAACTATTTCACATTCTTTATCACTCTTGCAGGGAGGTTTTACAATATTTACATTAAACTCGGGGTTATTGTATTCAATATTTATTCGTTCCACAGGTACACCTACCTCTGAAAACCTTTCCATAAGTTCTTTTTCACTATTTCTATCATATGTTTCTTCGTATTTTCCTTGGGCTAAAGATCTTATCATTTCTGCTGCTGTTGAAAAATGCCCTCGAATTAATTCTTGATTGCATCTAATAATATTATCTATGTGATGTTTTACATTGAATATTTCGCTTTGCTCTCTTACTATTGCTTTTATACTCTCCGTTTGATTACAACGGGATTTAAATAAAAAAGGAAGAGTATTTTTAGCAGATATACCTTCATGATTTTTTATCAGTGTATAAAAAGCGCTGATAGTGCGTTTTAACTCCTTTTCCCAACAGATTCTTCGCATACCGCATTTCGAACAAATCTTAATTTGCGCCTCCTTGCAAACACTATCCAAGTATTGCGCAGATAAAACCCGTTCTTCTCTTTGTGTTGAGCTGTCCTTAAATGCCTCACCTAAATTATTTAATAAAGAGGCTAACTCATAAAGTCGGTCTCTTGCTCTTTCTTCAATATTATAAGAACTTATTAGTTCTTGGTTATGAGAATTTGCGAAATATAGCTCAACTTTTTTAAGAACTTTAGGTGGTAAAAGCAAAAATAGTAAATATGAAACAAATAAAACCGGTAAAGGTATAATAGCTTCACCCATGGAATTTACATGGAGGTTGTACAATAAATATCCCATAGAAAAACCAATTATGGTTCCTACTTTACCTAATTTGTAAAAAGACCCTGACACTAAGCCAGAAAACGCCATAATTGCAATAGACCAAGGTGATAAACTAAAGGAAAAGCCAGTTATCCCGATGATAATTCCAGCTGATGCCCCCGCCCCAGGGCCGGCTATAAGTGCCAATATCAATACCGATAATACTCCTAAAACATCTCTAACATTTATGCCTAGCAATATGATATTTTTGGCAATGGATAATACCACGCCTAAAAGGACAGCCATGCAAATATTTCTTTCTGTAGTATTTACCTGTTCTTTAAATATCCAAGGCATCCCTCCAGGTATGATAAAAGTCATAATACAGGCAATAGCTGATTCTACTAAAAGTAAAAATATATCATATAGTGAGACTCCCCGTGTCGTTAAAAACAATATGCCCGCAATGAGATTAGAAAGGACAACCATTGCACCAAGTGCCAATTCGCTTTCTCCATAGAATCTTTTGTGCAAGAAAAAAATCAATAAAAATATACCCATAGCACCTAAATATCGTAATGAAATAATACTCTGCATAGCGAGTAAAGTCCCTAAAAACGAGAAAACACCAGGTAATATATAATCCTTCCGATAGAGTGAATTGGCAGCCATGAACGAGAGACCGAAAGGATATAATCCATCTATAGAAGCCATTCCTAAAATAAACCCGAATACACCTACCCGCATTAATTCTTTCACAACTGGCTTTGACGATATTAATGAAAAAGGCAATGTAGGAGTTCTTTTAGATGTCTGTCTTGACAAGCTATGCCACTTAAGCTGAGCCCGATTAATCAAGTTTATCCTCCTCTTTGAAATAAGTTGGTAAATTATATTATATCGAAGCCTTGTTGTGAATATTGTCAGTATTGCGAACTCAGTATTTAAAATTATGCGACAAAAACAAACGTTGAGGCACGTTAGACGACAATATTATTATAAATAAAAGCGGAATTGTTTTTTAGCAAAAAAAAATAAGCCGCTTAAAGCGACTTTATTTTCATTTGGTGACCCTGAGGGGACTCGAACCCCTGTTACCGCCGTGAAAGGGCGGTGTCTTAACCGCTTGACCACAGGGCCATGATTTGGTAGCGGCGCAGGGATTTGAACCCCGGACACTGCGGGTATGAACCGCATGCTCTAGCCACCTGAGCTACGCCGCCATATTATAAAGTTTTTGGTGGCGGGGGCCGGATTTGAACCGACGACCTCCGGGTTATGAGCCCGACGAGCTACCAGACTGCTCCACCCCGCGTTGTTTATTATTTATTTCTGTCGTGACGCATTTTATATTCTATAATAAAATTTCTATTTCGTCAAGCCCCGGAATTTTGGGGATATTGGTGAAAATATACACATTAAAGTGTTTGGGCTGCCTTTTAGACAGCCCATGTTAGTTTAAAGATTGTTATTTAATCTCTACAGTAGCACCGACTTCGGCAAGTTTTTCCTTAACTTGTTCGGCTTCTTCCTTGGAAACTTTCTCTTTAATTGGTTTTGGAGCATTGTCTACTAAATCCTTAGCTTCTTTTAGGCCTAGACCTGTGATTTCTCTGACTGCCTTGATTACCTTAATCTTTTGGTCACCAACTGAGCTAAGTACTGCATCAAATTCGGTTTGCTCGCTTTCTGCTGCTTCAGCAGCACCGGCAGGAGCAGCAGCTACAGCCACAGGTGCGGCAGCAGTTACTCCAAATTTATCCTGAAGTTCCTTTACTAATTCAGATAACTCTAAAACTGTCATATTTTCAATAGCAGAAATAATTTCTTCCCTTGTCATTTAAAAGTTCCTCCTTTTTAATTTAACAAATATCATTTTCGTTTACAAATCTTTTTTATGAAGCTTTCTTATCTTGCACTGCCTGTAAAGTATAAACTAACTCGCGCAGTGGTCCCTGTAATACACCAACAATACCATACAGCGGAGACTGTATTGCACCCACTGCATTGGCCAAGAGTTGTTCCTTGGGTGGCAATTTTGCCAATTCATCAATAACGTCTTTACTTGTTACTTTACCTTCAACAACACCAGCTTTAATTTCGAGTTGCTTATGGGTCTTAGCAAAGTCTACCAGGACTTTGGCTGGAGCAACTGGATCTTCATAACTAAAAGCAATAGCTGTAGGTCCTTCTAAAAACTCATCAAGATTAAAGTCAAAATCTTTAATGGCTATGCTGGTTAAAGTATTTTTAACTACTTTATACTCTACATCTTCCTCTTTAAGCTTGCGCCTAAGTTCAGTAATCTCTGCAACATTTAAACCACGATAATCGGTAAGGATTGCAGTTCTAGAGCGACTAAATTTATCTTTTATTTCTTCTACTGCTTTTACTTTCGCCTCTTTTAATGCCACTATTTCACCTCCCTAATGTAATAAAAAAGTCAAAAAAGGCATTCCTGCAGAAACAGAAAGGCCTTTTTAAACATGCAAAACAATACCTTTTTCGCCTCGGTAGGATATTAAGCCTTTATAGCACCTACTGTCTGCAGCTAATTATTACACAAATTTATTTTGTTTTTAATCTGTCAGTTTTTGAGGATTTATTTTTATCCCTGGTCCCATTGAGCTGGAAATAACAACACTTCTAATGTATTGTCCTTTGGTAGCAGCTGGTCTTGCTTTGATAATTGCATCCATAATAGCATGAAAGTTTTCTTTTAATTTGTCTGCACCAAAAGATTTTTTTCCTATGGGAGCATGAACTATTTTAGTTTTGTCAACTCTATACTCGATTTTACCAGCTTTTATTTCTTTAACAGCTTTCCCAACATCAAAAGTTACAGTACCGGCTTTTGGATTCGGCATAAGGCCTTTAGGCCCTAAGACACGACCTAATCTACCTACTGTACCCATCATATCCGGGGTAGCTACTGCTACATCGAAGTCAAAAAATCCACCTTCTATTTTTGCTACCATTTCATCTGAACCAACAAAATCTGCTCCAGCTTCCTCAGCTTCTTTGACTTTATCACCCTTGGCAAAAACCAACACTCTCACTGTTTTACCAGTGCCATGTGGAAGAGTAACAGTTCCCCTTACTTGCTGATCTGCATGTCTTGGATCAACACCCAGTCGGACTGCTACCTCTATTGTTTCATCAAAGTTTCTAACAGCTGTTTTTTCTACGAGCTCCATAGCTTCCTGAACTTCGTAGAGTTTTGTTCTGTCAACAAGTTTTAAGGCTTCTACATATTTTTTACCGTGTTTAGCCATTGTTACAACCTCCTTGTGGTATTAGCGGAAAAATCCTCCCACTTCTAAAATTATTTAACTGTAATACCCATACTACGTGCAGTACCTTCAATCATTTTCATTGCAGACTCTATAGTATCAGCATTCAAATCAACTTTTTTTAATTCAGCTATCTCCTGAATATCCTTTTTACTAACTACACCTACTTTTACCCTGTTAGGCTCTCCGGAAGCCTTGTCAAGGCCTGCAGCTTTCTTTAACAAAACTGAAGCTGGCGGTGTTTTTAATATAAATGAAAAAGACCTATCCTGATATACCGAAAGTTCTACCGGTATAATTAGACCAGCTTGGGCAGCTGTCTTTTCATTAAACTCCTTGCAAAAGTTCATTATATTAATCCCTGTAGGACCAAGAGCCGGACCTACCGGTGGTGCTGGCGTCGCTTTACCGGCGGGGATTTGGAGTTTAACCATAGATACAACTTTTTTTGCCATGAGCGCACCTCCTGTTTGACTATCTCTATATTTTTTCTACTTGTTCAAAACCTAATTCAATAGGGGTTTCTCGTCCAAACATAGATATTAAAACTTTTAACTTCCTCTTATCCTGATGTATCTCTAAAACCTTACCGACAAAGTTCTCAAAAGGACCTGATGATACTTTGACATTTTGGTTCGGAGAAATATCAATCTTTTGCTTGGGCTCTTCAATCCCCATTTGTCTTAAGATTAGTTTCGTTTCGGTTTCTTGGAGAGGTATAGGTTTACTTCCTGCCCCAACAAAACCGGTGACTCCCGGTGTATTTCTAACAACATACCAAGAATCATCTGTAACAATCATCTCAACTAATACATAACCTGGAAATACCTTGCGTTGTGTAACTTTCTTTTTCCCATTTTTTATTTCTACTTCTTCTTCCATAGGGACAAGTACACGAAAAATCTTGTCTTGCATCCCCATGGACTCAACACGCTTTTCTAGATTAGTTTTAACCTTATTTTCATAACCGGAGTAAGTATGAATTACATACCAATTTTTAGACATACTACTGGGTCTTGCCCAACCTCCTTCAATCATCGGAGTATAAATGATATTGCTTTATAAAGTATAGTATCAGCAATCCAAATAAAACCACTGACAATGGCAACAGATACCAATACTACTATGGTATATGTGGTAAGATCGCTTCTTGTGGGCCATGTAACTTTTCTCATTTCTGACCTTACTTCTCTAAAAAATCTACCGGCCCTTTTCACTACACCCTCCTTAGCCGCTGCCATAGGACATCCTCCTAGTAATTATTTAGTTTCTTTATGTGGTGTATGTTTTCCACAATGCCTGCAATATTTATTAAACTCCAGCCGATCGGGGTCGTTTTTCTTGTTCTTCTGCGTAAAATAATTCCTTTGTTTACATTCTGTACACGCTAAAATAATATTGACCCTCAATGAGTACACCTCCTAGTGCTTCTCTTCTATTGATTAGTGTAAGGATTTTTCGCTACTAAGTTACTTTAATAAATTTATCATAATTAAAGTATGTTGTCAATAAAGACAGAAAAATTAAAGGGAATCTCTCGATTCCCCTGTTTTACTCAATTATTCATTTATTTCAGTTACGACACCGGCTCCTACAGTTCTGCCACCTTCACGAATAGCAAACCTTAGACCGGGTTCTATAGCTATAGGTGATATAAGCTCAATGTCCATGACGATGTTGTCACCAGGCATTACCATTTCTGTGCCTTCGGGCATGGCTATTGTGCCTGTTACGTCTGTGGTTCTAAAGTAAAACTGTGGTCTGTATCCGTTAAAGAATGGTGTGTGTCTTCCACCTTCTTCTTTCTTTAGTACGTATACCTGACCTTTGAATTTGGTATGGGGTTTGATGCTGCCGGGTTTGGCAAGTACCATTCCTCTTTCTACTTCGTCTCTGTTTACTCCTCTAAGCAGTGCTCCTATGTTGTCTCCGGCTACTGCTGAGTCTAGTAGTTTCCTGAACATCTCTACTCCGGTAACTACTGTCTTTCTGCTCTCTTCGGCTAGACCTACCATTTCTACTTCGTCTCCTACTTTTACGGTACCTCTTTCTACTCTACCGGTTACTACTGTTCCACGACCGGTTATGGTAAATACGTCTTCTACAGGCATTAGGAATGGTTTGTCTGTGTCACGTTCGGGTGTGGGAATGTAACTATCTACTTGTTCCATTAGTTCCCATATCTTGCCACACCATTCGCAGTCTTTTTGACCACAGCCACATTCTAGGGCTTTTAGGGCTGAGCCTGATACTATTGGTATGTCGTCTCCTGGAAATTCATACTCGGATAGGAGTTCTCTTACTTCCATTTCTACTAGTTCTATTAGTTCTTCGTCATCTACCATGTCGGCTTTGTTTAGAAATACTACTATATAGGGTACTCCTACTTGTCTTGCAAGGAGTATGTGTTCTCTTGTCTGGGGCATTGGACCGTCTGCTGCTGATACTACTAGTATGGCTCCGTCCATCTGGGCTGCGCCTGTTATCATGTTCTTTACGTAGTCAGCGTGACCAGGGCAGTCTACGTGGGCATAGTGACGGTTTTCTGTCTCGTATTCTACGTGGGATGTGGCTATGGTTATTCCACGTTCTCTTTCTTCTGGGGCTTTGTCTATGTTGTCATAGTCTATAAAGTTTGATAGCCCTGCATCAGCAAGTACCTTCGTTATGGCTGCTGTTAATGTGGTCTTTCCATGGTCTACGTGACCGATGGTTCCTATGTTTACATGGGGTTTTGTCCTTTCAAATTTTTGTTTTGCCATGTTAATCCTCCTTGATATGTAAAAATATACATTTTAAAGTTGAGCATGTCCACACTACTACTATTTTAAACAAAAATAACTGATTTTACAACACTTAAAACTAAATTTTCAAACATATTAAACCTAAAAATGGAGCCCACGACCGGGATTGAACCGGTGACCTCCGCCTTACCAAGGCGACGCTCTGCCTACTGAGCTACGTGGGCATTTGGTGGCGGGGGCCGGATTTGAACCGACGACCTCCGGGTTATGAGCCCGACGAGCTACCAGACTGCTCCACCCCGCGTCAATTTTCTTATTATAGCTTACAGTACCTGTCAGCGCTGTAACGTATTATATTCTAATATATATTTTATTATTCGTCAAGAGCAAGCCAAATTAAATTTTTGCTTATGCACATATTACAATATCAATAATAATATGGAATCATAGCAACTATACGATTGATTGAAAGGAGAGATAATATGTATCAGTACACTAATACACAAATTCCTAATTTGCCAATTCTAGGTCCTAAATCCTTTCGTGAAATACTACAATACATTTATCAATCTATTATAGATGAAGCCACAGCGGCAGAGTTCTATGCCTCACTGCTTCGGCAAGCACCGGATTTACTACACAGAGAATTTATTCAACACGCTCGTCAGGATGAGCTTAAACATTTACAAGCATTTACAAAACTATATCATTATTATACTGGTAAAATGCCTCAATACACAATCAGTCCTGTTCAGTATCCAAATTATAAAGCGGGCATTTTGCGGGCTTTAAAAGATGAGCTGGAAGCAGCAGAGTTTTACAGGGATGTACAGCTCTCTACTACCGACCAACTAATAAAAGATACTTTCTACCTCGCTATGGTGGATGAATTAGAACATGCCACACAGTTTAGCACTTTATATAACACGCTGTAAACAATTACATTGTAACATGCACGTCACTAATAAAAACAAAAAATGTAATACGATAAAGTATTACATTTAATAAGATTCATATTTGGAGCGGGAAACGGGATTCGAACCCGCGACATTCAGCTTGGAAGGCTGACGCTCTAGCCAGCTGAGCTATTCCCGCAAGCTTATGTTTTGGTGGAGAGAGGTGGATTCGAACCACCGAAGGCGTTGCCAGCAGATTTACAGTCTGCCCCCTTTGGCCAACTCGGGAATCTCTCCACGTTTTATAATTATAAATAGAAAAAACACTTCGGTCAAGCTTATAAATTAGAATGGCTAATTAAGTTCTCGAATTTCAAGATACTTCTCAAGCTTTCTTTTAACTCTTTGCAAGGCATTATCTATTGATTTAACATGACGCTTTAACTCTTTGGCTATTTCCTGATATGACTTGCCCCCAAGATAGGCCATTAACACTTGCCATTCCAGCTTACTTAAAATCTCGCCCATCTTTCCCTCAATATCTTTAAACTCTTCTCTACTAATTATTAATTCCTCAGGATCTGCAATCTTTACTCCAGAAAGTATATCCAACAACGTCCTATCGGAATCTTCATCATAAAGTGGCTTATTTAAAGAAACATAAGAATTTAGAGGGATGTGTTTTTGACGGGTAGCTGTTTTAATAGCTGTGATAATCTGCCTTGTAATACAAAGTTCGGCAAAAGCTCGAAAAGAGGATAACTTCTCGGGATTGAAATCCCGTATGGCTTTATAAAGACCAATCATGCCTTCTTGGATAATATCTTCACGGTCAGCGCCGATTAAAAAATATGACCTAGCTTTAGATTTTACAAAATTCTTATACTTGTTTATAAGGTATTCCAAGGCCTCTTTATCATCATTTATTGCTTCAGATACTACTTCTTCATCTGTCATTTCATCAAAAAGCAGGTATTCCTCCCTATGAAGCCCGACATTCAATAAAATCGCCCCCATGAATTTTTGAAGAGCAATATTGACCACAAAATCATTATAGCCTATACCCGTTGAAGTAGTCAAGCCTTAAGACTCTAGTTTGTTTATTTCCTTTTATGTTTAATATCTTTCTCAATTCGTTCTATTAACTTTGGATCGATGATATCTGCTATAGTTTCCATTAAGTTCTCACACTTTTTTTCCTTATTTTGCCTTGCTGTTCTTAATTGTTTTATTTCTTCATAAAGTTCTCTAGCCGATATTCGACTTGCTCCACGCCCTAAAATAATTTGCTGTTCAATCCAGTCAGAAGTAGCAACTCTAACTCTTGTTTCTCTTCCAATAGCATCTACGACCTTTTCTATATAGTGATCTGCTGTCTCTCCTACTTTTGTGTATATTACATCCACACCATTTATTCTATACCTGGTTCTTCTGCTTTTATCAACCTGATGTGCATCGAAAACCACCACAACAGATATAGCCATAGAAGCTGAGTAATCTGCCATGATATCTATTAGTTTATCTCGAGCTGATTCCAAATTGACCTTCTTCATCTCGTTATTTAATTCAGGCCATGCATTAATGATGTTGTAGCCATCTACCAAGAGATATTCTTTATACTGGTTTTCCATGACTTTCTATCCTCTGTCTTAGTATATCGTATCCTAAGATAGATGCAGCTACAGCCGCATTAAGTGAAGTTATTTTGCCTCGTAATGGGATTCTTACCAGTAAATCACACTTTTCCTTCACTAGTTTCCCTAACCCCTTATCTTCACCACCGATGACTAGAGCTATAGGGCCGGTTAAATCCACCTTGAAATAATCCTTTCCTTCTATATCAGCTCCGATTATCCATAAACCTTCTTTTTTTAACTCTTCAATAGTTCTTGCTATATTTGTAACCCTGGCAATTTTTACATATTCAACAGCTCCGGAAGACACTTTAGCTACAGTAGGGGTTATCCCGCAAGCCCTATGCTTGGGTATAATTACACCGTGGGCCCCCAAGCACTCCACAGTTCGCAAAATACTTCCAAGGTTTTGAGGGTCGGTTAGTTCGTTTAAAATTAGTATAAACGGATCTTGTTTTAAATCACGAGCACTTTTTAAAATATCATCAACACTACTATAACTCTTCGGGGCTACTTTTGCTATAACTCCTTGATGGTTTAAGGTTTCAGCCATAGACAAAAAGATTTTATCTTCCATTTCATGAACAGGTATTCTAGACTCCTTAGCCATTTTCAGTATCTTCAATATTGCCCCGTGACGTTCGCCCTTTTTTACAAAAATTTTATGTATTTCCCGATCAGATCGTAATGCTTCTAAAACTGTATTTCTACCTTCTATTTGATTTTCGCTAATCTTTAATCACTCCTGAAACAACAACTGTGATATAATTAATATAAATGTTTGTACAAATGATATTTTAATTTTCAAAAAAAGTCAAGGAGGCTATGTAAAATGAAGGTAACTATCCTATCTCATACACCACAACCGGAAAAAGTCGTAGCAGCAGCAGCACGTCTTTGTTATTCTAAGATAAGCGCAACACGCCTTATGGATAATTTTACAACCGAAAAAGCTGCCTCTTTCATAAATAAACTTACTGATATGGGGCACATGTCACCTACAGAACATGTTAGTTTCACCTTTGCAATTGATGGAGTAAGTCGTTCTCTATTAGCCCAAATTACGAGACATCGTATTGGCTCATATTCTGTTCAGAGTTTAAGATATAACAATCCTTTCGATAAAGAAGAAGTATCATCAGGTAATGATACTGATGTTTTGACTTTTGAAAACATGAGCTATATCAGAGGTTTATCATTATCTGGTAAACTCTCAGGTCAAATTAACAACAAACAGCAAGCATTGATCGATAAGTATCACATAAGAGACCAATCGCCTGACAATATATCAAAAGTACATCAGCCTTCTTATCTGCGAGGAATTTTCGACGGTGTCGGGAAATTGTCCGATAATCCTGAATATGCAATTGCCTTTCCTTTGGATCTTGAATATATCTTTAAATCCACTCATTTTAATATTACTCAAAATAATAATGAAATATTAATAAAAAGTAAGGATGCATTAGGTTTTGTCCAACATATATATGAAAACTTGGATTTTGCAAGTCCTTTTTATGATGATGATAAGCTTTTAGCTTTATGTAATCTGTCTCATGAATTTAATATGCATATTTTACCTATAATAGAAGAATTCATTAACCTTAATTACTATGCAATAGTGCCACAAAGTATTTGTAGAAACCTAAAAGCTTTACTTACTTATATAAAAGGATTAGACGCATGCAAAAAATGTTACATTGAGCTTGTTAAATTGGGTATAGATCAAGAAGATTCAAGATATATTTTGCCTAGCGGTACCCAGACCAGATTAGTTATGACTATGAATGTACGCAGTCTCTATAATTTCTTTAACTTGCGCTGCTGCAATCGTGCTCAGGCTGAAATACGCCAACTGGCGAATTCAATGCTAGCAGAAGTAAAAAATATAGCCCCCGCTCTTTTTAAAAATGCAGGGGCTCCTTGTGAACAATTAGGATATTGCCCTGAAGGGGAGTTAGGCTGTGGCAAATACCCACCTTTAAAGTGAAAAAATTAAATACAAGGCTAGATCATCATTTGTTCTCAAAAGACTTTTGCAAAATATCATTTAGCCGCTCCTTTTGACCTGTAAGAAAAAGGTACCCAAGTAAAGCTTCAAAAGCCGTACTATAATGATAATCCATGATATCAGCATTTTTGGGAACCGTATTTACCTTAGCATTTCGAGCATTTCTTACTATATCCCTCTCTTTTTGTGTAAGAGTGGACTCTATGTTTCTTAATATTTCTGCCTGGGAAGAGGCCTTCACAAAACCTACCGCTTCCCTGTGAAGGTCTCTTACCTTTTTGCCACTTCCAACAAGCTTAGTTCTAATAAAAAGGTCAAAAACTGAATCTCCTACAAATGCTAAGGCTAAAGCAGAAATAGAATTTATATCAAAATTTATATCCTTATTATCAAAAATCAAAATCCCTCCCTGCTATTACTGCCGTTTCCAACGTACTCCTGATGGTGTATCTTCTAATATTATTCCTTGAGCTTTTAACTCGTCTCGTATTTTATCAGCCAAGGCATAATTCTTAGCCTTTCGTGCTTCCTGCCTTTCCTTTATTTTCTGCTCTATTTCTTCATCTAACAAGGTTTCGTCACTAAATTTCCGAAACAAACCTAACACATTTCCAAGGTCAAGTAACAATTCTTTTGTTTCTTTGATAAGCTTTAGTGGAGATTTTTCATTAATATTCATATTGTATTCTCTCACTATATTAAAAAGGCAAGCAATCGCATCAGCTGTATTAAAGTCATCATCCATAGCCTCAATAAATTCTTTTTTATAAATGTTAAGTTTTTGTAGATATCTTTCTTGATCTTCATTAAGGTTCTTTTCCAAAGCTTTCTTTTCCAAGTGTTCCATGCTATATAAGCCATTATATAGACGCTCTAAAGAATTTTTAGCCTGCTCCATTAAATCCTGACTAAAATTGATAGGATTTCTGTAATGGGAAGACAGCATGAAGAATCTCAAAACTTCAGGTTCATAACTTTTCAGTATATCTCTGACAGTAAAAAAATTACCCAAGGACTTGGACATTTTTTGATTGTTTATATTAAGGTATCCAACATGCATGAAAAAAAGAGAAAAAGGTTTACCAGTGGCAGCTTCACTTTGAGCGATTTCGTTTTCATGATGGGGGAAAATCAGGTCTGGCCCACCGCCATGAATATCAATAGTCTCTCCTAAATACTTCATTGCCATAATGGAACACTCAATATGCCAGCCAGGTCTCCCTTCTCCCCAAGGACTCTCCCATGCCGGTTCCCCTGGTTTTTTTGCTTTCCATAAAGCAAAATCCATAGGGGCTTTCTTTAACTCTCCTGGTTCAATGCGAGCACCAACTTCCAATTCATCGATGTCTTGATGGGATAACTTCCCGTAATCTTTAAATTTACGAGTATCATAGTATACATCGCCATTTACCTCATAAGCATATCCCTTTTCTATTAAAACCTTAATTAATTCAATAATTTCGTTAATGTGTTCTGTAGCCTTGGGGTGGACATCGGCTCTACTTATACCCAGAGCATCAGCATCTTTAAAGTATTCCTGTATGAATCTATCACCAAGGTCTTTTACAGTTATTCCTTCTTCATTAGCCCGTTTTATCATTTTATCATCAATATCAGTGAAGTTTTGTACAAAAGTTACATCATATCCCCGGAATTCCAAATACTTCCTTATCATATCAAATGTAATAAAAACCCTTGCATTGCCTACGTGAAAAAAATCGTAAACAGTAGGCCCACATGTATATATTTTGACTTTGTTCCCTTCTAAAGGCTTAAACTCTTCTTTTTTTCTTGTAAATGTATTATATATTAACATTAAAATTTCCCCTTTATACAAATATTTTTTATTTATCCTGTTTTTGAATTAAGTTCTTTTTCAAGAAAGGCAATCCTCATTTCCAGGGTTTCTATTTTTTTCTGTAAACTTTTCATCATATCGGCTACAGGGTCAGGTAGTAAATGATGGTTTAAATCCACTTTTGTAAAATCCGTATCTGAAAAATCCACTTTTTGTCTTACTACAGCTTTACCAGGTATCCCCACAACTGTAGAATTTGGATCAATGTCCCTTAATACAACAGCCCCGGCACCTATCTTTGAATTATCGCCTATCGTTACAGGACCTAATATTTTAGCCCCGGACCCTACAACAATGTTATTTCCTAAGGTAGGATGACGTTTACCCTTTTCTTTTCCAGTACCACCCAAAGTTACACCTTGATACAGAGTAACATTATTACCTATTTCCGCCGTTTCTCCAATGACAACTCCCATACCGTGGTCAATGAATAAGCCCTTGCCTATTTTTGCACATGGATGGATTTCAATTCCGGTCAAAAATCTGTTTATCTGAGAAATGATCCGAGCTAGCAACATTAATTTAAGCTTGTAAAAACCATGAGCTAGACGATGTAGCAAAATTGCATGAAAACCCGGATAACATAATATAACCTCAATAACGCTTTTAGCAGCAGGATCGCGTTCAAATACCACATTGATGTCTTCTCTTATAGTTCTAAACATACTTTTCCCTCCTCATTTTTACATGAAATCAAAAATCCCTCGCCTCTTCTCAGAGGCGAGGGATCGCGGTTCCACTCTGTCTTTTTACTTACTTATTTAACGGCTATAGCCGCAATACCTCTACTCTATTCAAGGTATGAGCTCCGGGGTGCAATTTCGGTCTTGTCTTCCTTAAAACCGCTTTCAGCCGGTGACGGTTTCTCTCTGCAAGGGGTGTCAAGCCTACGGGTCCCTTCAACACTTCATCTTTTTTTAATTTGTTTATATACTATTAAACTTTTTATCTAAAGTCAAGTATTTCATAAAAATAAGACCAAGGCTCGAAAACCATTGCTATAAAAATTTGTTATTCAGGGCTTTTCACTCTCATGTAAGAGTTAAATATCATAATGTAGGTAGTTCTTTCAAGGAAAAACCCTACGTTACTTCGTAGGGTTTTCTTCTGCTCTCATCTTGTTATTGAGTAATAATTTGCATTTTGACGTCAACAACACCGGCTTCAATCATCCCAACTTCCTTAGCTGCCGCCTTAGAAAGATCGATATGTCTTCCTTCTATATAAGGTCCTCTGTCATTTATAGTTACTATAGTCTTTTTGCCATTACTCAAATTAGTAACTAAAACTTTTGTACCAAAAGGCAATTCTTTATGAGCAGCAGTCAAGGCATTTTCATCAAAGATTTCACCATTTGCTGTTGTTTTTCCGTGAAAAGCCGGTCCATACCAGGAAGCTTTACCTACAAGTATAGTAGATGTCTTTTTGTAGGAAATAGTCTGGTTTTTCTCGGAATAATAATCTTCTGTTGCTTTTATGTTGCTATATACAGGCATGACATGTTCATCACTTTGCCCCCCTTTTGTTGGCACACAAAAGCAAAAAAGCACCAGAAAAGTTACGACCATTCCGGCGAACTTCTTGCCCATGGCCTACCCTCCTTTCTACGCCTCCGAGGTTAGCTGACGGGTTAGGATCGAAAGGCAGACCCTTCTCGAAAAAAGAGATTCACCCCATTAAGGTGGTTCCCCCGTATCCTTTTTAAGGAATTCGGCGTTTTTTATATATGAAAAAAGTGAGGATAAGCTATATCCTCACTAAAATTATATCCAACCAAACTTGAATTATTCACTTTTCTGGATTTTTTTGCTTTTATGTTCTATTTATCATACATATTGCATATGCCGAAATGCCCTCACCACGACCTTCAAACCCTAATTTTTCTGTACTCGTTGCTTTCACGCTAATACTATTTATATCAATTTCAAGTGAAGATGCAATATTTTGACGCATCTCACTAATATAAGGTGATAGTTTTGGTTTTTCAGCACATATTACTGAATCTATGTTTATAACTTCAAACCCGCACTCTTCTAAGAGCTGCTTTACTCTTTTAAGCAAAATAAGACTACTTATATCTTTATACTTTGGATCATTGTCAGGAAAATGTTTCCCAATATCGCCTAATGCAGCAGCTCCGAGCAAAGCATCATTAATAGCATGAACAAGTACATCTGCATCTGAGTGCCCCACTAATCCTTTTTCAAAGGGAATTGCAACCCCACCAAGCACTAATTTTCTACCTATCGCAAGTTGATGAACATCCACACCTATTCCTACTCTCATGTCTACCTCCTATAATCCGCATATCCAAGTGCTGTAAAAGTTTCTGCAAATAACATATCCTCTGGAGTGGTAATCTTAATGTTTTCATAGGCTCCTTCGATAATTTTCACAGGCAATCCCATATGTTCAACCAACACAGTATCATCAGTGCCGTAAAACCCATCACTACGAGCTTTCTCATAAGCATCCATGATAAGCTCATAACTAAAAGTCTGTGGAGTCTGCATAGCCCAAAGGGTTTTTCGATTTGGTGTATTTTTTATAATATTGTTATTATCGACTACTTTGATAGTATCTTTAACAGGAACTGCCACTCCCACTGCTTTATGTTTTTTTGCAAACTCTACACTTTTTTCTATAAGTCTCATTGGAATAAAAGGTCTAACAGCATCATGTATAACAACAATATCGGTTTGAGGGGGAAGCACCCTCAAACCGTTGTAAACAGAATCTTGGCGTTCGTTGCCGCCTTCAACCATTATAACCTTTTTAAACCCATATCGGCTGATTATTTCCTCTTTAGTATAATCCATATCATCTTTGCTTAATACCAGCACAATTGATGATATGATATCCATTTTTTCAAATTTGTTTAAAGTATAGTAGATTATGGGATAGCCCTTTATTTTTAAAAATTGCTTGCTAACGCTGCTGTTCATACGTCTACCTTGACCGCCGGCTGCTATAATGGCGTTTACCTGCATATGATTTCACCCCAAGTTATAAGGATTTAGGCTTGGCAAATATCATCCTTCCGGCAGCGGTCTGAAGAACACTGGTTACCATTACACCTATGGTTTCACCAATATGCCTTTTTCCTCCGTCTACCACAATCATTGTTCCGTCATCTAGATATGCAACTCCCTGACCTGTTTCCTTTCCATCTTTTATTACTTGAACTATCATCTCTTCGCCTGGAATAACTACTGGCTTTACAGCATTTGCCAGTTCATTTATATTCAATACTTGTACTTTTTGAAATTCTGCCACCTTGTTTAAGTTAAAGTCATTGGTAATTATACAGCCGTCTAGGATTTGTGCTAGCTTAACAAGCTTGCTGTCAACCTCTGTTATATCTTCAAAATCACCTTCGTATATTTCTACTTCGATACTAAGTTCCTTTTGTATTTTATTTAGGATATCAAGACCTCTCCTGCCTCGATTTCTTTTCAGATTATCTGAAGAATCTGCAATATGTCTTAGTTCTTCTAACACAAAACCTGGTATTACCAAATTGCCTTCGATAAATCCAGTCTGGCATATATCCGCTATGCGTCCATCTATTATCACACTTGTATCGAGTATTTTTGGTTTTGCCCAATTAACTGTATGTTGAGATTTTCTCTTTTTTTGAAATGTCCCTGCAGGATTAGAGATAAGACTGGACAATTCTTCTTTTTTCTTAATAGCAATACTTGCCCCTAAGTATGCCATCATAACATTAAATACAACAGGAATAAATCCCCCTATCCAAGGAATAGAGAGAAAAGCTCTTGAAAAAAGGTTTGCCACCAAGAGACCCATTACAATTCCAGAAAACCCATATAGTAGATCTCTCATAGGAGTTTTTTGCAACCTATTTTCAATCCACTCTTTCGCTTTTGTGCTATTTTCAATTATTCTTGAACTTAAAAAATAAAATATGATTCCAACTAAAAAAGTACCAGTCAACTGAATAATCAAAGTGGGCACATAATCAAGATGAAAAAGACCGATATAATTGTTTAAATAAAAGAATAAGAACATAATTTGATAACCTATAACAAATCCAACAATAGTAATTATAATTCGGAATTTTATTTACCAATAAAGTCACCTCCTATTTTAATTATAGCCATTACAAAGATTTTTACTTAGCTTTTCAATATTATATAATAAAATATCAATTAAATCTATAATGATACTAAAATATGGCTGATTCAGGCAATAAAAAAATGCACTTCAATTGAATGCATTTTCAATCAGTTGAAGCGCCTCGTCTTCTCTATATACTCTTGCACAGCACTATTTCGCTGATAAGAATATGTTTTGCATTCTCCAGCATTTTGCGTTCACCGGTGGAAAGACCTTTTTCTTTATCTCGTAAGGCTAGATTTCTAACTACCTCAGCTAACTGAAAAATATTACCACTTCTTATCTTTTCCATATTTGCTCTATATCGCCTGTTCCAATTAGCTGACATCTTGCTTTTTTCGCCACGTAAGATATTGAACACTTCGGTTATCTCTTCATCTCCCGACCACCTGGCGAACCCCTATGTCTTTTATATTTTTCAAAGGTATCATGACTTTCATGTCACCTATTGGCATACGCATAACATAGTATTTTTGCTTTTCACCTAGTATTTCTTTTTCTTCTATAGCCTCAATTATTCCAGCTCCGTGCATTGGATAAACTACTTTGTCTCCAATATTGAACATTTACAGCTCCTCCCCAAAATATCACTACTAAAAAAGTAACATATTTTGCGGGTTTTGTCAAGTTAAACGCATATTATACTATACATTTATTGGCGTGTCAATGACTTTTTTTTAGTTGTTTTTGATTTGTAGATTGCAAGTTTAATTGCCTCACATATTCTTACAGAACCCTGTTTTAAGCAGCCATTTCGTTTGCAGTTCTATAACCAAATATTCTTCTAGGGTAATTATTCATCCAATGCTCTATCCTTTGTATTTCTCTATGTGTAAGTTTACCTATGTCTGTGCCTTTGGGAATAAAGCGACGAATAAGCCTATTAGCGTTTTCATTTGAGCCACGTTCCCATGAACTATAAGGATGAGCATAATACAACCTAAATCTTTTGTTTTTAGGATCAAGGGCAGAAGATTCTAACTCTGCACTGTTTAAAAATTCAGGGCCATTATCTACTGTGATCGTTTTGAAACGCTTTGAAAAGTTCTTGCCATACTTGCGTTCTAGTTTATCTAGCTCTTTCTTTACTGAAGCCTGGGTCTTATCAGGCATTTTGCGAATTATTTCTTGCCTGGTACTTCGCTCTGTTAGTACCAACAAAGTCGCACCACTTTCGCCTCGTTTGCCTACAATACAATCCATTTCCCAGTGCCCGTATTCTTCTCGCTTTTCTATATGGGATGGTCGTTCTTCAATACTGGTTCCTCTTAGATTTTTCTTAGCTATTCGGACTTTTTGGTATTTCCTCTTTTTCTTATTACGCTTTATCGGTAAATCTTTGTTGCTTATACTAGCAAATACTCCTTTGTCAATGTAGTTGTATAACGTTTTGGTGCAAATTGTAGTTTCAAATTTTAATCCCTTTGCCCTTATTTCTCCTATTACAGCGTCTGGCGAATACTTATCCTCGATTATTCTTTTTTCTATGTAATTAGCTAATTTATGATCGTGCCCGATCTTTAGCCCTGCTCCCTTATTTGATGACGCCTGTTCATATTTTCGTTGTCCTACATCGGCACAATATGTTACGGAATAGGTTAGGTCGCTGTTCATCAATCTTATGGTTCCACGAACGATTTCCCGCTCAATGGTACGCCTATGCCTTCCCATTATTGAGGCTATCTCTTTTGGTTTCTTGCCATCCTTTATTAATATTTCAATTTGATAGCGTTCCCTCTCATTTAGGTGTTTAAAGTGCCTTTTCTTTGTGGTATTATTAAGTTGACTCATTTCGGTCCCTCCAATGTTTTTGGTTTGGTCACTTAAAACATTATCAGAGGTTCCGATGTGAGTCACTCTATTTTCTTATGTTTGGTCAATTAATTTTACAACTTACCTAGTTGTTTTTGATCCGCTAGATTGCAAATTAAAATCAAACGCTTTTTCTCTGTTAAAACGAATTTATATTATATGTTTAAGCTAAGTTTTAATACTATATGAGTTTGACAAATCGAATGTAAGGTGTCTATAATATAGTCAGACAGAATATTACGAGGGGGAATATAGGTGAAGGACCTTAGCTGCGATGAGTTTCAAGATACTGTTGCCGGCTGTTTAGTTAGGCATAAAAGCATCATTGACGTTCTGACAAAGATACATGAAACTTCTGCCAGAGTTAACCGAGCTGTATCAAAATCCGTTACCAACTGCGGTTGTTTGCAAATCAATGCAAAAAAGCAACAAATCCCTGATGAAATTCGTCTGTTTGAACTTGTTTCTTACATGGATACTCACACTAAAGGTGAGCTCTGTGTTGACTGTAAAGAAATTGTAGAGCAGGAAATAGGAAATCACCTTTTTTATCTAGCCGCCCTGTGCAATATTCTAGGTTTAAACTTGAAAGATATTATTTGCGCCGAAAACGAAAAACTTTCTACACTTGGCATATACAATATGTCTTAACAGGGCATTAAGACACATTTTTTCTTTTATATATGACAAAATTTTGAGATACATTTAACAAAAGCAGCATAAGCTGCTTTTTTATATTAATCATTTAATCCCCACGTTAACAGCTTCCTTTACATTTTTGACACCGAAAATTTTAATCTTATCGTAGTGCGCAATATCAACAGCATTTTCGTAAGGTACGATTGCTTTGGAAAACCCTAGTTTAGCCGCTTCTTGAACTCTCTTTTCAAGATGACTTACAGCTCTAACTTCACCAGCTAAACCCACCTCGCCAATTATTACCGCATCTTCCGTTACCGATCTATTTTTAAAGCTAGAAGCTATTGCAACAATTACGGCAAGATCCGCACCGGGTTCCTCAACTTTTATTCCTCCTGCCACATTTACAAAGATATCTTCTTGTCCTAACATAAATCCCAATTTTTTTTCCAAAACAGCAATTAATAAGGCTGCACGATTGTAATCAATACCTGAAGTCTGCCTTCTAGGTAGATTAAAACCTGTCCGAGACACCAAAGATTGAACTTCTACCAAAAGAGGCCGAGTCCCCTCCAAAACGCAGGCAATTGCTGAGCCTGCCGTATCTAGCGGCTTACCGGAAAGTAAATACTTTGAAGGACTTTCTACTTCAACAAGTCCCTTATCTCTCATTTCGAAAATACCTATCTCATTAGTAGAACCGAATCTATTTTTTACTGCCCTTAAAAGCCGGTAAGAATGATACCTCTCACCTTCAAAATAAAGAACACAATCAACCATGTGTTCCAGGAGTTTAGGTCCCGCCAAACTTCCTTCTTTGGTAACATGGCCGACTATAAATATTGCTGTTCCTGTTTCTTTTGACAGCCTAAGACATTTAACGGTGGATTCCCTTATTTGACTTACACTACCAGGCCCTGATGAAATCTCAGGAAAATATACAGTCTGTATGGAATCGATAATAGCAACATCAGGTTGCAAATCTTTTATAGCTGACTGTATCAAATTCATATCATTTTCAGTCAATATATACAGATTTCCATCTTTTATTCCCAATCGATCGGCTCTCAATTTTATTTGTTTCTCTGATTCCTCACCGGATATGTAAAGAACACTCTTCTTTTTGCTTAAATTGCCGCAAATCTGTAACATTAGTGTAGATTTCCCTATGCCTGGATCTCCACCTACCAAAAACAGACTTCCAGGAACGATTCCACCTCCAAGAACCCTGTCTAATTCACCAATTGACGTCAGTATCCTTTCGTCTTCTGAATATGTTATTTCATCCAAAAGTAGTGGGTTGCTTTTTCTATTTGAACTTTTCATAACCGGTAATACCATTTCTTCTACTATGCTGTTCCAGCTACCACATTCGGGACATCTACCAAGCCATTTGGGTGTTATTGATCCGCATTGTTGACATATGAATTGTTTTTTTTCTTTCAATGTTTGTCCTCCCCCGCTAAAAAGCTTACTTTTTTAAAATAAAAATCAGGGCACAGTTTTCATTTATTATAAATTACTGTGCCCCTAAGATGCTATATTTACAAGTTCATTGTCGGGGTAAGTTCTTTCTTCTTAAATGTAATATCATTTTCATCAGCATCTATAATCAATACATCGCCTTTGGAAATATTTCGTTTTAATAGTTCTTCTGAAATTTTATCTTCAATTCTTTTTTGGATTACACGGCGAAGTGGTCTTGCACCATACATAGGATCGAATCCTTCTTCCGCTAGTAAATCCTTAGCTTTATCAGTTACTTCAATGGAAATATCGTTTTGCTTTAGTCTAGTGTTAACTTCATCTATCATTAAAGTAACTATTGCTCTAATATGCTCTTGATTTAGAGAATGGAACACTATTGTTTCATCAATACGATTTAAAAATTCCGGCCTAAAGGTTCTCTTTAATTCATCCAACACTTTTTCCTTCATTTCGGCATAATTCTTCTCTTCAGCCTGAGCCACTGGTTCAAAACCAAATGTCCTTGGCTTTTGAATCAAATTTGCACCTACGTTTGAAGTCATTATCAGTATTGTGTTTCTAAAGTCTACTGAACGACCTTTAGAATCTGTAAGTCTTCCGTCTTCTAGGATTTGTAGCAGAATGTTAAAGACATCCGGATGCGCCTTTTCGATTTCGTCAAACAGAACAACCGAATATGGTTTTCGCCGAACTTTTTCAGTTAGTTCCCCACCTTCGTCATAACCAACATATCCAGGAGGAGCACCAATCATTCTAGATACAGCAAATTTCTCCATATACTCTGACATATCCAATCGTATCATCGCATCTTCATCACCAAACATTGCATCTGCTAAAGCTCTGGCAAGTTCAGTTTTACCTACACCTGTAGGCCCTAAGAATATAAAGGAACCAACGGGTCTTGCCGGATCTTTTAGACCCGCATATGCTCTGCGTATTGCTTTGGAGATGGCAACGACGGCTTCATTTTGACCAATAACTCTATTGTGCAAAATCTCTTCCATATTTAAAAGCCTTTCTGCTTCCTCTTCAGCCAAACGATTTACGGGTATACCTGTCCAGCTTGACACAATTTCAGCAATATCATCTTCTGTCACTGTAGTATTGTCTAATTTATTGTCTTTTTGCCACCGTTCTTTTAATTCTTTAACTTTTGATTTAACTTCTTGTTCTTTATCTCTAAAACCGGCTGCTTTTTCGTATTCCTGTGCCTTGACAGCAGCATCTTTTTCCTTGCGAATAGCTTCAAGTTCGTCTTCCATATCTCGAAGCTCAGGAGGTGTTGTCAAAGTCTTTAAGCGCACTCGAGATGCAGCTTCATCAATAAGGTCAATTGCCTTATCAGGTAAAAATCTATCTGCAATATATCTATGGGAAAGATTTGCTGCGGCTTCTAGTGCTTCATCAGAAATCTTTACCCGATGATGAGCTTCGTATCTATCACGTAAACCTTGCAATATTTTTATTGTATCCTCTACCGTAGGCTCTTCAACTGTGATAGGCTGGAAACGCCTTTCTAAAGCAGAATCCTTTTCAATGTGTTTACGGTATTCATCTAAAGTAGTAGCACCAATTGTTTGAATCTCTCCACGGGCTAAGGCCGGTTTTAGTATATTAGATGCATCAATTGCACCTTCAGCAGCACCTGCACCAATTATCGTATGCATTTCATCTATAAAAAGTATGATGTTACCCGCCTGTTTAATTTCTGTCATAACTTTTTTCAGTCTTTCTTCAAACTCTCCCCTGAATTTGGTTCCAGCCACAAGAGAAGCCATGTCTAAGCTTACAACTCTTTTATCTTTTAAAAGCTCGGGAACATCTTGTGCATTAATCTGTTGAGCAAGACCCTCAACTACTGCTGTTTTCCCCACACCAGGTTCACCAATCAGGCAGGGATTGTTTTTCGTTCTACGTGTAAGTATCTGTATAACTCTCTCAATTTCTTTTTCTCGGCCAATTACCGGATCTAGTTTGCCCTCAGTGGCTAATTCTGTCAAATCACGACCGAATTGATTTAATGTAGGAGTTTTTGTGGACTTTTTGTTAACTTGACCTGATTTAGGTTCGCCTAAAAGATTTAATACTTCAGATTGGGCTTTATCCATGCTAACACCTAAATTAGCTAGCACTTGAGCTGCCACACCCTCTCCTTCTTTTATAAGTCCAAGCAAAATATGTTCAGTACCTATATAATTATGCCCCAGCTTTCTGGATTCTTCGATAGCTAGTTCCATTACTTTTTTTGCTCTCGGTGTATATCCGATTGGTCCCTGTGTAGAAAACGGTCCTACTCCCACCATCATCTCCACTTGATTTCTTACCTTTTTCGCATCTATACCTAGATTCTTCAAAGCTCTTGCAGCTACACCTTCTCCTTCTCTTATCAACCCTAAAATCAAATGTTCCGTACCTACTACATTATGGTTGAGACGTCGAGCCTCTTCCTGTGCATATGCAATTGCTTTTTGAGCTCGTTCTGTAAACTTCCCATTCATGTTATCACCTCATTTTTCTATTTTTTGTCTGATAAAATCTGCCCTAAATAAATCTCTGTTTAATGGTGTTGTTGATTCTCTAGACATTTCTTGAATATAAGCCGGTCCTGTCGTGATAAAAAGACCATTAATAACAGAAGGATTTAAGTCTTTTATAATGCCCATATCAATTCCTAACCTGACGTCAGATAAGTAAGTCAAGGCCTCTTCTGAGTTTATGAGCTTAGCATTCGCTAAAGCACCATAAGATCTTAATATCCTGTCCTCCAATCGAATTCGAGCTTCACCGGATAAGTTTTGTCTTATTTTACGTTCACTTGTTATTATTTGCTTTACTACACCAGATACATTTTGTATAATATCTTCTTCAGATTTGCCCAAAGTTATCTGATTTGATATTTGGTACAAATTCCCTTTAGCTTGAGTGCCTTCACCATATAAACCTCGAACTACTAAGCCAACTTGGGATATAGTTGAAAAAATCCGCCCAATCTGATCCATCATTGTAAGAACAGGCAAATGCATCATTACTGATGCCCTCAGACCAGTGCCCACATTAGTAGGGCATGATGTCAGATATCCAATATTCTCATCAAAAGCAAAGTCAATCTTTTCTTCTAGTAGGTCATCAAGTTTGTCGATTTGCTTAAAAGCCTCATCTAATTGCAAACCTGGCAGCATTAACTGCATCCTAAGATGATCCTCTTCGTTTATCATTATGCTTATTGTTTGATCTGTGTTTACAACAACCGCTCCAGATTTTGCCCCTGTCAAAGCAGGACTTATTAGATGCATCTCCGAGAGCATTGTTTTTTGCTCTGACGATAATTCATTCATATTATAAATGTCAATATCATGAGAGAAAACAGGGTTTTCCTTTAGAGTTGAGTATACTTCTGTAACGATTTTTTTGCCTTCTTGTTCTGATAGAAGATGGGGAAAAGGTACATTATTCAAGTTACGAGCGAGTCTGACCCGACTGCTAATAACTATATCTCCTTCTGGGCCTGGAGAATTAACCCACTTAATTTGAGTCGGATCCATGAGATTTTCTACACCCATTTTACCATCTCCTATTCCTCATGTTTCTTTTGAGATATTTCTTTTATTTTATCACGGAGTACAGCAGCACGTTCGTATTCTTCAGCATTTATTGCTTCTTGCAATTCCCTCTTTAGTTGGTCTATTTCTTGTTTTATTCTAAGTTTGCTACCGGTTCTCTTAGGCACTTTACCTACATGATAAGTCTTTCCGTGGATTCTGCGTAGTAGAGGATTCATCTGCCCTTTAAAGCTATCGTAACACTGGCTGCATCCAAATCTACCCGTCTGTGAAAACCCCTGAAATGACAAACCACATCTATTGCACTTTAGATTGTTAACATTAGTCAATGGGCTCTGTTGCGGAGATTCAAAGAAACTTGAAAGTAATTTGGCTACTGAAAAACCAGTATCGTCAAACCCCAATGCACCTATGCCTGTTGAGAAGGATATGTGTTTATGTTTCGCACATTCTTCACAAAGATGGATTTGTGATTTTTTATTATTCACTATTTTAGTTATATGCACGGTTGCCGGTCTCATTTGACATTCTTCACACATCATTGTTCTTTTCTCCCCCTTTTCTGGCCTCAAAGTCCATAATTGCAGTTATTATCGATCTCATGATTCGCGCTCTTATAATGTTTTGGTTTGAAGGACTTAGAGGCAGATTATATTTATTAATTGCTGCATATAGGATTTGCATTTCTCTTTGTGTTATAATATCTTCTTCATATAGTCTATTGATTATCGCTCTCGCATCCGAACCTGATATAGATTCACCTATATATTCCAAAATCTCTCTTAAAAACTTATCTTCTCTTATCTTTAGCTTTTTTATCCGAATATATCCTCCCCCACCCCGACGGCTTTCAACGAAATATCCTCGTTCCAAAGTGAATCTGGTTGTAAGAACATAATTAATTTGCGACGGTGCACATTTAAACTGATTTGCCATTTCATTTCTCTGTATTTCCAAAATGCCCCCTGGCAAATCATCAAACATTTCTTTGATAAAGGCTTCAATTATATCTGAAAGATTAGCCATAAAATCCTCCTTCCATTAGGGAAAATGCTACTCGGATTATCTTTGACTTTTCCTGACCTTCGATTATATTATAATTCAGTTTAGCAAAATTTGCAAGTATAAATATAAAATCTGCATACATTTTTTGTACTAACATTATATTTACCTAATTAAAAAAGGAGGACATTGTCCTCCCTTCTGTTTATCATTTCTTTTTTTTTGCTGCTAATTCTTTTGAAATCTCGATCAGTCGATTAGTTCTCTGTTCTTGTTCTTCAGATGAAGTCCACCCATGTAAACTAGGAATAATCTCTCCATACATAGTATCATCAACTAATTGATCTTCAATAAGGCTATCCACTTTTTTCTTGTGAATATCTTCAACTCTGTCCGGAGTTGGTCCTACACGCATTTTTTTTCGTGATCTGACCAAGAGCTGCACCCTCCTTTTCCTTTTAAATCATCTTTAAGTCACATTATGTTATATTTAAGTTTTTCCTTAAATGAAAACATAAATACGGAAAAGGAGAGTTACATATTATGGTAATACTATTCTTTATTTTGTGCTTCGGCAATAATTTTTTCGGCAATCATTCCTGGAACCTCTTCATAATGGCTAAAAATAGAGGAGAAAGAGCCTCTGCCTTGAGTCATAGAGCGCAGGTCTGTAGCATAACGAAATACTTCTGACATAGGTGCTTGAGCTTTAATGTGCTGCATACCATCTTTCGGTTCCATACCCAAAACGCGACCACGACGTTTATTCAAGTCGCCGATGATATCACCCATGTAATTGTCTGGGACAACTACTGTTAAATCCATGATTGGCTCCAATAGTACTGGCTTTGCATCAACCGCACCTTTTTTAAAAGCCATAGAGCCGGCTATCTTAAAGGCCATTTCAGAAGAATCAACAGGGTGGTAAGAGCCATCATATAAAATAACTTTTACACCTACCATGGGATAACCGGCTAGCACACCATCTTTTAACGCTTCTCTAATACCCTTCTCAACGGCCGGAATGTATTGTTTAGGCACCGCACCACCGAATATCTTATCTTCAAACTCAAATTCTTCTTCTGATTCTAGCGGCTGAATTTCTATCCAAACGTGACCGTATTGACCGCGGCCACCACTTTGTTTTTTATGCTTACCCTCCACTTTCGCCGTTCCACGAATGGTCTCACGATAAGGAACCTTTGGAGCTTCAAGCACCATTTCCGAACCAAACTTATTGCTAAGTTTTGCTCCCAGAACCTCTAGGTGAATTTCACCCATTCCTGAAACCAAAAGTTGACCGGTTTCATGATCCTTAATAACAATAAAAGTCTTATCTTCATCCATAAGTTTGCTTAATCCTGATGATATCTTATCCTCATCCCCTGATGCTTTAGGCTGTGCAGCTAAAGATAGTACAGGTTTCGGAAAATCAATGGGTTTTAAAATGATAGGATTATCTTTGTCACATAAGGTATCATTAGTTGAGGTGTTTTGCAGTTTTGCTACTGCTGCAATGTCGCCGGCTGCTACTTCACTAACATTTTCTTGTTTTTTACCTTTCATGACATAGATTTGACCAAACTTTTCACTTTGACCTTGAGTTACATTGTATACTGATGAATCAGATTTTACGCTGCCCGAAAACACCTTAAACAAGTTGAGTTTACCTACATAAGGATCAGCCATGGTTTTAAATACTAAAGCAGAAAATGGTGCATCAGCCTTACATTCTCTTGTAACTTCTTCATCTGAACCGGGCTTAGTTCCCTTTTCAGCTGATCTGTCAACAGGTGAAGATGCAAAACTACAAATTGTATCCATAAGTAAGTTTATCCCTTTATTTGTCACAGACGACCCACATAGTATTGGATATATGTCAGCACCAATTACACCAATCTTCAGTCCCTTTTTTATTTCATCATCAGAAAGTTCTTCTCCGTCAAGATATTTCATCAAGAGTTCATCATCAGTTTCAGCCACGGCTTCTACCAACATAGATCTATACATTTCCATATCATCTTTTAATTCATCAGGTATAGGACATTCTTTTACATTTTTGCCATCAAAAGTATATGCCTTGTTTGAAACTATATCAACAATGCCATTGAAGTTGGCTTCGGCACCAATTGGTATTTGCACAGGAACAGCTTTAGAACCAAAAAATTCACGAATCTGGTCAAGAACCTTTTTAAAGTTTGCATTTTCACGATCCATTTTATTTATAAAAAACATGCGGGGTATACCCTCATTATCAGCATATTTAAAAACCTGTTCAGTGCCTACTTCTACACCAGACACAGCACAAGTTACCAAAAGTGCGTTTTCCACAACCCTTAAAGTGCTTTTTACTTCACCTACAAAGTCAAAATACCCCGGAGTATCAATTACATTTATTTTAATATTTTTCCACTCACATGGAGCTATTGACGTACTTATGGATATTCCTCTTTTTATTTCCTCAGGATCATAGTCGCATGTTGTATTACCTTCTTCAATTTTGCCCAGGCGGTCTATCGCACCTGCATTGTACAGCATAGCTTCGGCTAAGGATGTCTTTCCGGAACCACTGTGACCAATAAGACCGACATTCCTTATCATATCGCTTTTGTAGTTTTTCAAACCTGATCTCCTCCTTAAATGTTGACTTACCGAATTATACAAATATGCTTAAATATACTATTCTACTTATGCAAATCGATTTCCTGCTAAAGATATTATGTAAAAACTTTATTATGAAAATAATATCATAAACAGTACCTTTGAGCAACTGAAGTTGACAGTAATTTTTTATTCTGTAATAATAGAAAATGTGAAAAAAAGGTTTTTGTATTTGAGTATTCGCTTAATCCTTTCTATGTAAATAGATTGGAGCGGGGGAACCATTATATGGGGTGTATCTTCTTGAAGAAGTAGGGTACTCTTCATCCCAAACCCGTCAGCTAACCTCGTAAGCGTGGAAGATGAGATTGATAGTTAAGATAGTTATATTTTATTGCTATTCCATTAAGCTATGGATCTCCATAGCTTATTTTTATTTAAAATTACATATTAAATAAAAGTAATAAGTAGAATAATAATTGTGAAGGGAGGGCTTTTATTGATAAGCTTTAAAAATGTAACTAAAAGATTTGACGATTTTATTGCAGTAAATGATTTGACTTTAAATTTATATTCTGGAGAAACCATTGTCCTAATTGGCCCCAGCGGGTGTGGTAAAACAACTACTTTGCGCATGATAAATCGCTTAATAGAACCTACTAAAGGTACTATTTATATCAATGGAACAGATATTAGTAAACTGGATGTGGTGGAACTTAGGCGAAATATCGGTTATGTTATACAGCAGATCGCACTTTTCCCTCATATGACAATTGCTCAAAATATTGGTCTTGTTCCATATCTTAAGAACTGGCCTGAAGCTAAACGAAAACAGCGGGTTGAAGAGTTGCTGGAGTTTGTAGGCATGTCTCCATCTGAATTTTACTATCGCTATCCAAATGAATTAAGTGGAGGGCAGCAGCAACGAATTGGTGTAGCTAGAGCTTTGGCAGCTAATCCGGAAATTATATTAATGGATGAACCTTTTGGAGCAGTTGACCCCATTACAAGAACCACATTACAGGAAGAGTTGTTGCAGATGCAGGATAAACTGGGAAAAACCATCATTTTTGTAACCCATGATATGGACGAAGCCTTGAAACTCGCTGATAAAATAGCCATTATGAAGGACGGTCAGGTGGTTCAATATGACAGTCCTAAGCAACTTTTAACAAATCCCGCTCATGGCTTTGTAGAAGAATTCATCGGCAAAGATAGGCTGCTTAAGCAGCCGGAATTTATCAATGTTAAAGATATCATGATAAAAAATCCTGTCACTATACTTCCCAACAGGACTTTAAACCAGGCTTTAGAAAAGATGCGCCGGCAAAAGGTGGACAGCCTCATGGTAGTGGAGGGGTCTGGCAAGTTTATCGGTCTTATTACAGCCAACGATGTACTTCAAAATTTTGATAGTGTAGAAAAGGTATCTGAAATATACAGAACAGACATTGATTATGTAGCAGAAGATGCAAATGTAAGTCAAGTGCTGTCAATTATGGCTCAAAAGCAGGTTGGTTATGTACCGGTTATCAGTGATGATAAAAGATTGACAGGTCTTATAACAAGGTCTAGCTTGGTTAATGTCCTCGGACAGCATTTAACTGTGTGAAGGGAGTGTAAAAAGTGACCATATTTGGATATTTCATAAATAATCCTGATACCATATTTCGCTTAATACTTGAACACTTGCAGCTAACAGGAACTGCAATATTAACTTCAATAATAATTGGTGTTCCCCTAGGTATTGCCATAACCAGGAATAAACGTCTAGCGGATATAATGCTGGCTGTTACAAGTATATTTCAGACAGTTCCTAGTATCGCTTTTTTTGGTCTCCTTATACCGTTTTTGGGCATTGGTAAGAGGACTGCTATATTGGTACTTTTCCTTTATGCACTTTTACCTATAGTAAAAAACACCTACACAGGCATCAAAGAGGTATCGCCATTTATGATAGATGCAGGGCGGGGCATGGGCATGACAAATATGCAAATACTGCGTATGGTAGAATTGCCCCAATCTCTTTCAGTTATTATGGCAGGAGTTAGGATTGCAACTGTAATAAATATTGGAACGACGACCATTGCTGCATATATTGGTGCAGGAGGTCTAGGGGAATTAATTTTTACGGGGATACAGATGTACAGAAATGAGATGATATTAGCAGGTGCTATACCTGCAGCGGTACTTGCAATTTTAGCAGATCAAGTACTGGGATATGTAGAGTATAGACTTACTCCGAAAGGACTTCACAAAAAAGCGTAAATTTTAAAGGAGGCATTTTTAATGACGAGAAAATGGAGGGCTTTAACTATTGTCGTTTTAATAGGGATATTTTTATTAACTGGTGTAACCAGTTGTGGTAGTTCAAAAGCCCCAAAAGAAATACGAGTTGGTGGAAAAAACTTTTCTGAACAGTTTATTATGGCTGAAATGCTTAGTATTCTAATAGAGGAAAATACCGACTTAAAGACTAGTTTGCAGACAAATCTAGCATCAAATGTTATTTTAAATGCAATAAAATCTGATCAAATCGATTTATATTTGGAATATACCGGAACCGGTCTCACCAGCCTTGGAATTGAGCCAATGAGCGACCCGGATGAGGTATATGAGACTGTTAAGAAGGAATTTGATGAGCAGTTTAATATTAAATGGATGAAACCTTATGGTTTTAATAATACCTATGCAATGGTAGTAACACAAGAAACAGCTGAAAAATATAATTTAAAGACAATATCTGATATGGCCCAAGTAGCTAATGAATTAACTCTTGGTTGCACCTATGTTTTCACAGAGAGGGATGACGGCTATCCAGGGCTTAGTAATCATTACGACTTTGAGTTTGCAGATGTAAAAGGTATGGATCCTTCATTAATGTATCAAGCTCTTGTTCAAGGTAGTGTTGATGTAATAAGCGCCTTTGCAACAGAAGGTCGAATCGCTGCTTTTGATTTGGTAATTCTTGAAGATGATAAACAATTTTTCCCACCCTATGATGCAACTACTATAGTAAGGGGAGAAGTTCTAGAGAAACATCCGGAATTAGAGGAAGTGTTAAATAAATTAGCCGGCCGCATCGACGATGTTAAAATGGCAGAGCTTAATGCAGCTGTAGATTTAGACAAGCGGGAACCAAAAGATGTAGCCCGAGAATTTTTGGAAGAAGAAGGTTTAATATAAACAATAACAAATATAGGACTGGCCTAGCCAGTCCTATATTTGCGAGTAATTCGGAGCTTCTTTGGTTATATATATATCATGTGGATGACTTTCTCTTAAACCAGCAGAACTAATTTTAATAAAATTGGCTTTCTTAAGCTCTTGAATATTTTGTGTTCCACAATAGCCCATGCCTGCCCTTAAGCCTCCCACTAGCTGATACACTATCTCAGAAAGGGGGCCTTTATAAGGCACCCGGCCTTCAACACCTTCGGGTACCAATTTCTTGGCATTTTCTTGGAAATATCTGTCCTTGCTGCCATGTTCCATGGCTTCCATAGAGCCCATACCGCGGTATACTTTAAAACTGCGGCCTTTATATATTTGGATTTCACCGGGACTTTCCTCCGTCCCCGCAAATAGACTGCCCAGCATAACTGTATCTGCTCCGGCTGCTATAGCCTTTACTATATCTCCTGAATACTTGATTCCGCCATCAGCGATAATTGGTATATTATATTTTTGAGCTTCCTGAAAACAATCATAAATTGCCGTTACCTGTGGCACTCCTATCCCTGCTACTACTCTTGTAGTACATATGGAACCAGGACCCATACCAACCTTTACTGCATCAGCTCCTGCCTTTATCAAATCTCGGGTGGCATCTGCAGTTGCAACATTGCCAGCAATGACCTGCAATTCGGGATATCGCTCTTTTATACGATATACTGCTTCCATAACTCCCTTAGAATGGCCATGAGCAGTATCTACAACTACGATGTCCACATTGGCTTGCACCAGAGCCTTTAAACGTTCTTCCATATCTCTTGTAACTCCTACTGCTGCACCTACCAATAAACGCCCAGATTGATCTTTAGCAGAATTAGGATATTTTATAGCTTTTTCAATGTCTTTAATTGTAATTAAGCCTTTTAAATTAAAATCATCGTCAACTATAGGGAGCTTTTCTATCTTATGCTTTTTAAGAATCTTCATAGCATCGTCAAGAGTAGTTCCTTCCGGTGCTGTAATAAGATTGTCTTTAGTCATAACTTCCTTAATCTTTTTAGATTTCTCGTCCTCAAATCTAAGATCCCTGTTAGTAAGGATACCCACTAATTTTGTCCCTTCAGTAATAGGCACACCAGATATCCGATAGCGCTCCATAAGCTCTAGAGCTTCTCCTATAAGGTTTTCCGGGGACAAATAAAAAGGATCTACTATGACTCCATGCTCAGACCGTTTGACTTTGTCCACTTCCAAAGCTTGCCTTTCAATGTTCATGTTTTTATGGATAATTCCTATACCGCCCTCTCTGGCAATAGCTATAGCCAATCGAGCCTCCGTTACCGTGTCCATTCCTGCACTGATGATAGGTATATTTAGTTTTATTTTATTGGTCAGTCGAGTAGTAATATCGACATCTTTCGGCAATATCTCGGATTTTGAGGGTATTACCAAAACGTCGTCGAAACTTAAACCCTCCTTGCCAAACTTAGTCAAAAAATCGCCCCCAAATAATTTTCTAGAATTATTATTCCAAAGTTTATCAAAGTTTAATATTAGTGTCAATGATAACCGATATTTAAACGGCTTTTTTACATCAATCGGCAGCTAGCATTGCTTGCCATTATAACTTGAAAATGTTATAATGTCTTTACAATAAAGGGGAGTAGTTCGGGCTTTTGTCTTTGAAAGCTCAACATGCTGGCATTTTTATGCCTGGGCTTTCACCACTTTTTTGGGAACGAGACCTTTATTTCGGATTTTTTATTCGGAATAAAGGTCTTTTATTGTTTATAAAAGAGGGAATTATAGAATCAAAGTAATAGTGTTACATGACGTCTTTACTTTTTGGATCAGTATAAAAATAATGTTAGGAGTGTTTTTACATGGATTTTAAGCTCTTCTTAATGGCATTTTGTATGTTATTTTTAGCAGAACTTGGGGACAAAACTCAATTAGCTGTTTTTACACTTGTAACACAGTACAAAAAACCCCTGCCAATTTTCCTTGGCGCTTCACTTGCACTCGTCCTTGTCACTTTAATCGGCGCTTTATTCGGGGAAGTTGTATCTAGATATGTACCTGAAGCTTATCTAAAACTCGCAGCAGGAATTCTATTTGTAGGCATAGGAATATTCGTTTTAATTGAGGCAGTTCCAGGAGCCTTGCATCAGCTCGGACGTGGATAAAATAAACTATAAAGTATCATAAAAATATCATGATGGTACCAATAATCCACCATGATATTTTTTGTTTATCTAACATGTTATGAAACTGATTTACATTAATATAGTATAATAGTTTTATGAAAGTTATCTCTTTCTACTATTAATGGAAAAGGTGATTTTATGAGATTTAGAGCTACCGTTCTTTGCGAAAACTATGTAATTGGCAATGCCGGTGCAATCGCGGAACATGGATGGTCTATTTTCCTTGAAACTAGCCATGGTAATTTTCTTTTTGATACAGGCCAGGGGAAGGCTATAATAAATAATGCGAGGATTTTTAAAAAAGATCTTTCGACAATAAATGGCATCATGCTTAGCCACCATCACTTCGACCATACAGGCGGTTTACTTGACGTTCTTTCAGTGACTGGAACAGTCAATGTATATACTCATCCCAATCTTTTTAAAGAAAGCTTTTCAATAAAAGATGAGCATGCTAGATATATTGGAATTCCCTTTTCTCGATCCGTTTTAGAAAGTAGCGGCGCTAGATTTATATTTAGTAAAGCTTGGCAAGAAATCGTACCTGGGTTATCCTTAACGGGAGAAATACCTAGAAATACCGATTTTGAAAAGGGAGATAAAGGTCTTGTTATTAAAGAGGATACTTATTTTGAGCAGGACCCAATTATTGATGATCAAACATTAGTTATTGAGACTCAAAAAGGACTATACATAATTCTTGGTTGTGCTCATTCTGGAATAATAAATATTCTTAACTATGTTATAGAAAAAACCGGTCAAAAGCATATTTGTGCTATTTTGGGAGGAACTCATCTTGGTTCAGTAAGCAAAGAACAGCAGGATAAGAGTATTGAAGCTTTACAGAATTACAATATTGACCGCATTGGTGTATCTCATTGCACTGGACTTAAAGCCTCAATGCGTCTTGCACAGGAATTTCAAGAAAGGTTTTTCTTCTGCAATGTGGGAACTGTAATTGAAGCATAAGTGAGAAATTTCCTGCATACAAGTCCATTGTTATAGGCAAAAACTTTACAAAAAAAAGGCTGGAAAAATGGGTCGTTTGCCGCCATCTTCGCATCAGAATAGTTTAATAAGCGTAAAATCTTACTTAACTATACATAAATGAGATTATCGTGATAATTCATTCACAATAATCTCATTTTTATTTTCACATCTAATAAACAATTTTACACATTGACAAATGTAGTGTTTAGTGTTTTAATTGAATACGGACATTTTTATATTTATTTGTAGTATTGTTCGGGTTTCCTGCTGAACTTGCTACACAAGGGAGGAATTATAATGCTCAACTTTGGAACTCTTATGATTATCTTCAGCCTGGTACTTATGGGCTCTATTACTTGGTTAGGTTACCTCTTTAGTAAGAGGAAAATGCTTGACAGCGACTCATATTTTACCGCAGGCAGGAACATTACTACGGCATTTATGACTGCAACTTTCATAGCTTATGCTGTAGGCACCGGTCTTATTTTCTCTCCAGGTGAAATGGCATATTTGGAAGGGCTAACAGCAATGATAGGATATGGGCTGGCCATTTCTTTATCTTATATTGTCTTTTTGCCGGTTTCAGGCCGTATAAAAGAATTGATTCCAGAAGGCAATACTATCGGAGAATATGCCAAAGTCAGATATGGAAATATAATGTACATTGTTGTACTTTTCGTCAGTATTGTTTATATGTTTTGTTTACTTGCTGCAAATCTTATAGGTGCAGGTATCGCTTTTAATTACATAGGTCAGATACCACTTTATATAGGTGTTTTAATAATCGGTATACCTGTTATCATATATACAACTTACGGCGGCTTAGGGGCAGCCATATTTACAAACGGACTGCAGGCGATTCTCATCACTCCTATGTTGTTTATAACTGCTATTATTGCCTTTAAAAACTCCGGCGGCCCTGTAGCAATATACAGCGGAATACAAGAACACGCTCCGGAGTTCCTCAAAGTCTTTCATCCAACAGGAATGGAATTTGCTCTGATGATTATTATAGCCGTTTCCGCAGCAGAGCTCTTAAATCAAGCCCTTTGGCAACGAGTATATTCTGCCAAGGATATCAGAGTAGTGAAAAAGGGACTTATCAGTGCATCTTTTATGACTTTTCCCATGACAATTATTGCAGCATCTTTTGGTTTAATGGCAGTAGCCTACAATATGGAATTACCCCATCCATCTATCGCTACTGCACTTATGGCTGATTATCTTTTACCTCCATGGGCATCAATGATTTTTATGATGGTAATTGTCCTTGCTGCAACTTCTACAGCTTCTGACGCTCTGGCCGGTTTTTCATCTATAGCTTCCCTTGATATAATTAAAAGCTTTATGCCCAATTTAGCTCCGGAAAGGGCCGTTCTTATCGGCAGAATCTCTACTATCGTCTTTGGGGTCGGTGCAATGCTGGTTGCCTTTAAAGCCCCATCCATCCTGTTTTTATTGTTAACAGCCGATTTGGTAGCTGCCGCAGCTGTTATTCCTGTTATAGCAGGACTCTTTAGCCCAAATATCAGCGGCAGTGGTGCAGCAACAGGAACAATTCTTGGAATTTTATTCGGCCTTCCATTGTTCCTTAACAACCAAAACTTATTAAGTTTTGTAACTGCAATCGTCATTTCTTCCGCCGTTATATTTGCGTATGCTAAGATTTCACCTGCTAAATTTGACTATAATAAACTTAAAGAACATATAAAAGCCATTGATTAGAGGGGGTTAATATGACTTATTCAGCAACTTTTTTTAGTATACTTATGTGGGTTTGTTTGGCTGGTTTAGTAGCGGATTTCGCTTTTCAGTTATGGTATAACATAGTCGACTTTAAAAACAAGACCTTATGGTAAAAGTAAAGGAGTGGGTTTTATATGGATCGCAATGAAGCCAGAAGAAAAATTTGGGAAGAGTTAAGAAAGATAGCGAAGCCTGATTCAAGATTTCATTGGGATTTTGCTGAATTTATAGCAGATTATGAAGGCAGTGACCAAGGTGCCGAGCTTATTCGAAACTTGGATGTTTATAAAAAATCTCAGGTAATATTTATAACACCTGATAACAATATGGAAAAACTCAGAGAATTCGCCCTTAAAGATAAAAAAACACTGCTCACTACTACTTATGGTATTAACCGCGGATTTCAGGTAATTTACCCAGGAGATGTGCCCGAAGGCAGGGAAGAGCTGGCGACTACTTTAGATGGTATGGAAAAATTCATGAAAGCTATTTCGCTAAAAGAAATCAAAGAAAAGCTTGGGAAGGTTGATATGCTTGTGACAGGAGCTTCTGCCATCACTCCTTCCGGGATTCGCTTTGGCAAAGGGCATGGATATTTTGATTTAGAGTGGGCAATGCTTTGGGAAATACAGGTGGTAGATCCCAAAACACCTGTAATCGCTGTAGGTCATGACTGTCAAGTTGTTGGCATAGATATAGAAACAACGCCTTATGATACCATCGTAGATTATATTGTTACACCTACAAGAGTAATAAATGTGAACTCAAGTATCCCAAAACCATCACAGGGCATAATTTGGGACAAGTTAGAACAAGGCATGATTGAAAATATTCCTCCACTTCAGGAATTATATGATTTAAAACAAAAGTAAGGAAAAGGGGCTATCAGTTTAGCCCCTTTTCTTATTGTGGATTTCTTAATCCATCATCCTTCATATATTTTTTTGCAATTCCTGACACCATTAAAGCTATAGCTCCATCTCCTGTAACATTACAGGCTGTGCCAAAGCTGTCCTGTAGTGCAAATATTGAAAGCATCATGGCTACACCTGCCTGGTCAAATCCTAATACTCCAGTGATAATGCCAAGGGATGCCATGACTGTTCCACCTGGTACGCCCTGGTGCTGCAACACCAAAGAGGCCCAGCAATAGTATAAATGTTATCATTTGGGTAAGGGGTGGTAATGTTCCGTAAAGTATTTGAGAGACTGCCATTACAAAGAAGGTTTCTGTAAGTACTGAACCACAAAGATGAGCAGTATTACATAGTGGTATGACAAAATCTTGTATGTATCGTGGTATGTCTTGATTTTTGTGTATGCATCTTAGGGCTACGGGCAGTGTGGCAGCACTTGACATGGTGCCTACTGCTGTCATGTAAGCGGGACCGTAATGTTTGATGACGTTAATGGGGTTTTTACCCGATATAGCTCCACCTAAGGCGTAAAGCACAGCAAGCCATATAAAGTGGCCTAGGATTACCATTAGTATTATTTGTATAAATACAGGCAGTTGTTTTGTTATGCTGCCTTCATATGCAAGACCTGCAAAAGTTGTAGCTATAAATACGGGCAGTATCGGAATTATGATACTCTGCACTATGTATAGAACGATCTTTTGGAATTCGTTTAACAGTTTTTTCATCGTTTCGGCTTTTGTATTTGCTGTTGCAAGGCCCAACATTAAGGCAAGAACCAGAGCACTCATTACACTAAATAATTGTGGTACATTTAGTTCGATTATTGGTTGGGGGATTTCCCTTAAGTCACCAATATTTGATGCAATGGATAAATGAGGTATGATTGCATAACCTGCTATCATGGCAAATGCCGCAGCTCCAACTGATGATAAGTATGACAGTAAGATGGTAACACCCATAAATCGACTGGCATTAGATTTTAGTTCAGCTATTGCGGGTGCGATGAATCCAAGGATAACTAAGGGAATAGTGAAAAAAATAATTTGTCCTTAACTTGTAATAAATAATAAATCTTACTGATTTAGTTGGTTTAAAGGTTAATATATACTGATTCATAAACAATGTCAATAAAAGGCTTCAAGAATCCGATAAAGGAAACTTGCCTATATTAATACAGCTAGTTTATTGCTTTTCGGTAGCAGTATATACTATAGAAATATAACTCTAATTTCTATTTGCTAACCCCTAGCCCTTTTGCCTTCAATAATGAATATTTAGGAACCGTCCCCGATTATTCATATCGCTATCTTTTTCCCTTCCTTAAGACCATCTAGCTGTGGATTTAAGATGATTAGGTCCCCTGGGGCAAGGCCTTTTGTTATGACCACATGGCTGTCGTTTTCAAAGCCGGTTTCAACTGGCTGTATTTTCGCTTTCTCAGATTCTACCTTCCATAAGGCTTCACCTTTTTCATAAGGAAACAAAGCGGTTTTAGGCACGGCAAGGACATCTTCCCTTTTATCGATAGTAAACTCAACATCTAAAATACTTCCCGGAAACATACGAAAGTTTTTAGGAAACTCAGGCTTTACTGTCACCTTGACTCGCTGTTCTTCAAGACCTAAAGCTGATATCATTTCCACAGCAGTAGGTGCAACCTTTTCTACAATTCCCTCAAAAGTTATATCTTCACCTTTCCTATCCTGAACTAGTTTTACCTTCATACCTTCAGTAACGCTTGCTGCTGATTCTACAGGAATAAAAGCCTCTATCAAATATTCTTCACCTGTAAAAATATCCATCATTTTAATGCCTGGGTTTACCACATCACCTGTTGTCACAGTTAGATTTGCCACAACTCCATTTGCCGGAGCAGTAATGCGGCTCTTTTCTATGTGATACTTAATAAGTTCCATTTGCAACCGCAAGGCATCGGCTCTACCTTCGTAAAACTGCTGTGAACCACTGGTGGGCTCAGATGATTCATAAAGCAGTGCTAAGGTTTCTTCCTGCTGTCTAAGGTTCAGTTTTGCAGTCTCCAGCATATTTTGTGCATCTTCGAATTCCTTTGCGGTAACTGCACCTTCATTGTACAAGTTTTCTATTCTTCTAAAATTATTTTCAATGGTCTTTAAGTCAAGCTGAGCTTTTTCTACCAAGAGTTCCTGGCTTTTTATACTTGATTCTAAAGGTTTTTTATGTCTATCAGCTTCCTCACCTTTAAGGCTAGCAAGTTCTGCCTGAATCTGTTTTAGCTGCAACTCAAGTTCCGTAGAATCCACCATGGCTAGCAAGTCATTTTCACGCACCTGCTGACCATCTTCCACCTCAAGCCGAATTATTTGACCACTTAAAAGGCTGTAAACTGGATATTTATCTGATGGAACCACCTTTCCCTCTTCTACAAATGTACTTGCTATAGCCTGTGGCTTTATTTCAAGTAACTCAGCACTTATTGGTTTTGTAGATTGAAATAAAATAGCAGAAATCAGCAGGATACCTATAATAATTCCTCCGATAATTTTGATTTTCCCCTTCACGATCCTCACTCTCTTCCTTGTTTTTACTCCTTTTACTATATTTGATTCTTATGTTTTTAATAGCTGGCGGTCAAAGACCGCCCCACAGAAACAAAGTTAGCATGAGCAGCATGCCAGATGTGACCTAACACCAAGACTGCCCCCTGATACTTTTACTCCCTTTCTTTTAAAACTTCAACCAAGCTCAAGCTCTTGATTTTCCTTGCTGCAGCCCTTTGTGCTATCCATATCGATAAAGTAGTTACCAAAAAAGCTAACAGCAAAGCCGTAAAGGTAATGCGCTCTGGAATTGTGTACATATCAGTGCTCATAGCTGAAGAAATCCCTGCCATCAATAATCTTGCCAAAGGCATACCCATCAGCATAGCAGGCACTGCTATACACCACTGTTCAAAAGTTACTACTGACAGCACTTCTTGAGGCGTCATGCCCAGGACCATCATGGAAGCCAATTCTCGACTTCGCTCCGATAATGTAATGACAGAGGAACTATAAATTATAGCAAAACCTATTATTACACTTATCATTGCATAAATATAAATCATACTGCCGTATGAGCCCATCATGTCCTTGAATTTATTAAGCCGCTCGCTTCTTTCATCAATAGAACTTATAGCATCAGTGTGCATATATTTTTCTCTAAATGAGGCAATATCATTTTTATTAATATTTAGCATGCACGAAGTTATAAGACCTTTTTGTTGTAAGAAATCTTGTAGAGCACCTATTTCCATATATGCATTTGTGCCCGAATACTGGGGAATAATTCCCACCACCTCTAAGACGCCATCTTTATCATCGGCTTTCATAGTGGTTTCTACAGTAAGCCTTGTGCCCGGCTTTGCATCAAGTAATTTAGCAAGCCGCTCAGACAGCAACAAGCCGTTTTTTGGTGGTGTTATCTTGTTATACTCATTGTCTAATATATTATAAAGGCTGCTTTTTTCAGGAAGGCCAAATACAACCACATCTTTCTCGCGCCACTTATTTTTTAATGTAACCGGAACTCTCTGCCATAGGTTCTACACGACTTACTCCTGGAAAAGCCGCAAGTTCCCGGACTACACTGTTTTCTGTCCATAGGCCTTGCAAGGCTTATCTTTACATCATATACCTCCACCTTCTCATACTGATCGTACATCATCTTTTGTATCATATCATTCATTGACCAGGTGAAACTGGAAATTGCAAAGCAAACCATTATCCCAAGAAATATAAAGAAGCTGCGCCCTTTATTTCGTGACATGTTTCGAACCGCCATCATTTGCTGTACACTGAGCCTTTTCCATATTATGTCGATTTTCTCAAGGAAAACTCGCTTCCCCTTAACTGGTGCAGGAGGCCGCATTGCTTCAGCAGGCTCTAAAGCCAAAGCATTCCTGCTTCCTTGGAAACCTGCCAAGAGTGAAAAGCAGATGGATAGTATTATACCTGAAATTACGAGAAATGGCGAAAACCTGCCTTCAAGTCCCGGTAAATTGAAAAATACTTGAAATATGGATGTTAACGGATAGGAAAAAAAACCTCCGGATATGACGCCCAGTATACCTCCTACAAGGCCAATGATTACGGCATAAGACATATAGTGAAACAGAATTTCTTTAGAGGTATAGCCTTCAGCTTTTAAAATACCTATCTGGCCCCGCTGCTGTTCTATAAGTCTTTTTAGTGTAATATATAAGATCACGGCGGCAATTGAAAGAAACATCACAGGCATAGCCTTTGACATGGATACAAGACCTTTTAGCTCCTCACTTAAAAGTAAGTGACTTATTTGCTCATCCCGTGGAATTAAACTATTTAATCCATATGGCTTTAATTTTATTTCAAGGTCAGTTTTAACTTTTTCAAAGTCAGCACCGGGCTCTAGTGTAAAAACTAAGTCATTATAAGCCGTTTCGTCTGGAAAGAGTTTTTCCATGCTCTTTAAATTCAAAAAAGCGATGCCGAATGCTTCGGGAGAAGGAAACATATCCGCTGCAGTTCGAAGAGCGTATACAAACTCTGGGCTACTGGCAACGCCTGCTATGGAAAGCTTATGCTTCCTGCCTGATGCTATTATCTCTATTTCATCATTTAGACTATGATTGTTTGCTTCGAAAAACTTATTGTCAATCCAAAGACTTAAAACATTATCTTCAAGAGGAGAACCTATTTTAAGAAGTGGTTCGTTAATAGGATTTTTAATACCCGGGTCCACTGAAACCAGGCGCAAATAGATATTTTCTTGACTTTCCGGTGCATATACCATCACTTCTTTTACGAGGCGGCCCTGAATTTCTTTTATCCCTGGTATATCTCCCAGCTTTTTTATCACATCTCGGGGTAATGCTTGTACCTGTGCAAAACCATCTGCGAAATTCTGAGTTTCATAAAAGCTTTGCTGGGAAGTTTGCAAAGTCTCTACCATTGTAGAAAAAGCTGTAAATATCAAAAGCCCCATAGTTATGATAACCATGCAGGCAAGATATGCCCCCTTGTTTTCTTTAATATCTCTTATCATTTTTCGAAAAAGCATTACCAGGTCACCTTCTCCGGTGGCAGAGGATTTTTATTTTTCTCAATCCTCTCTAACCTACCGTCTTTTAAATAAAAAATCCGATGGGCCATTTGAGCTATGGCAGTGTTGTGGGTAATAATTACAACAGTTTTTGAATATATATCACAAAAACTTTTAAGCAAACTTAAAACTTGTATGCTGGTGTTAAAGTCTAAAGCCCCAGTTGGTTCATCACATAAGAGCATTTGGGGATTTTTTGCAAGCGCCCTTGCAAGGGCCACTCGCTGCTGCTCTCCACCAGACAGCTGTGATGGAAAATGGTCACTTCTATCGGAAAGTCCCACCTGTTCCAACAACTTTTGGGCAGAAAGAGGATTTTGGGCTATTTGTACGGACAGGTTAACATTTTCTAAAGCCGTGAGGTTCGGCATCAAATTATAAAACTGAAATACAAAGCCTACTTCATTTCGACGATAAAATGTTAGTTGTCTTTGGTCAGCCTGATGTAAAGGCTTTCCTTTATAGTAAAGGCTGCCGGCAGTGGGTTTATCCATTCCCCCAATAATGTTAAGTAAGGTGCTTTTGCCGGAACCACTAGGACCCAGGACCACAACCAGCTCACCTTCCATCAGCTTAAAGCTTGCTTCTTTTAAAGCCCTAACTTTAACTTCACCCATCTTATATGTCTTACTTAAATCTTCAGCCACTATTATTGCTTCCAACCATAGCCCTCCCCTCGACATATTTTATTATTTGTTCTTATGAAATATTTTTATTACTTTATTTCATAATATCAAAATTACAAAGTTATGACAATAAGTTTTGAAATATTTTTATTGATATATTTCATTATTTTTAGTAATATATGTACGAGGTGTATATATTATGAATGGATTTGAACGCAGAACAATGCGTAAACGAAAGGATATTTGCAGAGCTGCCTTTGAACTTTTTTGTACACATGGTGTGCAAAAAACCAACATTGCCCAAATAGCTAAAAAAGCTAATGTATCGCAAGTTACCATATATAATTACTTCGGCAGTAAGGAAAATCTCTTAAAAGAGTCTATTAAAGACTTTATGGAGGAAAAGGTTAAACAATATGAACGCCTGCTGGAAGAAGAACTGCCTTTCCTGGATATTATAGAAAAAATCGTTTTTGATAAAAGCGAATCCGTGCAAATGATGAAATATGAATTTATACAAACACTTCTTTTAAGATATCAGGATATGAAGCAATTTATTGATGACTATTTCAAAAATAAAGCCATTCCTTTGATGATACGCCTTATTGACAAAGGCCGCAGAGAAGGTTATATAAATAAGGATATCTCAAATGAAGCCTTTTTGTTTTATATTACCATTTATAAAGAAGCCATAAATCAACATGAGTTAATTTCAACCCTGTCCAAATCCGCAATGCAAGATTTATCTTCATTGTTCTTTTACGGCCTTATGGGGGAAAAACCGTCCAAGTTGTCTTAAAGTGTTAGAATCATTTGCTTTGTAGGCATTATAATTAAAAACTCCCTTAAAGTATTTATTGCTTTGCTTTAAGGGAGTTTTTGCTATTATATTCGTATTAACCACACTTAGAGTAACCGCAACTGCGGCACATGACACAACCGCTTTCATGTTCAAGGGTGTGACCACATTCAGGACAAGCAGCTCCTAAGGGCAGATTTATTCCTTGAGGATTGATTCTTATAGTTTTATCGCTTGAAATTGCCATTTCGTCAGAGCTGGAATCCAGATACCTTTTAATATAGGCCTGACTTTCCTGATGATTGTTTCCATTGATTTCGGGATTTTTTGTAATGCTGCGCTCAATAGCTCGACCTATAGCATCAGGACATGAGAGCACCTTTATTTCTTTATTGTTTGCCATCTGACGCAAAGTAGAGTGGCATCGTATACCTTTTAGCTGCTCAACTATTGACTTAACATCAATTCCCGAACGAAGGGCCATTGAGATAAGGCGGCTGGTGGCTTCTGACTGGGAAGGACAGCCTCCTGCACGACCAAGGTTTGTGAACACTTCGCAGATACCGTTTTCATCGGAATTCACAGTGATATACAGGTTTCCACAGCCGATCTTTACTTTTTCAGTATTGCCATAGGTTACACTGGGTCTAGGTCTTGGCTTTAGTTCACTTCCCGGAATTGCTTTTGCTATTTGGCAATCTTCACAGACGGGTGGCAGTATATCATCTTTTGCTTTATCTTTTGTGCCTTTACCTTTATTTAGAACTTGTTCCTGCCTGCTACCGTCTCGATAAATTGTAACACCTTTGCAGCCAAGTTCATATGCCGTCATATAAACATTTTTCACATCTTCCCTAGTAGCACTGTTGGGGAAGTTTACAGTTTTAGAAACTGCATTGTCAGTATACTTCTGAAAGGCGGCCTGAATCTTTATATGCCACTCAGGAGTAATGTCATGAGCTGTAACAAAAATATTTTTTATTTTTTCAGGCAAACCTTCTATTCCTTGAACTGAACCTTTTTCTATGACCTTTTCCATTAATTCATTAGTGTAAAGACCTAAATCGTTTAATGCCTGTTTAAACAGGGGATGCACCTCAACTAAACGCTCATCGTCCATCACATGCCGCTCAAAAGCTAAAGCAAATATTGGCTCGATACCGCTGGAAGCTCCTGCTATAATGCTTATCGTTCCAGTAGGAGCTATAGTAGTTGTAGTGGCATTTCTGATAGATATTCCCCTATCTTTAAAAATACTATTTTCCCAATTGGGGAAAACTCCTCGTTCTTTCGCCAGTTCTTCAGAAGCCTTTTTTGATTCTCTGTCGATAAAGCTCATGACTTCTTCAACCATTTTTACAGCTTCATCAGAATTATAAGGAATACCAAGCTGTATTAACAGATCCGCAAATCCCATAACGCCCAGGCCGATTTTACGGTTGGCCAAAGTCATTTCTTCTATTTCTTTTAAAGGATACCGGTTTACATCTATAACATCATCTAAAAATCTTACGGCTTTGTGTACTGTTTCCTTCAGGCTCTCATAATCGATTTTATTCTTATTTCCGGATTTTTTGACAAATTTAGCAAGATTTATAGAACCTAAGTTGCAACTTTCATATGGTAAAAGTGGCTGCTCACCACAAGGATTAGTGCTTTCAATCTGCCCCACTTTGGGTGTGGGGTTGTCCTCATTCATTCTATCAATATATACTATTCCAGGCTCTCCGTTGTTCCAGGCCATGTCCACTATTAAATCAAAGACTTCGCTGGCCTTAAGCCTGCCGGTAACTTTTTTGGTGTGGGGATCCACCAAGTCATATTCTTCGTCCTTTTTCAGCGCTTCCATAAACTTATCGGTAATAGCTACACTTATGTTGAAATTTGTAATTTCCTTATCGTTCTTCTTACATTGAATGAAATCCAATATGTCCGGATGGTCCACCCGAAGAATCCCCATGTTGGCACCCCGTCGGGTTCCACCCTGTTTTACGGCTTCTGTGGCAGAATTAAATACCTTCATAAAGGATATAGGCCCTGACGCCACTCCTCCTGTAGATTTAACAGTAGCACCCTTTGAACGAAGACGGGAGAAGCTAAATCCTGTACCCCCTCCGCTTTTATGTATTAATGCTGCTGATTTAATGGAATCGAATATTCCTTCCATGGAATCTTCAACCGGTAATACAAAACAAGCTGAAAGTTGTCCCAATTCTCGTCCTGCATTCATTAAGGTAGGAGAATTAGGAAGGAATCTTAGCTGTGACATCATATTATAAAATTCATCTGCCCAATCCTTAGGTTCATTATCATATTTAGATTCTGCTTGGGCTATAGTTTCAGATACTCTTTCAAGCAGTGCTTCAGGGGTTTCTATAACCCTGCCTTCGATGTCCTTTGCTAGATATCGCTTTTCTAATACAACCCTAGAGTTATCGGTTAGTTGTAGTTTTACCTTTTTCATCGCATCACCTCAAAATTATTGCATTAGCTCATTTCCCCTTGATTTATCCCCTCAACATATATGTAATATATTTACGAAGTATACTATATGTAGTGGTAGTAAAATTATACAATACTATATATTGGTTTTCAAATCCAAAAAACCATAGCATACCTATTCTATATTAATTAAAATGATATAGCTATCATTCCCTTTACTTTATAATGAAATAAAAAATGGCAGTCAAAAAGACCGCCGTCAATTCACATCCGCTTGTTTGGCTTTTTTATTCTTACAGTCTTCGCAAAGACCATAGAATTCTGTTCTATGGTATAATACTTCGACATCATTTTCGATAGCTACACATTTCTCGAGCTGTTTATCAACTTCACAACTTTTTACATCAATTACTTTTTCACACTCAACACAGACAAAATGATAATGATTTTGTGGATTACCGTCATAGCGACTTTGCTTACTGCCATAGTCTAATTCTATTATCTCGCCTAATTCCTTTAGCATGCCAAGGTTCCTATACACAGTGCCAAGACTAATATTGGGCATTTCCCTCTTTACTTTTTCATAGATCCAGTCAGCCGTTGGATGGCAAGTAGTACTTCGCAAAGTCTTTAAAATTAAATCTCTTTGTTTGGTTTTACGAATAAAACCTTTTTTCGTATCCATGATCCTCTTTATTTCTCTTCCTCTGGATTTTCGACCTTGTTAAAAGTACCTTTTCCTTCACATTCCGGGCATTTTCTTGGCTTACAACGACCTTCCTTTTCGAATCCACAAACACTACATTTGAATACTGCCATTTCAAACACCTCCTACTATTAATAATTATTACTGTTTGCCATAAGCATACACCAACATCCAGATAAAGTCAATTCTTTTGACTTTCTTTTTCTAAGGCTTGTTCTGTGTATATATTAGCCGAATTCCATAAAATCCATTCAGATAATCCCACATCATATGTAGCCTCTATTTGAGCACGTACCTGCTCAGTGCCGTAGGCTGGTTTTCCTAAAGTAAAGTCCTGCAACCAAGGTCTAATTTCAGCTTTAAAGCCATCTAGCTTTGCAAGCCTGTTCACCGCGTCCTGAAGTCCTCTATATACAGTCTCATAAGGAGCTCCATTTGGGTTTGCTAAACCGTAAGAACCTGAACTATAGTGAGATGGATATATCATTGGACAAATATAATCTACATCTTTGGCTATATCTTCCAAAATTTGACCTATAAGCATATCATCAGTAGCAGAAGTAACTAAGCCGAATACATCAGCTGATATGTAGACACCATAAGGCTTTAACCTTTCTTTAGCGTAAACAAGAAAATCTGTTATTACATCCACACGACTCCTACCATCATTTGAAGGATAAACGATATCTTTTAAATTACCGTCTGATGGGAATCGCACATAATCAAACTGAATTTCATTAAAACCTTTTTTCGCAGCTTCTTCAGCTATATCCAATATGTAATCCCATACCTCTTGGTTGTATGGGTCAACCCATCCCAAACCATTTCTAGTACGCCAGGGTTGTCCGCTTTTAGTGATGATACTTAGTTCCGGCTTGCTTTTAGCTAAAATCGGATCTTCAAATGCAACAACTCGAGCAATAGCATAAATACCATGTTTCTTTAAAGTGCCTAGTAAATTACCAACATCAGGAATCCGCTCGGAGTTTGCACCTATTTCCTCTACTATGGCCAGATTAGAGTGATAAGTTAACTTGCCTGTATTATCCTTAACATCGATTACCATTGCATTAACCTCTGTTCTATTGGCTAGTTCCACTAGATTTTCAAATCCTTTTGTCTGTCCGGCCATCCAACCTGTAAGATAAATTCCTTTAACTTTCACCGGTGGATTCCAAACTGTGGGATTTTGATAAGGTTGTGCTAAATAATCGATTTCCTTCGGACTTTCATATACTTCTTCAGCCACAGCTGAAACGGGCTTTGACTCCACACTACAACCTGCCAAAAAAAATGTAATTATAATTACTAAAATAGATGAAATTATTATTCTGCTTGCCGGCATGTTGTTTCTCCTTGCCCATATTTATGCTATCAAGTTATTCGACAAAAATACCATAAATCCTTTAAAATATTTTTTTATTTATTGTTGACAAATCACAATACGTGTGTATAATAGGACTTAAATACGTGTATACAAATATACAAGGAGTGGTTGATTATGGAAAAACAAAATTATGAAATTCCTGCAACTGCTAGAGAAGAAGATATTTTTGAAAATTACTTATTGGATTTATTATATAAATCAGGATACATGGAACATTGAATCTAACATGTTTATCGCAAATAAGTGGTAGAAACTTACCACTTATTTTTTTCTACATTTAGTTATTCAAATACCTAAGAATATAAGGCAGTTCCCTTTCAGCCACTTTTTCACCGTATTTGATAATCTCAGGTATGCGGTCGAAATCTTTATAACCCACACCTTGTATATCGGGATAAATGTAATATGCCGGATGTTCTTTCTTTATATAATGTGACAACTCATCACCCATAATATCAATTGTAGCTAAAAGAATGTCTAAAATTGTATTAACTTTTGGCCTGTTTTCAGAAACTCCCAAATCTACTCCTATTATTTTTTTTGTCTTTTGAGCTTTTAATATATCTACCGGTATATTGTTTTTTATTCCTCCATCGACCAACAAATGTCTTTCAACCTTTTTAGGCAGAAATACTCCAGGTAATGATATGCTAGCCCTTACAGCAGTCGCTAAACTTTGATCAGTTATGAAAACTGTATCTTTTATTTTTTTTCGGGGGACATTTTTTTTGGAACAAAATATCACAGTTTCGCCAGTGTTTATATCAGCACTTATCACTGATAAGGGAGTGCTAATATCGTTAAAATTTTTCTTTTCAAAAACTACATCAAGAAATTTTTCAATCTTATTCCCTTTAAAGAGACCTTGGGGAAAACTCCAATAAATCAACGGCTTGTTTATCCAATAATAGTAAATCAGCAATAATAAATATACTGCCGTCGTAGTCGGATCAAGCAAGGTTACAGGATGGATGCATTTTAATTCTTCAACAAACTGTTCTAGATCAACCTCTGAAGCATATAAAGCTCCAGCAAGACTTCCAACGCTAGTCCCTGCGATAATGTCCGGATATATGCCATTTTTATTAAGTACATTTATTATTCCTATATGTACCGCTCCTCTAACTCCACCGCCACTAAGCGCTAAACCGATTTCATAAGTCCTTTTGCCCAACTCAGTGTCCCCCTTCACACAATCCCTTAATATATAAAATATTAAGTTAAGGTGATTTTGTTGATAAAAATAATCTCCCGTACAATTATTTAATGCACGGGAGATTATTTTTTAAACTTTGATTATTTATATTAGCGTGGGGGTAATTCTGGCTTTTCACCACAACGTTCAAGAAGAGCAAGCCAATTCTCATCTACCTCTTCTTGAATGCGTTTAATCATTTCTTCATTACCAGGAGCAAACAGATGACGGAATCTACCTTGTGGTTTTAAGAATTCTTCAATTGGTACATATTTCTTAGGCTTTTTATTCAGCTTCCATTTACCGTTTTCCACTTCAAAAAGTGGCCAGAAACGAGTTTCAACTGCAATCTTTACTAATTCAACAATATCTGGAGTATTATATCTCCATCCCCGAGGGCAAGGTGACAATATATTAATAAAAGCCGGTCCATCTACATCAAAGGCCTTCTTTGATTTCTTGTGTACATCCTGCCAACTGCTAATGGCTGTTTGAGCTACATAAGGTATGTTGTGAGCTGCCATTATAGCCGCAAGATCTTTACGAGGCTGCTGTTTTCCTGGAACAACTTTACCGGCGGGACTGGTAGTGGTATCTGCGCCAACAGGTGTTGCACTTGAGCGCTGGATTCCTGTATTCATATAAGCCCCATTGTCAAGACATACATAAACCATGTTATGTCCACGTTCCATAGCTCCAGAGAGAGACTGCAAACCTATATCATAAGTTCCCCCGTCACCACCGAAGGCGACAAATTTAAAGTCATCTTTAAGTTTACCCTGTCTCTTTAATGATTTATATGCAGCTTCAACACCGCTAATGGTAGCACCGGCATTCTCAAAGGCATTGTGTATAAAGGAACAGTTCCATGCAGTATAGGGATATATTGTAGAGGCAACTTCAAGACAACCGGTAGCACTACATACTACTACATTTTCATCATTTTCCAATGCATTTAGTACCATTCTAACAGAAATACCATGACCACATCCGGCACATAGCCGGTGGCCTCCTACAAACCTCTCTTCAACTTTCGCAAGTTCTTTTAATGTAGCCATTTTGCACCTCCTATTCTCTAAGTCCTAGGTATCTTACAAAATTGTCGACTTTTCCAGTTTTAATAATATCGCCTAGATCATTATATACGTTCTCTACGTCTTCCAGCCTTAAATCTCTTCCACCAAGACCGTAGACATAGTTTACTACTTTAATATCATTCTTCAAGTCATAAAGCGAAGTCCTTACATCTAGGAACATAGGTCCACCCAAAGTCGAGAAAGTTTCAGCTCTATCAAGAACTGCAACGGCTTTTACCCCTTTTAGCGCATCTACTATAGCTTCATGGGGGAATGGTCTAAATGTTCTGGGCTTTAATACACCAACTTTAAGCCCGCGTTCTCTAAGTTCATCACATACTCCCTTAGCACTACCTGCTGCAGAGTTTAATACCACTACTGCCATATCAGCATCATCAAGCTTGTAGGCATCGATTAAGCCATAATTCCTACCGGAAATTTTAGCATATTCTTTTCCTACTTCTTCAATTACCTTTTTTGCAGCCTGCATCGCCGCTACTTGCTGATATTTGTGTTCGAAATAGTAATCGTACATGTCGAAATTACCCATTGATAAAGGTTCTTTTACATCTAATAAAAATTCTTGAGGTTTATATACTCCTACAAACTCTTTAACCGTTTCATCATCCAATACTTCCAATACATCTAAAGCGTGGCTGGTAATAAAACCGTCAAAGTTCACACTTACGGGTAAAAGCACATCAGGATGTTCGGCAATGCGTATAGCTTGAATCATATTGTCATAGGCTTCTTGAGCATTTTCACAAAATAGTTGTATCACACCGGACTGTTTTATACCCATTGCATCACTATGGTCACAGTGAATGTTTATTGGACCACTCAAAGCTCGGTTAGCTACAGGAAATACAATAGGAAGTCTCATAGATGCAGCGATATATACCACTTCAAACATATAAGCCAAACCCTGGCTTGAGGTACAAGTCATAGCTCTTGCTCCGGCAGCAGATGCACCCATGGTTGCACTCATTGCACTGTGCTCACTTTCAACAGTTACAAAATCCGTATCAACCTGTCCGTTTGATACAAAGGAGGAAAACATTTGCACAACTTCCGTAGATGGTGTTATGGGATAAGCTGCAACTACATCAGGGTTTATTTGCTTCATAGCCTGTGCTACAGCTTCATTCCCAGTAAGAGCAACTTTATTCTTCATCTCTTCTCGCCTCCTTTTGCTTATCGATTTCATCTTCTGAAAACATGTCAATGGCATGGGTGGGGCATACATTTGCACAGATGCCGCAACCCTTGCAATGTTTGTAATCGAAGGAATCGAATTTTCCATCGGTTGAAATTATGGAAGCATCAGGGCAATAACGCCAGCAAATTAAGCAATGTATACACCTTTCCTTGTTCCATACAGGCCTTATTGTTCGCCAGTCTCCGGTTTCATAAGTGTTAGCATTGCCCGGCTCATAGATATTACCTGCCTTTGAAAGTTCCTTCCAATTCATATCCGGTCGTAAGGTTTCTCTCTTGCGTCCTTGACCAAAGTTTCTGACAAAAGGTGTCATTCGCCCTGCACCTCCTCATAGGCTCTTTCTATAGCCTTAATATTTCCTTCTACTACACCGGGTTTATTTTTAAATTTCTTTTCAAGCTCACTCTTTACATTTTCCATAAATGTGTCATAAGACATTAACCCAGTAGCCTTAACAAAAGCTCCCATTATGGGGGTATTGGGTATTACCCTCCCAATGGTATCCAGGGAAATCTGATTTGCGTCTAAAGTAAATATCTTTCCGCCTTTAAGATTCAATTTCTCTCTTACCTGCTGTGGATTATGGGTTGTATTTATGATATAAACCCCATCCTCCGGCACTCCTGCAGTTACTTTTTCACCTAAGAGAGTCGCATCCAGAACAATAACTATGTGGGGATTTATAACATTTGAATGAATGTGAATTGGTTTATCACTTATGCGATTAAAAGCAAGAATAGGTGCACCCATCCGTTCTGGACCGTATTCGGGAAAGCCCTGGACGTATTTTCCTGCCTGAGCAGCAGTTTCTGCTAGCATTAAAGCAGCGGTTTTGGCTCCTTGTCCACCTCTGCCATGCCAGCGGATTTCCAATACTTCTGTCATAAAAAATCCTCCCTTCATATAGATCCTTTATTATATTTTCCCTAAAAAAAACAATATTACACGGAATTCGAAAAAGCATTATCAGAAATGATCATTAAAAAAGTGAGCCCTTACATATTATGGAATAGTAGAACTGTTGTAGTGAAGATATGAAAAAAGTTATCTGTTGTAATACAAAAATTTTGTCGACTGATACAGAGGAAAACTTCCTTAACATTTCAGGAAAATATAACTATAACAGGTATTTTTACTTAAGTATAACAGACCATATGTGAGTGGTCAAGATACAAAAATATATTTTTTTCCAATGGTAATTTTCCCCTTATTTCGACATTAAAACAGGGTCTGACGATACAGACCCTAAATTGTTATCCGGCTAAAATATACTGTATAATTAAGAGCATAATTATACCAGGCACACCTAAAAATCCAACCAACAGTGCCGTTATCGGATTTAAAGCTATATGAAGCCCGACAAAACCTCCGACAAAATTCATCAAAAGTAGTATTATACCACCTATAAGAGCATTGTATATTAGTTTTAGTACAATTTTCAGGGGCATTATAAGAACTCTGCCTACTAAATATAGCATTAAAATCCCAAAAGCATAAGCTATTACAGCAGCGTAATCTACATGCATCTTATCACCCCTAAATATGTTTTGTACTATCTTATTTATTCCATTCAATACTTATGCCTTGATTTTTAGCTTTGTTAAGAAGATAGATGTATTTTTTCCGAGCAGCTTCCTCTTGAAATATTGCATGATCTACCAACTCAGGGTCACAAACCCATTGAAAATACTTTTGAGCTCGAACCCAATCTTGATAAGCTTTTTTAATTTCATCAGTTAATTGTATCTGCGGTGTATCAATTGCACACTCATCATTATTGGATAACAGTCTTGATGAAAGTTCAGAAAAAATACGTATAATTTCATCTTTCAACATAAAACTCATCTCCTTATTGGAGATTATATCCATTTTATAAAGTGGATATACGGGAGATGAGTTTTTTAACTAATGCTTTTACTAATTACGTTTAGAGTATTGAAATCCTCTTACAAGAACAATAGGTGTGCCCGCATCTGCTGAACCCGCAACCAAATCAGCCAAAGTAGCCACTATACTTGTTACACTTCGGGGAGTGGTCCCTAAGCTTTCTACAGTTATCTTATCCTGTTTGTTTTTAAGCATGTCTTCAATATCTTCTCTTGAGTAACCTTGGTTATGCAGGGTGTCCACTTGAAGTTTAAGCTTAGTGCCTGTTCGCAAGGCAGCACTCTTGAGACCACTGCTTACTCCAATAGCCGGATACGGATCCGCCATTTCATATATTCCTGTATCCGGGTCTTTATAAGCACCATCTCCGAAAATTAATACCTCAATGTCTTTACCGCTTACTTCCCTGATTTTGTTTTTAATACCTTCTGCAGTGTGGTCTGCATCTCCGGGCAAAAGCTTTAGTACGCCCTTTTCAAAATCTGAAACATTGGAACCTATCACACCCCATGGGCCTGGCCCTATATCCTGCAGAGAGATGACCGGGACCATGGCACCAAAAGATTCGAATAGCTCTTTCTGTTTTTCCCTCTCATGGACTGATGCTATGCAAACGCCATTAATATAGCCTAGGTCATATACCTTTAGTGGATTGTTGGTAAATATTACTTCTCCCTCAGCTTTACCAGATTCGATCATTTTCATGTACAGATCCCTATAATCCATTCCTGTTATAGGATGAGAAAACGTTATATTCTCAAGTTCATTGGTATAAACCACATCCGGGTCGTTATAACTATCCAGTTGTGGTCCAAAAATATAAGTCTTCGGTTCTTCAAAAGTTTCTGCATCGACCATGGTGATCTTATGATGACCAAGATCAACAGTAATCGCCAATGCCTGCTGGGCACCATCTACATCCTTTTTTATACCGATAGCCTTTTTCGCGGCCTTTTCCAGATTTGCAAAGGTAACTTCAGCTACTGCAAGTTTACCTTCGGGAGTTCGCACAGTCAAATCAGCAATACCTGTACCGGTAATCTTTCGTATACTCAAAATATTGTAGCCTATTTCCTGCAATTTTAATGCAGCTATAATCTCCCGATGAGTACATTTAGCTGCGGTGTGTTCTCTCTGGCCTCTCGAAGACTTTTTAAAACCTTTTTAAGCCGGAGTCGTGTTGTCGCAAATTCCTCGTCCATGACCTGATTCCCCACCTCATCAAAGGGAATGGAAAACTGCAGGATTACTTTTCCACCTCGTGTAGCCATAGCCAAAGCTTTTAATACCAAAGCAAAACGATTTCTGCTGGCAATGGGGCTTATTACAGCTAAAGTGCTCCCAGGCTTAAGATTTAACTTCCTTTGAACATCTTCAGCCAAGTTCACTGCAAGATAGGTAACGATTCTGAGAACGGGCCACCACCGCTTCTGTAACACATATAATATCCTTATCTTCTACAAATGGCTTGGCTGCTTCCGCTGTAATAGCCGCAATATCATCGTTGGGGATGATTAGACCGGTCTTAAGGCCGATAGCCGCTACACCCTAGCTGCTGCAGGAAGAGAAAATTTCTCCATAGGGACAACATCCTTTCTTTTCTGCGTCCAAAAAAATAAATACACATAAAATTTTGCTACATCACTTATTATATCAGGAAAATACAAAAAATAACAAGAAAAATTTAAGTTTATTTATTTCCCGTATACAATAATAGTACAACCTATATATGTAAAATTTACAGTATGCAAGATTTACAGCAATCATTTTTGGCTTCAATAATTGCTATCTGCGCACTTTATCAACTCAACGGCTTTTAACCCTATAATGTCTTAACGGGAGCACCATTTGTACTCCCGTTATTTCAATTTATGAGACAGTAATAATTTAATTTATTGGGGAAATTTCATCGACCTTGTCTTCAGGAATAATTAAATCGTCTCTTCCTTCGTCAATAATTTCGTTGTTTTGTTCTATAGTAGTGCTGCATTTTCTAACTTCAGGTAACAAAACTTCTAGCTCATTGAGGAATTTATCTGCTTCACGCCTTACATGATCAAGTAAGAGTGGAGTTGATACAATACTCAATAGCTCACATAGTTTTGCTAATTCAAAAGCGGCTGCTTTAAAATCGCGAAGTGCCATAGTGTTATTAATAACATCTTGAGTAAAACGTAATACAGTATTGAAACTTCTGGGCTTTGTTTCAGCCATAGATTCTAAATCCCGAGCTGTTTCAAGTAAGCGTGAGAAATTTCTTCTGAATTCTTCAGCTTGATTTATTAGCTCTCTTTCTGATGGATCAAGCAAGTGTATAATAAACTCTATATGCTCTTTCATTATGCGCAGCCAGAATACCTCTTGCTCAAGAATCATAGACAGTGGGTCTTGGGGTACTGGTTTTTTTAACAGATTCAGAAAACGCACTGCTTCTCTTCTAATATGGTCTATTAATAGAGGATAGTTGCTCCCCGGTTCTACTTTACATTGAATAAGCTTCCTTAATAGTTTTGCTTTAAATTCGATTATTGCTTTAACTGCTTTTATCAAGTCATCTAAGAGTTCTCCTTCAAGTCTTGATACTTTACGTAGCCTCTTTCGTAAATCCATAAATATTTCAATAAGTTCCTGTGCTTCTTCCCTTAATTCTCGTTGGTCTGCAGGTAATCCTAGTTTAATAAAGAGAGCATGTTCTTGCATTATTCTAGCCCAGAATCGTGCTTCTTCTAGACGGTTAAACTCACAAACACATTTTCGACATTGTGGACTTCTTCCTGCTGATCTCCCTTCGGTCATATAAAAACCTCCTTGGCCATATTCCTTCTGTTTTTCCCTAATATATAGTATAAGTAAGTGTTGAAAATGTGCTATTTGATTATAAGTGCAACAGTCATCACAATAATCTGCCTTTGTTATAATAAGGCAAAACCCATGAAAAGGCTTGAATGCTTGAAATATGGCAATATATGCTATATACTGTATTAATATAGCCAATTGCTTTTGAGCCATAATATAGTAATATTTATGGAAATTATTTGCAATACATATTTCATTTTTCTGGAGGTGATTTTTAAAAATGGCAAACTGTCCTTCCCTTACAGGATGTCCATTCTACCATGATAGAATGGCTAATAAGCCAGCTATGGCAAATATATACAAAAAGAACTTCTGTGAAAAAGATTATGGTAATTGTGCAAGATGGAAAGTAGCAAATGCTCTAGGTAAAGAAGCAGTTCCCTCCGATTTATTTCCAAACCAAAATGAACGTGCTGATGAAATTATTAACAAATAAAAAAGTCACGTTAAAACAAGGGTTTTCTCCCCTTATTTTTAACGTGACTTTTTTTATCTTAGTTATTAAACGCCCATGTCAATATCATACATGAAATCAGCTTCCAGTTTTATTCCTATTTTCTTGTCCTTAAGTATCTTCGTCTCTTTTGTATTCTAAAATATCTCCAGGTTGACATTCTAGAGCTTTACAAATCGCATCTAAAGTTGATAATCGAATGGCTTTTTGCCTTTCCATTTTTTAGTATTGAAATATTAGCCATAGTTATTCCAACTCTCTCCGAAAGCTCCGTGACACTCCATTTTCCTTTTAGCCAGCATCACATCAATATTGATTATAATTGCCATTTTATGTCACCTCAAACCGTCAAATCATTTTCTTCTTTAAGATCTATAGCATTCTTTAATAATTTTTCAAGGACAGCAGCAAAGACTGCAATTACCATTGAGGCAAAGAGGGGAATCATTGCGATTATTATAAGACCTGGAGCATCCTCTTTTTTTGCTAAGAGATAAAACGAATGGCATTATTACCGTATATAAGATGCTGATTGAGATTGCACAATATTTTATATTCTTTAAAGCTGTTACAGATAATTCAGAGAAAGCAATGTTTTTGTCAATATATACTAAAAGTTTAAAAGCATTATACAATGCTATGTAAAACGGTATCGATGATACATACATACCTATTATGACGGGATATATTATATGGGCATAATGTGGATTTACTGGATTATTGACTAACAAAGGCAATCCTAATATGCATAAAACAAGAATCGGGAGTCCAATATTACAAACAGCCATCTTTGAAAACGAGCGTTTCTTGTTTCATTAAAAGCACCTCGCTTATATATTGTTGATTAGATTTTACCACTTCTCTTATTGTTATTCAATAAATTTTTACCGAATTTCAATTGGTTTTTTATAGTAATCTCTTTGATAGGATTCTTCGCTAGGCAGAAAGTAAAGAGCTTTCTTATTAGAAAAGAAAGCTCTTTTAACTTCATTTGTTTAAAAAAATACGAAACTAAAACTGCTAATTAATTTTTAAAATGCTTCAAACTCCCATCATACTGTTTTTTATCGCTTGCCCTACCCTTTCAATGGCTTATACCCTGCTGTATGTCCGTTAACTGATTCTGGATTAATTATGATTTTTTGCAATAACTAGATATATTACTCCCAATATTGTTAGCGATACAAAGATGATAGTAAACAAGTGGGAAGAAGATCGCGCTGACACAAAAATTGCCGTTGGTCCATCTGCTCCACCTATAATTCCTATTGAGCTAGCATTTCTTGTATCTATATTTAACTTGTAAGATAAATACAATGGCAATAAGGAACTAAAAAATGCACTGATAAATGCCGCTAAAGCAGAAATAACAGTAAATATAGTAATTATCTTCGTTGATTTTACTTTATTCAAACTTTATTCGCTCCAAACATACTCTTTTTTACTAAAGCATAGAATTCTCTATTGCTTACTTTTTATTTTAATAAATTTTCCTCCATCTGTCTTATAAATGGAAAATAAAGCACCATCATTAATAACGGAACTACTAATTTGTGTAACTGAATAATAATAGAATTAAAGGCACTATTAATAATATGGTGGCAATAATTGTTTTTCTTTTGAGTTTCATATCTTTCACACCAAAATACTACATGTCTATCTTAATTGTATCACACTTGAGAATATCTCCTCCAACCGCTTTTTCCAGTCTTTTCTTCAATATAAGAAACCTTGGCAAACCTCTATCATCTGATGTTGCGGGGAATTCATTATATTTTAAACTTGTTAATAATTGCCTGAAGGTTTTGTGCTAAATCCGACAGCCCTTCACTGGCATTTGCAATTTCCTCAATAGAAGCCGTTTGCTCTTCCATGGACGCTGCCATTTGTTCAGTTGCAGCAGAATTTTCTTCCGCTATTGCAGAAAGGTTTTGTAATGTATCAATTATGTCGTTTTTCAAGTTCTCCATTTCCTGCCCAGAAGCATTAAGTTGCTCAACAACCGTTATTGTATCTTTCATTGCTTGTGCTATTAACATATATTTATCCCTATTTTTGCTTACACTATATGCCTGCTCTTTTGTTATGTCTGATACCCTTTCCATAGTTTTCACTGCATGCTGGGCATTATCTTGCAATTCATTAACTATTTCATAAATTTCTTTTGTATGTATCGAAGACTGTTCTGCCAGTTTTCTAATTTCATCTGCAACTACTGCAAATCCTCTCCCTGTCTCTCCTGCTCTTGCTGCTTCTATTGCAGCATTTAATGCCAATAGATTAGTTTGTTCAGTAACAGAAGCGATTACATCACTTGCTTGTCCAATTTTATTAGAACTATCATGGGTTTTTAATATGCCTTCATATATTTATTTTGCCGCATTATTACTCTCCTCAGTTATCCTAAGTAAGTTATCAATTTCTATTAACCCTTCTTCAACAACTTCATTAACTTTATTTGAAGCAGCATTTAAATTATCCAAATTCTTTTGGTCCTTTTCGATGGTCATACCTAATAAAACTGCCTTTGTAGAACCTTGTTCAATGTTTTGTGCCTGGTGTGAGGCACTAATTGCTATTTCCTCTACTGTTTTTGATACTTCTTCTGCAGCAGTAGCTGATTGTTGTGTGGATGCAGTCAATTCTTCTGATGCAGCAGACACTTGCTCTGAAGAACTATTAATTTCACCAATAATCTGTCTAAGACTATTCGTTATGGTTTGCATTGCTGCCGCCAGTTTTCCTATTTCATCCTTTTTCTTAAGATGCTTCTCTGCAATATCTTGTGTAAGGTCCAGTGATGCTATTTTTTCAGAATGCCGTACTGTCTTGATAATTGGATTAACTATTGAATTACCAATCAAATATACTAAAGCAATGCTGACTAGTAAAATAATAATATTAGTAATTATAATATCTCTCTGAAGCACAGGAATTGAAGACAAAACTTCATTTTTGTTTGCGGTAACAACTACTATCCAGTCAGTTTCTTCAATAGGTGCAAATGCATTATATAAATCATTTCCTTGAAAAGAGTAACTGCTGACCCCGATTCTATCTTGTAAAATCTTTTCAAATTCAAGTGCTAATGACTCTAGGGCTTTATCATTTTTTGCTTCCTCAATGGGATTCCATTGATTTAAAACTCTATCTTCTTCAGGATGGGCAACCAGTGTACCTTGACTGTTAATCATATAGGCGTAGCCACTCTCACCAAATCCGGTGTCGCTTATTATGTCATTTAATGCAACTCCGTTTCTACGGCCTATTAAAGCCCCTACCACTTTACCTTCTCTTTCTATAGGTACTGCATACATCAAAACTATTTCATTAGTCACACGGCTTACAATTAAATCAGATACATTTTTTTCACCCTTTAAGGCTTTTTTTACATAATCTCTATCCCCTAATTGATTGGTTGTTCCACCAGAATATCTTGCTGTACCATCAGGGAAAACAACAGCAATATCAAGAAAGTTTGTCTTATTCACTTGACTTTGCAGGATTGGCTGTTGAATAGCCCAATCCATACTATTGATACCTTCACTCATGGCTATCATTTCTAAAGTCTTAATTTGGGTTTCTGTTCTGCTTCCTGTTAGTTTGCTGCATCAACAGCCAGCAGATACAACGCCTTTTCTGCATCCTCAACAAGGGCTGCACTTGCTCTTTGACTAGAAACATAGCCCAAAGCCACAGATGAGATTATTATCAGCACAGAAAAATAAATGATAAGTTTCGTTTTAATACTATTCATAAATTGTTCTCCCTTCTACAGTTAATTATACTAGGACCTTTTCACCACTTCGCTTTCCCTTTGAACCTTTTGTATACTCAACAATTAATTTGTCCAAGTACTGACTAATTTTAACTGTTTCATTATCGAATACATTACTCTTATCAAGGTCAATCATGCTATGTATTTTTTCTCTAATTTCACCGATTTCACTTAATATACCTACTTCGTCATTAAATTCTACTAATGGCTTCTTTTTCATTCTTCCGAAACACTCAACCTTTCTTTCTTTATTAGACACAATGAGTTATAAGATAAAAAGTCACTGAAAAACGAAATTTTGTAAACTTTAACTCAAAAAATTGTTGTTCCAAAACTTTAACCAAAGATTATTGATCTCTTTGTTGCTTATTTTAATATTGGAAATAATCATTTCGATAATCTGAAAGTTGGTAAATCTAATGTAGTCTTTTAAATAATCGGTTACTTTTCTGCCCCTGCTCAATATTTTTTTGTCTATACACTCTTTTACTAAATCTGCAATAATGGTGTTTTCCTTATCGGTCCAAAATTTAAACTTGTCTCGTAACACTTTTATTAAATCTTCAGGTGGGAAAAGATGATATCTAAGTAAGAATTTTTGCTTGGCTATATCTTTAGAACAATATTCAATAGTGCTCTTAAACAAAATATATAATTTTATATCCGGTGAAATATTTTGTTTCAATTCTTCAATGTTCTCAATAAATCTTAACTTGTCCCTCCACATCTCATCATAAATACTAAAAAACAGTTCTTGCTTAGACTCGTAGTAAAAGTATAAAGAGGATGCTTTTATTCCAACTTCATTGGATATTTCCCTCATATTTGTTGCCTCATACCCCTTTTCTAAAAACAGCTTAAATGCAACATAGCTAATTTTATCCTTCGTACTGCTAAGCAAGTATATACCCCCCTAACCAATCATAAAAACTGTTCTCAATTTTAGTATTTTATCTACCGAACATTCGTTAGGTATATTATACCATTTTACAATAAGTTGCATAATACATAATAATGCGAAATAATTTGACATTGTAATAATAACATAAAATAGAAAAACACCTGCACGGGTGTTTTTCTATTTTATGTTATTATCCTAAATAACCATCTAAAATATTATACAGTTTGTCTATATCAAGAGGTTTTGATATATAGTCATCCATTCCTGCTTGTATACATTTTTCTCTGTCTTCATGCATGGCATATGCCGTCATTGCAATAATTGGTACGTTTTTTTTCTTATTTTCTTTGTTCCGTATAATCCTGGTGAGCTCATAGCCGTTTAATCCGGGCATTTGTATATCCATTAGAATTAAATCTATCCTGTTATTTTTTAATATTTCTAATGCCTCATTACCATCGTATGCTGCTAAATACTTATATCCCTTCTTTATTATTATACTTTCCATGATTTCCTGATTAATCAAATCATCTTCTATGCATAAAATAAACTTATCATTTATTAATTGATTGTGTGCTTGTTTTTGTTCTAAGAAAATATTATCTTCAACAAGTTCAACGGACTTTCTTTGTTTTTTTAGAATACATGTAAAGTAAAAAGTGCTTCCCTGGCCAACTGCACTTTCATAATGAATATCTCCATTCATTAGCTCAGCAAGTTGTTTTGAAATGGCAAGACCTAAGCCTGTACCCTTATATTTTTTCTTTTTTGACAAATCTCCTTGAGTAAAGCTTTGAAATATTATTCGTCTATAACTTTCATCTATCCCAATTCCAGTATCCTTGATGCTAAATTCAATCTTTTGCTCATCATCATCAGAAGATATCAGTTTTATCCTAAATGAAATACTTCCTTCGTCAGTAAACTTAACTGCATTACTAATTAAATTTGTTAATATTTCTCTTAATCTTAATTCATCGCCAATAACTTCATAGTCAACATGGGGATCTAAGTAGCAACCTACTTCTAAGCCTTTCGTGTTAGCGGCTATTAAAAAATTATCGTAAATGGTGTTTATCGTTTCTTTGAGATTAAAGGGCTCACTGTTTAACTCTATTTTCCCTGATTCTAATTTTGCAATATCTAAGATACTATCAATTATTTGAACAAGACTATCTGCAGAATTTTTTAATAAATTAACGTATTTCCTCTGCTCCTCAGTGAGATTGCTTGATTGAAGCAATTGTATAGTAGCAATCACTCCATTCATAGGAGTCCTTATTTCATGACTCATGTTAGCTAGAAACCGTGATTTTGCTTTGTATGCACTTTCCGCCTTCTGTTTCAGTAGTGCTAACTGTTCATATTTCTCTTTAAGTTCTTCTTGTATCAGCCTTTCTTTTGATATGTCTTCATTTGTCCCAATCATCCTTAAGGGCTTGCCATCTTCGCTTGATTCACTAACCATTCCTTTAGACCTTATCCATTTATACACATTATTTTTACACTTAATACGGTATTCCACAACAAATTCTTCTTTTCTTTGGAAATGTTTGTTATACTTATTAGTCACGCTTGGTAGATCATCGGGATGAATCAATGATATCCAGGTATCAAGATCATCTAATTCTTTTTCTTCATACCCTAGAGTTTTTTCCCAGTTGTTAGAATGAAACAGCTTTTTATTACTAATATCAAGATCCCATACTCCGAATTGCCCTCCCTCAAGGGCAACCTTGCATTTCTTTTCATATTCCCCTAGTTTTTTAACTAGTTCTTTCTTTTCGGAAACATCTTTATATATAGCAATTGCTCCTTTAATAGTCCCATCCGAACTATATATCGGTGCTATTGATATTGATACATCTATGGGTCTGGCATTTTTATGCAATCTAACAGTTTCATAACCTTCAATAACATTACCCGCCATAACCCTATGTATTTCGTCTTCTGCCTCCCTTAATTTATCTTCAGGAACTAATGTTTTGATGCTCTTGCCAATTATTTTACTCTTTTTATAGCCGAATTTCTTCTCAGCACCCTTACTCCAAAATGATATTTTAAAGTCCTCTGTAAGTCCAATGATTGCATCATCAAATATCTCCATTCCTTTAGAAAAGATTGTTGCCATACTTATTGTCTTGCCCATAGAGGAATCTCCCTTCTTCATCCCGGTCACAAATATCCCTCCCCTGGATATTGCAGGTTATGTTCAAGTACTAACACTATAGACTTTACACATATTAAGCCTATCTTTTTCTAACTTTATTGGTACAATAGCATCTTCCAGCCGCTAGCAATAAAATATATTGAAAATAATATGATAAATATGCCTAAAAACAAAATAATCCAGCAATATACGGCATCACTTATCAGTTTCTTGCCTTTGGAAAATGCCGTGGATATTGCTGAATACCATACAAGGTCCGATAAAATATGCCCTGCAAAAAAGACCAAAACCCCAATTAACCCTAAAGTATAAGATTGACGGATTGATTCCATGCCTGTTGACGCCCACCAGAGAATAAAGTATGGATTAGTAGCACTTACAAGGGCTCCCGCCAATACAAGATTTCTCATTCCAACACTACTTTTTGCTCTTTGTTCCTCCAAAGAAACTGTCTTATTTATCCCGGATATTATCATTCCGTAGCCCATCCATGCAAGAAAAGCACCGCCAAATAATCCTATAAATCCTGCAACTGTTGTATTGGAAAAGAAATCCTTAAGCCCCAATAACATGATGATAATTAATATAAGTTCCAGCATTCCATGTCCTAGCACTATCAAAGGGCCCGCTGTCCATCCTTTTTTAAGACTGCCATCGATTGCGACTCCAAACATAGGCCCAGGCATCATTGCTCCTGAAAAGCCTATTAAAAATGCGCTAATAAAAACCCCCCACAAACTCATTAAATAACTCCTCTCTCAAAGGTATACTGTTAACCCGTTGCCTAGCCTTCCAGACAAAAGGCCTCTGAATAAGGTATGATTAAAAACAACATACTATTACAATCTTCCATCTTCTTCCCCTATAAAAATGAAATACAAATCAGTTTCAACAACTAAGCTTCAGCCACTATTTAAGATTTGGCGCGTTTTCCGCTACTATGTTCCAAGGAACGCCAAATTTGTCAGTCAGTGCATGGAATGTGCTGTTAAATCCAATTATTTAAATCAGATGGTGGAGTCTTTATACCTTCTGAAACATATTCTCCATATAATATTGGCTCTTTGATATCACTCTCAAACATTTTTTGATAAAAGCCTAATACGTCTTTGCAGTTACCATGAAATACAAGATAAGGAGTAACTATGTTTTCCCTCCATGTACAATATAAAGTTTTCCAACGCACTGAAAAATCAACTTTAAGCTCTATCAATCGCTCTCCTAATCCATATTACTAATAAACCCTGCTATTTAACTTTTCATACGTCTCAACCAACATATACTCCATAAGGGCATTTTTAAACTGCTCGTCGTCTAAAACACGGGTAAAAAAGGCTTGATTCTGGTCCATCCTGTCAATAACTTTGTTTATAAACACTTTTTCAAAAGCAAATCTAAAATCATCAATAGTATTTGTTTTAGCCTTTTGAACTAAATCCTCATCTGCAGCAAAATCTTCCTTTATTTGTTCTACCGACAATTGGTCGGCTTTTGTAAAGTTCGTTCCAAATCGTTTGTTAAGACGATCAATAATGCTAGAAAGGTATTCTCTCTGTTCTTCCTTTACACCTATTCCTGCAAATCTTACTGGCGTAACTGGTATATTTTCATCATCAGGCGTTAGTGAGATGCTGCCTTCAAATGTCTTTTTTGTAGTATAGTATTCTAAAGCAATTTCATCTGCCAGATGAACAGTTGAACCTTTTTCTTTTGGCAGTTTTTTAAGCAAGTATGTCAAATATACATATAACTTATGAAGTTCAACATCTTCAAAAGGCGTGATTTGCAGGATGAATGAGTAAAGCCTTATATATTTCGTTGCTTGACTACTGAAATCTTGCTTACGCTGTTCCTCCAGTTTCTTAAATCTCTCTACAGCCATATCTATTAAGTGATTTAATACAGCCCTGTCGTTGGAAGTCTTTTTATCCTTGGGTTTAAAATATATATTATTAAACCTATCCAATTCGTTTTTTAAATACACGCCATAGGCATGTAATTGATTTTCAATATCGTAAAGGATGTTTGGTTCTGTTATTTCTTCTACGATAGTTGCCTGATAATAGGGTTTGAAGGCTTCTTGAATATCCTCTGCTTTATTCACAAAATCAAGGACAAATGTATCTTCTTTTCCAGCACAAGTCCTGTTAAGCCTTGATAAAGTCTGTACCGCCTTGACTCCTGACAACTTTTTATCGACATACATGGTATGTAAAAGAGGCTGGTCAAAACCTGTCTGGTACTTTTCCGCAACCAGCAGTACTTGATATTCATCAGTGGCAAAGCGGTCTGGAAGTTCTGACTCCTTAAATTTATTCATACCGCTTTCGGTATACTCTACTTCATCATCCTTTACTGTTCCTGTAAAGGCTACAAGGGTTTTCATATCTCTGTAGCCCTTCTTTTTAATATATTCATCAAAAGCAAGTTTATATCGAACGGCATGAAGCCTGGAACTGGTTACGACCATTGCCTTGGCTCTGCCACCTATTTTATGCCTGGTTACATTTCTAAAATGTTCTACCATAATTTCAGTCTTTTGAGCGATATTATGTGGATGAAGACTGACATATCTTGTAAGTGCTTTTGTGGCCTTCGCCTTATCAAAAGCAGGGTCATCTTCTATTTTCTTTGCTATTTTAAAATAGGTTTCATAAGTAACATAGTTTTGCAGCACATCAAGTATAAAACCTTCTTCAATGGCCTGTCTCATAGAATACAAATGGAAAGGATGAGGAAGTCCATCATCACCTATGGTTCCAAACATCTCTAAGGTTTTGGCTTTTGGTGTTGCTGTGAAGGCAAAAAAACTAATATTAGGCTGTTTTCCTCTTCTCTTTATTGTTTTTAAAATTTCCTCTTCAGGGTCATATTCCTTATCCTCTAACTCTGCATCCAGTTTTGCTGCTTCTTCTAGGCTATTGGCAGACAGAACTTCCCTTAAAGAAGCCATATTTTCTCCCGCACTGCTGGAATGGGCTTCATCTATGATTACTGCATATTTGCGTTTTTCTAACTCTCCAACCTTTTCAATGATAAAGGGGAACTTTTGCAGGGTAGAGATAATAATTCTTGTCCCGCCTTTTAGGGCATCAGCCAATTGATTGGAATCTTTATCTATTTTTTCAACAACCCCATGTTTATGCTCCAACTGATAAATGCTGTCCTGGAGCTGCCTGTCCAAAACCCTTCTGTCCGTAATGACAATTACCGAATCAAATACAGGGTTGTCATTCATCATCATGAAGATTTGCGAGCCTGTGGGCAAGCCATGATATGGAATTAGTTTTTCCTGAACCTGCACTGTGCTGTACAAGGTAATTTGTTCCTACTCCCTTCTCCTTAGCATCGGCTTCCAATTTTCTTACTACATCTAATTGGTGAAACCTTGGGAAAATAATTATCTCAGAAGTATAAATGTTTCCGTCTATATCTTTCTTTTCTTGAGCCTCTATAAACACAAATCTTTTTAATATATCCATCAAACTATCTTTTTGCAGTATCTCTTCCCAAAGATAATCCGTTTTTAAGCCATCAGGGTTGTCTGGATTTCCTTTTCCTCCATCACAACCTTTATTAAAGGGTAAGAAGAAAGTTTTGTTACCTGCAAGCCTGGTAGTCATATAAACTTCTTGAGTATCTACTGCAAAGAATACAATGGCTCTTTTTTTAAACTGGAACAATAATTCATTAGGGCTTCTGTCTTTCTTGAACTGTATGATTGCATCTTCATAAGTTTGACCGGTAAAAGGGTTTTTAAGTTCCAACACGACAACTGGAAGGCCATTCACACAGATGAGCATATCAATACTTTTTTCGTTCTTAGTGCTGTATTGTACCTGCCTTGTGACGGATATCCGATTCTTCTCATAGAGATTAAGTGTTTCTATATTTAATTTATTGGCAGGCTTAAAATAGGCAAGGTCTATATATACGCCATAGTCTTTAATCCCATGCCTTAATACATCAATCATGCCCCGGTTGTTAAGTTCCCTATTTAGTCGACTTAATATTTTAAACTGATACTGGTCCTTATAAATTTCTCTTAATTTCTCCATCTTTTTGGGCTGAGTATCCTCTAAAAAGTCAAATAGAAGTTTGGTATCAAGGGCAAATTCTTTGTTATAATCATCAGGATTACCCTTAACATATCCTGATTTTAGAGCTGCTCTTCTACATATTCCTCAAAGCCTATTTCTCTAAGTTCCACTGGAGTCTTAGCCACTTTATATCCCCCCTACTAATTCTCATCATAACTCTTTGCTATGAGTTCTTTTGCCTTTTCGAAATCATCTTTACTGTTTATCCTAACCTCTAAGTTTCCTGTGCCATAATGACCTATATTTCTCACATCTCTTGTAAAACCTTCCTTTAGCTCTACTTCATCGGGATTTATGTTCAAGTACATAAGAATTGTTTTGCTTTTAGGGTAAATTTCTACACAGGCAAAGTTTCGTATCTTTTTAAAAGCAATGTAGTATTTCAAAACCTTTTCCTGGATGTCATCTCCCAGGTTTAATATAAAGTCCCTAACTGAATAATACATGTCCTGTAATTCTTTATCTGCCTGTTGGAGATTCTCTGTTACTGTTTTATACACGTTTGATTTAGTTGTACCATCATCTGAACATTGTTGTTTGCGATGCTGTAGTAGCATTTACTAGTTCAAACAACATCAAATCATCTTCATATTTTTTATATCTAATAAGTTCTATATTCCTATTAATCTGCTTTACAGCGTGTTCATCAAACTTTGTAAAATCCCCTGCTATACACAAAAGTCTTGGCATGGACCATTCAATCTTATCGGCAATATCTTTTCCTAACTTCTCCATTACAAGCAATTTAAACTCTGCTTTATGGTCCATTAGCCAGTCAAGATAAAACAGCCCCTGGTTTATTACATTTTCATTTAATGCTCTCTTGTATTCCAGTATCACTGGGCAATAGTTTTCATCTATCCCCAAAGAATCTATTCGCCCTCCATGATTCTTGCCTGTAGGATACTCAGAAGCCAGAAATTTAATTCCAAAGAATGTTTCCATATTGTTTTCAATTAATGTCTGAATAGATTTCTCAATGGCCACTGAAGTACCTACAAGTTCTTTTACTTCATTTTTTATTCTAAAAAGTTTCAAATCGCCCATATAAATCACTCCATATTAATTGCTAACAACGTAGTCCCTTACATCGATTTTTCCTGTTACTGCTTCGGATATAAGGGATTGGCGGTATTCTTTCAGTTTTTGGATTTGAAGTTGTATATTAGATACCAATTCATCTATTTGAGAAGTCTTTTCATCAAGATAATTGGCTATGTGCTTCTTGTTCCAAATAATGCAGGAATCCCCAATTTATAATTTACAATAAAGTCTGCTGGGTATACGTTTTAAACCTGCAACTCCGTACATTTCTGAAACTCCTTTAGATTTAAAAATATCAGATTGCAAATAATAAAATAAAAACCTATTATAGCATCTGCTGTTACATCTGAATATATGAAGTTCTGTTGTTCCAAAGCACTATACCGATTTAATAAACCTTCGACAATCGCAATATTCCCATTCTCAAAACAAGGCGTTACTTTTGCCATAATAATAATCTCCATCTCTAAAGTAAGTATAGCCATTTACCAAGTTTTCTCATGGTATTAGTCAGGGAATAGTCAACTTTTCCTGTTGCAATTATTTTCTCCATAGGTATAAAAGTCACTTCTTGCTCTGATGGTAAATGTCTCACTTCTGATTTATTGGGATTAACAATAGCCAAATACTTTAATCCTTCTTAACTTTCCAATGTTCTGGTATCTCCCCTATCCACTCAATTCCTGAATCCTTCATCCTAACATTCGGATTAAGCCCTTTGGTAACGGCTTCGGTTATTATAGCCTGCCGTTTTTCCTGTAGTAGTTCAATTAGTTTTTCCTTATCTGCAATCAAACCATCTATTTCGGCAGTCTTTTGGTCGAGGAAGTTGGCAATGATTTTTTGTTCATTTAGATGGTGGAATATATAACGCTTTCTTCAAAATAATAATTTATATCTATAATGTTGAATGCCTGTAGTCTGTTTTATTGACTTCAGCATTTAATCTAACTGAATACATTGCATAATGAACGTATTTATAAAAACCCGAATATACTTTTTCATTCTTCTAACTCCATGCTGGCAATAAAATTTGCATAAACCACAGGAACTATCATGATTAAATATTGTGACAAATCCAACAGGTTGTTTTTCACCACCTCCTGATTTTTCAATCAATAAATCTCCACGTTATTAATAATTACATCTTTTGTTTTGAGACAGGAACATTCCTAATTGTGAGGTTATTTACCTCCATCTCCATATTTGTTCTGTTGAAATCTACAACACGTATACAGGCAACATCGTTGCTATCTCCTTGAGGCTCATCACCCCATATTCCATTTCTACAAGATTTTATAGAATTTTTTAATCGACCTATCTCCCAATGCTCTGGTATCTCACCTATCCACTCAACCCCTGAATCCTTATACCTTTCATACCTCTTATACTTACTCATTCCCCATCACCTTCTTCAACTTCTCTGAAATGCTCTTTTCAAGTTCTATAATCTCTTTCATAATCTCTTCAGAAGGTCTTAGGGGCTGGTATTTATAAAAATGTCTTGTGAAAGGTATTTCATATCCAATTTTAGTCTTGCTTTCATCTATCCAAGCATCAGGCACATGAGGTTTTACTTCCCGTTCAAAATATTCATATATATCCTCTTTTAAAGGTACGTTTTCAGTATCTCTCAAGTCTGGGTCTGGTTCCGGGTTACCCTTGCTATCTACGCAAATGTCTGCTGTTTCGTCTTTTTCCGACAGAGTAGATAAGATAGCCTTTAATAGAGGACTATTCAAATTAATACCTGCTGCTTTAAAAGCCTTCTTTAGCACTTTTGTAAATTCATCTCTGTTTTTATACAAGATAGTAGAGTCCATTGTTCTTAAGGTTTCTATTATTTGCTGTTGTATTTTCTTACCTTCTTCTATTTCTTTAAGCCCTGCTTCTCCTTTTTTCTTTGACTTTGCAAGATTTTCAAAGGCTCTTTCATTATATAAATTATTAATTCTCTCTTCACTCACCTGGAAGTTAAGCCTTAAAGGCCTCTCTATAATTATCTTCTGATATCCGAAATCTTCATTGTTAAAAATTTTACAGTATTCGTTTTCCTTAAACTGACCATATATTCTCGTAATTTCTTTTATCTGTTCCTCAGTAATTTTATTTCTCTTGTTACCAAGACTTCTTCTCATTTTCTGATAAAAATCCACCGCATTGACCAACTGTATTTTCCCTGTCCTTACGGGGCCTCTCATCGGGTTGTCATTTTTACGGTTTGTAACTATCCATATATAAGTAGAAATACCTGTATTGTAGAACAACTGGTCAGGAAGTGCAATAATACCTTCCAACATATCATTTTCAATTATCCAACGTCTGATTTCTGATTCTCCTGAACCTGCATCACCGGTAAATAGAGGTGAGCCGTTGAAAATGATAGCGATACGGCTGCCTTTTTCGTCCTGCCTCATTTTAGATATCAAATGCTGCAAGAACAAAAGAGAACCATCTGATATTCTAGGAAGCCCTGCGCCAAACCTACCGTTATATCCTTCTTTCTCGTGCTCTTCACGAATAAACTTCTGTGCTTTTTTCCATTCCACGCCAAAGGGGGGATTGGTAAGCATATATCTAAAGGTTTTACTACGATGTCCATCTTCAGTAAAACTATCTCCCAGAATAATGTTATCTGCATTATGCCCTTTGATAAGCATGTCAGATTTGCAGATGCTAAAGGATTGGGGATTTATTTCCTGCCCAAAAAGCTCTACCTGAATCCCAGGGTTTAATTCTCTCATGTAATTCTCTGTCACGGAAAGCATACCCCCGGTACCTGCACAGCAGTCGTAAACGGTTGTAACAAGGCCTGGCTGAGTTAGTTCCTCATTATCTTCGTTTAAAAGAATATTTACCATTAATCTTATAACCTCACGAGGAGTATAATGGTCTCCTGCTTCCCCATGCTCAGAAAATCTTCTTATCAGTTCCTCAAATATATATCCCATTTCAGTGTTGCTTACTGTATCAGGATGCAAATCTATCTTATTAAATTCAGATACCACAAGATAAAGCAGGTTGTTATCATTAAGTTTAGCAATCTGTTTGTCGAAATCAAAGTGTTCTATGATTTCCCTTGCATTTTTCGAAAAACCATTAATATAATTTCTTAAATTGCTTGCAATATTATCAGGATCAGCCAACAATTTTTCAAAGTCATATTTACTGGTATTATTAAACTCCTGCTTTGAAATTCTATTTAAAACAGGGTCTACGTTTTGTAGCCCCGATTTCTTTAAGGCCTCATACTTTTCTAATACTTCCTGCTTAGTGGCTGCAAGAACACAGTCAAACCTTCTAAGTACGGCCATGGGTAATATTACATCCCCGTACTGTTCTTTTTTATATGGTCCTCTTAAAATTTCTGCTATGCTCCATATAAAATTAACCTTGTCTTGAAAGTTAGTCAAATTTACCACTCCTATGTATTGCTAGATTTTGATACATAAATCATTTATCAACATATGCACGCAAAATTACATCGACCTATACTTGAATATTCTATATTTTTTTGGATTTTCCTTTACAATTTTCTTTTTGCTAAATAGCCTAATTGAATTTGATGCTGCTTTCTACCTTGTCTGCCTGAGTTTTTTTGATTTCTCTAATTTTTCTGCTTGGACTTGCCTTATTCCTTATTGCTTTTCTCTCTATCAAAAAAACATGGCCTACAGGACATTCTTTTGCCCTAATAAACCATGTTTTCTGATACAACTTTATTTACTCCGTTTCATACATTTGCAAAATGATAGGAGTTTATTTGATGTAGACAACTCCTATGTAACCCAAACAAACTTCTTTCCTTTTTCAAATAAACTCCTTTCACCAACACCCCTCAAACCCTTGAGAATACTTACATGTTATTCTCTTCCAATCTCCCATTTAATTCCTATTTCCTTATTCCTTACTTCCTAAAGTTCTTTCATTTCTCAATTTTTAGGGCAAAAAATGAAAATAAAGTGCTTTTAGAGAAAAGGGTTAAGGGGGGAGGATTAAGGGGGGATTTTGTCCATTTTTCATTTCATTTTCTTTTCCATTCAATCTTCCAATCCATTGATTTATCTTAATTTCGGCCTTGCTCCTTATTCCTTATCCCTTAAAACTAATACATAAAAAACATGGCCTACAGGACATTCTTTTGCCCTAATAAACCATGTTTTCTGATACAACTTTATTTACTCCGTTTCATACATTTGCAAAATGATAGGAGTTTATTTGATGTAGACAACTCCTGTGCAATCACTACATCTCCCGTCTACCTTCCAGCGCTTTAGTGAGAGTCACTTCATCGGCATATTCTAAGTCGCCACCCATTGGTATGCCATGAGCGATGCGAGTAACCTTCACATCTAAAGGTTTTAGTAGCTTTGCCAGGTACATAGCAGTAGCTTCACCTTCTACATTTGGATTTGTAGCAAGGATTACTTCTTTTACTTCCGGTGTTATTCTCGCCAATAATTCTTTTACTTTAATATCATCAGGTCCGATACCTTCTAGAGGTGATATTGCGCCATGGAGCACATGGTAAAGACCTTTGTAATCCCTAGTCTTTTCAATAGCTACTATATCTTTGGGGTCTTCTACTACCATAATAGTATTTTTATCCCTATAAGACATCTGACAGATGCTGCAAGGATCTGTGTCAGTAAAGTTCCCGCATATAGAACAGTAGGTAATAGACTCCTTAGCTGTTATTATTGCATCAGAAAGGCTCTCAACCCGATCCTTTGGCATTTTTAGGACATAAAAAGCCAATCTCTGAGCAGTTTTAGGTCCGATACCGGGCAAGCGGGAAAGTTCTTCAACCAGCCGTTCCAACGGCTGTGCATAATAAGCCATAAAATCGTCTCCTAAAATAGGCCAGGCATATTAAGACCGCCAGTAAGTTTGCCCATTTCATTAGCCACCATGTCTTCAGCCTTTTGCAGTGCTTCATTAGCTGCAGCCAACACCAAGTCTTGAAGCATTTCTACATCGTCACTGTCTATCACTTCAGGATCGATCTCAATACTTACTAGCTGCTTTTTACCACTTGCTACTACCTTTACCACTCCGCCTCCGGCAGTAGCTTCTACTGTTCTTTCTTTTAGTTCATCCTGTAATTTCATCATATCCTTTTGCATCTTCTGGACTTGTTTCATTAATTTATTCATGTTTCCCATATTAGCCAATACATCCGCCTCCTTAAAATTTTTTAATCCTCAAAGGTAACGTTTTCTTCTCCAAAAAAGTCAATAATCTGTTTTGAAAACTCATCTGTTTCTTTAGCATTATCTTTCCTGTTATTTTTTAATTTTAGGTCACTTGAAGATTCAGTTGAATCCCTTTGATTAGATAAGTTTTTGTTGGAATCTGTAACAAATCCTTTTATAAATATATCAATACCTGTAATATCTTTTACTTCTTTTTCTATAGTATGTTTTTCAGCCATTATTATTTCTTCATAAACTCTATCTCCGGAGTTTAAAAGGTATAACTTGCTCTTTTCTACTTTAGCCGGCTTTATGTCACCTGCTTTGATGGATGAAATTAATGTCATTTTTCTTTTGGCTTGAAGACTTTTTAGTACTTTGGGCCAAGCTTCTTGCATTACTTGCAGGGCTTTTGAGTAATCTTCTTTAGATTCCTCTGAGACATCCTCTTTGCTTTTTTCTTCTGGCGCTTTATCCATTTGGACTTGCGATGATATATCGGTGTTTTCTGTCTTAAGAGCTGGGTCCATCGGGAAGCCGTCTCTTTCATAAGTGGGTTGATTAACAGCCTGTTTGGGAGTAGTATTTTGCAGCTGATTTTCTAAAGAGGCAACTCTTTGCTCAAGTTGTTGAATTCGGGCTATATATCCTTCTTCTTTTTCCCACAATTCAGGAATAGTTAATTTAGCTAATGCTGACTCAACTATTATTCGAGGCTGGGAAGACCATTTTGCATCATTTTCGGCTTCTTTTAATATATTTATGATGGATAGTAATTTTTCTTTCGTGAATTTCTTTGATATCTTTTGAAGCTTTATATAATCTTCATCAATAACATCTATAAGTTCTCTGTCCACATTTAAGCAAGTCATTAGCAAGTTTCTAAAATGGTTTAAAGTATCATCCATAAATCTAAATAAGTCTTTACCTTGTTTTGCTAACTCATCAACAATATTCATTACAGATGTAATATCGCATCTAATAACAGCTTCAGAAATATCAAAGAACACTTCTCTGCGTACAGCCCCTAAAAGGGTCAGTATATCTTCATATGTGAGTTTACCTCCACTGAAAGCTAGGGCTTTATCAAGAAGACTAAGTGCATCTCTAACAGAACCTTGGGAATGACCGGCTATTTGAGCCAATGCATTTTCTTGTGCAGATATATTCAAATCTTTCACTATTTCTTTTAATCGAGCAACTATTTCAGTTGTACTAATACGGGTAAAATCAAATCTCATGCATCTAGATAAAATAGTAGATGGAAGCTTATTAGGTTCTGTTGTTGCTAGGATAAAAACAACATATGCCGGAGGTTCTTCAAGGGTTTTTAACAGTGCATTGAAAGCTTCAGTGGTAAGCATGTGAACTTCATCAATAATATATATTTTATATCTGCCCTCAGAAGGCGCAAAGTTTACCTTTTCTCGCAAATCACGCACATCGTCAATACCCCGGTTTGATGCGGCATCCATCTCTATAACATCTATCATGCTGCCATTGCTTATAGCCTGGCATGATGCACATACATTACAAGGTTCTTCGGCAGGGCCTTTTTCACAATTGAGTGACTTGGCAAATACTCGTGCTGTACTTGTCTTTCCAGTTCCTCTCATACCACAAAAAAGATAGGCATGACCTATCTTGCCATTTTTTAACTGGTTTCTTAGCGTCGTTACGATAGCATCTTGCCCTACTATCTCACTAAAACTTTGGGGCCGGTATTTGCGATAAAGGGCTACATATGACATTAAAATCTCCCCTAAGGTATGTAAAATTTCCCAATAATAAAAGTATTTAAAAGCCGCCGAAATACCGGCGGCTAAAAAATTTATACCGTGCACCCTCCGTCGATCTATCCCTCCAGGCGTTACAATGATAGTTAGCTCCGACCAGGCTTCCCCACGGCACATGAAAGGGCTTCCTTACCGCTGCTTCCTCCCGGACCTGACGGGGTTCGAAAGTTTCCATTGCGTAGGACCCGGCCATCTTCACCACTTGTCAAAGCCAGACCCCACAGGGAAAAGACCTCTAGAGGGAATTCGACCCCACTATAGCGGATTGTGGGTTCAGGGCACCGCTACCTCCCCATCTAGCACGGCAAACTTATTAACACATTTAAAGTTTTAATAAAACATTGTATCTATTGTATTTTACTATAATCCATACCTTAAATCAAGGAGGAATTGAAGAGGTAAATATATCAATTGGTTGTAGAAATGATACATTATATACAACATTAGGATAAAATCTCAGATTTAGTAAGATTCTTAGCCAGGGGCTTTTTCGCCGGCTCATATATAGCCAACTTATAAACAAATGCCTTTTGATCATCGAAAACATAAAAAACAGGAACATTTATGGCTGCAGAATTGTCATATTGATAAACAATTGGTTTGCTAATTTCATCAGCTATGCGTACTAAGTCCTCAAAGGATTTTACCGACCATAAGTCTTTGCTGTCAAAACATATTCTACTGTGAGTATCTAACTCAACTAATCTTTCGCCATGTCTTTTAAATATTCGTTTTATTTCCCTATTTAGCTTATCCGGATTCGTTGGTACAGTACGCATAAACACAAAGATCAAAATCACAAGACATAGTACATCTAAAACGCTGAAAATAACGATATTACTCTGTTTTCGGGGATCTTCCACATGTATAACTTCTTCAATGGAACCCGGTTTTTCAATTGTTTGTTCGCCCCCGATTTCAAAATAACTATTTCTTAATGGAATTATCAGGCTTGGAGTTAAATTTTCTTTTACGATACCTCTATCAGTTTCTGCTTCAAGATTGATATCCCATTTTACAGTCAACCTATGATTACCTCCAACCTTACTCTCCTCTATTACTTGTTGCACAAAATCTTGAAAAGGCGTCAAATAAACAGGCAATTCTTTTTGTAGAGAAAATGTCACATCCGAGACAGAAAAGCTTGTCTCAGGAACGAGCTCAAAATCTTTGCTCCAAATTGTTTTAAACTCATTTTCTTCATCATTACGTACTTCCTGAGCCTCCACCACTGCAGTAATACTGTAATTTCCCTGAATTTTAGCATTTCTTTCCCCTGTGTAATTATAATTAAGAACAGTATTAATATAATCCACATAATTTGTAATATATACATTACCCTCTTCTATGCTTGTCTTATCGCTAAGTATATTAGGCTTGTAAAAAACACTATAATTAACATTTGCTTTTTGCTTATAGTTAAATACTGATACGTTTTGCTCTTGTAAAGGAAGGCTGTATGCATAATACATTCCGTAAGAAAATATTAGTGTTCCACATATTAAGAGAATAACAATTATATTTCTTATAGTTCTATTTAACACTATCTTCTTCATATTTTCGCCCCTCCTAACCATTTGCCGCAAAGTCACCCTTATCGCTTTTTATTATAAGTGTTAACCACCCCACCTTAGGTACGATGCCAACAACTTTGCCCCTTACTTGTTCCGTTGACACCAAATCAGCATCGGGAATCCCGTTAGCATCACCCTGGGTTTGATACTTCTTTTCCCCTTCATTTTCTATTTTTATTACTCTGTGAGTAATATTAATTTTCTCTGCTCGATATACGATGATATCGTTAATCTTCACATCTTGGCCATCTATTTTTTTTACCAATACAATATCACCCGGTTTTATTATAGGTTCCATACTGCCTGTAACGATAACGGAAGGATATATAGGAAATAAACCTACCGCAAACCAAATAATAAGCACACTGGTTATACTGGTAAGTATCCATCCGAAAGAACTTTCCTTCTCGTTTTTAAGCTCATGTGCTTCTGCTAGATAAAACTGTTGAACCAAAATTAAACTTAAGATAGGCACAACCGTGCCCAAAAATGTCTTGGTTATCCAACCTAGGTTAGGTAAGACTGGGCAAAACCAGCGATAGCACTCCAGCCCTCCATGATATAACAAGGCAGGAATTGGTCCCCCAAGATATGCCAGGTAAGAAATCATTACATTTTCTGCTAAAGTAGGTAGTACTTGTTCTCCCCAATATTGAACAAGCTCCAACCCTATTTTAGTTGTAAACAGCTTGTTCAATGGTAAGCTAACAAAGGTAAATATTAGACTGATAAATCCTAATGTTATAGAGACTCTTTCTTTAGCTAAATAATTTATTAGATATGATCGGGAATACTCTGTCCAAAATAAAAGAGAAAAAACAAAAAAAGCATTTGTCAGGATGCCCTTAGGTGTAAGGGAAAACGGGCTTTTCCCCAAGCCGTCAATAAGGCCGCCAGCAAACATAGCCATAATATAGAATCCGGCAAAAATTAATGCCAGGGAATTAATAAAACCATGAAGCCTAACCTTCCCTGCAACACGAGGACGTGGAAAGCACCAAATAAGATAAGCGGCTCCTAACATAAGAGAAGGTCTTACCAAATATAAGAAAGTAATACTGTTTCTAAATGGGATAGAAGGTAAATTCTCTATGAGATAAAAAATGGTGGTTATAGTGAAGATTATAATGACACATAATTTCTTATTCACTTTTTTGTAATTATTCTTTATTTTTATGCTATTCATCATACTCGTTTTGCACCTTTTATTCTTTTTTTAGTGATAAAACCGGTTTTTATTCTATCTCTCCTTCAGAAGATGTGTCTATGTCAGGCTCTGATTCTATCTTTTCTTCTGAAGATGTTTTAAGCCCAGGCTCGGATTCTGTCTCTTCAGAAGGTGTATTATGCTCAGGCTTATATTCTGTTTCTTTAGAAGGTGTGTTAGGCTCAGGCTCTAATTGTATCTCTTGATTTGAATCCCTATTTTCTACCAAATCATTCTTGGGTTCTAAATATTCATTTGATCTTATATCAGATTCCTGATCAAAGTCCTGTGAGGATGTTGTGGAGCTATCATCAGGTATTGGATCCTGATTATCATTCAAGTCTTGTTCGGATATTTCATCAGGATCTGGTACTAAATCAGGGACAGATAATAAATCCTCTTCAGGTATAGTAGTTTGTTCAGGTGTCGAATCTTCTAGTATAAGCGGTTCTGGTTGGTTTATTAAACTTGTATCAAGAATTTCTTCAGGGGCAATTTCCCAACTTCCAGTGTTAATTATACCCTTCATCTGCAATTCATTTTGCCATGCACCACTGTTAAAAGAAATAAGAAAGAAGGAAATGCTAAGACATAGAACAATTATGAGAGCTTTTTCTTTCATGCTGTTTCCTCCTAGGGTTTGAAGTGATTAGGATAAGCAGGTTCTATTAAACCTGCTTATCCTAAAATTATTGCTGTGCTGTTGTAGGCGCATTATTCCATGTAGTCCAATTAATTCCGATTTCAAAGGTGCATTCCTTATCCATATATTCGTTGCCAAGGTTAGCAGGAACCACAAAAATAAAGCAGTCCTCTTCATCTTCATCAGTACCAAAGGAGAACGTTTCGCCTGGAAGAACAACAATATTATCGAAAGCACCAGCCTCTGCTTTTGCCTCAAAGTTAGCTGGTAAAGCAGAAATTTTATTACTTGAATCCTGTATTGTTACACTATGTTTTACATTGTTTGCATCCTTATAATCGAGCACGGCTTTAACTCCGATTTGCTCATATAGACTCTGTCCACTAATACATCTAACAGTCATACTTTCAGGCCTTACAGCCATGGTGCTGTTGTTTTTACCGGTAAGGTCAACTCTAATATGCGCACCGGGATATAAATCTCTTAGAGTTACTACCACTTTATCATTTTTGTTATATATACCCACATTGTCATATTCATAGCCATTAACTTCACCTTTGGTAAATGCAAACTTTTGTTTGAAATCAGTATTAGCAGAGAGATCCCCGTATGTTTTCCCACTATGAACTTTAGCATCAATCCATGTTACATCTAAGTGTCCTGTTTTAGCTGTTGCCGTCATGTTAATCTGATCGCTCCATGCAGCATAGCCAATTCCCATAGCCATTAGGGCTACTGTTAAAATCACTACCAATGCTTTAACCTTTTTCATCCTTTACATCTCCTTTTGATTTTTAACTTGGTTACCCACTCTTAAATTGTGCTTGTGGGTGCTGCTATGTCGTTTAATCTTCCTTACCTATATTACTTTGATCATTCACCTCCTAAAAGTATTTATTTGATATACATTAGTCAATGGTATTCCATTGACTAATAGAAAACGAAACTGAACACTCATATGTACTATCTGGTGAAACTTCTCCTACTTCAATTGTGATTTCACCTTCAGTAGTATCACCGTGACCTTTAATGATTCCCGTCGGCTTTTCTATTCTCAATGCAATTCCTGGATCAGACTCTGATGTTATGGCTTTAAAACTTACCGGAATACTCCCCTTGTTGGCAATTTTATATCTAATATGATAAATGTCATCTGTATGAGCATTTTGGACTGAGATAACTATGGTGTGTTCACCTTTCAGATGTGCTGATACCTGACCTTGACCATGAATATCTACTTGTATATCTTTAAGGAAAACCGGGTCTATATTACCTGTATACACTTTACCAACTAAATGCGCCCCCTCCGAAAAGACACCATATCCTACACCTAAACAACTTAAAACCAGTATAAAAATCAAACAATATATCTTAATAATGCTCTTGCTTCTTTTTTTCTTTAAATAGGGTCTTACCACAAGATCACCCACTCGTTATTGCTTTAGAGATACTTTTTACATGTTTTTAATCATTTCTCTTACAATATATATTCAATACTCGTCTAAATATGTTTAATCTTTATAAGTAGTTTCCAACATTTTTCAAAAAATATACCACCTTTTTAATATTTTGGTAAAAATTTACGAATATATAAGATACAACTATTTAAGCTCTCAATACTAAAAACTTGGGTTATTAGATACAAAAAAGGTATTGTCTCTTAAAATAACTAAGAGACAATACCTTTTTATTAACGATTCCTAATTCCTTTTTGTACATAGAGTATTTCTTAATATAGTGATATATGTTAACCGGATCACTTAATTTTGTTAAATTATTTTATGATATTAAAAAGGGGTTGCAAGTTCTTACCTGCAACCCCTGTTATTTTCATATAAGTGGCGGAGAGAGAGGGATTCGAACCCTCGAACCGCGTTTGTGCACGGTTACGCGATTTCCAGTCGCGCGCCTTCGACCAGCTCAGCCATCTCTCCACGTTTTGTATGCCTGATGTAAGAAGTCGGACTTCTATTTAGCCAAACACCGAACATCGGACAGAACCTATTGTTCTTAATTCTTTTTTCTGATTTCAGACTTCTAGCCTCTAGCTTGTGTCAAATGGCGGAGAGAGTGAGATTCGAACTCACGAGACGGGTTACCGCCCACTCGCTTTCGAGGCGAGCGCCTTCAACCTCTCGGCCATCTCTCCATATTAAGATGCCAAAAAGGGATTCTGAAATCTGAATATATAAGATTATTTTTTTCGCTTACCTTGAAAAAACTCTTTTAGAATGTTGCCACACTCATCTGCCAACACTCCACCTACCAGCTCAGGTCGGTGATTAAATCTATCGTCAGCAGGAAGATTAATTAGGCTGCCGCAAGCTCCTCCTTTAGGGTCTTTTGCACCAAACACCACTTTGTCAACCCTAGAAAGAATTATAGCTCCAGCACACATGGGACATGGTTCTAGAGTCACATAAAAGCTACAATCTACCAATCTCCAAGTTCCTAATACTTCACAAGCTTTTCTAATAGCCAAGAGTTCCGCATGAGCTGTAGCATCCTGTAAAGTCTCCCTCAGATTATGGGCTCTAGCTATAACCTTATTGTCCTTCACAATAACAGTACCTATGGGCACTTCATCGACTTCCATAGCCTTTCGGGCTTCTTCAAGAGCTTGCCTCATGAAAAAAATATCGTCGCCTTTGTAATCCAGCGTGGACATACTTATTACAATCCTTATATTCTTCTAATAAATGGTGCGCCCGGGAGGACTCGAACCCCCGGCACGCGGTTTAGGAAACCGCTGCTCTGTCCTGCTGAGCTACGGGCGCCGAAATCCCGCATTATATTTTCACATATGGCGCGCCCGGCAGGAATCGAACCCACAGCCTTCTGATCCGTAGTCAGACGCTCTATCCAATTGAGCTACAGGCGCATAAGTGGCGGAGAGAGAGGGATTCGAACCCTCGATACGAATTTTAGTTCGTATAATCGCTTAGCAGGCGACCGCCTTCGACCTACTCGGCCATCTCTCCGTTTGTGAAATCTGATATTCTGTTATATGGCGGAGGGGGTGGGATTCGAACCCACGGCTCTTTCGAGACACTGATTTTCAAGACCAGCTCCTTAAACCGCTCGGACACCCCTCCTGTCCGATGACTATTTAACAGTATAGCATATGATTAATTCCTTTGTCAACAGCCTGAAAACCTTCAGATTTTACTAAACTTTTCTTGTTGTTCAATTTACAATTAGTTAAGCTTTTCTTATTACATCGTTTTATAATATACTTTACTTTTTATATTTTATTCACTTTTATTTAAATATCAACCCCAAGCACATTTTTAACAACTATTCCGACAACGAAGGATAATACTGCAACAGATAGACTTATAAAAGCCATTTCAAAAAACCGTTTCTTAAAGGGCAAACCTTTTGCCACTGCAATATAGTAATTAAAAGCAGCAATAACCAACACAACTAATATCAGCATTGTAGCAAGTGCAAACATATAATTATGAGCCGGAAAAAGAAGATATGGCATTATTAGCACTGCTACGGTCACTAAATATGCAACACCAGTATAAATACTGGATTTAAAGGCATCATGATGACCTTCGCTTTTTGCCGATAAGAATTCACTTGAAGCCATAGAAAGTGTTGCAGAAATTCCTGTTATAAGACCTGATAGTGCAATTATTCGTGTGTTTTGTAAAGCCAGAGTTAGTCCCGCAAGAGTACCGGTTAGCTCAACAAGTGCATCGTTTAGACCAAGCACCATAGATCCAACATACTGCAGTCGTTCCTCCTCTAGCATGTCCATTAGTTGACGTTCATGTTCATCTTCTTCTGCTAATATTTCTGTGGATTCCGGTACTTCTTCCTCCAATTCAGCATATTTTTTCTGAGCTGCTATTTCACTATTTTCCATAAATTTAATAGTAAAGGTAATACCAAAAATAATTGCCATGAGCGTCCGCCACCACACCTTCAATTTCTGTGGCTTCATATCCTGACCTGTATAGCTTTTCCATATTTCGTAGTGGTCTTTTTCTTCTTTCGATATTCTTTCAAGTATTTCCTTATTTTTGCCTTCTGTCATCCTCAAAGCAAGTGCTTTATATGTTGCATGGTCAGTTATCTCATTTTGCTGCATAACAAGAATTTGTGACATGGCTTTTTCAGAAATTCCCTTTAATTTTTTGTCCGCGATTGTTCTCACCCCATATAATTTATAGTCCAATAAATCCTATTTACTCCTTTTTATGTTATTTTAATATACTTTATATAATAACACAATTTTTAGATATCATTGCATGAAACTTTTCTATCTGGTAGGATATACTAAATTATATTTAAGATTGGATGAATTTTTATGTTTGTTGGAATATTGACAGTGGATATATCCCTAGGTGACATCTTTTCGCTTAAGGAAAAGCGACAGATAGTAAAAAGCATTATCGGACGTATAAGAAACCGATATAATGTATCTATAGCGGAAGTAGATAAACTGGACTTTAAGCGTCAAGCAGTAATCGGTATTACCTGTGTATCAAATAGTGCTCAGCTAGTGGATCGCCAGCTAAACTTGATTATTGATTTTCTTGAGGCCGATGGTCGATTTGCTGTGGAAAATGTTTCTACCGAGATTATTTAACTACCATGAAATCAAACAAAAATGATTCGTAAAATATAAAAAAAAGAAGCAGATACTAATCTTCTCTGCTCATTTGGAATCCCGGTATTGCCAATTTCCCTTCTATCTTATCGACTATTTTCGCTAATATGGACAACACTATGACATAAATTACTCCTACCCAAAAATATGTCTCCAGAGGTTTAAAAGTCTTACTAATTATCATCTTGCCTCTTGCCATAAGCTCCGGAACTGCAATTAAAAATGCTACAGAAGTATATTTAAACATATAGATAAGTTCATTGGACCAAGCCGGTATAACTACTCTTAAAGCTTGAGGCAAAATAACGTAAATGATTGCTTGATATTTTGTCATACCTAAAGCTTCTGCCGCCATTCTTTGACCTTCATCAATAGATAATATGGCACCCCGGAAATACTCTGCCTGGTAAGCACTACTATTTATACCAAGAGCTATTATAGCAGCGGGTATCCTGTCAAGCAGTATTCCCAAATCGGGAAGGCCAAAATATATTAGAAATAATTGAACTATCATAGGAGTGCCTCTTATTAATTCGATGTATCCTACAGCTAAAGCTTTAACCAAACCTTTTCCATATGTCCTAAGCAGGGCCATAGGGAGTCCGATAACAAGACCTAGGATTAGTGCTCCGGCTGAAAGCTGTAATGATACAACAAGGCCTTTTGCAAGTTCTGGCCAAATCTCTATAAAAAACCGTATATGTTCCATCATTATTCAATCAACTCCCGGTCATTGCCATTGTGAAGCCGGGCTATTTTGCTAACAAATTCCCGAGTTCGTTCATTTTCCGGATTATTAAATATCTTTTCAGGGCTTCCCATCTCAGCTACTACCCCATCTTCCAAGAACACAATGCGATCTGCCGCTTCCCGTGCAAACCCCATTTCATGGCTTACCACCATCATAGTCATTCCAGCTACAGCTAAATCTTTCATAACTTCCAGAACTTCACCAATAAGTTCTGGATCAAGAGCTGATGTAGGCTCATCAAAAAGCATAATTTTAGGATCCATTGCCAAAGCTCTGGCAATAGCCACACGTTGCTTTTGCCCTCCAGAAAGTTCGGCAGGATAATTATATGCCTTATCGGCCAGACCTACCCTTTCTAGTTCTTCCATAGCAAGTTTTAAAGCCTTTTCTTTATTGGTTTTTTTAACACGGATAGGTCCTATAGCTACATTCTGCAAAGCTGTCAAATGATTAAAGAGGTTAAAATCCTGAAATACCATGCCGATTTGCTGACGGACCCGACTTAAACTGGACATATTCGATTGAATCTTTTTATCTTCTAAATAGATTTCACCAGAATCCGGTTCAGTCAGCCGATTGATACAGCGAAGGAGGGTGCTCTTACCGGTTCCGCTTGGACCAATGATAACTACAACTTCACCTTCGTTTACATTAAGTGACAATCCCTTCAACACTTCTGTATCTTTAAATTTTTTATATAGGTTTTCTATACGTAAAATGGGTTTTGACATTAGAAAATCACCTTTCTAAACCTGGAATCCTCGCTCTTGATTCAACCCAGGCTGCACTCTTTGTAAATAAATAAGTAAGCACTAAATATATAAGACCAACAATTATATATGTTAACATTGGTTGTGTTGTACGAGCACTAACATACTCACCACGCCTCATAAGGTCAGTAATACCTAGTATATATGCTAGTGATGAGTCTTTGAGAACTATTGTGGCTTCATTAGCCCAATAGGGAATAGCCCGCCGTAAAGACTGCGGCAGTATTACATAAAAAATGCCCTGATAATTACTCATACCAAGAGCCAGAGCTGCTTCCATTTGACCTTTGCTAATAGACTGAATAGCTCCCCGGAATATCTCTGATTGATATGCACTGGTATGAATAGCCAGAGCTAATACTATCGCCCAATAAGCAGGTATATCAATAACTTCTGAACCTAAAAAGTAAAGCATAAATAGTATAACAAGCAAAGGCAGGCTTCTTATAATACGACTATAAAATATGGTAAATTGGCGAATAACCCCTTTACCATAAACCCTGCCTAATGCTAATAACAGCCCTATTACCGTACCTAGCACCAGGGCAGTCACCGTTATTTTAAGGGTTATCCCTACCCCCTCCAGGAGGTAGGGAATACTATTTAAAACCTTATAAGCTTTTTCACTTATACCCATTTTGCCTCATCCCATAATACTAGCTTTTTCCCTAAGCCTTTTTTAAGAGCCTGTTTATAAAGATAATCTCCTATTATTATATCCAAACATCCCATACCACGAGAACTAAATAATGTGGTTTCATCTTCCTTTTCACGGCCTGGCTTTTTGCCACTTACTACTTGATTTAGAGCCCAGATATCACTTTCAGCCAATTCTCCATTTTGGACCATCTTGTTAATAATCGAAAGGTCATTTTCCTTCATTTGGTCCCAGCTATCGACTACTATTTTATCTGCCTTTTTAACAACACCTGATTCCACTTCCCATGAACTCATTTGTATGATCATAGCACCATCTTTAACCCATTCAGCTTTAACAATAGGCTTTCTACTGGTCGTCATTGTCGCTATGATATCAGCACCGGTTGCGGCTTCTTCTGCACTATTTAGCGGAATCACATCTATTTGACCCTCAAATTCAGCGGCAAGGCCTTTAGCTTTTTCAAAATTCAAGTCACACAGTTTTACCTGCTTAAGACTTGGAATTACTTGTTTTAAAGCCATAATCATTGTCCGGCCTATAACACCAGCACCTATACAACAAGCCACTTCAGCATTTTTCGGTGCTAAGTATTTTGCAGCTACTCCTGCTGCAGCTGAGGTCCTCATAGCGGTTATTACCATACCGTCTAAAATAGCTACAGGCTGTACCGTTACCGGATCACTTAATACAACCAAATCTATTCCCATGGGCAAATTTCCTGTTTTTGCGTTTGCCATGGATTCGGCAGCCCACTTAGTTCCTGGTCGGTTTACATCACCACCGATATATACCGGCATAGAAAAGAAGTGTGACTGTGGATTTTCCCCAATAGGGATACCAAATACGGTTTTAGGAGGGTTGATAATCTCTCCTTGTGCCTCAAGTTTGTAGGCTTTCTCAACTAATTCCAAAACTTTTGCCATATCTAGTATTCCTGCTGCAATAACATCTTCCTGTTGCATAAATAACATTTCTGATTTCATGAAGCTACCCCCAATTTATTGTTTGAACCATTTTTCTTCTAATTTCTCTATAGTTCCGTCTTCCATCATATCATCGATAATACCATTTAGTTTCTCAATCATCTCAGTAGATCCCTTTTGTAAAACGATTCCTGGATCTTCATCTTTGTCTAGTACTGTTTCTAACGCCACTTCAAGATCTAATTCCTTCGCTTTTTCATAAGCTACAGGTAAATCAACTATAAAAGCAGGCAATCGACCATTTTTCACGTCAAGAGCACCTGCATTGGCATCAGTATAAAGCTTTACTTTTGATTCATCTATAGCTCCTGCATCTATCTGGCTTTGAGCCCAAGCAGCCATAGTTGTTCCACTTTGTGCTCCAAACTCATATTTTAAAACATCGGAAAGTTCTACGATCTTCGTATCACTTTCTGGGTTTACCAAAATCCCATGTTTTGTTATATAGTAAGCTTTAGTAAAATCAGCTTCTTTTAATCTTTCCTCATCAGGACTCATGCATGCAATAATAGCATCTATTTTACCTTGCTTTAATGATGCTATGAGACTGTCAAACTCCAAAGGCTCTATCTTAACTTCAACTCCTAAACGCTTACCGACTTCCTGAATCAAATCCATGTCAAATCCTGCAAAGTTTCCATCATCATCCACAAATTCAAAAGGCGGATAGTCAGGAGATGTCCCTACAACCCATACTTCTTTTTCCTCTCCCTGCTGCCCACTGGCATCAGGTTGTTTTTGTCCTTGATTAGCATTTTGACCGCATCCGGCCATAAGCCCCATAACCAACGTAATACATAACATACAAATAATTATTTTACCTAATTTCTTCATTTTCATCCTCCTCGGTTAAATAGCTGCCTATAATTATACACCCTAATGTATAATTATTCAATACCTAATTTTATATACGCAATATTTTGGCATTTATTTATAACCTGGAGAATAATCATATAGGACCTTCATATTCCCAATTTAGTATATCTAATTGTACCTCACCCTCTATTTCAGTAGTCAAACTTACTTCTGCAATTATCGAAACTTCTGCTTTATTAACTTTGCCTGTAGAAGTTATCTCTACAATTCCATCACCATAAGGAGATATATTTATTTTGTAATAGCCCTCTCCCAATGGATGAAATGTTGAATTTCCCTTGTAATTTGGGTTCTGCTTCAATATAGCAAGGGCTTTCTGTAAACCTCCCTCTGCAAGATAATATGCCGTTGTATGGTCTCTGAAATAGCGTCCCATTAAAAACTCGCTTGTTGACATATTAAGTATTGCAGTACCAAGTAACAGAATAATTGTAGATACAAATAAGACAATGACCAAAGAAAATCCCCTTTTGCCTATCATAGAACCTCCAATTAAAGATAAAAAAAGTATTTGCAAAAAGGGCTGATTTCATCTTGAAATCAGCCCCTGGTTAATTCTTTATTCCCAGTCTATGGTTATGCGTCCAGATGAAGAACATTCAAAATATGCTTGAGTCCTGCCTCTACTGTCTTCCACATGCCCTTCGATCCAATAACCTTTATATTCCTCATATGCATATTCTGCTATATCATAAATCCAATCATCAGCCGCTGCTGTATCTCTTACATCAGCCCACTCATCTGAATATCTTGAAGTATCTACTATTACAGTTATGTATAGCTCTTCATACTTGCTATCCTCATCTACTTCTATTTGGGCCTTTAACTTGCCAAAGTTCTTATGATATCCGGACAGACCTGAACCAAACATATCATTTAGTTCTTCTTCCAGATCTGTGCCACTACTACTTCTATCATCATAAAACTTTATCTTTAAGCTACTACCTGATTTCTCGAATTTAACAAGGGTTTCATCTTCGTCTGTATCTTCAATCGTCCCTTTGAAACCAGCTTTTGGAAACTCATCTTTGACAAAATCGAAAATATCATCTAGCCATCTTTCGATCTTTCTATCAGTTAATTTATTCCATTTAGACTTGAAATCATATCGGTCAAATTCTATGGTAAGAGTTAAGTCTCCCTTGGATTCTTTCACATTAAAATCAAACTCTATATCATTCCAATCTGAATATTCATCGTAAAGGTAGTCCTCTAAATCATCAGTGTTACTCTTCTTTTCTTCAAGTTCTTTTATTTCATCTTCTAGTTCTTTGATTTTTCTCTGTAAATCGATATTCATACCTTGCAAATAAGAGTTTTGAGCTCTCAAACTATTTAATTCCTGTTGGTAAGATGTTTTGTCATTAATTATTACGGTACTTTGGTTATTATCCCAATCTACCACCTTATCCAAGGCTTCAGCGACAAGCCTAATAGGAACATAGGTTGTATCATTGTAAATAAAAGGTTCGGCTTGAGTTGAGGTTATAATGTTACCATTTGCCTTTATCTTAATATTTCTGTAATAAGCTTTTATATCTTTTGCTGTGACAGCTCCTAAAGCCATAGACGAAAACAGAATAGTAGTTACCAATAGAGCACTTAGCAGTATTAAAGTCTTTTTTTTCATGGAAAAACCCCCATAATTTTATCTTCCCTTTTATCATACTGATTCTTCCAATTCATGTCAACAACACTTGCATCTGATTTTAGCCTAGATCCACATTTTATAGCAGGCAAAGCTTGATTAAGAAAAAATGGTAGTTGTCTTTACCAAAGTAACTTTATCGAAGCATAAATAGTGACATTGTCTTTTTCTTATGATAGTATTTCTTTAGTTAGAATAGTTTCCGGGGGTGTCTTCTTGAATCCTTCTATCTTTGAAAAGTATTATCCTATTCATTACTATGAAATCGATTATAATAAGAAAGTGCTCCTAACCAGCCTGATGAATTACCTTGACGATATCGCTATATCTCAAAGTGAAAAATTGGGAGTTGGTGTGGATAGTCTTAAAAAGCATCATAGAGCTTGGATGCTCTATAAATGGGATATAACAATACATAAACATCCTGTATACGGTGATAACATCAGAGTGCAAACTGCTCCACATTCATTTTATAAGTTTTATGCTTATCGTTGGTTTAAAATTCTAAACGATAAAGACGAAGTATTTGTAACTGCAAATTCACTTTGGCTTTTTATAAATACAGACAAAAGGTGCCCTGTAAAAATTCCAAATGACATCTATGAAACCTATGGTGTTGAATCTAATGAACATTTGAAAATAGATGATATAAAAAAGCTCTCTTTTATCGACGTGGAAAGGGAATTTCATGTAAGGTACAGCGATATAGATACTAACAAGCATGTAAATAACGTCAAATATGCAGCATGGGCCATTGAGACAATACCACTCGACATAGTCCTAAACTATAACTTATCAAACTTGAAAGTTACATATAAAAAAGAAACAACATATGGCAAAACCATAAAATCTCTCGTCCAGATATTAAAAGACGGTGATAATTTAACCTGCCTGCACAGCATTGTTGACAAAAATGATAAAGAGCTTTGTCTCTTAGAAAGCAGATGGATCAAGAAAGATTAAAAATAATCTGTGGTCATTGTTATAACCGTCATCCTTAGGGCTTGCCTGAAGGATGACAACTAAGCAGGGCTTTTATAGAAATAACATGCGAACACCTGAACTAAGAAAAGACTGTAATACCAAAATAGGCAAAACGTGAAATTCTAAATGCAAAAAAGTAGAACTTCCAAGGCACTTTATCGATATTGGGGCTCTTGGTGCTCTACATATTGTTGTCTTTGTTTAGTGTTTGAATTGCCCAGTCCATCGTTTAGAAGTTGTTGAAATGTCTATTTATCCTGCTGATCCTGTGTTTCCAGGACAAAAGTTAACCTTTAGGTTTAAAAATCAGCGAAGCCAGAAAAGCAAATATTATAGCTGAAGAAATACCCGCACTTGTAATCTCAAAAATTCCTGTAATTACACCCACTAATCCTGAACGCTCAGCTTCCATTAACGCTCCTTTTATTATAGAGTTACCAAAACTGCTTATTGGGACAGTAGCACCAGCACCCGCAAATTTTGTCAGCGGTTCGTATAACCCTAACCCACCCAAAACAGCCCCTACTACTACTAATGTAGTAGTAACATGAGCCGGCGGCAGTTCTAACACATCAAGCATCAACTGACCAATAACACAAATACCACCACCAACAACAAATGCCCAGAAAAACTTTTCCATTCTGTTTTTACACTCCTTAACTCATTTCTATAGCTACTGCATGTGCAATGCAAGGTATGCTCTCTTTTTGCTGATATGAAAGTGGTGAAAGCAAAGCACCTGTTGCTACAATAAGCAGTCTTTTTATCTCTTTATTTCTCATACGGTTTAGAAAATGACCGTAAGTAACTACAGCAGAACAAGCACAGCCACTTCCCCCAGCAAATACCGGTTGATCCTTCTTATATATCATAATTCCACAATCAGTAAATATCTCATCGGGAATATCCAGCCCCTGTTTTTTTAATAAATCACCTGCAATCTCAAAGCCTACACTTCCTAAATCGCCAGTTGCAATAACATCATAATAAGATGGATCAATTTTTAAATCTCTAAAATGTGCTTCAATCGTATCCACAGCAGCAGGAGCCATCGCCGCTCCCAAACTGAAAGGGTCAGAAATCCCCATATCTACAACACGTCCTATTGTGGCAGCCTTAACTTTAGGCCCCTCTCCTTTTGGTGCAACAAGTGCGGCTCCCGCCCCCGTTACTGTCCATTGAGCAAATGGCGGTTTTTGTCCCCCATATTCTGTAGGATATCTGTATTGTTTTTCTGAAGCCCCATTGTGACTTGAAACTGCCGCAACCACATAATCAGCTTTTTTACTGTCGATAATTAGCGAGGCCAAAGCTAACCCCTCCATAGAGCTTGAACATGCCCCATAAACACCCAAAAACGGAATACCCAAAGTCCTGGCTGTAAAGCTGCTAGAAATGATTTGATTTAACAAATCACCACTTATTAGAAAAGTAATGTCCTCTTTTTTTAAATTTGCTTTATTAATTACCAATTCTATGGCCTGTTCCAAAAGTATTTTTTCCGCCTTCTCAAAACTCCTTTGTCCTAGCCAAATATCCTTATGCAATATATCAAAATCATCTGCCAATGCGCCTCTCCCTTCAAATGGCCCTCCTACAGCAGATGACGAGATTATTACAGGTTGTGAATCGAAAATCCAAGTTTGCCCATAAATCATTTACATACCACCCAGCCATTTTGTAAAAATCAATTTTATAATTGCAACTACAAAAGCTGAAAAGACCCCATATGTAATAACGGGTCCTGATATTTTGAACATATTTCCCCCTACACCCAGCACATATCCTTCACTACGGTGTTCAATAGCAGCAGAAGCCATGGTGTTTGCAAAGCCTGTAACAGGTATGATAGTTCCGGCACCAGCCCATTGTGCAATATGGTCGTATACACCTAAACCCGTAAGCAGAACAGAAATCATAATAAGCACTGCGCTAGTGGGGCTTCCTGCTGTTGTCTCAGTAAAATTGAAATACTTTATAAAAAACATTTGTATTCCCTGGCCTATAGCACAAATAGTGCCACCGACTATAAATGCTTTTAAACAGTTATATAGCACCGGACGTTTGGGCTTTCTCTCTTTTACAAATTTCTGATACTCCTGTTGTGTTAAATTAAACTTCTTTTTTTTCTTATTAGACATTTTTTATCACCTTTTAATAGTAAATATGGTTATATGTTTTCCATGCGTTTTTCTATTTTTTCTGCATCTTTCGAGTAAATAGTCTTGGTCTTTAAATCCCCGTCTCCAATGCAAATATATGTAAACCATAATAGATTTTTCTATATTTGCATAAAGTAATTCTTTTATCTTGGATTTGGGTTTATATGTTTTCAATAAACCTAGAAATGAGTCTGCCCACCTTCCTTACTTCACTATTTTTTTCTTATTTATATATTTTATCCGTTAAACCAGCCCGATTAATTAATTGACGGAAATAGACGGTTATTGCAGAGATGTAACGTTTTGCTAAATCATACATAATTACAATTGGTATGAGTCGTTTATTATAAACACCCCTCCGGTTTATTTTTGCCAAGTCTGTGAAAAACAAAATTTGTAGCAATTATCAAACGCGTTATCCTCAGTGATAAACTGTCATATTTATAAATAAAAAACCGTCATAATGATTAACAAACCAACTGTCATCCTGAGTGAAGCGAAGGATCTAAAAAATCCCACTCGTCTCAGGATGGCTGCTAAGCAGAGCTTTATAAGCTATAATAGGGACTCAGAGACTTATATTTTACGAGTGTCATCTTTTTATATAATTTTCGCTATTGCATAGGCTTCGTGTACCGCATCTATAAATTTACGGGGGCTTATACAGTCACCTATCTTGTAAATTTCATTCACCTTATCTTGTAAATTGTCGTACAGATTGTCATCTGCTTCTAATCCAGTAGCAAGAATTACTGTATTTGCATCGATATTTTCAGTATTTCCCTTAATATCTTCAACTATAATTCCTGTAGATGTGACTTCTTTTAATTTTAACCCTGGTCTACCCTTGATGCCTTTTTGCTCAAGCTCTCCTAAAAGAGAAGGCTTTGCCACATAAATTACATCATAGGCAATTTCAGGCAGTATATCAATTAAAGTTATATTGTTCTTACCCTTCTCTTTAAGGAACAAGGCCATTTCACAGCCTACTAACCCTGCCCCTACAATTACTATATTATCTGCTACATCTGTGTAATTTTCTAAGAGTTTTGTTGCAATCTTTACATTTTCACTGTCAATTCCAGGAACCTGCGGCAATTGCGGTACTGAACCGGTGCAAACGACAACTGCATCTGGCTTGATATTTAGCACAAAATCCGGCGTAACCTCAGTGCCTAGTCTTATTTCTATATTGGGCTTTTTCACCTGCCTTATGAGCCACTCTAGATACCCATCTGTCTCTTTTTTATAAGCAGGCACTGCGGCTTCTAACAGATGGCCTCCAAGCTTGTTGCTCTTTTCTACAAGTGTTACATTATGACCCTTTTCAGCCAAAAACTTGGCAGCTGTCAGCCCTGCTGGTCCTCCCCCTGCTATAAGCACTTGCTTTGCTTTAGATGTTGGTTGAAGTTGCCCCTCATACTCGCGGCCATATTGAGGATTCACACTGCAGGCAGAATATCTCGCAAAAAATACTCTATTGATGCACTGCATACAGCGAATACATGGAAGTATCTCCTCATCTTTACCAGCTCTTGCTTTATTTGGCCAATGAGGGTCAGTTATAAATGGTCGACCCATTCCTATGAAATCAGTTTTCCCCTCTTCTAAAATACTCTCACAATAACTTAAATCTGATAGGTTACCATCAACTATAATAGGGATGTTTACTGATTTTTTAACTTCATAAGCATAGTCAACCGATGTGCCCTCCTTCATATAAACCGTTGGAACGATAAGATTCATAGCATCATAACTACCCCGCCTTAAGTGTAGGGCATCAATTTTAAGTGACTCAAGCTTTTTAGCAATTTCTATAGTTTCGTTCAATTCCCTACCCCCCGGAAAACCATGGTCTAAAGCAAGACCCACTATTAAAGGAAAGTCTTCTCCTACGCTAGAGCGGGCGCTTTCAATACACTCTACAAGAAATCTCATTCGGTTTTCAAGGCTTCCACCATATTCATCCTGCCTGTGGTTCCAACAAGAAGAAAGAAATTGATCGCCTAAATATGCCATAAAGTGAACATAAATAGCATCAAAACCTGCCTGTTTGGCAAATCCAGCAGCTCTTCCATAAGACTCTACCAGTTGTTTAATTTCTTCTCGTGTAAGTTCGCGAGTCTTTACATCTGGCATTGTCAGAAGCGGTATTTCCGAAGGGCCTACCGGTGGCTCTCCTTCTATAATTTCATCTGCCAATCTACCCGTACCGGGTGAAAGTTCGATGGCTATTTTCGCTCCATATTGGTGAACACCTTCTGTAAGCTCCGCAAAATACTTTATTTCACTGGTGGAATCAAGGGTGGGATAACCGAAAGTAATAGGATATGGATCAACATCTATTTCTGCCATCACATGAGCAGAGATAATCAAACCGACGCCGCCTTTTGCTCTTTCCATGTAATATTCGATATACTTTTCAGTATACTTATTATCAACAGTAAAATTGGTATGCAGAGGTGATAAAACAATTCGGTTCTTTAAATTCAAAGAGCCGATGGCTGCAGGCTCATAAAGTTTTGGATATTTCATCATGGGGCCTCCTTAAAATTAAGTATTTTTTTCAGTGTTTATTTTTCCCCCATTTACCAATTATAAACCACAATAATAAAGACACCTCTCGGCTATAACCTGCCAAGAGGTGTTTGTAATTACTTAAGTTAATATAATATATTAGGGGCCAATGCCTCTGAATTTCTAGATTTGCGACAAGGCCTGTGAATATGCGTCCATGGTACCTTTATCAAAGCAAACCATAAGAACTTTTTCAATACTGTCGATTTCATTTAAAAATCGAGAAATTTCAAACATGGCAATTTTAGCGGCACGCTTTACTGGAAATCTATATACACCAGTACTTATAGATGGAAATGCAATTGTTTTTATACTATTTTCTACTGCAAGCTGAAGGGAATTTCGATAGCATGAGGCAAGCAACTCATCCTCGTTAGCGTTACCGCCGCGCCAGATAGGTCCCACAGTATGTATAACATATTTTGCGGGCAGCTTGTAACCTTTTGTAATTTTTGCTTTTCCAGTTTCACAACCATTTAATTGACGACATTCTTCAAGAAGCTCGGGTCCAGCTGCTCGATGTATGGCGCCATCTACTCCCCCACCCCCCAGCAATGTATTATTTGCTGCGTTCACAATGGCATCCACACTCACCTTTGTAATATCACCTAAGACAACCTCAATACGTTTCAAGAAATCACCCCTTTATTTTAGTAAGAAAAGGCAATTAATAGTTAGTTATATTATATCAAATTCTGATTTTAAGATAAAAATACTTGGTCATTTTAATTATCAAACAGTCATACTTAGCCATGAAACTGCCATACCGATCAACAGAAGCCTCATCCTGAGCATAAAATAAATGATAAGGCATTTAGAGTGAGCCACAGGTATACCCAACCACATATGGTAGGGGCTAGCTTTGCTAGTCCGCTTTTTGCACATATTTTAAAGAAAACAGCCAACAAAATACTCTCTCATAGACTTATACTCATAAAGGCCTTATCCAGCATAAACAAACACCTTCCGATTTTCATCCCGGAAGGTGTTTGTGACTGCTATAAGTTTATGTTAAGTGTTGGCACATGGTTGTTCGATTGCTTTCTCTATTCATTTAATCTGGCATGTAACACCAGATGAATAAAAAAGAACCGTCCCGAAATAATCATGTGCAACACGAAATGAATAATAAAGAACCGTCCCCAAATATTCATTGTACTAGCATGTTTTATAAACAACTGATATAATTAAGGTATTGATATTCGTTTTCAATGAAGCCGCATAGATTAGGGAGGCGCATTATGGTTTCTTTAGAAGATAAATTACTACATTTCATCAATATTGGGGCTCAAGATGATGCTCAACAAGTTTATAAACAAATTGTAAGCACTATCAAAGGCCAAGATTTAAATCCTCAAGCTAAATTGAGGTATATGAAAAACTATTTTATTTCCTTAAACAGCATAATCTTTACTAGTAGTAGAAAGGGACTTGTATGTCTTAACATGCTGATGAACATGCGAAACAAGCTTATGAAACAAATAGAGGAACAAGCTACTCTTGAGGATGTAATCCTTTTGGGTGAAGAGATGATTGACCAATATATAACATTTATCCATGATCATCTTTTTCGAATCAATAACCCCATTATCAACGACGCACTTGATTATATAAAAAGTAATCTAGACAAGGAACTTAGTTTAGAAGAAGTAGCTAATGCCATCCATATAAGTAAGAGTCACCTTTCTAATCTGTTTTCAAAATGTATTGGCAATAGCTTTTCCCACCATGTTAATAAATTGAAAATAGAAAAAGCTAAAGAGTTACTGGCTAAAACCAATCTTTCCATACTAGATATAACTGTGGAATGTGGTTTCAATAGCCAAAGCTATTTTTCCACTGTATTTAGCGGATTTGAAGGTATGACCCCTAATCAATATAGAAAAATATATGGTGAAACGAGACATTCATCGGATAAAGCGTTATAAAGGCTTTTTTGTCTTAAAATTACTAACCATCATAATGGATAATAAAAGCGCAATGACCAGATTTTCACCGTTAAAAATACCATTGTTGATAAGTTTTAATCTATAACTAATATCTAAAAGGTGCTTTCCAGCTATAACCATACCTGCTATGGTTATGGGTAATCCCACAATATACTGCTTGTCCTCGTTAGTATTAAACCTTGCCAGTCTAAATGCACCGGCACTAATATAAAGCAAGGATACTAGGGCAATTGTAATGCCCAATTGGTTTATGCTCATATTCCACCACACCAGTGTCGGAGCAACACCAAAGGAAACCAAGTCACAAAGAGAGTCTAACTCCTTTCCAAAGTTACTGGTAGACCCCAATCTTCTTGCAACAAATCCATCTAGTTTATCTGCAGCCCCTGCTATCAAGATTAGAATCGAGGCTATCTTTATTTTATCTGGGGTGGCGTCCATACTTAGATATACGGCAATAACACCTAAAGCCATATTAGCAAAGGTGATGGCATTAGGTAGTATATGTGATATATTTAATTCCTCAAATTTGGACTTTAGCACTTTTATCACCTCTGCTAATTATAGGGATATTAGCCATAATTACGATTAAACTACTTAAAATATACTCAAACCAAAAGGTTATGAATCTAAATACTATAGCGATGGTAGCCCCCATTTCCATAGGGATTCCTGTGATCTTAAAAAGTAATATCATACAGCTTTCAAAACTGCCTATACCACCAGGCAAAAGTGGAATCATACCCATTACATAAGCGAGAAATGTAATGGCTGCCACGGAAATGTAATCCATATGGATATTATAGCTTTTGATTAAGACCTGCAGCTTAAAGGCATAAAAACTCCAAATAAAGATTCCCAAGAACATTTGTGAGCAAAAAAGCCTTTTGTTTCTAAAAAGTCTCGTAAGTATACTACTATAATTTCTCAAGCTTTCATCAATCTTAAACTTTATCTTTGAGCTTCTAAATATTTTGCCGAGTAGTCCAATAATAGTCTCTGGCTTTAGGGAAAATATTATTAGAGCGGCAAATATCATCAGAAATGCTGTGATTGCCGCGGTAAAAAGATATAAATAATATTTATAGCTAGTACCATGGCTCAAACTAAACCAAATTAAACTTGCTAGGGTTAAAAGCAAGAAACTGAGTAAACTAAAGGTCTTTTGTAACCCCACGATTATGATAGCATTGGCTAAACCTATATCTGCACGGTTTTTTAGTGTAAATATTCTTCCAAACTCTCCACCCATTTTTACACCAGGGGTTAAGCTGTCCAATATATTTCCCTTAGCATTCATTAAGAATATATCTAAGAAAGAGATGTCCTCACTAATCTCCCTCGCCAAAGATTTCCATTGAATATTGATAAGGAGCATTGTAATACATTGAAAAAACATCAACAGTATTAATGCTCTCGGTGGAGTAGATTTGAGATGACTAAACATTTCTATCCAGTCAGAACTTATCACTATATACCCCAACATCAGAGCGCCTAAAATATAAAGTATTGCTTCTAAATATCTTTTCATAGCATTCCTCTAACCTTTAACCATGAGCAAGGTTTTATCCATGGTATTGGGATTGAATATTGCAGAGCAGCTTTTAATGAAGTTAGAATTCTTCTTTAAAAAGCTGTCTCTTACATTGGAATAAAACGGTCTTAATCCCTTCTTAGGCATACGCACTATTATCCTATCTCCCACCTTGGAATTACTCCATATATGCTCTAAAACATCCTCTTTTGGTGTAACCTGTAAAGCCACATGGATAACGTTGTAAGGTGTGATATCCACTTCTTCTCCTCTGCCTTGGTCTACCACAATTTTGTGGTGTAATCCCAGTCTCTTAACTAAATTCCTAGCGCATTGTACCGCATTACCATCCATATCTATTACATGAACTTGAGCATCCGTTAGATTTGCAACTTCTATAGCCGTAGAGGGAATGGGCCCTCCACCGATACACAATACCTTATCAGAGTTTTTTATTCCTGCTAATTTTACTTCGTTTTTTACTATGTTTTTATAATATATCCCATACAGCTTTATTAGAAATTTACTTTTGGAAAAGTTTCTTTCTATACATTTTGTGCAAGCTGCTATCATACCAAGCCTCTCCCATCATAAAACTCCTAGTATCAGACTGCCTAGTTTATTAATTAACCCACCAAACAAAAATGCGGAAGTTGTGGTAGTTAATCCTATTAATAGGGCAACTCTCAGTGAAAATTCCTTTGACAGCACTGCAAAGACAGACAAGCATGGCAAGTAAAATAAAGCGATTACTGAACCTACTATAAATTGCAAAGTATTTAAATTCAGCTCCAATAAAGGCAATACTGCTAATTCTCTTCTTATTATCCCAAGTAGTAACGATAAGCTAGCTTCTCTAGGTAATCCCAACCATCCTTCTACTAAGGGCTCAATTAGTTTTACTAAATTCATTTAATATGCCGGTTTCCGCTATCACCGAGGCTATTACAATACCCACAAGCATGGGGCCTTCGGCATCCAGTAAAAAATGTTTCATTCTAAGCTTTATCTTTTTCTTAAAAGCATCTTTATCAGGCAATAATAAATTAGGCACTTCTAAAAGCATTGGCTGGCTTTTACCAGGAACAATTCTATTTATAATAAGACCTACTGACATCCCCATGATTAGCGAAAGTAAATATACAGAAATCAGAGCCGGTATAGATCTATCACCCAGGAGGGATATAAATGCAGCACTTTGTGATGCACAGGGAATAGCAAAGGAAACCAGGGCTGCTACCATTATCCTCTCTTTATAAGTGTTGGCAGCTCTACTACCTAAAATTGCAGGAACTGCACAACCATAACCAAGCAGTAAGGGGATAATATTTCCTCCTTGAATACCCATGCGCCTAAAAACTCCATCGGCTAAAACACCTATCCTCGGCAAATATCCACTATCTTCTAAGAAGGAAAATACGATATAAAATAATAATACATAAGGCAAAATAAGAGCAAAAGGCCACTCTATACCGATAACTAAAATTCCAAATTCTCCTACTAACAAATTTCTAAAAATGCCGGCAGGTATAAATAGGGAAACTATATTGTTGAGCATAGGTTGAATAACATCTCTCACTAATGGCAAAAGAATTAAGGCTCTTAAAGCCTTTCCCCCACCTATGACTACACCTAAAGACAAGACAAGGACTGAGAAAGCGAGGGGCAGGCCAGGCCAGGGTTGGATTGTCTTATCTTCAAGCACTTCAATAAAGGTTACTTCTTTTTTTTCTGCCTGAGTCTGAACTTTAGCTACAATATCCCTTGTTTTCTGCCATCTTTTCTCATCAGTAAGCTTTGGTCCCGGAGTACCCTTTTCATTAGCAAGTTTCATGGAGGTTCTTATTAAATCCATTAAGCCGGTGTTTTTAATGGCAACGGTAGGGATAACCGGGCCACCCAATTCCTCCGATAGTTTTGCTACATCTATATTGATACCTTGTCTTTTCGCAACATCTAATAAATTTAAGCTATATACTACAGGGATGGGATATTCTTTTAACTGTAAAGCTAAATCTAGGTTTCGTTCTAAATGTGTAGCGTCCAATACGCAGATGATAGCATCGGCGCCTTCTTCTAATAACCCTACCGCTACCTTTTCAGCTTCGGAAGTCGCCTCTATCGAGTATACTCCAGGCACATCTATCATAACTCCTTGCTGTCTTCCAAAGCTCACATCACCAATGGTATAATCCACAGTGGTGCCAGCATAGTTAGAACTATCTACATGGACTCCTGTTAGTTTTGAGAAGATAACACTCTTTCCCACATTGGGGTTCCCCATGAGTAGTATCTTTATCTTCCCGTCACTTATATTTTTTTCATTAGGGTGTGACGAATGGCACCTCAATCTATGAAACCTCCTCTACGATAATATCCCTTGCTATATCATAATCTATGGCTATACATCTACTTCCTACTTTTACTACAACGGGGCCTTTAAAGGGATGCTTAGTTTGAAGAGTAAACTCTGTTCCCTTTCGTAGTCCCAACACCTTTAACAAATGAGAATCCGGTAGTTTTACTACCTTGTATTTTGACCGTTTGTTTCCATGGTATAATGACATCTTATTTCCTCCTTTGTGTAAATGACACTGAGAATCTTTCTCAATTAAAGTATAGCATAGCAAAAGAAACTTTTTTTTAAATTTCTTTTGCTTGATTTTAAAAATATACTTATTTTTTGCTATGCCAGATAAAAAAATGTCTGGTGGATGCCATCAGATCAGTAGGAAATGAATAAAAAAGAACCGTCCCCAAATATTCACAAAAAATCCCTTGACATTGTATTTACTTCCGAGTATAATGGGTTCAATATTTTTAAAAACATTGACTGAGAAGAAGTAGGAACGTTTAAACCTTAAAGAGAGCTGCCGGTTGGTGAGAGGAGCAAGGAGAAGCGTTTCCGAATACATCTCAAGAGTTGCTCACCGAAAGGGATAACCGATTAGACTGAGCCGGGGACCTGCACCCGTTATAGTGCTAAAGTATAATTGCAATTAAGCAACGTACTTGATAAGGTTGGTATCGTGAGATATCGATAAATTAAGGTGGTACCGCGGATTAATCCCCGTCCTTTATATTAAAGGACGGGGATTTTTGATATAAACACTGAAAGGGGATGGTTATATGGATCCTGACTATTATTATAAATTACACAGTAAACCATTCTTTTTGGTGAATGAGCTTTGCTAGCATAAGCCAATTCACATGTAAAACGGTAGGATGGTAAATTGTAAGATGGTAGCATGGAACAACAGGCCGGTCTGTTTAGTTTAAGTGTTTATGCTAGCATATAACAATTAAAAATCTAGATTTACCCTTTATTCAGTCGTTAGGCTGAACATATTAATAATTGGAGGATGGTAATATGGCAAATATCAAATTTTTTAGCAATGAGCAAGTACCTTTGGAAATGCACAAGGTAAGGACAGTGCAAAAATTAGAGCTTCCCCCCGTAGAACACCGTCTTGAGGCTATGAATGAAGCTGGAAACAATACTTTTCTTCTTAAAAATCGGGACGTTTTTTTGGATATGCTGACAGATAGCGGTGTAAATGCGATGAGTGATAGGCAACAGGCAGCTATGATGACTGCCGATGATAGCTATGCTGGTAGTGAAACCTTTTTCCGACTTGAAAACAAGTTAAAAGAAATATTCGGTATGGAATTCTTTCTGCCAGCACATCAGGGAAGAGCATGTGAACATATTATTGCGAAAACCCTAGTTAAAGATGGGCAGATTGTGCCTATGAATTATCACTTTACTACTACAAAATCCCATATAGTTTTATGTGGGGGAACAGTTGAGGAACTTATAATTGACGAAGGTCTTGAGGTTACGAGCAATCATCCCTTTAAGGGGAATATGGATATAGATAAGCTTGAAGCTACAATTAAAAAACATGGGCCTGATAAAATAGCATTTGTCCGAATGGAAGCAGGGACAAACCTTATTGGCGGTCAACCATTTTCATTAGAGAACTTAGGTGAAGTGCAAAAGGTTTGTAATAAATTCAGTATACCCCTTGTTCTTGATGCCAGCTTGCTTCAGGATAATCTGCATTTTATCAAAACTCGTGAAGAACAATGTAAAAACATGACAATAAAAGAAATTACTCTTAAAATAGCTTCCCTTTGCGATATCATATATTTTTCTGCCCGTAAGCTTGGCTGTGCAAGAGGTGGCGGTTTGTGTTTCAAAGAAGAAAAGTTATACAAAAGTATGATGGAGTTTATCCCACTATACGAAGGATTCTTAACATATGGCGGCATGTCAGTTAGGGAAATGGAAGCTATAACTGTTGGCTTAGATGAAACCATGGATGAAGATGTCATAAAGCAAGGGCCTCAGTTTATAGAATTTATGTGTAATGAGCTAATAAAAAATGGTGTTCCTGTTGTTACTCCACCTGGTGGCTTAGGGTGTCATCTCAATGCCATGGAATTTGTTGACCACATACCCCAAAGCCAATATCCTGCAGGGGCACTGGCAGCAGCTCTTTACATCGCTAGCGGAGTTAGAGGCATGGAGCGAGGCACTCTGTCAGAACAGAGAAACCCTGATGGAAGTGAATGTTTTTCCAATATGGAGCTATTAAGACTTGCAATGCCAAGACGAGTATTTACACTTTCTCAAGTAAAGTATGCTGTTGATAGGATTGTATGGTTATATGAAAATCGCAAGCTCATTGAAGGCTTGGAATTTGTAGATGAACCTAAAATATTGCGTTTCTTCTTCGGTAGGTTAAAACCGGTATCAGATTGGCAGCAAAAACTTGTGAAAAAGTTCCGAGCAGATTTTGGAGATAGTTTGTAAATTTAAAGGCGGCTTTTAAAAGCCGCCTAATTTTTTTTATAGACCCATGCTCGTGTTCTTGGCCAATTCGAATTCCTCTAGAATTTCCTTGGAGGGTTCCTCAGTTAGTAGAGAAACAATTATTATAGCCACACAGGATAAGACAAAGGCAGGGAGAAGTTCGTAAATATTCAAAATGCCCCCTAAAGGTCTAACCAATAATTTCCATGCAAAGACCATTATTCCGCCGGTAAGCATCCCAGCGATGGCTCCAGACCGGGTAACCCTCTTCCAAAATAGCGAAAACAGTATTACCGGCCCAAAGGTAGCACCAAAACCCGCCCAGGCAAAGGATACCACTGTAAAAATGACGCTGTTCTCATCCAAAGCTACAATCATCGCAAAGATTGAGATGATTATAAGGGCGATTCTAGTCATGACTAATACTTCTCGGTCCGTGGCTTCCCTTTTCATCAATCCATGGTAGATGTTCTTAGAAAAGGCTGATGCAGAAATAATCAAATATGAATCAGCTGAACTAATAGTAGCTGCAAGGATTCCAGACATCACAATCCCGGCGACTATAGGCACAAAAAAACTAGTGGACATTAGAATGAAGATGTTCTCTGCGGCGCTTTGGGTAAGAAAGGCATCAGGAAATATGACCCTGCCAATGATCCCTATGGCTATGGATGCTCCTAGGGAGATGGCACACCAAAAGGTGGCTATTCTCCTAGACAAAGTCAGCTCCGAGGTTTCCCGGATGGCCATAAATTTTAGGAGCACCTGGGGCATGCCAAAATACCCAAACCCCCATGATAAAGTAGATATCACCGTTAGCCACCCGTATCTGCCAGCCTCGCCAAATACAGGATTCCCATCTACTACCTGCTGTACTCCATCTACCAACTGGGGAGAAGCTATTCCAAAAAACTTAAAAAATCCAGGTATCTGTTTTGCGTTTTCTATGACCTCCGATAGACCACCTGCTGAACTGATTCCCGCTACCAATACCATCACTAATGCAAAGATCATGACGATTCCTTGCATAAAATCTGAGGCACTTTCAGCCAAGAAACCTCCGACAAAGGTATAGAGGATGACGAAGAGCGCTCCTGCTACCATCATATAAACATATTTAAAACCAAAAAGAGTGCTAAAGAGTTTTCCCACAGTAACGAAGCAACTTGCTGCATATACGGTAAAGAAAACTAAAATAAAAAGTGCGGATAATGTCATCAGTACCTTTTTTTCTTCCTTGAACCTTTTGCTGATAAAGTCGGGAATAGTTATTGAATTGCCTGCAATTTCTGAATATGTCCGTATTCTCTTAGCTACAAATAGCCAGTTCAAATATGTTCCTATCAGAAGACCTACCCCGGTCCAAAGGGCATCACTCAAACCCACCCAATAGGCGACGCCGGGCAAGCCCATTAAAAGCCATCCACTCATATCGGATGCCTCTGCACCTAAGGCAGTAACCCATGGCCCTAGAGACCTTCCCCCTATGAGGAAATTCTCGGTGCTCTCACTGGCACTTTTAGCATAGTAAAGGCCAATGGCAATGACTACTCCTATGTAAAGTACCATTGCAATTAAAATCTGAATGTTCATAGATGCCAACCCCCTGTTGTGTAATATTATTAGGTGAAAATTATAAAGTAAAACTCACTTCAAGTGGATTTTTGACTCCATCTGAAGTCTAGTTGCACTTACCCATGGCTTAGCTGCGCTAAGCTTGGGATAAAACAAAAAACCTTTCATCCGATAAAGGACGAAAGGTTAATTTCGCGGTACCACCTTTTTTGGTTATTATACCATCTCTTTAAGGTACGTTCCACACATAATGTGGAATTATACCCTCCCCTTTTTAACGATGGGGAAATTCGTTTAAGCTCATCGCCAAAAGCTCAAGGGTGGGTTCGGATAACCATTAGTGTGAGAAGTCTTTCAGCCGCTGAACTTCTCTCTCTTTTCACTATGGGTAATCTTACTATTCCCCGTCAATGCTTTTTGCTGTATACAGTTATTGCCCATTATTGTAGCATATTATTTTATGGGAGTCAATAGAATTTATGAATATATCATGAATTTTTGTAGATTGCAAGTTTAATTGCCTCACATATTCTTACAGAACCCTGTTTTAAGCAGCCATTTCGTTTGCAGTTCTATAACCAAATATTCTTCTAGGGTAATTATTCATCCAATGCTCTATCCTTTGTATTTCTCTATGTGTAAGTTTACCTATGTCTGTGCCTTTGGGAATAAAGCGACGAATAAGCCTATTAGCGTTTTCATTTGAGCCACGTTCCCATGAACTATAAGGATGAGCATAATACAACCTAAATCTTTTGTTTTTAGGATCAAGGGCAGAAGATTCTAACTCTGCACTGTTTAAAAATTCAGGGCCATTATCTACTGTGATCGTTTTGAAACGCTTTGAAAAGTTCTTGCCATACTTGCGTTCTAGTTTATCTAGCTCTTTCTTTACTGAAGCCTGGGTCTTATCAGGCATTTTGCGAATTATTTCTTGCCTGGTACTTCGCTCTGTTAGTACCAACAAAGTCGCACCACTTTCGCCTCGTTTGCCTACAATACAATCCATTTCCCAGTGCCCGTATTCTTCTCGCTTTTCTATATGGGATGGTCGTTCTTCAATACTGGTTCCTCTTAGATTTTTCTTAGCTATTCGGACTTTTTGGTATTTCCTCTTTTTCTTATTACGCTTTATCGGTAAATCTTTGTTGCTTATACTAGCAAATACTCCTTTGTCAATGTAGTTGTATAACGTTTTGGTGCAAATTGTAGTTTCAAATTTTAATCCCTTTGCCCTTATTTCTCCTATTACAGCGTCTGGCGAATACTTATCCTCGATTATTCTTTTTTCTATGTAATTAGCTAATTTATGATCGTGCCCGATCTTTAGCCCTGCTCCCTTATTTGATGACGCCTGTTCATATTTTCGTTGTCCCACATCGGCACAATATGTTACGGAATAGGTTAGGTCGCTGTTCATCAATCTTATGGTTCCACGAACGATTTCCCGCTCAATGGTACGCCTATGCCTTCCCATTATTGAGGCTATCTCTTTTGGTTTCTTGCCATCCTTTATTAATATTTCAATTTGATAGCGTTCCCTCTCATTTAGGTGTTTAAAGTGCCTTTTCTTTGTGGTATTATTAAGTTGACTCATTTCGGTCCCTACAATGTTTTTGGTTTGGTCACTTAAAACATTATCAGAGGTTCCGATGTGAGTCACTCTATTTTCTTATGTTTGGTCAATTAATTTTACAACTTACCCATATTTTACTACACAAGGGTGCTTAAAACATGAACTAATATCCAACAATAATTTGTCGATTATCAACGTTCACTATTCCCTTTTGAGGTTTTGACAAACTTGTGAAAAAGGTCCTGGTAGATTTTTCGATAGTTTATAAACCAAAGGCGGCTTTTATAGCCGCCTTTCATTTACATTATCATATTTTAGGAACTTTGTTGACTTTTTAGATTACTCTTCAACAACTTCAGGTTCAGTTGCTTCCAGTTCTTCAACTGTCTCTTCTTCCACATCCGGCAATTCTTCAAGAGCTCCCAACTCTTCCATCAGCTGCTCTATGTATTCTTCTTGACTAATGGCATTACTTAAATCAGGAAGTTCAAGTTCAGTTCCATAATCGGACATTTGATAATCGCCTTTCATCTTTAATTTAAGGCTCATGGGTCCTTCTGGAATTTCTTCTTTTTCAGCTTCATCTATTTCAGTTATTTCTGCCATTGCATCCATTAATTGTTTTACATCTATTGTCATATTTAAATCAATACTCATGTAATCGGATAATAGGGTTTCTTTATTGATTAAGGTATCTATATAATACTCAATAGCCATGTTGTTTAAAATAACATCAAATACTTTTTCAAACTGTGCACTAATGTCTTCGGTTCCCTCTGATTGTGTACCGAAAGCTGCCATGAAAGATGCTAAATCAATTTTTTCTAGAGCTTCTTCCATCAAACTCTTAAAGCTATCAGCATCGATATAATTTTTGATTGTGTAATATTCCTTACCGTCTTTTTCTACATCTTCACCAAATACATTAATAACTCCAGCTTTATCCATCATCTCAATTGATTGTTGAGGAGTCATTTGCATTAAGTTATTAAAGTCAAACATTTCTTCCTTGTCAGTTAAATCTTGAAATACCCACTGGTCGGACATAGGGGTTTTCTGATAAATAGCATTATCAAACCAAACCATCTCAGTTATCATCTCTTCGGTAATCCCTGCTATTTCTAATTCTTCTGGACTAAGCTCAATCTCATCTAAAGGCATCTTTATGGTCTGTTTCAGATACATAGCCATTGGCTCATATTGAAAAACTCCTTCAATAAAGACTTCCATCTTGGGCATATTGAGCATTCCCGTTAAATGATCTTCAATTCCTTCAAATTCAAATTCAATTGTATTGCTACCTTCCATTTTGTAACTGTTTCCTTCTTTTAGAAGTTCTGAATTCTTCATAACTAACTCGTCTGCTGTAAATTCTCCGGCTTTTTCTCTCCAAGATACAATTACCTGTCTATTATCATTATCCCAAGAAACTACACCGCCTTGACTTTCAAATAGCTGGCGAATAGGCACTATTGGATCGTCTCCCACTTCTAAACCTGGAATTCTTTTTAGAGCTGCAGCAGGTATGTAACTTACACCATCTTCTATGGTAATGTCTGCCTTGTATTCTTTGCCGTTAAAAATCAACTTAACAGGATCTGCAGCAAAAGCTGTAGTTGCTGCAAAAAGCATTATCAGTAAAACAGTCAAAAACTTTATTCCTATCTTTCTAGTCAACATTAAATTTCCACTCCTTACTTTTTAAAATAACTAAGTTTAAGTTAATATTTTCTACAATGTTTAGATAAAATCCTTTTAAATATCGATATGTTTTGAAAGAATTTATTACCAAAAGTATTTTATCATATGTTAATCCTGCTTTTATCTAACAAAAAACACCTCCAAGCTATATTATGCCAAAAGGTGTTAAATCATTACAACAAATTACATAACCTATTATATACCTTGGCAGCCCCTTTATTATGCCCTTGTGCTAGATAAAAGTTCAGCTTCACCTGTAATCCTTAACCTCTATTCAATTACTAGAATATACTATATTAGCAAATTTGATGAGGAAGTGATATCTTGGATAATGATAATCTTACGAGCGCAAAGCATCCTGCCATAGATAGCATAATCCCACCACCACCCCAAAAATGTGATGGTCAACTTTATACCGTGGAACCCACGAACACAGTCTTTGGTATTGCTCGCAATTTCGGAGTAACAGTTGACGAAATCCTTGCCGCGAACCCACAGATAGTAAACCCGGACACTATATTTGTGGGGCAAGTAATATGCATCCCTACCAAGCTACATAAGCCGGTTTGTGATCTTCGCGTGCTTTCGCTTAGATTCCTGACAGAGGCTGGACAGCCTCTACCTGTAATTGATGGAGTTGTCCAACTTGATGCTACTGTTATTGTTAGGCCTACATTCAATCGTCCTGTATCCCGAGTATTCTTTTTCCTAGAGCCTACCGGTACCGAAGTCTGCGAACTAGTCCGCCTCATAGGTGTAGACTGCCCAAGTGCAGTAACTGGTGTTGCTGAGATAATTTGGCGTGTTCCCCCAGGTACTCTAGGCCGGGTTTTTGTTGTAGCATGTATCAATAATTGCTGCGCCAAATCCGATGAGGTTCTTGTAATCCGAAATTCATGATTATATACTGTATTTATAAATATTTATGAATAAAAAGGAACCGTCCCAAAAAACCCACAAAAATTTATATTGGTATATAATTTATAATATGGTATATTATTCATGGTTGCGGATTTTTACGGAGGTCCAAAAATTTATTAGTAGGGGTGGATAGTGAATATATGGAAAATCAATTAAAGAAAAAGTATGGTTTGCCTACAGCTATTGCCATGGTCGTAGGAATAGTTATTGGAAGTGGAGTTTTTTTTAAAGCTGAAGCTGTTTTGAAAGCCACTGGCGGTAATATGCCAATTGGAATTGCAGCATGGGGTATTGTTGGACTTATTATGATTATTTGCTCATATTCATTTGCTACATTGGCCACTAAGTACGAAAAGGTTAATGGTGTAGTGGATTATGCTGAAATGGCTGTTAGCAGTAGATATGGTTATTATGTGGGTTGGTTTATGGCAACAATTTATAATCCTACTATTACATCAGTTTTAGCATGGGTTTCTGCTCGATACACCTGTGTCCTTCTTGGTTGGGATATTACTGGAGGATCTTGTATGACCATTGCCTGTTTTTATTTGGTAGCAAGTTATGCATTAAATGCACTATCTCCAATAATTGCAGGAAAGTTCCAAGTTGCAACTACTGCAATAAAGCTTATCCCATTAATGCTTATGGCAGTTGTTGGAACGGTTGTTGGATTGACGAGTGGTATGACTATGAGCAACTTTTCAAAAGTAGTTGATACTAGTGTTAGTAGCGGAGGCGGACTTTTCGCTTCTGTAGTTGCAGTTGCTTTTGCATATGAAGGTTGGATATTAGCGACATCAATTAATGCAGAGTTAAAAGATTCAAAGAAAAATTTACCTAAGGCTCTTATTCTAGGATCGCTTATAGTAGTTTTCGTATATATTTTTTATTATATTGGCCTCGCAGGTGCCGTTACAACAGAAGCACTTATGGAGAGTGGCGAAGCAGGTGCAAAGCTAGCTTTTCAAAATATATTTGGTTCAGTTGGCGGCACATTAATTTTTGTATTTGTTATAATATCTTGTCTAGGTACATTAAATGGTCTTATGTTAGCTTGTACAAGAGGTATGTATGCTATTGCTATTCGCGATAAAGGCCTCTTGCCTGAGACCTTCAAACAAGTAGATAATATAACTAATATGCCTACAAACTCTTCCGTATTTGGAGTGCTGCTTTGTGCATTCTGGTTGTTATATTTTTATGGTGCCAATCTTACCGATCCATGGTTCGGGGTTTTCTGCTTTGATACATCAGAGCTGCCAATTGTAACACTTTATGCAGCCTATATTCCGATTTTTGCTATGGTAATGAAAAAAGAAAAAGATTTCAGTGCCTTTAAACGTTACGTTATGCCTTCCCTATCCATATTAGGCTGTGTGTTTATGGTAATTGCTGCATGCATTGCACATGGAAAAAATGTAATCTACTACTTAATAATATTTGCAGTTATTATGTTGATTGGAGTTAAGTTTAATAATACTAAAAGTGACATAGCCTAATTTGATTCCTGCCGTGGAACACATTCAACCGTCCGGTATCCTATTTTAATTTTCCTATAATGAAAGGGTCTCTCTTTGGAGACCCTTTCATTTAATCTCGTATTTCTCTAATGTGGAAGTAACGGTAGTATCTTCGGAAGTAAATTCTCTTTTTACCATGCCAATCCCATCTTTAAAGTATTCATAGTAAGTTGAAGTTTCTAGCGAAATACGAACCTTTATACAATCTTCAAATTTACCTGCCGGTGTATCTACAATTGCATCGCTTTCTATGATTTCCCTGGTTCCCTGAGAAGTTTCCCACTTGGTACCAACTTTGAGAGGCTTTTTTAATATGATTAAATTATCATTGGGTTCTTCATCGAGAAAATTAGTCTCGTTATATTCCTCCCCTTGAAAAAACACACGAGTTATTTCCTCATCTGTGGTTTTAAATACAGATGCACTTATAGTCCCGCCATTATTCTCTATGATCTGAGCCTGATCTTCTCTGGCAAATAAGACCTCACGAGTAAAGGAAGCAAATTCATTACCCTCACCGAGGTATTGCCAGGTAGACCCTTCTGTCAGAGGGAAATATTCCCTCAAACTAAGTTCTTCCGGTTTTTGCTCCTCCTCTCGAGATTTCTGCTCCTCTTTTTGGGGCTTTTGCTGGTCTTTTGATGGCGGACTGGGCGTCTCCTTATTCAGGTTTAAACAGCCCGTAAAAAACATAATAAATATGAGCATGATTAATACTGATGTAACAGGTGATCGTTTCATCACAACATCCCCTCGTTTTTTCATCTATATAGATTATTTTAAACTTCAATAGTGAAAACTATTCAAAAACCACAGGGTCGGTCCCTGTGGTTACTCTTGAAACAAATGCCCATTACGCTAATATTTCCAATTATACCAATATACATAGCTTGCTCCTATACGTCTCATCGCTGTCCCTAGCTCTTCTTTTCCTTCTCTAATTAAGATATGTACATTCTTCCCCATTAAACAATATGCGTATATCTCATATTCACTTTCTCTTTAGTTTCTCTAAGTGTTTGCAAAAACTTTATCGAGTCTTCTTCATCTTCAAATATAACTTGTCTATTTACTCCCTAAGGTATCATATGATATATTCCTGTTCTACTTTTCACTCTTGCTGCTCTAGGTATTTTTTAGCACCCTAGGCTAGTTTACTATTACTATACACTACCGTCAACCGCGGGGACAGTCCCTGCGGTTTATTTTAGTCATGTACACGTTCTCCGGGCAGCGTTTACATTTATTCATTTTGTTTCAGCTCCTATTAATGGACATATAAAAAGCCCTAAAGCTAATTGCTCTAGAGCTTGACTACTCATAGATACAAATGTCTACTTAAGACGCTTTCTTCTAATGATATATCTTTCTAAGCATGTTCTCCCAATTTCCGGGAAAACCTAAACATTTTAAATCTATCACATCATACTGTTCAATTAAAGCTAACAGATTAGTTACGAAATTTCTCCACACATATTTATCATTTGTTAGCCTACCCATTATATAAATATAGGCAAATATACTATTGTTATTTATGCCTCTTCTCCTATCCGCCCTAAACAACTTTGGGGTAACTGTCATTTTTCTATTATATAATCTCGAATAATGGGCACATTTATTTCTTAAATATGATAGTGAGTGTAACCATGTCCTAACATACTCACCTTTGGTATTATAATGCTTTTCAGCTATTTCATCCTTATCCTCATCTAATAGATTGCTATACATTTTTGATAAATCTCCAAAGGTAGCTACCTCAATAATAACCCAAATAGGAAATTCTCCTTTATATTTACGTTTATGATGACTTACGAATACCTCATCACTGCGATCAATTTCTTGTTTAAGGCTTTCTAACATGGTTTCATGATAACTTTTTTCTTTAAAATTTTTATTATCTTTATAGCCTAAGGCTCCATATTTATGAGCCAGTAAATACGATATATGAGTTCTAAATGTAATTTCAATATCCTCTAACAAAGGCAAAAGAAGATTTCGGAGTTTTTTATCAAATGTGTAAAGATCATAAATATCCTTAATAGATGCACCTTCATACAACCCATCTTCAGTCTTATATGTAAGCATATATGCACTAAGTCGATAATAACTAACTTTTTGTAGTATAAATATTGCTTCTTCTTCATCATCAATTATGAGGTTTCTTGACATTAGGATTTGAACCTGTTCTTTAAATGTAGTTGGTTTTTTAATATCTGTACTTACTGATGTTTTCATAAATAATCCCTACTAAACAAAAAAAGTCCCACCCTGGTCCGCATTGTTAAGAGGCGTGGTGAGCTCTGTTATAATAATAATATACAAAAAGAACTCATTTGTCAACATTCCTAGAAAAAAACTTTTGTGAACCATAGGGACGGTCCCTGTGGTTACTCTTGAAACAAATGCCCAGTACGCTCATATTTCCAATTATACCAATATACATAGCTTGCTCCTATACGTCTCATTGCTGTCCCTAGTTCTTCTTTTCCTTCTTTAATCAAGATATGTACATGGTTCCCCATTAAACAATATGCGTATATCTCATATTCACTTTTCTCTTTAGTATTCTCTAAGTGCTTGCAAAAACTTTAGCGAGTCTTCCTCAGCTTCAAATATTACTTGTCTATTTACGCCTCTAAGTATCATATGATATATTCCCGTTTTACTTTTCACTCTTGCTGCTCTTGGCATTATTAAGCACCCTTGTCTAGGTTACCATTATTATACACTACCGTCAACCGCAAGAACCGTCCCTGTGGTTCTTGCAATGCCGGAAAACCTACTTTTCGGCATTATGTAAATGAAAAAATAAGAATGAACATTTAGTGGCAAATAAAATATATAATAATGTATACACTTCTACTATCATATTTTTAAAAGGGATAGCAGTGAATTGAAAAAGAGAACCATCCGTTAGTTATGGTTAGTTCTCTTTTGCTTGCTTGTCTTATTCACCTTTTATGCACTGTTGTCAACCGCAAGAACCGTCCCCGTGGTTACTCATTTAGCTTTATTCCCGGTTTTCAATAACCATTTTTATAAAAATAGTGTGCTCCGGTAACCATGAGGACCGTCCCCGTGGTTGGGTATTCTATTTGTCAACCACTAGAACCGTCCCCTTGGTTAGGTGGTTATAAAAAAATTAATCAGGCAAACTGAAATATCCCAACTCTTACTTGACACCATTCATTCTTATCCTTGAATGTTTACTTTATATCGTTTTGTGTTATAATATATTTAAAGGTAATCGGAACCGCAAAAGTGCGGTTACCACGTAAAGTGTTATTTAATAATAATCACCCTACGGGCAGGCAGGGTGATTATTATTTTTTTCCTTTGGTTATCGCTTTAACTAAAGCAATAATTAAGGAGATTAGCGATATAGTGAGCATTGATGAGGAAAAAACAAGAGTCACAACCTCATATGTACCCATATCGCACCACCTCCTTCCTTTAAGAAGTAAGGTGGTAACCACACCCTGCTTATCCGATTACCTCATAAAATAATATCATAAATGATTATTGTTTTCAATTTAGTTAATAATAAGTTAGTGTCAAGTAAAAGTTGGCATTTTTTCTTTCAAATTTTATCCTGCGGCTAAGTATCATATGATATATTCCCGTTTTACTTTTCGCTCTTACAGCTCTTGGCATTTTTAACACCCTTGTTTAGTTTACCGTTTTTATATTCTATTGTCAACCGCGGGGACCGTCCCCATGGTTTTTCCTGGTTTTTCCCTAGATAAGTCACTGCTCCATTGATAATCACTACCAATAAAAAACACCCCCTAGCTATATTTTACCAGAAGGTGTTTGTAGTTGCTATAAGTTAAGTGCCTGGCACCATTTGGCTTCTAGAAAAAAGGAGAGGAAATTGCTTCCCTCTCCTTTTTTCTACTTACATAAATTGAATTCTGACACCTTATAGACCAAGATCCATTTCCTTCCAAATCAAGACGACTACAATATCGCCTCTCTTGTCGATCAATACTTCGATTGCATCTCCTTCATTAATGTCACTATAGCTTTTTACTTTATCCAAACCTCTTGTTGGATATGTCTTACCTGTGGTATATACCACTGCGTCTTTGGAAATGCGGGTCCATCCGTCGCCGTCTTTTAACTCGATGTAGTTGCCATCGACTTTGTAAACAGATTCAGTTACGTCATGGGTAGTGTCATCATAATCAGTATTTACTGCAAAGCCTGTCTTTATCTTATTCTTTGAAGTGAGGTTAAAGGCTACCAAATCACCTTTGACTAAAGCACCACTATCGGTAGATTTGTCAAGGAAATATTCCTGTTTACCTTCACCAAAGACATCGAGTTCAACTTTCCAACCATCTGTTTCTCTCCAAGGAGCTGATGTGACAACAGCATATTCTACCTCAGAAGCAGCAGCTTCAATTCCATCTGTAAAGACGATAAACTTAATGTCTTTTTTGCTTACGACATAGATTGCTGTTACGGGATCTTCACTCGTCTATGCTTTTGCCTTTGATGTCATCCCAATCTACCAATTCAGGATCATCATCTTCTTCAATAGGTTGAGCATTCATAAATATGGTGCTGCTGGTGACATATAATTCTGCACCACCTTCAAATTCAATTATGTCATCATCATCATTAAATTCTTCGACGTCAACTTCGTCGGTCAAGATGTCTACATCGGCATCAAATGATTCATCGATTTCACCAGCGGAATTTAGCTTGAATTTAATTGCCAAATAGTTTACTAGTTATTCTTCCACGGCCTGACCGTCTGCATTCTTTTCAAATTTATACTCTACTTCTTCACCGTCTTTTGTGAAGATATTTGCATAATAATACTTTCCACTTCTGTATGCATCGGTCACAATACCGTAGTTAGTGCCGCTTACTGTTTCAGCGTCACCGACAATATGACGGACTCTGCCGTTTACATCAAGTATTACTATTACATCTTCGCCTAATAAGTCTTCGGTGGCACCAGCAGTCGCGACAAATTTTACTACATCATCATTGTCATTGGATGATATAGTTGCATTTGAAACTTTGCTTGTCTTGATTTTTTTACCGTCAACAGTTATTTCACTATCTTTCGCTTTTGTCAATTCGCCTTCTACTTTTTCATTTACAACAACTATAAATATTTCATCATCATCATTTTCGAACCAGAAGATAGCACTGTCTTCACTGATGTCTTCAAGAGCTGCTTCTTTAAAGTTCTTGTCATAAATATAGTATGCATCATAGTCATCTAAGTTTATTCTCTTAATTGAATCACTATCTTTAAAATACTTTATGGTCTCATCATCAACTTCTGTTACAACGCCATTATCCTCAAACATGAAGAAATTCGCAAAAATTATTTCTCCTCTATCAAGAACAATCTTGCCATATGCGTTCTGTAAGTCCAGAACTTCATCTTCTCCTTCATCTACCTCAATTACCATTTGTTCTAGATTGAAATTGACAAATATTTCTGCTTCAGAGGATACCTTATATTCATCGTCAGCTACGAGCAGTTCAATCTTGCTTGCAGTATTTTTTGCTACTGTGTCGTTCAATATATCCTTCTCAGCTGTCTTCACTTTTACGAAGAACACTTCGTCATCATCATTGACCCAAGCATCTACTTCAAGACCGAAGATTTCTTCTGCATTAACATCAGCTATGAGTGTATAGATATTAGAATCTGCTACTCTGCCATTTTTGTCATATTCGGTAAGTTCAATTTCGTCATCATCTAGTTTGTTGTTTACTCTTGCAATATCAGTTACTCTTACATCTTCGAGCTCTTCAACGTCCATCTTGGACAAGAAGTTCACGCCTACATCTTCAAGATACTGCGTTAAATCACCAAAACCGGTCTGTTTCAGATGGTTAACGGTTAAGGAGTTGTCGATCATCTTGACAACATCGCCACGAAGTGCAGGAACGTTGGGTAATGCGTTGACTTTGTCAAATATTCCGAGGTCATCGGCTTTGCCCATTACTGCTGCGGGCCATACGCCACCTTCAACTGTTACACCATAGTTCATGGCATAAAGAAGCATTTTTGCCATTTCGGCGTAGGTTACCTGGTTAGTACCCTTAAAGGTTCCATCTGGATAACCATTAACGATTCCCTGACCTACTCCCAGATTTATGTAACCTGTAGCCCACTGCAAATTAGGTGCAGCGTTTACATCGGCAAACTGGGTCTGTCCTGCCATTAATTCGGCGGATTTTTCCAGGCCTGAAATTCTTACTATTAGTGCCAGTGCTTCTGCTCTGGTAATAGGTTGGTCTAGGTTTAGATTACCTTGGTCGTCACCCTTAAGTATACCGAGCGCTTGAGCTCTTACTACTTCTGTGGGTAACTTTTCTTCTTCTGCTGCAAACCCTACATTAAACATACTCATGACAAATGTTAGCACGAGTAGGGTTACGAGTAGTTTTCTTGCTTTTTTCATACTCAAATCCTCCTTTTGATTTTTAAAAAAAATTATACTTAACTAAAAAGGCCTTCCTCAGTCCTCTCGGTGTTATCCCCCCCTTCAAAAACATTTATTGAAAGTTTGGTTTTTATCCTTCTTTCAACCCCTATAGGAAAGTAAAACTGAGCGGTGTTAATACAAATGCTGCTCAAGAGATTGAAAGTAACAGGCAAATTTGAAATAAATAAGAACCATCTATAATAATTCGATAAAAGGATGGTTTTTCCTGCTTTTTGTAAATAATTAATTGGAAAATTTATAAAAATGAGTTCTTTTTGGATTTGAGTATCATATGTGAACTCATTATTTAATTATCAAAGTTCAAATTCTATTGCTATTATAGCATCAGGTTAAACGGGGGTCAATAATTTTGGGTGAAATGTAATATAAATGTAATAATGGTTTATAGCAGTATTTCGCCCGTTTATTTCATTATATGGGGTTTTTCTTGATTTATGACATGCCCGTTTTGCCTATAAAACATAGCTTGCAAGTATATATATTCTAGGTTTAAAATGAAAGTCCTCTTTTTCTGTTATTTTTCCCCATCGTAAAACTTTTGGGCTGTTTCTGCCATATCTTTAAGTGAAGCTTTGACCTTTTTGTGAAACTTTTCTTTCGGCATTCCTGTCATTATTTCTATAATATCATCAATAGTTTCAGCAGTATATATATGAAAATTGCCCTCCTTAACTGCTGTGACCACATCAGACCTTAGCATAAGGTTAGTTATGTTCTGGTGAGGAATTACTACACCCTGGGTTCCAGTTATACCCTTTAGCTTACATGTATGATAAAAGCCTTCTATTTTATGAGTTATACCGCCTACAGGTTGAACCTTCCCATGTTGGTTAAGTGACCCTGTTATGGCAAGATCCTGACGCACCGGCACTTTGCTTATACTGGAAAGCAGGGCTATAAGCTCTGCACATGTGGCGCTGTCGCCTTCTATACCGCCATAATTTTGTTCAAAGGCGATACTCGCTGAAATGCTTAAGGGGATGTCCCTGGCGTATCTTTCTCCAAGGTACCCGGTAAGTATCATAACTGCTTTATCGTGGATACGTCCACTTAGTTTTGCTTCCCTCTCAATATTTACAACACCTGCATCACCTAGGTAAACCTTTGTCGTAATCCTAGATGGCTGCCCAAATGCATAATCCCCTGTATCAAGGACTGATAAACCATTTACTTGGCCAATCTCCATGCCTTCTACATCTACCAATATTTCTCCACTTTCTATCATGGAAAGCAGCCGTTCTTCTATGAGGTTAGAACGATATACCTTTTCTGATATGGCCTTTTCTACATGATCTTCTCGTAACAATGTCACTGCCATCAAGTTCTGCCCATGTGCTGGACTCGTAAAGCACTTCGAGAATTTCGTTAAAGCGGGTGGAAAGCTTAGTTCTATCTTCGGCTAAGCGTGAACTGTAGTCTATTACTTTAGCAACACTGCATGGTTTAAAATGCAAGAGGTCGCGGGTTCTGCATATTTTTGCAATCAATGCAGCATATTTATTCATATTTTCAGGGTTCCGGTCCATTTCCACGTCAAAATCGACCTTTATTTTGAACAGTTTCTTAAAATCTTCATCATAGGTATTTAGCAAGCTATAGATATAAGGGGTCCCTATTAGGATTATCTTCACGTCTATGGGTAGGGGTTGGGGTTTTAGTGTAACGGTAGGCATGGCTCTGTATTCCTGACCTATATTTTCAATTCGGGACTCTCCGTTGCTTAATGTTCTTTTTAGGGCATCCCATGCAAAAGGGTCCTTAAAGAGATCTTGTGCCTGTAATACCAGATACCCTCCGTTGGCCCGGTGGATAGCACCACTTCTTATAACTGTAAAATCGGTAACTACTGTTCCAAACTGAGCTTTACCTTCGATTTTCCCGAAAAGATTGTAATATGTGGGATTTGTCTCGAAGATAACCGGAGCTCCCTGGGTGGCTTTGTTGTCAACAAACAGGTTTATCTCATATCTTAGAAAAAAGTTGGATTTCGCATCGGGATTGAGTATTTGCAATAATTCCCCTTGCTCATCTTTACTTTTATTTTCATTTTCTTCTTTTATTTTCATCAGGTTTGTTATTAAGTCATCTTTAACGGCTTTTAAGTATTCTATAATTACATCATACTTTTGATATTTTATCTGCATTTCCTCAAAGATGGGGTTTATAGTTGTTAAGGCTGTGTTTTTCTCCAGTTCATCAAGTTCTTTTCGAGCTATTTTATCCAGGTTGCGCACTTTCCGTATTGTTTCATCTATCTTAGTCTGTAAACCCTGATTTTTGAGCTCTAAATCCTTTCTCTCTTCATCGCTGAGAGCTTCAAATTCCTCCTGGCTCATTGGTTTTGTATCGGAAAGGGGTATTGTGATAAGACCCTGGGCAGTCTTTTGAAGGGTAAAACCTTCTGCTTTGGCTATAACATCCAACTGTGAAATCAGTTCCATAGATACCTTCTGATATTTGTCGATTATTTCCTGACGCTGGTCTGCAAAACTCTCATCACCAAAAGCTGTAGATATTTCCCTTCGAATATCTGATACCAACTTTTCCATATCTTTCGAAAGCTCAGACCCTTTGCCTGCTGGAAGATTTATGGCCAAAGGCCTTTCAGGTTTGGAAAAGTTATATACATATATAATATCATTAGGCACAGGCTTTTTTTTGGCGGCATCTATAACAACTGACCTGGCATAGCTTGTTTTTCCTGTGCCGGTAATGCCTGTCATAAATATATTGTAACCTTTACGATTTATCTTAAGGCCAAATTCCATAGCCCGAACAGCCCGCTCTTGGCCGATGATATCCGTAAGGGGAGTTAGTTCTTCAGTGGTTTTAAAAGTAAAAGCTGACTTATCACAGCATACATGGAGTTCATCTGAAGTGAGTTTTTTTAACATCTACACACCTCCAGGAAAAGCTTTATTAATTTTTCCCACGACGGAAAAAGTTGACTATGTTCTTCCTTAGTTTTCGGTAACCTGGGATGATACGGACCCAGAGGAAATAGAAAAAGGGTGAAAAAGCTTGATCAAATTCTCCGATAAATTCGGTAAATTCCCCGTTAAAACCTCTTTTAAATCTATACAAGCCGTAGAGTGGATTTTCCGGTGAAAGGTCCCCGGACACTCCACGAAAGTCATACATTGTGCAATTATTCTCCTTTGCCCACTTTATCATTTCCCACTGAAGGGCATAGTTGGGCATAACATTGCGGTCTTGGTTAGAGGAAGCTCCATAGATATACCAGACCTTGTCACCAAAGATAAAGGCCAAGGTACCGGCAATATAGCGTCCTTCGTATTCAGCCATAAATAGTCGGGCAAGGCCTTTTTCCACCAGTTCATCCCAAAGTGTCTCAAAATAATCAAAGCCGCGAACTAGAAACTGATCGCGGATACAGGTTTCTTCCAGAATTTTATAAAAGGGTTTTAAATCCTCTCGCTTTCCTACCTTGACTGTTACGCCACGGCGGGCTGAAAGACGAATATTGTAGCGTGTTTTGTGATGAAAGGAAGCCATGATATCATCAATAGAATCTTCTATATTAAGGCGAAATACAAATTTAGGCTGAACTCCATCAAAGTCCTTACCTGAGTCTAATAAATTGAATCCTAATGAGCGAAGATTTTCCACTATTTCCTTATTAGGAGTTTTTATATCAGGATCTATTTTAAGCAGAATCGCTCCATGTTTTTTAGCAATGTTTTTTACATTAGAAAAGAGAAACTTAAGTGTGTCTTTGTCGGTATAATCAGCTACTGGGCCACGGGGAGCGTAAAAAATACATTTATTAAAACCCGGAATAGGCAGCCTACGCTTTAGTATAGATATTCCGGCAATGGGCTTACCCTTATCTGTTACAAGGAGTCTTATAGGTTCCCAGCCGGTATGACGTTTTACTTCACCCCATTCATAGGATTGAAGTATATGGCCTTTTGGTCCCCATGCCATAAAATCGTTAAAAATATTCTTCTCCTCTTGATTTATGTTCTTTATCTCCATTATATGAATAACCTCCGCAGTTTGTTTTGCTCTTACGCTTTATTATACATAATTTTAGTGTGGATTAAAATATAGTAAAATAAAAGAAGGTCAGAAATGTATTCAATTCTAACCTTCTTAAAGTCTGTGTAAATAAGTTAAGTGCTAGCTCTAGTTAGAGATGCTTTAATAAAGTCACGGAAAAGGGGGTGGGGTAGGTTTGGCCGGGATTTAAACTCCGGGTGGAACTGTGTTCCTAAAAACCATGGATGCTCTTTTAATTCTACTATTTCTACAAACCTATCATCTGGTGAGATGCCTGAAAGCAACATACCACACCCAGTTAGTTTCTCCCGATAGTCATTATTAAATTCATAGCGATGGCGGTGGCGTTCATTAATCAGCTCTTTATTGTATGCTGCCATGGCTAAAGTGTTCGGTGAGATTTTACAGGGATAGCCGCCCAAACGCATAGTTCCTTTAGTTAACCCTTTTTCTTCTGGTGGTAAATCTACAACAGGATAAGGTGTGTTGGGATTTACCTCTGTGGAATGAGCATTTTTTAAATCACATACATTTCGAGCATATTCCACCACAGCACACTGCATGCCTATTCCTATTCCAAAAAATGGTATTTCATTCTCCCGTGCATATTTTATAGCTTTTATCATACCTTCTATTCCCCGTTCGCCAAAACCTCCGGGGACTATGATGCCGTCAACATCTGCGAAAAATGATGTCAAATCCTTTTCCTTTTCTAGTTCTTCTGACTGTATCCATTTGATATTTACTCTGGTGTCATTAACTATCCCGCCATGGCATAGTGCTTCAGCTACACTAAGATAAGCATCGTGGAGTTCCACATATTTGCCCACCAATGCAATATTTACTTGTTTTGTTGGGTTTTTGGTTCTTTTTACAATCTCTTCCCACTCTGAAAGCTCTGCTACCATACCGTCTACGCCTAGTTTTGTAGCAACTATTTGGTCAAGGCCTTCATTTTTTAATATAAGAGGGACTTCATATATAGTCTCAGAGTCGTAGTTTTGTATAACACATTCTGGTTCTACATTACAAAAAAGTGCAATTTTTTCTTTTATATCATCGGAAAGAGCATACTTTGAGCGGCATACTATGATGTCAGGCTGTATACCGATACCTCTTAGTTCTTTTACGCTATGTTGAGTAGGTTTGGTCTTCAATTCTCCTGCTGTAGATATATATGGCACAAGTGTTACATGTATATAAAGGACATTTTCCCGACCTATATCAGTTTTCATCTGTCTTATGGCTTCTAAAAACGGAAGGCTCTCGATATCTCCAACTGTACCGCCAATTTCAACTATAACTACATCGGCATCAGACTCTTTTCCGACCTTGGTTATTCTTTCTTTTATTTCATTAGTGATATGAGGTATCACCTGGACTGTTTTACCATTATAGCAACCTTTACGCTCTTTAGTTATTACAGACAAATAGACTCCACCTGTTGTAATGTCACTATTTTTTGAAAGATTCACATCGATAAAACGTTCATAATGACCTAAGTCTAGGTCTGCTTCACATCCGTCATCTGTAACATATACTTCACCATGTTGATAAGGGCTCATAGTTCCCGGATCCACATTAATATAGGGGTCACACTTCTGCATGGTAACAGAAAGACCCCTACTTTTTAAAAGGCGCCCCAACGAGGCGGCCGTTATGCCTTTCCCTAGGGAAGATACAACTCCCCCCGTTACAAAAATGTATTTGGTTGACATGTTAAAAATCCCCCTTGAAAATTGTCCGCAAAAAACTGCATACACTTTATTTTAGCCATCCACTAGGGTGATTGTCAATAGTAATAAAGGTTTATTTTAGCATTTCGTCAAAAACGTTAAAGACTGGTTCAAATATCATCTTTGTAAAGTCTGTTGGATTTAAAATCCCTAATTCAAAAGTGTGAATGACACCGTATACAAGTGCTATTAGAATAAAACCACAGAATACAGCTAATTCCCTCCACATTTTATTTCGTAAAAGTGTGGGAACCTCTATTAGAATAATCGTAATTAATGCGAGTATAATCAATGGCATAAAAATTCCTTCTTTCCCTTATCGAATAACAGGTGTATCTGAAATCATGCCTATTCGGCGGATTTTAGTTTCAACATTTACTGCAACTTCGACACTAGGATATATTTCTGCCCAGTCTTGCTCCACCTGCCTCCAAACAGCAGGATATGTTTTATGCAAACGTTCCCCCAGACCGAAAATATCAGCTTCATATTCGACCTTGGCCTTTTTTATGGTTTCTTGCACCATCTTCTTTATTTCGGCTGCGGCCGCTTTCTCTATTTCTCTAATGCTTTCAGGATGTGAGATGGATTTGGTGCCTTCATGTTGTACAAAATCTCCTTCTGCCTTTATATCTATGATAAATGATATATTGCCATCCTCAACATTAGGTGTTATCTTACTTCGTGCCCTTGTCATAGAAAAAGCTATATCCTTTGGTTCATGGCCTTTTACACTTAGTGTTATAATACCGTGTTTGGCTTTTCCAATAGCATAAAGATAGCCCTTGGTTTCTCGGTCTCCCAAGACGCCAACCAACCGGTTTTTTTTGAAAACCGAAGTCCCCCGAAGGCGTAGAGTTTTTTCGCCGCCAGCATCGGCAGTTGTGGAGCTTCCTGCACTTGAATGTATCCCGTATCCCTTCACCGACTCTTTCGAAGATTTCTATATAAGATGCCGCTGCATCCTGCCCCGGTGTAATCAACTGATTGATAAAACCTTTCATATCTATGATAAATGCTTTACTTGCTGCAACTTGATTAGTTTCTATAAGACCCATTATCTCTTGAGATAGTACTTGTTCGAGTTCAGGTTTTGTTTTTAATACATTCTATAGCACGACCTCTTGTTACCAATACATGATGAATCTAGGCGGATGTCTTTATACCGTAACACGGCATCTATAAGCTGATCAACGCCCTCACGGGCAAGTCTTTCACCTATTATAATTATATTTGCATGTGCAACAAATTCCCGTCGTGGGATTCGAGTCGAAGCGTCTCTTGCGGTCTCCGAGATTGTATCCCCTATACTTGACACAATAAATACTGGTTCCTCTCCTTTACCTCCCTGACCCCCACCGAACGGACTCTGACCTGCCAAATTTCTGGGCTTTAATATTCTTCTACTTAACAGCCACTGGTCTTTTCCGTTAACTGTTACCCTGTCAAAGCCCATTATTGTAACCACAGCAATATCTTCTATTTCCCTTTTACTCCAGCAGCCTCCAAGTGTAAGCAGTAATAGCACAATGATTATGAAAGATAACAGGTGTTTATACATTGTTGTTCTTTCCCCCCTTTTTTCGTAACAATGCAACTATCAGCAGCAACAAGGGAATCCCTATTTCGAACAAATAGGCGTATATGGGAAAAACCTTTGTCACCCACTCAATAAGCTCACTGGAATTTTGAAAAAGTTCTAAAGACCATATTCCCAAAAGTAGTCCGATGGGAAAAACTATCGGTCGGTAATCAGATAGTCCAAGCAATTGTGCTGTACCTAATGCAGAAATGTAGTAGTAGGTGGCAACCTTTACTGTGACTCCTGCTACCCACATTACAAGGACAAGTGCTTCCATTCGCTCAAAAAATCGGCCAATTGATACACATCTTGCAAGTTCAAAAAAGGGGAAAGTCAGATAAGGTGTCAACTCTCCCAACATTGCAGTTGTGAACATAGTTGCTATAGTCAATACAAAGCCCATAAGAAATATTGAATATGTCAGAAATTTACCTGCATTATTTGCATCTTTTAAGTATGGGAAAAACATTGTAGCAACTATAACCTGACCTCGCCAAGCCATGGGGGTCCATGCCCCGCGAATGACAGGTTTCATACCATGCTCCATTACCGGCAAAAGCCTAGTGAAATCCGCATCATGCACCGTGAGGATAAATATAAATGTTACGGATAGTATGAAAAAGGGGAATATGAATTCGTTAGTACGGCATATGACCTCCAAACCCTCTTTTGTTGCCCATGCACCCAAAATTAATAATATAATGATAAAAGATATAAGTGGAGTTTCTGGCATGAAGGATGTTAGGAGTAAGTCACCGAACTCTCGAACTATGACGGAATTAAAATGAATAAACCAAAATATATATGCAGCTCCGATTATTTTTCCGAGAATAGGACCTAATATTATAGGTAAATACTCAATCAGTGTTTTATCAGGGAAGATTTTCCCCAATTTTATAATTACCAACGCAGTCAAAAGGCCGTATGCAGTAGCTACTACCAGAACTGATATCCAGCTATTACGACCTGCATTTATAGCGGTTATTTCTGGTACAAATAAAACAGCTGTTGATACAACCACTGTAAATAGTAGAAGAAATATACCCTGATAGCTGCTGACTTTTCCTTTTTCAAGCACCGTCCCCACTCCTATGTTCTTTTTTACTATCTGGTTTCTGACCTCTTTTTTGGCGTTGGGGTTCACTGACTCCTATAAGCTTTGGACGGTGAATCATAGACCACCATGGTGCCCGTATAAAAGTGTCTTTCATGCCACTAATGTTTAATGGGGCCATAGGGTATAAATAAGGGACACCATAAGAATCCATTGATGAAAGGTGTATGATAACACCCATTAATCCTGCCATAATACCGAAAAGTCCAAAGGATGCCGCTAGAAACATCATGGGGAATCTCAAGATACGTACCGCGAATGAACCACTGATTGTAGGAATGGTAAAGGATGCTATAGCTGTAAGGGAAACTACCATAACCATGGCAGAAGATACAAGCCCTGCACCTACAGCTGCCTGCCCGATTACAATTGCTCCCACGATGCTTATGGTCTGGCCTACAGGTGTTGGCAGCCGGATACCCGCTTCTCTCAAGAATTCAAATACCAGCTCCATTGATAGAGCTTCAATGAAAGCAGGAAATGGCACACCTTCCCGTTGTCCGGCTATTGAAATCAAGAGTGGTGTCGGCAGCATTTCTTGATGGTATGTTACTATAGCGATATAAATTGAAGGAAGTAGTAGGGCTATATTTATGGTAACGAACCTTAAAAGTCGGGTAAAAGTGGCGTATGGAAAACGATTGAAATAATCTTCCGGGGTTTGGATAAATTGCAATAATGTAGCCGGTACCATAAGACCCATAGGAGTATTGTCAACAAGAATAGCTACACGCCCTTCTAGAAGACATGAGCTCATTCGGTCGGGGCGTTCTGTTGTCATAATTTGAGGAAATAAGGAATACGGACGGTGCTCAATAAATTCTTCCAAATAGCCACTTTCAAGTATCCCATCGATTTCTATACTACTGATTTGATGACGCACTTCCTTTACTACATTATCACTTCCAATACCGTCAATATATAGTATTGCTACATAGGTTTTTGTTAAATGGCCTACTGTAAAAAGTTCAATCTTTAATCTAGGAGTTTTAATACGACGCCTTATCAAAGTAATATTTGTGCGAAGATTTTCTACAAAGCCGTCACGTGAACCGCGAACAGCTGGTTCTGTTTGAGATTCTTCTATACTGCGGTCTTCCATTTTGCGAATACTGGAAATGATTCCTTCTGCAGTACCGTCAACTAATAAAGCCACGTTGCCGTTTAAGATATTATCTACCAATTGGGATACGTCACTGACAGTTTTAATTTGCACAGTATTAATTATCTGGTCTTTTATCATGGTAAAAGCATTAGCTTTGTTAAGCTTTTGCCCCTGTGTTATGAGTGACGGGCTTACTTGAAGGGCTTTTACGATATTATCAGTTACCAGTTTGCTATCTACCATACCATCGAGATATATTAAAAAAGCACTAATGGGTTTTGGCGCATTTATTTTAAATTCCCTCATAATAATGTCGCTACACCGATCAAAAATTGCTTTGAGCTGTTTTATATTTTCATCCAAATTTGAAGATAGTTGAATTGTTTGGTTCTCGCTTATATCTTTTATGTTTAGTGGCTCTTTCGAGGATTTAAATAAGCCTTTTATTTTATCATAAATGCTTAGCATTCTTTTCACCTGTTTTTGTTTATATTAAGACTTTTAGCTTATCAATAGACCTTCTGTCCTTTTGTAATATCTCTCCAACAACTTCCCTGGATTTATCATCTAGTTTTCCCCTCAGAACTTTTTCAGCCATATTGACTCCTTTTGTTTCACCTTCGATTGCCTTTTTTACGATTTCTGTATCATCTGTCTTTAAACCCAAATCTATATTAACCTTAATATCCCCCATTTTCCCTTTTATTCCAAGATTTTCATCAGGCTGCCCACCTATTTCCTGAATATAGCTTGCAATTTTTTCTATATTAATTCTGTGTTGTTTTTGAACACTTTGTAAACCTGTTTTAATATGTTCATTTTTTACCCTTGATATGAAATTATTAAAACTCTCCACAGCCATATACTCCCCTTGCAGCAATTCATTTAGCGCTTTTACTATTTTATCGTTATTAGGCATTTGGCACTCTCCTTTACAACAAAATAAGTCTATCTTTATCTTGCCGCCAAGTAGCAAATTCATACGTATATTTGTAAAAAACAGAGTATAATAAAACTCTTTTCCTCCTTATCAACTGGCTCAAAAATCGCCCCAATAATACAAAATAGTCCATACTTTTTAAAAAAATACTGGAAATTTGTCCCTTGTTATAATATAATAAGTATTGTTATAATAACTATTATTATTATTTCTTCTAAAGGAAGTGACGAATTGATAAAATTGAGAAAGAGGAGATCTGAACAATCTAAATCAAAGGATATTTTATCTTTTGAAGAATACAAAAAAGCCCGTGAAACGTATCTCGATATAATCCAAAATGTATTTTCTGCCACGGCACATACCAGCAGCTTTGACTTAAAGCTTGATCATTTTGCCCGGCAGATTAGTAAATCAATAGATGATTTGAGCCAAGTATCTGAATCTATGGCCAGTGTGTCAGAGGAAATAGCTGCAAGCATGACACAAGTAGCCGGTTCAATAACAAACACCACTGAAACCCTTAATGGTATGTCTGAACGTTCTGGTGAAATATATAAAGCCACTTTGAACAATTCTGAGCTTTTAGATGAAATTACAAAAAGAAATGAATCTGTCATAAAAATCGCTGAAGAAATGAGGCACAACGTTTTAGAACTAATGGATAAATTGAATATGCTAAAAGATGTAATGGTAAGTATCGATAATATTGCTCGTCAAACCAATTTACTTTCATTAAATGCTGCCATTGAAGCCGCAAGAGCTGGAGAAGCAGGTAGAGGATTTGCTGTTGTCGCAAATGAAATCAAAAAGTTATCCCAAGATACATCTGATCTCCTTACCTCAGCCGGTGGTCTAATAAATGAAATAAATGATTCTTCAGAAGTTACCTCAGAAAGTGTTGAACATACGATAGACTCTATGAGTGAAGTAAATACCCACATTGCTAATATCAATGTCAAGTTAAAGGATAACGCAAATTATGTGGAGGAATTAGATAAAAGCCTTACTGAAGTAGCCAGTTTTCACGAAGAATTAAGTGCCGCTGTCCAGGAAATAACTGCTACTACCCAAGAAATGAGTGCTAGTGCAGAAAGTGTCAATCATGCTACAGTCGATTTGGAGTATGTTGCCAGTTCCTTAAATCAAATGACAGGCGATATGCAAAATATCGAAAACATATTGGAGGAAACATCTAAGCAGGGTGGGAATATGGTCAGCTCTTCTAAATGGGCACTACCTAATGAAAACTTTATTAAAATTCTAAATAACGCTATTAACGCCCATGAACAGTGGGTAGATAATTTAAAACAAATGGTAGATACCATGACTATATCCCCGATACAAACTGATGATCACAAATGTGGTTTTGGAATATATTATTATGGAATAGCCCCATCTCATCCTGATGTCAAACATATATGGAGTGAAATTGAAGCAATTCACTCAGAATTACATAGCAGTGCCGAGATAGTTATTGAAAATATTAAGGCTAATAACAAAGATGAAGCCTATGAAAACTACATACATGCTAAAGACCTGTCAATTAAAATTATAGAAATGTTTAATTCCTTAAAGGAAATAACCAACCGCTTAACCGAAGAAAAAGCCCAAGTTTTTGGGAACGAGTAGAATGAAAAAAGCAGCAGAATTCTTTCTGCTGCTGATTTATTTACTCTATTATTCATATTGTAAAACAACTATACGGTTGTCTTCTGTAAAGTCTGCAGGGGCCACTTCTATAGTATTTGTGTCAAGATGTTCTCCCTTTTCCATGATTTCCAGGAAATTATCCACTGGATCAATAGGCAGACTGATGTCAGGTGTTTTAAAGTGCATGGGGATAATTATTTTTGGTGAAAATTGCTCTAGCACTGCTTTAGCACCTTCCGCATCAAGGGTAAAAGTTCCGCCTACCGGAATCATAAGTATATCTACATCACCAATTTCTTCTAACTGCGTTTTTGAAAGTAAGTGTCCTAGATCACCCATATGGCAGATCCTTATACCATCGATTTCAAAAACAAAAATTATGTTCGCCCCACGTTTTGATCCTTTCACTTCATCATGAAAAGTTGGTATACCTTTTATACTTATACCGCCTATAGTATAATCGCCCGGGGATTTCATAATCTCCGGATCACCCTGAACTCCTTCAACATAATTATGATCATAATGGTCATGACTCACTGTTACTATATCAGCTTCAACCATTGGTATCTTATAGCCTACACTACCGTCAAAGGGGTCGGTAACTATTTTGGTTCCATCTTGCGATTCCAAAAGAAAGCAAGCATGGCCAAACCACCGAATCTTCACGACTGGAAAACCTCCCTTTCTCTCAAGGTTCAAATTCTTTTTATAGTCTTTTATTTTATTTTCTATTTTTTTAGAATAACATCCTGACTATAATATATTCTTGGCAAATTACTAAATTCCTTCTTTATACTTATTTTTTATACATTCCCAATAATGTATATATCTGTAACACCATTACATACGTTCAGGTGCAGATATACCTAAAATCGACAGTGCATTTTTCAAAACTTGTTTAACAGCCATTACTAATAAAAGCCTTACTGAAGTCATGTCTTGGTCATCTGTTAAAACCCTGCATTTATTATAAAAGGAATGAAACATTGATGCTAGTTCCTGTGAGTATACCGTAATTCTATATGGTGCAAGGTTGTCTGCTGAAATCTTTATTTCACTTGGAAAATCAGCCAATTTTTTTATGAGATCCAATTCTGCTTCTTCCGTAAGTAAATCCCCATACTTATCCATATTCTCTGATGTAAAATCATTAATATCAGGGAGCTCCACACCCTGTTCTTGTGCCTGTCTTAAAATGCTGCAAATACGTGCATGAGCATATTGAACGTAATATACTGGATTATCATCAGATTGTTTTATAGCAAGGTCAAGGTCAAAGTCCAAATGGGTATCGGCACCCCTTAAGTTAAAGAAAAACCTTGCAGCATCTTTTCCTACCTCGTCTACAATATCAGCCAATGTCACTGCCCGACCGCTGCGCTTAGACATCCTAGCTATTTCTCCATTGCGATAAAGTCTTACAAGCTGCATTATTATTATTACAAGCTTGTCCGGGTCATATCCAATAGCTTTCATAGCTCCCTTCATGCGAGGAATATGACCATGATGGTCGGCTCCCCATATATCTATAACCAAATCAAAGCCTCTGTCAAATTTATTCTTATGATATGCTATATCTGATGCAAAATATGTGGGCAATCCATTTGAGCGGATTAAAACTTCATCTTTTGCAGCCCCAAAATCTGAGGCTTTAAACCACAAGGCACCATCTTTTTCATAAGTATAGCCACCATCTGTCAGAAGTTTTATGACTTCATCGACTTTTCCATCATCATGTAGGGTCTGTTCCGAAAACCATATATCAAAATCTACTCCAAAGCTAGCTAAATCTTCTTTCATGCGCTCAATATTTTTCTTTAAAGCATATTGTATAAAATAGGCTCGGCGGCTTTGAGAGTCCATGTGTAAATACTTTTCACCTTCTTGTTCAATAAGGTTTTTCATATGTTCCTTTACATCTTCTCCGTGATAACCGCCTTCAGGTATCTCTCCCTTTTCACCTAACAGTTCAAGATAACGTGCTTCCAGAGAAAGACCAAAATTTTCTATTTGGTTTCCTGCGTCATTTATGTAGAATTCTCTGGTAACATCATATCCTGCCATTTCTAAAACAGAAGACAAAGCATCTCCCAAAGCTCCTCCTCGGGCATTGCCCATATGCATAGGCCCAGTGGGATTTGCACTTACAAATTCTACCTGAACTTTTTTACTCTTATAAATATCTAAACGACCATAATCTTCGCCACTTTGTAATATAGAAAAAATCACATTATTAGCCCATGTTGGTTTAAGATAAAAATTGATAAACCCTGGACCTGCCACTTCTACTTTATTGACAAAGGAAGCCTTTGTATCGATTCTTTCTGCAATTATCTCACCAATTTTTCTAGGCGGCATTTTGGCTTCTCGAGCTAATATCATGGCAATATTAGCTGCAAAATCGCCATGTCCTTTGTCTTGAGGCACTTCTATATAAAATTCTGGTATGTTATTGATTTGTATAATATTATCCTTGATGGCTTTATTTAATGCAGTGATTATAAGGTCCTTTAAATGCTTCTGGACTTGTGTCTTAATATCTTTCATTTGATCCTCCTACTGAAAGAAATCTTATGCTATTTTGTAAGTAGATTCTATCACTCTGATATTCTAATTGCAACTAATTATCGATTTTTACCAACTGTTGCCCTTCTGGCTCTTTGGACTATTGCTTCAGCTCGGATACGAGCAGTTTCCATATCAATATCTTTTGGTTTTCTGCCCATCTGCTTTTTATATTCTTTAACGAAAAGGTCTAAAAACTTATCCATTTTTTCGCTGCCTTTTATACCCCATTCTTTATAATTTTCTTCAATATAATCTACTAAATCCGCCGTTATATCCATGATTATTCTAAAACGCCGGTTTTTGGCATATACATTAACACCATAACCGAGAAGAACTGCGATCAAAGGTTCTAAAACTGCCTCATTAGTTATTACTTTTACTATAAAATTGAGCCATGCCCAATTCATAAAAAACCCCCTCCTTATGCTTCACTTTATATTATGCAAAGAGGGGAAATGGGGTACTTGTAATATTTTAAATCATTTATTTCCGGCTGCCTGGTTTAGTCATGGGTAAACCTTCCTTACACAAAGGACACTCTTTAGGCAAATAAGATTCTACTTGTAAATCCAACAAGTACTTAGCTGAAACACCAAAATCCACTTTGCCACCACTGCGGTCAACCAATACGGCTACACCAACTACGTCACCGCCCAGCTCTTTTATTAGTGATATAACCTCTTTCACTGAACCGCCTGTTGTCACCACATCTTCTACTACTAATACCTTCTCACCTGGTTTTATGGTAAATCCACGACGTAGAGTCATTTTCCCGTTTTCGCGCTCGGCAAAAATACTCCGGCAGTTTAATTGTCTTCCCATTTCATAGGAGATTATTATTCCTCCCATAGCAGGCCCTATTACTGTTTCTATATTCATATCTTTAAAATGCTTTGCCAACTCTTTACATGCCTTCTGGGTGGCGTCAGGGTGTTGTAATAGCTGGGCGCACTGTAAGTATTTGTCACTATGCCTGCCTGAGGTCAATTGAAAATGTCCCTTCTGTAAAACCCCAGTTTCTGAAAAAAGTTTTATCACTTCTTCTCGTGTCATCAAGTATCATCCTTTCCCATAAGGTTAATTTTGAATATTTGGGGACGGTTCTTTTTTATTCACTCACTTATGAATAAATATTTGGGGACGGTTCTTTTTTATTCACTTACTTATGAATATTTGTAAATAGGAAATGACCTATGGCCCACATCTCAGTTGCGGCGCAATCTTTCATTTTACCTACATTAGTCATATGTAGTTTCGAAAAGTTTGTCCAAAGCCTCGACTGGGTCGCGGGCAGCTGTGACTGGACGCCCTACTACAATGTAACTAGCACCAACATCAAGGGCCTCTGCAGGTGTCATGACACGTTTTTGGTCTCCTTTAGTAGCCCAATTCGGTCTCACACCTGGTGTAACTATAAGAAAGTCCTCACCTGTAGCTTTTCGTATTGCAGATATTTCTTTAGGTGATGCCACCACTCCATCAAGACCTGATTCTTTCGTAAGCTTTGCCAGTGTAATCACCTGGTTGATTGGAGATTCTGTTATGTTTATATCTATCAAGTCTTTCTGGTCAATACTTGTCAGAACAGTTACTCCTAGTATGATAGGTTTTGTATCCGAATCTATCTGATTTGCCGCTTCTCTTGCCTTTTCCATCATTTCTCTGCCCCCTGAAGCATGGACATTAAACATATATGCTCCAGTTTTCGTTGCTGCTCTGGCTGCACCTGCTACTGTATTTGGGATATCGTGAAACTTAAGGTCAAGAAAAACCTTGCACCCTTCATTAGTAATTTTTTTAACGATACTTGGACCCTGTGAACAAAAAAGCTCTAATCCTACTTTAAAAGTAGATATCTTATTTTTTAAGAGCTTAACTAGATTTAAGGCTGTTTCTTCCTCTGAGGTATCCAAAGCGACAATTACTTTTTCTAAGTCGTATGACATGGTATACTCCTTTCAAAGTGTGTTTTTAATAAGTGATTCCGCTGTGGGCAGCACCTATCAGGTCTTGGATATTGCACTGTTTAATGTCTAAATATGTTTTTATCCCATCTATGACTTTGATAGGTGTCAGTGGATCGATGAAGTTGGCAGTGCCTACTGCTACTGCTGTTGCACCAGCTAACATGAACTCGATGGCATCCTGCCAGGTGGTGATACCGCCCATGCCTATGATAGGTACATCTACCGCTTCATAGACTTCCCAGACCATACGAAGGGCCACCGGTTTTACGGCAGGTCCCGAAAGACCGGCAAATGTGCGTTTAAATACCGGTCTATGATTGTGGATATCAATAGCCATACCCAAAAGGGTATTTATGAGGGATATTGCATCAGCACCTGCCGATACTACAGCTTTCGCTATGGTTTGTATGTGTGTAACATTTGGGGAAAGTTTTGCGATAATTGGAAGCTTCGTAGCTTCTCTAACTGCTTTTATGACTTCATAAGCGCTTTCCGGCTCCTGGCCAAAGGCTAATCCACCTTTTTCCACATTTGGACAAGATATGTTAACTTCCAAAGCCGCTATATTATCAAGTGTTGAAAGTTCCTTTGCTATTTTATGATAATCTTCTACTGTGTCACCATCTATATTTGCGATTACTGGGATGGTTAGTTCTGAAAGATGTGGCCATTCTTGTTGGATGAACTTTTCTATTCCTGGATTTTCAAGACCCACAGAATTTAACATTCCGGCCGGTGTTTCATGGATTCGGGGTGGGGGGTTACCGTCTTTTGGCATTAGTGTGAGGCCCTTTGTTACAATGGCACCTAGTTTGTTTATAACATAAAATTGATTATACTCCTCACCAAAACCAAATGTCCCAGAAGCTACCATAACCGGATTCTTCATGACTATACCTGCAATATTAACACTAGTATTCATTTCAACGTCCATAATACCCCTCCTTTAATCCAGTTCGACTTCACCGGCTTCAAATACCGGACCGTCTTCGCAAACTTTTTTATATCCATCTTGGGATGATTTTACTGAGCATCCCAAGCAGGCTCCTACACCACAGGCCATACGTTCTTCCAATGAAAGATATGCCGAAATATTATTTCGAGCTGCAACAGTTTTTATTTTGGAAAGCAGGGGTTTTGGACCACATCCATAGATAATGGTTTTTGACTTATTGCATTTTTCCAGATAATCATTTAAGAGGTCTGTGGGATATCCTTTATGGCCCAAGGTTCCGTCATCTGTGGCTATAAGCACTTTTAGACCCATATTCTCTAGAAATTCCAAGCCAAAGGTCTCCTGCTTTGTTGGAAATCCCAACAAGGCTATAAGTGAATCTTTCCTCGTCTTATTTTGTGCAATTTTTTGGGCAAGGAATAATAAGGGGGCGACTCCTATACCCCCACCTATTATAATAGGGGTTTTATCTTTATCAGGCATGGGAAATCCTTTCCCAAGAGGACCTAATATGTCCAATCTACTGCCAGGATCTTTTTGACATAGAAGCTGTGTTCCTCGACCTACTACCCGATAGATTATCCCCATCTTGCCTATTTTATGGTCTGCGTAGGCTATACTTATCGGTCTGCGCAGTAGTGGAGATACTGTATCTGAACAACGAATGTGCAGGAATTGCCCCGGATTTGCTTTTTCAGTGATTTCCGGTGCTTGTAGCTCCATCTCATATATATCCGGTGATATCTCAGTATTTCTTGTAATCTTGGCTAAAGAAACAATGGGAGAGCTCAAAAGACAGCCCCCTTTCCTATTTTTCATACTTATTATCTTAGGCAAAGTAAAGGATATTCCAAAGATTCTTCGCTTCGCTCAGAATGACTGGGTCCTTGTCATGCTGAATGAAACGAAGTCAAATGAAGAATCTTATGTGCTGCGCAGCTAGTATAAGATCCTTCGCTATCGCTTAGGATGGCGGTGTTTTGCTTCCAGAGGCTTCCCAGCACCTGATGGAGGTGGCTTCTATTACTTTGTAAAGGGCCCGGGCAGTGTCTAGGGAAGTAATACAAGGAATTCCATCTTCTGCCGCTTCACGACGTATCTTGAAACCATCCCTCTCCGGCGCTTTACCTCGGGTAAGGGTATTTATTACCATATCTACCTTGTTTTCTTTTAAAAGGTCGATAATATTTGGTGAACCTTCTTCAACTTTATTTACTGTTTGGGCATGTATTCCTGCGGCTTGCAGTGCCTTAGCAGTTCCACTTGTAGCAAATATTTCAAAGCCCAGTTCGGAGAATTTCCTTAATAATTTTATGGCATCTTCCTTGTCTCTATCTGCTACAGTGGCAAGAATAGCACCGTATGTGGGAATAGTAAAGCCTGAACCTGTAAAAGCCTTGTAAAGCGCTTTCTCAAAGGTCCTTTCTACACCTAAGACTTCACCAGTTGATTTCATTTCCGGCCCCAGGGAAGGCTCCACCATACGAAGCTTTGAAAAGGAAAACACTGGGGCTTTCACAGCCACAAAGTTCGGTTTTTCATAAAGGCCACCTTTATATCCAAAGTCTTTCAATTTTTGACCAAGGGCAATTTTTGTAGCGATATTTACCATTGGTATATGGGTTATTTTGCTCATATAAGGCACTGTACGACTTGAACGTGGGTTAACCTCAATAATATATACATTGTCTTTTTCCACTACGAATTGAATATTTATTAATCCCTTTACAGAAAGTTTTCGCGCTATCCGTGTCGTATAATCTACAATGCCTTCTACTGCCTTTAAGCTTAAAGTCTGGTGGGGATATACGGCAATACTATCACCGGAATGTATTCCTGCCCTTTCAATATGTTCCATTATGCCAGGAATAAGCACTTCTTCACCATCACTTACCGCATCAACTTCCACTTCAGTTCCGGCAATATATCTGTCTATTAGCACAGGCTTTTCACTTGATGCTTCTACAGCATATTCCATATAATTTTTCAGTTCTTCCATGTTATATACTATTTCCATTGCTCTTCCACCAAGTACATAGGAAGGCCTTACCAGCATGGGAAACCCTATATCACCGGCTTTTTCAAGGGCTTCCTCAGTGCTCCGGGCTGCACTGGCTTTTGGTCGTGAAATGGAAAGTTCTGTTAGCAAGTCATCGAATTTTTCTCGGTCCTCTGCCAGATCTATGGATTTTACTGGGGTCCCTAGTATTTTAACACCCTGGCTTTCTAGTGCAGCAGCTAGATTTATAGCAGTTTGTCCTCCGAACTGCACAATAACTCCAAGGGGTTTTTCCCTGCCAATGATAGCCATAACATCTTCAAAATACAGTGGTTCAAAGTAAAGGCGGTCTGCTGTATTAAAATCTGTACTTACAGTTTCCGGATTGTTGTTTATGATAACAGTCCTATAACCTGCTTCCTGAGCAGCCCATACTGAATGCACAGAGCAGTAGTCGAATTCTATACCTTGACCTATCCTAATAGGACCGGAACCTAAAATAACCACCGAGGGTTTTTCATCTGTAACTGCTTCATTTTCATCATCATATGTTGAGTAAAAATATGGTAGGGATGTGCTGGTATTTGTGGGAGAAGTATTTATACTTTTATAAGCCGGTGTTATATGGTTGAGAGCTCTTATATTTCTTATTTCCTCTTCTTTTTTCCCCGTTAAATCCGCTATAGTTTTGTCTGGGAATTGCATACTCTTGGCTGCTTTTAGAAGTTCTGTTGTAAGCAAGCCTTCTTTTAGCCTCTCTTCCATATGAATAATATTTTGTATTTTTTCTAAGAAGAATTTATCAATCTTACTTAAGTTATGGATTTCATCTATACTGACTTTTCGACGTAAAGCTTCAGCTACAGCAAAAAATCGCTCATCGGTAGCTTTTTTTATCCTTTCTTTTAAAACTTTTATATTATCATTTTTTAGGCTCTTAAGTGAAAGACTTGTGAGACCCTGTTCCAAAGACCTTGCTGCTTTCATAAGTGCACCCTCAATACTTTTGTCTATGGACATGACTTCACCAGTTGCCTTCATTTGAGTGCCTAATAATCTGTCAGCATCTACAAATTTATCAAAAGGCCATCTCGGCATCTTCACAACTACATAGTCCAAACTGGGTTCATAGTAGGCATTACCCTTATCTGCGACAGGATTTTTGATTTCGTCCAATGACAGGCCTGTGGCGATCTTAGCAGTGACTTTAGCGATGGGGTATCCAGAAGCTTTTGAGGCTAATGCACTAGAACGGCTTACCCGGGGATTTACCTCTATAACATAGTAATTTCCGGTAGTAGAATCTAATGCAAACTGGACATTGCATCCTCCCTCGATTTTCAAAGCCCGTATAATTTTAAAAGATGATTCCTTGAGCTTTTTATACTCAGTTTCCGTTAGAGTCTGTGTAGGAGCCACCACAACACTGTCTCCAGTATGAATCCCTACAGGATCGATATTTTCCATATCACATACACTAATACAGCAATCTTTTCTGTCACGTATAACTTCAAATTCTACTTCCTTCATACCTAGAAGGCTTTTTTCCAGAAGCACCTGGTGTATGCGGCTTAGCCTGAGACCATTGTAAGTAATATCCATAAGTTCTTCTTCCGTTGTAGCTATACCTCCACCTGTACCGCCTAATGTATATGCCGGGCGCACAATAAGGGGTAACCCAACCTGTCTTGCAAAGTCCCGGGCTTCTTTTAAGCTGTGAACTATACAGCTATCAGGCACTGGCTCATTGATTTCTTCCATGAGCTTTTTAAACAGCTCCCTGTCTTCAGCCTTTTTTATTGAGGTAAGGGGTGTTCCAAGGAGTTTAACTCCTTCCCTATCAAGAATCCCCTTTTCCGCTAATTCTACAGCAAGATTTAGCCCTACTTGACCGCCTAATGTAGGCAAAAGGCCGTCAGGTCTTTCCTGTCTTATTACTTTTGCAGCAAATTCTGTCGTAAGGGGTTCTATATAAACTCTGTCCGCTATATGAGCATCTGTCATGATTGTTGCAGGGTTGCTGTTAATAAGGACCACTTCCAAACCTTCTTCTCTAAGCGAAAGACAAGCTTGCGTCCCCGCATAGTCAAACTCAGCTGCCTGCCCAATTATGATGGGACCAGAACCTATAACCATAACTTTTTTAATGTTATTATTTTTAGGCACAAGAATATCTCCTTTCCTAAAACCAAAGAGAACTATGTATATTTATTCATTATAATGTATTTTATCACTGCCAATATTGGAACGTCAATGTTTTTATTGTATAATTATACAACATTGAGCCTAGTAGGATATATAATTTTCCCATCAAGTAGAGTCATTACTGCTTTGCCTTTTAGTTCCCATCCGTTAAAAGGTGTATTCTTGCCTTTAGAGAAAAATCTATTTTTGTCAACTGTCCATACTAGATTTGGATCTATAACTGTAATATCTGCCGGAGCACCTATTTTTAGTGTTCCCACATCTAATCCCAAAACTTTTGCAGGACCTATAGTCATTTTTTCAATGGCTTTACTCAAGCTTAAACCATGATCTCCTACCAATTTCGTTAGTATAATACCAAGGGATGTTTCCAAACCTACCATCCCAAATGCAGCTTTATCAAATTCCAGGTCTTTTTCATCAAAATGATGTGGTGCGTGGTCTGTGGCTATAGCATCGATTGTTCCATCTTTGAGCCCTTCTAATAAGGCATTTACATCTTCTTTAGTGCGCAAAGGTGGGTTAACTTTTGCATTGGTGTCATAGTTAATAACTGCTTCTTCAGTAAGGGTAAGGTGATGTGGTGTAACTTCACAAGTCACCAATACCCCTTCAGTTTTGGCTTTTCTCACTATTTCAACTGACCCTTTTGTGCTGATATGGGCTATATGCACTTTTGTTTTCATTTCACGTGCCAACAGTATATCACGGGCTACCATAATTTCTTCTGCAGCAGCAGGTATACCAGTTAGTCCCAGCATGGTTGAGACATACCCCTCATTTATCTGCCCACCTTCAAAGAGCGCCGGGTCTTCACAATGATCGATAATAACTCTGTCAAACATGGAAGCATATACCATGGCCTTACGCATAAGAGAACTGTCGGCTACAGGCTTACCATCATCAGAAAATGCTACTGCTCCCGCTTCTGCCATATCTCCCATTTCACTTATTTCCTCGCCTTTCTGGCCTTTGGATACACAGCCTATTGGTAGAAGCTTAACCATTCCAACTTTCACTGCCTCAGACTTTATATACTCCACTAAAGCTGCATTATCGATGGGAGGATTGGTATTTGGCATGCAAGCGACAGTGGTAAACCCCCCTGCAGCAGCGCTCTTACTTCCAGATTGTATATCTTCCTTATATTCATAGCCCGGCTGTCTAAAATGTGCATGTATATCTATAAGGCCGGGAGTTATTATTTTTCCTGAGAGGTCTATTGTTTCTACATTACTTAAATTTATATCTTGTTTTATCACAGCAATCCGTCCATCTACTATCAATACATCCTCCAGGCTATCAATTTTTTGACTAGGATCTATAACTCTTGCTCCTTTTAAAAGTTTTTTCATCACCGGCTACCTCCTATAAGGTGATATAAAACAGCCATACGTACAGCAACACCGCATCTTACCTGATAATTTATTACAGATTGACCTGAGTCTATTACATCTGAAGAAAGTTCAATCCCTCGGTTCACAGGACCCGGATGTAATAATAGGGCATTGGGTTTGGCTAATGAAAGCTTGTCCTTGTTTAAACCGAAGAATTTTGTGTATTCACGGGCAGTAGGAAATAGACCTTTTTTCTGCCTTTCTAGTTGTAAGCGAAGGGCCATAACTATATCAGCATCTTCTATAGCTTCCTCAACGGTCTTTGCAAGTTTTGCCCCTGTTTTTTCTATATCTACCGGCATTAATGTACTTGGACCTGCAACATATACTTCAGAACCCATTTTGGTAAACCCAAATATGTTTGAGCGGGCAACACGACTGTGTAAAATGTCTCCAAAAATAGCCACTTTAAGTCCAGAAAGGGCCCCTTTTCTTTCTCTCACAGCCAGCATGTCCAGCAAAGCCTGTGTTGGATGTTCATGAGTTCCATCACCGGCGTTAATTATTGATGCATCCAGATGATTACATAAATAATTGGCTGCACCTGAAGAACTATGTCTAATTATCACTGCATCTATACCCATCATTTCCAGAGTTTTTGCAGTATCTTTCAGGGTTTCTCCCTTTTGCACACTGCTCCCTGATGAAGAAAAATTAATGGTATCTGCGCTAAGGTATTTGCCTGCCAGTTCAAAAGAAGTGCGAGTCCGTGTACTTGCCTCATAAAAAAGATTTACAACAGATTTTCCCCTAAGGGTAGGAACCTTCTTTACGTCTCTTTCTAGAATTTCCTTAAAGGAATCAGCTGTATTCAAGATTATTTCAATGTCAGACTTTTTTAAATTTTGCAGTCCTAAAAGGTGTTTAACACTGAGCATACAAAACCTCCTTTAAGTAATCTCTCAAATATTATTTTCCATATTCGCCATTTTGATTAAAAAAAACCCCTGTCCACTAGGGGCAGGGTTAAATAGGTAGGAATTAAATGAGCACAGTATAAAATACTACTATACTCTATAATGAAAGCCTTTTTCCAAGGTAGAAAAAGGCTTTCATATCCGTATTAACAAATGCGGCTTACCTTGCCGGCCTCACTGGACCAGATTTAAAGGATATGCATTATTATACAATATTCTTTTTTTAAACTATAACACATGGGATAATTTCTGTCAAATCAAATTTTAGACTTCATCATTAACCTTACCAATGCAGCTTCTCTGGTCATGTCACCAGTAGAAACCGCCCCAGCTTCCAGTGCTTTTCTACCTACTTCGTAACGTACAAGGTTTACTCCTTCAAAGGTGACTTGGGTAGTTACAGCAACTTTTATTCCTGATGAAGTCAGTTTTTTTATAGCATTAATAAGATTTCTTGATTCCCTAAAAGGCACTCCACCTGCTCCAAATCCTTCTATTAGCACTGAATGATATTTCTTTTCCAGGGCATAGAGCAGTATATCCGGTTCGATACCAGGGTAGAGTTTTACTAAAAGCACACGGGGATCTATGTAATTATAAAGGGCAACAGGTTTTTCAAGATTAAAATTTTTACCGTTATCTTTAGGCAAATCCTCCCATACGCCTTTTATCCTTTTTTGTTCTTTTTTTAAAACATCTTCGTTCCACTGAATTTTCTTAAGGACCTGTCCAGCCAAGGGAACATTGATACTTTTAAAAGCATCAAAACTTTCTGTCTTAAGCTTTGATGCCCTGTCCCCAATTATTATATCTCCTCCGAATACTACGAATACTCCTGGATTTTGGGACACGGCTACTTTAAAACTGTCTGTAAGATTTTTTGCTGCATCACTGTTTTCTTCTCCGATAGATCTTTGAGAACCTGTGATAACTACGGGTTTTTTTAAATTTGTCAGCATATATGTTAGCGCCGAAGATGTGTACGCCAATGTATCTGTACCATGTGAGATTACAGCTCCGTCACAATCCTCTAGAGCATCGGCGGTCTTTTCAGCGATTATCTTCCAGTCTTCAGGCTGCATATTTGTACTGTCTATATTCATAATAAGGTATCCTTGGATTTGTGCCATCTCTGAAATCTCAGGAACAAGCTCAATCATTTCTTTTTCTGTAAATGCAGGTCGCATACCCTCCGGTCCCGGAACACAAGCAATAGTCCCACCAGTAGCAATAAATGCTATTTTCTTTTTTCTCATAATCGTCCTCCATTCATAGGTCTGACATTCGCTTACCTTTGAGGATCTATAACATTTATAGGTTTGATAGGCCTTTTTAAGAAGTTTTCACCGACTTGTGTAAATTTTTCAGGGTTGTCGCTTACAAAAAATACATGTTGTCCAAGGGAGCACTCTAGCCGTTTAAGGTTTTTTTCTTCTAAAATACGTTTGACTTCTTTTGCCGTTTCTAATGCAGAGTCTACTAGTTTAACGTTTTCCCCCATAACCTTGCTGAAAACCGGCTTTAAAAGGGGATAATGGGTGCATGCCAGTACCAATGTATCTATACTATGGTTCTTTAAGGGTTCGAGATAGGTTTTAGTAGTATATGTAGTAGCTTCATTTTCCAGCCACCCTTCCTCTACTAAAGGCACAAAAAGAGGACATGCTTTTGAATAAATATTAATTTCTTGGTCTAATGCATGGATTGCTTTTTCATATGCCCTGCTCTTTATTGTTCGTTCAGTGCCTATCACTCCAACAGATTTGTTCTTAGTTGCCGCTGCAGCTGTTCTCGCTCCCGGATTTATGACACCGATAACCGGCACCGGTGAGGATGCACGAAGTAACTCCAGACAAGTGGCACTTACTGTATTGCATGCAATAACAATCATCTTGACATTTTGACTAAGGAGGAAATCTAAACCTTCGAGAGCAAAGCGTGAAACGGTTGCACTGGATTTAGAACCATAGGGCACTCGGGCAGTATCACCAAAATATACTATACTCTCCCCTGGTAATAATTCCATTATCTCCTTTGCTACAGTCAGCCCTCCTATACCTGAATCAAATACTCCGATGGTTTTATTTCTTATATCCATATCTCTCGCTCCATCTTTTGTTATGTGAATTTGCAGTTTGCTTTTGTAAGAATTGGTGGCAACCACACCTGCTTATCCGATTACCTATGTTAAATAATATCACACTTGCCTTTATGCGACAATGAAATTGAAACATAAAACAGGTCTAAGAGTATTATTCCTAGACCTGTTTTTCATTCTCGAGAGAGTCTTATTAGTTCTTGGTCTGTTGCAACAAATACGCCCATATTCCCTGGAATAACAGCGGATATCTTTTTATTTTCGAGATACTTATAGAACTTTAAAGACCTCATATCATAAGCGAGTAAGCCTTCCTCTGTTCCGACAAAAAATGCATCTTTACATATGATTGGATCGGTAGTGGGGACAGATGGCAAATCAACCACCCACCTTATCTCAGCTCTCTGTAAGCTTAGTGCGCTAGCCTCACCCTTATTGTTTACTATGAGCATAAAATCCTTGTGAAAAGCCGGCATTTTCAACTCTTCATCAAAGAATTTTTTCTGCCAAATTATTTTTCCTGTCAATGGATTTAAAGCGATTATCCATGAATCTCTAGATATGGCGAATACCATACCTTCCCAGAGCGCCAGGTGGTTTTCTATTATATCAGATACTTTAGTTTTCCAATAAAGTAATCCCTTCTCATCTAAGCAGTAGATATATTTATCAAATGAAGCAAAGTAAATAAGATCAAATCCAATAGCAGGACTAGTGCAGTATGCACCGGCTGTTTTATATTGCCAAATTGTGCTTCCCTTTGGGTTAAAGGCATATAATGTCCCTTGGGATGGTGCATATATGTGACCGGCTTTTGCTGTAACCGGTAGTATAAATGTGTCCTGCTTTAGATTGCTTTGGATTTTTCCTGAATAAATATCCAATACAGTTAATTGGTGCGCTGGTACAAACACTTGACCTTCTGAAATTGTAGATACTGCTACAGGAAATATTTCCTTGCTTTTCCAAAGCCTGGAGCCTTTAAAATCAAAAGATATTACTTCTTGTCTGGTAGTTACAATTAACCTATCTGCCGAGCAGTTTAATCCAATTATATCTGGGATACGTCTTGCCCAACACTTTTTTAGCTTTATGGGAACAGGCACTGGTGAATTACCGGAATGGGCATAATCCCGCTGAATCATGTGCCACTTATTTATACCTACAGCCATGAGTTCTCTTAAGACACTATAATCCTCTTCGTCTACTATGCCCTTTGATTTTATATTAAAAAATCTTTGAAATTCCTTCACTGCACTAAAGGTATCATAACCGAACACCCCATCTATACGAGCATTAAAAAAGCCTAAATACTTTAAAACCTGCTGAAGCCTTCTTACGTCACTGCCTTTCATAAGGGGTTTTTGCTTACTAAGTGGTCGACTGCCAAAAGGCATAAAAGGTAATCTCAAAGAATCACCACCTGAGAATTGAAAGATACATATAGTATATTCAGCTTTATTCCATTTGGTTACAGCAGAATAATTCATAACTTGTAAGTAAATTATATAATCGGAGGAGTCATAATGATTACACGACGAGATTTTCTGAAGCTCTGCTTTTCTTGTACCGCATTAACTTTGTCGGGAGTATTGCTTCCAAAAGTTGCCGAAGCTTTGGTTGAAAAGGGAGAAAAGGTGACGGTTATTTGGCTGGAGATGATGACATGCACTGGGGATTTCCTTTCTTTTGCAAATACTTTAAATCCTGATTTGGAACAACTGATAAAAGACACTATAGAACTAGAATATCAAAATACAGTTATGACAGCTGAAGGAGAAACAGCCCTAAGGCATCTTTATGATGTTGCTAATGATGAGAAGGGTAAATACATACTTGTAGCCGAAGGTACAGTACCTACCCGTGAAAATGGATTTTATGGGAATCTTGGTTTTTATGAAGACGGGTCTCCCCTCACATTTGTACAAGCCCTGAAGTACTTAGGAAAAAGAGCGAAGCATGTTATTGCCATAGGGACTTGTGCATCTTTTGGTGGGCCCTATGCAGCAAAGCCTAATCCCTCTGCTTCATTGCCCGTATATAAAGTATTAAAAGGTATTCAAGTGATAAATGTGCCTGGTTGTCCAGCACACCCTGACTGGTTTGTGGGCACTTTGTCTCATACAATTTTATACGGTGTCCCAAACCTTGATGCAATGGGTAGACCTCGTATGTTTTATGAAAGAACCATACATGAATTTTGCACTCGCCGTCAGCATTTTGAAAATGGCATTTTCGCAAAGCATCCTGGAGATTCCGGATGTCTTTTTCAAATAGGTTGTAAAGGTCCTGTGACATATTCCGACTGCCCCACTCGAAAATGGAACAGTGCACATCTAAACTGGCCTGTGGGTGCTAACACTCCTTGCATTGGTTGTGTCAGTCCCGAATTCCCAGACCGCATGACCCCATTTTTCACACATTTACCTGATTTAAAATTACCTAATGTTGGCGTTAGTTCCTCACTTATAGGAAAAGTTGCTGTGGGAGCAGCAGCAGCAGGAATCGCCGGTCATGCAACAATGAGTACTCTTTCAGGCCGAATGTTTAAACATCTGGTAGATGGCAGTGAAACAAAAGATGTGGGTAAAAAGCTAGAGGGAACTGTGGAGGAACAAGCCATTGAAAGTTCGACTGCAGAGGTTAACATAGAAGATCCTAAAGCTAATTCTCCGGAAGAAATATCAGAAGAATTAATGCCAGATAAAGCTAAACTTAAGAAACCTAAGAAATTAGTTACCAAAAAGTTAAGAAGGTGATTTTATGCCAAAAAAAATCATCAGCCCAATAACTCGTATTAACGGATTTTGGCGTATAGATGTAAATATAGAGAATCACCGAGTGGTAGATGCATATTCCAGTGGGATTTTCTTTAGGGGAATTGAAAAGATCCTTCAAGGAAGAGATCCGAGAGATGCAATATATATCACTCAAAGAATATGTGGTATATGTTCAACAGCACATAGTTTAGCGAGCAGTCTCGCCCTGGAAGACGCTTTTAAAGTAAAGCCACCTAGAAACGGTATAATCATCAGAAACCTTATATTTGGAGCAGACTTATTGCAAAACCATATTCGACATTTTTATTTTTTAACAATACCTGATTTCGTCAGAGGTCCGGATAGACCTCCATTCGTACCTCGTTACGAAGTGGATTATCGATTGTCGACAGCACAAAGTAAAAAAATATATGAAAACTATATGGAAAGTATACATATGTCTCGAGCAGCCCATGATATGGTTACTATTTTCGGTGGTAAGGTGCCTCACAACCACGGTATCCTTGCAGGCGGAGGAACGGTCCCTCCTACTGGTGATAATGTACGCATGTTTTTGTCATTACTATCTCGGGTACGTGATTTTATAAAGAATAAAATGATGGCTGATGTAGAAACTTTATCTAAAGCTTATAGTGATTATTATCATATAGGTATCGGTACTCAAAATCTGATGGCTTTTGGAATGTTCCCACACCCGGATAAAAAGGATTCTTTTTATTTTAAGCCAGGGATTATTATCGGAAAAAAAGAAGAAAAACTTGACGTAAGTGCCATAAATGAACATATAAAGTATTCTTGGTATAAATTATCCAAACCTCAAAGGCCAGAAAAGGGGGAAACAGAACCTGATACTGCCAAAGCAGAAGCTTATTCTTGGATTAAAGCACCCAGATATAAAGGTCTTGCAGTGGAAGGCGGCCCTTTGGCGAGACTATGGTTAAGCGGAAAATATAAGAGGGGTTATAGTACCATGGATCGGTTGGTTGCGCGAGTAATGGAGGCTGAAATTGTATCAGAGCTTATGGAAGAATGGTGCCTAGATTTAGAAATAGGTAAACCGGTATTTACCAGTTATGAACTGCCTACTGATGCAGAAGGTGTGGGAATGACTGAAGCTATGCGAGGAGGACTAGGCCATTGGATGAGGGTTCGATCAGGTCGGATTAGCCATTATCAAATAATAACCCCGTCTGCTTGGAATTGCTCACCCCGAGATGACCAAGGAACTAGAGGCCCTATTGAAGAAGCCTTAATAGATACGCCTATAGAGGACTTTGACCAACCCATAGAAGTGGGACGGGTAGCTAGGAGCTTTGATCCTTGTTTAGCCTGTGCTGTCCACATGATAGACGGGAAAGGGCGGGAGAAGCAAATTGAAATCCTCTGACCATAAAAAAATACTCTTATACCCACTATCTATTAGAATCTTTCACTTAGTTCTTATTATCAGTCTAATAATTACCATAATTACCGGTATCGCCATTAGCTTCTCATATGCGCTGCTGCCTATGCGGACAATCAGGCTTATGCATATTTCCGGGGGATTTGTAGCCTTTGCTGTGGTGTTATTTCGACTGGGATATGCCGCAATTTCAGGTGATTATAAAAATTTTTCCATTAAGCTAGCAGATTTTAGAACTATTCCAGATTTGGTAAAATACTACATGTTTATGCGACAAAACCCACCACCCCTAAGAACTAAATACAATATCGGACAAAAATTCACTATGTTCTCATGGCTTATAGCTATACTCTACCAGTCATTTGTGGGGATTTTACTGTTTAATTCCTCTTTTATCTCTAAAGGTAGAGCCTTTTTCCCCTTAGCAAGACTCATTCTCCCTCAACAAATTCGTGTTACAAAGTATTACCTTACAATATATTTCATAATGACCATAATGCTCCACATATATTTAGCCCATACCGAGGATATCGCCAAAACTCAATCTATGTTTACAGGCTGGGTGCGCTTATCAAAAAAAAAGTGAATAAAAAAGAACCGTCCCTTTTTATTCATAAAAACACCTCTAGATAAATTTATCCAGAGGTGTTTTTAGTTAATAATAACAAATAAAGGAGCGTTTACAGAGCTTTAAATGCTTCTACTTATGGCAAATATATTTTATTGTTTGGGTTCTTTACTACTTTTTATAGTCTTTTATAGCTTCCTTAAGTGCATCTGCTGCAAGGTTTGAACAGTGCATTTTTACTGGTGGTAATCCTCCCAGAGCCTCAGCGACTTGTTTGTTATCTACTTTTAAAGCCTCTTCAATAGTTTTACCTTTTACCATTTCGGTAATCATACTGCTCGTGGCAATAGCAGCACCGCAACCAAAAGTCTTGAATTTTATGTCTTTGATAACATCGTCTTCTACTTTTATATATATCTTCATTATATCACCACAAACTGGATTACCTGCAGTTCCTATTCCATTGGCATCGGGAATGTCTCCAACATTACGTGGATTTGAAAAATGATCCATAACCTTCTCATTATACATTTTTATGGCTCCTTTCTTTCTTCAAAAATAGGTGACATTTCTCTTAATCTACCTACGATATTAGGTAACACCTCTAGCACATAATCTACTTCTTCTTCAGAGTTATTCCTACCAAGAGTTAATCGCAAAGAACCATGAGCGATCTCATGGGGCAAACCTATGCCCAAGAGAACATGAGAAGGTTCGAGAGAACCTGAAGTGCATGCAGATCCACTAGAAGCACAAATACCCTTCATATCCAAATTTAAAAGCATTGCCTCTCCTTCAATAAATTCAAAAGAAATGTTAACATTATTAGGGAGACGTAGACTAGGGTGACCGTTCAAACGTGTATAAGGTACCTTGTCCAAAATACCTTTTATAAGTTTATCTCTAAGATTTATAAGTTTGTCATGCTGTTGTTTAAGCTCTTCCTTTGCTAACTCGGCAGCTTTTCCAAATCCAACGATTCCGGGAATATTTTCTGTGCCAGCTCTACGATTCCGTTCTTGTGCTCCCCCTGTTATAAAAGGAGCTATTCGTGTGCCCTTTTTTATGTAAAGTGCTCCTACACCTTTCGGGCCGTATATTTTATGTCCTGACATACTCAATAGATCTACTCCTAAATCTTTCACATCTACAGGAATCTTACCCACAGTCTGAACAGCATCAGTATGGAATAATATTTTGGGATTTTTTTGTTTTACCAATTTGACTATTTCTTCTATAGGTTGTATTGTCCCAATCTCATTATTTGCATGCATAATAGATACGAGAATCGTATTTTCAGTTATAGCATTTATTACATGGTTCGCATCAACTAATCCGTCTTTATCCACAGGAATATATGTTACTCTAAAGCCCTGTCTTTCTAAGTCCTCACAAGTGTGTAATACAGCATGATGCTCTATAGATGATGTTATTATATGATTCCCTTTTTTCTTATTTGCGGCTGTAACCCCGCGTAGTGCCCAATTGTTAGATTCAGTTCCTCCAGATGTAAAAAAGATTTCCATAGGATCTGCATTTATTAATTGAGCAATCTTTTCTCTACTATCTTCAAGGGCCGCTTTTGCCTCTCTACCGTAATAATAAATAGTAGAAGGGTTTCCAAATTTATCAATAAAATAGGGTATCATTTCGTCTAATACTTCCTGTCTCATTTGAGTGGTACCCGCATTGTCCATATAAATTTGCTTCAAGGAAGTCATCTCCTCTTTTTTAATTTTTACTTTTCTCATTACACATATCCTCAAGTGTAATCGAATCAGTAGTTTTTACTATACTATCATTTATTTTTTCCCAAACAATTCGAGTAATACAATCCTTGTATTTTGAACATTCTTTTTGACCGTACTCCAAAACACAATCTACTATACCGAGTGGGCCTTCTACGGCTCTAAGCACATCTCCCACTGTAATTTCTGAAGGTTTTCGTGTAAGATTATACCCTCCATGGGCACCTCTAACACTTTGAACTAATCCAGCTTTTCTTAAATTTGCAATAATCTGTTCCAAGTAATTTTCGGAGAGTCCTTGACGTTCTGCTATATCTCTAAGGGGCACTGGCGTACCTCCATAATTTAGGGATAAATCAAACATTGCTTTTAATCCATAACGGCCCTTAGTAGATAATCTCAATTTAAACCCCTCCTATTCCTATCGATTTAGTTGGAATTACATCTATAATATATTACAAATAATACTAAATGTCAAGAAAAATTTTAATCAAAAAGTACTGTATTAAGTGGTTGAAACATGATAAATAGCAAGTAGCAATGGTGTAGACATTTTATTGAGATTCTTAATAGAAAACATATAATTGAAGCCAATCCATTATTTTTTCCGGAATTGGCTTCAATTGTATGTTATTGTAGTTTTGTTGATGGATTCATCGGCCGGTTACCGGCAATATCTTTACTATCATCTAGCAAATGATGCATACCACGTACCAAAGTGTCATCTTCCAGCACACTGTAAAGATGATAACCTAGGTCTTCACGATCCAAAAGGACTTCTTCCAAAACTTCAACTGTCCCCCAGTCTTTTAGTTCGTGTGCACGGGTAATTTGTCTTCGCAACATTTCTTGAATTTTTAGTTCGTGTTCAAGGTCATTACGAATAAAATCCCGCATTGTATAACGACCTTCTACTTCGTGTTTAATATAGGATAGCTCATGTTGTGTAACAGGGTGAGCTGTTGGTACACCACCTAGACGTGTAATTCGCTCTCCGATTTTATCGATATGATCTTGTGTCTTATCCCTATGTTCAGCGAGAAGCTCGTGTAAGCTTAAAAAAGATTCAGCACCTTCAGTTAGCCAATGATGTTTGTTATATTGATGCAAAGCTACATTTAGCGCACACTGATGGTCATCAAGCATCAAGGCCATTTCCAATCTGGTTTCATATGGAAGACCTATACCCGCACCGACTTTTTTAACTGTTCTTGGCTGCTGACGCAGAATCATATCATGATTAGTGGAATGGCCAGGGGTATTGGTTTGAAATCCAGATTTACTAAGATTAAAGTTACCTGCGAAATTTTTAAAGTTCGTCATGACTGAGCTTATATCCGCTGGAGAAGGTGCTTGCCGTTGTTCCATTTTTTTCACTCCTTATGCATTTTGGTACATGTTATTATAAGGAGTTATGCTTTAAAATATGTATTAGGCATTAGAAAACCAGGGCTAAAATCACCCTGGTTTTTGTGCGTGTTGAGGAGTTCTGCTAATTTTGGAGTTTACCATTTTCGTCGGCAAGGGCCTTTTCCGCTTTTTCAATGGCAAGTCTCACCAGATTGCCGCAATTTCTGGAAGAAACTTCACCCCATCCTTGTTTCGCCACCGTATCAGCCACACCAAGTTCCTTTGCAAGCTCATACTTTAGGTCCTCAGACATGACACTACGACGACGAGCCATGAGCATACCTCCTTTATTTTTATAACGCACCATTATTATAATTTACCTTGAATATATTTTTTATGTTGGCAATTTCTAAGACTGTTTTTTTACTAGGTTTTTTTGAAAAAACATAAAGATTGGTAAGGGAATTACTATCCAGCCAAAGCTTTTAATGAGACTATTTTTTGCTCGAGCAACTTGATTTTCCCTTTCTGCCATTACCATAGCTTCATATTTGGCCTTAAGCTCTTCGTCAGTTGGCTTCTCCACTGCCTCTTCAGAGTCCATGGATTGCTTTTCATGAACACTATATCTTTTAAAGTCTTCAAAAGACTGATAATATGGAGCCGGAGCGACAATATCCGCTATTGCCATAAATGCTGAAACACTACCACCGATAATCATCATTAAAGTCGCGAATAATACCAAGTAAACATAAACATTTTTTATCACATCTTCTCCTCCTTCGTTGTATCCTCCCTTTGCCGATATCACCAAGGCTATGACAAAGATGATTACAGCAATAAGTGATATGGGAATAATAGACATAACCATTAGGCATCACTCCAAATATTTTTTATATAAGAGCCTTATTTGATTATAGCTTAATATAATAAACTTTGGTAGTGGTGGAAATAATATCTTATATTGCAATAATTAATGGGATTATGGTTATATTAGAGATTGTGGGAATTAATTTATTAATTCAAAAAGACTTTGGTTCTTGGAGGGTTATATCTTGAAAATCACCAATGATATTTTAATGAAAGACCTTGTAGTGTTTCACCCGGAAGCATATAACATTTTAATCCAGTTAGGTATAAAATGCCTTGCTTGTGACGGGATGCTAAACAGCACACTACAGGAATGTGCGAAACATTACGATTTAGACATTGATATGGTAATAAATGAGCTTAAAAAACTAGAAGTTCCCCATGTAGATAAATCTTAGTTATAAAAAAAAGCAGCTTACACTGCTTTTTTTATACAACATCTTTAACTTGTTCAAAATATTTAACTGATTCTATATTTGCAAGGACTTTTATTGTACTGGCATCGGGTTCTTCTGTACCTTCTAAGTAACAACCTTCGGAGTTTAGCGTTTTAATATAATCAATTACCTCTCGGGTTATTAGTTCACCTGGACATATTATAGGAATTCCCGGTGGGTATGCCATCAGCATTTCGGCACTGATTTCTCCTTCGGCTTCCTCCAAGGGAACTACTCTCTTTTCGCTATAAAATGCCAAACGAGGTGAAACCATCATTTCCTGGTTTTCGGGAACATCGTACATCATTTTTACAACATTCTCTCGACCGTGGTCTTGAGTAAAATCTTCAATTGCTGCTACTAGGGCATTCATACTCTCTTCACTGTCACCTATAGCTCCTGCTACCAATATATTATATAAATCCGAAAGTTCTACCTGAATACGATATCTATACCTTAAGAGTTTTTCGGCCTCAAAACCTGACAGCCCTATTTCCCTTACATTTATTGCTAGTTTAGTAGGATCATATGCAAAACAGCCTTCTGTTCCTTCAACATCATGTCCCATTACATATATACCATTTATATTATTTAAGCGTTTGCGCGCTTTTTCACATAACTTGATTGTCTTGTCCAACATTTGAGTACCATGTAAAGCTATCTGCTTTCTAGCTACATCAAGTGAAGCCAGCAGCGGATATGATGGGCTTGTAGTTTGAGTCAAGTTCATAACTGCCTTTATTTTCTTATCATCGATCAAATCGCTCTTTACAAGGAGAATGGAGCTTTGGGTCATTGAACCCACTAATTTGTGGACACTAGCGGCACTCATATCAGCTCCCGCTTGCATTGCCGATAGCGGTAAATCCTGATGAAACCCGAAGTGAGCACCATGAGCCTCATCAACAATTACTGGTTTGCCGAAAGAGTGACATATATCAACAATTTCCTTAAGATTTGAAGCCGCACCATAATAGGTCGGATTTATCACGAAAACAGCTTTTGCATTAGGATGTTCTACCAGACTACGCCTTACGCTCTCTGGTGTTATTCCCATAGCTATTCCTATATAGTCATCTATGACAGGTTTTATATAAACCGGCTTTACACCACTTAGAATCAATCCTCCCACAACTGAACGGTGGGCGTTTCTGGGAATTATTATTTCATCACCAGGACTTGCCACAGATAAAATCATTGCTTGAATACCTGAAGTAGTTCCATTTACTAAAAAATGAGCATGATCAGCACCAAAAGCTTGAGCTGCCAAAGTCTCGGCTTCATGAATAACTCCCATAGGATTGCATATTGTATCTAGGCCTAAAATGCCGGAAGTAACGTCAATTGATAAAACATTGTTCCCAACAAAATGGCGAAATTCCGGTATCCCTCTCCCGCCTCTATGACCGGGTACGTGAAACCGAATAGTCGCATCTTCTGCATATTTCTTCACTGCATCAAAAAGTGGTGTTTTTTCCTGCTCCTCGAATTTCATACAGATCCACTCCTTTCTCTAATTATAAACATATCAATTAAAGCACAATTTCGATGCAATTTCAATACTATGTAATAAATATTTTTTTGTTAAAATCCTGTTTATTTTTGAGGAAACGACTGAACTATGACGTATTCGCTTTACTATCGTTTATTATAGCAGATTAGAGTATTAATGAATGGATAATGCTGTATTACGAAGTTTTTTACCATGAAAAGCAAAGACACGGGTTGCTTGCTTCCCGTGTCTTTTTATGTTGGATTGGGGCTTTTAATTAAATGCTAGTTTAATTGTTCTATCTATTTTATCTCTAGTTTCTTCCCACCAGTCTACTACTTTGAATCTAACCTCTACAGGAATTTCCTTTGAAAAATTTGCCGTCTCTATAGCAGCCAATTCATCTGCTGTCAGCACTTTACCTATGCTAAGCTTTGCCTCTTCTTCGGTTATACTGTGGGTTATATCAACAAAGCACAGGGGAGGAAACAGAACACACCACCAGTTTGTCCCTTTTCCACTGCCTATAATTATCCTCAAAGCTTCGTATTCTCCTGCCGGCAAAGTTACAAATCCATAGGATTTAACTGGGAAAGGGAATCTACCGAAAACTGCAGTGACTTCTTCGTCTTTACCAGCTTTCATAATTACATTTCTAGCTATTTTTTCTATATGTTCCAAGTTGTTTGTAATAAAATACCGAAATTTATTGATATCATCTACATTACCAAGTTCTCTATCGAGAGTCTCAATTATTTCATCTCTCACTTTTAACTTTAATTCTTGATCCTCTGGAGAATCGCTATTAGCTATCACATGAAGTCTTATAAGTTTTGATGAAATTTGTTCAGAAGTTACATCACTGAAATCTTCCGGTCCGCCGGCAATACCTGTACTGCCTATTAATACTGCAGCAAATGACATTATAAGTATTCCTATAAGGATTATGGCAGTTTTCTTTAAAAGTCCATACTTGCTTCTCATATACTTCTCCCCCGAATCCTAATCTCTTATTTTGTATTATTCCCAAAAATACCCCCTTTAATCCACATCTAAATTTTATTTATCTAATAACACCTATATTTCGGATTGTTGTATGAACATTTACATCAATACCTATATCAGGTAACATATCATCCCAATTCTCTTCATATTCTTCCCATAATTTGGGCTCATATTTGCGTAAGTGATCACCTAACTTTAACAAGTCTACCTTGTAAACATCTTTTATTTTTGTTGTACCTTTTAATATCTGCTCCTTTACAGCTTTTGACACCAGCTCTTGTATTTCTAATGAATCTTCTAGAGAAATCAAGGTTCCATGGGTAATACCTTTAACATCTCCTTCTATCGATACCTGTAAGTTAAATTTAGGAATTGGCTCACGAGCTTTAAGGGAAAGTTTACTTCTTTCACTTATGATTGAAAAAGTTACTACACCGTAGTTGTCGGGATCCTCGACTATTATATTTCCACCTTTTAATCTGCCTAAAAACATGTTTACACCCTGAGTTTCTTCCTCATCCAACCATCCTACCATTCGGTAATCTTTTATAACAGCGGCACCACCTATATTTACTTCAGTCTTGTCCGGCTTTATTTTACTTACTAGTGCATTACCATTTAAAATATTAATTGTGCGTAAAAATTCCCCTAAATCTGACTCAATAAACTTGCCTGTCATACCGGTATCTTCATAAAGTGATTCAAAATAATCAGATGTTAGCTGTTCTACCCAAGGGGTTACTTCAATAACTTTCTTAATATCACCCTGGCAAATGGCAAAACGGCTTCTCCTGTTAAATTCCGTATCACGGCTTAATGGATCTATAATTGTTCTAAGATCCTTTCTTGCCACCTTTTCACTTATAACTACGGTCCTCATAAGTTCAAAATATAAATGGCGGTTAAGCCTTAAGGCTAGGTTCTCTGCTCCGTTAATTACTGAATGGGCTACGGTAGTCGCAGTACCCACTGGGTGTTGACCTCCTCCTCCACCTCCGGCTTCTCCACCGGCTATTTGTCGAGCTATTGGAAAACAATAGTAGAATGTATATTTGCCTTCTTCATCACTTGTATCAACACCTAGAATCGCTACAAATAGTCTTTTATCTATTTCTACCATATCCCAGCATCCTGAAATAACTAGAATAGATATTAAAATCCAAATAATAATTTTTGCTTTTTGCCTAATCATGCTGTCTTTCCTTCTTTCTTCATAATGATTGCCAATAGCAAAATTACGAGAGGTATTAAAAACCCAACTGTTATGCTTCCTATCTTTACTATAGAAAGAAGTCTACTACTTACTATAATATTTGGAGGAATTGTAGCAAAAAGGTATATCCATGGAAATAAAATTGTAATAAAAAATTTGAATTCCTTTACTTTGGCTATGTGTGCCAGAGCCAAAGACCCGGCAAAATACATGGTATTAAGGGAAGTAAAGGATGCTATAGTCCAAAGGGCTAATGCTAAGGCATCTAATCGTTCAATAAATCTCCCCGGAGCTGTAATTGACCGAATTATAGTCATACCGGGCCAGAGAAGTATCTTTGTATTTTCTACGCCTATGGATGCGAAGACTACTATAACGACAAAAAGAAAGATTAAAGTTGTAACACCCTACACTTACAAACATAACCCAATATATTCTTTTGGGGCTTCTCATATAAGGTCCCAACATAAGCAGTATTTCAATACCGAAAAAGCTAAACATTGCATTTAAACTGCCTAAAGCAAAGGATTTTAGAGGGGTATTTAGTATGGGAAGAAGTTCTGTAAAATCTGCCTTGGGAATGGCGATAAAATACATGGCAAAAATAGGCACTATTAATACTGGAAAGAGAATTTCTGCAATCCTTGCCATTGGCTCAACACCGTGCCTGATTAAATATACCGTAAGCAACATTTGGGTAATTATCACAAATTCTCTTGGAGTTCGTTGTAGCATAAATGCATTAATTACTTCAGCAGAAATTTGAACTATTACCGATGTAGCATAAGCAAAATATATAATCAGCACTATTCCCAGTATAAGTGCCGGGACTTTGCCTACAACTTTCTCTGAATACTCTATAAAAGTATCATTGGGAAACCTGCGTATTAATGTTGATAATACAAGGCTTGCCAAAAAAGCCAAGATTCCTCCAATGATTACAAGGAGCCAGCCATCGGATTCGCCATAAACAGCAGCTTCTCGGGGGAGACTTAATCCAATCTGTATAATTGAGGTTATCATTATGGCTACCGTTTGAGGCACCGTTATTTTATCGTTATTCGTCAGCACTTTCATCCCCCGCCTTATCTATAGTATCGTGGCGTCGATCATTTATCCGGTCCAAATCCTCAGGTCTAGTATATCCCGGCCTGATTTCCATAGAAGGCATTGGGCCTCTTATTATAGTATCCTTACTTTCAGACCATCTAAAAGATACAAAAGGTGATAAATAATGAGCTCCAAAGCTTTTTAATGTAACCAAGTGGATAGTAAGACCTATGAGGCCTAACATAATTCCATAAAGACCTGCGATAGTCGCTAAACCAATAAAAATAAAAGTTATTAACCTAAAACCAATAGCCATGCTATAGTTTGGTATAGCAAAAGAGGATATGGCATTGACAGCTACTATGATTACCATAATAGGGCTTACTATACTCGCCCGGACGGCCGCTTCTCCTACCACCAAACCTCCAACAATACCGATAGTTTGACCAATAGGGCCCGGAAGCCTGACCCCTGCCTCTCTCAAAATCTCTAGAGAAAGTACCATTATTAAAGTTTCCATCACTGCCGAAAAAGGGACACCTTCTCTAGTAGCTGCTATAGACAATGCCAAATCCGAAGGAATCATCCCAGGATGATAGGTAGTCATAGCTATATATAATGCCGGGAATGTAAATGCTAAAATGGCAGCTGCGAAACGTAGAAGCCTGATTAAAGATACTATATACCATCTCTCAAAATAGTCTTCCGGCGTCTGAAAGAGACTCAAGAAAGTTGCCGGAGCTAATAAGACAAAAGGCGTATTGTCACATAAAATAGCTACATTCCCTTCTACTAACGATGCTGCTACAACGTCAGGACGTTCAGTCCGACGTAATTGAGGAAAAGGCGAAAGCCAATTTCCTTCAATCATTTGTTCAATATAACCACTTTCCAAAACGCAGCTAATATCAATAGTGTTTAGCCTTTTTAATACTTCATCGACTATAGTTGGCTTAGCCACGCCCTGTATAAACATAATACCTACATCGGTGCGAGTATGGCGTCCCAGCTTAATTGTCTTTACTTTAAGGTTCGGATCTTTTAAGCGCCTCCGCACCAAGGCAACATTTGTCCGATAAGTTTCGGTAAAACCATCCCTAGATCCGCGTATTACCGCTTCGGTAGAAGGCTCCTGCACTCCCCGTTTTTCCCAACCGCGGGTGCTTATTACCAAAGCCTTTTCAACTTTGTCTATAAATAGCACCGTGTCACCTGATAAAATACCTAATATAGCTTCCCCAAAATTGTCAGTTTCTTTTAAATCTCCAACTGTTAAGAGGCCTTCTTTTACCATATCGAAGAAATTATTTCCCACACTATACTCCAGATTGAATTGGCGGGTAAATAGCATAAGGGATTTTAATATGTCATTTTGTATAGTTTTAAGATCTGTCATTCCATCGATATACATAAGAGACATTTCATGTTTAGGCGTTTGCCCCATGTAAAAATTTCTTGTTATTACATCATCACAATCGTATAGATATTCGTGTACAACCTTTTTGTTTTCTTTTATGTCTTTTTTAAGTTTCTTACTTTTATCAGGTGACATGTCTCTTTCGAAGAATAATTGCTTTTTTTTGCCGTTATAAAGCTTAGAAAAAATGTCGGTCATAATGGCAACTCCTTGTTATAACATTTGCTGTGATATCTTTAAAAAATGTATCTCAATACATATACTGCCATCGCACCAAATATGTAAAATACACCTATAGCTGTAACTACCTTTAATTCTCTTTTAAGACCTTTTGTAGAAAGGTCTGCTCTGTCAATTATCAAAAGATAGATTCCACTAAAAATAAATACCACTAATGTATTTAAAGGAAAATTATACTTTATATAATCTATAATTATCTTTATAGACAAAAGCATTTTGACCACCTCTTTTTGGCTCTTTATATATTCTTTTCCCATCAGCCCTATTTTATGAAAATAAAAATGGGTTTTACGATTGGCTGTACCGGCTTGATGTGTGATGATATTTGGATTATACTGATTACATGATATTGAAAGGAAGGTGTTAAAACCGATTATTATATTTCTAATCGGTGTATTCTATGGAAATATTAGTTACCCTTGATGTATTAAAACAACACGGTGATGAGAAGATTGTAAAGTTTCCACCAGATACCTTGGTGACGAAAGAAGCTAGGATATATGCTGCAAAAAAGGGTATAAAGTTATATGTAGGTGATGACAGAGTATCTGAGCCTCCCAATTTGAATCCTACTGAAAATGTTAAAGCTATAATTTCAGTAATTGGTCAAGATAAAGTTGGTATTATTGCAGGAATTTCGGATGTGCTTGCTAAAGCACAGGTAAACATACTTGATATAACTCAAACAGCAATCGAAGGTTTGTTTACAATGATAATGGTGGTAGATATAGCCAATTGTAATGTGGATTTTAACAAGCTGCGGGAACGTTTGGCACATAAGGGTGAGGAATTATCCGTAAGAGTAGATACACAACGAGAAGAAGTATTTCACTTTATGCATAGGATATAGGAGGGTCACCCATGAATTTCACTCGAGATGAAATTATTGAAACTATTCGAATGGTGCAAGCTGAACAGCTAGACATAAGGACAATAACTTTAGGAATAAGCCTTCGGGATTGTGCAAACCCTTCTATTGTAAAAGTTGCTGAAAATATTTATGAGAAGTTAATGGCAAAGGGAAAGGAATTGGTACCCGTTGCACAAGATCTAGAAAAAGAATTTGGTATACCCATTGTCAATAAGCGTGTTTCCGTTACACCTATTGCCATGGTAGCAGAAAGCTGTGAGGAAAGTGACTACACACCCATAGCAAAAGCCATGGATAAAGCTGCCAAGGACCTAGGTATTGATTTTATAGGTGGATTTTCTGCTTTGGTTCAGAAGGGTTTCACCCGTGGTGATTTGCATCTGCTAAACTCTATTCCTAATGCCCTTTCTTCTACTGAGAGAGTATGTTCATCAGTAAATGTTGCCACAAGTAAAGCCGGAATAAATATGGATGCCGTTAGGGCTATGGGAAGGATTATCAAAGAAGCGGCACATCTAACTGCAGATAATGATGGAATAGGTGCCGCCAAGCTTGTGGTTTTTGCTAATGTTCCAGAAGATAATCCCTTTATGGCTGGAGCTTTTCATGGTCCTGGTGAACCTGAAACTGCTATCAATGTAGGTATTAGCGGTCCAGGTGTAGTAAATACGGCAATTTCCAGGCTTCCAAAAGATGCTGATCTGGGATTGATTTCTGAAGTTATTAAGCGCACAGCTTTTAAAATTACCAGAGTGGGTGAATTGATTGGTCGTGAGGCTTCACATCGTTTGGGAGTACCTTTTGGTATTATAGATCTTTCCCTAGCCCCCACTCCAGCCATTGGTGACAGTATAGCAAATATTTTAGAAGCTATAGGTCTTGAGCGTTGCGGTGCCCCAGGCACTACTGTCGCACTTGCATTATTAAATGATGCTGTTAAAAAGGGTGGAGCTATGGCTACATCATATGTAGGTGGGCTTTCAGGAGCTTTCATCCCGGTTAGTGAAGATGCTGGAATGATTAGAGCCGTAGCTGATGGCGCACTTTCTCTTGAAAAACTGGAAGCCATGACTTGTGTCTGTTCGGTAGGACTTGACATGATCGCAATTCCTGGTGATACCCCTGCTGAAACCATTGCTGCAATTATCGCTGACGAAATGGCTCTGGGGGTTATTAATAAAAAGACAACTGCTGTGAGGATTATACCTGCACCAGGTAAAAAGGCTGGAGATTTTGTAGAATTCGGCGGGCTGTTAGGACATGCACCGGTAATGCAGGTAAATCCCTTTAGTTCTGAAGTTTTTGTAAGGCGGGGAGGACAAATACCTCCACCTATACAGAGTTTAACGAATTAGTGGATAAGTGGGCGACCAAAGGTCGCCCCTACTTTTATGACAAAATATTGCTTTAAAACTAGTTGGAAAAGACATAATTTTAGATGATTTAGTCGACAATTGGAATTGTATGTATTATTTTGGACCCGAAATTTAGGTCTAATTGATTAAGTTATCCACAAAGTTATACACAGCTGTTAATAACTCAAAAGCTTGTCCTTATGATTGTCCTTAAAACAGGTTAGTTTTCCCCAATGGGGATAACTTATCCCCAGCTATGTTGATAAATAAATTCCTATAGGAAAATGGGCCTATATATCATATTACTATGTTTTTTTGTGGCATATTTTTTGCTTATATAAATTATTAAGGGATAAGAATTCGAATCTTATCCCTTTTATTTTTAGTTATACAAAATTATATTTTCTCTATAATCCCTTTGAAGATCCCTTTCAAGGAATTGTAAGAATCTCACGAGCATGGCCGATGCCTCAGCACGAGTCATAATTTGGTTGGGATTAAAACGATTGCTGCTATCACCTTCTGTTATTCCTATTTCCCGGGCAACATATACACTATCTCTCGCCCAAGATGGTATCTTGTGGTCGTCAGCAAATGATGTATAATAACCTGGATTGGGTGCTCTACTTCCAAATCCCAGAGCTCGTATTAAAATTGTAATTGCTTGAGCTCGTGTTAGATAATCTCTTGGTTTGAATAAATCATGTGTTTCTCCGAAAATAATGCCTTTTTCAAGACCTGCTTTTATGTATTTGTAATCTGCATCATCAACACTTACATCTTTAAATGGGGATTCTTCCGGCGGTTCATTACGCCTTCTAACATTTCTTCTGGTGTTCTCCTCCATGGATGTCCTGATATCACATGCCCTTATTACACCTTTTGTAAATTCCGCCCTGGTCATGGCAACTTCAGGAGTGAAAAAATTAGGACTTTCATCAAAAACATCCAAAGAATAGAGTTTGCTTATATATTCCTCTGCCCAATGCCCACTTACATCACGAAATTTTGGTACTACTAGCCGTTCAACCCGGGGTACCATTTTTGAGGAAAGCTGTATATCATCTCTAGCCCTTCGACTCTTATGGGGGACATTATCATTCATACGGGGTAGATCATATTCATAAGAAGAATTCATTTCCCTATTAGTTGTTCTGATATATCCACCGACAAAACTTGAAAGGTTTGCTTCATTTTCAGAGTAAACCAGATTCTTGGTCATGCTGTCAGAAACCTGCACTTGAACCGTTCCTTCCCAGCAAACCTTGTCTCTTTCCCCCTCCTCGTCGGTCAAAATTCTCTCAGAAGTTATATAATAGTTAATAATATGTGTCTCGGTATTTCCCCAAAAGTTTTCATATCCTACATTGCCACCAGAAATATTAACGACTACTTCGCCTTCATCTCGATTAATTGTATAGTATTTCCTGCCTTCAAAATTTCCTGAGTAAAAATCCGAAGCTGGGCGCTGATCGATTACATCTGATTTGGAAAATTGATAATCTCTAAGTTCATATTTATCACTGCCTATATCGATTTTTTCGGAGTATTTGCTTAAGCTAATGTTAGTTGTAGCTTGTCCTTTGTCATCCCTTCGATTATATTCTGTTACGAAGGTTACTGACCTTGTTAACTTGGTCTTGATTGTTTCATCTTTGCTGGTAAGATTAAACCTGTAGGTCGTTGTCTGCGTATCATCCCTACCGCTTTCGGAAATTCTCAGCTCCCCGGAAAACCTTATGGGCTTACCTGTAATAAATACAATTTCTTCATATTCATATTCGTTATGAACACCACCGTTAAAATCCGCCGGTGCACATATTGCCTGTATGGGGACTGCGAGAAGTAAAATTATCGTTGTCAAAAATATCATCGGTTTTTTCATAGTAAACATTCCCTACTTTACAATAATAAATTTACATTCAAAATCGTCTCTAACTGAATATATATTGTCTCCCGCTCTTAAATCTTCCCATGATATTACTTTGTCACCTTTTATAATTAATGCATTTTCCATTCGCATTCTTACCTGTAGTGTCCTAGGCATCCACATGTTGTTTCGGTTGCTCCAATCTCGAGCATTTCTCAATAATACAGTCTTACCCACAAAAAGGTCATCTTCTAAAATGTCAACAGTTCCTGCAGTTACTCGCTGTCTTAAAAGTGAATCCATGTTCTTTTTTAGTACAATAGCGACTATTCTATCCCCGTCTGTGTACGCATAAGCGTACCATGACTTAAGTCCACGACGTCGACTTGAACGGCTTTCCTCATCTACTGCATAGTAATCTGTATAGAACTGTTCTGAACTTATCTGTTTCATCTCTTCAAGATCAAAGATATATGTGTCATCATCATAATAAAGTTCTTTTTCATCATCAAAGGATTCCCATTCATTTCTGTTTAGCACGAAAAAGTCAGTAAGGGTAACTTGGCTTTGCACTACCATGTCCAGTTGGCCTGCATATAGATAGAACTGACCAATATTGGAATTGTTAAGACCTTGATCATAAATATAGACAACATCTGCCGCTATACGAGAGCCGCGCCCATCAACAACTACAAAAGCATCTGAGCCGGGGCTTATGCTGTATTTATCAACTAATCGATTATTTTTAACAAATATGGTCCCATCATTGAAGCTTATATTTCGTTTGTTGGCTAATTCAAAAGCTTCCGCATACCAATTCACTTCTTCGATTTTACCACTGATACTTGTTTCATACTGATTTTTTATCACTGCCCTTTCAGCCCGATCTCTGCCAAAGAAATCTGTCACTGCTAAATATACTGTTTTACCGCGGAAAAGCTTCATATTATTTTTGGATAATGGTTGCCCTTGATAAAATACTTTCAAATCAGGGGAATGATTTATTTGAAGTGTATTTTTATAATCTCGCCATGATCCATTCTGGAAGATCTTTACATCTTTGAGTATTAAGTCATTATTAGCGATTCCCGAAACATCAAGCTGGCCTTTATAAAGACCTTTGATTTTTATTGAATCCCCTTGAATTTTAATTCTGCTAATAATAGCGGAATCTATTTCATCAAAATATAGTTGAACCATATCACCTTCATAAAGATTACTTAATGGCACATTTACTCCGTTTTTTATGGCTATGGTACTAGGACTTGTATAGTAAGCTTCTTCCTTTCCTGTAGCAAATCTTATTATGAGCTGGTCCCTATCAATTTTTTTAATAACACCGGATCTAATCTTTAAACCCGGAGCAATATATCCTGGATTTTCAGTTGACCAGCTTTCCATATATGTAACACCGGTATTGTTGTAACGAACATATATTTCCATTCCGGGTTTAAAATCCCTGGGGTCTGCTGGAGTGTCATCAATAACATACACTGTGCTCACATTAAGAGCCAGGCGACGAACATAACCACTGTATTCTTCCACTTCCACAAAACTATCTCCTATGTCTTTTATATATCCTTCCAAAAGACGTCCTGGAGAAGGTTCAACCGCTTGACTTAATGTGCCTGGAATTATCATAGCCAGCATGGCTATAGCCAATATACTTATCCCAACCTTTTTCATTTCCCCTTACCTCCTTGCCCCCAATATAGCATATCTGCCGGTTCGATTTATAAATGCCTTAAGTGTAATACTTTGGTCATGACCTTTAAGAATCTCCTGCCAGCTGCTGTTATAATCATCATATCTATAAAGAGCAACTTCTGAAAGCTTTCTTAAATCTGCCTTAGTTTTATCATATTCTAAGATAAGCTCCATATGTCCATCAAAATAATCTATGCTAGATGCCTCTTGACCTAAATAAAACTCAGCCTTTAACATGTATTGACCTGATAACAAGCTTTTGTTACCTAAAGCCGAACTATTTGCATATGGGAATACTTCAAACCTAATACCCGCATCACGACGGTTTTGGTATTGACGTACTCTGTTTGTTTCGAAAATCCGGGGATTAAACTTTAAAGTATAATCAGGTCCAATGATGGCTATATTCCCCACATTTGATCTCACAACGACTTCAGCGGGTATGGTAATGACAGTTTTGCTTACTCTATAAAAATTAGTATTGGTCAAGTCTATTGTAGTATCTTCCCTGTAGTTGTTGGTTCCTATGATTACTTGGGCAATGTCACCTGTTTTTTGTATAATAGTTTCTTCCACAAGTTTACCATCTTCATCTGGCGGCCCTACACGCTTTCCGGTTCTTACAGTGTTACTTTCTGCTGACGGCTTTGAGGAACCGAAAGGCCCTAATGCTGTGACTACAAATCTGTATCTGGTGTTTGGCTCAATATTGGTATATGCAAACCTGGTAAATTCAGTAGAACCAATAAAATCCATTTGCTTATCATCAATAACTACATATATTTCATACCCCTGGGCTCTCTCGACCTGGGACCAGCTTATTCTGATAAACTGATCATAAACTAGTTCAGCTTCCACATTAATAGGCGCGGTAATCTCTGGCAAACCATAAACTAAGTGGTCGTAAATATCACTGGCTCCCCCATCTGGATTTATTACGATAATTCCTCTGCTGTCCAGCCTGCCTGGAGGTGTTATTATAGTAAGTGTTTCTGCATCTATAAAACTTGCTTGTCCCCCGTCAACACCACTTTCTAACAAGTAAGGAAGACCATCTATGTAAATAATAGTTCCCGCAACTTGCTCTTCATTATCTATCCGCTTTATTACAGGAGCAAATACAATACGAGCACCTTGCATGAACGAGGATCCTTTTATTTTTATGGTTTCGCCACCTTCCACGGAAATCCTACTGATCCTCTCGGTCTCTGTAGGATCATTGGGATTAACTACTGCCGATATATTTGGACTACTTAAATATGTGAAAATACCGTTGGGGTTTGACAACTCTCCATCTGGATTTTCCACTTTAACTTCCACGCTGCCTGGAGAATGAGGTGGAGTTATAACCAGAATTGTCTTATAATCAACAACTTGTATATTGCTTTCAGCTACCGGAATTTCTCCAAAAAATACTTTTAATCCTTCTCTAAAGTCGGCACCTTCAATTTTCACAGAAGTTCCACCGGAAGCAGGTCCCTTATCGGGAATGAGGCTTGTTATAGAAGGAGCGGTTTCACCTTTAATAAACATTATGTATATGGGCAGTGGAGTAACCTCATCTGATGAAGCAGTTCCTCCGTCTTCATTTATTACAACTACTCGATGCAGTTTCCCTACTGCCTCTTCAGGCACCTGCGGCATTGTGAAGGTCAGTCTTGAAGGCAGCATATAGGTAATATTATTCGGCAGTATAGTTGCTACATCTGAGATCTGTATTCTGGCATTTTCCCTAAAATCTCCGCCGATGATACTAAGAGTGTTGCCACCTTTGTACGTCATTGTCAAAACTTTTACATCACGACCGTTAATGTTTTCTTCAATAGGCGACTGGCCTTCTTTTGTCATATTTACAATATAAGGATTGCTGGCAGGATTTTTATATGTAAACCTCCCAGTTGCTATACCTTTATCAGGATTTATAACAGTAACATCTACTTCTCCTATTGAATAGTATCCCGGAGTAGTAACAACAAGCTGTCCTCTGTTTAAAAACTCAACTTCTGGAGCATAACCTCTTTCAATAAAAAGCCTTCTGTCCTGTATTTCCAAACGAATAAGTTCTGCATAGGGATAGGAATCTGTTCCCCTAGCTTTTAAAAGCTTTGTTGATATAAACAAGGGGCTACCATCGAAGTCTATGGGATTTACAGTCACATATTCACTGCCACTTTCTGATATTCTCAAGACAACTTGCCCATTAGCATATTCTACACGAAGACCACCGGAAAGGTTCACCGTTGTCCTTTGGTTGTCTATCCGGCCTGAATTTTCTTCTTCTCTTGGTATATCCCGATTCGTAACATTGCCAAAGCGAACTTGGGCCATGGGCAGTGTTTCAAAGTTTCCGTATCCATTTAAAATTTTGATTTCACTTTCCACAAAATTTGAGCCAAAAATCTCTACTCGGTCACCACCCTGTTTCCTGCCTTCTGGTGGAACTATCCGTGTAATAACAGGATTTGTAGACATATATGTGTATTTAACCTTGTTTGATATGCCGGAATCGTTATTTACGACATATACATCCACATCACCGGCTATGCCGGCAGGAGTCTTAACCTTAAGATATCCGTCATCAATTTCTATAATTTCAGCTACTTCGTTGCCAAAATAAACCTTTGGCAGAACCTGTAAAACTATTCTTTCAAAGTCGTCACCGTATTCTACCCTTAATTCTTCTATAGTTTTATTTCTAAAGTCATCCCATTCGTTATTTCCATTTAAATCATTATATACTTCATTTTCATCACGTATCTGATTTCTATTGTCATCACTAAATGGTTCGAAAAACCGAAAATCCTTTCCTGTTATTTCTACAATTTCTTTCCCGGCAGCACTGCCTTGTTGTGGAATAATGCGGGTTATTTCAGGATGACTGGTTGGTACCATATAGGTAAAACCATCTTCTTTACCTGCACTTGCCCCATCTGGATTTAGCACTACTACCGGCACTGTAAAGCGATCGGTTTCACTTTTTTCTGTAAGATCCCCAGTATATGGAGGGACTTTTACTGTCAGGCTTTTTCCATCTACACTTACAAATACATCTGAAGATGGTATTTCTATACCATTGATAAAGACTCGGCTCTTGTATGTACCGTCATCTTTAAAATCTGTTCCTTTTATATCAATATAATATCCACCATCAACAGAACCTTTATCTGGTGTAATCTCATGTATTTCAGGTTTTGACGGAGGAAGTGTATAATAGAAAAAGCCCTGCTGATCTATTCGACTATCCCGCTTGGTGTCAGGATTTAATACAGTAACATCATACCAGCCGTCGCCAAATGTGAGTATGGGCACTGTAAAGAGGATTTGATTTTTATCTATAACCTTTACATTGTTTCCAACGATAATACCTATATTATCAATTCTATATGGAGTTTGCATTGAAAGTCGCATTTGAGGGGTTTCACTTATTATAAGTTCAGTAAAGGTTTTTTCTACACCACCAATTGTTTTTGTAGCGAGCTCCGCTTTAACTAAATATTCACCGGCACCTTCTTTTTCAGCATACATTTTGTAAATTATCTGCTGATCTTGCTCCTCTGCCTTAAGCTTTATTCTATAAATATTATTTACACCATCTGAGAGTATAGGGTTTCCTCGGGCATCTTTCGTAAGAGTATAATATTTGCCCGACTCATCACTAAAAATAACACTATGCCAATAATCAGCCATATGGATATACTTACTTCCATCCACAGCATCTTTTATGGAAAGTATCTCATCGTTTTCAGGTGACCTATAATATTCAAGTATCGGCCGCCTTGTTACCGGATGAGTATTATATTCATTAATATCGCGGTTTTCTAAAAGAATTCTTGTTCCAATGAGCTTATAAATTTCATTTGCAGTTGCTGTAGGATCAGGTCTTAAGAAATTATCTCCTTTTACTAAGACCAAAGTTCCCGTATTCCCTGACTTAGGTGAGAAATCTATAATCTTTGGATCAGTATATGTCTGCACATAGTAAAAATCCCTTATAGCAATACCCCCATCAGGATTCATTACCTGGAGCTGAGTAACCCCTTCCCTGCCTGGAGGTGCCTTAAAAGTAATGGTCTTACCATCGCCTTCACGTTTTATATTTGAAACTTCAGTACCATCTATAAAAACCTTTACATCCTGTAAGAAATTGCTTCCCTTAATTACTACATCTTCTCCTCCTTGAACTGTAACCACATCAGGAGTAATACTTTCTATAACTGGGGCTTTATCTTCTTTTACTACTAGAAATCTGACCATTACTGGCTCTTCCGAGGAAAGGCCAAGGTCTGGAGAGTTTCTCACAGGGTTTGTTATTACTACTTGTACACTTGTATCTATATATTCACTAGGAATTGGAGTATCTTTGGGAATAATAAGCCTAATTTTGGTGCCTATTTCGTTGCCTGTAGTGCCATCTACTATATTGCCCTGATTGTTTAAAACCTGCAATTGAATTGAATCATCAGTATTCCTGTTCAATTCAATATTGTTAAAACTCACAGAAGGATATGAAGTTTTAGTTTCGTCATTTTCCGTATACCTGTAAACAGCAAAATTACGTCCTGAAATCCCGACCATTAAATCTTCTGGAACTATGTATGTGTATGTACCATTGCTCTCATTTCTGGCTAGATGGATTTCATTTGGAATAATGCTTGTAACTTCCGGTTTTATTCTGCTTGATATAAATGTATAACCTCTGGGAAGCTCTGCCCGTTCAGTAAATGTATAGTTATTATTTATGGTGGATATGCTAGTTGTTGTTTCAACTACAACATCTTTAACAAGATTGGTATCCTGAGTATCAGGGTTTATCCTCACAACCAATTTATCAATATCTCGAGAAAATGTTGAACTATCAAGGACGTGGGCCTGAGGACCGATTATTACCTTTATAGATTTTTCTACTTTGACAACATCAGCTTCTCGATATTTCCCGATGATATCATCTGGGTCATCACCCTTGTATGTTAATGTCATAACGCCATCGCCACTAATAGAAATATCGGGAGTTGCAAAGTTTTGTTGGAGTTGAAGGTCATCAATGTTAAGGCTGCCTAAATATCTTCCAGTTATAGTTGATATCGATCCTGTATCTGGACCACTATTGGGGCTTATTGTATCAATAACTGGGGTTTTGGCACCTTGTATTACTGTAAATTTTTCCTTAGTGTAAACATATTCACCTGAAACTGCCTCCATAGGATCTTCATTGTCAGGAATTGGATTAGTAAGAACTACATGATATTCACCTGGATCAATATCCGGAACTTCTACAGTGAATATAAACTTTTCATCCTCTGTTTTTTGAATTGGAGTAGGATTTTTACCTTTGTTGGCATTTGTGTAGGGATCTGTACCGTCGATATCTGTTAAGAAAAACACATCATATTTTGTTAGATCTGCTGCTTTAAAATAAACTTTACTTCCTCTTGCACCTCGGTTTGGAAACATTTCAATATCCGAAGATATACTTAAATCATTCACTAATCTAAACAAATTTCTGTAGGTATATCCTATTTTAAAGTCAACTGTTGTCAGATTTTCTCCATCGAAACTTACATTATCAACTTGGAAATGCCTGGTAATCATCAAATCTTGAAGGCCAAGATGCCCTTCAAATTGCGAAATTTGAGCTGGATTTGTTGCAAATTTTTCATTTTCTATTTTGCTAAAACCGAAACTTGAACCAAATTCTACAGTGAATTCGTCTTTTGCCACATCACTTATAAGGTTGTAGTTTGTCCCTTGGATTTTTAGTGTTTCTCCTCTACTAATATTAACTTTCGGTGTTATTTCAGTAACTGACGGCATCTCAGCTTTTCCGCTTATATTGATGTTCCCATTTCCTACACTTATACGTCTAATGTTTCTTAATTCGCTCCAACCAGTAGATGTTGTTAACTCAAAGGATAGTTGTGTTGGTGAATTTATTTTGGGATTTGTTAATTGCTCAACATCTGACACACCATAATGTATAAGTACAGGCGCATCTTCAAGATTTCTCCCTGTTATAGAGATAGAAATCCTTGTTTGAGAAAGATCATGATATTCCTTTCCTATGATTATTTCTTCAACTAAAACTTTATCGGGTTCATATCCCCAGGCTGTTTGATTAACTCCTGGCATTGCAGAAATAAACATTACAATTATTAGGATTTTTGATATGGCTTTTTTTAAATTCAACATGGTCTCCCTCCTACTCCTCTACAACAACGAAAATACCGGAATAAAAGCTATTTATGGTGACAGTTTTGTTTATACTGTCAGCCCAAAAAACTTCATCTCTAAATTCACGATTTTCCAAGTCATATCGTAAAACCTTTAAATTATCACCATTGCTGCCTTTAAAGGGGATATCAACAGAAAAACGTGAAAAGCGGACATTTTCCCCTGTCACTTGAATGAATTCTGACCGAATCTTTCGTCTTTGAAGTTTTTGTTCTAAGGTTTGAGCTAATCTAGGATCTATCCTGCCAAGGGCGATTTCAGGTTTATTATCACTATTATAATTATCGCAACCTACATCATATAGTGTAATATTAGCCCACTTTGACGATGTTTCAAATGTGCCAATACGGTCATTTCTCCTGCCATCAAATCTGACTTTCCTTATTAGCACATCTTCGCCCATAAGTTCATCAAGATCTGCCTCTACACTTCTACGATCAGTATAGTTCCTATTTAACACCAGTGTGTCCTCACTGCGCAAGATATTGCTCTCTACTCGACCCATGCGCTCTTCAACCTTAACCTTATATTCTTCATTTGGTATATGCTGACCCTCTTTTACTACGCTCATTGCTCCAAAGACTTCAAACTCATGGTCACGATCGTTTCGAACCCTTATGGTATATATGCCTGGTTCCAATCGATTTCTACCATCAGGTAGATATACTTCCAGCATGTTTTTACCGTTTTCATCAGTTACTATTCTAACCCTTCGAGCTCTAGTATTGTTAAAATATACTTCAACATTTCTAAGGTCAAAGAAGTCACCTTTAAGTATAATAGGTTTATCTTCATCATAATCTTCAACAACGCTTCCCGTAAGAACGTCTGAGATTACGGGGATGGCGTTAGTAGTAAAGCTCCAGGAAATAGTATCATTTGCTTCAGCAGTATCATCGTTTCCTGAAAAATAAACTATATTTGCGTTTATCGTGGCAGTATATGTAGTTTGAGACCTTAGTGGTTTTACAGGAATGTATAGATAAGCTTCTTTTGCATCAGTATTTTTCACAAAAATGTATTTGGAAATATAGGTGTTCTTTTCTTCTAAGTCCTCCAGGTTTTGTATGAAATTTAAGAATTCCCGGTCAATCATTGATACTTCATTTTGACCTTCCGAGTAAAGGCTGGAAGTTTGTAAAAGGTCGAGACCTGCACCGGAATTAAAGCTTAAACTGCCATCTATATCTTCAAAGGTGATTTTCAGAAAATATCTTGTTATACCATCTATTGACACAGCATTTAGCGCTTTTTCATTAAACCATATATCGCCAGCTACTGGGTCTGTTACTAATACTTTGGGTTTACCCCGGGAAAGTATTTTTAATCGGACATCAGGATTATAGGCAGCTGGTCGACCATTGCCTTCAAAAACTTTAATTTCGTATTCCCCTGCGCCTCCTTCAAATAAAGTGTTTATAACTTCCTGATCTTGCAATTTAACAATAACATCGGTTACGCTTCTAAATTCTATGTCCCTTTTATAAACGGCTGTTTGAACCGTTCCGGCATTTTCACCACTTATCATCTTAAGCTCGACATATTCCACATCTTCTTTAAAATCAAAACCTTTTATCGTAAAGTTTACATTCCCTTGGTAAATATCAAATAAGCCAAAAGTATCAGGTTCAATTTTGTATATGCCTGCCTGTTCGCCATTTCCTCCTACTATAAACTTAAAATCAATTCTATGTAGGAATTGAAGGCTTCGATTTTGCAGAACATTACCTAAAACAGTAAGCACATAGTATCTACCGGGCTTAAGTTCTGTCTCAGGATAAATAAATAATTTGGTTTTTTTGTCGCCACCTTCAATATAATAATCGAACCGAACCTTGGATATCTTTACCTTGGTGCTGTTGTTATATCCTTCAATAAGGGTTATCCGTTCTAGTGCCGATATTTCATCTGCTTTTGGAATAACTTCTCCTCTAATAGTAAAAACAATGGGCTTATCCGGACCATATGCATTTGTGCCTATAACTCTAATAGTTCTACCTGATGTAGCCGGGTCATCTTCTATTTGTATAGGGGTTATACCTTCAATACCTTCAAGAGCCAAAACAGGCCTTGATGAGGATGGACTTGTCCAAAAATAAAAATCCACATCGTCTTGAAGAGCATAACCGTTTGTATCTTCTACAAACTCCTTTTTTATGACAAGTTTGTACTGATTGCAGTGTAAAAGTGGTAACTCGGGCTTTACCCGGATTGTATTGTTGTTAACGATTTGTATATCACTAATTCCTATTTCCTGCCAGAATTCTTCACTTTCAAGATCTGATTGGGTAATACCAGGCTCAAACTCAAAAGCTTTGTCATATATTACTCCTGTTTCATCATATGTCGTTTCCTTTGGCTTCGGTATACGGTATAATTTGCTTTCTTCTAGTAACTGCTGGTTGTCCGTGTTCTTTTCCCATTGTATATTTCGGTCAAATTGGATATATATATAGCCGTCAGGCGATAGTCTGGTGCTGGATATGTATTTAATATCATCCGATCCATTTATATATGAGGAATATCCCAGAACTTTAGGACTTTGTCCCTCACTTCGTGTTACAAAATTTATTGTTATTGTTTCATTAGTGATGCTATAGTCTTTGAGTTTTATGGTACCTGCTCCTACTTCGGCTTTGTAATGTGTACCTCTTCTTAAGGGTAACTCCCCTATCCTTCCAATATCTACAATCAATGTCTTTTCATCTTCAGAAAGATGTATATTTCCCACATTTAAGATATATGCTTCATCTCCTGTTTTTAATGTAATTAGCCCTTTGTCATTTATTTCTATGGGATATTTAAAAGAGAGTTTTATGGCGGGTTTTACTTCTACCCCTATCTGATTATTTGCCGGATAAGTGCTTTCCAGTATTTCTTCTGCTGTTCCACCTTGAGGTGGCTCTACCTGAAATGTAGGAATAACCCCGTCCACTGCAGCCTGGACAGGTAATATACAACAGGGGGCTTGGGAAAAAAGAATGGCTAGTGTCAAGAATATCACAATACTTTTCCTGGAAAAAAACATGGTATTACCTCCATTTACCAAACTATCCCTGGTAATTTTTCTTTATTTTTCCCTATTATACCATAAAATCAGACAAGTTTTTTAATTTAGGAGGCATTTCCACCAAAAAATGTATAAAAATTTTAATGAATCTATTTACGTTGTATAATTTGCAATAAGAATAGAGTAAATACAATCGGAACAATAATATCTTTTAGCTTTGGTGTGGGCTTACGATCTTAAAAGCTTTTGTCAAATCATTATCAATGTTAAGCTTTCATTTTTTACAAATAAGTGTTAAACTCATTCATATAATCACAAGAAGGATGGTTTCCATGGAAGAACTTTTAAAACTTTTTTTAGTATTTTGTCGTATAGGAGCTTTTACTTTCGGCGGAGGTTATGCCATGCTCCCCATCATTCAAAGGGAAGTTGTGGATAAATATAAGTGGGCAACTGACGAAGAAGTGATTGATTATTACGCCATAGGTCAGTGTACTCCCGGAATAATCGCCGTAAATACTGCAACATTTATCGGGTATAAGCGTAGAGGAATCATTGGTGCCATTGCTGCTACGGCAGGGATAGTATTTCCCTCAGTCATAATAATTACTGCTATAGCAGCATATTTAATTAATGTTCAGGATTATGCTGTTGTTGGTCATGCTTTTGGAGGTATAAGAGTTGCAGTAACTGCTTTGATATTAAATACAGTGATAAAGTTGACAAAAACATCGGTAAAAGATTGGTTGGGTATTATCCTATTCATTACATCATTTCTTGCTGTTACTTTTCTGACAGTTTCTCCCATTATTGTAATAGTTATTTCAATATCTTTAGGGATTATTACTAAAATTGTAAGGGTTGATGTTAGATGATATATTTGTTGCTGTTTATCGAATTTTTTAAAACCGGTTTGTTTGCTATAGGCGGTGGCTTAGCCACTATACCATTTCTTCAGAATATGTCCCATAAATATGATTGGTATACATCTCAAGAGCTAATCGATATGATTGCTATATCCGAATCTACCCCAGGACCTATAGGTATTAATATGGCCACTTATGTGGGTTACAAAGCCGCTTATTTGCCAGGGGCCATAATCGCCGTTTTGGGAATTGTTACCCCCTCCGTAATTATTATAGTATTGATAGCTCACTATTATATGAAATTTAATGAACATCCAATGGTCCAGGCAGGTTTTTATGGTGTAAGACCTGCTGTTGCCGGTCTTATTGGTGCCGCAGGGTTTGAAGTGGCCAAGATTTCAATATTTAACATTAACAAATACCTGTCTACACATAATATTTTTGATATTTTTGAGATGAAATCTCTTTTGTTGTTCGCCACGATCCTTTTTTTGCTGAATAAATACAAAAAGCACCCAATATATTTTCTATTGGGGGCAGCTGTAATCGGCATAATATTTAAATTCTGATTTATAGATTCGAGGTTAAGCCATTCCCTTAACCGTGGATATAATTGAGGTCAATTTCAGTGATCTAGAATCATAGAGGGGAACGTCTCCTGTAGCGTTGCCTTCTATGATTTTTACATAGATTTCTTCAGCCTTTTTGCCTTTCAAGGTTGCCAAGATTTATACTTATTTCAATTAAGTTTTTAGTCGTTATTAATAATTTATCGCTAGAAATAGAATACAAATGATAAAAAAGCTCTCCTGCATTTAAAAAAACTTGCATTTGATTGCTCTGCTTTCAAAAAATATAATAAAGTGTTAAACTCGTTATATGAACAAAAACCCCTATTTTACATAAAACTTAACCGGAGGAATCAAATGAACAAAACAAGGAGTTTGAAACTACTACTAGAAGTTTTCACCACGTTTTTCAAAGTAGGGAGCTTTACTTTTGGCGGCGGTTATGCAATGATTCCACTTATAGAAAGAGAAGTAGTGCAAAATAAAAAGTGGGTAGCTGCAGAAGAGATAGTAGACATACTTGCTGTTGCCCAATCAATGCCAGGGGCTATTGCTATAAATTCTGCGACATTTATAGGCAACAAACTTGCCGGAAGAAAGGGCGGCATTGTAGCTACTGTTGGAGTAGTGATGCCATCCTTTTTGATTATAACACTAATTGCTATTTTCTTTACCAAAGTTCAGAATACACCTATTGTGGCGGCTGTATTTTCAGGTATCCGGCCAACTGTTGTAGGGCTAATATCTATAGCAGCTATAAAGGTAGCTAAAACTTCAATAATAGATAGTTTAGGAATTATCCTCGTTATTTTATCAGTTTTGTTAGTTGTAATCGCAGATGTTCCTGCTTTTTATATAATCATAGGTGGTGCTGCTGTGGGACTTACTATATACCGTATGTTTCCAAAAAGAGCTAATAAGATATTAAGCAATAGGGGCAATAAAAAATGATCTATTTAACACTTTTTACTTCTTTTATTAAAATTGGACTATTTAGCTTTGGCGGCGGTTATGCGATGATTCCACTTATTCAAAAAGAAATCGAATCACACGGATGGTTGTCAGCCTCAGAATTCGTAGATATAATTGCGATAGCTGAAATGACTCCCGGCCCTGTTGCAGTAAATTCTGCTACATTTGTCGGATATAAAGCTGCCGGGGTATTAGGAGGACTTGTGGCTACAATTGGTGTATCCCTTCCTTCGTTAATACTTATATTGATTGTATCAACCTTTTTCTTTAAATTTAAGGATCATCCTGTAAAAAATATTATATTTTACGGTTTAAGACCAGTTATAGTTGGCCTGATTTTCGCAGCAGCTATCTTTGTTGCCCAGACTACATTTTTTAGTAATAGCATTACTTTAAGTGATTTAAGCAATTTGATTAAAAATCCATTAAACTTTATTGATATTAAAAGCATATTTATTTTTGTGTTAACCTTGATATCCTTAGTGAAGTTTAAAATACATCCAATATTGATAATCATGGCTTCAGGGGTGCTTGGATTTATACTATATTAGGTTATTACAATAACAAAAGGATCAAATACCTGAAAGGACTTAATCTGGTTAATAACAGGTTTAAGTCCTTTCAGGTATTTAATTGTCTATCTTTTGGGATTTAGTTTGAGCTTTTTAGCTTTACTTGCTCACTTATGACACATCATGCTACTATGCACCTTTTAATATATTACTTATTTGACATCTTCTGCTATAGTAACATGATGATATAAGTATCATATAATAATCATCCGGTTTTGCGATTCACTCGCCCTCAATGAACTACCCTGCCTGTAACTGCACCGGTTTTGCATTTTTCTTCATCCCCGATATTGAGAGCCCAACCAAACTGGAAAGCGTTCGCTGATTTCGGCTTGCAGCAAAGGCTATGATTTAGAAGTTTAATTTATATATTCTTGTGATTTTCTCCTAATATAACCTTTATTTTAACACAATACCACTTGGCATGTATTACGATTATTTATCATCACTTATATGCTCGTCCTTAATGGATTTTTAATGCATACTAATTCCTTTTCTTGCTTTATAAGTATAGCACATTTGTATATAATGTGCTATAATATTTATAGATGATTATCGTAAAAGGAGACGAGTTATACATGAAACCAAAGGTAGCAATTAATGGTTTTGGTCGGATAGGAAAAAATATATTGAGAATATGGCTGGAAAACCAAGACCATATGGAAATTGTTGCACTTAACAGCACGAGTGGTCCTAAAGCCCATGCACATCTTTTTAAATATGATTCTATATATGGTGTTCTAGATCGTAGTGTGGATTCCACAGATGATGCAATAATAATAGACGGAAAACCCATGCATTTCTTTTCTGAAAGAGACCCTGAAAAGCTACCCTGGGAAAAACTGGGCATTGATATTGTAATTGAATCTACCGGAATATTTAGGAACGGGGCAGCCGCATCAAAACATCTTAAAGCCGGTGCAAAACGTGTTATTATCACTGCCCCTGGTGATGGTGTTGATAATACTATAGTAATGGGAATTAATGAGGATAGTTTTGACCCTGACAAAGATTACATAATTTCTTCCGCTTCATGTACTACTAACTGCCTTGCTCCCATTGTAAAAGTAATTGATGAAAACTTAGGTATCAAAAATGGTTCATTATCGACCATCCATTCATATACAACTGATCAACAACTAATGGATAAGCCTCATAAGGATTTGCGGCGGGCTAGGGGTGCGGCTCTATCTATTATTCCTACTACCACAGGTGCAGCTAAAGCCATAGGTTATATAATACCCCATCTTGCAGGAAAGTTAAACGGAAATGCCTTTCGAGTTCCGACAGAAGCTGTATCAGTAGTGGACTTTGTAGCTAATGTAAGAAAATCTACTACCAAGGAAGAGGTAAACCAATTATTAAAAAAAGCTTCTACAGGAGAATTAATGGGAATACTAGGTTATACTGAAGAACCATTAGTATCTCGAGACCTAATTCATGATTCTCATTCATCGATAGTGGACGGCCTTTCAACAATGGTTATTGACGATAAGGTTGTAAAGATAATGGCTTGGTATGACAACGAATACGGCTATGCCACAAGAGTATTCGAGAGTGCTAGATATATATATGATGTGTGTCAAGAAAGACAAAGTATTAAAGCAGTTGTAGGTTCTTAGATTTTGAAAAAGACAATAAGACAGTTAAATCATAATCACGCTTAATATTAAGCGTGATTATGATTTTTATGGTCTTGTGCTTTGTTGATATGTATTCATAATTGTGCTAAAATGACATCACAAATACCGATAGAAGAATTGCACAGCCGACTCGCCCTACATATGACTTAGGCAGTAATGCTAACACAATATCAAAATTTTGTTTAAAATAGCAAACTAGTAATCACAAGGAAAATTGATGGGAGTCCTGGTATACCTAATTTTTCAAGGAGGTTTTTTTTTGGATAAATTTACTTTAAAAACTGATGAGACTGTATTAATAGTTATTGATATTCAGGAACGATTAGTTCCAGCTATGAAATATGGCAAAAAAGTTATTGATAATACTAATATTCTAATTTCAATTGCCAAAGAATTAGAAATTCCTATTATAGTAACCGAGCAATATCCAAAGGGCTTAGGAAAAACTGTGCCAGAATTAAGTAGTAATCTAGAAGAAAATTTGCCTTATGAAAAGATGACCTTTTCTGCATATACTGATGAAGTAGCTGCTACTCTAGAAAAAACAGGCAGAAAAAAGATAATTGTAGCAGGAATGGAAACCCATGTTTGTGTTTTTCAGACAGTAAGAGACTTAATTGCCAGTGGATATCAAGTTTATGTAGTTCAAGATGCCGTATGTTCCCGGACTAAGGATAATTTTAAAAACGGCATATCCCTAATGTCCCAAATGGGAGCAGTTGTTACAAATACTGAAACAGTCCTTTTTGACTTAATAAAAATATCCGGAACACCTAAATTTAAAAAGCTGTCAAAACTTATAAAGTAAGATATACATAAAGATGTTTAAATTTTTACAAACCAAACCTAAAAATTTAACAGCCTCAGCTTAAAGAGATTTTGTGCTGAGGCTGCTTGTTAGTACAAAAAATAACTTTTGTACTGTATGCTTTAATGCGAGCATTTGCAAAGAACTAATCGAATATCCTCATAAGTGATATCTTGAGGCAAGGCCTCTTTGATAGGCTTTAGTTTTTCGTTTCCAACTTTCTCAATCATTTCAATAATTTGCTCTTCCTTTTCAGGCTCAATAAACCTTGACCAATCAATAGTTTTGCCCTGTTTTTCACATCTAGATAGATGATTAATTATGGTGTTTTGTGTAAGATTTCTTTCAAGGGCTATTTCTTTTAGAGATAAACCCTTAAGATAAAAGTTATAAGTCTGTTCATAGCGATTAGTTTCAGTATCTTCCTTAAGTCTATCTATTGAACTGGCGGCTGTTATAGTATCTATTAACTGTCGCCTAATCTCACCGACATCTAAACCTTCTTCCACAATATATTCATTTATAAGATTAATAAATTCCTCGCCATAACTATCGTATTTTTTCTTTCCTACACCTTTTATTCTAAAGAATTCTTCTTGATTTTGGGGCATATATGCAGCCATTTCCTTTAAGCTGGAGTCGTGAAAGATTATGTATGGTGGAAGATCTTTTTCTTTAGCTATAGTCTGTCTTAATTGTCTAAGTCGCTCAAATAGCTCTTTATCAACGTTCTCATTTATTTGATTAGGAGATAATCCATCCCCTTCTTTCGATGTTTCGGACCTATGCAGCAAATCTTTTTTATGATAAAATTTTGTTTTACCACTTAATATTTCACGGGCTGCAGCAGTAAGTTTTAAAATAGGAAATTTATCGGCTGTTATGTGAATATATCCTTGGGAAATTAAAGTCATTATCATTTCTTTTATAGCATCATTACTGTATTGCTGCATAATTCCATATGTGGAAGTTTTGTTTAGACCCCATTCCAGTATCTTTTTATTCTTTGAGCCTCTCAACACCTGTATTACAGTGTTTACCCCATAGCTTTGATTTACTCTATATATGCATGACAGTATTTTCTGAGCCTCTATTGTTACATCCACCTTTTCTGATTGATCTAGGCAGTTGCTACAATTATGACATTTCTCCTCTTGGGTATCTTCACCAAAGTAGATTAGTATCTTTTTTCTGAGACAATCATCAGTGTGGCAGTAATCCACTAGATACTGGAGATTTTCATACATGGCTGTCTCCCGCTCATGAGAGAGGTTTTCACTTTGAATTAAAATCTTTTGTTTAACTATATCTGCCGGAGAGTACATTAAAATACAGTCACTTTTTTCTCCATCTCGACCTGCTCTACCGGCCTCCTGATAATAAGCCTCCATGTTTTTTGGCATATTGTAATGAATCACAAATCTTATATCAGGCTTGTCTATACCCATACCAAAGGCATTCGTAGCAACTATTATTCTAACTCTGTCAAGCATGAAATCGTCTTGATTCTTTTGCCTGATTTCAGGGCTCATACCACCATGATATCCAACCGTAGAAATACCATAACTTGGGAGTTTACTCGCTAAAGATTCCACAGTTTTCCTGGTGGCGCAGTATATTATTCCGGAGTCATTAATATAATTGTTTTTCAGGTAGTTTAACAAGTATGAGAATTTGTTACTGGGTTTTACAACTTGGTAAAACAGATTTGGTCTGTCAAACCCTGTTATGATTTTAAGCGGATTTTTCAAACCTATTAGTTTCTTTATTTCCTGAACAATCTCCGCGGTGGCTGTAGCCGTAAAAGCTGCCACGGTAGGTCGGGGGTCAAGTGAGTTTATGAATTTTGGTATCTCCAGATAGCTAGGTCTAAAGTCGTGTCCCCATTGGCTTATACAGTGAGCTTCATCAATAGCTACCAGAGAAATCTTAATATCCTTTGACAGATTCAAAAATAAACTGGTGTTTAAGCGCTCTGGTGCTACATATACCATTTTGTATTTGCCCTTTCGTATCCCATCGAGCCTTTTGATAAATTCATCATAATCCAGAGTGCTGTTAATAAAAGTTCCCGATAAACCCATTTCATCCAGAGAGTCTACCTGGTCTTTCATTAATGAAATAAGTGGAGAGATAACTATAGTTACACCTTCTAAAACAGTTGCAGGCAACTGATAACAAAGAGATTTCCCTCCACCTGTGGGCATTATTCCCAAAACATCCCTGCCAGTGATAATCCCATTCACAAGTTTTTCTTGCCCTTTTTTAAAATTGTCATATCCGAAATAGGTCTTTAATACCTCATAAATGCCCATTAGTTCACCTCATCTTGACCATTATTGTATCAAACTACATATGGATGGTTCAATAACTATATAACCTTAGCTCACAAGTATGGTATAATAAAAGCATCTTCTTTTTAATAATGTTTTAAGATCAGCTTGACTTACCTGGGTTTATGAATATGAATAATTAGGAACCGTCCCCAATTATTCACAATTATTCATTCAAGGAATCTGCTTGGCAGTTCAATCGTTCTGTTGTTAACAAAACTATAACAAATTCCTCACACTTTTTTCAAAATTTTATTTTACAATGTCAATGTAAAATACAGATAATTTCAAAAGAAAGGTGATGAGATTTGTCAAGTTTATCAAAGTTTACAGTTCTTAACCTAAATACTCTAAGTAAAATTCTAGTAATGTCCATGCTTATTTGGTCATTGACAGCCGGTACATCTTATGGCGCTGGCCCGCTGTCGATTTCTACTCCCTATCCTGGAATTTCAGCTCAGCCTGGTAGCAGTATAACTTTTCCACTTACCATAAACGGGTCGGGATTTGTAGACCTTGAAGTGACTTCAGCACCTTCTGGTTGGACCACGGGAATTTACGGTGACGGAATGGAGATTCATAGGGTTTACGTGCAAGGAAATGATGCAGCACGAGCAGAACTTAGAGTTCAGATTCCATCTGATGTGGAAAACGGCGACTATATTATTACAGTGGAAGCTTCTGGTGGAGGACAGGCTAAACTATCATTGAATATAAAAATCGATGCAGACGCTAGGGGCTCTGACGAAATTGAAGTTCAATATCCATCACTTTCAGGTCCCGATACGGCGACCTTTAGTTTCAGAGGAACACTATATAATAACAGTGGCCGTGCTAGATTCTACACCCTTGGTGCTAGTGCTCCAGAGGGCTGGCAAATATCTTTTAAGCCAGCTTACGAAAATAACCAAATTACTAGTTTAAGTTTGGAACCCGGAAAATCCCAAGACCTCGATATAAACGTCCAGCCTCCCAAAGGGGTTAAAGCCGGAAAATATACTATAACAGCAGCGGCAGTTCATGGCAGTGATGTAGCCAAAGCTGATCTGGAGGTAGAAATTTCCGGTACTTATCGACTTAAACTTTCTACACCTACAGGGCGATTAAATGCAGACTTGACAGCTGGTCGAAAGGGGTCATTGACTCTTGAGCTCGAAAATCAAGGCAGTGCTGATTTGCAGTCAATAAATCTTTCCGCTTCTGCTCCACCAGGATGGGCAGTCACCTTTGAACCTGAAAAGATAGAGCGAATAAAAAGTGGAGAAAAACAGCAGGTTACTGCTTTTATTACCCCGGACGGTAAAGCCATTGCCGGAGATTATGTGCTGAGCATTAATGCTTCAGCTAGTGAAACCTCTGAAAAAACTGATATTCGGGTGACAGTTCACACCTCTACAATTTGGGGCTTAGTGGGAGCAGTAATAATTGTAGGGGTAATATCATGGGTTGCTTGGACCTTTAAAAAATATGGGCGGCGATAAATATGCATAAGCGAATAATGATAGAAACTCAAGAACTCACAAAGAATTATGGTCCAATAACCGCTGTGGACAATCTGAACCTTACAATATCAAAAGGTGAGATTTTCGGCCTTCTCGGACCAAATGGTGCCGGTAAAACCACTACTATACTAATGTTGATGGGTCTCTCTGAGCCCAGCTCTGGCAGTATAAGAGTAGCCGGACTTGATCCGGTACGTCAACCCCTAAAGGTAAAGAAAATGGTGGGATATATGCCCGATAACATGGGCTTTTATGGTGATATGACCGGAAGAGAAAACCTTTTTTACACTGCAAGACTAAATGGAATTTCTCCGGATAGAGCAAATAATATAATTGAAGAATTGATGATAAAAGTTGGACTTAAAGAGGCTTCAAACCGAAAAGTCCGTGAATATTCTCGAGGTATGCGTCAGCGTCTGGGTATAGCAGATGTGCTTTTAAAAGATCCTGAGGTAATCTTTCTGGATGAACCCACGCTGGGCCTTGACCCCGAGGGAACTATGGAACTACTTGATATAATACAGCAATTGGGAAAAAATGAGGGGAAAACTATTCTGATATCCTCCCACCTTCTCCATCAGATCCAAGCTATTTGTGATAGAGTAGGGATCTTTGTCAAGGGTAAATTGATTGCTGTAGGTAGTATTGCTGAACTGGCAAAAGGTATGGGAAATGAGGAGATAATTGAGCTTAAAGTAAGACCCATGTCGGCTCTTCCCATTGAGCTAATAAAAACTATACCCGATATTAATTCCGTGGAAACTCAACAAGACATGATAGTTGTAAAAGGACAAAGCGGAGAACTTGCCCCAAAAATTATTAAGGAACTTGTGGCAAAGGATGTAGATGTCTATCATATGAAAATACGCGGCTCTGATCTTGATGATATTTATCATCGCTATTTTCAAGAAGGGGAGGGGAAAGTTCATGGTTAGGTCAACATTTCTTGATAAAGTAACAGGATGGTGTCAAAACAACCTCAGAAATTTGTTTAAAAAAAGAGATATAAACAGTTTGGAAACTGTGTTTTTAAAAGAGCTGTCTGATCAGCTTTCCAGTACAAGATATGTTATATTATTTGGATTAATAGCTCTCACTGGAGTAGCATCTTTTTACTCGGCAGCCTCAAATATAAGAGCAGCTACTGAAGATTCTGTAGCAAATTTTATTTTAATTCGGCTATTTACCACCTCTGGAACTTCTCTTCCATCCTTTACATGGTTTCTATCACTATTGGGACCCCTTGTGGGTATTTCTATGGGCTTCGATGCCATCAATGGTGAGCAAAACAGCGGGTCATTGACTAGACTTTTGGCACAGCCAATATATCGTGATGATGTTATAAACGGAAAATTTCTTGCCAGACTCTTTGTGCTCAGTCTCATGACCCTAGCTTTGGGCGGTTTCGTAGCAGGTATGGGTATTCTCATGACAGGAGTGCCACCCACAAGTGAAGAGATTTTAAGACTCCTGCTATATCTTGCTATAAGTATAGTGTATATGGCTTTTTGGTTGGCTTTGGGAATGCTGCTTTCTCTTATTTTTCGTCAAACAGCAACATCTGCCCTGTGTGGTATTGCCATATGGCTTTTCTTTTCCATCTTTCTACCGATTTTAGCCGGTATGTTAGCTGATGCCATTTATCCTTTAACTAAGAACGCCAGTACCTTGACACAGCTTAACAATGTCCGTGTCACTCAGGGCTTAAGCAGGCTGTCCCCGTCTACACTATATAGTGAGGCAGCTGTGACCCTGCTGTCTCCAAGTGTTAGAACTCTGGGACCAGTGTTGCTGGAACAGGCATATGGCTCTATTGCAGGATTTTTACCCCTTGGACAGAGCTTGCTTCTTATATGGCCACATCTTACGGGTCTTATAGCAGGCACTCTGATTATTTTCGGCATAACATATACCCTTTTCTTACGGCAGGAAATACGTGCATGATATATAGTCTATTTAATGAATTTATGAATAGGTGATAGTTTAAATTACTTTTAAGGGGCTGCCCCAAATCTTATGATTTGGGGCAGCCCCTTTTGATTTCATATGTTAAGTGTATTGGAGGCCTTTTAAAATTCCTGGTTTTATCATATTGATTAAAACGAAGTGGTAGGACCGTGTCATTCTGAATGAAACGAAGTGAAATGAAGAATCTTATATGCTGCGCGGCTAGTATAAGATCCTTCGCTGTCGCTCAGGATGACGGTAAACATTGTTGCTTGGAATGACAGTTTTTTGGTCTCTGGATGACGGTTTTTTTGCTAAGAGTAGCTTTTTCACTCAGAATGAAGTTTAGGCCCTCGAAAAGACTGTCATTTTGGGTTCAGAACGACAGTTTTGTTGCTCAAGAATACTTTTTGATATTTGCCATAATGTTTGACTTTTTCTGAGGCTTCCCAGACATCTATAATAATTTAAGTAAACTTTTTAACCCAGCTGAATAATATAATATTAAAGTATTTAAAGGAGGATGGTGGAATGATAATATACATCGTACAGCCTGGTGACACTCTCGGTATGATAGCAAACCGTTTTAATGTAACTATTCAAGAAATAATCGAACACAACTGGGTAGGAACCGATATGTTGATTTTTCCTGGGCAAATCCTGTTTATTCCAAGAGACCATAAACATACGTATGGCGATATAGACGGTGCGGATCCCTTTTCCATGTTGCAACCTTATATAAGGCAGCAAGTACTATACGTTGTACAGCGAGGAGATACTTTGACAGCTATAGCCAGAAGGTTCGACTCAACTGTAGAAGGTATTGTTGAAGCAAGTAGCCTTGAAGGCCCCGGTGACGTTATTTATCCAGGCCAAGTCCTTAGAATTCCTTTAATTGGGTTTCGGTGATAATAATACCCCCTAATCTTCCAATTAATTATGAAGATCAGGGGGTAAATTATTTTTCAATAATTATTTTAATACTGCACCTGTGGATGCGGATGTAACTAAACGGGCATAACGGGAAAGATACCCTGTCTTTACCTTTGGCTCCGGCAGCTGCCGTTTTGCACGGCGATCAGCCATTTCCTCCTCAGATAAAAGGACATCAATCTTGCGGTTTTTTATATCAATTCGAATTATATCTTTATCCTTAAGCAGTCCAATTGTGCCACCTTCCATAGCCTCAGGGGAAATGTGTCCGATTGCAGCACCACGAGTGGCTCCGGAGAAACGCCCGTCAGTAATAAGAGCAACGTCTTTGTCAAGACCCATCCCTGCTATTGAAGAAGTTGGGGAAAGCATTTCGCGCATCCCAGGCCCTCCTTTAGGCCCTTCATAACGAATCACCACTACATCGCCCTTTTCTATCTTTCCTGCATAGATCGCTTCAACAGCTTCTTCTTCAGAATTAAATATTTTAGCCGGTCCTTCATGGTATAGCATTTCCGGTGCTACTGCTGCTTCTTTTACCACAGCACCATCGGGTGCCAAATTACCCTTTAGTATAGCAAGGCCTCCTGTTTCTCTATAGGGATTTTCTAATGATCGTATCACTTCCGGATTTTTAATTTCTACATCTGCTATATTTCCCCCCACAGTCTTACCTGTAACTGTGATTAAATCAAGGTTTATTAATTGTTTTCGTGAAAGCTCTTTCATAAGAGCTGGAATACCCCCAGCTTGGTGAAAGTCCTCAACATGGTGATGCCCACTGGGACTTAGTTTGGCGAGATATGGGGTGTTTTTACTTATGTCATCAAAAAGGTCAAGTTCCAGCTTTATACCAGCTTCATTCGCTATAGCGGGAAGATGTAATACAGTATTGGTAGAACCCGCCATGCCCATATCAACGGTAATGGCATTTTTAAAAGCTTCTTTTGTCATAATATCACGAGGCTTTATATCTCGCTTAACCATTTCCATAACCTGCATACCTGCTTTTTTGGCTAAAGCTATGCGGGCACCGCTAGTTGCAGCAATTGTACCATTTCCCGGGAGGCCCATTCCTAATACTTCCGTCAGACAATTCATAGAATTTGCGGTAAATATTCCAGAACAGGAGCCGCACCCAGGACATGCATGCTGTTCCACTTCTTCTAATTCTTCTTCAGTTATTTTCCCTGATGCAAAGGCAGAAACCATTTCAAAGCAAGTATTAAGGTCTATATCTTCACCTTTGTATCTGCCTGCATACATGGGACCACCACTTACAACAACAGCAGGTACATTAATTCTGGCTGCTGCCATAAGCATAGCCGGCACCACTTTGTCACAGTTAGGTATGAGAACCAAGCCGTCAAATCCATAGGCAACAGCCACGGCTTCTATAGAATCAGCAATAAGCTCTCTAGAAGCCAATGAATACTTCATACCTATATGACCCATTACAATGCCGTCACATACTCCGATAGCCGGAAACTCCATTGGTGTACCGCCGGCCATAGAAACACCCATTTTGGCAGCTTGTGCTATATTATCAAGATGTACATGACCAGGAATTATCTCGTTTTGAGAGTTTACTATCCCAATCAAAGGCCTGTCTAATTCTTCTTTTGTATAACCCATAGCGTAAAACAACGACCGATGGGGTGCTCTCATTACTCCTTTTTTAACTCTATCACTTATCATATGGTCTCCTCCTCTATTGGTGTCCGGTCCGGATCCGGTTCATCATATATGCTTTCCCTACCCCGCTGTAATGCTATACTACCGGTCCTTACTATCTCAATTATACCATAGTGGTTCATTATCTTTAAAAATGCTTTAACCTTAGTAATATCTCCAGTGAGCTCTATTATAACCGCATCTGGCTCTATATCGATTATCTTGCCACGGAAGGATTCCACTATTTGGAATACTTCCGTACGAGTTTTATCATCTGTTTTAACTTTTATAAGGGCTAGTTCACGTTGGACAGAAGATTTTATATCAAGCTCCACCACTTTTATAACATCTACTAATTTTTCTACTTGACTCTTAATCTGTGAAAGCTCCCTCTCATCCCCCTTTGCTACGATGGTGATGCGGGAAATTCGGGGATCCTCAGTTTCCTCACCTGTAAAGCTGGTAATATTAAAACCACGCCTGGTAAAAAGCCCAGAAATCCTTGTAACAACACCATATTCGTTATGAACCAGTACCGAAAAAATAGCTTTTCGCATTTTGGTCACCTTCCTCTTGTTTTATAATTGGTTTAAGTGTAGAAGACGGCAGGTACCGTTATCTTCACTGAATTTACTATTAACATTTATAAGTGCAACATAGCTATTACAAATTATAAGATTACATATAATAATAAACTTTTTCTTATAATCTTTCAATTGTATTTATTTTCTTTTAAAAGAATGCATTCAAATACCAAAAGATGATTCTATGTCCAAAAATCAAGCTAAAGATACTAGCGAAAGCTATGAAAGGCCCAAAGGGAATTGTATCTTTTAATTTTTTAAGACCCAAAAATATAAGAATAATACTAGCAATACTTCCGGATATAAAAGCAAGTAGTATAGACAAAATCGTAAGATCCAGACCTAAGAATATTCCAACTGCAGCAAAAAGCTTGACATCTCCACCACCCATACCACCACCGGAAACAAAGGCAATAAACAAAATGATGCCAGCTCCAAGTAAAAAACCCGCCAGATAATCAAAAAAACTTTCTAAGTGCAATAAAATGTTTAAAAATGCACCTAAAACTACAGTGGGTATAATTATCTCATCAGGAATAATTCCATGTTCCAAATCAATAAAAGCAGAAATAATAAGACAGGTAATCAAAACATATACAAAAAATAAATCATGGGATAATCCGAATTTCAAGAATACAATTACAAATATAGAACCCGTCAAAAGCTCTACTATCAAATATCTTATGGAAATAGGACTATTACACTTGCGGCACCTACCCTTAAGCAATATAAAGCTCAAAAGTGGAACTAAATCCAAAGGCTTGAGGTTATAACCACATTTGGGACAATGAGATGGAGGAAAGACCACAGATTCACCCTGGGGAATTCGAGATATGCATACGTTAATAAAGCTGCCTATAACCGCTCCTAGTATAAAAATAAGTACCTTCAATGTTTCAGCACCTTTCGAAAATAAAAAACAATTAGTTGTAGTGAACCCTCGCTGGAATGGAAGTTACTCAGTTGAACCCGATTCAGAACTGTATGTTAATGTATAATTGTCTCTATCTGTGCGCTTATACTCCCAATTATCTAATATTTCATCACCAGCATCTATGTAATCTTTTAGCAATTCTTTTAGTGGTTTGCTTTCAGTTGGTGTAGGGGGATACTCTCCTTCTTCTGCATAAAATCTTTCCAATGCATTTATAATAATTTTCTCGTTAACATCTTTGACCTGTGTTTCAGCATTACCTTTAACTCCGATAACCCTGGGAATCGCTATTGTACCCAATATCCCCAAAATAGCAATAACAAGGATGAGTTCAATTAAAGTAAAGCCTTTATTTATCTTACTTTTATCATGTAAAATGCTTCCACCCTTTAAGAACAAATATTTTCACCCTTCCTTAAGCTTTATTTTAGGTCCTATGATAGAAATAGTGACACAAGTAAAGAAAACTCTCACGAACTATAAAAAATTCTATGAGAAACAATTTAATTGTAATATATAACAAGATTGACTGTTTTTCAACATTGATTCAAAAGCGTGATTTAAATTAATCTTTCTCTTCTTTCATAGTACTATCATCAGCTGACAACAGAAATAAGTAAAAAAAACGGCAGTTCTCTACAGTCCCAGGAACTACCGCCACTATTATAGCCACTTTGCGTATTTTTAAGTTTAAATATATTTATATAGACCTCATAACAATCTATTTGTTTTTTTTCAGATAAGGATATAGATTTGAAATGGCACTTCCGACATGATGTAGCATTGCCTTTTCCGCAGCATCAGGGTCACGTGCCCTCAAAGCTTCATAAATCTTTCTATGTTCTTCCAAAGAATAAAAAGCCCTACCACTGGTTTTTACCGAAGCTAACCGAGCTCGCTGGATAAAGTGATGGAAATTGCTTAGAACTGATTCAAGGGGTCGACTGTTGCTGGCCTTAAAAATAACATCATGAAATCTTGAATCTAGTTCTGATACTTTGTCTATTTCACCCTTTTCAGTATAAAACTCAATTAAATCGAGAATATCTTTTAAATCGGTTAACTGTGTATCACTAATCTTTTCTGCAGCCCATCTGGCAGCCAAACCTTCGATCATCTTGCGAATAGTGTATATATCCTCTACATCTTGGGGTGTAACTCCTTCTACAATAACGCCTTTGTTGGGAATGCTTGAAACTAACCCTTCAAGCTCTAGTTGCCTAATGGCTTCCCTTACTGGTGTGCGACTGACTCCTAGCTCCTTAGCTAACTTCATTTCGATCAGACTTTCACCCGGTTTATAAACTCCATCCAATATTGCATTCTTCAGTCGATGATATATTTTCTCTCTAAGGGAATAGCCAGTATCCTTAGTGTCGGATAACATATAAAAACCTCCCTGAATATACAAAAAATCCTATATACATTCTACTATAGATTATACTTTTTTTAAAGTGTATTATTGTATTATTGTATTAATATTTCATTAATGAGGACTTTATTTAAAACCTGTAGCAACTTTAGTTTAATATTGCAGGGAGGAAAAAAACGCAAACTTTCGATAGCTTCTGAAAGTAGATAATTGGCATATTGAGCTGCTTCTCCGGCAGCATCAATTTTTAGCAGAGGATCTAAGGGAAACTTAAGAAAATGTTTTATATCGTAAGTTTCTAGATCCTCAGTGTTACTGATTTTTTTTATTAGCAAAATTAAAGGCAATGTTATTATACCCTGCTCCATATCTGAAGCCGGCTTTTTCATATAATCCTCTTTGTTTAAAAAATCAAGAATATCATCACGTATTTGGTAAGCTCTCCCCAAATTCAACCCCATCTTTACCAGTCTTCTTATTTGCTCTTCAGTTAAATTGGCAATTCGTGCCCCGGCAAAGCAACTAAAAGACGTAAGAGAAGCCGTTTTGCATGAGATAATAGTTAAATAATCTTTAATTTGAGTTGTAATATCAAAAGCCTGTCTTTGCTGCTTTATTTCTCCCTCCACCATTTGAGCAATGACTTTAATAGCTTTTTCTAATATTGATTTGTGGGACAACCTGGACAAAATATGCAAAGCCCTTGAATAGAAATAATCACCTAATAAAAGGGCTTTGTCCTGTCCGTAAAGCGCATTTACTGAAGGCTGACCCCGCCTTGTTTTAGCTTTATCCAATATATCGTCATGGAGTAAGGCAGACATATGAAGCATTTCCACTCCAGCAGCAGCCATATATAGCTCATCCATCTTTACATTTTCTGAGCCTCCTATAAGGCCACAAGTAAGTGTAAGAGTGGGACGCAGCATTTTCCCTTGATTATTTGCAAAATACAATGCCATTTTGCGTAATGTAGGATCATAAGTGTTGATATTGCTAATAATGTACTTTCTTACACTTTCAAGCATGGTTTCAATATCCGGCGATTCCAGTATTGGCTGCATACTTGGATTCTTCTGCAATTTACAACTTCCCTTCTGGTATTAAAAGATTTTTCATTATTAAATTCACCATAAATTGATGTCTTAATACCCACATTTATTCATGGCAGATTCTATAATTTAAGGCATATTACTTTTATCATTTTTATATAAACATTACAAATGCCTTTTATAGAATACTAACTGTATAAGTAGTATTCGGTATGACACCAAAGAGCTTCCAAAGTCAAGAAGGGTTTTCAAAGACTGGTCTCCTCAAAACTATTTTTCTTTCGTAGTTATTTACAAAAACTGCTTGGATAAATGATAAAAACGGCCTATACACTATGGCCGTTTTAATTCAGAGATATTATATTCACTTAACTATTTATCCACCTTTTAACATAGTAAGCAGTTCTACAACATCCCCCTCTTTTAATACGGTATTTTTAGGCACCGCAGCACCATTGACCAATGTCAGCCCCACATCTAGTGAGTTTACTTCAAATTTTTCCAGTATATCATTAACAGTCATACCTTTCAAGAAATCAATAAATACGACTCCATCATTATTACCCGAATACCTTTTTAAACTTGCTTTAAAAATGACTTTTATCTTCATTTGTATCCCCTCATAAATTGGAAATTTCCAGTCTGTCTAAAGTATCCGGTTTAGGAATTCCAAACTCATCCCAGTTTCGGGCTTCGTAGTAATCTTTTAGCATTATGTTTAATGGAGGCAAATGATCTGCACATCCCCCCTCACCACGAATGCTGTTTAATATCCTCGGTGGTAGGGTATCATCCTTACGGCTTATACCACACCTCACATTATAAATCCGCTTTAAATTAAATATCCTCTCTCCGGCTAATAAAAATTCTTCCATAGTCATATCCCATCCGGTTATCATATTGAGCCATTTAAGTAGCTTTGATGTATCTACACCAAACCATACTGTAAATTTACATATCTTTAGACTGTCATATAGACCCGAAACATCTTGAAGACCAGCTATCATTTTACCTTTACCTTCAACTGTTAGAGTACCCGCTGGTTCCATGAGACCAATCTCCGGCATAGCCAGTGCCTTCTCATAGAATCTACTACCCAAGTCAGCCAAATGACAAGCTCCTCGATTAGAGGTAGCATAGGACAAAGCTGTACCATTAAAAACCCGGGGTTCATGAGCAGGAAACTCTAATCCTTTAGTTTCTATGGCAAACTCTTTGGCAAGACCACCTATTACATTGGCAGCTTCCCTTACACCATTTCCTAAAAGTTCACCAATTCCTTTTTTATTTACTATCATTTTTATCATTTCTATCAAAACTTCAGGGGAACCCCAATCTAATTTCAAACCACCAGTATCCTCTTCCTTAATCAGGTCATGCTCAAAACATTCCATCGCAAAACCAATAACCCCACCAGTAGAAATTGTGTCAAGGCCATAACGATTACAAAGTTCGTTGGCTTTACATATTGCTTCTAGATCTTCCACTAAGAGGTTGCTTCCTAAACATGCTATAGTTTCATATTCTGGACCCGAACCTTCAACACCAGCATATCTACCTTCTTCTATCTTTATAGTCCTACCACAGCCTATAACACAATTACCACAATGAAAAGCCTCAGTCAGATACTTTTCAGTAATTACTTCTCCTGTTAGTTTTTCAGACTTCCTATCCCAAGCTCCCTGTTTCCAGTTTTTTATTGGCAAATCTCCGGAAAGCTCATTGCCAATAAGTCCTTCAGCAGTACCATGTTCATGCATCCCGCCCCGATTCTCTCTCTGATATTTGGCGAGCTCGACAACCTCTTTTCTTAAAGCCTCAGGATTGTGTATCTCAGGTTTTCTTCGTCCCTTAACCACCACTGCCTTTAATTTTTTTGATCCCATTACAGCCCCTAACCCGCAACGTCCTCCTGCCCGAGCATCTTTTCCATCGGTCATAATACAAGCTATTTTAATCTGCCTTTCTCCAGCTTGCCCTATTGATTGGACTACAATATTGTTACCATATTTTTGCTTTAACAAAGCATCAGTTTCGTAAGTATCCTTGCCCCAGATATCTCCGGCATCTTCAATATGCGCACCATCTTCATCTATATATATATAAACAGGTTTATCCGACGCACCCTGGACAATTATTCCGTCATACCCAGTGCCTTTCAAACCTAAACCCCAATGTCCTCCCACATCAGCCTCACCCCAAATGCCTGTCAATGGAGATTTAGCAACTATAGAATGACGCCCACTAGAAGGTATTCCGGTACCAGTATAAGGACCGACCATAAACATAAGGCGATTTTCAGGACCTAGGGGATCAGTTTTGTCATCAGTTTCTTTATATAAATAGTATGCTTGTAATCCCACACCGCCAATATATTTGCGATAGAGATCCTCTCCGATCTTTTCATCCCTAAGGGTATTGTTACTCAAGTCAACCCTTAGGATTCTTCCCATATATCCTTTAGCCATGCGCTTTACCCCCTATGGTTTATTGTATTTAATTCAATATTAACTATATTTTTATAGATTTTATGCACCTAAATAAGCTTTTTGGACACTATCATTTTTCAGGAGTTCCTTTCCCGTGCCCGATAGACTTATACAGCCTGTCTCAAGGACATAGGCATAATCAGCTATCTTCAAAGCCATTCGGGCATTTTGTTCTATCAATAGTATTGTTACTCCGTCTTCCCTTATCCTGCGTATAATATTAAATATTTCACTAACCAAAATAGGTGCTAGACCCATTGACGGTTCATCTAACATCATGAGCTTTGGTTTTGACATTAAGGCTCTACCCACTGCTAGCATCTGTTGTTCTCCTCCGGATAAAGTACCAGCCAGTTGCGTTTCTCTCTCCTTTAATCTAGGAAAGAGGTCATATACCATTTCTATATCTTTTTTTACTTTTTTTATATCCTTCCTTCTAGTATAAGCACCTAATATAAGATTTTCGTAAGTAGTCATGTCTGGAAATACACGTCTACCTTCAGGAACCATCGTAATCCCGCGTTCAACAATGTCTTTCGTTGTTAGTTTGGATATATCATCTCCTAGAAATTTCAGACTACCCGTGTTTTTTACAAGGTTACATATAGCCCGCAATATAGAGCTTTTCCCCGCACCATTGGCACCTACGAGAGTGACTATACTGCCTTGAGGCACTGTTAAATTAACACCTCTAACTGCATGAATTCCTCCATATCTTACATTAAGCTCGGCAATCTCAAGCATCTTCGTCCACCCCCAGATAAGCTTCAATAACTCTCTGATTCCCCTGTATCTGAGCCGGGTTGCCCTCGGCAATAGTCACACCATGATCCAGTACCAGAATTCTCTCACATACACCCATAATAACTGCCATTTGATGTTCTATCATTAGTATTGTTAGACCAAAGTTGTCTCTGAGCTCCTTAATAAACTCCATCAACTCTTTGGATTCTTGGGGGTTCATACCTGCGGCCGGCTCATCCAGCAACAACAATTTTGGTTTTGTAGCCAGTGCCCTTGCTATTTCTAACCTTCTCTGTTGACCATAAGGCAGTGACCCAGCTTTTTCATCCATCATATTATATAAATTTACTCTTTTTAAGAGTTCCCGAGTCTCCTCTTCTATTAATTGCTCCTCCCTCATATAGGAAGGTAGACGCAATGTTGCTGACACAAATGAGGATTTTAATCTTAAATGATGACCGACCATGACATTTTGTAGTACTGACATGTTCTGAAAAAGTCTTATGTTCTGAAAGGTCCTGGCAATACCGAGTTTTGTAATATTATCCGGAATTAGATTTGTAATCTCCTGGTTGCCAAAACTAATATTACCTGAAGTCGGGGTGCAAATGCCGGTAATAGCATTAAAAGCAGTAGTCTTTCCAGCACCATTCGGCCCAATTAATCCTACAATCTCACCCTGTTCTATTTTGAGGTTAAAGTTTGATACGGCGGTAAGACCTCCAAATTTTATAGTTATATTGTTAACATTTAGTAGACTCATGTCGGTCTCTCCCCCTTCCGGCTAAGATGCTCTTCCATGATATTTCATTTTCCCCCATAATACCATTGCGCAAAAATATTACTACGCAAATTAGTATGAGTGAAAATATAACCATTCGCATACCAGGAATTCCGGGTATAACCACAAAACCTAAATCAAGGGTGGACTCAACAGAACGCAAGGCTTCCATCAATATAGCCATTATACATCCTGATAAAACCGAACCCGTTATACTGCCCAGACCTCCTAAAACTACTATGAGAAGTACCTGATATGTGTAAAAAAACCTAAACATGGTCGGATCTATTGTTGATAATAAATTTGCCAACAGTGCTCCCCCTATGCCAGCAATAAAAGCGCTTAAGGAGAAAACAAGTGTTTTGTGTTTAAAAAGATTGATCCCCATTGCTTGAGCAGCAGTTTCGTCTTCTCTTATGGCTTTAAAGGCTCGGCCATAGCTGGAGTTAACAAGATTAACAAGACCTAAGATTACAATAACCGCAATGCCCCAACTCCAATAAAGATTTGTATACTGCGGCAGGCCTTTAAGGCCTAGCGCCCCATTAGTAATAGATTGAGTATTAGTAAATAGAACTGCTATTATTTCTCCAAAACCTAAGGTAGCAATAGCGAGATAGTCTCCCCTAAGTTTTAATACAGGTGCGCCTACGAGGAAACCAACTATAGCCGCAAATGCACCAGCCAATAATAATGCAACAATAAATGGGGCATTGATATTTAAAAGGCTCGGCTCCATGGGTTGCATGAAAAAATTCATTTCTTTAGCTTCCCGGCTCATGGTAAGTATGGCACTCGTATATGCACCAATGGACATAAACCCAGCTGTCCCTAGGGAAAACAATCCCGTGAAACCGTTGGTAAGGTTTAAACTGAGAGCAAGTATAATGTTTATTGCACATAAATTAAGTATCCTTATTTTATATGCATCAAGGTTCCCTTGGGCCCAAAAGATAAACAAAAATAACAGGGCGATGGCGAGAATTGTCAACATGATTTCCTTTCTGCTCTTCAATTTCATCACCTACACCTTTTCCGCAATTTTTTCGCCCAAAATACCAGTAGGCTTAAATAGTAAAATCAGTATTAGGATTATAAAAGCAAATGCATCTCGATAACCTGATAATGCAGGCATTGCTGCTACCAGCATTATCTCACCGAGACCCATCAGCAATCCACCCAATACTGCACCCGGAATATTGCCTATTCCTCCTACCACTGCCGCTATAAAGCATTTTAAGCCAGGCATTAAACCTATCAAAGGATGTATCTGAGGATATCTCAATCCCCACATAATGCCTCCAATAGCTGCTAAAGCCGACCCAATACAAAAAGTAAGAGCAATAACTCTGTCCACATCGATACCCATAAGCCTAGCTGTGTCTACATCCCTGGCACAAGCCCTCATTGACATACCCATAACTGTATGATTCACTAAGTAGACAAGTATTATCAGGATAATTGCCGTAACTATTGGAATGATAATACCCAGTTGAGGAATGGATAATTCTCCCGTCTTAATAACATGAGTAAAAACCGCAGGCGTATAAAAAGACTTAGACCTTCCGCCAAAAACAACAATAGCTACATTCTCCAAGAAGTAGGATACACCTACAGCAGATATTAGCAAAGACATCCTAGGAGCATTAATCTGTCTAATGGGCCTATAAGCAACCTTTTCTATTAACATACCTGTCAGTGCTGTGAGTATGATTGAGCAAATAACCGAAATCCACCAGGGTAAATAGAATATTTCGAGGCCAAAGAAAACAAAATATGCTGCTAGCATAATGATATCACCGTGTGCGAAGTTGATTAATCTTATAATCCCGTATACCATTGTATAGCCAATGGCAATAAGTGCATACATGCTACCTACGGTGATACCATTGATGAGATTCTGTAAAAAGAGTGATAGAGTCATAATTGAAGCCTCCGATGACAAATATTAATCAAACTGCAGAAACACCTTACACACTAGCAGAGAGTATTATGATGTTTCTGCAGTGAGATTATTGTCAGTTATTGTTAATTTTTACAGATATAATGATTCTTTAGTGTGGTCTAACCGATGTTAAAAAGTTGAATTTTCCATCCTTTATCTGTTCTATTACTACATCTTTTACAGGATTATTGTTCTCGTCGAAATTAATAACCCCTGTTACACCCGGATAATCCTTTGTGGCAGCTAATGCATCTTTTATGGCTTCAGGTTCTGCTGACCCAGCCCGTTCTATAGCATCTACCACCAACATATATGCGTCATAACTCAGGGCTGCAGCAGAACTTGACTTTTTGTCGTATTTCTTTTCAAAAGCTTGGCAATAGGCTTTAGCCGATTCGGTAGTCTGTTCAGGATCAAAGTGAGTACTAAAGTAGCTGCCTTCTATTGCCTCCCCGCCAATTTGAGCGAACTCTGGGGTATCCCAAGTATCTCCGCCCATAAATGCACTAGTTATACCCAAGTCTCTAGCCTGTTTTGCTATTAAGCCAGCATCACCGTAATTCCCAGCTGGAATAAACAGTACATCGGGGTTCTTGCTCTTAACCATTGTAAGTTGAGCTGAAAAATCTTGATCACCGCTGTTATACTTCAATTCTTCTACCTCAGAACCCGTAGCTTTTTCAAAAGCTTCCTTGAAGAAATTTGCAAGACCCACAGAATAATCGTTTGCCCTGTCAAGAATTATCATAGCTGATTTTGCATTCAAATGTTCTACAGAGAAGTTCGCTAGAGCTGTTCCTTGAAGTGGGTCTATAAAACATGCTCTAAAACAATACTCTTTACCTTGGGTGACCAGTGGGTTAGTTGCAGTATTCGCCATCATGGGTATTTTAGCTTTGTTTGCCACTTCACTTCCGGGGATGGCGAGAGAGCTTGAATAACTGCCTATAATAGCCACAGCCTTTTCCTTGTCTATTAACCGAGTAACAGCATTAGCAGCCTCAACCTTGTCACTCTTGTCATCCACAAGGACTGTCTTTATTTTTTTGCCCAATACTTCACCTTTTTGTTCTAAGGCCAAGTTTATTCCTTCCATGGACATCTGGCCTCCTGCCGCATTGGCCCCGGTCATTGGTAAATATATACCTATTACTATCTCTTCACTTTCTTCCTCAACCACTTCCGCCTGTTGACCTCCACAACCACTTAAAAGCATCATCACAAGCAAACAAACAACTAGGCTTAAAATCCAAACCTTACTTTTCTTCACCTTTCTCTCCCCCTAAAATTCTATGTTTTTAAAACAACATTATTTCCAGTTTTCTTACCCTAGCACATCCCCCCTTATCACAAATAATAATTTGCATGAGCTTTGTAGGTTACATTACAGTTTAGGCCCTCTTAAATATATTTCCGCGGGATCATCGTAGTTCCATGTTTCCATTTTTGTTAGTTTTCCCGAAGCTATCATTCGTATCTCGTTAATTAGCCTTTTCCCAGCTCGTTGTATAGTCTCCCCTTTATCTATAACTGTGCCACAATTAAAGTCTATTTCATCTTGAGCTTTAGCATAAGTCCTGGGATTTCCAGTAGTGTAGAACACAGGAACAACTATACCTGTAGATACAGCTGGCATAGGAGGGTCTTTGGGGAGCGCCCCTCCTCCCATCTGGAAGATAATTAAGTTAGCACCTGCCGCTGCATAACCGAGAAAGAGAGATGTAGATGACATCCATGAGTCCATGAAGTAAAGCCCTTTCTCCTTTGGTATTTGGGCATACTTCAGCACTCCATTTATTGAATGGTGTCCAGCCTTTGCAATAGCTCCTAAAGACTTTTCTTCTAAAGTTGTAATACCCGCATCAATGTTAGCAGGTATTGGATTTATGGACCTTATGTCTTCCCCTGTTGCTTTAGCTTCTTCTTCTGTTCGATAAACACATTCAAGAAAGGCTTTTTTAATCTCATCATTATTGCAGCGGTTAGCCAATATTTCTTCTGCTCCAATAACTTCAGTAGTTTCTGAAAATAGTACTGTGCCTCCCTGGTTAATAAGTTCATCCGCCAAAAATCCAACGGTTGGATTACCGGAAATGCCTGATGATGCATCGGACAAACCGCATTTTATTCCAATTGTTAATTTGCCAAATTCCACATATGTCCTGGGGGTTTCTGATATTTTAAGAAGCATCTTGCGGGCTTTTCTAATACCCTCCCCCAATGCCTTATATATACCGCCCTGTTCTTCTACATCCAATATTTGAACATCTTTTCCTGTAGCGCTTATCTCTGATGCGATAAAGGTGGGGAGTAGTTCATCATACCCAGCACTTTTTTTGTTACAGACTAAGATTACCCCACCTACATTGGGGTTTTTCCCTAATCCAATAAATACTCTAGACATAGTCATTCTATCATCGGAATCTCTGCCATCTTCATCACCAGCAATAAATGTCTTTGCATATCTTACATTCTCCGCTATTTTGGCAGCTAACATATGACTACCCCGAGTAACCGGTAGGATTAATAAGTAATTTCTTATTCCGACTTTTTTATCAGGTCTTTCATAACCAAGTATCTTCATGTTCCGCAGCACCTTTTTTTAAAATTTAGATCTCCCCGACCCCGATATCCTTCCAAATTGTGAACATGCACTAATTGCCCCTGAGTTATATCCTTACTAGCTATTCCGATTATTTCCCCGTATTTTATTACAGAATCACCCTTATTTATACTCTTCAAAGCTATTTTAAAACCAAAAGGAATCGCTTCTTTCGCAATTATTTCATAAGATTTACCAGCAAGAGAGTAAATGGCTGCCTGATTTCTAACAATGTCTTCTATGGCATTACCAACATTATCTTTTTCATTTAGAACGAGGACATTTTCCACATAATTTCCCCCTTTTCTTTGAAGAAGATACTTACAAAGGTTCTATAACAATTTTCTGAATAGGTTTTCCACGTCCTTTTGTGTAGCTATCCTCGGATTCGCACCCCGCATCCCCGGAAACCCCATGGCATCTTTCGCTAGAGATGGAATATCTTTTTCCTCAATACCTATTTCCCTCAATGTCATGGGTAAGCCCAAAGCCTTCAACAAACCTTTGACCATCTCTACTGACTTTTGGGCAGCCTCATACTTGGTCAAACCATGGATATTTGCACCAAGGGCAACAGCTATATCGGCAAACTTTTCAGGATTTGAAATGAGATTAAATTCCATTGTGACCGGTAATGCCATTCCACAAGCTATACCATGAGCAACATTAAAGAGACCTCCCATAGGATGACCCATACAGTGAGCGAGACCAAGACCAGCCTGATCAAAAGCTATACCAGTAAGAGTTGAGGCCAAAAGCATTTTACCCTTGGCATCGTAGTTCTGAGGTCGCGCGAAAGCTTTTCCAATGTTTTCACCAATAAGCCTGATAGCGTAGATATTCATAGCATCAGTAATGGGGTTGGCCTTCCAGGTAATATAAGATTCTATGGCGTGGGTTAATGCATCCATTCCACAAGCTGCGAGGACATGAGGTGGTAAACCTTCCATTAGGACGGGGTCAAGGATCGCTACTGCAGCATACATTGTATCAGCATATTTAAAACCATCCTTGAATTTTGTAATATGGTCTGTAGCCACCACGGTCCTCGTTACCTCACTACCTGTACCGGCAGTAGTGGGGATGCATATAGTAGGAGCAATAACCTTTTCTACTACTTTACCTTCCATGAGATATTCCCGCATCCTGCCTCCATTGGTCATCAGTAGGGCTATGCCCTTAGCAGAATCCAGAGAACTACCTCCTCCTAGACCTATGACGGTATCAACCTGATTTTTCTTGGCAAACTCGTAACCTTCATCCATCGTTGTATCGAGGGGATTGACAATGATCTTGTCGTAAAGGTGTAATTCAACTCCGGGGGTATCTTCTACAATAGTTTTTACTTTGTCTACAAGACCGGCTTTAACTATACCCTCATCGCAAACCAATAGAACCGACTTGGAACCTAATCGAATCAATTCATTTTTTAGCTCCTTAATTGATCCCTCTCCATATATGATTTTTGTCGGTTCGTCAAAAACAAAGTTTTGCAATCCATCCATTCTAGCCATTGTTTTACCTCCCTAATTTTTTTTATTTATACATTTAGGGGCATTTTTGCATCATTACTTTTAATATGGTTTCATCTGTATTTTGCATTCCTTTAGTAGATACTTCACCAAGATTGTATATAGACTTCTCGGCTGTTTGATCGACAATCCCATCCTCATGAGAAATAAAGACGTTGTTAAGTGCCATCAATGCGGCTTCTACCGCTGTACCCGATGAAATCGACAGTTTGAAGGCACACCCGGGTTTTCCACCGTCACAAATAATTCCAGAAATACCACCAATCATATTGTTTATCGCGCCCTCAATCTGATTTAAGGTACCACCTAAAATAAAGGTAATTCCTGCACAGGCTCCTACCCCTGCAGCAACACCACAACCACATACCGCCGACAAAGTTCCAGTGAAGCTCTTTACATAAATTGTGACTAAAAGGCTTATAGTTACGCCTCGAATCACAGTTTCCATATCAATGCATTTTGCTTCTCCTACTGCTACTACGGGTAATATAGCAGTTAAGCCATGGTTTCCGCTACCGGCACAACTCATAACCGGTAAAGGAAATCCTGACATACGGGCATGGCAAGCCGCAGATGTTAGTGTCTTGGCATATTCTTTAAAGTTTTCTTTATTGTCAAGTGAACTCCTATTATAGTAAGCCCCGTTTTCCAAACCTGCCTGTGCCATTCTTTTATTCATCTCGATTCCTTGTCTAACCAACTGTATTTTGTCCAAACTAACATTTTGCGCAAATTGTATAAGTTCTGCTATAGTAAAGGATCTGATATTCCCTACATAATCAACTTGTAACTCTAAGTCTTTTTTATATATTATTTTGCCGTTTTTTTCTATCATGGTTATGTTGTCGTGTTTATCTTCTATAATAACTCTTACACTTTCCCCAGATCCTCGTGCAATAACTTCAATATAGATGCCTCTAGCATCTTTTTTTGTAGATACATCTAATATACCCTGAGCCATAATTCCCTCGGCTTTTTTCACGTCTTCGGCAGTGATCTCTTTTAATACCTCCAATTTGTAGCGTGATTTACCTGCGATCAATGCTAGAGCGGCAGCGATTTTAAGTCCCTTTTTGTTAGTGCCAGGTATACCTACTCCCATAGCGTTTTTTAATATGTTCCGATCTACAATGATTTTAAGGTTTTCTATTTGCCCAGAGAAGGTTTCTTTAGCTTTAGCCACCGCATAAGCCACAGCGATGGGTTCTGTACAACCTAAAGCCGGGGTTACTTCAGCTTTTAAAATGTCCAGTAGCGATGTTTCCTTCATCATTCGCATGAACTCCTCCCTTTATTCTCTAGTCTAAGTTGAGAGCAAGTTCTGTGCCAATAATGTAAAATTCACAAAAGTAACGTCTGACTTATTGTTAGGATTAGTTGATAAATTTCATTTATTTTCTATTTCTTAAAATTTGGAAGTTTGGGTCCCTCCAAATTAAAATTTCTATTACGGTATTTGGTATCTAGCTTATCTCATTTTTGGGAATAGTTTTTTTATTATCGAGAATTCACTCATTTAGTTTCCTATATAACGTAGCTGTGCTAATTTTTAGTTGTTGTGCAACTCTTCTCTTTGCTTCGGTATCATGTCCATGGTAATTTAAGAGGTTTCTAATAACGCTCCTTTCATAATCTTTGATAATCTGTTTTAAGCCGCCGTTGTATAAGTCTGTAGGACTATGCAAATTTAGTTTTTTTGAAATGGTGTCAAAGGTTAGTAGATTAGTCTTTTCAAAAATAACACCATATTCAATAAGATTTTCCAGTTCTCGAACATTACCATCCCAAGAATGGTTTATCAAAACTTTTCTCACCTCATCAGAAAAACCTTTAATTTTTTTATTATAAATACCGTTATACCTACTGATAAAGCTTTCAGCCATATCTAATATATCTTCTGGTCTATCACGTAAAGGGGGAATAATAATAGGAACTACATTTAGCCGATAAAACAGATCCTCTCTAAATTCTCCCTTATGTACCATTTCAAACAGATCCTTATTAGTAGCAGCAATTATTCGTACATCAACCTTTATTGGAGTTAACCCTCCAATACGTACCACCTCTCTCTGTTGAAGGACTCTTAGAAGTTTGACCTGTATATGTAATGGAAGGTCTCCTATTTCATCAAGAAACACAGTACCTCCTTGAGCCATTTCAAATTTCCCAATTTTTCCTTTGGGACTTGCCCCTGTAAAAGAGCCTTTCTCATATCCAAATAATTCACTCTCTATGAGACTATCGGGTATAGCGCCACAGTTTATTGGCATAAAAATTTCATCTTTCCTAGAGCTTTCATAATGTATTGCCCGAGCAAAAAGTTCCTTACCAGTGCCACTTTCCCCTAGAATCAACACCGTAACATCCTGATTTGCTATTTGCTTTGCCTGTTCTTTGGCCCTCAAAAAATTGGGACTTTTACCTAAAATTTTGTCAAAAGTAATTGTCTCTGTATTTTCACTAATTCTTATTATCGATCGATGTAACTTCTCAAAATCCTTAAAGGTGGCTACAGCTCCAGCTCTTTTTGAATTAAATATGATGGGTTTAACCGATATCAGAAAACGAAACGAACTTTTGCCAATAGTAAATGCTTCTTCCTGCTCTCTTATTTCCTCATTGATTTTTAAAACTCTTGTCACACTATTTTTAGGAAAAATGTCATCCAACTTTTTACCAATAATATTTTCTTCTTTGATTCTGAGAGCACTCTTAGCCCATTGATTTATACAAAGTATCTTTCCTTGATGGTCAACGGCTATTATGCCTTCATCCACTGCATCAATTATCGTATGAAGCTCTATAGATCTATAACGAAGTTCTTCATACAATCTCTGCTCCTTAAGTTGAGATGATATAAGGCTGCTCATGCGGCGAATGAAATTCATGTATTCTTTCTGTTTTTCTAAAAAAGATTCCTTTTGAGCCTGATTAAAGGCAATCAAACCTATTATTCCAGTTACATCTTGGTCAATTTTAATAGGACAACATACCTCAGCCTCCTCCAAGCAATAAGATTTACCATGGCAATCTTCGCATTCGTCACAGTTTCTTGGCATCTCAATCACATACTCCCGACCCGTAGTAATACACTTTTCAAAAACTGAGTTCTGAGGAGCTAGTTTTCCTACTGCGGCTCTGTACTTTCCCGTTCCCGCTATTCTCTTTAGATTATTATCTAGAATTGTAACATCCATTCCTGTTACTGCCATTATAGCCTCGGCAATTTGCTGTAGTTCCACTTGTAATTTATGGAGCTTCATTATTGTTTACTCCCTTCTTTCTTGCTATAAATCCTCAATTTTGAATATTTTTTCTTAAAATTGATTTTTAATAATATTATATATTCTATAGTTTTCTGTAAATTCCTTCTAATGTTGTAATTTTTTAAAATTTTGTTAAGTACTCAAACATAAAAATAAGAGACTCTCGTCTCCTAATAAAAATAGTATTTTTTACAAAAACTGATTAAAGAACAGAGACATATTAACTTTTGATTTTCTACTGTTACCTATCTTGCTATTAGCTTGCGTGATCATATTTGATTCAACTACTGATGTTTCCAAACTTTAATGACGATATGTTGACATCAAGATTTTTTAGTTGCTACCCAAAAAACTAGAGCAGAAAGCATAATTACCATAAATAGATGTCTTAATACCCCTATTTATTCATGGCAGACTATAACTAAAGGCAAATTATTTTTATCATTTTATATAAACAGTGCGAATGCAATGCTGTTGGCTATAATAATAAGCGTTGTAATTAACTGCTTATTTGTAGCATCTTTTACATTTTTTGTATCAGTTGCACAAGATACACATATCCCTACTATTCCAGGAATAATCATCCATACAAAAATCCTATGGATATATAAGAAACCGATAATACTTAAAACAGCTGCCATGCCGTAATAAATGATTGCAGGCATAGCAGCCATATCTTTCCCCCATAAGAAAAAGAATAATGCCGGAGTTGTAAGCTTCTTAGGCTTGGCTGAAAGATCTGCAGGGATGTCAGGTATATGATGCTGCATTATCCAAGCTGTTAATAGTGTGGTTTGTACGATTCCGGCAAAAAAGGGCACTATGTGAAAACCGCCAGTTAATACAAAAAATGATGCCGTAGACAATACGATGCCTGAGGCCACAAACACTATCCATTCACCAATAATTGGCTTGTAAGCCAATCGAAAAGGGGGACAAGTGTACGCCCAAGCGACGAAAATACCGTAAGCTAAGGCTGCTAACACAAGTAAACCACGAAGGAAATATAGATACAATCCTATCGAAAGTATTATTGTTAAAGAAAAAAGAGCCACCCTGTTTAAATCTCTAATATCAAACACACCATTTTTTATTACCTTTGAGCCTCCAGATAGTATTCCTTTAGAAACCACATCTGTCCCTGTTAACCAATCGTTGATATCGTTTAATGAATGGCCTAGAAAACCGTTAATAAGAAAACATCCAAGTACCAACGCTAACACATGTTGCCATTGAACACTTTCGTATTTCCATGCAAAGGCAATATTTATAAAAATTAGACTGCCAGAAAAAGTTATAACAGCTATCGCTCTGAAGATTTGCCAGATACCAAAAAAAGTATTTTTTTTATTGCGCAAACTTTCCAATATGCATTCTCCCGAAATATGTTTTTCTCTCTATGTTTATATTTTCCATGGTCTTTTTATTTATTTCCGGCAATAATCCAAAATATGTTTGACAAAAAATAAAAAAGGGTAAATGCAAAAATACATACCCTTTTTTAAAAACACTGCTCATATATATAGCCTACCTATTGATTGTTTCTTGACTAGGGGCATTTCTCCATCATTACCCCTAAAATTGTCTCATCAGTATTTACCATACCATCTGTAGAAACCTTTCCTAGGTTCTTAATAGTTCTTTCGGCAGTTTCATCTACAATACCATCATTAGAAGATATAATAATATTATTTAAGGCCATAACAGCAGATTCCACAGCAGCATCAGCAGAAGTTAACAGTTTAAATGCACATCCCGGTTTTCCGCCATCACAGATGATTCCCGCCAAGGTGCCTATCATGTTTTTTATAGCACCTTCTATTTGCTCAAGATTCCCGCCCAACATATACGCAATTCCAGCACTCGCACCGACGCCGGCAGCAACACCACAACCACAAACCGGTGTCAATGTTCCAGTGTAGCTTTTCACATAAATTGTCACTAATAGACTTAAGGTCACTGCTCGAATTATATCTTCCCTGTTTATATGCTTTTTTTCACCTATGGCTACAATAGGCAAAATAGCAGTAAGGCCGTGGTTTCCGCTTCCTGCACAGCTCATTACAGGCAGAGGATATCCTGACATTCGCGCATAGCTGGCAATAGCAGTAAGATATTTAGCGTAATCTCTATAGTCCATATCTTCTACGCGATTTTCCTGACTTAAGGCTCTACTATATTTGCTGTTCATACCTTCCTTGGCCATCTTTTTGTTCATCTCAATGCCTTGAACAACAATGTCTAAACAATCTAAATCTACTTGTTCGACGAAATCCTTGATATCCTTTATGCTCATTTTTCTGATATTATCTCTTAATGAAATCTTATTTTCCGTTGTCTCTTCTTTTTTGAAAACTATTTCATTATTTTTTTCTATAAGCACTATATTATCATGCTTATTCTTTATCACTACCCTAGCTTCATCTTCCTGATAATAAGCCTTAACTTCAACATATAATCCGACTATATCTTCGGCAATAGAAACATTAATAATATTGCTGCTTACTATTTCTTTTGCTTTTAATATATCCTCTTTTGTTATATCTTTTAGCACTTCTAAGTTGTATTTCGACCTACCTGCAATCATAGCAAGCGCTACAGCCATATGCAGGCCTTTTTCATCAGTTCCTGGTATTCCAACTCCCAGAGCATTTTTAAATATATTTCTATCAACACTAATTTTTATTAAATCCGGCGTTTTTTCAAGGATTTCTTTAGCTTTTGCGACCGCCAAGGCTACAGCAATAGGTTCTGTACAGCCAAGGGCAGGAGTTACTTGGTCTTTTAATATATCAAGTAAAATTGAATTTTGCATACTGCCCCTCCTTTGATTTGCATTTATTATATTGCAAGTTTCTTGCCATAGGACTTTAAAAAATCATTTTTTAAGAAAAAAAGCCTTGGTATTGGGGCATTTTAAGAAGAACTTTTTTAAACAAGAGCTTTTAAACGATATACAGTAAACTGTTTTTTATCATAAATGAAATTTATTTTGAATTAAACTCTTCCCGAGGCTTACAATATGTTATTTCTCATAATTGATAATAATTTATCGCATATGATAAACACTGTAAAAATCACGAAACCGCCAGGTCAAGTCAATACCTTACGAATTAATAAAACAAAAAATAAGTCAAGGATAAGTTCGTTCATAGAAAGAAAACACCAACCGTATTTGATTGGTGCCTTTCACAAATATATATTAACGGTATCCACTTCATATGGTAAAACTCATAAGCCGCCTAAATAGGCTGCTTTGACCTTTTCGTTGTTATAAAGGTTTATACCCGTATCTGAGAGGGTGATACGACCGGTTTCAATAACATATCCCCTGTCAGAAATTGAAAGAGCCATACGGGCATTTTGTTCTACCAGCAATATAGTCGTGCCCATGCTGTTAATCTTTTTAATAAGTTTAAAGATATCTGATACAATGATAGGTGCAAGACCTAAAGAAGGCTCATCTAACATAAGCAGCTTTGGAAAGGTCATTAGTGCTCTAGCAACTGCCAGCATTTGTTGTTCCCCACCTGAAAGTGTACCAGCCATCTGCTTTTTGCGATCTAATAAAATTGGAAACAGAGAATAAGCCTGTTCAAGCCCCTCACTAAGCCTTTCCTTAGGGCATGTATAAGCACCTAGCCTAAGGTTTGTTTCAACAGATAGGTCAGGGAAAACCTGCCTTCCTTCCGGCGAAAGAGCAATCCCCAGCTTAACCTTTTCTGCCGGCTCAAGGTTAGTAACGTTTTTACCGTTAAACCATATTTCTCCAGCAGCTGGTTCAACAAGTCCAACGATAGTGTTCAGAGTCGTTGTCTTCCCTGCTCCATTTGCACCTATTAATGTAACAATTTCTCCTTCTTCTACACTAAAGTTAATCCCCCTAATTGCTTTTATTGCACCATAGCTTGTATGCAAGTTTTTAACTTCGAGTAAGGGCAATAGATTAAACCCCCTTTCCAAGATATGCATCGATAACCAAGGGATTGGATTTGATTTCGGCTGGTTTGCCGGATGCTATAAGCATACCGTGATCCAGAACATAAATCCTTTCACAAAGATTCATAACCAACCTCATATCGTGCTCAATCAGCAATATGGTAAAACCAAAGCCTTTAAGTTCAAGTATGAACTCTAAAAGCTCCGACGTTTCATTCTCGTTCATACCCGCCGCCGGTTCATCTAAAAGCAGCACTTCGGTATTTACCGCCATAGCTCTAGCTATTTCTAGGCGCCTTTGTAGACCATAGGCAAGGCTGTTTGCGTAGTGGTACCTGTATTCATAAAGACCGGTTTTTTTAAGAATTTCCTCCGCTTTTGTAATACTCTCCTTGTTTTCCATTCGATTACGGGGAAGGTTAAAAACTGCCTCGATGATTGAAGTTTTCGTTTGTGTATGCAGCCCGGTAATAACATTATCGATTACCATCATGTTCTTAAACAAACGGATATTTTGAAAGGTTCTAGCAATACCCTTTTTTGCTATATCATAGGGCTTAAGACCTGTAATGTCTTCATCCTTATAATATATCTTGCCTGAGGTTGGTCCAAACATACCCGTTATAATATTAAATAGGGTAGTTTTCCCCGCACCGTTAGGTCCTATTATGCCAACAATTTCGTTCTTATATAGTTCAAAGTTTACATCACTATTTGCTACTAGACCACCAAATTTCTGGGTTATACTTTCACCTCTGAGTATTGGCTTCATTATCCTTCCTCCCCCTTTGCCATTGCTTTTTGCTTATGAAGATTGTCAAAAAGCCTTACTTGACGCAGGTTAAAACCGCCCAACAAGCCATCGGGCTTATACATTATGGAAAAGATAATGGCTCCACCATATACAATCTGACGGTATTCTGCTACAAAACGCAGTACCTCAGGTAAGATTGTATAAAATATTGCCCCCACAATACTGCCGGGAATACTGCCTAGGCCACCCATGATTGTCATGCTTAGAATCAAGATTGACGTCTCGTAGTTAAAACTTGTAGAGTCTATATAGTTAACATAGGAGGCATAAAATGCACCTGCTAACCCAGCAAGGGCGGCTGATATTGCAAAAGCTAATAACTTATATCTATGAGTATTAATTCCTATAGATTGGGCCGCAATTTCATCACCCTTAATTGCATTCCACGCATTACCGGCTCTTGAGTTGATAAGGTTGTTGACAACTATTATTGAAATTATTAGAAGCCCCAATATAGTATAATATTGGGCTATTGGTGTTCTTATCACTATACCGAATATGTCTATGTGTGGTATGTTTTTAAGACCAAAAGGCCCGCCAGTAAGGCTTGTTGCATTCAGTTCAAAGATACGCATTATCTCCCCAAAGCCTAAAGTTACAATTGACAGGTATTTACCACTTACGCGAAGAGTTGGCAGTCCAATAATCAAACCAAATAAAAAGGACACAGCTATTGCTGCTAATGCGGTAAAGACAAAGCTATAACCATATCGTGTTAATAGTATAGCAGAAGTATATGCACCTATACCGTAGAAACCTGCCTGACCGAGAACTACGATGCCGCAATATCCTGTAATAAAATTTAGACTAAGGCTAAGAAGTGCGTAAATTAAACACATTATAGCGAGGTCAATATAATACCTGCCATTAAATAAAAGGGGATATGCAATAGCTATTCCCAAAGCTATAAGATTAATTATCTTCTCATTTGCTGCCCAAAAGGATATTAGTTTTTTAAACAAAGCATTACCCCCTTAAACCTTCGTAATCTGCTTTTTGCCAAATAATCCACTAGGCCTTACGACGAGCACAACTATGAGTATGATAAAAGAAATAGCATCACGATAACCTGCACTGATATAGCTTACAACAAACGTTTCGATAATACCGATAATAATACCGCCAACCATGGATCCAGGCAGTGAACCGATACCACCGAGAACAGCTGCGGCAAAGGTTTTGATACCTACGGAAAAAGCCATACCAGTGTCAACCGCACCATAGTATACCCCGATCATAATTCCCGAAAGGGCTGTACAAACAGTTCCGATAAAAAAGGTTAAATTAATTATATTATTCACCTTAATACCCATAAGATGGGCTGCCTGCATGTTTTGGGAAATTGCTCGCATTGCGTCACCAGTCTTCGTGCTGTATGTGACATAAGAAAGAATAACCATCATAATAACAGCCATTCCCAAAATAATGATCTGGAGAGGATCTAGCATTACATTTCCAATAGTTATCATATCAAAATTAAACAAGCTAGGAATAGGATTTGTCTGTGAGCCAAAAATGATCATCTCTAAATTTAAAATAAGTGTGGAATATCCGACAGTACATATAAGAGATGATATTTCAGAAGAACCGACTTTCCTTATATATCTCAGAGAAAACCGTTCCATCGCCATGGCGCCCAGCCCACATAATCCTAGCGAGAGTATAATAGTTATCCATAATGGAAATTTATTCCAAACAAAGAATAATATGAGCAAATAGGCTCCGCCTATCATAAAAGCATTGTTAGCGAAGTTTATCAGCCCCAAAACACCGTATACCATACTGTATCCAATAGCAACTAATGAATAGATACTGCCAATAGCAAGACCGTTTGCTAACTGCTGAAAAAACATAGGCTTCCTCCAAATATGTTAAAATATGGACGCAGGGCTTTGTGCAACAGCATTTTTGCTACTGCATCCGCCGCTGCGTCATGCTCACTCGATATATTTACAAAAACTTTATGTTACTTTTCCCAAACTGTCCACTTACCATCTTTAACAACAATTGGAGTGAATGGTTTTTCCATGTCTCCGTTTTCTAAAATACTGATCTTGGTCTGCAAGCCCTGGAAGTCTTTTATCTTATGCATCTCGGCTACAAACTTTTCTCTATCGTTACCGGAATGACGCAGAGCTTCAAACATTACACTAATCAGATCATAGGTGTTAAATGCGTGAGTATCAACTGATTTTCCGGGATATTTTGATTCATATGCAGCCCGGAACTTTTCAAACTTTTCAGTATTACCTTCGTCAGCAAAGTATGAAAGGAGCATCTGACCTTCGGCATTGTCACCAACGATGTCAAGATATTCTTTCATCATCAAGGAATTGTTTGTCAATAAGGGCTGATCAATTCCAAGCTTTCTCATCTGATTTACAATTAAAGAACCCTCTGTGATCATAGAAGCTAAGAAAAACAGCTCGAAGTCTTTATCTTTAAACTTTGCCAAAGGAGCCGAAAAGTCTTTGGTTTCTAAGGGGAATAAATCCGCATATACAATTTCGCCACCAAGGGCAGTAAAGAACCTTTCTAGCTGTTCGTAAACGGCAATGCCCCAGTCGCTTTGAACATAATATGCCGCAATTTTCCTAACTCCAAGATCGTTATACATAAAATTCGAATAAGCTTCCATCATCTGTTCCTGTGTGGAGTCTCCTCTGAAGAAATAGCCTTCACCTAAGTTTGACCAGTCTGGATGGGAAACTGAGGCTGAACAAACAGGCATTTTTGCGTCAATGAATGTTTGGGCTGCTGCCATAGCACTTGTACTTGAGAAGGGGCCAAATACGGATATAACATCATCATCGTCACATACTTTACCCGCTAGAACAACTGTCTCCTTAGGGTCGGATTTATCATCATGCCATTCTACTACAACTTTGGCACCATTGATTCCGCCTTGGGCGTTAATCTCTTCTACTGCCAGTTGAATAGCATTCTGCTGGGTCTGACCATAAAGAGTATTATTTCCGGTGAGAGGTCCAATATATGCAATCTTGATAATTTCCGCATTTTCTTCAGAGCCTCCCTGTGTGTCGCCGCCTGCAGGTTCTGCAGTATTGCCTTGGTTGGAGCATCCAGTAAACATACCAGCAAAGAGTAATACAGTAAGGAAAACAGCTATAACCTTTTTTACATTTTTCATTGATAAACCTCCTTAAATTCTTAATTCTTTTCTTCCTTAACCCGTGTTATCGTCATTGCGCAGGGTTTACCTTCGCCGTCTCCGATAGTTGTGGGAAAATCAATTTTAACGTTTGGAAACGGAGCGCATATTGCATAATCGCATTTGCCCAGCATATCCCGGCAAAAGGCTTTTATTTCTTCCGGAGTTGCACCGAGTTCCTCCAGTGCTTCACAGTGTGGGCAGGCGTTAAACATCTTAACAGCTTCATCTTCCTCTATTTTCTCAATAACCTGCTCAAAAACTAGTATACCCCCTTTAGAAGTCTGGCCCAAAAGCGCCTCTTTAGGACCTATGTTTTCAGCCCCGTATTTAGCGGCAATCTTTTTTCCTTGATAAATCCCAAAATCCCAAGAGCCCTCAGCAATTACTCTATTGGCATCAACCTCTGGATATAGTTCTTTGAGCTTTCTCCAAATAAAATAAATTTGCCTGGATCTGTCTTTATAAGCTTCTTTTATCGCTGTTTTAAATTCTTCAATACTTATAGGCTGATCCAGCTTTAATTCATCCATAAATTCATCAATATCCTTTTTGCTCATTCTTACCCTCCCTTTTGTTGTAATCATTTAGTTATAATAATACTAAAATTGATATATTGCAAGTTTCTTGCCATTGATGAAAACCGTGATTCCTTCTAGCCTTTTCACCAAAACTTAATAATTACCAACATAAATTTTATCAAAAATGAAAATGTACTATAAAAAAAAGACTTTAATATGCTTATAAGTTGAATTCTCATTTTTGATTATATTTTATCACTATTGATAAAAGCCCCCTCCCTCGCAATTTCTTGTTTTATATATCACTAAAATCTAATTCTTTTAATTTCCGATATAATGTAGCCTGGCTTATTTGAAGTCTCTCAGCAATCTTTTTTTTAGCTTCAGTATCATTACCGTAATTGCTTATCAATTCTTCTATTACATTTTTTTCAAAGGCGGCTACCATTTCTCTGAGCCCTCCTTTTGATACCGCCGTATTATAGCCCTTTTTGTCACCGATTTTTATTAAAAGAGTATCTTCACTTAGAAAATCTTCTTTTTCAAAAATAACACCATATTCAATAAGGTTTTCTAACTCCCGAACATTTCCAGGGAAAGGATGGCTAACTAGTAGTTTTTTTGCTTTTTCAGAAATTCCTTTATGTCCCTTGTTATGAATTGTATTATAACGATCAAAAAATATTTCTGCCATTTCTATGATATCCTGAGACCGTTCTCTAAGGGGTGGAATTCGAATTGGCACGACATTTAGGCGATAAAACAAATCTTCCCGGAATTCACCTTTCTGTACCATGGCACTTAAGTCTTTGTTTGTAGCAGCTATAATCCTTACATTAATTTTAATAGGTGTTAAACCACCGACTCGATAAATTTCTTTTTCTTGCAAGACTCGAAGCAACTTTACTTGCATATGCAGTGGTAAATCTCCTATTTCATCTAAAAAAATTGTGCCACCATCAGCCCTTTCAAATTTACCGATTCTCCCCTTAGGGTTCGCACCTGTAAAAGCGCCTTTTTCATAACCAAATAATTCACTTTCTATGAGGCTGTCAGGAATTGCCCCACAGTTAATCGGAAGAAATATTTCATCTTTTCTAGAGCTTTCATAGTGAATTGCTCTAGCAAAAAGCTCTTTACCAGTTCCACTTTCCCCCATGAGTAGTACAGTAATATCCTGATTCGCTATTTGTTTTGCTTGTTGTTTTACTGTTGTAAAATTCCTGCTGCTCCCTAGAATTCTATCAAATGTTAAAGTTGTGGGGTTTTCACTTATTTTAAAAATCGAGCGGTGAAGTTTGTTAAAATCTTTAAAACTTGCCACCGCACCAGCTTTCTTATCATTAAAAATGATGGGCTTAGCTGAAAGCAAAAATCTCCACGTATTACCATTTATCTTTAATACTTCTTCTTGCTCTTTAATCTCCTTGTTTGTAGTTATTACTTTGGTAATACTGTTATGGGGTAGAACCTGATCAAGATTTTTTCCTACTACTTCTTCGTTCTTGATTTTAAATATTTCGCAAGCCCAGTTATTTATGCAAATAATATTCCTATTATTATCTATAGCAATGATACCCTCATCCACTGAGTCAATAATGGTCCTAAGTTCTATTGATCTATATTCCAATTCTTGATGCAATTGTTTTTCTTTTATACTTGATGATATAAGCTTGCTCATTCGACTGACAAAATTCATATAGTGCTGCCGCTTTTTCAAAAAAGCCATTTTTTGTTCTGGAGTAAATGCAACCATTCCTATTACACCTTCAACACCCCTGTCACTTTCTATTGGGTAACAAACTTCCGCTTCTTCATGACAGTTTTCTTGCGTTTCACATTCGGCACATTCAGTACAGTTTCTCGGTTCTGTAATAACATACAGCTTACCAGTTTTTAGGCATTTTTCAAAAACTGACTTTTTCGATGCATATCTACCTATCGTGTCCTGGTATTTACCAGTCCCGGCTACTCTTCTAAGGGACCTGTCAACAATGGTTACATCAAGGCTTGTGACGTACATTATAGCTTCAGCTATTTCTTGCAGTTCAGACCGCAATTTGTACAAAGACAATCTAAGATTACCTCCTAAACAATGTTAATAAACTAAAATATTCGACAATCTCTTTAAATTACCTTTTTATTTATAAATGTATTTTTTAGCGCTTTTCCCAGAATTTTGACTTACATGAAAAAAAGCATGCAAATCTTATGCCAGCCCAAGCTAAATAACTTTTCGCAAAAACATAGTGTAAAATAATTATAGGACATTCTCATAATAAAAAAGACAAGAGATCCTCGCTTTTTGATACAATGGAATTACCCAAAAAAACCATTCAAAAGGAGAATCTCTTGTGGATACTATTGTAATACAAAACTGCAAAAATTTCATCCATGAAATCATGAATTTTATGCGTGACCCCAATATCATAAAAATTGATGAGTTAGAAGATGGCCTAAAAGATATTACCTTCGACTTCATTTTAAAAATGATGCGAGCCTATGAAAAGTAGAAAAACATTGATAATTCTATTATAATAGTATTTTAGAAAGAGGTGATTTTTTTGATTGACCGGGTTGTGAGGCTTTTAAAATCTTCTTTGTATGCGATGGCATTAACAGGCGCCGGAATAAGCACCGAAAGTGGAATTCCTGATTATCGCAGCAAAGGCTTGGGGCTCTGGGAGAAGTATAACCCGGCTGAAGCAGCAAGTATATCGTCTTTGATGTCTAACCCCAAAAGTTTTTTTAATTTTAATATTCCAAGATGGTCTAAATATTTAGATGTTAAACCTAATATAAACCACCGGGTTCTGGCTGCTTTGGAAAAAGCCGGTTATATACAAGGAGTGATTACCCAAAATATTGATAATCTACACTTCAAGGCAGGGTCAAAAAATCTTTTTGAAGTTCACGGCCATCTTCGCACAGCTAGCTGTATTAATTGCGGAGAAAGATATAATTTTACAGAAATTGTTCAGCAATTTTCTAATGGTGTTAATCCACCTATATGTAATAAATGTAAGGCCTTGGTGCGTCCTGATGTAGTGCTTTTTGGCGACCCCATGTGTGATGATTATTATAGAGCTTTGGAACAAGTGAAAAGGTGCGATCTTTTGATAGTAGCAGGAAGTAGTCTGCAGGTGTATCCAGTAGCCCAGCTTCCCCTTTACAGTCAAAAATTTGTTATAATAAATAAAGAGTCAACTCCTCTTGATGAAAAAGCTGAAATTGTTATCCATGATACCGCAGGAAAAGTCTTTAAGGCAATTGCAGAAAAATTAGACATTGATTTCAACAATATATTATAGATTTTCAAAAGGAGGAAGTGTATTGATACATATCGTTGCCGATAGTTCATGTGATTTACCAGATGATTATCTTAAGCATCACAACATCCCCATAGTACCTTTAACTATTAGATTTCAAGATGAGGAGTTTAAAGAAAGAATTGATATTAGCACAGATGATTTTTTTAAGAAAATGGCTGCATCAAAGGAGCTACCTAAAACTGCCCAACCTTCCCCTGCAGATTTTTTAAAGGTTTTTGAGGATATTGCCGCACCTGAGGATGAAATTTTATGTATTACTATTTCATCAAAGCTCAGCGGCACTTTTCAGTCAGCAAATTTGGCAAAATCTATGGCTTCAGTCCCTGTGACGGTTTTTGACTCTTATGCAGCATCCCCTGGTCATGCTCTGCAGATTATGAAAGCTGTAGAGCTTAGAGATTCCGGGTACTCTGTAAATGAAATAGTTGAGCACCTAACTAATTTTAGAGATAATGCAATGACAATTTTTATATACCTTAAAAACCTTGATAACATAGTCAAAGGCGGCCGTATAACCAACTTTCAGGGAGCTTTGGCTAAAGTTATGAATGTCAAATTAATATGTGAAGGTATTAAAGGCGAAGTTGTGCCACTTGAAAAAGTAAGAGGAAACAGAAAGGCTTTGAAACGTCTTATATCCCTGATAGGAGAAAGAAAAAAAGACTTTTCCGATACTGTTATTTGCATTACACATGCCAAAAATCCCGAGGATACGGAATTTATAAAAGCTGAACTTATAAATAGATATAATCCTCGCGATGTTCTTATCTTCCCCATTGGCCCTACAATCGGCACTTATTCTGGTGAAGATGGAATAGTTATAACTTTTTAGATTATTTTAGATTAGGAATTAACATGTATGCTAAAGTCCGCACCTGATAAGTGCGGACTTTAGTTATTTAATCTTTTTGTAAGACCTTTAATACTTCTCCATAAAAAATTACATGATAGTCATTGTCTTGATACCATTTGTCCCGAATTTCCTCAGAGAGCAGCTGAGGTTCCATAGTATTTTTGTATATTGTCTTACAGATGAAATGGAGGTCCCCTTCATCAATATAAGGTGATTCAACACCATCAACATAAACAGGGGTAAGACCCAATTCTTTTAACTTATCCATATCCCTTCCCGACTTTTCTCCACAAACGCCAATAGCCTGTTTCAGACTACCATCAAATGAAAAGCTTACCGTAAAAGAATCAGAGTCACTGATAATATCATGTGTAAATCTCGAAAATCTCACTAAAACTGTCATTATAGGTTTATTCCACACACGACCTAATGTAGCCCATCCTATAGTCATGGTGTTTAACTTGTCCTTTGATTTTACTGTCAATAATGCTCCCTTGGGAAGCTGTTCAATGACTTTTTCAGACACTTTAGCAATATTAAGTTCTTTCAAGAAAAATCTCCTCCTGAATATATTTTTTATTGAAGAATAACATCCTCTTTTATGATTTGTTTTTTTCATAACAAATGTACTTTTAAAGATAATTACATATATTATAACAAGGGTGTAAAATTTTATATCTATCACCTTTAGATTCGAGGTGCTAACATGTCAAATGGACAGCTTAAAAATGTCTTTGTTTTTTTAAACTATGCCTTAGGCATTTTAATCGCCTTAATCTCACTAAGTCTCTTTGCAAGAAAGGGTTATGTAGCGCCTATATATATAACTGTGGCAATAGTAATAGTTGGGCCTATTGAAAATTTGCTTATGAAAATGGTAAGCCCAAAAGACCGATGGATTGTAGACCAAATAACCAGTATATTATTTTTAATATTTCTCCTGCTAGCGGTTTTGGAGTTTGCAAAATAAAGATAATCCCTTTTCTTTTTTAATTGTGCCATTATTTTCATTACATGTCAATTAACTTATAGTAAATGCAGTATCCGAAAAATACTCTACACTTTTGATATATATGAAAATACATGTTATTATTTATATAAACCGAATACACATGAAAGGAGTTTTCTATATAAAATGGAAAAATATTTGCGAAAAATAGGTAACGAAATGTGGTTCACTGAAGAAGACCGTGACAATCTGAAGTTGGACTACAGAATCAAGGATGTAATATATTCGGAAAACTCCTCGTTTCAAAAGGTTATAATCCTGGACTCTTACGATTTCGGCCGTATGTTAGTTCTTGACGGTGCAATTCAAACAACAGCTTTGGATGGTTATATATATAACGAGATGATTGCACATATACCTTTAAATGTGCATCCAAATCCAAAAAATGTTCTTATAATAGGCGGTGGAGACTGTGGAGCAGCCCGAGAGGTGGCTAAATATCCCAATATAGAAATAATCGATATGGTTGAAATTGATCAAAAAGTAGTTGAAGCTTGTAAAAAGTATTTACCAGAAGTTTCAGGAAATCTGTCTGACCCCAGGATAAACTTTATCTACGAGGATGGCACTGCATTTGTAAAACAAAAGAGAGATTATTTGTATGACATTATTATAGTTGATTCCTCAGATCCTGTAGGGCCAGCAGTGCAGCTTTTCCAGCAGGAATTTTATAATGATTTATATGATATTTTACAGGATGATGGATTAATGGTATGTCAAAGCGAATCCCCCATATTCTACTCTGAAATGATGGTAAGTATTAATAGACGATTAAATAAACTATTCCCAATCGTAAGAGTATATATGGCCACTGTACCGACTTACCCCGGTGGTTTTTGGACTTTTACTATGGGTTCTAAAAAATATGGGGAAGCAAATCCCGAAAAATTTGATAAAGATACTCTTTATATAAACAAGGATATTATCAGGGGATGTTTTGCATTACCTGAATTTATTAAAAAAATATTAAATGTGGATTGACCTAATAATTACTACGGCACTGAGATTATATAAATCAGTGCCCTTTTAATTTTCAAGATAATACATATTGGAACTATTCACTTGCCGTTCGCGTCTAAAATTATGATAAGTATTTTGTGAGGAGATGACAAAATGCAAAAATCAAGGCGCCTTTTGGCTTTGTCTATTGTGATAACTATTTTCTTGGTGTTCGGTATTACTATATATAGAGGTAAAAATGCTCCCACCATCACTGAAGCTTTTGCAGCAGAAATAAGTATGATGCCCACTAAACATGACAGTGCCGGGGTGGATTTGGATACGGAATTTGTCCTTACTGCTAAGTCCAGTTTAGACTTGGGATTTATCGAGAATCATCTCACTGTAGATCCAAGCATCGATTTTACAGTAAAAAAAGACGATGCAGACCCCAATAAAATTCGTGTACTTCCTAAAGAACTTTTAGAGCCTCAGAAAATCTATAAGTTTGGTATATCAGCAGAAGGTACAGCTCCTTTGAACTGGGCTTTTCAAACTAAAGGGGATTTTAAGGTTGTTTCGACACTCCCCCGTGACCAAGCAACGGAAGTTCCATTGAATACCGGAATTGAAATTTCTTTCAGTCATCTAAATTACGATAAACTACCCGACTTCTTTGATATAAGCCCACGAGTTAAGGGGACATTTGAAATCCATAAGAAAACCGCTGTATTTGTGCCTAAGAGCCTTGAACCCGAAACGATTTACACAGTAACCATAAAGAAAGGCTTACCCTTATCTGGCAGCAGTCAAGTTCTTGAAAAGGATTATACCTTTCAATTCGAAACTTGTGGGGAAGTCACCCATGATTACAATTTGAATTTCTATAAAAACACTCATGAATTTACTACTAACGAAAAACCCCTCTTTCAATTCAGTTATTACAACTGGGGCGGCAATGTTTTACCTGATGAACTGGAATTTGTAGTATATAAATACCAAAGCGCAGATGATTATATTGAATCAATGGTAAAAAGAAATAAAGTCCCATATTGGGCCTATAGAAATCGCGAAAAATACCAGGAAGACACATCCAAGCTGGAAACTGTATCAAAGTTCTCCACCACTATCCTGGAATCTGATTACATGAATTTTATTGAATTTCCCGAACCTATGACAGCCGGATATTATGTGGCTGAAACTCAGTTTTTCGATTTAAAGCGGCAGGTATGGTTTCAGGTAACAGACCTTTCCTTGTATGCAGCTGTAGATAAAAACAATACTTATGTATGGTTAAACGATTTGTCTAAAGGAGTACCGGTAGCAGGAGCCAATATTAAGATTTGGGGCAGTAACGAATCGACTGTTTCTGATAATAACGGTTTGGCTGTTTTGACTACGCCCGAGCATACTTCATCAGGCGTTTATGCAGTTATCTCAAAGGATAATAGACAAGCTGTGGCAGCTATTTCACCTTGGCACCATTGGGAACCCAGGCTGGAAGCACAAAAAGAATTCGCCGCAGGTTACTGGAAATACCTTTATCTAGACAGATCTTTATACAAGCCAAATGATACTGTTCATTTTTGGGGAATTTTAAAGCCAAGGGCTGAAGATGTAAAAGCAATTGATAAAGTAACTATTGTTATTTCATCGGGGAGAATGTGGAACAGCCCAATTATAGATAGTAGAGAAGTTCAACTAGACGGTTTCAACTTTACTGATAGTATGAAACTGCTCAACTTATCACCCGGCTACTATAATCTGGAAGTAAAAGCCGGAGAGTATGTGATTTTCACGAGAGGCTTTGAAGTCCAGACATATACTAAACCTGCTTACAGCTTGGAGATAGAGGCTTCAAAGAAGGCTGTGTATGTAGGTGATAAAGTTGATTTTCAGGTTAAGGCAGAATTCTTTGAGCAAACGCCGGCCTCTTATGTTCCTCTTAGTTACTACATTCAATACTATGGAAACGGAAACGTTGCTACTGATGAAGAGGGTAATGCCAATATAACTTATTACCCCAAATTCCAAGAAGACCAATTTAGCCCATTCATAAACCAGAGATTGTTTTTAACTGCAAAACTACCCGAGTCCGGAGAAATTACCAATGAGGCTTCTATCATGGTTCTTAATAATGATATAAGCATAGAAGCCTCAGATAGTCTTGAAGAAAATACTGCAATGATGGAAATCAATGTAGACCGGCTAACCGTAAACCGGATTAATAGCGGAGAAGCCGAAGTATGGGACCAAGATGCATATAAAGGTGATCCTGCAGCAAATCACTCTGTTAAATATGCAATATACAAAGAGGTCTGGGAAAAACGTGCTGATGGACAATACTATGATTTTATAAACAAAAAAGTAGAAACAAGATACATTTATGATTATAAAAAAGTTTTAGAATCAGAAGGTCAGGTTACAACAAATCAAGAGGGCAAGGCCAACTTCTCATTTCCTGTGGAGAATATGGAATCTTATATAGTTGAGCTTACTGCAACAGATTATCATAACAATCCCTATTCTCGAGAACATAGAGTTTTTGGACCTGGCTTTCGAAGAGATTTCACACACTCATGGTATTATTTGGACGGAAAAAGCTCTTATAAATCTAATGAAGATGTTAAGCTTTCAATGAAAGAAAATGAAGGGCTACTTTTGCCCCGACCCAAAAGCTTTCTCTTTTTCGTGGCTCAAAATGGTATTTTGGAAGCTTATGTGCAGGATTCACCCGATTTTTCTACAACTTTTAAAGAGGAACTGATTCCTAATTTTTGGGTAAGGGGAGTATATTTTGATGGTCGTAATTATCATGATGCCTATAATTTTCAAGTAACATTTGATAAAAGTGAAAAAGAACTCAATATCGATATAGAAACAGATAATATCCAATATAAGCCTAAAGATACTGTAAATGTAGATATTAAAGTAACCGACAAAAAGGGTAATCCTGTAGAGGCTTTAGTTAATTTGAACCTGGTTGATGAAGCTCTTTACGCTTTACAATACCATCATACAGATATACTAAATGACTTATATACGGCTACTTACGACACTGGCATTAAAACAACCTTTTTCTCCCATGAGGTACCACTGATGCCTTCAGATGGTGCTGAGCAGGGTGGTGAAGGAGGGTCTGAAAGAAAGGATTTCAGGGATACTGTAATGTTTAAAACAATTGTCACTGATAAACAGGGAAAGGCCCGTGTATCTTTTGAAGTCCCAGACAACCTTACTTCTTGGCGGCTTACATGTCAAGCTGTAACAAAAGACCTGTCAGCCGCAACAAAAACAGCTCCCATTGTAGTTAAATTGCCATTCTTCGTTGACATGGTAGTAAATGACACTTATCTAACAAGTGATCAGCCTGTAATACCTATTCGTGCTTTTGGTGACAAACTAAAGGCAGGTGCAACTGTAACATACGAAACAGCTCTCAAGTCAGGTGATAAAACAAGTAGAAAGACACTATCAGGCAAAGCCTTTTCCATGGCTCAACTGCCCCTTTCAGAACTTGAAAATGGACACTATGAGCTAACCGTAACAGGGAAAACTGCTGACGGCTTAACTGATACTTTGACAATGGAATTTAATGTGGTAGATAGCCGAATGACAAAACGACAGGTAGACTTTTGGTTACTTAATGAAGACCTTAAGCTTCAAGGTGCTTCAGATTCACTTACTTACGTAACATTTACTGACTATGAGCGAAGTCAATATTTAAATATGCTATTTCGTTTACAAGGGGTTCATGGTAGTCGAATAGAGCAGAAAATTGCTCCTGAAACAGCTAAAATGCTTTTAGAACATTATTTTTCTGATATGACTTTTGACTATCAAGATTATAAAGACCTAGATCTATTAAAATATCAAACTCCTGAGGGTGGAATTGCTATTCTTCCTTATAGCGATGCAGACTTAAAACTCTCTGCCAAAATTGCCGCACTTTTTAGTGATGCTTTTGATAATAATGCACTTGCGGACTATTTCTATAAAATCGCACAGGATCCCAATGAAAACCGTGAACGCTCTCTTATAGCACTTTGTGGTCTTTCAGCCTTAGGTGAGCCCGTGCTTACAGAATTAAAGCTTTTGTCAGAACAAGAAGATCTAACAGTAATGGAAGAACTGTATCTTTCCATGGCATTTTTGGAAATAGGTGATCAACCTGCTGCTGCCCAAATAATAAAAACTGTAATTCAAGAAAGTGGAGAAGATCTTGAAAGCCAACTCAGAATAGATAACGGTCAAGATCAAGATGATATTTTAGAGGCCACAGCTATGGCTGCTGTAGTAGCAGCTGGAACCAATGTTGAGGAATATAACAAACTACAAGCTTATTTGTTAGAAAACTCAACAACTGATATCCTGCTGTATATTGAACAATTGCTCTTCTTAAAAAGAGCTCTACCGCTGCTTCCCGAGGAAAGCGTGAGTTTCAGCTATACGATTGAAGGTAAGCAAACAAATGTCCAACTTAAAGCTAAAGAAACTTTAACACTGCTGCTAACTCCTGATAAGCTTTCCACAATAGAATTTGACAATATAAAAGGTCGTATAGGAGTTACCGCCGTTTACAATATAGTATTTGATTCTAATTCCGAATCCTTCTCTGATGAAATAAAGATAACAAGGAGCTACCAAGTCTCAGGAAAAAATACACAATCCTTTGATTCAAATGACTTGATAAAGATAAATATTTCTTATGAATTCAGTCCCAAAGCACCTGACGGTCCCTACTTTATTACTGATTTTTTACCTTCGGGACTAAAAATCATGGAGAGACCCTACTATCATGGAGAAGGTGACCATAACACGTCATATCCTGTGGAAATAGACGGAAGCAAAGTTACGTTTGCCGTATATGAAAAAAAGAACCGCACTTTAAATTACTATGCAAGAGTTGTCAACCCAGGAGCATTTAAAGCGGAATCTGCTTTAATGCAGCATATGAAAAGTGGTAAAATATACAATGTTACGAGTACTGACATGGTGGATATAAAATGAAAAAATGCTTTATGTTTATTATTATTCTTTGCTTGGGGGTAATCTTGGCATGTTATGCACCGGGAGCCCGTAAGGTTTATGATTCAAACACCTATGTGGTTTACCCTGCAACTCACCCTAATAGCTTTTTTGACCATAGATATTTCCATCCCAATTTTTCGGTTAACAATGAATATCCCGACAAAAAAATCTATGGAGCTGTAGTGCCACATCATCTGCTAGCACACAAGCTTATATCAGAGGTTTTCATGTTACTGCAAAAAAATCCCCCTCCCCTACTTATATTCTTAGGACCCAATCATGAGAACAGGGGAAATAAGATATTGACAAGCAGCTTGGGCTGGCAGACACCTTTTGGCACTGTAGAAGTTGAACAAAAATGCATTAGTCAACTTTTAGCTACAAATTTGGTAAAAAGAGAGGATCACGTTTTTACTTCAGAACACTCTATAGGTAATTTAATGCCTTTTGTAAAATACTATCTTCCTAATACCAAGGTGGTTCCCATAATATATCATCATGATGTTTCAAAAAAAGAAGCCGCACAATTGGCTAGGCATCTTGGAAAACTTGCAGAAGATGGTGCGGTGATAATAGCTTCGGTAGATTTTTCCCATTATCTAACCAGAAAGGAAGCAGAACAGAAAGATATAGAAACACTGAAGATTATAGAAGAAAAAGACCTAGACACACTTTTTACACTGGGTAACGATCACCTAGATTCTCCTGCTGCTTTGGGTACCCTATTCCTCACAATGGAATGCTTAGGTGTAAATAACTTTACACTGTTAGGTCATACCAACTCAGGCATACTGTTAGAAAATGATTTAATAGAAACTACAAGTTACATAACTTTGTTATTTGGAAAATAGGGAAATTCAAAAAGAGGCTCCCATTTTTGGAGCGGTCAGATAGGGATTTATAATTCCTAAAAAATTCGGCATAGTCGTTGATATTCGGCTATGCCGTTTTTTCGTTTAGTTTGATAAGTCGATAGCACCAATGCAGTTATAGAAAATTTGAATCCGCTGGGTTCTGCCGCAAGTTTTCGTATTGTGTTTTCAGTCATTTCGCCTCCTCGCCTTTTATAGATGACCCTAAACGCTACGGTTCCAGGGGGTTTGCCTTGTTTAACACAACTATCATTATTTTTGTTAACATTGTATAATTTCTTCACAAACGCAGAATTATCGCGTTATATTTGAAGAAAATGTGCTATAATGGAAAAAACATATATAAAGAGGTGACCAAGATGGCCGTTAGCTATAAAAAACTTTGGAAACTGTTAATAGACCGCGATATGAAGAAGAAAGATTTACAAGCTGCTGCGGGAATAAGTCCATCTTCAATTTCAAAGCTTTCTAAAAACGAATATGTCAGTATGGATGTTCTTGTAAAGGTCTGTACGGCGCTTGGCGTTGATTTCAAAGATATCATGGAATTAGTGCCTAATATGGTTGAAGAAAGGGAGTAGAGTTATGGAAAATAACAGAAAAGAACAGGAACGGGCGGAATTACACCGCACGATATGGAATATGGCAAATGATCTAAGAGGCAGTGTAGATGGATGGGATTTTAAGCAATATGTCCTAGGAATGCTGTTTTACCGCTACATATCTGAAAATATTACTGCCTATATTAACGCCGGAGAATGGGAAGCTGGCAATACGGAATTTGATTATGCCAAGCTATCCGACGAGGAAGCAGAACAGGCAAGAGAGGATTTAGTTAAGACAAAAGGCTTCTTTATTTTACCCAGCGAACTTTTTGAAAATGTCCGCGCTCGTGCAAAGGACGATGAAAACTTAAATGAAACACTAGAACAGATCTTTAGTAATATAGAAGCATCTGCGCAGGGAACAGAAAGCGAAGATAATTTCAAGGGCTTGTTTGATGATATTGATGTTAACAGTAACAAGCTAGGTAACACTGTAGCAAAGCGAAATGAAAAGCTTGTTAAGCTATTGAATTCTGTTGGAGAAATGCAATTGGGCGATTACAAAGACAATACCATTGATGCATTTGGTGATGCCTATGAATTCCTGATGGGCATGTATGCATCTAACGCGGGTAAGAGCGGTGGTGAGTATTTTACTCCACAGGAAGTATCCGAACTGCTGACACGCCTTGCTTTAGTGGGGAAAACAGAAGTCAATAAGGTATATGACCCGGCCTGCGGTTCAGGCTCGTTGCTATTGAAGTCTGCTAAGATCCTTGGAAAAGAAAATGTGCGCCTGGGTTTCTTTGGGCAGGAAATTAATATTACTACCTACAACCTGTGTCGAATCAATATGTTCCTGCATGATATAGACTATGATAAGTTCGATATCGCCCTTGGCGACACGCTTACCGATCCGCAGCACTGGGACGACGAGCCTTTTGAAGTTATTGTTTCCAATCCTCCTTATTCCATAAAGTGGAAAGGTGCCGGTGATCCAATACTAATCAACGATCCACGCTATTCGCCTGCTGGTGTGCTTGCTCCAAAATCAAAGGCAGACCTTGCTTTTATTATGCATAGCCTCTCATGGCTTGCTACAAACGGAACGGCGGCTATCGTTTGTTTCCCTGGTGTGATGTACCGCGGTGGTGCCGAAAAGAAAATCAGGCAATACCTGATTGATAATAATTATATTGACTGTATCATTCAGTTACCTGATAACTTGTTTTATGGTACCAGCATAGCTACCTGCATTATGGTACTGAAAAAATCGAAATCAGAAAATAGCACCTTATTTATCGATGCATCAAAGGAATTTGTCAAGATTACGAATAATAACAAGCTGACTCAAGAAAATATTGAGACCATTCTTAATGCATTCAAAGATAGGAAAGATATTGAACATTTTGCTAGGCTTGTGCCAAACAGCGAAATTGCTGAAGAAGATTATAACCTGTCTGTTTCTATCTATGTAGAACAGGAGGATACCAGAGAAAATATTGATATTGTTGCCCTCAATGCCGAGATAGAAAAAATTGTGGCGAGAGAGCAGATTCTAAGGAAAGAAATAGATAAGATCATTGCGGAAATTGAGGTGGGCAAATGAGTAAATTAGATGAATTGATTGCTGAACTTTGCCCTGATGGGGTTGAGTATGTGAAACTATCCTCTATTTGTGATATTAAACGGGGAGAAAGAGTAACGAAATCTCAATTAATTGAAGATGGCATATATCCGGTTTTTAGCGGTGGTGTTTCACCAATGGGATATTTTAATAAGTTCAATAGAGAAGAAAATACAATTACTATTGCACAATATGGAACTGCTGGTTATGTAAATTGGATAGATGAAAAGTTCTGGGCGAACGATGTGTGCTATTCTCTTTTTCCGAAAGAGGTAATTAACAAGAGGTATTTATATTTTGTATTAGTTAACTTACAAGATTATATTTATACACTCCGAATTGATGCAGTTCCCGCTCATCTGCCGGTAGACCGATTAGGAAATATAAAAATCCCACTTCCCCCTCTAGCTGTTCAGCAGGAAATTGTCCGTATTCTGGACAATTTCACAGAGCTTACAGCAGAGCTTACAGCAGAGCTTACAGCAAGAAGAAAGCAGTATGAGTATTATAGGGATCTGCTGCTTACGTTTGGTGATGAAGTGCCACGAGTGGCTATTGATGATCTTTTTAATATTCGTAACGGATATACACCATCAAAATCCAACAAGGAGTATTGGGAAAACGGAGTAATTCCTTGGTTTCGGATGGAAGATATACGCGAAAATGGAAGAATACTTTCAAATGCATTGCAATATGTTTCAATAAATGCTGTTAAAGGAAGACCATTTCCTGCAAACTCTATAATTATTTCTACTTCTGCAACAATAGGTGAACATGCACTAATACAAACCGAGTTTTTAGCAAATCAAAGATTTACAATACTCTCACTTAAAAATGAATATCAAGATGCGAATATAAAGTACCTATTTTATTATTGTTATATACTTGGTGAATGGTGTAAAAACAACTTAACACTTGGGCATTTTGCTTCTGTTGATATGGTTGCTTTTAAGAAATTTAGAATTCCCCTCCCCCCTCTCAAAGAACAAGAACGCATCGTAGCCATCCTCGATCGCTTTGACGCTCTGTGTAACGACTTAACCAGCGGCATTCCTGCCGAAATAGAAGCTAGGCAAAAGCAATATGAATATTATAGGGATAAACTTTTATCTTTTAAGGAGGTGAAGGCATGAGTATATACAACATCGTTGCCAGCACCGACGAAGCAACGGTTGTTGCTGAATATGCAGCTGAATATAATGTCCGTTCTGAAAAGTATCAGAGCGAGGCAGAGCTTGAACGTGATTTTATCCGCCAACTAATTTCCCAAGGATATGAATATATTTCAGTGCACAATGAAGCTGCATTGATAGCAAATCTCCGAAAACAGCTTGAACTGCTTAATGAATTTACATTTACTGATAGTGAATGGGAGAAGTTTTTCGCAGAGTGTATTGCCAATACTAACGAGGGAATTGTTGAAAAGACCAGAAAAATCCAAGATGACCATATCCAGATTCTAAAACGTGAAGATGGAACAACAAAGAACATATACCTTTTGGATAAGAAGAATATCCATAACAATCGCCTGCAGGTTATTAATCAATACGAAGAAGCAGGCGGCAAGCATGAAACCCGATATGATGTAACAATCCTTGTCAATGGACTTCCCCTTGTCCATGTGGAGTTAAAGCGTCGCGGTGTTGCTATCCGTGAAGCCTTCAACCAGATAAAACGATACCAACGTGACAGCTTTTGGGCGGCTTCTGGTTTATTTGAGTATGTACAAATATTCGTAATCTCCAATGGCACCCATACAAAGTATTATAGTAACACCACAAGAAATGCTCATATCAAGGAGCAAAGCAGCAGTGAACGTCGAAGAAGCAAAAAAACAAGCAACAGCTTTGAGTTTACCAGCTTTTGGGCAGATGCAAATAACAAAATTATTCCTGACCTTGTGGACTTTACTAAAACATTTTTTGCCAAGCATACCCTCTTAAATATTCTAACAAAATATTGTATTTTTACATCAGAAGATCTACTCCTTGTAATGCGTCCTTATCAAATCGCTGCTGCAGAACGTATATTATCACGTATTGTAGTATCAACCAACTACAAGAAGATGGGCACAACTGCAGCTGGAGGATATATTTGGCATACAACAGGCTCTGGTAAGACATTGACCAGTTTTAAGACAGCACAATTAGCTTCTGCCCTGCCTTACATTGACAAGGTACTGTTTGTTGTTGACCGTAAAGATCTGGATTATCAGACGATGAAGGAATATGACCGTTTTGAAAAGGGAGCTGCTAATGGTAATACGTCCACAAGGGTTCTTCAAAGACAATTGGAGGACAGGGATGAAAAAGGAAATCCTCATGAATATAAAATCATTGTAACCACTATTCAGAAGTTGGATATATTTATCCGTAAAAACAAACAGCATGATATTTATAAGAAACACGTGGTACTGATTTTTGATGAGTGCCACCGTTCCCAATTTGGTGAAATGCATCAAGCTATCACGAAGAGCTTTAAGAACTACCATATCTTCGGCTTTACGGGAACCCCGATTTTTGCTGCAAATGCCAGTTCAGGCGGTAACCCGCTGCTCCGTACAACCGAGCAGGCTTTTGGAGAAAAGCTACATACTTATACCATTGTGGATGCTATCAATGATGGAAATGTTCTACCCTTTAGAATAGATTTTATCGATACCATCAAGATGGCTGATTCCATTAATGATAAAAAAGTCTATAGCATAGACCGAGAAAAAGCCTTAGCAGATCCAAAGCGAATCAGTGAAATTGTTTCCTACGTCCTTGAACATTTCGACCAGAAGACAAAGCGTAGCAGTTTTTATACATTCTCTGCCAAATGGGAAGAAGCAGATAAACACAACCCTAAGAAGATGATAGAAAAGCGTGAAACAAGGCGAGTTGCCGGTTTTAACTCTATATTTGCCGCTGCATCCATCCCAATGGCAATCAGATACTATAATGAGTTTAAGAAGCAGATAGCGGAAAAGAACTGTAACCTTACCATCGCAACTATTTTCAGTTTTAGTGCAAATGAGGAAGAACCGGATGGACTGCTGCCTGAAGAGGACTTTAATATGGAAAACCTTGACCAGAGCTCCAGAGATTTTCTTGAAGCGGCTATCCGGGATTACAATACGACATTTAACACAAATTATGATACTTCTTCTGACAAATTCCAGAATTACTATAAAGACCTCTCTCTTCGTGTAAAGAATCGGGAGATTGATATATTGATTGTTGTTAATATGTTCCTTACTGGCTTTGATGCAACAACCCTGAATACGCTATGGGTAGACAAAAACCTGAGGCAGCATGGACTGATTCAGGCTTTTTCAAGAACTAACCGCATCCTAAACAGCGTTAAGACTTATGGCAATATCGTTTGCTTTAGAGATTTGAAAGAAGAAACAGACAAAGCTATTGCACTATTCGGCAATAAGGATGCAGGCGGTATTGTACTGCTAAAAACATACGAAGAATACTATAACGGCTATGATGATAAAGGTGAATATAAACCGGGCTATGCTGAACTCATTGCAACTCTTACAACACAGTATCCCCTTGGCCAACCTATTATCGGAGAAGAAGCAGAAAAAGACTTTATAAGGCTATATGGAGCAATACTTCGACTCAGAAATATTCTTACTTCCTTCGATGACTTTGAAGGAAACGAGATTTTATCTGAACGGGATTTTCAGGATTATCAGAGCATTTATATTGACCTGTATCAGGAATATAGAAAAGGTGCTGATGGGGATAAAGAAACTATTAATGATGACATAGTTTTTGAGATTGAACTGGTCAAACAGATAGAGGTAAATATTGACTACATCCTTATGCTTGTAGCTAAATATCAACAGTCCAACTGCAAGGATAAAACCATTCTTACGACAATTGATAAGGCTATCAATTCGAGTATTGAACTTCGAAGTAAGAAAGAGCTTATCGAGCGTTTTATTGAGCAAGTCAATGTATCGACCAAAGTGGATGAGGATTGGCGCAAATTCCTCCATGAGCGTAAGGAGGCGGATATTTCAGCAATTATAGAAGAAGAGAAATTAAAGCCCGAAGAAACCCGCCGTTTCATCGACAATGCTTTCCGAGACGGAATGCTTAAAACGACCGGTTACAGCCATTGATAAAATCATGCCACCTGTATCCCGCTTTGGCGGAGGCAGAGCTGCGAAAAAGCAGGGGATTATCGAGAAAGCTGATGATATTCTTTGAGAAGTATTTAGGGTTGGTGTAGATTAATATCAATCGCTAATTCAAAAATAATATCTTTATAAAAAACCAGTCACTTCAAGCATTCATGCCTGATTGTGACTGGTTCTTTTTTGCCCCGCTTGAAGCTGTTCAGTTAAGTTTTTCTTCAATCCCTGAGTGAACGCTCCTTTTAAGCAGGCATTTTTTCGAAATCGTCATCCTGAGCGAAGCGAAGGATCTTAAGAAGATTTTTCACTGCGTTCAAAATGACAAAATACTTCTTATGGAACACTCTTTTATGGGATCCTCTTTTTCATATTTATAAATTCATGTATTTATTATTTCCAAGCTTATATGTTACATCAGAAAAGGCGATATACAACAATAATATAGTCCCAATAGGAAATGTAAATATTATTGCAAGAATTTTCCATATTATATCTATGCCAAAAGCGCTGTAGAACTCCCAGTAAAAATATATAGCTGCTATAAAGCCGACAACTGGTATCAAGAATGCAAGGACCCACCATGCACTGCGATTAATAATATGAAAAAATAGTATGAATTGAAGTATAGGAATAAATGCCAGCCAGGAGTGTTTCACTCCGGCTTTTCTGCCTATCTTGTAAAGGACTATGGCATTAGCTATATAAAGAGATATACCAACTAAATATTTCAAAACTGAAACAATATAATCAAAGCTGTCCAAAATAGAATCCTCCCTTCTGCATATTCTATTATATTTTATATAATAGCTTGGATATTTGTTCCAGTTTACAGCAATATATGAAATCATAAGGCAAGATTGTTATTTTGTGGTATAAATCCCGATCTCCTCAAAGATGGTATAACCGCTGAAGCAGTTATAGCTATTAATAAACTATATACTAAATCAGTAAAGACAAAGGGAAACAGGCCTGAAATTATTACCGCCTTTATTGACATAGATTTACCCAGATAAAAGTTCATAATCAAATATAAATGAACAAGACCACAAATATAAACTACTGTCATGCCTGCTAAAATTGGAACTAGTAGACTTGCAACAGAGACCTTCTTTAATTCTTCTGTTAGCTTTCCAATGACATATGCACACAAAGAAAACCCGACTATATAACCAAAAGTTGGCTGAAAAATATAAGTTAGCCCACCTCCCTGTGTAAAAACCGGAAACCCCATTAATCCAATAACTAGATACAAAAGTTGCGAATAGAGTCCAAGCTTAGACCCTAGTAAAATACCTGAATATGCACAAAATAGATACTGCAAGGTCAAAGGAACGATTGGAGTCGGTATCTTAATAAAAGCCCCAATCGATGTTAATGCCGCAAATAAAGCGATTAATATCATCTCTCTTGTTTTAAGTCTCACAAAACCCGCCCCTTTTTTAATACAAGTTTCCCCAATTGTACCAAGCAATGCAGCCATTGTCAACTATATAATTGTTTTTGGTTGACGATATTATTACAAGACGAATTTATGATATTTCCAATATTTACATATCCATGATATAATCATATAGGTGATTAATATGAAAATTCTAATAGATGCAGATGGCTGTCCTGTGGTCGCAAAAACCGTTAAAATTGCAAAAGAATATGATATTCAAGTAATTATAGTTAAAAATTTTTCTCACGAAATCGAAGATGATTATGCCACTATAATCACAGTAGACCAAGCTCCAGACAGTGCAGATATTTACATTGTAAACAATACATCAAAAGGGGATATTGTAATAACGCAGGATTATGGGCTTGCAGCTATGGCCCTTGCAAAAGAAGCTATATGTATCAATCAGAACGGCTTTATTATTTCTTCAAAAAATATCGACCAGCTGTTAACGCGAAGACATATTAACAGGGAAATTCGCAGAAAACATAACAAATATACTAAATTCAAAAAAGAGAACTTGTCCAAGACTATAAATTTGAAAATACCCTCAGAGAAATTATAGAGAAATATTTTAATTCAATTTAATTTTTATCTTTCACTTATAAATGCGGCAATTAATATAAGAGCCCCTCCTATAATCTGAGCAAGTGTCAATACTTCATTTAAAAAAAAGTAAGAGCACACAATGGCAAAAACGGGATCTATATAACTTAAAATAGCAATAGAATGCCCCTTTAGCCCTTTTATCGCAGTAAAATAGAGCAAATAAGCCAATCCTGTATGAATTACTCCCACCACAAAGATAAGCATCCAAGATTTGAAGCTAATAGCATTTATATTTAAAGTGTCTTGAAATAAAATAGCTGGCAGAAGGACTACAGCAGATGCTATTAGTTGCACCAGTGTTGTTTCAAAGCCAGATAAGTCCTTTATAAATTTGTTCATTAAAATTACACCGGCATAGAAAATAGCTCCTAATAAGCCATAGAATATACCTAATAAATGATTATATGAGCTGCTTAATTGGTTTTGACCGGTATTTAAAATTAAAAACAAGCCAAGCATGGCTAAAGCAATTGTCATCATTTTTGTTAAAGTAAGTTTTTCTTTTAAAACTATAGGAGATAATATGATAACAAAGATTGGCGCGAAATAATAACTAAATGTTGCAATAGATACAGTAGTAAACTTATAAGCTTGAAATAAGCAAATCCAGTTAAAGCCTAGAGTCGCCCCAGACAAAGCCAAAATTAACATGTTTCTTCTTAGTAAATCATATGAAATTTTCTTATACAGAAAACATACTACTCCCAGCATAAACAAGCTTCCGATTGTAGCCCTAAGAAAAGCAATCTCTAAAGAAGATAAATAAATATGTCTTATAAAAACCCCAATGCTGCCAAAAATCAGCATTGAAGTAACAATTTTAACCTTATCCTTCACAATATTGCCCCCCTAGTAAAAAGCCCAAGTTTTTAACCAAATTATAACTTAATCGTAAAAATAAAATAAAATTAATAATAATACCAAAAAGTCACCTACTAAAGCACCTTTAATAGTCTAAGTCCTATGAATTCCCCATCATTTTGAACTTAGTAAGTAACGCCCTTAACCACCATCACCCCTGTCAGACCTCAATGAATTTTTGTGTGCATCAGGAAGTTTACATACATCTTGGTGGTATTTTTTTTGCTTTATCGCAAAAGGCTCTTTTTATTTCATAATATGTAGCGTTTTTAGATAGCCCCAAAATAGCATAATAGTCCTTTACGACAGCTAAAGTCCCTATATCATATCTCACCATCTATTATTATTGCAGAGAATTGATACGACTTTTTTCACGACATTACTATTATACAGCATAATCAGTAAAAGCAATACGTAAAATCCAAAATTAACGTTACCGCTAAATGAGGGCCAACATACAAAAACGGTCCACATCAAAAAATGCCCTCCTTAAAAGTAAGGAGGGCATTTTGTAAAATATGTTTACCGGAAAGTGTCGATATTTTCTGGAGTCATGGGGTAACCGGGCAGAGAAACGATCTTCTCAACGGTTTCACCTTTTAGCAGTTTGATTGCGGTTTCAACACCCTCTACGCCGTAAGTCGGGTTACGTTGTGCATAGAGAGAACCATCTGCAACTCTATCAAAGAGCTCGGAACCAAGTCCGTCGCCCACGGATACAACGACAACGTCGCCAGTGCCGTCAGCCTTACAGACCTTGCCAAACTCCTCAAGGGCCTGGATTGCACCAAGGGCCATATCGTCGTTGTTTGCATAGAGACCGGTTACATTAGGATACACTTTTAGTAGGTCTTCCGTCGTAGTCAGAGACAGGGTGCGGTCATAGTTACAAGCCATGCTTGCAACCATTTCTATATCAGGATATTTTTCCAGCACGCTCATCATGCCCCTGGTACGCTCCGCATTTACAGTGGAGCCTTCCTTACCGGATAGATGAATGAATTGGCCTTCGCCACCCATTTTTTCAAAGAGGTACTCGGCTGCCATAACACCGATATCAAAAGCGTCACAGGTAAGTAAATAGCTGTCAATACCGTGGACAGCGGTACTAAGAACGATAACAGGAATACCTGCATCCATCGCCTTCTGGCAGGCATTTCCGATGGCTTCTGGCTTATAAGTGGCAACAAGAAGCACATCCACACCACGAGTAATCAGGTCCTCAATGTCCGCGATCTGCTTTTCGGCAGAGTCGTTAGCATCAGTGGAAACTAAAGGAATATTGTATTTTTTACAGGTTTCTTCAATTTCACTTCTCATTGTCTGGCAGAATTCCACACCATTCCAACCTTGGGAGAAACCGATGAGATATTTACTGGGATCCCAGTCATCGCCTGACGGCTGTACCTCATCAGAACCAGTGTTAGGAGCAGGAGTAGACTCTCCGGCAGGAGACTGGCAGCCAGTCATAGATAATACCATCAAAAATACAATCAGAAGGGCCAAGATGCTTTTCTTTTTCATAAAAGTGCCTCCTTATTTTTGGTAATTTTTGTATCGCATGATCCGATTGCGGAAACATGCGGTTACAACGCTTTTAGTATTAGTTTTTGGATTCAGTACCTTGAACGCTCAAGCGCATGAGTACAGCTCCGATAATGATTATACCTTTTGCTACCTGCTGTGCCGCAGACTGAACACCCAAAAGGTTCATGATATTATATAGGGAACCAAAAACACAAAGGCCTATAAAAGCGCCGCTGATAGATCCACGTCCGCCCGCAAGGCTAGCACCGCCTACCAGAGAAGCAGCCACAGCGTCCGCTTCAAAGCCTACACCAGCAAGAGGCTCGGCGGTGGAAAGCCGGGATACGTTTACCAGAGCCGCAAAGGCACACATCAGCCCGGCGATCATAAAGGCAGAAATCTTCATTTTCTCGGTTTTAACACCTGACAGCTTAGCTGCAATGGGGTTCCCACCGATGGCGTAAAGGTTCTTACCAAACACTGTCTTTGTGTAAATAATATGTATGATGATATACATTAACACCAGTATGATAACCGGCAGCGGAATTCGCAGCCATGGTCTCAATACAAATGTGGTGTTTGCCAGCCAGCCGAAGCTGTTAATATCTGCGATATATGAACTGTGTGTAATCCACAGACACAAGCCCCGCAGTACAATCTGCATACCTAAAGTGGCAATATAGTTTTCCATTTTCTTAACTGCAATCAGATATCCATTGATAAAACCGATTAGAAGACCTGTTGCCACAGTAGAAAGGAAGATAACGATGAAAGGTTGATCCTTTAACAAGCCGATTATGATGCCGCAGAAGGCTAGAGTGGAGCCAGCAGAAAGGTCTACGCTGCCTGTCAGTATTACAGTACACATGCCAATAACCATAAGACCCAAGACGGTATACTGCCGCAGAATATTAAACAGATTGTTAAATGACAAGAAGTGTGGCGAAAGAATAGACGATACGATCATAAGTACGAAAAGCCCTAAAAGTGCTCCAAGCTTTTCGTTTGTTTTAAAGTTAAAGAAGTTTCTAAAATTTGCCCGGATAATCTCTTTTTTATCCAGCACTGCCGCACCTGCAAGTAAGTCCTCCTCATAGGATGCCTGAACCTCAGCTGCTTCAACAGCTTGGCTATTTTTAATATTGCTCATGCTCCTCTCACTCCTGTCGCATATTCTATAATATTTTTCTCAGTGGCTTTTGCTCCTTGCAACTCGCCCTGTATTCTTCCATTATACATGACAAGAATCCTATCTGATACACCAATGAGCTCGGGTAGCTCGGAAGAAATTACGATAACAGCTTTTCCTGCCCGTGCCAAGTCGTCGATCAGCTTGTATATTTCCTCTTTAGCGCCGACGTCAATTCCTCGAGTAGGCTCATCAAGAATATACACATCTGCAGAACGCATAAGCCATTTAGCGAAAACCACCTTCTGCTGATTACCACCAGAGAGATCGTTTACCCTAGTAAGCATAGAAGGTGCCTTGACCTGCAGGCGGTTCATGTATTTAAATGTTTCCTGTTTCCTCTTTATGTCATCAATAAAAGGTCCGCTGAGAAGCTGGGTGAGGGACGCGAGGGAAATGTTTTCAAGAATCGACATATGCAGGATTAGGCCGGTATGGCGATCTTCCGTGGCATATGCGATATGGTTGTTAATGGCATCCATTGGATGTCTGATTTGTACTTCCTTCCCATGGATGAACACTTTTCCTGAGGTGGGTTGGGACATCCCGAAAATGGCATCCATTACCTCGGTGCGCCCTGCACCAATAAGGCCGCCGATACCTACGACTTCACCGGCGTGTACAGAGAAGCTAATGTTCTCAAACACTCCTGTTTGACATAAGTTCTCCACCCGGATGATTTCTTTTCCAGGGTTTGTGCGCTTCGGTGGGAAGTGCATACCCAATTCGCGACCAACCATCATATTGACTAGCTTTCTCTTGTCAAGCTGATCAATACTTAAGCTATCCACATACTGGCCGTCTTTTAGAACGGTAACCCTGTCGCAGATTTTGAAGATCTCATCCATTCGGTGGGAAATATATACGATCCCCATACCCTCTGATTTAAGCTGCCGGATTACTTCAAACAGATGGTCTGTTTCACGCTCAGTAAGAGAAGATGTGGGTTCATCCATTATAATAACAGATGAAGCACGGTAGAGCGCCTTGGCAATCTGAACCATCTGCCGTTCTCCCATGCTAAGCACTCCGGCCATTTCCATAACATTTTTCCTAAGACCTACCTTTTTGGCGATGCTCGCACTTTTTAAGTACATAGTTCTTCTGTCAACAAAAGCATTTTTTGTAGGCATCGCACCTAAACAGATATTGTCCATAATCGTCATATTTGGGATAATCTGTGGTTCCTGATATACTAGAGTAATCCCTTTCTGCTGGGCGTCCCAAGTGCTGTTGAAACGCACAGACTCTCCGCGAAACTTAATTTCGCCTTCGTCCAGAACATATACTCCGGAGAGAATTTTCATAAGTGTAGACTTACCGGCACCATTTTCGCCCACAAGAGCGTGCACTTCACCATCTCTCAGTTTAAATGATACATGGTCAAGGGCTTTTACACCAGGAAAACTTTTGCATATATCAGTCATCTCTATAATGTAGTTTACGTTCTTTTCTCCATCCAAGCTCCAACCAGACCTCCCTCTCTGCTATAATATGCTACGGTAAACGCATGAGAATTTATCTTACACAACCATACATATATAATTTTAAAAAAATGTCATTACGGCAAACAATATGTAAGTTACTATATGTTTAAATAACTTCAAACTCAATTTATATGTATCAAAAGCTATGTCCAGAAATTTAAATATTTAATTTTTCTTAATCTAAAAACCAGGCAACCCCTATATAAGGACCTGTCTAGTTTTTAAAGATAAATCTAATAAATTCTTTTTCAGTGGCGTTTAAGTAACTGATACCTTAAATATTTAGCCTTTATACATCCCCTCTTTTTTGCCTTTTTCAGTTTAAAGATGTTATGTACAATTTTATATAAGACCAAAAATTTTTCATGACCACTATGTTACATATGTTTTAAAACTAATGCATAGTTTCTATGCAATGCATTCTTACTATACTGACACATCTAGTGACATCAGTCTCAATGCTACTAGCTTATATCTTGTTTACATTTGTTGCTAATTCTTTTAGGTTTTGTCTCCTGCCTCTTTTAAATATTCCTCACCTTCATTAAGAAGTAAAGTCTTTTAGGGTAATACATAAGCCTTTATTTTTTTGATGTTTTTACAAGATTCTTCTCAATTTGCTATAGTATCAATTGTTAATATATATTGTGAAATATTCAGTTGTATGACATAAAATAGTATGATGAATTTGTTTTTTGAAAAGGATAGAAGGCTTAAGAGGCTGTGTAAGAGACTATACGAAAGGTCAAAGAGACTGCGAGAACATTGACTTTTCGTTATTTAGCCAATGTTTTCATGCGTTTGCCGTGCTTATATTATAGTCTTTATTAACACACTTGTCAATATTTTTCTATTAAACGTAATGTTTGTCATTTTTTTATCATTCTATTATGCATATTATTTTTAAGGATTTGAATAAGATTGAAAAGATAAACTCACATTAACAAATACATGACTATTCACCTTCTATATAAATGAAAAGACTTGGCTTCTGCCAAGTCTAAGTTTCTCATACATTTTTAATAGAAGAAATATTATGCTGTATTTGATGGGATAATGCTGCCTTTCCCTCACTTGTGATAGACCTCTTTTCGCATTATCTTGAACCATCTGTATATCTGCTCTAGTAGTACTAACCTCATCAGTTGATGAGGAAAGGTAAGTTTTGAAAAAGAGAGTAATAAGTCTCCTCTTTCCTTAACTTCATCTGAAAGGCCTAATGACCCACCAATAATAAATGTAAAATGAGAATTACCTGATACGGTCAGTTCACTAATCTTTATTGACATTTCTTCAGAAGAAAGCTGTTTCCCTTCAATACATAAGGGTATTGCAAAAGATGTTGGATGTAATCTTTGAAGTATGTTTTTGCCTTCTCTTTGAAGAACCTGAAGTTTTCCTTTTTCACTTAGGGTTTCTGGTGCTTTTTCCTCTCTAACTTCAACTATATTTAACTTGCAGTAGGGAGAGATACGCTTAAGATATTCTTTTATACCAGCGGTTAGATATTTCTCTTTTATTTTTCCAACTGCGATAATATCAATGTTCATGGTATAGACACTTCCTTGTTTAATTATTAAGCCAAAAACAGTATAGAAATAGCTTGTAAATTATTTCTGCTACTGCTTTGTATGCGTGGGCGTTCCCCATATGGGTCCGCACAACATAGGGACTCACTAGCAATTGAGCGTCTTAATAAGTAGCTAATCTTAAGTTAAACATAATAAAAAAAGCTACAGAGATAAACCTTTAGAATAGCTTCTCCTGTAGCTTATTAATCTTTGAATTAAACTATAATCCTATAAAGCTCTTGATTCGTTCATTTTCAACTGTGTCAAAAAACTCCTGGCTACTGCAATCCTCAATAACCCGGCCTTCTTCCATGAAAATAATGCGCTGTGCAACCCTTCTTGCAAAACTCATGTCATGGGTTATTAATAAAACTCCCATTCCATTTCCAGCAAGGTTCTCTATCGTTGATGCTATATCCTCTCTTAGCTCTGGGTCTAAAGCTGATGTGGGTTCATCCATACACATTATCAAAGGATTCAATGCACAGGCTCTAGCTATAGCAACCCTTTGTTTCTGACCACCCGATAGTTCAAAAGGATATGAATCGGCTTTGTCACCAAGATCCAACATCTCAAGCAACTCCATTGCCTTTGCCACAGCATCTTCTTTTGAAACACCAAATACACTTATCGGAGCTTCAATTATGTTTTTTAAAACAGACATATGTGGAAATAGATTAAAATTTTGAAACACTAGACCTAGTTTTTTTCTTATTTTTAGCATGTCTGCGGGTTTTGCATAAACACTATGATTATTATCATCTTTACATAAAAACATATCATCTATTTTAATTGTACCCTTATCGCATTTTACCAAGTTGTTTATGCAGCGCAAAACAGTAGTTTTACCGGCGCCTGACCGTCCGATAATCGCCAGAATCTCTCCTGCATTTAGATGAAAGTTTACGTCTTTCAAAACAGGAATATCATTGAAACTTTTGTATAACCCCTCTACGTTAAGCACCATTGTTAATTTCTCCTTACTGATAATACGAGTATCTGTCCTCGAGCTTCTTAAATATCGCTGTTAATACTGCTGTCAAGACCAAGTAGAAAACCCCCACCATAACTAAGGGCACTAAAGATGCATCACGATTTGAAGCTATCTTACCAGCTCTCAATAGTTCACCTAATCCCACAACATATACCAATGCAGTATCTTTTACAAGTGTTATTACCTCATTTGCTACAGAAGGCAAAACTATTTTAATCATTTGAGGGAGTATTATCTTTGTATATGTTTGAACAGTATTAAAACCTAAAACCTTTGCTGCATCATATTGCCCTTTATCAATGGAATCTATTCCACCTCTGAAAATTTCTCCGAAGTATGCTGCATAATTGAAAATGAAGGCTATCATCGCTGCCGGGAATCTATCAAAGGTTATTCCCACAATGGGTAATCCGAAAAATACAAATACTATTTGAAGCAGCAATGGAGTACCTCGCATTACCCAAATATATAAGTGCAGCAGAGCCTGCAAAGGTTTAATATTTGAAAGTCTCCCCAAGGCTACAAGTACCCCTAAAGGTATGGAAAATATTAAAGTCAGAGAAAATACACTTAACGTTGTGTCAAGCCCCGAAATCATCGCAGGCATTAGCCTAAAAATATAATCTATCATGAGAACTATCCCTTTACACTAAATTAATCACCAAACCATTTTTGATATATTTCATCAAATGTACCGTCTTCTCTCATTTCATCTAAAGTATTATCTACCATTTCCAGTAATTTTTTATCTTGCTTTCTAAAACCTATTCCATATTCTTCATCACCAAAGTCTTCTTCCAGGATAACGTATTTCTCTGCTCCTCTTTGCTTAATGTAGTATCTTGCCAAAACCTCATCAGCTACTAAAGCATCTGATCTTTTAGCTTCCAAGTCCATAAATGCTTCGTTGTTTGTATCAAATAATACTGGTTCTCCACCATCAAAGGCTGCAACTAATTCGGGTTCTGTATTCATTGCATCCACAGCACTTGATCCGGTTTGGGCTGCAACTTTTTTGCCTACAAGATCTTCTTTGGTCTTAATATCTGAATCTGCCAGTGTTACAATAACTTGACTGTTATCAAGATATGGTTTAGTAAAAGCTACCTTCTCTTTTCTTTCAGGGGTAATAGTATAAGCATTCCAGATAAGATCGATGTTTCCGGAATTGAGCTCTGTTTCTTTCATAGACCAATCTATAGGTTGAAGTATTAATTCCAGATTATTTCTCTTAAAAACTTCATTAGCTAAGTCAATGTCAAAACCTACAATTTCATTATTTTCATCTCTAAATCCCATAGGTGCAAATGTGTCATCAAGCCCCATGATGATTTGACCCTTTTCCATTATGGCATCAAAAGAGTCCTCCTGACCTTCAGTTAAATTATCTTGATTTTCAGATGTTTTCCCTTGATCATTCTCCGATGCACCTTGCTGCCCTCCTTGAGAACAACCTGCTAAAGATGATGCACATAATGCTAAAACAAGCCCTATTATCAGCATCATTTTTATTCTTTTTACCATTTTAAAACCTCTCCCTTACACATCTTTTTTTCATGTTTTAAAATTATACTTTTATACTTTACTACTTTACTATGATAAAGCGTAATAGGAATTTTGTCAACTTCCTTTTTATAACTACTACATAACGGATGAAATGCTGTTATATTCAAAACAATCCTGGGTTTATAAACTCCTCTGAAATGTATTCATTTATCTGATGGTGGTTCAAAAGGTTGTTTGTTCCGGACCTAGCGGAGAATCTGGCGAAATATCCTTCCCTTAGTTCAGGATGACATGAAATTCATTATCGAGGATGATAATATGACATAAAAAAAGTTCTTTTTATTAACCAGTAATAAAAGAACTTTTCAGATTAATTGCGAAGCACCGAATGCCTATGAATGATAGCCCAGTATGAATTTACTTTGAAATAATTGGTACGAATGTATGTTATTAGTGTGGGCATGGCACAAATAACAGGCTTTATTTTGCGGTTGATACCACCTTCACAGGGATAGCTTTCACATCTTAAGATTTATGGATTAAACTAAGATGGGGTTTTGCCCAAGACTATTTTTTTTGTAATATTCTTTCCGTTTCGGAGAATCTGTATTTCCACTTCTCTACCAGCACCAATATTATACATAACCTGCCGTAATTTTGCCATGGAATCTACTTTCTTACCAGCCAATTGGGTAATAATATCCCGTTTTTTTATTCCAGCAATATCAGCAGGACTGCCTCTATCAACAGCCGACACATATATCCCACTGTCCACTGCAATTTCAAGATTCATTAGCTTGGCTATTTCTCTGTCTATTCCTTCAATACCCATATAAGGCTTGTCAAATCTTCCTTTTTCTATAACACTTTTTACTATAGGACGAGCCATATTTATTGGCAAAGAAAAGCCGATAGCTTCAGCTTGTGAAGCCTTAACGGTATTTATGCCTATTATTTCCCCTTGCCCATTTACCAAAGGCCCACCACTATTTCCAGGATTTATAGAAGCATCGGTCTGTATAAGGTCCTGCATCATAATCTCTCCACGCTGATCTCTAACAACCACTGTTCTGTTCAGGGCACTTATAATCCCTGCTGTAACGGTTCTTTGAAGAGTAAGTCCCAAGGGATTCCCTATTGCCACGGCCAAATCCCCAACTAACACCTTGTCGGAATCGCCTAACTTAGCTGCAATAAGGTTTGGAGCATCAATCTTAATCACTGCAAGATCTAAAGTAGGATCACTATAAAGTCTCTCTGCTTCATATTTACGTCCGTCAGAGAGAAATACCGTTATTTGGTCAGCATTACCTACCACATGGTCATTAGTAATTATATATCCTGATCTATCCACTATTACACCGGAACCTACTGCTTCTGTCTCAACGGGCTTATAGAAATAGTTATAATCCACTTGAATCGTAGCAATGCCTACAACTGTGGGAGTTACCTCGCGAGCTATAACTGGAATAATTGGCTCCTGTTTTTGTGATGTTTCCGGGGCTGCCGGTTTTTGCTCTGGATTAAGCTTTTCTTGAACCTGAGATTCCTGTCTACCATAAAGTATAGATGTAGTAATAAAGGTAGCTGCAAGTGCTCCAATTAGAGAACTTAATACAGCTACCAATAATATTTTTCTTATATCCGGCCAGGGCCATCGTTTATTGCCCTTTTCCATAAAATGCACCTGCCCTTGATGGATTATTTGACCCTGACCGAATTAATTTTTGCTATTGTTCCTCTTCTTTTGTATCTTTTTCATCAATAGTAATCAACTCATAGTCTTTGCTTCCCATTCCTATATTATAAGCTGCATCAATGTGAAGTTGTGCATCCTTGCCGGTCACGGCCTTTAGTATATTATCACCTTTTTTCACTTTTTTATCCGCTGATTTTGACTGTGCAAGGGGTTCTGCACTATTTATTATATCGAGGCTTGCTTGGTCAATGGCAACTGGATCAAAAGACACCATTACACCTTGGTCCTGGACCAGTGGAGTATCGGCCATAGGCATACAGTCACATTCAGGCTGCACTTCTGTAATAAAGTTTATGTATAATATTCTTCCTTTCTCAAAGGTCGAAACAACAGCAGCTGCAGATTCAGCCAGACTTGCTTGAAAACTTTCCTCTGATATGGGCACTACGAGGGCCTTAACTTCACACACCCGAGAACAACGGGCACATTTTACGCATATTGATTTATCTATAACTATACTATCATCCACCAATTTCATAGCATCATGGGGACATACATCAATGCATTGGCCGCATCGGATACATTTCGCATCTATCCATTCGAGATGTTTGTTTTCTTCAAAGTGTATTTTCCCTCTCTCAGCTTCCCCACAGTGGTTCTTGCAACTTATTCCACCCATACCAAGGTTCTTGATTGCACCGCCATATCCTGACCCTATATGTCCTTTACTATGTGAAACTACAATCATAGCCGGCGCATAGTAAATGCTTGAAGCAACTCCCACATCCTTTAAATAAGGGCCGCTTTTTACCCTGACATGATCCCTTCCAAAAATGCCATCAGCCAGGATAACAGGAGCTCCCACCGAAAGATGGTTAATACCTTCCATATTGGCAACATCCAGGTATTCAAGCCCTGGTATTCTAACTGTATCTGTAACAAAGGGCATACCGCCCACTTCTTTAACCTTATCCACTACTTTTTTTAGAAAAATGGGGCGCACTATGCGATGAGCTCCGTAAGAGCCAAAGTGGGTTTTGACAGCAACATAGTCCTTGTCCCTAATAAATTCTTTAAAATCAATCATATTTAAGATCTGCTCAAACTTGGCTACAAAACTGTACTTATAGTCATATCCTTTAACCCGAGCATCAGCAAAATATATTTTTGATACCATAGTAACCCTCCTAATGGCAATATTTTTATATAAAATCCCCTCACTAGGTGATTTTTATCCTTTTTTAGTTCCATATTTTTAGTTCCATATTCAAATGAATAATTCCTGCCATAATGTAGCTTTTCTATAGTTAATCGACATTATATTATTTTATTTTTATTTCCCAGGAAATATTTCGATAGATTTTCCCATTCCAAGAGAAAATACAAAAAATATCCCCTTGCAAAAAACAGTTCTACTATTTACCTGTCCACTACAAGGGGAAAATATCAATTATTTACTTTTAAACAAGCATATCTTTCAAATCGGACAACTTGGCCTACCATTCCATTTCTCCTGTATATGCATTTACAAAAAATGTATCACTATCGTTTATTTCAATTTTCCATACAGGGGCTGCCTGCCAACGGTCTGCATTATAGAGCTTTGAATTATAACCTTGTTCTAAGCCCGTTATCACTATTGGATAATGTTCGGTCTCAATTTCGGTAATAACTCTTAGTATTGCCGTAAGCGGGGAAATAACACCTCTTTTTTTGCCTACATAACCTAAAGGTTCAAGCCAACACTGGTAATATGTCTTGACTCCAGAAGGTGTAACAAGCATGGTAATATAACTATTATATAAATAATAATCATCATAATAACGAATAAATTCCAATAAATAACCATTACTTTGCTCATCATAGGTAACTTTATCAAGTACTGCTTGTTCAGGTATATCTCCATGGCTTTTCATAAAGTTTACAGCTTCTTTTTCTGCTTGTTCCCTAGTTAGATTTGGCCAGAGTATTTGATCTCCATTGTTAAGAAATGTAATAAAACCATTGTCAGTAATAATAAGCTGATAGTGGCCATATACATAACTTCTCCCATTTTCCGTTTGTGTAATATCAGTTACTGCATCTTTACCAAAGAAGCCTTCCACAATCTTCTTTTCGTCTATATGTCTAAAACTCATTTCCAGCAGGGCTTGTGCCTCGCCTTCTTTAGGTATGTTTTCCTGTAAAATGACACCTCTCTGTTTAAGTACTTCTTCTATTTCAGACTGTTGAGTCGAAGTAAGTGCAAATTCAACTACAGGCCTTTCTCTAAACCATAAATTTAGCACCATAAATATATTTAGGACTACAAATGACGCTATTAGAATCGTAATTGCCTTTTTCCAATCCAAATTAATCACTCCGGAAGATCTTGTATGACTACTTCCATCCCCGATGTTTTAATAATCCATACAGGTATTAGTTTTTCATCTTGTATTATATATCCAGGGTATATATCATCCAAAACTTTTATATTTTTCGTAGAAACAGCGGTGTTCAAGGCCTCAATAGGTGGCATAAGTTCCATTAGGCCTTCCTGTTTGGTCGAAATAGATACATTCCTATAATAATTTTTTACCTGGTTTCCTTCTACTGTTACATTCAGATAATCATCTGCATTAGTCAAAGTTAATCCATTGACCCGAATTTTAAAGTTAAATGTATACTTAGTCATAGTCTGACTTATATCTTTAGTATAAGAATCAAGATACACATTTTCATCCCAACCGCCATGGGAATTGACAAAGTCTATTGCTGTCTTAAAAGCATCATACATGCTTAAACCTTTTCGCTGTTCTCTTGAACCCGGCAGATTGTATTCTATTGCGCCATTTTTATATATCCTAAGACCTTGTGTACCATCAGTATATATAACAGTCCCGTCCCTTTCTTGAATTCTACGGGTTACTGAAAAGTCCGTAAAAAAGTTTGAGGCTAATCGTTCCTCAGAAACAGGTTGAGTTTTCAAAGAATAAACCGGCAATTCGTAAGATAACAAGGAAACATAAACTCCTCCCGGAATCTTGAGGTTAACATCAGCTGTCAAACTGGCATACAAGGGTGGATTTGAATTGCTTATTTCTCTAACAATGCTGTTTAGTTTCTCTGCACTTTCACTTTTGCCCATACTATAAAAAAGACCGTCACTATCTACTAAATAGCCCTGAAGGCCTTCATCATCAATAAGCACCACCGAATCAATTAATCTTTCGTCAATATGTGATATATCTCCTGTGCTTATATTGAGAAACTGTTTAACAAAGGACATTGGTAAAGGTGTTGGAAAAAATAGTTCTAATCCCTTTTTATGTCTAAAACTCTCTCGCTTTATAGCTTCACTGGGTTCAGGGCTAATAGTCCACTGTGCTGTTAAAAGGCTTTTGGCAAAGTCCCATGTCCTTTCATATAAAGGCGACGAGCCTTTTATTATGGTATTTAGGGAGTTGCCCATATAAACCTGAATCTTTCTAGGACTTAGCACAGTAGATGGATCTATTTTATTTTCTTCTTGATTTATTTTTGTAACGGAAATATACCCGGGAACCCGGGACCAGATGTTAAAAGAAAGAAAAAGGCTAATGCCCACCAGCAAAATAAGAGTCCATCCCAGGATAGAATCCTTTGACATGGCAGCACCGCCTTTTACTTTAAGATAAGAAATGTTCTAAGGGCTTTAATGAGGGAACCGAGTTCGGGTAATTCAGACTCATTATTTAATTGATATACCTTGCGTGAAGCAGTTTCGGTATCGCCAGAGGGAAATGACGCCTTGACGGTAATAATACTCTCTTTTGACGAAATGGGTACCTGTGTTAAAAAAATGCCTGCCGCCCCCACGGAATAAGCTTCTCCTGCTTTTCGTCCATTTACCAGAACTGTAATACTCGTGTTTGGCACGGTTTCACCAGTAACTAGGACTTTATCAGAAGAAGTGATAAAGCTGTCCTTCGGTTCAGATAATTTAAGAAAGTTCTTTTCACCTGCTATAACCGAGGGAGAAAAAAGCGTTAACATGGCTACGGCTATTATTAAGGCTGTCGCGATTTTCCTCATAAATATCTCCCTTTCTGGAATAAAAACATTTATACCGATTCTCTCATTGCCTTATCTGTCTATCTTACTTAAGTTTAAATCAAAAATATTACAGCATTATTACAACATGGTTAAAAACAAATTACATTTATCATTTAGACTGAAGATGATATCGCTGGAATCTGGATTGTTACACAGGTTCCTTGACCAGGTTCACTATCAATAGTAATATTACCATTGTGTGCCTTTACTATTTCATGGGCAATAGATAGACCCAAACCCGTACCTCCCATTTCTCTGGATCTTGTTTTATCAACTCTATAAAACCTTTCAAAAATGCGAGGTAAATCCTCTTTGGGTATTCCTATACCTTCATCCTGAAAAGCTATTTTTACCATTTTATCAGCACACTCTAATTGTACTATTATTTTACCATCTTCAGGTGTATATTTGTTAGCATTGCTAAGTATATTTTGAAAAACCTGCTCAATCTTATCTCTATCCGCAAATATCTCTACAGGATCATCAGCAATATATGTCTCAAGTATTTGTTTTTTCTTTTTTATACTAACATCCATTTTATTGATAACATCTTTTAAAATGGTTCCCGGATTTATGGGATTCATAGCCCAGCTAGTTTCTTTATTATCTAAGCGTGAAAGTTCTAAAAGATTATTTACCAACCGGGTCATCCTGTCAGCTTCTGCATTTACCACACCCATAAATTGCCGCGAAATCTCTATATCCCCTAAAGCACCATCAAGAAGCGTTTCAGTATAACTTTTGATTGTAGTTAAAGGTGTTCTAAGTTCATGGGACACATTTGCAACAAATTCTTTTCTCATTGTCTCCAGACGATGATGCTTCGTTATATCTTGCAAGACTAAAATATGACCTACTATCCGATTTTCACGAGTAAGTGGAGCATATATTGATTTTATTATTGCATCATTTGTTTTAATAAGTGTCTCACTTTTGTTAAAGTCGTTATCCAACAGCTGTTTCATATTTATATTTAAAAGCTTTTTCAGTTCAAAAGAAAAATCTTTGCCTGTAATATCATCCTCAAGAGAAAGCATCTGACGAGCAACAGGATTTATATGTATGACTTGACCCTCATCATTTAAAGCAATGACGCCATCTGCCATGTTGATGAGTATAGCCTCCATTTTTTCCTTTTCATCAGAAATCTCTTCCATAGTATCTTTAAGACGCGTTGTTAAAAAATTAAACATCTTTGTCAATTTGCCTATTTCATCATCGGATTTGACCTGGATTTGTTGATCAAAATCCCCTTGAGCCATTGAAGCTGCCCTTTTGGTTACTTCCTGAATTGGACCTGTAATTGTTCTTGAAAGGGCGTAACCCAATATCCCAGTCACAATAAGACCTAAAAGTGTAGCCATAAATATAATAGTTTTCGTTTCTGCTATAGTATCATAAATGCTCTCGATTGATGATATCAAGTAAATGATACCAACTACTTTTTCATTGTCTTTTATAGGGTAAGCATAATACATATAAGGGATTTTGCTATTAGAATCTATTCTCGTATCTTTTGTAGTAGTCCCAAAAGTAGCTTGTGTAATTTCTGGAGTAAGAAGTTTTAATCCTCTTTGATATCTAGTGTCATCTGTAGACGTAATAATGCTGCCTGACTCATCTAAAACAGCAATAGCCATTTCATAGCTAAAGCCCATAATTACATCATTTATCTCTTGAGGCCTGGGAACAGGACTCATATGCCTTTCTATATAACTGGATATCAACTGAGCTTTTCCGTCCAATGTATTGGAAAGAGTATCGAAATGGTATTTCTCCAGGGACTGGACTAAAAATACTCCTACCACTTCCATTGCCAGTAATATAAGCATAATATATATAACAACCAGTTTCCACTGGATACTTTTAAACATTCGACACCACCTATTGTTTCTTAAAGTAGTAACCCACACCTCGTTTAGTCAAAATATACACTGGGTTAGCAGGATCATCTTCCACCTTTTCCCTAAGTCGCCGTACAGTTACATCTACGGTTCGAATATCTCCATAGTATTCATAACCCCATACTTCTTCCAAAAGTTTTTCCCTTGTAAAGACCTGACCAGCTTGTGTGGCAAGAAACTTAATAAGTTCATACTCTCGAAAAGTTAGCTCTAATGGTTCACCTTTTTTCCTTACAACATAGCTTTTAAAGTCCAGCTCTAAGTCACCTAACCTAACAATGTCTCCATCATCATCTCCGGAACCGGAAAACACAATTCGTCTCAAGTTCGCTTTCACTCGCGCCATTAGTTCTCTCATGCTAAATGGTTTAGTAATATAGTCATCGGCACCTAATTCAAGGCCTAATACCTTATCAACTTCTTCGCCTCTGGCTGTAAGCATAATAATAGGACTCGTTATCTTTTCCCGGAGCGTTTTACACACAGAAAAACCATCCTGTTTTGGCAGCATGATATCAAGAAGTATCAAGTCTGGGTTTTCCTTTAAAGCTATATTAATTGCCTCATCACCGTCATAAGCAACCAGAACATTATATCCTTCTTTGGAAAGGTTGTATTTTAAAATATCCACTATAGGTTTTTCGTCATCAACCACCAATATCTTCTTGTCCAAAAATACCACCTCCATTAGTATTTATATTCGTCACAAGTCGGGATTTTCCTTCAAGTGTAAACTGAGCAGCACTTTGAAGAAAGATTCTATTGGCTGAATCGCCCTTTTTAAGGAGCATCATTATATTTTTAAGCTCGTTGATACCATCATCACCTGCTAAGAAAGTTGTCATCTCTAAAGCATCAAGATAAGCCTTGGTCACATCCGGCAGTTGATCGAATCTATATAATATATCTTCATAAGAATAAGTAACACTCTCATCGATTTCAAAATCTTCCTCCAGTGTGTAACCTGTAACCCTTTTTTCTTCATATTGAGCTACACCTTCTGTGAACCATCGAGGATAATTACCACCAGTCAGCTTATCAACTACAAGATGGGTATACTCATGGACCATGGGACCTTTCTGGAAAAATATTTTCTCCGTGTCTTCATTTTCCTTAATCCAGGCTCCAGGGGATTGGACAAATATAATACCCCGATAGTAAACACCTTGAGTATTCTCATCTTTAGGCCAATTAAAAGCAGATTGCAGACTGAGCCTATCAGGAAATACTACAATTGGTATCTTATTTTCGGGGTAATAATCAAAATCTTCACCAACAATGTCATAGGCCCTATTGGCAGCACTTAACACTGCTGGTATATCATTTTTACTTTCTGGTTTGAAAAGAATAATAAAACGAGATGTAACTAATGAATTGAACCCCTTTAACTTAAAAGCAACGATAGATATAGGTCTGAAAAAATAACAAACTCCCGCAAGGACAATTATGCAAAGGAGTATTACAGCAACCAGCCTTTTCTTCATCATTACCTCCTCCCCCTTATCCATTATATTAAAATACGACAGGGATTTCACTGGTAAATGATGTTGTCAGAAATATTCTTCTAAGTTTTTCCAATAAAAAAGCGGCAAAATAGCCGCTTTTTTAAAAGGGGGGATCGTTTTGTTGTTGCTGACTGCTTATTCTTATTATAAATGATTATTATTAAGGAATTATTTCATTCATATTACAGTTTTGTTACAAATTACTGGCATTTATCGACAAACAATAATTTCCTTGTTTTGGCATAAAAATACGGGGCATCTTTTTACTCATCATCTGATACCCCAATTAACACTATAGGCACTTTTCTATTAAAATTATCTATTACTCCATAATTCTTTAAAACGATCGACCTCCAAGCCCGACTGCCGAATAATTGCCTTTAAAAGGCCACGGTCCAATTCTTCGTTCGCATGAACTGGTATAACAAACATACTATCATTATAAAATGCTCTTAATTACATGATGGCTTCCCTTGACTCTTTTTAACTCACAACCCATTTTGATATAAAACTGTAATAGCTCTTTACCGCTAATTACAGGAAGCTTTTCACCCATTAGCCTATCTCAACCTCAATCTGATTCACACCAATAAACTCCACTTTTTCAAGGAAAGTCTGATTTTCTTCTTCAACGGCCTCAAGATATACTTCTATTGCCTCTTTCACTCGAGGGAATATCTCTGCTATAGACTTGGCTTGTGTCATAACTCCCGGGAGTTCAGGCACTGATGCAATAAAGTAACCGTGCACTCCCTTAGTTATCACAAACGTATAATTTCTTTTCATTTAATTATCAGCTCCAAATGCCTTTTCTTTTATTTTACCACAAACAAAAAATAGTAAAAAAGCCCTCCATGCCCACAACAGTACTTTTTGGTAATACTAATATTTTTATAATATAGTCCTAAATAACTTCTGCTGCTCATTCTCTTGCCACAACAACCCTACCACCAAAATTATTTAACCGGAACAAATCCGAAAAATGTAACAACTCATGTGTGATGCTATAATTAAAAGGAAACATCTGGGGTATTTGAGAAAGCTCCGTTATTTCATAGTAAGCCTTACTGTTAATCGCTATAACTGTAAGCACAATTAAACACTTTATCTCTTCATCATCCACATCAAAAGTATGTGTCTTGTACACTCCCTTTTTTTCATTTTCAATGACACCCATATATTTTAAAGTCTGAAGTATTTTATCAGCTGAATAAAGTAAAGTGGTTCGCTCACCCCAAATGTCACTCAGATTTTGTTTTAACCATCTGGTAGTAAATATCCCTTGGATATCCGTTATTTTGCCTATTAATGCACAGACATCTGAAAAAACCGGATAGGCTAAAAGCATCATACACCAATGAATTACCAACTTATTTGCATCATCTTTATCGTATATTTCAAGCGCCAAATCCTTAATCTCCTGAAATTCATTCGGTACCCTGACCCATATATTCATTATATTGTTTTTTGTCATATACAGACTTTTTTTACTCTTAATTTCAAAGGACAGGTAAAACTCAAGTTCCTTACTGATTTCATCCTCTGTTTTCCCTTCCAAGATTAACTCAACTGTTTTGTTTAACCACTCTAATTTTATTAGTCTTGAAAGACCTATCTTTTTTTTAGTCACAATGCACCGCCTCTATTTTAATGAATGGAACTACAACTTCATCAATAGAAATGCCCCCATGTGTCATAACTATTGAATCTTTAGCGTCAAATGATGTTCCGGCATTACATATCAAATATTCAAACTGTTTATCTAAATAGTAACCGGGATATTTTATTAAATTATATCTCTCTATTAATTCCTTCTCATCTGCAAAATCCTTTAATACAATCATCCTTCTTGATTTAGTTTCAACTTCCACACCTGTCCCCCTGATAAGCCCAAGCCCAGTGCATAGTGTATTTCCATGATCTGATGTCAAATAGATGTTAAATCCTTTTTTATATAGTTTTGTGATGAGCTTTTGTATCTTCCCTGACCTTGCCAAGAAATTGATATCATTATACATCCCGATTCTTCCCTGGGTCTGGGCGTGCACAAGTTCATCAATATCATTTAATATAACACACAGACATTTAATACTAGGACCTATATTTGGAGCAGAGCCTCTAGTATATAATATCTGATTTTGTAAATAGCCTAAAGACTTGGCTTTTTCAACAAATCCTTTTTCCTCTCCACTAAGGCCAAAAGGCCGTTCTAATTCAACGGGGAATTTTCCTGTTAACAAACTTTGCCTTGAAATGGCAGTGGTAGTTGGCACCATAGCGTAAATATAATGTTCCCGGTAATCAATATCATCAAATTCTTCAGCCAGTATCTTAAAATCAAATACAGACATTCCATCAAGGACTATCAGAGCTACTTTATCATTCTTTTTAGAGATAAAATCCATAACCCGACTAACCATCAAAGGTGTTCCTCTTTGAATTATACCGGAAATAGAACTATATTCATTCAAAATAAATCTACGAAACTCGCCATCTATAAATGAAAAGTCGATGTTCAAGCCACCTTTTGCAGCCAAGTATTGTGCTTTGCCCTTTTTTTCAGCGATATTTAGCCAATCATTATAATTTAAACTTTCCCAACTGAGCAAAGTAGATAATTCTTCCCTTGTTTGAGCAAGATACTGTTTCACATTTTCTTTTCCATAAACTTTTTCAGTTATATAATTTCTTGCAGTCTCATACACCGAAAGAGATTCATATAGCTCATGGTATGCACTGTATAACAAATCTAAATCTAAAGTTTTGTCCTTCACTAAAACTTCCTTGTTTAGGTTGGGAAAGAGCTTATCCCATCCTATATCAACACGGTAGAAGTTTTTTAGAATATCATAGGGTACATACTGCTCTGTTGAAACAACGATGGCTATCCTGGGCTCCTTATCCATGGAGTCTATATGATAAATATATCTAAAATGTGTTGCATCTTCATATTTTACAACTTTAAACCCTAGACCGCTTAGAAGCTCAGCATAACTATATCTGCTCTCGATATCATCAAAATCAAAAATGATGATTTTATCTTCATAGAGTGCTGCCAGTTTTTTAATTAGATACTCCCTGAACATATCATCACTCCATATATGCCATGAAAACCGGTTTAAACTCCGGACATATTTGCTTTCCGGCCTTGTAATTTGTTTCAACCATTAGTTTTTCTTTTGCGAGAGCTCGCAGTTTATGTTCCCTTATATTTTCTATCCCAATGCGCTTAGCAGCTTCAATCCTTAGCTCAATGGCATATAAGTATTTTCGATAGGTCTCATCATTTTTCTTCTCCAAGTCTGCTTTCATATCCAAAAATATCTGGTAGGCAAACTCATGAGTAATTTTAACTAAATGGTCGAAAACATCCGCATCTATGGCAATAGTTTTGTCTGCAGTCATTGTAGAAGTGGTGCTTATCATTTGAGCCCATATTTTTTGCCCTGCAAGGGGTCTAAGAATAAATTGTTCATTGATAAAGATAGGAATTATGCGTTTTGCCTGAGGTTTATCTGCCAGTGATATTTCCCATAGGGCGAAATACCCCTTCTCATTGGGAAAATCCTGAATGTTAACCACCAGAGCACCGTCAGCCCTATTATATTTAATATCTTTTTTTAAATGCTTAATAATTTGACTGTCATTAATACTAAGATTTTGCATTGGGAAATGGGAATCACCTTTGTAATCCTCGTAATGCTTCGCCATTTGCCGAAGAGCTGATTCCACATCAAAGTTTGATTCCATTCCTATCAGAGCAGTCAAATCCTTATCTTCACGGATAATATTTCTAAACTCATTAGCATTTTTCACTTGTGTCTTTAAATCGTCTTCTATATGTCTCACATTGAATTCTATATCTTCCGGATTCCTAATAGATTCCATATAGGCATTTGTGAAGTTTAGCTCAGAAATTTCATTGTCCAATATATCGGAATACTTATCTATGCCCATTTCCTCTAAAATAACGGATAGCTTTTGCTCCAGAACATCTTTAACCCGTTTTTCAACAGTATCTGTTAAGATAAAATTGTATATGTAGACATCTCGTTGCTGACCGATACGGTCAACACGACCTATTCTTTGTTCAATTTTCATGGGATTCCAAGGTAAATCATAATTAATGACCACATTACAAAATTGCAGGTTTAACCCTTCACCACCGGCATCTGTTGATATGAGTACATTTGTTTCAGTTTTAAACTCCTCGATAACTGTGTTTCTTTCTTCTATACTTAAAGAGCCATTTAACAGAGAAGTAGTGTACCCTCGTGTTTCCAAAAGATTGCTTAGATACTGTTGTGTAGCCACAAATTCAGTAAATACAATGATTTTCTGTTCTTTATCCTCGGCAAATAAGTTATCAATTATATCCATTAATGGCTCAACTTTAACATCTAAATATTGGAACTCCGCTTGCTTGGCCACCGCTATAATCTCGGATATTTCGCTTACTTCTTTCTTTACATCTAAAGATACGGCCTTAAGACCTTCTTCCATATTCGCTTCTGTTTCCATTTCTGCTAATTCTTCTTCGGTAAGGTTGCCCATTTCAAAATCCTGTGCTTCTAAAACCCCAAGACGCCTTTCCAAACTTTTACGAATAGCTGCGGTAGAGCTGGTAACAAGCCTCTGCATCATAATTAACAAAAAAATATACCACATGTACTTGCCTCTGTTGCGCATCGCCTTATTGTACCCTCTTGCTACATAATTAGAGGTAAGTTCGTAGAGCTCCTTCTGCATAGTATGACGTTCATCCCAAGTAAGCTCAACAGCCTTTGTATTTCTGTTTTTGAATAATTTTTTCCCACTATTGTCAATAGCTTCTCGCTTTTCTGTCCTAATGATATAAGGGGCTACCTGCTCTTTTACAATTGCCCTGTAATTTGGAAAGGCCTCTTCATCCACAAGCCGAATAAGTCTTAAAAAGGGCTCGGTTTTCCCATTATGGGGTGTTGCAGTAAGTAATAAAAGATATGGACTTGCCGAGGCAAGCAATTTGCCCAGTTTATGCCTTGCCACGTCACCGGAACTCCCTGCCACACGATGTGCTTCATCAATGACAACTAAATCCCATCCACTGTTGATAATTGAAAAAATGCGTTCATCATTGTATTTATTAATTCTTTCTTCACTCCATCCGACTCGTCTTTCCAGTGGCTTTATCGAATCCATGGGGGAAATTATTTGATTGAATTGACCATATACATCTTCATTATCAGTAATTTTCCTTATAGTATCGTAATCTTCCGGCAGTATTACATGAAACTTCTCACCGAACTTCCCCTGCATTTCCAAGCTCCATTGGGTTACAAGCCCTTTAGGGCAGACAATAAGAACCCGCTTAATCAGCCCTCTGGTTTTAAGCTCCTTAATAATAAGCCCGGCTTCAATGGTTTTTCCTAATCCCACTTCGTCTGCTAATATGTATCTGATGTTATTGCTTGATACAGCACGATTTAACACATGGATTTGGTGAGGAAGGGGTATAATCCCACTGGAGAGGTTGGAAAGTATGCCTGTAGCGATTTCGTTTTTGATTTTTGAAAGTAAAGCAATATAACGAAGATAACTTATATCTAAATTCTGTTTCTCAGACGCACTTATCTGTTCTGCCGGAAGCTTGTAGACCGTATCTTCCGAAGGATTATAAACCTTATATGAAACAAATCCCCAAACCTCGTATCTTTCCAAAACCTGCACCCGTTGGTTTCTAACTGTATCAAAAACGAGAGCCCCCACATTGAACATTTCGCATCCTCACCCCATCCTGTTTACACTTACATCATAATACATAAGAAGCTTGTCATCTTCCTGTATAACCTTTTCCGGTAAACGCTCGGCAGTCTTTACAATTAATGCATAATTATTCTCTTTGAACAGCTTTGCAAATCCCGCACGTATTGCCTCAGTCCTGAATAATCTTAACTTTCCGGTGCTATTTAAGTATTCCTCAAACTCTTTAATAAGCTTTTTCTCACGTAGTTTCATTACATCTGCAGCTTTTGTTACATCAGGTATGTACCACTTGCCTTCATCATCTTGTAAGAAATTATCTTCTAACAGTACAGCTAGTTCGGGCAGTTTCTCGTGCCTTTCTATGGACCTTATTTCCTGCATGAACTTCGGCATAATTTGCGCATAGGTTTGTGGTGTTTCTAACTGGTGATAAAGCCATGATATAGCTGTTTTTTCATTGGATACATATATGGTCATCTGAACCGGCTCAAAATCTGTCATTATTCTCGCTGTGTCATATTCATTGATTTGATCATGTAAAAAATACATGCCATCACGAGAGAGAAACTTTTCATCAAGGCCTTTGTAGAAGTCTCCCGCATCAATAGGCACGGGAATCCCTTGCATTATATGATAAGCAAGCATGCGGTCATAGAGTAAGAAAGCCTGACGTTCTGTAATAACTTCTATCTTGCCTTGTTTAATTACTGCTATAGGGAGTTTTTCCAGATGTTGACGGATAAAATCCCATGCCGTTTGTTCACTACCGGCGTTTGCAATAAATTCACGTTTGAAACTCTCTTTTGGCTTATATGCAGATATAACAAGGTCTTGTCTTACTGCTGAGGTTGTTGTAACCTGCTTGAAACTGCCTTGTTGCTTATCTAATGTCCTTACATCAGCTATAATAAAACCTGCCCTTATCAAAGATTCCTGTATCGCATTCCACACTGCGTTTTTTGAATTATGGAATTCCACAGTCATCCATCTATTAGGTTTTAATACCCTGTAATATTCCTCAAAGCATTTGGTCATTAGTTCCTGATATTCTAAAATACCTTTTTTTTGAGAGCTATTAATTATTGCTTCTGTTTTATTGTTTGTAGTTACTTTTAACCATGCTTCTATAATATAATTTAATTCTGAATACATAAGATTATCCCCAAAAGGTGGGTCAGTGAAGATGTAATCTACAAAATTACTTGAAAGTGTTTTTATATCATTTAATGAACTCGTTTGCAATATCGTATTTCCATATTTAAAACTACTAATCGTTCCTAATGGTTTGATAATTCCTTTTGCACCATATAATTTTCTTTTAACATACTCTAACATATTTAAATCCTTAATCAGTGATGGGACATATAATGTCCCCGATACATTGCCAGTTCTACTTCCATACCTTGACATTTTAGTCCCCATAACTAAACAAGCTGTTATCATAAATTTTGTAGCTGAGGTTCTACTTTTATTGTATAAACAACTTAATATAAATAAATTCCTCCTAGTATAAAAATGATGCACATGAGTTATTCCATAATGATATCCTGACCTCCAACTATCACCCCAACGTTCTCCTATATTCATCATTTTATCCGTCGGATACCAATAGGGTATCTTCATATTATTGATTTTCTCAATTATATCTAAGTCATACTTATCAGGTTTTTTTTCAAATCTCTGAGTGCCTACTATATAGTTTATAAATACTGGGACTTGTTTTGCCATGGTTATAGTTTCGTTTATTCCATCGTCATATACTAATTCCACTGCCCTTTCACAATCAGTTTTCTTCAACTCCATACCACACTTATTACATTCGAAAATATTTTTCACTTTTTTATTTTCTTCATCAACTGCTACATCCCAAAACACTATTTCACTACCACAATTCGGGCATATGAACACATCGGACCATACGGTATAGTTAATTTTGCCTTTTACCGGTCCTTTCGAATCAAATATTTGCTCTCCCTTTTCATCTACATGATTTGTTTCGTACATCCATCCAAGTTCTTTTTCACATTCAGCTAATATCCTATTGGCTTCTTTTTCAAATTCTTCTACATCTACCGGTGTATTGTAGTTATATGCTATAAAAGTAGCTGCAGGGGCTAAATCGTTCAATATGGCTTTTCTTGCACCCCATTTGATATAGGGCATTTCTTGTTCAATTTTATATTTAAACTCCGGATCAGCATCGGGATTGCCACACGTTTGGGCGGCAACACCGGTCATCCCGGTCCCGCAGAACCCGTCAAAAACAATATCTCCCGGTTCTGTATAGTGAAGAATATATCTCATAATAGCTTTATGAGGCACTTTGGTATGGTAGCTATGGGCATTGTATATGGGGTCGTTTTTGCCTTCACTTACATCTGCTGCAAAAGGTTCTCTATGATAATCATCAGTTTCTTCATCATAGGGTGTTCCATGCTCTTTTATAAAGTCCTCAATAAAGGGGTTTGGGCAAGCTGTGTAGTAGGGGGGATCTGACAGTGCAATGATATCCTCGTCCTTGCCAATGGGGAATCCCTCTATATGCCTCACTTTATCCATATCTTTTTTAGTCAGTTTCATCTTGTCACTCCTCGCTTTACTACTATTCTCAGCTTGCTTTTGTCTTTTCCTTTGGTATAAGCTGAAATTATATTCATAAGCTTATTTTTAAAGGTCTCCATATCGCTGGGCCCAATTTTATCGATTTTCTCCATAAGGTCCTCGGTATTTATCACAACCGGTTCAAAGCCATGTAAAAGGGCATTGATGCTTGAAATGAAGAAGTTGTCTATTGTCTTCGGCAGTTCTTTGCTTTGTAAGAAATTATCGATAATCTTTTTTTGCTCCGGTTTTAAATATTGTTTTTCTTTTAATACCAAGGGATCTGATATGGTGTTTAGCAAAGTGTTCGTCCATTCAGTAATTAAGCTGTCAATTCTGTCTTCAATATTGTCCAATTGTCCCGTTACCACAGGGCCGCTTTCTCCGAACATAAAGCCACATTTGGGGCAAATATGGGACGATTTGAGCATGGCCGGGGTAAGTTCATAACATACTTTCAAACCGGCCAGCATATTTTCAATTTCCCCGAGCTTCGCTGTTGATAAGATATCTATAACCCTTAGTCGTTTTAAGTTTGACAGCTTCAAAGAGCCGATGATATCTCCTTTGCGCTTCGCATCATTTATACCCAGACGTTTTTTCTGATGTTCGGCAAAGTAAATATCAATATATGCTTCTTTTACGAGAGTTAGCTCACGATTAGCATCAGCAGCGGCGCTCTCTCCGTTTTTATCCCTTTCTATATTGTCCCGTATTTCTCTGAATTTGGATTTTGCTATCTCAATCTTTGATTTAAAATCAGCCCCCAAATCCAACAGCTCTAGGTTCATCACATAGCCCACATTTATAGCACATTCGTTTTTAAATTTATCGTATTCGGTAACTATATGAACAACCTCAATGTCTTTACCCAGTTTTTCAACCTGGGCCATGGATAAGTTGAAATTGTTAAGTTTGGCTACGGTGTTATAGCGGTTGCCGAAGTTTGAAAACTCATCGATTATACTTCTTATGGATTGTTTATAGTCACTTAAAATATGGTCGCCTATTAACGGTTCTCCCCAAAGCTCAAATTCGGCATTTAACCTGGCAGATGCTTGAACAGCTTTCTTTGCCAAATCAGTAGTCTTCTTAGCAAGCTCTTCCAATCCTTTTTCCCGCTCATTAGGATTGTTGATTAGCCCCTTTGGAATATCCAGTATTTCAAATAATCTTATTAGCTCGGCAAGAGCTATATCTTTGGGTTTGGAAATATATTTAAATTCGTAAATATCTTGTGCATTAGTTCTGGGTAGGACATCGAGATTTGATGCAGTTAGAACGATATCATTTTTAAGGGCAATAACTGCATGGCCTGAATGGGCTAAAGCGATGAGAACGATTGGCAATAGACCATAGCCTATGTCAAACTGCTTGTCCAAATACTCGTTGAATGTCTCTTTATAGATATCATTAAAGTTTATAACACCTTTTGGCGGCAGCTTTGATAGTTGATTGATAAAGTAAGACGCATATTTGGATTTATTTACGTTGATTTTATCTCCATCAAGCAAATTAAAACTTTCCAGCAAATCTTTTGACTGCTGATTCGTTCTTCCCGCAAAATGATCGATTCCCGCTCTTATGGTGTCTGCTTGGTTTTTGATAGTAATCTTTGTTTTAAATACCGGCATGTTCGGATATTTTGTAGTGAAGTAATTATCCATACAGGTAGAAGCTACCATATCTATAATTTCTTGAAATGTTAAATCTTTGTTGTATTTACCTTTTAAGACTTCTACAAGTTGCTTTCGAGTCCCCTTATAAATTACTTCAAAGCAATTACTCCTATTTTTACTCAAGTAGCCGGTAAGTTTTTTCTTATATATATTGGCTTTGTTTTGATATGTTTCTTTGTTCTTTTCTTCGGCAAGCTCCTTCATGGATAGTGCTGCTGCATAAAGCTTTAAATCGTTTTTAAAGTCTTCATTATGCTTAAAATCAAAGAAAACCTCGTCATCTTTTTTATCATCAGTATAAGGCTCATTGCCATAGGGTGGAAGTATATATATGTAATAGTCTTCAGGGGGGTGTGCTGTCGAGCGCTGTTCTGGAATTCCCATAAATAGGTAACCACGCCTGAAAATATTATGACTTTCCCAATTTAATGTATGCTCATATATCTTAAAGTTTGTAACATACTCAGACTTACTCCAGTCCAAGCAATAATAAACCACATCAAAAAAGTAGCGATTCAGTGTGCTGTCATCTAAAATAGCGGCTTTTTGTGTTATTTTCTCATCATAGTCTATGTCTTTTTTGGTATCTAAATAATACTGGCCGTTCTCGGCATTGTGTTCTATAAACTGTCCGCTAACGGTAGTCATAATGTCTTTAACTACTTGTTGAATAATGGACTGTAGGAACTCGGAGTCTATTTCCGGCATTCCCCTTAGATAAAGGCATAAATCATCCCGAAGATTTTCCGATGTCAACCCGGACCTTATACTGATATCCCCCGTTGTAAGCCTGTGCACACTAAGAGCATGAATAATTTGTATTGCTAAGGGTTTGTACAGTTTCTTTGGAAAAGACCTGTTAACAATATCCTCAAGTAACCCGCTTTTCTCAACAACTTCTTTGATATTTGCATCAGTGCGATAGCCGAAGTTTTCCTTGATGAAGACCCAATAGCTGTCAAAGGATATAATGCCGGGTGCATCTTCGCTGACTGTATCATCTAAGATGTTTTGTATTATTTCTGATATGTTTTTTAGAATATGCCTATTTTCAATTATGTAGATTTTATTGAAAACATCTATGTATGCAGGATGTATGGGGAATAACTCCACATATTCCTCTAATTGTTCCGACATGTTAGTATAAAGACTGCAGAATTTTTGTAAATGCTCCCGGATTTTCGCTTTCTGTTCCGGTGTCTTCTTTAGAATCCTTTCGGATACTACATAGGCAGTATCCTCCTTGCGAATAATCACCTGTTCAAACCTGTCTTTTACTCTGTTTAAGGTCATTGATACAAAAGCAAAACTGGGATTTTCGAAGAGCTTTTCCTGCATGCCAAAAATAACTCTGATTCGAGAGCGTTTAACAATTTCGCCCAGTTCACGCATAAAACCTAAATCAAGTTTTATTTCCTGCTCTCTTCTCCCTCCAAGATAATCAAGGAACTCATCTACCACGATAAGATACCCTTTATCCGGATACTTAGAGGAGAAGATTTCCATCATTTCTGCTAAAACTTCTTTATTGTTTATAATTGCATCTGCTTCCGGAAAAGAAAAAGATAAGCCCCGTTTTTCAAAATCCCGTTTGACTTCATTAAAGATAATCTCGCGTAGGGGCATTGTTGTTGCTCCGATTTCGATTCTAACTACTTCAAATCTGCCGGCAATACATTCCATGTCTTTTGCAAATTTGGTGCTTTGTAGATACTGAAGGTTTTGACTATCTTCTGCAACTGCTGAAATAACAGACATGAGATGGGTTTTACCCGTGCCATAGTTTCCTACTAGAATAACTCCTTTGTTGTCAATAACTTCATCTAACTGTAATTCATTAATCATGCTTCGCTCAAGTTTTTCCGCCATATCGTCGGACATGACATAACTTTTAATATGACTTATCGCCTTAGCCTTGTCATCAGCTTCATTAATTTGAAGAACACTATCGATGGGATTAAAGTTTATTAACTCAGAGTATTTCACAAAGGTCCTCCTTTCAGATAATACAATAGTCACTCGTAATTAGCACAGATTAGCCTACTACTGTAAGCGAAAGCATCCTTTTATCATAGCGAATGGCATCAAGATCCTGCACTCCGTTCAGGATGACAAAATAATACTTTCATAGCAGTGGCTATGTTACACAACTTATATCGTAATCTTTTATTTTGTAAACTTTGTAATCCGGATACCCAGGTTCTGCAAAGGTCAGTTTTCCATACCTGCATTTGCCGGGCCATAACACCGCAATTTTTTTCTTTCTATTTGTCATAATGAATAATTTTAATACATCTACCTGAAATCCCGGGTCAAAAAGTATTTCAAAATCTTTAATTAATATAGGTTCAAACGCACTATCAATAATCTTGTTAAATTCATCAATAATATAAAGATTGCGTTTTTTTGGTTGATAATTAAGCAGTTTTTCGGATAACAGACCATTAACTTTCAAAACGTTATATTCTTTTGTATAGGGAGCAATTTCATCTTCATCAATACAAAATACAATGGGTGTCATAAGTTCGGCAGGTTTTTCCTCGTTTATAGATGAAAGTTTAAAAACAAAACCCATACCCATTCTCCTCTATAAATTATTTACATTATTACATGGGCTCCCCCCGTTATAATAGTCATTGGTCATTCTGCGCATTAGTCGTTTCGTATAAAAGTATTTTCTGCTAACACTGAATTTTTTTACTATCTAAAACTTTCTCTTTATCCATTAATTCGATAAATTATTGTATTATCCTTTATTTTGTTGCCGTCCCAATCAATACAAGCAGCACCCCTGTTAATATGATTACAAGTCTTATAAAACTTACCTTCCCTGAAAGGCTTGTTATTCCCAGGAGACTTACTCCCATAAAAATCAAAGGACCTATAAGTCCAAGGCTAGCATTTATTCTAAGAGCTGTTTGAACGCTTTTGCCTTTTAAAAAAAGAAAAGCTGCCGTAAGTTCTATAAGTGATGAAATAACTCTCATAATTGCCATAGAAGTTAAAATAGGGTCCATCAAAATCCCTCCTGTAGATGCATGTAAGCTTTAGTAAAAGACATAACTCAAGTAAAAATAACGACAAACGAAACCTTTTAAGCGGCCTTTGTTGTTCTTAAGGTCGGTGAAAATATAGCAGAGGCAGCGTGCAGGATGCCGAATCGCCGTAAACCTGTGCACAGTGTAGAAGCAGAAGTAAAGTAAAGTATCATGCTTGATTTAAGGCAATGTGTCATTATCCCCACCTGAAAACTGTCTATACTGAAGCTATATTTACTTATCTCTGTAGCATAACTTTCCTTTTGAATATCTGTTAGCTAAACAGGGCATTTTAAATATATGCGGAAAAAGGAGAGGTCATGATGAAAAAAGGCACTAAAATTCAAGTCTTTTTGCTATGCCTGGTACCTTTTATAATGGTGCTGGGCAATTCTATGCTTATACCGGTACTACCAAAAATTAAAAAAGCTGTTGGCATAAACCAGTTTCAAGTAGGTCTTATGGTAACGGCTTTTTCGATACCCGCAGGTATTGTAATACCTTTTGCCGGAATTCTTTCAGACCAAGTAGGTCGTAGAAAGGTTATGGCCCCGGCTTTAATTGTCTACGGTGTGGGGGGAATTATCGCAGGACTTGCTTCAATGATCTTGGATAATCCATATTGGGGTATTATGATAGGAAGGATAATACAGGGTATCGGAGCAGGGGGGACTTACCAATTAGCCATGGCAACAGCTGGAGATATATTTAAGACACAAGAGAGAGTGTTGGCTTTAGGCCTTTTAGAAGCTTCAAATGGTCTGGGTAAAGTAATAAGTCCCATATTAGGTGCAGGTTTAGCTCTAATAACGTGGTATTTCCCTTTTTTCGCATATGGATTCCTTGCAATTCCAATAGGACTTTTTATACTGTTCTTGATAAAAGAACAAACTGAATTCAAGAAACAGCCTTTCAAACATTATATTGACGCCGTTAAAGAGATATTTAAAAACAAGGCTGCAGGGCTTTTAACAAGTTTTTTTGCAGGTATGGTGGCTTTGTTTACTCTTTTCGGAATTTCATCTTTATACTCTGATATTCTTGAAAAAGATTATGGAATATATGGTATTACAAAAGGCCTTATAATGGCAGGACCGGTTTTTGTAATGGCTTCTCTTTCCTTTGGTTTGGGGCTGCTCCTTGAAAAAACAAATAACAAAGGCCTCAAGGCCTTCGTTATTACTGGTTTGTTTTTCATTTTATCTGGTCAGGGGCTTTTTTTGATACTTAAAGGAATGTGGCTTAAATTTGCCTCGCTGGTTCTATTAGGTGCCGGAGTAGGGCTTGTTATGACTCCTGTAAATACTTTGGTAACTGGCTCATGCAGCTCTAAGAGGCGGGGAATTATCACATGCCTTTATGGTAGTCTTCGCTTTTTTGGTGTCGCAATCGGTCCTCCATTATACGGTCTCTCGGAAGAATTTGGTCTTGTTCCAACTATATCTGTAATGACCCTTGCACCCTTACTATCTTTGATATTATCTTTTATTTTTATTAAAATAGATAATATCCTACCACAAGAAGAATCTCAAAAAGCAAATTTAGCGCCTGCTGCTGAAAGCTCCTTGGAGCTTGAACGTTCTTTACATTCCCCATCTAAAAAATCGCTTACTTTCAAGAAAAAGCTTCGATAAGCAGGATGCTCTCTTTCTCTTGGACGAGGAAGGGTATTTTCTATACATCCTTTAAGTTTACCTCCGGAAAAAACAAGTATTTTGTCCGAAAGATCAATGGCTTCTTCCATGTCATGTGTTACAAAAATAACCGTTACCCTGGTTTTTTCCCAGACCTTTAAAAACATTTTATGAATTGCCCTGCGACTAAATGCATCTAAACTTCCAAAAGGCTCATCCATTAGTAAAATTTTAGGTCTTACCGACAAAGCCCGTGCTATGGATGCCCTTTGCTTCATACCTCCGGATAGTTGATATGGGTAAAAGGATCCGAATCCCTTCAGACCGACTAAATCAAGATAATGTTCTGCCCTTGCATCATAGTCTTCCTGCCGTTTTGCCACTGATTTCATGGCAAAGATTAAGTTTTCCTTAATATTTAGCCATGGAAACAACTGATCAAGCCCCTGAAATATCATAAATCTGTCAGGACCGGGTTTATTTACCGTCTTACCATTTAGGAAAATTACTCCTTTATTGGTCTTTTCAAATCCGGCGATACACCGCAGCAGTGTAGACTTCCCACAACCAGAGGGTCCGATGATACTTACAAAATCACCTTCATCTACACAAAAGCTTATATCTTTTACTCCTACTACTTTCTTTTTACCGGATTCATACATTTTTGTTATGTCTGAAATCGTCAGTAGATTACTCAATCCACTGCCCTCCTTAAGTTATGATGGTCTTCCACTTTTTAATTGTGCGATTTTCCACACTGGCGAAAATAAGGTATTCCATTGCTATACCTATCAATATTATGATGACCATACCGGCAAAGACACCGGGCGTTTCCATCATAAATCGCTTTTTGTATAGGTACCAGCCTAAACCACCATGTCCGCCGGCAGCACCAAAAACCAGTTCAGCTGCTACCGAAGCCTGCCAGGCACGTGCCCAGCCCGTTCTAAGACCACTTAAAATATGTGGAAATGAGGCTGGCAGCATTACTTTCAGCCCCAGCTCCCACCCGGTTAAACCTAAATTTCTCCCTACCTCCAATTGATTTATTGGTATTGACCGAAATCCGGAATAAAAATGATTTATGAGCGGCCATACAGCGGAAAACACTATTACAAATATAATGGCTTTTATACCTATTCCAAACCACAAAATCGCAATTGGAAGCACAGCTATACCTGGTAGTGGATGCATTATGGACATAAAATTTGTGACAATCTCAGCGAAAAACTTTCCACTCATTGATATAAATGTCCCTATCATTGCTAATAATATAGCTATCATAAGACCCAGCAGTATTATCCTTAGTGAAAACAGTGTCTTTCCCAATATTTCTAATCGCTCTATCCATAGGGCTTTTAATATGCTTCTGACACTAGGAAAGAGGAGCTCTGAATACTGCTGAATCAACCTTACAGCTTCCCATAATATTGCAACAGTAAATATAAAAGCCATTTTGGAAAAGAAATCACGCAAGCAAATCTCCTCCTATTTTGACCACTGTATATTTTCTATGACACTTGGTTCTCCTTCTCTTTTTCCTACCTGTGCCAAAATGTTTTCCCAAGCTATATCTGAAAGGCTTTCCGGAACCTTTGATATATAGCCGGCTTCCTGCATGAATTCAGCAAATCCCATTAACCCATAGGGTGCAGTTGTATAGTTCATACCGTCTGCAGTAAGGTATTTTAATAGTTTCTCTTTTTCCATGTTAAATTCCGGTGCAAGTAACTCTGCAGTTTCTTCCTTATTTTGGTTTACCCAGTTTATAGCATCATTTAATCCTTGAACAAAGGCAGCATAACCTTGTGGATTGTTATCATGGTATGTTTCTGTAACTAATCCTACATTGAAATTGAAATCCTGCCCGAAAGCTTCAAAACCATCAACTACAACCTTATAACCCGGTTGATCTAACTCTTCAAATAAATATGGTGGTGTAGTAAAATGTGCCACTACATCTTTCTTCGCAATCATTGCTTGCGCCCCATCAGGATGTGGAAGTGCTACAAGATTGTCATCTAACATATTTGGGTTTCCTAATTGTTTCTTAAGTACCATAGAAAGCAATATATGCTGTATGCTGCCCGGGGACGGAACTGCAATCTTATGATCTGCTGTGAAATCCTCTAGTGTATTAATATTTTCATCATAAGTCACCAATGAAACAGGTATAACACAATATCCTGCGGCAATTTTGGCAGGCAAGCCCTTATCCCAACCAATTAAATAAGGTGGAATTCCCATAAAAGCTGCATCCAACTCGTTGGCTGCCATTGCTTCTCTGACTGCCCCACCAGAGCCTAGAGTCAACCACTCCACCTTTAAGCCGTATTTAGAAAAGAAATCAATTTTTTCTGCTACCATAAGCGGCGCATAAACGAGTCCGAATTGTTTTGCTACACGAATCGTAGAGAGCTGCTGCTGTTCATTTGCTAATACCTGTGTTTCCCCTCCTTTGTCCTTTGAGCATCCTGCGAGTAAACTTGTGCAAAATATTACAATCAGCAACACAACAAATACCTTTTGTTTTTTAATACAAAACATCCCATCACCCTCCAAAAAGTAAATCTCTTACCATAGTATTTTTTAGGACAGTTAAGTGTGAATTATTTCGGTTAATTTTTAATAAGGTTATATATGATTGTTTTTGGAGGCGAAGGGTTTTGAAGTCTTATTCACTTATTTTTATGATTTTTTTACTGGGGATTTTAAGTAAAAATCGCTTGATATATATTTCCGCCGGTGTGTTGTTAGGGTTTTCTATACTCAATTTAATGCCGGACTCTCCTTCATCTCAGAAGGTCATCCTTGATATAGGTGTAATAATGCTGGTTATAGGTGTCATGATACCATTTTCCCAAGCTAGTATTTCGGTAGTTGAACTTTATAAAAACCTTTTTACTTTTAACGGCCTTACAGCCTTTTTTATTGGCGCATTTTCTTCTATAATGGCCCGAGACGGAGTCGAGCTTATGAAAAGTAATCCTGAAGTTATGATCGGATTGCTTTTAGGCACAATAATCGGAACTGCATTTTTCGGTGGTATACCTGTAGGACCATTGGTCGCAGCAGGTTTAGCAGCTTTTGTTATTAAATTAGTAGAAAAAGCTATATGAATATTTATACATATACTTGCATTTTTATAACATCGGCGTATAATATAATATATAAAAAATACACAATGTTTTTCATGTGGCTTTTTTAGAAAATAAAGGGCTGTTTTAAGTTCCATGGCAATTTTATCGCAACTTAAAACAAAATATAAGGAGGTCTTATAGATGAAAATAAAAACTATAATTATGGGAGCTGCGGGTAGGGATTTTCATGTATTTAATACATACTTTAGAAGCAATGCTCTCTATGATGTGGTAGCTTTTACAGCTACACAGATTCCGAACATTGAAGGTAGAAAATATCCTGCTATTTTAGCAGGTGATTTGTATCCGGAAGGTATACCAATTTATACAGAAGATGAACTACCCTCTCTAATAAAAATACATGATATAAAGCAAGTAATTTTTGCCTATAGTGATATTGCCCATGAAGACATTATGCATAAAGCATCTACGGTTTTAGCTTCTGGAGCGGACTTTCGTCTTATGGGTCCTCAAAATACTGCACTAAAGTCTTCTAAACCTGTTATATCAATATGTGCAACTAGAACCGGTGTAGGTAAAAGCCAAACTACCCGGGCAGTTTGTAAAATCTTACAGCAGATGGGTAAAAAAGTTGTGGCTATCAGACACCCTATGCCCTATGGTGATCTAAGCCTGCAAATATGTCAGCGTTTTGCGTCTTATGCGGATCTAGATTTACACCAGTGCACCATAGAAGAACGGGAAGAATATGAACCCCATATAGATAACGGCATTGTTGTATATGCAGGTGTTGATTATGAAGTAATATTAAGAGAAGCCGAAAAGGAAGCTGATGTCATTATCTGGGACGGCGGCAACAATGACTTTTCTTTTTATCATACGGACCTTTATATAGTTTTGGCTGATCCTTTAAGGCCCGGTCATGAAATGATGTATCACCCTGGAGAGACAAACCTTAAGATGGCAGATGTTGTCATTATAAATAAAATCGATTCTGCTAATGTGGATGATATTAATAAAGTAAGACAGAATATAGAAAAGGCTAACCCTAATGCTTTGATTATAGAAGCTGCATCACCTGTTAGCCTTAAAGACCCTGAATTGGTTAAAAATAAGCGAGTTCTTATTATAGAAGATGGCCCTACACTAACTCATGGCGGTATGGGATATGGTGCTGGATACGTGGCTGCAAAAAAATATGGTGTTGGGGAAATCGTAGACGCCAAGCCCTTTGCCGTAGGTAGTATAAAAGAGACTTTTGAAAAGTTCCCTCATTTGGATAAAGTATTGCCTGCTATGGGTTATGGTAAGCAGCAAATGAAAGAACTGGAAGAAACAATAAAAAATATAGATTGTGACATAGTTTTATCAGGTACTCCTATAGATATTACCCGTATTATAAAAACAGATAAACCCGTAGTAAGGGTAGGATATGAGCTTCAAGAAATCGGCCATCCGAACCTTAAAACAGTATTAAAAACATTCCAGCAAACTTTATAATGATGAATAGCTTGATTCAAAAAAGGGTTGCAAAATAAGCAACCCTTTTAAAACTCATTACTATATTATATTTATTTGTTCAGGTATTCCATTGGATTTACCGGACTACCGTTAACTCTGATTTCAAAGTGAACATGAGGGCCTGTAGACCTTCCTGTTGAACCAACTGTAGCAATCTGCTGACTCTTTTCCACTTGCTGACCAACTGACACAAGTAAAGAACTGTTATGAGCATAATATGTCTCAATACCGCCACCATGGTTTATTATCACTAGATTGCCATAACCGCCGCGCCATCCTGCAAAAGTGACAGTCCCTGAATTAGAAGCTCTAACAGGTGCTCCTTTACTTTGGCAAATATCAATACCAGCATGAAATTCTCTACCACGCCAGCCATATGGTGACGTGATTTGACCTACTATAGGCCACAAGAACCGTCCACTTCCACGGAAAGCCACCTCAGCTTTAGTCCCTCTTGCGACAATACGATTTACCGGCTCTTTTATAACTTTTTCTCCCAAAACTGTTTCTTCCACTTTTATACCATTTTTAAAGGTAACTTCTGCTGCAATTTCTTTTGAACCCTTTTCTCCTGGTTGTTTAACTATTTGGTCCCAAGTCCATAAAGAATCGTCTCTAATTGTTTCAGTTTTATATGGTATTGATTCTTCATATGTAACCTTTTTAACTAGCTTAACATTTAAAAGAGGTTTGATTTCATTTAAATTTAGGATTTCGCCTAAAGCTAATTCATGTTCTGACTTTAATTGTGGATTTGCTTTTATTAGATCATCCAGTGGAATGTTTTCTTTTCGGGATATAGACCAGAGACTATCACCTTGAACCACTTCATATTGTCTTGTCTCTACTCCTCCCTTTAGTATTAGTTCCACGGCATCTTCCATGTCTATTACTTGATTAGGATATACATATCTTTCTACTAATTTGACTTGTTCTGCTACTTCTACCTTAACCAATTCGCCCGGTGTCTCATTTATATAATGATTTTTTACTTCACTTAACACCTCTTCAGCTGTGGCTTTATCTTTAACCAAAGCAACTTCTTTATCAGCGATATTTATTGCAACTGCCTTGAGCCGATATGATAAGACTGATTCTAGCTTTTTAAGCATATCTTCTTCAGTTTCAACTTCTTGCCCAAAAGCCCTTATAGGGACTGCTTTAATTTCCTGGACAAATTCTACATCGACTCCAAGTGCATCTTTATACTTTTCTTCCAGTTCTGCTTTAATTTGCTCCAATGCTATTGTATCCTTGACATTTCCTAATACTTCTCCATTTACACTTACTTCTAATACTGAGCGGTTGTAAATAGGAACAAACACAGCTAAAACTATAAGGGAGCATAATACAGCGGCTACTAGTTTTTGCAACTTCTTGTCAGTTTTGATTCTCTCAAGAAGCCCCTTAATATTAGGTTCTTCCATCCCCCCACTCCTTTCTAAGCATATAAAGCCATGTTTATGGTTAATTTGTTGGTTTGAATTATATTTTGTAACATAATTGTAATATTATATAATTATATTCTATGTTAAAAATGTTTTTCCTGCCTCTTTTTTAACTTTTCTCCAGGCTTTCTATCTAGTAAAACCTGGTAAATCCCGATAATCATTACTACCATGCCGAATATGGCGTTTACCCCAACAGGCTCTTTTAAAAATAAATATCCGAAAAATGTCCCCACAGTAATTTCTTGAGTTAGTATTAAATTAGCATAAGCAGCATGGGTATAGCGTAAGCCGGCATTATAAAAAGTGTGACCCAAAGTTGTTGGTATAAGACCTAAGAGCAAAAGATAACTCCAATGCTTAAAAGTCAATTGCAATGTAAAGTCACTTAATGCTACTGGAAGTAGAAAAATCGATGCAAAAAGATATACCCAAAACACATATTGTAAAAGCGTATAACGATCCCGCTCCTTACGGCCGGCTATGGTGTATAAAGAAAGACTAAGGCAAGAACCAAAAGCCAAAAGGTCACCAATAATCATTTCTCTAGTAAAGACTGGTTCAAAGCTTGCTAAGATAATAATTCCCAATATTACCAGAAATATACCTAAATATTTATGTCTAGGTAGCGGATCTTTAAACAACAATGCTGTCAGAATCGCAATAATAACAGGTGAAGTATAGATAATGCACAGTGCGTGGGCAATTGTAGTATACTTAAGTGAAGCTATATAAAGGAAAAAGTGGAGGGCAGCAACAAGACCATACGACAAGAATTTGAAGACATCTTTGGAATCAATTTTAAGCTGAGTTTTGCTGATTTTTGCTAAGATAAAAATAAAAAGTGCTGCAAAAAACATCCTGAAAAATGCAATCTGTCCCGATGCAACATCACCAATATACCTTGTTAGGACAGGGCTTGTACTGCAACACAAGGTTCCGATACTAACTAAAAGTAAACCGCGTTTATTAGAATCCATAGTCCACACTCCATTTCTTATCACAATGTTTATTACAATGCTTATCGCAATTTTTATAACAAAACTTTATCATATTTAGGCAACTTTATCTAGTGCTTCATTGCTCATAAGCCAATTGTAGATATATTCTGTCCAGTCAACACCACTAACACGATTTAATGCTTCTATGAAATCGTCAGTAGTAGCATTTTTATATAAATTTTTAGTTAAATAATGTCTCATAGCCTCCTGAAGTTTACTTTTACCCATACGACCTTCTAAATCCTTCATCATTATAGCACCTTTGTAATAGACTGTGGCTGCATAATCCCTCCAATCTATAAAATCCGATAGATGCCTGAGAATTGGACCAGGTGTATTTGAGCTTTCATAAAGTCTGTAAGGGTTTAAGATTGTCTGCTCAAAGACCTGTCTCGCTATTCCCCTACCATAATAATGCTCATAATATAAAGCCGTAGAATATTCGGTTAAAGCCTCATCAAGCCATGCCTCTTTTATCTGATCGTTCCCTATAAGACCGTACCACCATTGATGTGCCGTTTCATGAACTACTACATACTCAAGAAAATCTCCCAAATCATAAAACTCCACACCAATCATTACTAAATTCGGATATTCCATACCGCCTATATAAAAGTCTGCAGCTACTATAGAATAATCATCATAAGGATATGTATAAAAATATTCATTAAAAAAGCGTATGGCATTTTCTCCATACTCAAGTGCCTTAACACCAAAGGTTTCATCATCTTTTAAGTAATAAGAGGTAATTTTCGTATCGCCCACATAGGCTTCCTTAGTTTCGAAATCCTCACTTGCTATCCAGGCAAAATCCCTGACAAGACCGGTTTTATAATGCCAAATAGCTTGCCCTGATTCGGTTAGCTTTTCCTCTAGACTTCCGCTTGCTGCAATAGTATAATCTTCCGGAGCTTTTATACTGACATTATAAATCCCAACCTCACTGAAAAACGGATCTCCTGTATCATAATAAGGGTCTTTATGCCATCCCTCTTCATCATATACTACTAATTGAGGATACCAGTTGGTGATCTTAAAGGTGTTATTTCCATAACCATAGCGGCCTAGCGAAGGGGGTAATATAGATTCGAACTCTACAGTTAAGACAAGTTTGTTTTGGGGTTTAAGTGATTGTGGCAAAACCACCTTTAAAATGGTTCCTTCAATTTCATAATTAACTTCTGCTGATGAATCAGTTTTTAAATTTTTGATACTGATAAATCCCGGAGCAAAACCATCAGGATAGGCACGATTAATATCTTCCCGGGGAAAAGGGGTTTCATCAAATGTCTTGAATGCATTTGGATATAGGTGAAAGTAAAGTTCATTAAATTCGGTTTTATGATTATTGATGATTGTCACATTCTGAATTGCTATGACCTTATTTTCCTCAGGAACAAAAGTCGCCTCTATCTCATACTGGGGACAGGTTTTCATGATTGTTTCTGTTACTTTTTGTGTTTTCTTATAATGATAGCTTCTTTGAGCAAAAGAGAAACTTAAAACTATTATAAGCAACACAATCCCAGATATAATAGCAAATTTCCTTTTTCTCACCTGTATCTTCCTCCCTCCTTAGTTAAGGAGAAAAATATAAGTATTTTTGTCCTTCTATACATTAATTAATCTATTTATCCTTTTACTAATTTATACTAGTTATAAATGTTTTTAATTACATAAAAAATAAAAAAGCACAACTATCTCACATTTATGTACGTAAAAACAAAGGCTTTAGGAGGTTAAAACAACCTAAAGCCATATGCTATCAAATATGGAGCGGAAAACGGGATTTGAACCCGCGGCCCTCGGCTTGGGAAGCCGATGCTCTACCACTGAGCTATTTCCGCAAAAACCTATTTCTTTATTATAATAATTATAAAGCCCCACACATGATTTGTCAACGGTTTTGGCTTAGTATAATCGAAAACCCTCCTGCTAAATTGATAAAATTCCCTTATCTTGTCATATCCCCTATTCATGCATTTCAGATTCAATATAAAACACCCCATTGGAACAGTGTGTTTAGTTATCTGTTCCCTTTTTTACTTTGAATCTCACTTTTATAATGTCACTAAATTTAGAAAGAGCCCTTTAGGATTATATACAATAATTCTTATTGAAATATTAACAATATTTTTAATAGGTAGTGTAATCACATCTGGTTTATGTTATAATTTACCAAGTAAGTTACTATTCAACATAATAAAGGGGTGGGGTTTTGACAAAGACAAGTAAAATATTGTTAGTATTATTAATGTCAATGTATGTATTTTCAACTAGTATAGTATTAGCTTCTACACCATATGAGCTTGATGATCCATACGCATATGAATTTTTCAGAGTGGGCACTATTGATGATTATACAACAGTATCTATTAATAATGATTACGACAAAAACATTTTTATTACTATGGAAATAATTGATAAAAGTATTGACTCAATTGTAATATTTGTAAATGGTCAGCGATCAGGCACGATTCCAATTAATAAGAACGCCCGGGACTATTGGATAAATATTGAACTTGATTCTATTGATGGGAATGAAGCTCATATTGCTCTTGCAAAACAAAGAGGAAGCATATTATCATTTTCCGGAGCAGGAGTTATTGAATTTGGCATTAAAAAAAGCGGCAGCAGATGGGTATTAGATGTAAACAAAAATGCAGTGATTCAAAATCAAAAAATGTTTAATAACCTGCCTGAACCATCATCAGCTATGGGAGAAGTATCCACCAAAATTGCAGATATATCTAATTCAATTGTAGGCGGCGAAACAGATCCAAGAAAAATTTTACGGTTAGTATATGATTGGGTTTGCGAAAATATTTATTATGATAGGGTAAGTACCGACGAAAGTTTAAACCCTGAAGACATTCTGGAACATAAACGGGCAAGATGCCAAGGATATTCCTTGTTAACCCAAGCGTTATTAAGGGCCCAAAATATTCCTTGTACCTGTGCTGCAGGATATATTTATGATGTTGCGGCAGTTGGTGGGCCAGAGGATTTATTCACAGGACCCATTCCTGTTGATGGTATGAGCGATATAACAGGATACCCCCATGTATGGAATGAAGCATATGTGGATGGTGAATGGGTTACACTAGACACCACTTGGGATTCCCTCAATATTTACAACGGGGAGTATATAAAAAGTGAATATCCCCCCGCTCACTGCTATTACGACTCTTCTTTAATTTATTTTTCCCAAACTCATGTAATCACAGGAAGAGATACAGAAAAGATACTACCTAAAGATACACCATCTAGTTGGGCAATTGATGAAGTTAATAAGGCTATCGAATTGGGCATTATCCCTTCTTATATGCAAAATAATTATACAAAAGGTATTACAAGAAAGGAATTTGCTTCGCTGGCAGTAGCGACAATTAAAAAAGATATGGGCTCAATTTTGTTTAAACTAGATCTTGATACGAACTTAAAATACAATCCAAATATATTTTCAGACACTACCGATCCTGATGTAATTATGGCTTATTTATGTAATATAGTAACCGGTAAAGGAAATGGTATATTTGCACCGGATGATATGATTACAAGACAGGAAGCCGCAGTAATGTTACATAACACGGCTAAAGTAATTAGAGATTATGATGGGTGGTCAATAAGAAAATCAACCTATTCAGATAAGGATAATATAGCAGAATGGGCAAAGGAAGGGGTAGATTTTGTGACATCTGCTGTAGATAGGGAAACAGGAAAATCAATTATGGGTGGTGTTGGAAATAATACTTTTCAGCCCAATGGTATATACTCAAGAGAACAAGCCTTTATTACTTTTGGCAGATTATTTAATATGACTTTCGGCGAAAACTGACTCTAAAAACTCTTTATTACTTAAAAACCCTTGGCTTAAGAACTACAGCATCTCCACAAGAGATGAGATTTCAAACAAAATGCTCGGTGGTTAGAGTTATCGTGCAGAATTTAAAGGCGGCCCTTTAGGCCGCTTTTCATTTGGTTTCAGTTAACAAAAAAATAAGTGCAATTGGGAGTTTAGCTCCTATCCTTCCACAAACTCTAATCGTTCCCCATCAGGACCTTCAAAAAACATAACCTTTTTGTTTCCCGAAGCTGCTCTTGGCATGTCCAATATAGTAACTCCGGCAGACTGAAGGTTTGCCAAGGCTTTTTCAATATCATCAACATTAAAGGCGATATGGTCAATAACACCTGCACCACGCTTATCGTCACTTGGCGTTTTATCCTCAAGCAGCTCAATTACTTGATTTCCGGCCTTTACAAGAACAATTTTAAATTTTTCAGTACCGTAAGCGCTTTGGAATTCACATCCCAGAATATTACAGTAGAAATCCTTAGACTTTTCAACGTCTTTTACTATAACGCCGATATGTACCACATCATGCATAGTTTAAACACTCCTTTTTATTATGTGAAATCTATATCTAATTATATCACTAAATCCAAAAAACATTGAACTAATTTCATAATCAAAACCAAGTGTCTTGCAGACTATTTTTCCGCCTCAATAATAAAGGAGGCTACAAATTCTTCAAGGTTCTTCCCTGGTGCCCAGCTCTTTAAAATTTCTTTGCTGTTATCCTTAGGTATGAGCCTAATGTTCCTAAACCCTGCATTTTTAAGCATAGCCCTGATATTTTCCACATACTCGGCTCCCGCAACACAGCCTGCCAACATAGTCAGGTCATCTTTTAACTCATCGGGTAGTTCTGCTGTAGCAACCACATCGGAAACAGACAACCTCCCTCCAGGTTTTAACACCCTGTAGGCTTCTTTAAAAACCTGCTGTTTATCAAGGGAAAGATTTATAACACAATTTGATATAATAACATCTACTGATTCATCAGCTACAGGTAGATGCTCAATTTCACCTAAACGGAACTCCACATTGGTATATCCGGTTTTTTTAGCGTTCTCACGGGATAGCTTGATCATCTCTGGAGTCATGTCTACTCCGATTACATGGCCTGTTTCTCCCACTTGTCTCCTCGCCAGTAAACAATCGAATCCACCGCCGCTTCCAAGGTCTAGAACAACTTCCCCTTCTTTAAGGCCGGCAAAGGCAAGAGGATTTCCACACCCTAAGCCCATATTAGCATGACTAGGCACATCTGTTAGATCTTTATCCGAATAACCAAGATTTGCTGATGTCTGCCCTAGGTCTGAAGTATCGCCGTCACAGCAACTGCTGCCACTACAGCAGCAGCCTCCTGCCGAACTGCCTAAAGCAATCTCGCCATATTTTTCCCGAAGAAACTCCCTAATCTCTTCTCTGCCCTTCATTATAAACACCTCCATTAATTGCGCTTTTATACATATACGATCGGAATGCCAATATGCTGGTCATTTTGACGCCTTTTCAAGGACGTTAATTATTTCTTTGGGTTTTAAAACTCTGCCAAATGATACAAGCTTTTCATCAACCACAAGGCCTGGTGTGGACATAATCCCATATTTTGCAATCTCTGCAAAATCAGTTACATGGACAACTTCAGCCACTATGCCCAGCTCTGATATGGCAGCTTTAGTGTTTGCTTCAAGAGTCTTACAGTTTCTACATCCTGAACCTAAAACTTTTATAATCATGATAAATTTCCCCCTATATATTGTTGAGATTTTATAAAAAACAGTAATTTACATAAAGAGATAAGCTAATGCATTAAAGGTGTATCCGATTATGATAATACCTACAGTCACAATTCCTACAAAAACACCTAGTAGTTTCATCTTAACAGCTCTCTTTAACATAATTATAGAAGGCAAAGATAAAGCTGTCACTCCCATCATGAAACTAAGAGCAGTCCCAAGGCCTACTCCTCTGGTAACAAGGGCCTCTGCTATTGGCAATGTTCCAAATATATCTGCATACATAGGAGCACCAACAAATGTTGCTATTAACACGGAATACCATTTATCTTGACCTAAAATAGCAGTAATGATATATTCCGGAATCCAATTATGAATACCTGCCCCTATTCCTACACCTATCAAGATGTAAAGCCATACCCTTTGGATAATATCTAATACTTGGTCCTTAGCAAAGTCTATCCTATCCTGTGTTGTCATTTCCTCATGCTCTATTTCTGCCATTTTATTGTTAAAAACAAAAGGCTCCACATATTCTTCAAGTTTAGCTTTTCCAATAATGGTTCCACCGATTACAGCCAGCACTATCCCAACCACAACATATGCTATAGCTATCTTCCAATTAAAAACGCTCGCCAGTAAAATAATAGAAGCCAAATCCACCAGCGGTGAAGAAATAAGGAAAGAAAATGTAACACCAATTGGCAATCCTGCACTTGTAAATCCTATAAACAGCGGAATAGATGAGCAAGAACAAAAAGGTGTAACTGTCCCAAGTAAAGCACTCAGTATATTTGCCCAAATTCCATTAAACCTACCCAGAATCTTTTTGGTTCGCTCTGGTGGAAAGAAACTCTGTATATATGAAATGCCAAATATCAATACAGATAATAATATAAATATTTTTATTACATCATATATAAAGAAGTGGACACTTCCACCCATTCTGCCATTCGCGTCTAATCCAAAAACATTATTAACAAGGATTGATACTAAATTACTTAGCCATTGCATTTTTAAAAGCTGATTATTTAACCATTGGAATATAAACATGTAAATTCATCCCCTTTACCTATCTAGCAGCAACCGCTTTTTTGAGCCGGGTTTTTATTTGTTCCTAAATTGTTAAACAGTTGTCTCATAGCCCCCAGTTTTTCGTTATTTAGGCTATATCTCATCCAGGCTCCATCACGTCTGCCATCTACTAGCCCACTGTTACATAAAATCTTCATATGATAGGAAAGAGTAGGCTGGGTTATATGGAAACTCTCCAATAACTCGCAGGCACAAAGCTCAGTATCTGAAAGCATATCTACAATCTTAAGCCTGGTTTCGTCAGATAATGCTTTAAATATTGTTACATATTCCTGATGTGTACATTTCATCTTTTTCACCTCACATAGAAGTCTGTCTATGACATTGACAATTATCTATATGATTATTATATTTCCCATATAGATAATTGTCAATGTGTTTTGGAAAAACAATATACTTTGGCATAATCAACGATTTGGGAAAAAGTATTTCCTAAGCCATTTAGACAAAAACAAGCCGCTAATAGGCCTACTTTGAATCAATACTGGTAACCCAGAATCGCTTTCGCTAATACACATATTTATAAGCAAAGTAAATCCTTATTTGTAGCAAAATATTTTTATGGACGTATTGCTTAATCTGAAAAAATCCAGTATCATTATACCTAGATATCCGATGTATTGAATGGCGTTGTATTATTTAGTGGAGGTGTTGAATTTTATGGAGGCAAATAAGGAAATGATTAAAGGTAGTACAGAGATTTTGGTTTTAAGTATGCTTAACCGTGAACCTATGTATGGTTATCAAATGATTAAAGAAATTGAAAAGGAATCAAGGGGTATCTTTACTTTCAAGGAAGGAACACTATATCCTATTCTCCACTCCTTAGAAGCTAAAGATATGGTTGAGTCCTATTGGTGTGGTAAAGAAGGTGGCCGGCAAAGGAAATACTATCGTCTTACTGCTAAAGGTAAATCTGAATTAGAGAAAAAACAAAAAGAATGGGTTAGATTCCGTTCAGCAGTTGATAAAATTCTAACGGGGGAGGTTTTCGCATGGACTTAAGTCATAATAAAAAAGTCCAAGATTATATTAACGAAGTATGCTCACAAATTAGATTCCGTGATGTTCATCAAGAAATAAAACTTGAATTAGAAGCTCACATCCATGAACTTGTAGAAGGCTATTTAGCCCATGGCCTTTCTAAAGAGGAAGCTATCCATAAAGCTATCGCTCAAATGGGAGATGCCCACATTGTGGGAACGCAGCTTAATAAAGTTCATAAGCCTAAACCTGAATGGAGTGTTTTACTATTCTCCTTTCTTTTTATTAATATGGGACTATTATCTATGTATTCTATACAGAAACAAAGTCTGCTCACATACGACATCCAAATATTTGAAAAGAGTTTGCTCTTTTCATTAATTGGGTTTATCTTTACTGTTTGTTTATACTTTTTTGATTATAGGAAACTAGAAAGGTATTCTATACATATTTATGTGGGGACTCTCTTAATTCTTGGTATTACAATCCTTTGGGGGAGTCAATTGAATGGTTCTCGTTGTTGGCTAAACTTAGGACCTTTTAACATTAATTTTGTTGCCATTAGCCCCTTATTGTTTATCATAGCTTTCGCAGGCATCTTTAATAAGTGGGTCTGGAACAATACTCTCAATCTGTTAAAGGGTTTATCATTATTTGTAGTACCACTTATTTTTATATTAACAGCGCCCTCAGCTTCCACAGGTATTATTTATGCTGTGTCCTGTATAGTTTTAATGACTGTTTCAGGTGCAAAGCTTAGAGAAATAGTTTTAATATCAGGACCATTGATCGCTACAATAATACTGCCTATTATCATCCAACCTTATAAACTAAATAGACTACTTGCATTTTTATCACCCACGGGAGATCCCCTGGGAAAAGGATATTTAAATATTCAATTGAGAAAAATACTGTCTGCATCGGGGCTTTGGGGGCAAGGTCTTACATTTGATCCTAAAATCTTACCTGAGCTTCATACTGATTTTATTTTTGCTTTTATCACATATACCTTTGGTTGGATTGCAAGTATCTTGCTTATAGCCTTTGTTGTTATTTTACTAATTCGTATTGCAAGTATTGCTAAACAGGTAAAAAATAGTTATGCCAAATTATTAATAAGTGGTTTTTTATCTATCCTATCATTACAGTTTTTATGGAATATATTTATGAACTTAGGTCTAGCACCTATAAGTGCAGTCGGGTTACCTTTTATAAGTTATGGTGGCTCACAACTTATCATTAATGCAGCAACAATTGGGATCATTTCCAGCATTTATAGACGAAAAAACATCCTGACTGCTTATCATTGATGTTATCTTAGCTAAGGTTAATTTTAGTAGAAATTTAAGAGGTTATATTCCCTTTCCCTGAGTGCGAGATGACCACATGCCCTTTAATAAGATCTTGCTGGAATAATCTTTTTAGTTTAAAGAAATAATCTGAGAAACTCAAGGTTAATTTTATACACCAAAAAAGGCCAAGTATCCTTGGCCTTTATGTATTCCAATGATTTTAAAAAAATGGTGACCCCGAGGGGACTCGAACCCCTGTTACCGCCGTGAAAGGGCGGTGTCTTAACCGCTTGACCACGGGGCCACATGGTGAGCCATCCGCGACTCGAACGCGGGACTCCCTGATTAAAAGTCAGGTGCTCTGCCGACTGAGCTAATGGCTCACTGAAAAACAAGTATTATGTTACTATAAAATTTGATTTCTGTCAACACCCGAGAATCTTAAAATATTTAAAAAGTAGGTTGTTAGTTACACAAAAACATGATACCATAAACACACTAGCAACACATCACGTTAGCTTGTTTTGTGTAGTGACTTAACAAACACTATGTGAACGTGCTGCTATTTAATTTTTAATTGTTAAGGTTATTTAGCTAGCATTGTGTGTAAAAAAGAAAGCGGATAAAAAATAAGTACAAAATGTAACAATAAAAAACTATGCAAAGGGTGCCATTAGTAGAAACATGTTATATAGTGGCAGTAATAATAAAAATGATGCTTATATGGACAAATTGCCACAAGAAAAATCTAACATGGGGGTATAAATATGATTCTAACTGATTACGAACGGGAAATGCTTGAAGGTAAGCACGGGGAAGGTAAAAAAATCTGCATGAAGATTGTCTATGAAATGGGTAAGATGTATGGCGCTAACAGACTTCTACCCATTAATTCCGCACATATGGACGGTGTATGCTATACCACCATTTGGGATGCAGGACTTGAGTTTGTAGAATATTTAGCGTCTATAGGAACAAAGGTTTCGGTACCTTCCACCACAAATATTACAGCTCGTGATATTGAACAATGGAAGGAACTAAGGATAGAAGAGGATTTTTCCGATAAATCCCGCCGTATTGAGGAAGCTTACATAAAAATGGGGTGTGTTCCCACATGGTCTTGTGCCCCTTATCAATGTTTCAATACTCCCCGCTTTGGTCAACATATTGCCTGGAGCGAATCTAATGCAGTAAATTATATAAATTCGGTGGTGGGTGCCAGAACTGCCAGATATCCAGATCTAATTGAACTATGCTGTGCCGTAGTTGGGCGCGTTCCAGAATTTGATTTACATCTAACAGAAAATAGGGCAGGAGAATATTTATTTAAATTAGAGGGTTTTTCCAAGGACCATTTTACGGACAGTTCCGAATATGCCCTTCTTGGATACTTGGTCGGGAAAGAAACAGGAACCTATGTACCTGTCATAGAAGGGCTTCCACTGACAACCAGCCACGATAACCTTAAGGCATTATCGGCTGCTGCCGCATCTGCTGGATCAGTAGGTCTATTTCATGCAGTTGGAATCACCCCAGAAGCACCTACAAAATCAGCTGCTTTTCAGGGTAAAAAGCCAAAAAAGAGCATGATAGTCACACCGGAAGTAATTTTGGATATAAAGAGCACATTGACAACTGCTCAAAGGGAACATGTTGATTTAGTGATCATAGGGTGTCCCCACGCTTCATATCCGGAGCTTTGTGAAATTGCAGATCTGATTCGTGGAAAACGTGTAAAAGATGGAACACGTTTTTGGATACAAACAGGCAAGATCCAGCAAGGACTTATTAAACGGAGCGGTATTGAAAAAGAATTACTTGATGCCGGGGTCTTTCTTATTAATGACACTTGTATAAACAATTTCCAGATGTCGGGATGGAACTTTGATACTATAGTGACCAATTCGGGAAAGATGGCTCATTATGCCCCCGGAACAACTGGAGGAAAGATCTTTTTTGCTAATTTGAAGGAATGTGTAAATGCTGCAGTGGAAGGGAAGGTAGTATTATGAAAATCATACAAGGAAAGCCAGTAGTACCCGGTGAGTCAAGGGGTAGGGCTTTGGTGTCCCGCGTCCCCCTTAGCTTTTGGGGAGGAGTAGATCCACATACTGGAGAAGTTATTGATGTCCATCATGATTTATCAGGGCAAGTAATCACAAGAAAGGCTCTTCTTATACCTTCAGGAAGGGGATCCTGTTCTGGTTCTGGAATTATGCTTGAAATGATACGCCAAAAAACATGCCCAAACATCCTTATAAGTATTGAAGCAGAACCAATTATCTCCCTAGGATCTGTTTTAGGCTATGAACTTTATAAACGGGGTGTCCCAATTTTGACAATAACAAAAGAAGAATATGAATCAATTCCCGATGGCGCATTAATTACTGTAAAAGAAGATGGAAGGATTACAGTAGAATGAAACAATATTTACACTTTGATATGAAGATAGTAGATTTTATATAAATCAATGTTATATATGACCTATGAGAGATAAGCCATTTTATATTATTTACGCCAGTCCTATTCTGACTGGCGTATTCTTAATTAAGATACTCGATTTACTATTTCTCTTGCCACTATAACACCTGATGCCGATGCTTGCGCCAGGCCACGAGTTACACCTGCACCGTCACCTGCTGCAAAAAGATTCTGAACTTGAGTTTCTAAATTCGGTGTTAAAGCAGGTCTAGAGGAATAAAACTTAACTTCAGCCCCATATAAAAGTGTATGATGGGAATAAACTCCCGGAGCGATTTTATCCATTGCTTCTAACATTTCAAGAATACTCACCAAGTGTCGATAAGGAAATACTAGGCTTAAATCTCCCGGTGTAGCCTCACTTAGAGTAGGCTCAACCAAGCCCCGTTGAATGCGTTCTGGAGTTGATCTTCTACCAGACAGCAAATCTCCCAACCGCTGTACTAAAACCCCGCCACCTAACATATTTGCTAAGGTCGCAATGTTTTTCCCATAGGAGATTGGCTCTTTAAAAGGCTCTGTAAATGTTTTGCTCACGAGTAATGCAAAATTGGTATTTTCCGTCCTTCGTTCAGCATAACTGTGACCATTAACCGTGATAAGCCCACTATTGTTTTCCATTACTACTTCGCCATAAGGGTTCATACAAAAGGTCCTGACTTTATCATCAAAGGACTTAGAATAATATATAAGCTTCGACTCATATACGGCGTCTGTAAGATACTCCATCACTACCGAAGGCACTTCTACCCTAACACCAATATCTACAGGATTTATAGACATATCCAGCTTTAAGCGCAGGGCTTCATTTGCAAACCATTCGGCGCCATCTCTACCGGGAACTGCAACTACATAGTCTGCATAGTACATATCACCCTTGGAGGTTTTAACCCCAGTTACTCGTCTATTGTCTACTAAAAATTGTTTTACATCTGTGCATGTTTTAATTTCAACCTTGGAATCAAGATAATCTTTCATTTTTTTTAAGATTTTCCAACATTTTTCCGTGCCCAAATGTTTTAGCTTAGCGGGAATAAGTCTTAAATCAGCAGTTGCTGCCTTCTGCTGTATTTCCTTTATTTTTTTGGTTTCATTACCGTGGATAACATCAGTAGCACCATAACTTAAGTACACCCGATCCACGTAATTTATCAAGTCCAAAACCTGTCTACGAGATATGTATTCATCAAGCCATCCGCCGAATTCTGTTGTTAGGGTAAGTTTGCCATCACTAAAAGCTCCTGCTCCTCCCCAACCATTTACTATGGAACAGGAATCACAACGTATACAAGGGATATTCTTTTCCTTTGAAGGACAAGTTCGGTTTTCTATGTCTTTACCCTTTTCGATAATTAAAACTGAAAGATTAGGTGCTTTTTCAATAAGTTCCAATGCAGTAAATATGCCGGCTGGACCTGCTCCAACTATTATAACATCATACTTATCATGCATAAAATTCCCCCTTTATCCAAATGAAGTTTTGCTTCAAAGGGCATTGAAATATACTCAATTTATTGATGCATTATTGCTTTTTTCATAATAAGCAGCAAAAGTACTATATCAAATTCTATGTAAAAAATCAATTAATTTTCCGAATATTTCATATCAATATCCAAGTATTGTTCATTTTTTATATGAATACATTACGGGAATATTGAAATACTAGAAAGGAGAACCTATTTGTTAAAAGAATAAAAAAGGAGGATTTGTATGGCGCAAGCGAAAGGGACATCTGTAGATATGGACAAATATGTTATCAAGCCTTCAGACATAGGGTATCAAACTGAAGTTGCTGCAGAGATGACACCTACTGCTACTAGACAGACATATGGAAGAATGGCAAACCAACAACAACAATCCACCAGCAGCACTAGGCCGCCGCTCATGATTTATCCTGGAGAATGATCATATTGTCAATGAGGATTTTTGTTTTTTATTTATTACAGGTTTTAACATATAAAAAAATATGAAAATCACAGCAAAAAACCCTTCAGGTTATGATAGTTCCTGAAGGGTTATAATTACTTCCTGGCACATCGCATAAGTTCGCTTTCATTTAATACTATTATTTTTTGTTTATCAATATCTATAATGCCTTTTTTCTTCATTTCCATGAGCATCCGTGTAACTGTTTCCCTGGAAGTCCCCACCATAGAAGCAAGCTCTGAACGGGTTATAGGGAGATCTACTTCAATTCCTTTAGAGCTATTTATCCCATGATCCAGTGACATCTTATGGAGTGCACATGCTGTCCTGTCATAGGTATCCCATAATGCCAAATTCCTCACTTTTTCTTGGGATTCCCTGAGGCGTTTTGATAGTATCTTAATAATCTTAAGTGCCATTCCGATATTTTTTTTAAATAGGTTTTCTAGGTCCTGGTTTCGTATCATCCAGACAACAGAATCCTCAATTGCTTCTGCACTAGCCGGATAAGGCCCTCCTTCAAAGAGAACCGTTTCAGCAAAAATATCACCCGGCCCGTATATATTTAATATATGTTCCCGTCCTTCTGAGTCTGATTTATATATTTTTATTTTTCCGCTTTTTATAAAATGCACAGCCTCACCAGGGTCCCCTTCAAAGAAGATTATGTTTCCTTTTTGGAATTTTGCTTTTAAACAGATGTTTTTTAATTCCATAATATCGCTTTCTTCAAGACCTGTAAAAATTGGCACTCTTTTTAAAATGTCCATTTCCCTCATACACATATTCTAGCTTTTTACCTCCCTTTACCTGTAGCAGCGGCATGAACAAGATTTTATGTAAGCTATCCTGCTTGATTTTGCCTATACTTCTCTAAACTTGCAAATTTGGTAAACTTGGAAAGCCATACAAGTTCCACTACACCTGTGGGACCATTACGTTGTTTTGCTATTATAACTTCAGCGATATTTTTCTTGTCTGAATCAGCATGATAATAGTCATCCCTGTACAAAAATGCTACCAAATCTGAATCCTGTTCTTGACTACCCGATTCACGCAGATCACTTAGTATTGGTCTATGGTCTGCTCTCATTTCTGGTGCACGAGATAACTGGGACAAAGCTACTACAGGCACTGACAGTTCTCTGGCGAGAGCCTTTAGGGACCTTGATATCTCAGAAATCTCCTGCTGACGGTTTTCTGAATTAGAACGACCTGACATTAGTTGAAGATAGTCAATTACAATAAGTCCTAAATCATGTTCAGCTTTTAGACGTCTTGCCTTGGCCCTTAGCTCAAAAGAGGATATGCCTGGTGTATCATCTATATATATAGGTGCTTCAGACAAAGGCCCCATAGCTCGGGCAAGTCTGGGCCAATCATCTTCATCTAATTTTCCTGTTCTAAGTTTATGACTGTCCACATTTGATTCAGCACAAAGCATGCGCTGGACAAGTTGTTCCTTTGACATTTCTAAACTAAAAATTGCTACAGGTATCTTATAACGAATGGCTGCATTTTGTGCTATATTTAGTGCAAAAGCAGTTTTCCCCATACTAGGTCTTGCAGCGATAAGGATAAGATCTGATGGTTGTAAACCAGATGTCTTTTCATCTAGGTCAGGAAACCCTGTAGGAACACCTGTTATACCACCTTCTGAATTGTATAGCTGTTCTATTCGTTCGAAAGTATCAAATAAAATATCTTTTACATGATAAAAACTCTCAACACGTTGTTTCCTTACAATCTCAAATATTCTGCGTTCAGACTCGTCTAAGAGTTCTTCAATACTATTTTCTGGGTCATATGCCATTGATAATATACTAGAGGTCGTATTAATAAGTCTCCTGATTATTGCCTTTTCTTCAACAATCTTGCAATAATATGCTATATTTGCGGCAGTGGGTACAGTTTCTGTTAAAGTAGTAAGATATACGGCACCACCAACCTGTTCCAGTATCTTATTAGACCTAAGGGCTTCTGTAACTGTTATCAAATCAACTGGTTCTCGATTTTCATTAAGCCTTGTTATAATCTCAAAAATTTTCCGATGGGATTCTTTGTAAAAATCCTCAGGTTTTAGCTTGTCCATAGCCACGATTATTGCTTCATTAGACAAGAGCATGGAACCTAAGACTGACTGTTCAGCTTCAAGGTTGTAAGGAGTCACCTTAAGGTTATCCATAAAATCACCCTTCAATAATTTTTACTGTAAGTTCGGCCTCCACTTCTGGGGCTAGTTTTATGTTAACCTTATAATTGCCCAGAGTTTTTATGGGCTCCGAAAGCTCTATTTTCCTTCGATCTACGTCAATATTGTGTTGCTTTTTAAGTTCATTTGCAATGTCTTTAGATGTAATTGATCCGAATAATTTTCCTTGATCCCCTGACTTAGCTTTAACGGTAACAGAGCTTTTTGAAATCTTCTCTGCGACCTCTTTGGCAAGTTCCAATTCCTTTTTCTTTTTGTTTTCCATTGCTTTTTTCTCTTGCTTAAGCTGTTTTATACTTCCTGATGTAGCTTCTTTGGCCAAATTTCTGGGAAATAAATAATTTCTTGCATATCCATCTGCTACATTTACTAAATCGCCCTTTTTGCCAATTTTTTTTACATCTTCTAAAAGTATTACCTTCACGGTGTTTCACCTTCCTTTATATATTCAAAAATCGCTTCTTTAACTTTATCAAGGGCCTCGTCCATAGTTATATCAAAGAGCTGGGCTCCGGCTGTAGTCATATGACCACCTCCGCCTAGTTTTTCCAGAATACGCTGTACGTTGATATTGCCTAAAGAACGCCCACTTATGGCAATCCCTCCATCAATTGGCACCAAAACAAAGGAGGCATAAATACCTTTTAAGGCTATTAGGCTATTTGCTGCTTGGGCTGCCTCAAGAGTTGGGTTTTCAGGCTTTTCATCGTAATATGAAACAGATATATTTGGCGCAATTTCTTTTGCTCTTTTTACAACATCAGCCCGTGCATAAACCGTTTCTGCATCTTCCTGGAAGAGCTTATATACCGTTATTGGATCAGCACCTGATCGTCTCAAAAATGAAGCTGCTTCAAATGTTCTAACCCCTGTCTTAAAAGCAAAATTACGTGTATCCACTGCAATACCCGATAGCATTGCAGTAGCAGCCAATGGTGATATTTTTATTTCATCACCCATATATTGAATTAATTCTGTTACCATTTCACTTGTAGACGATGCATATGGTTCAAGATACACTAAAAGTGCTTTATCTATAAACTCCTCACCCCGGCGATGATGATCTATTACTACCACCTCTTCAGCCTTTTCAAGTAGTTTCACAGACATTAAAAGTGAGGGTCGATGTGTATCTACAACTACCAGTAAGGTATTTCGAGTTATCCTGTCAATAGCCTCAGCCTCTGATATAAAACTCTCCCTCATTTCATCATCTTCATATAAGATTTCCACTAAGGAATTCACGGAAGGACTTTGCTCAGGTGTAAGAACAATATATCCCTTTTTACCCAAGCTCTTCACAGCACTTACAATTCCGACACCTGCCCCAAGTGCATCCATATCAAGAAATAGATGCCCTAATACCATAACCGAATCAGACTCTTCCACCAAATCCCTCAATGCATGTGATATAACACGTGCTCTGACCCTACTGTATTTTTCCATTTCTTTAGTTTTTCCACCGTAGAAATAGGTCTTTCCCTGAGACTTAACCACAGCCTGGTCTCCACCCCGGCCTAAACAAAGTTCCAATGCCTTCTGAGCATTTTTGCCGGTTAAAGCAAGAGAATCTTCTGCATAGGCAGCACCAATGCTTAGTGTCACTGATAAAACCTGGTTTGCCTTTATTTCCCGAATTTCATTGAGAATAGTAAACTTCGTTTCTTCAACCTTTTGAAAATCCTCTAGGCTAAATATTACAATATATTTATCATTATCATATTTTTTCATAAGACCGTTATAATTAAGAACCCATTGTGTTATGGTTTTATCGATATTTACAATCAGCTCAGGACGATTTTCTTCTGAGCAAGCTGATAAAATCTCATCAAAGTTGTCTACATTAAAGTAACATACTGCAATTTCCTTTTCCCTTAAGCGTTTTTTTAAATCATATAGTTCAGTAATATCTTCAAAGTAAAAAGCTCTGAATGTTTGGGAGTTTTTGGGGTTTCCTTCTAATTTAACGCTTTTAACAGAAAACCATCGACTCTCGATTTCAATCTCTTTAGAATCTTCCTCATCAATAAGTGACCTTAATATTTCCTGTGGTATAAGTTGCTTTAAGTTAGTTACCCTTAAACCTTTTATTTTATAAAGTGTTGAAAAAGCCTCATTCTTCCAAATAATTGTATGATTGCTATCTGCTACCACCACACTGTAGCTTATATTACTTAAAGTTTGCTCCCATAATGTTTGACGAAAAGTAGGCCTGATTTCAATTAAAGACGGTAAGGGTTTGCCTTTTTTATAATAAAACAAATAAAAAATTAACAAACCCAAAGCTGGCACTAAAGCCAATATAATTTTAGGGTCAAAAAAAGCAAAATACAGTATTTCAAGAACTATAAAGAATACAACAAACCACAGAATCCGATTATGGTCACCTTTTGCCATGATAAAAACCCCTAATTAATAAATCTTGCGGAAATTAAATAGAATATCGAATAAGCCCGCAAAAAAAAGTATCTGTAAAAAGAAGGGATTAAAGAGCACAAAAAACGCTATAAATAATCTAAAAGCTTTGCCCGCATTATATTTGCCTAGATAAAAACTAAGCAGCGAGAAGCCTTGTACGAAAAAGACAAAACCAAATACCAATGATAAGTTCGCGCCAATAGATCTTAGTACACCAACTGGCCAGTATGTTTCTAGAAGAGCTAATAGATTCCCAAATAAAAAGAAAGCCACTGTATATTCAGGAAACCTCCAACGCCAAAAAGGCGTAAAATCTTTTAATTTCTGCCCCATCCTTGATAATACGGCTTTTGTAACCACATATGTCAAAAATGAATCAAAAATAGAGGCCAAGATAAAAATCCCAGGAATAACTAAGGGCAACATGTCTAAGCTCCTGTTAAAACTGTCAATGGTATCTTTGATAGTTTGTGGATCCATACCCATGCTTTTATAAAATTCACTAGCCATTGATAGAGATTCTCTAAGAATCTCTATTTCCTGAGTTAGTGGATTAATGCCAATCATTAGCATGCTTAGAAATACAAGTGCTATTTTTGACAATAATGATGCTGCACAACCTATGCCAAGCACTTTAAAAGGTTCATCGTTTTTCTTTAATGCCCATCCCATTGCAATACCTATAAGACCGAAACTTACTACAATTGTAACTGCTTGAAAAGGCCCACTTAATATAGCCACGAAAATACCAGCTACCACTGTGGAAAGTACACTGGTTCTAAGACCATGCCTAATTCCTAATATAACAATGGGCACAGGCCAAACCAATGTGGCGAAAGTCCCTAATATGGGCATATATAGGGCAATTATACTCAAAATAATATTTATCGCAGCAAGAAGTGCCCCTTCTACCATTGACTTGGTTTTGTTTGTTTGCATAGAAGTCTTCCTCCTTTATGCCAAAATAGAGAGGGAAGACCCTCTCTATTCTGCTGTAAATGGTAGCAGGGCGATATTTCTCGCTCTCTTAATTGCTAAAGTAAGTTGTCTTTGATGTTTTGCACAATTGCCGGTTATACGGCGAGGCAGGATCTTACCGCGTTCGGTTATATACTTCCTCAAACGACCATATTCTTTATAATCTATGGAATCTATCTTATCAACACAAAAGCTGCATACCTTTTTCTTTTTTACTCGTCTTGGCTTCAAATTCTATTCCTCCTTTCGCTAAAAGGGTACTCCGTCACCTTCAAGATCATCTCCTGGATCAAAACTAAAATCAGGATCTATACTATCAAAATTCGGTTCTTCAGAATTAAACTCTCCTGAGCTAGATTTACCTTTATCTAAAAATTTAACTTCATCAGCTACTACTTCAGTCATATAACGACGCTGGCCGTCCTGACCTTCATAAGATCTTATCTGTAACCTGCCATCCACTGCCACTAAGCGGCCCTTAGAAAGGTTATTGGCGCAAATTTCGGCTAGCTTTCTCCACACTACTATTCTAATAAAATCAGCTTCCCGCTCTCCCTTTTGATTAGTAAAGGGGCGATCTACCGCTATAGTAAAATTGGTTACAGCTATTCCGTTTGCTGGTGTAAATCTAAGTTCAGGGTCTCTCGTCAGCCTGCCTATCAAAATAACCTTGTTTAGCAAGATTTTCACCTCTTAATTCTCTTTTTTAATAATGAGGTATTTCATGAGCCCGTTGGTAATCTTGTAAACTCTTTCCAAGTCCTGAGCAGTTTCGGGGTTGGCTGTAAAATTCATCAAAAAATAATAGCCTTCCCTATGATCATTGATGGGATAGGCCAATCTACGCTTGCCCCATTCATCAATATCAGAAACCTGACCACCCTGTTCTTCAATAAGTGCCTTAAATTTATCGACGAGCTCTTTTATAGCATCTTCTTCGAATTCAGGGTTGATGATGTAAATGGTCTCATATTGTCTCACTTTTCTTCACCTCCATGGACTATTCGGCCCCGATCTATATCGGAGCAGAGATGTTCGATGGTATTATATCACTAATCCTATGGTTTTTCAAGATGGTTGTCTGCGGTCTTTACAATCTTTTTAACACTCTTTTCAAATTTAGGTCGAGGTATCATAACCTTTCGACCACACCCCATGCACTTTATTCCAAAATCCATACCCATACGCCATATCTGCCATTCATTGCTGCCACAGGGGTGCTGTTTCTTCATCTGGACAACATCTCCAATATTGTACATTATAAGCTCTCCCCTTTGTCATCTTTTTTTATAAAAACCGTACGAGGATACGGTATTTCAATATTTTCTTTCTCAAACTTTTCTAAAACAGCTTTACGTAGTTCTCTTTCCACACTCCATTGCTGCATCGGAACTGTTCGGGCAAGTAGAGTTATTACAACACCTACATTATCCATGTCCGAAACTCCGAGAATCATTGGACCTTCAACTATGTCTTGCCTTTTAGCTTTAATCTCACTGCAAACCTCTTCTAGAGCTGAGATAGCTCTGCTTAAATCTTCCTCATAAGCTATGCTAATTCTAACTAAAGCCCTCATGTTACCTCTGGAATGATTTGTAACCAGGTTAATCTGGCCATTTGGTATGATATGCCATTGCCCTCCAAAGTCTCGTAACCTTGTAGTTCGAAGTCCTATTTCATCTACAATACCTTTAACTCCCGCAGCCTCTACATAATCACCTACATTATACTGGTCTTCTAATATAATGAAAAACCCCGTTATAACATCTTTCACCAGATTTTGAGCTCCAAAACCTACTGCAAGACCGCCGATACCTGCTGCAGTCAATAACGATGCCGTGTTGATTCCCACAACTTCCAATATGCTTACGGCTGCTACAAAATATGTAACATACCGAATTACACTCTTTAACAGGCTACCTAAGGTTCTCCTTTTGTTCTCATCAATATGTATTTTTTCAGTTTTCCTAGAAAAAAACAATTGATTAATAAAACTCTCACTTATCTTTAGAAAAACCCACGCAATTAATAATATTAAAGCCACTTTAAAAATAGGTACTACAAACACTGGTAAACCACTCAAAATATCGTTATAAACCATGATTATTTCGTCCAAGAAAAGACACCTCTCATTAGCTTAAATACTCAATGTTCTAATTTTTGTTGTTCTCTCTACGATTTCGTACATATTTGTAGCTTGACCCACTGCAAGCTTGTCTTTTAAATCATAATAATCAAGACAAGTCCCACAGGAAAGGATGTCCACACCTTTATTCTGAAGCTGCTTTAAGCTCTCTAAACTCTCTGATCCTTCTGTGGTCAAATTTACACCACTATTTACAAAAAGTATACATGAAGGTAAGGTGTTTGCTTGTGGCAAAGTATAAAGATAATTTTTAAGAAGCAGTTTTCCTAAGGTTTCAGAACCTTCTCCTAAAGTATCTTTTGTAATCAATATTGCATAATCATGCTCTTTTAGTGTTTTATCTTTTACAGTCTCTCTTATGGCAGCTGTGTCCAAGGACTCTGACTCACTTTGCCCCTTTTCAATGATTATATCATATTCACCTTTGTCTTCTATAACTGAGTATTGCAGATTCTGATTCTTTACAAGTTTAATTACATTTTCTCGTGCAATATCATTGTCCACAGTAATAATAACCCTGCCCTTATCTACTGATTCCAAGGCTTTTTTTGTCATTAAAACCGGTTGTGGACACGCCTTGCCCCTAGCATCTACATTAATTTCCAAGGTTTATACCTCCACATTAATCAATATTTTTATATCAATTTTACCACAATGGGTGTTATAAAGTCTAAAAACTTTAAATGATTTAGAATATAGGAATTGGCCAAGCTCATATCCAACCAGCTCCCGGCGAATATCAGTAAAAATGGTGATAAAACCGCATTTAATAGAGCAAACCATAAAGCCATCCTGCCCAAACCAAAAACCATGCCTAGTATTCTGTTAATTGGTGTAAGACTGGATATTTTTATTAGACCGTCTATAAAGTATGCAGGTACCAAAAACACCAGTTGGACTCCTAAAAAGACTAGAAAAAACCCTAAGGCACCTATGGCCATATCTATAATACCCTTGATATTTATCACACTCAGTTCATTACTTTGAGTTAAGGCAGGAATAAGTAGTGCATTGCTTAAATATGTATCAATTGACAGATGGTTATTCATAAATTCCACTGCCGCTTCTCGGTAAAAAATGCCCATATATAATGCTACGATAACCCCACAGGTCTTAAATGCCGAGAGAATCAGACCCCGGGAAAATCCTTGTAGCCCGCTTTTCAACAGGAACAGTACCAGAATTATATCCACCCAGTTCATCCTATTACCTCCTACCGGGTTTATTTTAAAAGAGTGCTTTTGTTTTCTTGAATTGCTATAATACCACCTGGCTCAACAAGAACCAGTTCTTTTACACCATTAAGTTCTATATTTGTCACCATAAGGCCTTCTTGAGATAATACCATTATTCCATAATCATCAACTATATATAAATAATTATCTGATTTCTTCACAAACTTTGGATCCCGCTCAAGGGTGTAAGTACACACTTCTTCTCCCTGTGAAGAGAACATTATTATTTTCGGCCGACTATCTTGGCTTAAATGACCTGCACTTTCCCTTACTACCACAGAAATATAACCATCATAACCAATATCCCCACGAATCACCTGGCCCTCAAAAGGATGCTCCCACAAGATTTTCCCCTGAAAATCGGTAAAATTTGTTTTATCTTCTCTTATAAATCCTATACCACTAGCTACAATTCTCGTCTGAAATACAATATCTTTATATGTTTTATCCCATATAATTTGTCCTTTAGAACCTATTAGAGAAATATTTGATTCTGCTTTTTTATCAATAATATTGAGTATAGAATAGACACCTTTACCATCAACATTCCCAGATATAACACTGCCGTCTATTAGCAGCTGCCACATAATATCACCAGACAGAGATAATAAAACAGCATATTCATTAGCATTAATTTTACCGGATAGCAATATATATTCATTATTAACACATAAAACTCGAGGATCATTGAGAAAATCGGACTTTTCAAAAACCGGCTCACCCATCTCGTCCAGCATATACAATGTACTTCCCGTCTTTAGTATAATTCCCTCAGGCCCCATCCACAGTAATTCACCATCTACCGTCATCTCCCAGATAGCATTACCGTTTAATTGGATTTTTTTAATGTTTCCCTTGTAATAATTATAATAGGAATTACCACCTGCCCAGGCCAAAGGACCGGAAAGTTCCAGAACCTTTTCAGGCTTATTCTTACGGAAAAGCGCATTTTTTGAATATCCGATAGGGTTTTCATTATTTACCAGTGTCAGAACTAACATCATATCCAACAAAAGCCCGGCAAATAATGAGATCTTCGATGAGAGCCTTTTGTTCATTTTTATCACCCTTTGTAAGATGACAATAAATATATAGCTAACAATATAATTGCCAACCCTCCAAATACCACTGTATATTTTCCCTTTGAACCGCCTTTTATAGGATTGTAAGCAGTATTTGTCCCCCATGTAGTTAGATGTATGGATTTTTTATAAAACTCCACATATTTATCTAAGTCATTAAGTTTTTTGTAAACTACTGCTAGATTATTATAAGGAATTGAGTTATCCGGGGCCATGGCTATAGCCTTCTCGTAAAATTCTTTTGCTTTGTTAAAATCCCCTTTTTCAAAATACAAATTCCCTAAATTACTAGCCGCTGAAGAAAGTTTAGGATTGAGCTTTAAAGCCTTGTTAAAGTAAGCTTCGGCTTTATCTTTTTCATTTTCTCTTGCAAAGATTACTCCAAGTTTACTGAAGGCCAGTGCCTGGTTTGGGTCTTTTGACAAAATGTCATAATATATTTTTTTTGCTTCTGTGTAATTCCCTTTCTCCATGAACCCTTCAGCTTTATTTAAGAGTTCGACCACGAAACTCCCTCTTCTCTGTATTCATTCAAACATAAAAAAATTACATTTTCAGCCAATTGCTTTATTATATCATTCTATCTTAATAAGCAAAAACCTTCTTAAAATCAGCAAAATTGCAAAAAACATCCCTGCAACCCCCATTAGAGGATAGATTTTACTTATAAGATTTGTAAAACCAAACCCAGTAAAAGGTATTGCTATAAATAGTATATTCAAGGAATAACTATAGCTTAAATGAAATCTTTGCGAAAAGCTTTGGACAAAAGAAAAACCTAAAGACAAAGCAGTAGTTATCATAGCAGAAAAGAGCATTGAAACTGATGCGTAGTACATAAAATTCCCCTGTCGACTAGCGACCCATAGCAAAGGTATTTGTACATCACTTAGTGAGACAAAGTTGACTACAGTAATAAACCACATTGTAAATCCAAGTACAAAAAGTCCCACTGCACCTACAGCTGCCGCACCCACCGCAGCTCTTATCCTTGGTGTATAAGTGCCAAGGGAAGCTAGGACCACCAAAGCCAGAGTAATATTATAGCTGACATAAATTAAAGCAGATATCAACCAGCCCCTCTCTACCGGTAATTTGTTTAACTCTTCAAAGATATTAGCATCTTGCCCCAAAGATATCAGCCCTGCTAGCAATGTAACTATAAAAATAATAGATACAAAAAATTTATTAAGTCCTGCCAAGCTCTCCATTCCCCGTTTTAGTCCTAGTACAATAGCTATGCTTAAAAAGATTACTACAGGTATATAGTCTAAGTTCATACTTTCCTCAAATACCGCCCCACAGCCTGACAGCATGATTATGTACCCTGCAAGGCAAAATAAATCCACCATGACATCAAATAAAAACATCAATTTTTTCCCGGCTAAAGGTTCCATGATATCCCGGATACATTTTGATTGATGTTTTAATGATTGATTCAATATAAAATACCCTAAAAAAAAGAACAGAACACAAGATACTGTTAAACCAAAAAAACCTCCTTTACCATATATGGTAAAAAAGCTCATAATTTCTTGGCCAGAGGCGAATCCCGCACCTACTAATGTCCCTATATATATAAGTCCCAGGTTTATTTCATCTTTGAAGAACAAGGACTATTCCTCCCTATTTGGATTTACCACATAAATATGATTAATTTTCAAAACTATGACGCATAATTTAATAAGGAATACTAGGTAAGGGATCTACATATAATGTTAAAAATCCTTTCAGGAGGAAAACCATGTTATTGGAACAAACTTTTACAAAAAAAAGGGACTTTAGGATACATATCGACTCGCCCTTAGCTTATATAGGATTTCGCAATTACTTTATTAAAACATTAAGAGAAATGTATGTTCCTGCACCGATTATTGTGCTATGTATTGGCACCGACCGTTCTACAGGTGATGCTCTCGGGCCTTTGGTAGGTGAGAGACTTAAGGGCGCCTGTAAGTACGCCAAAATTTTGGGAAACCTGAAAGAACCGGTCCATGCCGTAAACTTAAAAGCAATATTAGATGATTTATACCAAACTTACAAAAATCCCTTCATTATTGCCATAGATGCATCTTTAGGCCCATCACAGAATGTGGGAACAATCAAAATCTCCCAAGGAGCCTTAAAACCTGGTGCAGGTGTTAATAAACAGCTGCCTCCTGTGGGAGATTTTCATGTAACCGGTGTAGTTAATGTGGGTGGTTTTATGGAATACTTAGTGCTTCAGAACACTCGGCTATTTACAGTGATGAAAATGGTTGATATTATTTCATCAGGTATTATAGAAGGTTTAGATGAATTTTTTCGGGAAAAGAAGTGAAAAAGTTAGCCTTTCACAACAAAAGAGCCTTTCGGCTCTTTTAAAGTTTTCCTTCAAGTTCCTTTACAACATCCCGAGGCGTTTTCCCCTGTGCGTTTATTACAGGAACATTATGAATAACATCCTCCATTCCCATGAAATTATCGTCAATGCCATTTACTATTATAGCGTCAATTTGATTGTCACCCATTCTAGTAACTTGGTACCCCATGTTTTCCAGTGTTTGTTTTATAGGCGATAGTGAATCATCTACAGCTATGATTTTAGTCATTTAACACACCCCTTAAATGAAATGCTCATATACTCGGTTCTTTATTATTTCATATACTTCCTGAGGTGTTTTATTTTGAGCATTAACCAATAAGACGCCATAAGACCCAGCTGTTGTATCATCTGATAATGATTGCATTTCAGGTGGGTACTGGGGAACATCTATCTCATCAAACTTTCGGCTATGATAGACTACAGCATCTACATTTCTATTATCTCCCCAAGGCACAACTTTAAATCCTTTATGTCGCAGGTATTCTCCGATGTCTTCTAGACCCTCTTGCAAAGCGACAACTCTACTCATTATAAACACCTCCGTACTTTATTTTTGTCATGCGGAGGTGAAATTATTCCTGATAACTTTCAAAGCTTTGGATACAATGGAAAAGCTAACAGGAGTGTTACCTATTACTTCTCCATCTGCCTGCACTTTTGTAGGTGTTTTGAAATCAATTTTTATATTTCGCCCTCTTATAACTTCAAGAGCAGGATGAGTTTTATGAGCACCAGTAAAAACTTTTGGTAAAAACCTTAGTATTTCCAAGCGACTCATACTATTTACCATACATATATCAAAGAGCCCGTCATCAATAACAGCATCGGGGCTTATTTTCATTCCACCACCAAAATATTGGCCATTAGCCACTACTATCAACCATAACTTACGGTGGTAGACCTCACCGTCTATTTCTATTTGCGCTTCACGTGGAGAATAGCGAACTAAATTTATTATTAAACCTGACACATAAGCAGGTGTTCCAGTTAAAAACTTTATATCTACATTGGTAGTGTTTACTACTTCAGCATCAAACCCTGCCCCAGCCACATTAATAAAAAACCCCTTTTCACTTTTTCCTAGGTCCACCATAGTAGTCTTTCCGGTTTCAATCACAGTCAGTGCTTCTTTGGGTGTTAGGGGAATATTAAGAGTCTTTACAAAATCATTTCCCGTTCCAGCGGGGATAATACCCAACTCAAGGTCTGATCCTACAATGCCATTTACCACTTCCGAGACAGTTCCGTCACCACCTACTGCCACTACTCTTTTAAAACCTTGACTATAGGCCTCATGTGCAAATCTCCTTGCATCACCGGGCGTTTGTGTAAAAACATAATCAAAAGGAATATTGATGTGACTTTTTATATCATTCCATATAATTTTACTTTTATTTCTACCAGCTATTGGATTTATGATGAATAATGTTTTCAAAAATAATCCCCCTTGTCCAAAACAAAACCCAACCTTTAAGTTGGGTTTGAAGCATCAATTTTTCTCTCTTTTTTAACGACTTTTAAGTTTTTTATGTGTTCATCGCTTTTCATCTCACACTTGCCATCAAAAATAGCTCCATCTTCTATAACCAGGGTACCTACCTTTACGTCACCCATCACCTTGCCGGAACTCTTTATCTCGAGTTTCCCTTCAAGCTCAATATTCCCCTCATAAGTTCCAGCAATAATAGCATGTCGGGCTTTTAAATCGGCATTTACCCTTCCGCCCTCTGTAATAATTAAATCCTGCTCACATTCTATTTCCCCGTCAAAGCTTCCTTCTATGCGAAGTATTCCCGATGATTTTATTTTGCCGCTTAATTCAACAGTTTTTCCTAAAATTGTATCGACTTTTTCAACATTCACTTTAATCGGCTCACTTCTCCTTCCAAACAAAGTGTGTCCCTCTCTCTACTTCAAAAAATCCACAGGATTTCTAAGTTGGCCGTTTACCTTAACCATGTAATGAACATGGGGACCTGTGCTTCGACCTGAACTTCCCACCTCAGCTATTGCCTGACCCTTTTTTACCTGTTGGCCTTTCTTTACCAATATCTTCGAGTTATGACAATAGGATGTTTCAAAGCCGTACCCATGATTGATTGTCACAGTGTAACCATATCCGGACTTATATCCGGTAAAAGTAATCATGCCATCTGCTGTGGCCCTTATTGTTGTTCCATACGGTGCTCCAATATCTAGACCATCATGAAATTCCTGACCCCTGCCAAAAGGTGATCGTCGATACCCGAAATGTGATGTAATCCTACCTTGAACCGGATAAATGGAGGGTGTGTGGGCTAAGCGATCATTTCTTTGTATAACTGCGTCCTTTAACTCTTCAAGGCTCTGTTCTTGCTCAGGAATCTTTTGTTCAAGCAGTTGTATTTGCCTCAGTGCCCGTTGTCTTTCAATATTTCCACGGTTTAAAAGCAAAATTCGCGATTCATTTATGGGGCTTGCCTCTGATTTTGTTGCATCCACACTTTTATTGTCCTTTTCGATACGCTCTTTTAGGGCAGGATCATCCTCCAATAAATCCCTCAAATCTGTATCCAATTGTTCCAAATTAGACATCTTTTCTTCTAGATAGTGGGTCTTTTCGATAAAAAACTCTAGCTGCCTTTGAAGCAAATGATAATCCTCGCTAATTATTGAAAGTTCCTCGGCTTCAGTTTTGATTTTGTTGTAGGATATGTAAAAGTTCGCAACAAAAAATGCTGCACAGGCAACAACAACCGCAAAAAATCCTCCCACAATCTTCAAGGCAATAACCGGAATAGATATTGATGAGGTGGATTTTCCCGAGTGAGGAACAACCATCAACGTAAGTTTTTCTTGGCTATTGTTCACTCCCTTTAATCACCACCTAAAAAATGTATGTAAGATTGGACAACTTATCCAAATTTATATTCGCCATCGAATTACAAAATTCCTTCAAAAGAATTATAATTATTCTGATATGGCTGTAGATACAATTTCTTGTTCTTCAGGTGAAAGAACATAGTCACATTTACCCTTGGCAATAGGTTTTAAGTAGATGCGGTTTTCATCCCGGCCATATATACTGGTCATTACGACACCTGTATTCTCATAATTCAACATCACTAAAGAAAAACTTAAATCACTTCCCACTTCCGGAAAAGCGTTATACCGCTTTGAATGAACCTTTTTTATCGCTATATGACTTTCATTCTCAAGTTTTATAACTTCCTGGCTTAAATCAGAAATATGACTCTGGGTATCCTTAAGACTTTCCATCTGTTGTAATATGAGTTCTTCTAGATTTCCTCCATCTACACCTTTTGTAAGTTCTTTGTATTTCCTTGCTATTTTAGATAGCTTAATATTAATAATTATAAATGCTATTAAAGTCAATACTGATACGATCATGACAGCTATTAAAAAGATGTCTATATGTGTTCTTACATAGTTACTTATAATAGTCATATAATAATTTGATGTCAATCAGAATTCCCCCATAAAATTGGCAATTTCAAATAATGTTAAATAGGTAAGACCGCAAATAATCTTGCAAGTATCACTGCAACTAAAACAGCAGGTAACAAATTCCCTACCTTTATCTTTACATTAAGACCTAACAAATTTATACCTATAGCAAATATAAGTAAACCTCCTGTTGCTGTCATTTCGGTTATAATAGTATCAGTAATAAAAGCTTTAACAGAGGCCGCCCCTAAAGCTATTGCTCCTTGATATAAAAAAACTGGTATGGCAGCAAAAGCAACCCCAATACCAAGTGTGGAGGAGAATACAATTGCCGAAACCCCATCAAGAATTGATTTTACAAAAAGTGTACTATGGTCACCACTAAGACCACTTTGTATAGCACCTAAAATTGCCATTGCCCCTACACAGTAAACAAGACTTGCTGATACAAAAGCTTTAGTAAAGTTACCATCCTCTTTTGCAAAACGAGCTTCTAATTGATTTCCAAAAGCATTTAATCGATCTTCAATTTTTAATAATTCTCCAATAATGCCACCAATCACCATGCTCAAAGTAACTATTAGAAAATTACTTGTACTTATAGCCATGGAAATACCTATAAGCATAACCGTTAATGTCAAACCATGCATAACTGTGTTTTTAATATTTTCACTAAAGCGTTCTTTCAACAAACACCCCAACAATGCACCGATTACAACAGTTACAGTGTTAACAATAGTCCCAAGCATTTTTTCGCCCCTAACCGGATATCATTTTGTTCAATTTTACCACGAGCCTTTATACCAGTAAAGAGTCCTTTTCCTATTTACTTAAGGAAAATCTATCACTAAACTGTTAATCTCATTTTATCACCTTTTATTAGGAACTGTTGTTACTATATTAAAAAGTTAGTGAATAAAAAGGGACGGTTCTTTTTTATTCACTATTGTGTGAAAAAATAATATTAAACAAAATGATTCCCTTCTTCCGGCTGACATGAAGGCTTATCCACCTTGCTATGGATAAAAAGATAGGGTTATCCTTGTTGTCTAAAGAATAACTCTGTCATCGTTATAATAGCTCTGTTTTATCGTCCTAAAGGCTCTGCCTGAAGGATCTTTGCTTTATACTCAAGATTCCTCGTTTCACTCGGAATGACAAACTTATACTATGTAGCATTACCATACTGATGTGCACTTTATTAATGATGTGCAGCAAACCAGAGACCACAGGTCTCCCCTACATTCCGCAATATCAATGTGCAGAGGCCAGCTTTGCTAGTGTTTATGTTGTATTTTCAATAGTTTGGTAAGCCTTAAAAATTTCCTAAAAGATATCTACCCTATTTTTTATTTAAGTCTCACATGGACTGTCACCGCAGTGATCCTTGTCACAGAATAATCATAAGAATTATTCAATTTTATTGACATAATTTTTTGAAGAGGGATATAATAGATTTAAAAGCTTAGGAGTAGAGTGATATGAGCAGCTTAATTCTTTATCTTATTACGGTTTTTTTGTTTATTCTCTCTTATATAAAAGATAAGGACAAGACTAAGCAAGCATTTTTCAAGGGTTGTAGATCATTATCAAATATGATGCCTCAATTTTTAGGTATAATTTTTATTGTTGGAATAACCCTGGCAATGCTTAAACCCGAAACAATATCCAGCATTTTAGGAGGCAGTTCTGGTGCATTCGGAATAGTTTTGTCTGCAGTCCTAGGCAGCATAGCAATGATGCCTACTTTTGTGGCATTTTCTACTGGAGATATGCTGCTTAAAAGCGGAGCAGGCATTGCTCAGGTGGCTGCTCTTATATCAACACTGACACTTATCGGTATAATAACTATTCCTATGGAAGCAAATTATATAGGAAAAAAGGCAACTCTATATAGAAATTTGCTAGCTTTCATCTTTTCAATCATGGTAGGTTTCCTTATTGAAGAGGTGATAGAACTATTATGATTAAATCATTCGCAAAGAAGTATAACTTTTTTTTAATGGTACTTTTAATAACCATAATTATAACTTACTTTAATAAGGAAATAGGCCTTAAGTCATTTGGTATAGCATTTTCTAGTTTTAGGCAGATGATTTCTGTTGTTCCACCTATAATGCTGATGCTTGGGCTAATGGATGTATGGGTTCCTAGGGAAACAATGATGAAATACATGGGAGATAAATCGGGATTAAAGGGGATTATTCTCGCTATATTAATGGGCTCCCTTGCTGCAGGACCGATGTACGCTGCATTTCCTTTTACAATAGTGCTTTTGAGGAAAGGTGTTAAGTTTAGCAATATAATAATTTTCATGAATGCATGGTGTGTAACGAAAATATCTACACTAATATTCGAATTCTCAGCACTAGGCTATGAGTTTACTTTCGCCAGGTTTTTGATTAATTTCCCCGGAGTAATATTAATGGGATATTTAGTCGAAGCTTTAATGCCTAAAGATGAATTGGATAGATTATATATAGATAATGCATAAGATATTAATGTATGTCGTATTTTATAAAGTAAGATTAATTCATTTTTCTTTCGTCTTAATACTAAATGAGTAGATTAGGGTTTAAAAACAAAAACTCCAGTAAACTGGAGTTTTTGATATATAACCTATTTTAGCATCTAGCTCACTAAATCCGCCTAATGAATTTCCCAAAAAAAAGTTTATGCATTATGCTCCTTCTCATACTTTTCAAGGAATGAAACTAAAGCTTCAACACCCTCCTTGGGCATAGCATTATAAATAGATGCCCGTAAGCCGCCGACGCTCCTATGTCCTTTCAAGTTATCAAAGCCGGCTTCTTTGGCTGCTGCAACAACTTTTCCATCAAGTTCTTTATCCCCAGTTACAAAGGTGACATTCATCATGGAGCGGTATTCTTTTTCTACCGTACCCCGGAACATCTTACTATTGTCGAGGAAATCATACAAAATCGCAGCCTTTTCCTCGTTTTTCTTCTGCATGACAGACAGCCCGCCGATATTTTTAAGGTGTTTGAAAACTTTACCACAAACATATATACTCCAACAGTTAGGGGTATTGTATAAGGAACCGCTCTTTTCGTGTATGTGGTAGCGCATATAGGTTGGCACCTTTTCGTCCAAATCTTCACGGATAAGATCCTCTCGAATGATGGCGATTATAAGACCGGCTGGGCCAACATTTTTTTGTACACCTGCATATATAAGACCGTAGTCTGAAACATTACAGGGTTTGGATAGAAACATTGACGACTGATCAGCAACCAAAATCTTGCCTTTGGTGTTTGGTAGCTCTGGGAAAGTTGAGCCATGTATTGTTTCGTTTTCACAGATGTAAACATAGTCGGCATTTGGATCTACAGGCAGATCCGAACAATCGGGAATATATGAGTAATTTTTATCCTTGCTTGATGCAAGCAAATTGGCTTTTCCATATTTCTTAGCTTCCAAATAAGCTTTTTCTGACCATGCACCAGTTACGATATAATCGGCAACACCGTTTTTCATCAGATTCATAGGGATCATTGCAAACTGTAATGTAGCGCCCCCCTGAATGAACAATACCTTATAATTATCTGGAATGTTCATAAGTTCGCGCAAATCCGCTTCTGCCTCATCGATAATTGTTTGGAAAACCTTGGAGCGGTGGGACATCTCCATAACGCTCATACCGCTTCCTCTGTAGTTTAACACTTCACTAGCAATCTCCTCCAGAACCTCAACAGGCATGATGGCAGGACCTGCAGAAAAATTATATACTCTGTTGTAATCCATTTATAACACTCCAATCCTTTCAACTTGTTTTATTATTATATAAAATGCTAAAGTATCTAACATAATATTTGGGAAAATGCTTTTCTAGTGGTAGCTGCTTTATCCACAGACCTTAGATTAGAAACCGGTAACTTGACCAACATATCAGGCATAAGGCACAATGTGTCAACATAGTAGTTGATTCGCCTGCCTTCACCTATAAATCTGAAGGTTTCCATAGATTTCATTGATTTTAAATCGATTCTAAATGCCGTCTATATCTTGTCTGGGATCAGGGGGTCTTTATAATTCCCAATTAATTTATGAGCTTAAAGGCAAAAGCTTAACTAGATATATTCTATAACAATTTTTCATTTCCCTTCTTTTTTATAACACTGTTAAGAAAAAATTAATGCGGATTTTAAATAGGTATGGGATTAAAGAATCCACTTTTTCTCAATATTTCTCTGGCACAGGTAAAATAATAAAATAGAATAAACCAACATTATCAAAATGTTAAAGCTGTCATTAAAGATAGAATTAGCCCTAATTGCATTATTAAGTAAATCAGTCCCATAGGTTAGAGGTAAGCAAAATGATATTGGCTGTAAAAGGGTAGGCAACTTATCAATTGGCATAAACAATCCACATAAGAACAACATAGGGAATCTAAAAAAATTGGAAAATGTCTGTGCTTCAAATACCTCCTTTGCAGATACAGCAATTAACAATCCCAATAAGGCAGAAGTAATTGCTATTAAAACAACTGCAATTACTGTAATAGCCCAGTTAATCCCATTTAAGTTTATGAAAAAGGCTGCAAAGACAAGGGGAACAAAAGCATTGAATATTCCAAATAATATTGCCCCTAGTATTTTGGCAAATACTAAAGTGCTTATGCTTATTGGTGCTAACAACAACCTATCAAATGAATGACCTCTTCTTTCAAATGTGATTGTAACAGCTAGCATTGAAGTTGTCCCAAACAAGATACTCATCGCCATTAAACCTGGTAGAAGCTCTATAATTCCTATATTGTTTGAAGAACGGATAAGCTGCATCAAGGTCCATGACAAGGGGAAAATAATACCCCAACTAATATTAGGTGGTTTTAAATAGTAGTTTTCAATATCTTTCCTTAGAATATTCCAAAATGCAATTAATGTCTTCATCCTATTTTCCCACCTTTTCTTTTTCCTTCTTTAGTTCTGAAACTTCAATGCCTGTTATTTTAACAAACACATCTTCTAAGGATGGTTTGATTTCTCTCGCTTCATAAACGGAAACTCCTTTACTATCAAGCCATTGAAGAATAGGGAACAAAGCAACAGGTTCTTTAGAGGTAATTAAAAAAGAATTATCATCTAAGACCTCTAGCTTTAGATTTCGAAAATGGTTTTGTAGCCCCTTTGTTTCTTTTATGCTACCCGTAGCTTGTAGCCTAATTTTATGTTCCTGACCGGCATTTTCCAACAACTCTGCCACCGACCCAATCTTTACAATCTTGCCCCTCACAATAAAAGCAATCCTATCGCAGATTCGCTGGGCTTCTTCAATATGATGTGTAGTAATAAAGATGGTTTTACCTTGTTTTTTTAAATGCAATATAAGATCCCTTATTTGCCTTGCACTTTCAACATCGATGCCTGTAGTCGGTTCATCTAAAAATAATATTTTAGGATTATGTATAATTCCAGCGGCTATTGTAAGTTTTCTTTTCATGCCCTTTGAATACGCTTTAAAAGGTCGTTTCCCGGCACTAGTTAAATTAAATTGTTTCAACAATTCCACTGCTCTTTTTTCACGCTTTGCTTTGCTCATTCCATATAATGCAGCACAAAAGCAAAGATTGTCGAAGCCATCCATTTCATCATACAAATTGTTTTCATCGGGAACCACACCTATAATTCTCTGGACCTTTTTTATATCTTTTACTGCGTCAATACTGTCAATCCTAATATGACCACTGGTAGGCCTTGATAGGCCAATCATCATATTGATTGTTGAAGTCTTTCCTGCCCCATTTGGACCTAAAAATCCAAATACTTCCCCTTCCTGTATACTAAAGGAAATTCCATTAACTGCTTCAAGTTTCCCATATGCTTTTTTAAGATTTGTAACGCTTACAATTTCCATGATTGTTAACACCTTTCTATATATTATCATGGTAAATGGACTAAACCATATTAGAAGAATTATTATCAGCCTTTTGAAGGTGACATCTTTTTTGCTCTGAAGATCCGCATGCTGCTTTTTCAGGACTACAGACTTCCCTTCTTATTGTAGCAAGTTCTTTAATTTGCAAAGCAAGACCGTCTAGCATATCTCTGTCTACATCATAGTGCATATAATAACCTTTTTTCACTCCTACAAGTAATCCTGCCTCTCGCAATACTTTTAAATGCTGTGATATTGCCGATTCGGTCAATCCAAGTTCTATCGACAGTGCTCTAACACAATAATTGTGTTGCAGTAGCAATATAAGTATTTTAAATCGCGTTTCATCAGCAAGGGCTTTAAACACCTTTATTGTTTCCATAATTAACCTCCACCACCTTTTGATTTAGTCCATACTTAATTAGATTATACCTTTGTTTTTAATTAAGTCAACGCTTAATTAAAAACAAAGGTAGTTAGTAGCAGATTATTTCCAAAAAAACAAACAGGAGACCACAGGTCTCCTAGTGAATAAAAAGGGACGGTTCTTTTTTATTCACTGTTGTGTGAAAAAATAATATTAAACAAAATGCTTCCCTTCTTCCGGCTGACATGAAGGCTTATCCACCTTTGCTATGGATAAAAAGATATGGTTATCCTTGTTGTCTAAAGAATAACAACTCTGTCATCCTTATAATAGCTCTGCTTTATCGTCCTGAAGGCTCTGCCTGAAGGATCCTTGTTTTATACTCAAGATTCCTCGTTTCACTCGGAATGACAAACTTATACTATGTAGGATCACCATACTGATGCGCACTTCATAAATGTTGTGTCTTAACAAATCATAATTGTTTTGTGCGTCTAAAAGATAATACAGAGACTATAAACATTATTAGAGATATAGATGCTATTATGATAGATGTAGTAAGGTGGTTCCCAACAAAAAAGTTGATTCCATACCATTGACCCGAAAATAAAATTGCAAAAGGTATTATCCAATCGACAATGCTGTCTGTAACATTAGCTTACCAGGTTACCACAGAGATAAATAGCGTTATAATCAAAAATACAGAACAATACTTCATGATTCCACGATTCTTGTTTCTTATACCAATTATTAAAACTAAAACCCAAATAGTTATGTATGCAAATGTAACAAGCAAATTCTTCATACTTGCAGGGTTTCCCATTAAAAAATCGTTAAAATTCAAAGCCATGCCGACAATTATAGCCACAATAGATAAAACAATTGTTGCAGTTATCCTGTTTTTCATTCTTCTACCTCCTTTGATACCTAAATTTGCTGGTTAGTTTAGCTTTCATCAAACACAAAAGCAAAAACAGATCATACTTGTTTGTATTAGCTATCCTTAGATTTCTTTTTCAAGACAAGGTTAATGATGCCACAAAGAATAACATACACGATTGCCGTAAAGAGCAGGTCTATTCCATAGCCACGAGGCCGTGGATAAAAATTAAAAACAAGATCCGATAAAAAGATCACAGGAAAAGGTAATATCAACCATACATTTAAAGCGTAGAAACCTTTACGCACCCCTTTATTTCCGTTTCCAGTGATATAATGGCTACTCATTGCTTCAAAACTAATCACACCTATGATTTGTACAATCAAGCCAACACTTACTGAAAATATAGTCTGCCAAGTAAGTTGAGCAACGATAGACATAAGCAAACCAATTATGCTCACGCCTGTAGTAATGATAAATAAGGTTTTTATGTTATATTGTTTCTTCAAAAGTTCACTATTCGTTTTCACAGCAGGAATTTCCCTGTCACTGTTAATGTCATCATGTAGCAAATAATCAGTTGAAACTTTAAATATTCTGCTTAGTTGAATGATTTTATCCGTATCAGGAATAGATTCTCCTAATTCCCATTTTGAAATAGCCTGCCTTGAAACGGCAAGTTTCTCCGCCAACTGCTCTTGAGATAAATTATTCGTTTTTCTAAGCTGTTGTATTTTTTCACCTATAGTCATATAAAGACCTCCTTCAGGTTTATAACTTTAATATAGAAAAATATTCGGTTGCACTCTACCAAATGAACCTTGAACATCCGCAACTGGTGGTTGCAACCCCTTATTTAAGGAGGTAATCAGCGAAGATTATATAAAATCCTTTGTTACACATAATCCTACTGATGTTCAGTATAACATATTCTGTACACCCAGTTTTTTGTATTTGCCCAAACAGTGTAATCTAGTGTGCTTTTACTGCGGCTTTGTGTTTTTGAACTTATGGATACAGAAAAGCACCTTCGGTTAAATTATCCGAAAGTGCCTAGTTAGATCCAGCCCCGGTGCTTTTTCGTTGATCAGCGATATTTAAAGCGGTTATAAATAAACTTAATAATAGCCACAACCACTACAATCACTACTGCATAACTGAGTAAGCTTGGTAGGGCATTTAGGAATACTTTCCATAAATACTTTGCTAAAAAATATAGAAGTGCAATTGTTATTATTACAGCCACTATTGCGTAAATAAACTCTATACCATCACCAGTATCTGTATTTGAGTAATTTTGCTGGTTACTTGCCTGATTTCCTGCATAGTTAGTTTCAAAGGTACCCTCGTTAGCAAAAAACTATCTTGCGGATGATATTGTTTGCTTGGTTGATATTGAGTGTGGGTTTTTACATTTTGGTTGTGATTTGCTTTTTTCATTCGGGCGATCTTTTTTAAAAGGAAGTCATCAAAGGTTATTCCCTGTTTAAAGGTGCCATCTGGGTATATATTTATAAATTCTTCTATATCTCTTTTAGTGACCCTATAGCCATACTTTCTCACAAAATTAGAATTTGCACTGTATCTACCCGAGTTTCTGTCAGAAAAATTATAACATCTATGGATCAAAGATACATCAAAACTATAGTCAGAGTTAAAAAATAGCTTTGCTACCTCATTCATTTTCATTCCTCGAATCAGATATGCCTCCATCACATTAGCCTTTAGAGCGGGATCAAAGTATCTAAATTGTTGCAATTCACTTTCAGAAATTTTTTTCGTCATTACAAAACCCCCTTTAAACATTATTTACAACCCAAATTTGGCATTTTCTAGTCATTATAACATAAATCTCCTTTATTTGCTAAGATTTTTCTAATTCTTCGACATCAACTGACATATGTTAAATGAGTTCTTCTGGTAAATAATTAAATATGAAGGGGGCTTTCGGTTAAGTCGCCTTAAAGTTATTTATGGACACACAAAAAGGCACCATGGTCAAAATAGTCCGAAAGTGCCTTAATATTTTGTAAAAAATATGACAGCTTATTATAGAATTAAGTAACAACAAAAATGAATTGGATTTGTAAAACATAATATATCAAGGAGAAGGCGTTCATATCACCATGCCATTCTTGTGTATAATCCCAACAATGGCTCTCAACTCTTTTATGAATTAGTTTAATTACTTCGTTAGATACTTTTGAGTCCATTATAAATACCTTATTATAGGCACATGCTACAAGAAATAGTGTCATGACAACAGCTATAATGCTGATTACAAATTCTTTTCAGATACCACACTTCTTTTACTTCGCCCTACTCAGATCTGAACATTAATCTACGACTGACACTCCACTTAGTATAAATGATGCGAAATACAGACGATTATATTTTAAGTTGATAATATTAAATCTTTACGCATTATAAAATCTGTTTGTTCTTCTTCTCCCATAAAAAAGGAATGTTTGCCGATTACATAAAACCCTTTCTTTTTATAAAATAAAATCGCTTTGTGATTTCTTTCCCAGACACCAAGCCATACATATGATTTTTTTCGTATATTTGCAATATCAATTGCCTTCTTTATTAGGAAACTACCCAAACCTTTCCCTTGAAATTCTTTTGTTACATATATTCTTTCAATTTCTAAACATTGTGGGTCATAGATATCGGTTTGTGCCTTATATTCATTCAATTTTAGATAACCTGACAATTTTTCATTAGTATATAGAAAATAAAAAGTAGAATTGCTATTTGATAATTCTTCACGCAACTTATTTATATTATAGGCTTGTTCAAGATAAGCTTTCATATTGGAATGGTGTATTCATGTGCCCAAAGGTAGCGCTGTATGTCTTACAAGATAATTCTCGAAGTGTAACTAGGTCCTTCATCACACATTCTCTGAAAATAAGTGTCATTTGTTTATGCTCCTTTCCAAAGCTTATTATATAAACAATTACGCATTTTATTAAGAATGTGCAATTACGCATAATGCTACTATTGCTCACTTTTAAAACTCTATACCATGCTTAATTTTTCGATAGCCTGTTTTTCATCTGGCAAGAAAAAAATACTCTTGCCTTTATTGCTCTCATAGATAAAATCCTTTAAACTCTTACTTGTATATATTGAAAAATCCCCTATAACAGCTATTTTTACATGATAATTGATAAACTTTTGTAATATTTCACCTGCAAGCCTCGTGCTTAAGTCAAAAAAGGCCTCACTTATTGCTGATTTATTTAAAATTATTTTTTTGCACCCTGTCTCATACTGTATTGTAGCTATAAAATCCAATGCTGATTGAACATCTTTTATTAGTAACTCACTACTGTTTATTATGGCGATTTCAGTATTATTCTCTTTTACAATATTGATTTTCATTATAACACCTCCACTTTATAATGGTCCTAGTCTCATATTTGGGTAGATGCTAAGAATGTGTCTTAATTCTATTTTTTGTACCCATATTCCAAATTCCTTTAAGCATACAAAACATACTGACCGCCCATAGAATTCCAGAAATCCCTAGAGCTAAAGAGTTCTCTTCTGATAACATAACTTGAGGAATTCCAGGTTTTGTTCTTATTGAGTATGTAAATTTAGAGAAACTCATATACAAGAAAATTAACTGTGCGATAAACCATATAAAGGATTTGTCTTTACTATTGGTCCATAATTTAACAATCACTAATAAGCTGAATCCTATACTATATAGAATCCCCAAGATATCAATGATAATGTCTCTGCCTCTACTACCATTTGGTCTCACCTCAGATTCTTTATCTTTAATTTTCAATATCCCACGTAATTGTGCTGCGACATCATATTTAAAGTTCCGGATTTTTTCTGATATCCTTTAATTCCTTTAATCTTTTGGCTAAAAAATGCAAAGCAACTTGAAGTAAGTAATTTACACTCTTATGCTCAAGATTTCACTGCTATATATTTTTATATCTACCTTTAAATTTCTCAACGATAAAGTCTTTAAAAGCATTAAGATCATCCACATCTTTCTTCCTTACCAGTGATGCTTGGTTTGCTGTTAAATAAAAAATGAAGTAATCTTTGCTTTCCATTAAGGCAAAAAATTGATTATATTTAAGCTCACCCTTTGACTTAAGTTCCTCATTCTCCATAACAATTCTGTCTTCATAAAATTTTAAATTATTGATACTATCAAAGGTGCCTGTCTTATCTGTCTTTATTCGTTGTGCATTCTTCTTTTCAACTTTAAATATAACAGCAACAATTGCCAGTGCAAACAATAGAATCCAACTTATAATGAGTTTTATAGAATTAAAACCACCATTATCAAAAGTTATTACTATACTTCCAAGCAAAGAGATAAACCCCACTATAGGAATTACAAATTTATTTCTTTTAAATGTTGCAATGTATAAGAATTTCCTATAGTCTTCCTTTGACATAGTTGTATTTATAATAATTTTAGGTTGTTCCACATTATTCCCTCCTGCTTTGTCATAATAGTTTCTTGTATACTTTATAAAGAATGTAAACAAGTTCCTTCGCTTTGTTGAGGATTACAGGAAAGACTTACCCGCCTTTGCTATGGATAAAAAGATAGGGTTGCCTTGTTTTCTAAAGAATGGCAACTCTGTCATCGTTATAATAGCTCTGCTTTATCGTCATCCTGAAGGCTCTTTGCTCTATACTCAAGATTCCTCGTTTCACTCGGAATGACAAACTTATACTGTATCGGATTACCATACTGATGCATACTTTATAAATGATATGCCTTAAGACCTTTAGCTTTTCCCATGATTACAAAAAAGATGTCATTATTTTTATATTGAGCGAAGCAAGTCTATGAGTGCTTTTAAAATTCTTCACCGAGATTAGAATGATATAGTTCAACAGCAGCTGCTTGAATGATAAAGTCAAATGCACGTTCAAATATAAAAACTTAAATGCGATGTCTAAATGGAAGCCTATAAATGGACATGTCGGAATAATTAGAGCCGAAATTCAGTGCAAAATACGCCAATGTCTAATGCGCGTGCTTGGAATCGCTAGTTCAAAACACACGCTATAATAACAGGATATAAGTGCATGCATATGCTACAGTGACAGAATTCAAAACTTGCTGTTAGAATGATTTGCCTCTATACTTGTCTTTGCTATAAGGACCCTATTTAGTTGCCAGTTATATCAGTATGGTAACAGGCGTAAATTCCGACTGAGGGAAAGATCTTGTTTTGGCGTAAATCTGATTTTGTATATTATTTTGTTATGATTTTCTTTTTCACTTTTGTTTATAAAATTGGACATGTTTCACGTGAAACATTTTTATGTTTTTGTAAAACAATCTAGTTTTAATTACTCCTTATTGTGAAGCTTGATAAATAGGGTGGTGTTTTATATTACTACTATATTATTTTTTGTAACATTAAGCCAAGCAAAGGGCTAACTTGATTCTTTGCTTGGCTTAATGCAATTGTCTTAAAATATCTAATCTGGAAAACTCTGATGAAATGCTTTCGTTTTTTATTGTTAGTCTTCTGCTAGAATTCCATGTTGTGTTTTTATTCCATTATCGTCTCAAGTATTCTTTCCAGCTCCTCACTTGAGTAGAACTCAATTTCTATCTTTCCGCGCTTTTCATTTCCTTTAAGCTTTACTTTTGTTCCTAATGTTCTCTGTAGTTTTTCTGCTATATCCATAATCACAGGATTTATTTCCTTTAATCTTTTTGATTTGGCACGGTCTTTATTCTTTAGGTTTTTCTTTACAATTTCTTCTGTTTGGCGGACTGAAAGGTTTTCATTGCTGATCCTATTTGCTAGGCTCAGTCTTTCTTTTTGTTTTGAATAGATAAGAGTGCTCTTGCATGACCTGCTGTTAATTTATCTTCTGAGACTAGTTTTTGAATCTCTGCATCTAAATTTAGCAATCGAACTGTATTTGCTATTAATGATCTGCTTTTCCCAAGTCTTTTGGATAGCTCTTCTTGGGTTAACCCGAAATCACTCATTAGCGTTTTATACGCTTCTGCCTCTTCAAGAGGATTTAAATCCTCTCTTTGCAGGTTCTCTATAAGGGCTATTTCCATTACGTCAGCATCAGAAAACTCTTTTACTACTGCTGGTATTTTTTCTAATCCGGCTTTTTTGGCTGCTCTCCATCTTCTTTCTCCTGCAACAATCTCGTAATTGCTGCCTTTTTTTCTTAGGATAATCGGTTGAAGCACACCATGTTGTTTCATTGACTCTGCTAACTCATCCAGTTTCTTTTCATCAAAATCTCTTCTTGGCTGTTTTTTATTTGCTATAATCTGTTTTATATTTATCTCTGTAACATTCTCTTCACTGCTTTTTTCCATAGGGATTAATGCTTCAAGGCCTCTTCCTAAACCACGTTTACTCAATGTCAAGGACCTCCTTTGCTAAATCCATATAAACTTCCGAACCACGGGACTTTACGTCATATTTTATAATTGGCTTACCATGGCTTGGTGCTTCGCTAAGCCGCACATTTCTAGGTATTATTGTGCTATAAACTTTGTTCTTAAAAAACTTTTTAACCTCATCAACCACTTGTATGGAAAGATTCGTTCTGGCATCAAACATTGTAAGTAAGACACCTTCTACTTCCAGTTGTTTGTTTAGGTGTTTTTGTACAAGGGAAATTGTGTTCATAAGTTGTCCAAGACCTTCTAATGCGTAATACTCACATTGGATAGGTACCAGCACCGTATTAGCTGCTGTTAAAGCATTAAGTGTGAGTAGGCCCAGAGAAGGAGGACAATCAATTATAATAAAATTGTATTCTTCTTGAATATCCTCCATTGCATTTTTTAATTTATACTCTCTTGATATAGCTGGAACTAATTCTATCTCTGCCCCTGCCAGCTGAATATTTGATGGGAGCAGATATAGGTTTTCAAATTCAGTTTTGACAGTGTTGTTTTGTATAGGTTCTTCATTTATCAAAACATTATATATTGTTTTATCATTGTTTTGCTTGTCAATGCCTGTTCCACTAGTGCTATTTCCCTGTGGGTCAATATCTACTAGCAAAACCTTTTGACCAAGTACTCCAAGACAAGCTGCAAGATTTACTGCTGTAGTGGTTTTACCCACTCCGCCTTTTTGATTTGCGATTGCTATTATCCTGGACATAAATTACGAAACATAAGCACTATTTATCCGGGTGCTTTTGTTTCTGTCCTCCTTTCAATGTTTGCCTATTTACCATAGTATAACTTTCGTTTTTTCTTTTGTTTTTCCTTCTTTTTGTTGAAGATAATCTTCTTTTATGATTAAAATATATAATATGATGTAGGTTTTCGGAGGAAATATATGAAAATACGCTTTTTTAAGATGGGTGTAATACCTAATCACCTTTTAGATATAGCTGTAATTTGTACAATTTATGATAACAAATGGGTATTTGTAAAAAACAAAGGCCGAAATGGCTGGGAAATGCCTGCCGGACATAGGGAAGAAAATGAAGATATAAATGATGCTGCTTCTAGAGAACTATGTGAAGAAACAGGAGCTGTAAAATATTTTATTAAAGCATTATGTGATTACTCTGTGATTTCATCTGAAAAAACAAGCCATGGTCGTCTTTTCTATGGGGAAATATATGAAATGGGTGAATTAAACGATTCTGAAGTAGAAAAAATCTCATTTTTTATAGATAAGCCTTTAAACTTGGTTTTTCCTGAAATACAATCTGCTCTTTTTAAAAAGGCAACTTCCATGATATCTCCCTAAAGTGACAATTATCTACATTCTATAAAGAATGTAAACAAGATCCTTCCCTTTGTTCAGGATGGTAGGAAGGCTTATCCGCCTTGCTATGGATAAAAAGATAGGGTTATCCTTGTTGTCTAAAGAATAGCAACTCTGTCATCGTTATAATAGCTCTGCTTTATCGTCATCCTAAATGCTCTGCCTAAAGAATCTTTGCTTTAAACCCAAACTTCCTCGTTTCACTCGGAATGACAAACTTATAATGTGTAGGATAACCATACTGATGCGCACTTAATAAAGAATGTATTTTTTTATAGATACATATTTTTCTCAGACTCTTTAGTTCTTATTAAATTTTAGTATGTATTCATTGTTATCCTTGTCGATTATTTTGATTCCCTGAAATAAGCACATGCCATCAATTTCCTCTTTACTTTTACCAGCGGTGTCGAATACAAATCTACCTGTGAGTTCTAAGTAAGGATTTTCTATGCCTTTTACCTGTGAGTTGTGAGGACCATTTTCTAACATCATGTCAATATATTGAGTATTAATTATCGGTTCTTGAGCATAAATACTATTGATATCTTCTTTGTCCCCACTAATTACAACCTCGTAAGTGATTTTAGTTTTATCCAAATTATCTTTATCCAATGCTCCAATCGCAACTGAAGCATTCATTGCAATTTTTTCGTTATCATTACTATTCTTTGAAACTATCGAACATCCAAATAAAGTGAAGGCAAAGATAATTGAGATACATAGCAAAGCAAACCTTTTCAAAAAATTACCTCCTCACATAAATAAACCTGAACACACTATTTTCTAATATTGTTCAATAAATCTAAATGCAATTATCTTTTTTTATTGCTCTTTTAATATTCTAATGCTACATATCTTCACCAATGAACTTTGCTTAACCAAAATATAGACAGAAAAAAAGGTTCATTACCTTTTAGGTATTTGAACCATCACTTCCAGATATTCACCTTTGTCTACTTCCTTGTATTCGGCTTTTATCCCCGTTTCTTGAATACTTTTTACAAGTTTTCTCACTGAATTGACAAAAATCCTTACATCCTTTATCGCTATTTTATATGACTTTTTTTTCTTTTTCTTGTCTTCGTTAATATTTTCTATGATTTGCTCTATTAAATCTTCTGTTTGACGAACACTTAAACCTTTTTCAACCACTTGCTTTATGACTTGTCTTTGAAGGTTGTCATCCGGCAATCTCAAAAGAGATCGGGCATGACGTTCACTTAGTTTTTCCTGGGAAATAATGCTCAGAATTTCCGGGGAAAGCCTTAATATTCGCATTTTATTTGCTATAGTTGACTGGCTTTTACCCAATTTCAAAGCTAACTGTTCTTGTGTAACACCACATTCATGTATCAACTGGCGAAAACCTTCAGCTTCTTCAATAAAATTTAGGTCTTCTCTTTGAATATTCTCAATAAGTGCCAGTATAGCTGTGTCTGAATCTCTTGCATCCTTAATAATAGCGGGAATTTCCTTCAACCCAGCTCTTTTGCATGCTCTCCATCTACGTTCCCCAGCTATAATCTCATATCCCGAACGTCCGCTTCTTCTAACTACTATAGGTTGTAAAACTCCGTAACTTTTAATGGAATTTGTTAAATCATCAAGGCTATTATCATTAAAATCCTTTCTAGGTTGGTAAATATTCGGCTGTATTTCATCAAGTGGAATGTTAACTATATTGAGGTTCGTCCTGGTTGCCCCCCACATTGGCGACCCCCCTTTTTTGTTTTTCCCAAACATTGATTTAGGTGTGAGAAGTATCTGGTGTAAATGTATCATTATCTTTACCTAGGAAAATAAATTTCACACTAAAATCAATATTAATTTGTAAATCTTTTCTTCTAGTCTTTTTTATGAGCTAAACTCTTATTTATATATTTCTATGTAATCACTGGAAATCCTTCTTCCTAGCCCGCAAAACTACTTGTCATAAACCCCTTTCAAATGACATTGTTGTCGAACTTACTAGAATTTATAAAGGGGCCTTTCCAGGAATCCCCGGTTTTCTGGGATATTTATTTGGACAGTTTCTTATCTTATCGATAATCACTAAAGTCCTCCTCATATCCCCATCTAAAACATACTCAGTACATGTCTTTAATTTTCCACCTAATATACCAAGAGCACGTTCGGAAGATCGTATCTCCTCATCTGGAGAAGGGCCTTTCATTGCTACAAATATTCCTCTAGGTCTTACAAATGGAAGACAAATCTCTGAAAGTGCATTTAGAGCAGAGACCGCTCTTGCAACAACAATATCATATTTCTCCCGATGCTCCATATCATGCCCGACAATTTCTGCCCGATTATTTATTACTTTTACATCTTGTAGATTCATATTTTCTACTATCAAATTTAGAAAATTTGTTTTTTTCCCCACAGACTCTAAGAGGGAAAGGCTTATATCTGGTCTATAAATCTTTATTATAAGCCCTGGTATTCCTGGGCCTGTCCCAACATCAATTAATTTTGCACTGGGCTTTATGTCAACATGTTTTAATAACATAAGTGAATCAATAACATGTTTTTTAGCAAAGTCGTAAGGTTCGATTATCCTTGTTAAATTCACCCTACCATTCCAGTCAATTAAATTATCCCTAAACACATCGAACTGTTCTAATTTATCAGCAGAGATTACTATATTATTTTTTTTTGCTTCTTCTTTTAAAACTTCTTTAAAATTACTATTCATTTGTCTTTTGCCTTCTTTTAGTTTCAAGATATATCATTAAAACTGTAATATCTGAAGGGTTAACTCCCGATATCCTTGATGCCTGACCGATTGAAATAGGCTTTACCTGTTTAAGCTTTTCACGAGCTTCAAACCCCAAATTATAAATCTCGTCATAATTAATATCTTCGGGGATTCTTTTATTTTCAAGCTTTTTAAACTGCTCAACCTGTCCAATTTGTCTTTTAATATATCCTTCGTATTTAACAGTTATCTCAACCTGTTCAATAGTATCATCAGAAAGGTCAGCCGTTCTTCATCTAATACCTTTAATTTCTCATAATTTAGTTCAGGCCGTTTTAAAAGTTCAGCTAAGCTAGAGGGAGTATTTAGCACAGCAGTATTCATATTTTCCAGGTTTTTGTTTACATGGACAGTTGGGTTAATTTTTGCAGATTCAAGGCGCTTTATTTCTTCTTCTATATTTCTTCTCTTTTTAAGAAATCCTTTATATCTTTCATCACTAATTAGTCCTACCTGATGTCCGATATCCATCAATCTTAGATCCGCATTATCTTGTCTTAGTAATAACCTGTATTCGGCCCTTGATGTAAGTATTCTGTATGGTTCCATAACACCTTTTGTCACAAGGTCATCAATAAGCACTCCTATATAAGCATCTGACCTTTTTAACACAACTGGTTCTTTTTCCTTAATTTTCAAAGCTGCATTAATACCTGCAATAAGGCCTTGGGCAGCGGCTTCTTCATATCCTGAGGTGCCATTGATTTGACCTGCCATATATAATCCACTAACAGATTTTGTTTCTAGTGTGGGTTTTAGCTGTGTAGGAATCACGAAATCATATTCGATAGCATAGCCAAACCTCATAATCTTGACATTTTCCATTCCTTTAACAGAACGAGCCATTTCTATCTGTACATCCATAGGTAAACTTGTCGAAAGTCCTTGAACATACATTTCATTTGTTCCGATTCCTTCTGGTTCTATAAATATTTGATGGCTTGTTTTATCTTTAAAATTTACTATTTTCATCTCTACACTCGGACAGTACCTAGGACCTGCGCCTTTTATATCACCGGTATAAAGGGGAGCTCTATGAAGATTTTGTTCTATTATTTCATGGGTTTTTTCATTTGTATAAGTTAGCCAGCATGGTATTTGCTCTCTTACTATTTTCCCTGATGTATATGAAAAAGGTATTATTACATCATCACCGGGCTGAATAATCATTTTTGAATAATCTATTGAATCCTTATGGATTCTCGGTGGAGTACCAGTCTTAAACCTTCCTAACTTAAATCCCATATCTTCCAAGGATTTGGACAACTCATTAGCAGGAAAAAGACCACTGGGGCCGCTGCTATAACTTAAATCACCGATAACTATTCTTCCCCGAAGGTATACACCTGTTGTTATAATCACGGCTTTAGCCTCATATACGCCACCAGTTTTTGTAACAACACCCTTAACCTTGTTTCCTTGAAGCAATACTTTGACTACTTCTTCCTGGACTATATCAAGATTAGACTGTTTTTCCAAAGTATACTTCATACCTGCAGAATAAGCTCTTTTATCCAACTGGGCTCTAAGTGCTCTTACTGCTGGTCCTTTTTTAGTATTTAACAATCTAATCTGTATAAAGTGCTTATCCACATTAATTCCCATTTGACCGCCAAGAGCATCTATTTCCCTTACCATATTGCCTTTACCCGGACCGCCTATAGAAGGATTACATGCCATCAATGCAATACTATCCAAATTAATGGCAAAAGCTACCGTACTAAGACCCATCCTCGCAGTAGCAAGGGCAGCCTCAGATCCTGCATGGCCAGCTCCTATTACGGCTACATCGTATTTACCAACTTTATATTCCATACAGTCACCCTCATTTGCCTATACAAAAATTATGAAATATGGTTTTTATAATATCTTCTCTAACCGTATCACCGGTAATCTCACCAAGTTTTTCCCAACTATCCCTGATGTCAACTTCCACCATTTCGATAGGCATCCCTATCCTCATAGAATCAAGAGCTTTATCTAAAGAATCATAGGCTTCTTTTAATACAATCCTTTGCCTCTCACCTGCAGCCACCAAACCCTCATCCATAATACCAATTTTATCGCAGATTGTATCATAAATAGCTTCTTTTAATTCTTCTATTCCTTCTTCTTTTAGTGCAGATATTTTTATTATTTTCTCAGCTGAAAGTTCCTGTTTAAGCTTTTCCTCATCAACACTTGTGGGTAAATCAGTTTTGTTAATAATTGTTATGGTAAGTTTTTCTCGAACGAGTTTAATAAGATTTATATCATCATCAGTCAGTTTCCTAGATGCATCAAACATTAACAGCACTAACTCCGCATCTTCAAGATACTTCATTGCTCTTTCTATTCCAATTTTTTCCACTTCATCTGATGTTTGTCTAATTCCTGCAGTATCAATTATTTTTATTGGTATACCTT
>JBMNGG010000002.1:0-43301 GCA_050949705.1 Tepidanaerobacteraceae bacterium | reverse complement strand
TATGTTTCCATATGAAGAAACTCCTGATCAATTAGCAGCTATTGAAGAAGTTAAAAGAGATATGGAAAGAGATAGACCTATGGACCGACTATTATGCGGCGATGTAGGTTACGGTAAAACCGAAGTTGCTATGCGAGCTGCTTTTAAAGCAGTAATGGATGGCAAACAAGTGGCAGTGTTAGTACCTACTACTATATTAGCTGAACAACACTTTCATACATTTTATGAACGATTTGAGTCATTTCCTGTTAAAGTTGAATCAATAAGTCGTTTTAAATCACCGGCTGAGCAACGACATATTTTATCAAGACTTAAAACTGGAGCAATTGACATAATTATAGGAACTCATAGACTACTGCAAAAGGATGTTAAATTTAAGGACTTGGGTCTTTTAGTTGTTGATGAAGAACAGCGTTTCGGTGTGTCGCATAAGGAAAAGATTAAACAATTAAAGAAGAATGTTGATGTATTGACTCTGACAGCTACACCCATCCCAAGGACTTTACATATGGCTATGAGTGGAGTTAGAGATATGAGCCTTATAGAAACACCGCCCGAAGACCGATTTCCCATTCAAACCTATGTTGTTGAGCACAATGAATCACTCATTCGGGATGCAATTCTTCGAGAATTGTCCCGAGGCGGACAGGTCTACTATGTCTATAATAGAGTCCCAGTCTATCCATGATGAAGCACAGATTTTAAAAAAGTTAATACCTGAAGCTAGAATTGCAGTAGCCCATGGCCAGATGAATGAGGATGAACTGGAAGAAATAATGATGGGTTTTTACGAACATGAGTATGATGTACTTGTATGCACTACTATCATAGAGACAGGGCTAGACATACCTAATGTAAATACTTTGATTGTAACTTCGGCTGATAAGCTGGGATTATCACAACTTTACCAACTGCGGGGCCGGGTAGGCCGTTCCAGCCGTCAGGCGTTTTGCATATTTAACATATAAACGAGATAAGATGCTTAGTGAAGCGGCAGAAAAACGACTTTCTGCTATTCGGGAATTTACCGAATTTGGATCGGGCTTTAAGATAGCATTAAGAGATCTAGAGATACGTGGTTCAGGCAATGTCTTAGGGAACTGAGAGCAGCATGGCCACATGTTAGCAGTGGGATATGATCTTTATACAAAATTGCTGCAAGCAGCGGTCAAAGAAATAAAAGGCGAAATAGAAGAAGAAGAAATACAACCTGTTTTGGAACTAGATATAAGTGCTTATATTTCCGATGAATATATAAGCAATGCAGCTCAGAAGATGGAAATCTATCGACGTATTGCATCGGTGGATACAGTGGAAGAAGCTGATGACCTTGAGGAAGAAGTGGAGGACAGATTCGGAGATATTCCCGAACCTACGAGAAAACCTTATAATGATATCTCGTTTAAAGGTTATTGCAAGCAAACTTAGGATTGCAAGTATCATTCAACAAGGTAATTTAGTAAATATAAAGTTCCACCACACACATAAGCTGACTCCCCAAGTTTTGGTTGGTCTTTCGGCTGCATTTGAAAGACAGATGAATATTATTGGCGCAGAGACACCTACTATTGTTTTAAAAACGAGAAATAGCAAAGGTATTAAGCTTTTATTTAGGCTTTCAGAAGATTTTGGACGAAATAAAAACTATGCAGGAATCCTGCAGTGTAGTATAATAGATAAAGACTAAATTAGTGTTATAGTATTTTAACCCGGCATAGCTAATGTGCCTATTTCAAAAAACGGGATGAGGGGGATTTTATGAAGATAATTAAAAGCTATAAGTCTATTATTAATAATATTTTTAGCCTTGACGGGTTGTGGTATTGTACAAAAAGATGAAACAGAAGGTAAAGTAGTAGATGGAAAAGAAGTAATGGCAAAGATTAACGATAGTTATATTCTAAAGACTGAATATGATCGTCAGGTATCCCAAGTAAAAAGTGCATTAGAGGCAAATGGGCCAAGATTTTTCTAGTAATGAAGGTAAAAAAGTATTAAAAAATGTAAAAGAACAGATACTTGAAGCCATGATAAGTGAACAATTGGTGTTACAGTATGCAAAAGATAATAATATTTACTTTAGAAGAAGGGGAACTTGAACAGGCCTATATCTGAACTGGAACAATATCACGGTGGAAAAGAGGGTTTGGACAAATACCTGGAGCAACAAGGATATGATCGGGAGTCTTTTGAAGTTTTAATGAAAGAGCAGCTAATAATAAACCATGTTAGAGAACAAGCTAACTTCAGATATAAACGTAACAGACGAAGAAGTTAAAAAATACTTTGATGATAACAAAGATATGTTTGAGCTGCCTGCACCAGAAATTCGGGCAAGTCATATTTTGGTTGATACTGAGGAAACAGCAAAGAAAGTCCTTGAAGAACTTGAAAATGGAGCAGATTTTGGAGAAATGGCTAAAGAATATTCTAAAGATGGCACCAAAGATGTGGGCGGTGATTTAGGTTTTCTTTTCGAAGGGTAGAATGGGTACCTGAATTTGAAGAAGCAGCTTTTGCTTTAAAACCAGGTGAAATTAGTGATATTGTGAAAAGTGAATTTGGTTATCATATAATCAAAGTTACCGATGAGAGGACCTTCACTAAGCTTCGAAGATGCTAAGGATTATATTCATTATAATTTAGAGAACGCAAAAAAAGAAGAGGAATTCCATAAACACCTAGCAGAATGGGAAAAACAATCGAAGATTGAAAGAATTTTTATAACTTTTCTTATGTTTGCCTTTAATGAATAGAACTGACTTGTAAGATATATACTATATGTGAAAGTAAAAAACCAGAAAACAAGGAGGGAAATTTATTGAAGGCAACAGGAATTGTTCGGCGCATAGATGATCTGGGCCGAGTGGTAATACCCAAAGAAATCCGTCGGACCCTCAGAATTCGCGAAGGCGACCCTCTTGAGATATTTACCGATCGGGAAGGAGAAGTTATTTTAAAGAAATATTCTCCTATCGGAGAGCTGGGGGGACTTTGCCAAAGAATATGCTGATTCACTTCATGATTCCGTCAATCATATTACATGTATAGCTGACAGAGATGCCAATTATTGCCGTTGCCGGAGCGCCGAAGAAGGAGTATATGGACAAGTCTGTAAGTCCAGCTCTGGAAAAGATTATGGAAGAGCGTAAAACTGTTCTTGTGGAAAAGACGAGTGAAAAAAATTATATAAGGATTACTATAGATGAAGAAGAAGGTAAACCAAAATATTCAAGCCAGGTTGTTACCCCTATTATAGCTGAGGGAGATCCCATAGGTGCTGTAATACTTCTATCTAAAGCCCCCGATATCGTGATGGGTGATTTAGAAGTTAAGGTAGCCGAAACGGCGGCAGGATTCTTAGCAAGACAAATGGAACAATAAAAAATAGCAGCTTCAGCTGCTATTTTTTATTATATTTACTAATTCTTTTGCGGTCCTGCTGCAATAATTTCCGGTGCTATGCCGGAAAATTTAGCGATATTCTTAGCAAAGCTTTCTGCAAGTTTAGATGCAGTTTTATCATAGGCGGTTTTATCGTCCCAAGTATTTCTGGGATTTAACATATCACTAGGAATGTCAGGGCATGTTTTTGGCATCATTAAATGGAAAACAGGGTCTTTTTCATATTCTACTAAGTCAAGGGCACCATCTAACGCTGCTTTGATCATTGCCCTTGTATATTTTAAACTCATGCGCTTTCCAACGCCATATGGTCCACCTGACCAACCTGTGTTTACCAAAAACACATTAGAGCCGTGCTTTTCAATTTTTTCACCTAACATCTTTGCATAAACCATAGGTGAAAGAGGTAAAAACGGGGCTCCGAAACAAGAAGAGAAGGTAGCTTCAGGTTCTGTGATACCTCTTTCAGTCCCTGCAAGTTTACTGGTATAACCGGATATAAAGTAGTACATTGCTTGTTCTTTTGTAAGTTTTGAGATGGGAGGTAAAACACCAAAGGCATCTGCAGTTAAAAACACTATGGACTTTGGATGGCCTCCGACACCCGGTATAACGGCTCCGGGGATATATTCCACTGGGTAAGCTGCTCTGGTATTTTCAGTGACTTTACCATCATGATAATCAGGAATTCTTGTTTTTTCATCTATTACAACGTTTTCCAACACTGAACCAAACTTTATCGCATCATAAATCTGAGGTTCGTTTTCTCGTGTAAGATTTATACACTTGGCATAACAGCCGCCTTCAAAGTTAAAGATTCCCTCATCAGACCAGCCATGCTCGTCATCACCAATTAAAAAACGATAGGGATCTGCAGATAAGGTAGTCTTTCCAGTACCCGATAGTCCGAAAAACAGTGCAGTTGTATTATCTCTTCCTATATTGGCAGAGCAATGCATGGGTAGCACTCCTGCTTCGGGCATAAGATAATTCATAACTGAAAATACGGATTTTTTCATTTCACCGGCATATTGACTACCGCCGATCAGAATCATTTTTTTCTCGAAACTTATTAATATGAAGGCTTCAGAATTAATATTATTTACTGTGGGATTTGCTTTAAAACCAGGTGCACATATAACAGTAAAGCCGGGATTAAAGCTTAAAAGCTCCTCATTTGATGGAACAATAAAAAGCTGCCTGCAGAAAAGATTTTGATATGCATATTCATTAATAACTCGAAGGGGCAGTCGATACTTGGGGTCAGCTCCTGCATAACCATCAAATACAAAAATATCACGGTTTTGCAGATATGATAAAAGCTGATTATAAAGATTTTCAAAACTGTACTCATCTATTGATGCATTATTTCCCCACCAAATTTTGTCATGGGTCGAAGCCTCGTCGACTATAAATTTATCATTAGGCGAACGCCCAGTATATTTTCCAGTGTAAACATTGATTGCTCCGCTTTCAGTTAAAAAACCTTCTCCTCTCTTTAAAGCTTCTTCTACAAGACGTGAGACGGGAAGATTTTTATAGACTTTTTTAGTATTGAATAGACCTATTAAGGCTAGTTTTTCCATTGCAAGAATACCTCCAATTCCGAAAAAATATATTTAAAATCTATTATATAACATTTTTCTTACCCTTACTAGATATTATTTTGTTATTGATCCATTCTTATTTTAGAGAGAAGGCGGTAAAACCATTTTTTATTAGAAATAAAGGAAATATAATATTGCTGCCTTGTAACGAATAGAATATAATAAATGGAGAGTTTAATAGAAAGGCGGATATTTATTTGGCACACAGGAAGGATTCCTTTTTAAAAGGAGCTATGATTCTAACTATAGCAGGTTTTTTAGTTAAAGTATTAGGTGCATTTTACCGGATTCCTTTGGCACTTATGATAAAGGATGAAGGTATGGGTCTTTATCAAATGGCTTATCCTATTTATTTGATATTGCTTTCGATTTCAACTGCCGGTCTTCCCACGGCTATTTCAAAAATGGTTGCGGAAGATGCAGCACGAGGTCGATATAGAAATGCTTATCGTATATTTGTAGTATCTTTAGCTGTACTGGCTTCAGTAGGTCTTGGATTAACTCTTATTCTGATAGCTGGTGCAAATTATCTGTCTCTGGAAGTATATCAAAACCCGAAGGCCTATTATCCTATTATAAGTATTGCACCTGCCATTTTTTTTGTGTCAATTATGTCCTGCTTTCGGGGTTTCTTCCAAGGCTTGCAAAATATGACGCCTTCAGCTGTTTCTCAGGTAGTGGAGCAAATAGGCCGAGTAGTAGCTGTATTTATTTTGGCTAGTCTCTTATTGCCTTACGGTGTTGAATATGCCGCAGCTGGAGCAGCTTTTGGCCCGGTTGCCGGTTCTATAGCAGGATTAATAGTGCTAATTATTGTGTATTATAACAGCAAAAGCAGCTTATTACTAAAGTTTAAATCAGATATTGGCAGCAGTCTGGAAAGTTCGATACATATAATACGCCGTTTATTTGCTTTCGCTATACCTATAACATTAGGAGGGCTTATAAGTCCGTTTATGAACCTGGCTGATGCTGCAATAGTAAGTAAGCGATTGCAGGAAGCCGGGTTTTCAGTAAAGCGAGCTACAGAACTTTTTGGGCAATTAACAGGGATGGCAGCACCGATTATAAATTTGCCTGTTGTTGTAACAACGGCATTGTCGGCAAGCTTGGTACCAGCTATTTCTGAAGCTATGGCTTTAGGTAATAGGAAAATGGTCGCATCAAGGGCAGAAACCGGTATAAGAATGAGTATTATATTTGCCCTACCCGCAGCTGTGGGCATGTATGCACTGGCAGAACCAATTACAGTATTGTTATATAAAAATGCCGAAGCAGGGATTTCTTTAAAATTCCTTGCATGGGGAGTTGTGTTCCTAGCCATTACGCAGACTAGTACGGGTATTCTTCAAGGTATAGGCAAGACAATGATTCCGGTTCAAAACATGTTAATCGGAGCTGTTATTAAAGTAATTATTAATTACGCTCTCACAGGCATTCCCAATATTAACATTAAAGGTGCAGCTATTGGAACTGTCATTGGTTATTTGATACCGGCATTTTTAAACTTTGTGGCTGTAGTGCGTTGGACCGCTCAAACTACCGACTTAAATCAAATGGTGATAAAACCGGTTTTAGCATCGATTTTTATGGGAGCAGGTGTTGAATTAGCATATGGAAGTTTAGTGGTTTACGGTTTTCCCCAAAATAAAGCCACAATAGTAACAATAGCTTTTGGAGCTTTAGTTTATGCCATATCACTTTTATTAATTGGTGGTATCAAGAAAACAGATCTTGAGTTATTACCCGGTGGTAAACGGATTATAGGGATTATTAGTAAATTTAAGCTTTTTAGGAGGTAATATTAATTGGAAAAACGTTCGTTGGAAGACCTTGTAGACATAATGGCCAAACTAAGGGGAAATCCAGGTTGCCCATGGGACAAGGCTCAAACCCATGAGACGCTAAAACCATATATTGTTGAAGAAGCATATGAAGTAATTGATGCTATAAATAGAAAAAATACACAGGATTTAATTGAGGAACTTGGGGACCTTCTGCTTCAGATTGTCTTCCATTGTCATCTTGGCAAAGAACGGGGAGAATTCGATATAGGTGATGTAATTCAAGGAGTTTGTGAAAAGATGATAAGGCGTCATCCTCATATATTCGGTGATGTTACGGTAGATGGTACCGGGGAAGTATTAAAGAATTGGGAAGATATTAAGCGAGAAGAAAAGGATATTAAATCTCAGACTCAGAGTATGAAAAATCTACCGAACACTTTACCGGCTTTAATGGAAGCTTTTAAGGTCCAAGAAAAAGCTGCTCGTGTAGGTTTTGACTGGGAAAGTGTGGATGGTGCATTAGATAAGGTTTATGAAGAGTTGGACGAGCTTAAAGAGGTATATAATGGTGGGATTGGTGACAAAATAACAGAAGAAATAGGTGACTTAATTTTTGCATGTGTAAATGTAGCACGGTTTTTGGAAGTAGAACCAGAACTCGCCCTGAAGGATGCTGTAAAAAAATTTATACGAAGGTTTAAATATGTTGAGGAGGCAGCTGCCAAATCCGACAGGAGTTTACATGAAATGAGTTTACAGGAAATGGATAAATTATGGGATCAAGGGAAAAAACTAGAAAAAAAGTTGTAGATTTCCTTTGACAAAGAAGGATTTTGTCAATAAGTGGAGAATAGTTCAGTAGTAATTATATTACAATCAGGGAGGGAATTTTGTGAACAAAGCTGATCTTATTAGTGTGATGGCTGAAAAGAGTGGAATGACCAAAAAAGATTCTGAGAAAGCTCTGAATGCCTTCATTGAAACAGTGGAAGAAGCACTCGTAAAAAGGGACAAGGTTCAGTTAGTAGGATTTGGCACTTTTGAAGTCAGAGAAAGAAGTGCAAGAAAAGGCCGCAATCCACAAACTGGTGAAGAAATCGACATCCCCGCAGCTAATGTCCCAGCCTTTAAGGCAGGCAAAGCCTTAAAAGATAGCATTAATAAATAACATATCTCAAGGTAACTGTCAAATACTTTCTTTTATTGAGGAGTCTTTGATGGAATGCTTCCAGGTGGAAAGCATTTAAGAAATCTATAGTTTTTAAAAAAGCAGGTCTATACAGATCTGCTTTTTTCTTATGTTTTAGAATTAATTATTTTTAACTACTTATACTAATCACATAGGAACAAATTGATTTTTTTAATATAGCTTTGATTGCCAAGGAGGTTAATAATGTATAAACGGTGGATAATTCTTACTCTAGCATTTGTTCTAGTCACATTTGTTCTAGCAGGATGTGCAAGGAAACCCAGTCCTGACAAAAAACCCACTGTGCCTGATATTCCGAAAAAAATAAGTCGTGGAGATGGTAAAGAACCAATATTAAATGTATATGAAATTCAAACAAATGATGTAAAAGAGATGAAACTAGAGGATTATGTAGCTGGTGTTGTAGCCGGGGAAATGGAAAATCATTGGCCGGTAGAGGCTCTTGCGGCACAAGCCATATTAGCCAGAACCTATGTATTAGAATTTATTCAGGACAAGGGCAGTTCGAAATATGGTAAAGCCGATATATCTACAGATTTTGAAGAAGCTCAGGCTTGGAACCCGGAAAATATCAATGACAGGATAAAAAAAGCAGTTGAAATGACACGGGGTGAGGTCGCCACCTATAAAGGGGATTATATAAAAGCATGGTTTCATTCCCATGCTGGGGGAATGACGGCCACTGCAAAAGAAGGTTTAAACTTTAAAGAAGCTGAGCCACCTTATATAAAAGTGACAAAATCCCCGGATGCCAAAGCAGGTCCTGCTGGAAAAAGGACTTGGTCTGCCTCATTTTCAAAGGATGAGATAAGCTCAGTCATAAGAAATAGTTTAGGTAAAGAGACAGGACCTATCAATAATGTAAGCATAGCAAAACGGGGACCTTCAGGGCGGGCGACCCAGCTTAAAATTGGTGATGCAACAGTATCTGCTCCGGAGTTGCGAATAGCCCTTGGAAGCATGACCATGAGATCAACACTTCTGACAAGCTTAAGAATAGAAGGTGATCGAGTATTTATGGAAGGGAAGGGATTTGGCCACGGAGTAGGTCTTTCACAATGGGGAGCAAATGTAATGGCAAAGGAAGGGAAAAAACCTGAAGATATAATTCTTTACTATTTTAAAGATATTGAAATTGTAAAGCTCTGGGAATAACATAATCTTGGACCCTCCCGAATAAAATTAAATGAGAATCCAATGGGGAGGGTTTTTGCTGTGGATGAAAAAAATAGTGATAAAATTATCTTAACTGATCGGGAGATACTTGATGTAAATGGTGTTATAAATGTTGAAAAATTCACTGACGATGAAATAATACTTGAAACAAATCAAGGGCAGCTTCAAATTAAAGGTGAAAAGATGTATATGAAACAGCTCAGCTTAGATGCTGGGTTAATTGTGGTAGAGGGCAATATCAAGGCTCTTATATATCACGAAGGTTCCACCTCCAAACAAAAAGGTAAAAATCTACTAGGTCGTTTATTAAGGTAAAGGCATAAATGGAGGGTGGTTTAAGTGAGCTTATGGGATATTAAGCCCCAAGTCGTATTACTGACAACAGCGTTTATTATAGGGCTTGTTACCGGATTTTTATTTGATATATATCGCAGATTAAGGAACCTGTTTTCCCCGGGGCCTTTTATGACAGCTCTGGGGGATTTATGTTTTTGGGCTATAATTACTGTTATTACATTTGCATCATATTTAAAAATAAGCTTAGGGCAAGTTCGAGGATATGTATTTTTTGGTATCGCAGCTGGGTTGTTATTATATCTTTACCTTATTAGTCATTATGTTATTGTATTTTTCGTATTATTAGACAATTTTTCTATTAGGGCATTTCGAAAAATAAAGTTCATGGTTATTAGGACAAAAAGACTAAAAATGTTTTCGCTGCCAAAGAGGATTTGGACGGATTTTCGTCGAATGTTTTCAAAGATAAGAAAAGAATGAAGCAGGACTTTAAGTTTTTTCATAGAAATGTAAATATAATACAGATGGAGGTCTTATAGAGATGAATAAGGGAAAAAGATTTAAAGTTCGCCATTTGCTTTTTGTAGTTTTCATTATATATTTTACATCTACCTTTGTTGTGCAGCAGTTTCGCATTGCGGATTTTAAGCGACAGGAAGCACAGCTTAAACAACAAATGGAAAAAGCAATGGAAGAAAGAGAAGACCTCAAAAAAGAAATAAGCCTGCTCCATACGGATGAATATATTGAAAGGGTGGCTAGAGATGAGTTAGGATTAGTCAAACCTGGAGAATATCTTTACAAGGGTGTCAGTTCTCCCAAAGAGTGAGTATCTTAATTGTTGACGAATATAAGAACTTAAAGTATAATTGACAATATCGAAGGAAAATCTAAAGGAGGAATTCTTTAAGTATGCCTGTTGAGGTAGGCCAGATTGTAGAGGGGAAAATAACTGGAATAACAAAATTTGGGGCTTTTGTGCAGTTGCCTGAAGGGATTACGGGACTTGTTCATATTTCGGAAGTAGCAGATAGCTTTGTAAAAGATGTCAATGATTTTCTAAAGGAAGATGACATCGTAAAAGTAAAAGTAATTTCTATCTCTCCGGAAGGTAAAGTAAGTCTCTCCATTCGCAAGACAAAAGAAAAAAGTTACGATCAAAAGCCAAGGGAAAATGATGTAAGTTTCGAAGATAAGTTAGCTAAGTTCTTAAAAGACAGTGAAGAAAGACTGTCTGATATTAAAAGGAATCATGAATCCAAACGGGGTTCTGGTGCCTATGGAAGAAGGAAAGTATTATAGAAAGTTTATACTAATTAACATATACAGACAAAAGTATCCAGGGGTAAACCCTGGATTTTATTTTTTGAAAAAGGAGTGTAAAGATGGCAGTTGCAGTAATAGATATTGGCTCAAATTCCATAAGACTTTTAGTTGCTAAGCTTTCAGGTAATTCAATTCATACTATACATAAGGAAATTATTACAACTCGTTTAGGCAGGGGAGTATCTATAAACCAAGAATTTGACCAACCTTCCATAGAATTAACTCTATCAGCTTTAGCCCATTTTAAATATGTGGCTGAAAAAATGAAATGTACAACCATCAAAGCCTTTGGGACAAGTGCTCTTAGAGAATCTAAAAATAGTGATATTTTCTTAAAACAGGTAAAGGAAGTTGGTTTTGATGTGGACATTCTCTCTGGAAGCGAAGAAGCATTTTTATCTTTTATAGGTGCAAAAGCAGGTATTAAAGTATCAGGGTGGACCTTAGTGATAGATATAGGGGGAGGTTCAACAGAACTTGTTTTGGGGGAAAAACATATTAACAAAAGTGAGAGTCTTCCTATAGGTGCAGTAAGATGGACTGAAAAATATTTTAAAACCGATTCAGCTCAAGATTGTGAAATTGACAAGGCTTATGATGAAATTACAGGTCTTATGTCGAGTTTTAACAATTACTTCAGAAAAGTTGTAAAAACAGGGTTTACTGCAATTGGCGTAGGTGGGACTATAACAACTCTTTCCGCTATGGATCAAGAGCTAAAAGAGTATGATTCAAATAAGATACATGGCTTTCACATTAAAAAAGCTAATGTTGACCGGATTTTGTCTTTACTTTTGTCGTTAACAAATGATGAAAAATGTAAGCTACCAGGCCTTTCACCACATAGAGCTGATATCATTACTGCAGGAACCTTAATATTTCAGTCTATTATGCAGGAACTTGGTATTGTTGAGGTTATTTCAAGCGATACAGATATAATGGAAGGATATATTTTAAAAAAATTAGCGCGAATTGATTGACAAACATTGAGTATTGTGGTATTATAATAAACTGCATAATCATATGCAAAAATCATGCCAGCACTTATTTTTTTGATTCAATTGTATAGTATTTCCTGTTTTAGGAGATAGTATAATAGATATTCTCGTCTAAAACCAAAAGCAAGGTACAGCTCATTTGCTTTTGGCTATTTTTACATATAAAAAAGGGGTGAGGAAAACATGGTTCAACCAATCACAATAGGTGATCGCACCCGATGGAGTTATTCAGAAATTAATGAAGTCATGGGATTGCCCAATCTAATTGAAATTCAACGGGATTCATACCAATGGTTTCTGAATGAAGGCCTCAAAGAAGTATTTCGTGATATTTCTCCTATTGAAGATTTTACTGGCAATTTAGTTTTGGAGTTTATCGATCATACACTGGAAAGCGCCCCTAAATATTCTGAAGATGAAAGTAGAGAGAGAGATGTGACATATTCTGTTCCGCTTAAAGTTAAGGTTAGATTGATTAACAAAGAAACCGGAGAAGTAAAGGAACAGGAAGTATTTATGGGTGATTTTCCTCTTATGACGGAAAACGGCACGTTTATCATCAATGGTGCAGAACGAGTTATAGTAAGTCAACTTGTTCGATCTCCGGGAGTCTATTTTAGCAGCCAAAGAGATAAAAATGGCAGAGAGTTGTTTGCGGGCACTGTTATCCCCAATAGGGGAGCTTGGTTAGAAATGGAGACTGATTCTAACGAAGTCTTATATGTTCGAGTTGATAGGACTAGGAAAGTGCCCATTACTGTTTTACTAAGAGCATTGGGATATGGGACTAATGCTCAGATACTTGAACTTATGGGTGAAGATGAGAAGATTTTACGTACATTTGAAAAGGATAATACAGAAAGCCAAAATGAAGCACTTATTGAAATCTATAAAAGGCTTCGTCCCGGAGAACCACCCACAGTTGAAAATGCCAAGTCTTTGCTAGAGTCGTTATTTTTCGATACTAAACGTTATGATTTGGCACATGTAGGTCGATATAAATTTAATAAAAAATTGCGCCTTAGGGATCGTATTATAGGGAGAAAAAGCGCAGAGAACGTAGAAAATCCCGAGACAGGTGAAATTATTCTTAAAAAGGGAGAAAAGATTAGCCGTGAGATTGCGGAACTATTAGAATCCCTTAGAATTTCTCAACTAAAGATTGAGTTACCTGAAGACCAAATTGAATCCAGACTGTGTGGTGAATCAGGTTCAAAAATCGTGAAGATTATCAGCAATGGATATTCTGATGAGCCTGGCCCTGAAGGAAATCGTACAGAAAGACATATTGTAGTAGATGACATACTTGCTACTATTAACTATTTTATTAATCTGCCTTACGGCATTGGTGAAATAGATGATATTGATCATCTTGGCAATAGGAGGCTCCGTTCTGTAGGTGAACTATTACAGAACCAATTTCGCATTGGTCTCGCTCGTATGGAAAGAGTGGTCAAAGAAAGAATGACCATTCAAGATGTGGATACAATAACACCTCAAGGGCTTATTAATATACGGCCTGTTGTTGCATCTATTAAAGAATTCTTTGGCAGCAGTCAGCTTTCTCAGTTTATGGATCAAACGAATCCTTTAACTGAACTTACACATAAAAGACGGTTAAGTGCTTTGGGACCAGGTGGCTTAAGCCGTGATAGAGCCGGCTTTGAAGTGCGAGATGTCCATCATTCCCACTATGGTCGTATGTGTCCAATAGAAACTCCTGAGGGACCGAATATAGGCCTCATAGGTTCCTTAAGTACTTATGCCAGAGTTAATGAGTACGGATTTATAGAGACGCCCTATCGGAAAGTAGATAAAGAACGTGGTGTGGTTACTGATGAGATTGAGTTTCTCACTGCTGATGAAGAAGATGCTTTTATTATTGCTCAAGCCAATGCCCCTTTAGATGAAGAAGGAAGGTTTGTCCAAAAGAGGATAGTTGCAAGGTACGCCGATGAAACAATAGTAGTTCCCGCAGAAGATGTAGATTATATGGACGTATCACCAAAACAGCTGGTATCTGTAGCAACAGCATTGATACCTTTCTTAGAACATGACGATGCCAATCGTGCCCTTATGGGTGCGAATATGCAAAGACAAGCAGTACCTCTTTTAGTCACTGAGGCTCCCGTTGTGGGAACCGGAATCGAATATAAAGTTGCACTTGATTCCGGTGTAATGATTTTGGCAAAAAATGATGGCATAGTTGAGAGAGTCACAGCTAGGGAAATCGTTATACGCCGAGATGCAGATAAAAGTCTTGATGTTTACAAGGTTCGTAAGTTTGTAAGGTCAAATCAAGGAACATGTATTAATCAAAGACCAATAGTCAAAAAAGGCGATAGGGTTGTGAAAGGTCAGCCCATAGCTGATGGCCCCTCTACAGATAAAGGTGAACTTGCCTTGGGGCGTAATGTTTTAGTAGCTTTTATGCCATGGGAAGGATACAATTATGAGGATGCAATTTTGTTGTCTGAGAGATTGGTAAAGGACGATGTATTCACTTCTATTCATATAGAACAATATGAAGCTGAAGCTCGAGATACCAAACTTGGGCCTGAAGAGATTACTCGTGATGTTCCAAATGTAGGTGAAGAGGCTCTGAAAGATTTAGATGAGCGAGGAATTATACGTGTAGGTGCAGAAGTCAGAGCAGGAGATATTTTGGTTGGTAAAGTTACACCGAAGGGTGAAACTGAGCTAACTGCTGAAGAAAGGTTGCTCAGAGCCATTTTTGGGGAAAAAGCCAGGGAAGTAAGAGATACATCTCTTAGAGTGCCTCATGGTGAATATGGGATTGTAGTAGATATAAAAGTATTTACAAGAGAAAACGGTGATGAACTGCCACCCGGTGTTAACGAATTGGTGAGGGTTTATATAGCCCAAAAACGTAAGATTTCTGAAGGAGATAAGATGGCTGGCCGTCACGGTAATAAAGGTGTTATTTCTCGTATATTACCTGTAGAAGATATGCCCTATTTACCTGATGGCACCCCTGTTGATATCGTGTTAAATCCTTTAGGTGTTCCCTCGCGAATGAATATCGGGCAAGTTATGGAAATACACTTAGGCTTGGCAGCAAAAGCTTTGGGATGGCATGTTGCTACACCGGTATTTGATGGAGCTACTGAAGAAGAAATTATTGAGACACTGAAAAAAGCCAGTGTTTCGGAAGATGGAAAGACAGAACTAAGGGATGGTCGCACAGGATTACCCTTTGATCGTCGTGTGACAGTGGGCTATATGTACATGTTAAAATTATCCCACTTGGTTGATGATAAGATTCACGCCAGATCTACAGGGCCTTATTCTCTTGTTACCCAGCAGCCGCTTGGCGGTAAAGCTCAATTTGGCGGTCAGAGATTTGGCGAAATGGAAGTATGGGCTTTAGAAGCATATGGCGCAAGTTATACTTTGCAAGAGCTGTTAACTGTGAAATCTGATGACGTAGTTGGTCGCGTAAAAACCTATGAAGCTATCGTGAAAGGCGAAAACATTCCGGAACCAGGTATTCCAGAATCCTTCAAAGTATTAATAAAAGAACTTCAGTCTCTTGGTCTAGATGTAAAAATATTATCTGATGATGAAAGTGAAATTGTACTTAAAGAGAATTATCTAGAGGAAGAGGAAGAACCACCACTAGACGTAAACATTGAAGGTATGGAAGATGGTGTAAAGACGGATAACAAAAATGATAAAAACGAAGAAACGGACGAGGAAGAAGACCAACCCGATGATATAGACGAAGATAATGATATTGTTTATGATGATTACGATGATGATATTGTTAATGATGATTTTTCGGTTGACAAAGATGAGGTCTTGGATGATTTTTAAAACCCTAACTAATCAGGAAGGGAGAGAAGCACTTGTTGGAACTCAATAATTTTGATTCCATGAAGATCGGTCTAGCCTCGCCGGAGCAAATTAGGGAATGGTCAAAAGGAGAAGTTAAAAAACCTGAAACCATTAACTATAGAACGCTCAAACCGGAGAAGCAAGGGCTTTTCTGTGAACGTATATTTGGACCGGTAAAAGATTGGGAATGTCATTGTGGTAAGTATAAAAGAGTAAGATATAAAGGTGTAGTTTGTGATCGTTGCGGAGTAGAAGTTACGAAATCTAAAGTGCGCAGGGTTAGAATGGGTCATATTGAATTGGCTGCACCGGTTTCCCATATTTGGTTCCTAAAGGGAATTCCCAGCCGTATAGGTCTGATTCTTGATATGTCACCACGGTCTTTGGAAAAGGTTATATATTTTGCTTCATATATAGTTATAGATGAAGGGGACACACCCCTTACAAAAAAACAGTTGTTAAATGAGAAGGAATACCGAGAATACCGGGATAAATACGGTAATTCTTTTAAGGCCGGTATGGGAGCTGAATCCATAAAAGAGCTTCTGGCGGAAATAGATAGTGAAATGTTATCAAAAGAACTAAGAGCAGAGCTTAAAGATGCTACCGGTCAGAAGAAGGTAAGAATTTTAAGAAGGCTTGAAGTTGTTGAGGCTTTTAGAAAGTCAAAGAACAGACCTGAATGGATGATATTGGAAGTTATTCCGGTAATTCCGCCAGATCTACGACCTATGGTACAGTTAGATGGTGGGAGATTTGCTACATCAGATCTTAATGATTTGTATAGAAGAGTTATTAACAGAAATAACCGTTTAAAGAGACTTTTAGATTTGGGAGCACCGGATATTATCGTAAGGAATGAAAAGCGTATGCTCCAGGAAGCTGTTGATGCTCTCATTGATAATGGTCGACGTGGCCGACCTGTAACTGGTCCTGGCAACAGACCACTCAAATCATTAAGTGACATGCTAAAAGGTAAACAAGGGCGGTTCAGACAGAACCTTTTAGGTAAACGTGTGGATTATTCAGGCCGTTCAGTAATTGTTGTAGGGCCGGAATTAAAACTCTACCAGTGTGGCTTACCTAAGGAAATGGCATTGGAACTTTTTAAACCCTTTGTAATGAAAAAACTTGTATCAGACGGTCATGCACATAATATTAAAAGTGCAAAACGTATGGTGGAGCGAGTAAAACCTGAGGTTTGGGACGTATTGGAGGATATCATAAAAGAACATCCGGTGCTTTTAAATCGTGCGCCTACTTTGCATAGGTTAGGGATTCAGGCTTTTGAACCTGTTTTGGTTGAAGGTAGGGCTATTCAGATTCATCCGTTGGTATGTACAGCCTATAATGCGGATTTTGACGGTGATCAAATGGCAGTACATCTTCCCCTTTCATCCGAAGCCCAAGCCGAAGCAAGGCTGTTGATGTTATCGATTAATAATATATTAAAACCTCAGGATGGAAAGCCTGTTACCACACCAACTCAGGATATTGTCTTGGGCTCCTATTATCTTACTATAGATAAGCCAGGGGAAAAAGGAGAGGGCAAGTATTTCTCAAGCCCTGAAGAAGCCCTTCTTGCTTATGAGATGAATGTTGTAGGCCTTCATGCCATTGTAAATGTTAGAATGACAAAAACTATTAATGGCAAAGTCGAACATAAGATAATCAAAACTACACCAGGGCGTATTATATTTAATGAAGGAATTCCTCAAGACCTGGGATATGTGGACAGAACTAATGAGGATGAATTATTTGAACTAGAATTAAATACTTTAGTGGACAAGAATAAATTAGCTGATATCGTTGATAGATGTTATAGAATACATGGAACTACCGTTACAGCTAGAGTGCTTGATAGAATAAAAAGAAAAGGTTTTTACTATGCAACAAGGGCTGGTATTACAATTGGAATTACGGACATAGAAGTGCCTGAAGAAAAGGAAAAAATACTATCTGAAGCTGATGAAAAGGTAGATCAGGTGGAACTTCTATACCGCAGGGGTCTTATTTCCGAGGAGGAAAGATACGAAAACACCTTGGATATTTGGACCGTTGCCACTGATAAAATTACAGAAGTTCTTATGGATTCCTTAGACCCCTTTAATTCCCTATATATGATGGCAAATTCAGGGGCAAGAGGTAATAAACAGCAGATAAGGCAGCTTGCGGGTATGAGAGGACTTATGGCTGATCCGTCGGGAAGAATTATCGATTTACCTATAAAGGCAAACTTCAGAGAAGGCCTTACAGTTTTAGAATACTTTATTTCTACTCATGGTGCTAGAAAGGGATTAGCTGATACAGCACTTCGGACTGCAGATTCAGGATATCTTACCCGTAGACTTGTTGATGTAAGTCAGGATGTAATAGTCAGAGAAATAGATTGTGGTACAAATGAAGGTATCACTGTAAAACCAATTAAAGATGGTAATGAAAATATAGAGGAACTGGAAGATAGAATTGAAGGCCGTTATGCCTTAGAAGATATTAAAGACCCACAAACTGGTGAAATTTTAGTCAAGGCAGATGAAATGATAACTGACCAGATTGCCAAACGTATTACAAAAGCGGGTATTAACGAAGTTAAGATACGTTCCGTGCTTACCTGCAGAACTCGTCATGGAGTCTGCGCAAAGTGTTATGGTAAAAACATGGCTTCTGGAAAGCCTGTCGATATTGGTGAAGCTGTTGGTATTATCGCTGCGCAATCTATTGGTGAACCAGGGACACAGCTTACAATGCGGACTTTCCATACAGGTGGTGTAGCAGGACAGGATATCACTCAAGGTCTTCCTAGAGTCGAGGAGTTGTTTGAAGCTCGTAAACCTAAGGGGCAGGCTGTCATTACCGAAATCGGGGGTACAGTAAAAATCATTGAGAGCAAAAAGAAAAGAGAAGTGGAAATTACAACACCCGATGGAGATATAAAGACCTACCAAGTCCCCTACGGCGCACGATTAACAGTGGAAAATGGTTCTGTAGTAGAAGCCGGTGACGAACTATGCGAAGGCTCTGTAAATCCCCATGATGTTTTAAAAATAAAAGGTCTTAGGGGAGTTCAGACATATCTGTTACAAGAAGTTCTTAAAGTGTATAGACTTCAAGGTGTTGATATTAACGATAAACACATCGAAGTAATCATCAGACAAATGCTGCGGAAGGTTAAAGTTGAAAAACCTGGCGATACAGAGCTGCTTCCCGGCGAAATGGTAGATGTTTTTGAGTTTGAAGAAATAAATAATAAGATGATTCTAGAAGGCAAAGCTCCAGCTGAGGGCAAGAGAGTCTTACTAGGTATTACAAAAGCGTCTCTTGCTACAGACTCATTCTTATCAGCGGCATCCTTCCAAGAGACTACAAGAGTGCTAACAGATGCTGCAATAAAAGGTAAGGTAGACCCACTTATAGGCTTAAAGGAAAATGTAATCATAGGCAAACTAATACCTGCAGGAACTGGTATGAGCCGCTATAGGAATGTAAAAATACATCCTAAAATTGAAGAAACAGAAAAAAATATAGCTGATGAAAGTTCTGTTGTTGACAGCTAAAATGTATGGTGGTAAAATGTATGAGTGTGTCTTTTAGCTCTCTTTTATAATACCGAGGGGGAGGGCGAGGAAATGCTTGACAAGTTAAGAAATGCCTCCAAAAAAATCATAGGAACTAAGCAGACCTTGAAGGTTTTACAAAAAGATCAGGTTAGTGTGGTTTTTATAGCTAAAGATGCTGAGGAACACGTAGTGTCTGACCTAAAAGAAATGTGTCAAGAAAAAGGTGTTCAAATGGTAGCTGTGGATTCTATGAAAGAGTTGGGGGATGCCTGTGGAATTCAGGTAGGGGCTGCCTCTGCAGCAATCTTAAATTAAAATTTACGCTTTTAAGATGCCCCTACAAAGGGCATCTTTTTAATTGTTTTTACAATATTGTTTACAGATTTAATTTTACCCAAAGGTTATTTTTAAGCTTTTTTCAAGTCATACCTTTGCGTATTTTAGGAAGGAGGTGCTAGGAGTGCCAACCATTAATCAATTAGTGAGAAAGGGAAGAAAAAAGGTAGAATATAAGTCTACAGCCCCTGCTCTTAAAGGATCACCCCAGAAAAGGGGAGTATGTACTGTGGTTAAGACGACCACCCCTAAAAAGCCAAATTCCGCTCTTAGGAAAATAGCTAGAGTAAGGCTTGTAAATGGCATAGAAGTGACTGCTTACATCCCAGGTATCGGCCATAACCTTCAGGAACACTCAGTGGTATTGCTTCGAGGTGGTAGGGTTAAAGACTTACCGGGTGTAAGGTATCATATTATTAGAGGAACGTTGGATACTGCGGGTGTCGCAGATCGAAAACAGAGCAGATCCTTATATGGTGCCAAGCGTCCTAAAAAATAGTTAAAGGAGGGATATGATGCCAAGACGTGGTCATATAGGACAAAGAGAAGTTCATGAAGACCCTTTGTACGGCGATAAATTAGTTACAAAGCTAATTAACAAAGTCATGTACGATGGTAAAAAAGGCATAGCTCAAAAAAATTGCTATGGAGCTTTTGAAATTGTAGCGCAGAAGACAGGAAAAGATCCTATGGAAGTTTTCCAAGAAGCTATGAAGAATATTATGCCTGTAATAGAAGTTCGACCAAGACGCGTGGGTGGTGCTACTTATCAAGTACCCTCCGAAGTTCGTCAAGAAAGAAGATTAACTCTTGGAATTCGTTGGTTAGTTGATTATGCCAGGAAACGCGGAGAAAGAACTATGAAAGAGAGATTAGCCGGAGAAATTATCGATGCGGCCAATGGTATGGGTGGAGCTGTTAAGAAAAGAGAAGAAACCCATAAGATGGCCGAAGCCAATAAAGCCTTTGCGCATTACAGATGGTAGTTACCGCTGAACAGTAAAGACTTGGCATAGGAAAGGAGTGTAGATTGTGCCTAGGCAAGTAACACTAGACAAGATAAGAAATATAGGTATCATGGCACACATAGATGCCGGGAAAACCACAACAACTGAGCGAATGTTGTTTTATACGGGCAGAGTTCATAAAATGGGAGAAACTCACGAAGGTTCTGCCGTAATGGACTGGATGGAGCAGGAGCAAGAGCGAGGTATAACCATTACATCGGCGGCTACAACCTGTTATTGGAAAGATCATCGAATAAATATTATCGATACGCCAGGGCACGTGGACTTTACGGTAGAAGTAGAAAGGTCTTTGCGGGTTTTAGATGGTTCAGTGGCTGTTTTTTGTGCAAAAGGGGGCGTGGAACCCCAATCGGAAACTGTTTGGCGGCAGGCCGATAAGTACAGGGTTCCAAGAATTGCATATATTAACAAAATGGATATTGTTGGGGCAGATTTTGAAAACGTCTTAACAATGATGAGAGAAAGACTAGGAGCTAATCCAGTTCCTATACAATTGCCCATAGGCAGCGAGAGTGATTTCAAAGGTATTATAGACTTGGTTCATCAAAAAGCCTATTTATTTACAAATGAAATGGGAACTGATGTAGTCGAAGAAGAAATACCTGAAGAATTCCGAGATAAAGCTGATGAATACAGAGAAAAGATGATTGAAGCATTATCAGATATTGATGATGAATTAATGATGAAATATCTTGAGGGCAAAGATATACCAGAAGAGGATATACGAAAAGCATTAAGGAAAGCATGTGTAGAGGTCCAGATGACACCAGTGCTTTGTGGCTCTTCTTACAGGAATAAAGGTGTTCAATTATTGCTAGATGCAATAGTAAATTACTTACCTTCACCTTTGGATATACCACCTGTAAAGGCAATAAGCATAGAGACTGGTGATGAGACGGAAAGACATGCTGATTATGAGGAACCTTTTTCTGCACTGGCATTTAAAATAGTAAGTGATCCTTTTGTAGGTAAGCTCACATATTTTAGAGTGTATTCCGGAAAGCTCAAATCAGGTTCGTATATATATAACTCTACAAAAAATAAAAAAGAACGTTTAGCTCGCATATTATATATGCATGCCAACCACCGTCAAGAAGTTGATGAAGTTGTTGCTGGAGATATTGTTGCAGCAGTAGGGTTAAAAGATACTTCTACAGGTGATAGTCTTTCAAGTGAAGATCATCCGGTAATACTCGAATCTATGAAGTTTCCGGAACCGGTTATCCGAGTTGCGATCGAACCAAATACTAAAGCAGATCAAGATAAAATGGGTGTAGCTTTACAAAAGCTTTCAGAAGAAGATCCAACCTTTAAAACTCATACTGACCAAGAGACCGGTCAAGTTATAATTGCCGGGATGGGAGAACTTCATTTAGAAATAATAGTTGACAGGATGCTTCGAGAATTTAAAGTGGAAGCAAAAGTTGGTCGGCCTCAAGTGGCCTATAAAGAGTCTATACGCAAAACAGCTAAAACTGAAGGTAAATTTGTTAGACAGTCCGGTGGCCGTGGCCAGTACGGGCATGTTTGGCTGGAAATCGAGCCTCTTGAGCAAGGTAAAGGCTATGAATTTGTTAATAAAATAGTTGGTGGCGTTATACCGAAAGAATATATACCAGCAGTGGATGCCGGTGTGCGTGAAGCATTAAACAGCGGTGTTTTGGCTGGTTATCCCGTTGTAGATGTCAAGGCAACATTATACGATGGCTCTTACCATGAAGTCGATTCTTCGGAGATGGCTTTCAAGATTGCCGGCTCGATAGCATTTAAAGAAGGCATGAAAAAAGCTTCACCGGTTCTATTAGAACCTGTTATGAAGGTAGAAGTCGTTGTGCCCGATGAGTATATGGGCGATGTTATAGGTGATATCAATGGTAGACGCGGACAAATCGAGGGTATGCAAACCCAGGGAACAGCTCAGGTAATACGTGCTTTTGTTCCCTTGTCGGAAATGTTTGGTTATGCTACCGATTTAAGATCAAAAACTCAGGGTCGTGGGGTTTATACTATGCAGTTTTCCCACTATGCTGAGGTTCCAAAGAATATAGCTAATACAATAATTAACTGTTAAAAAAGATTATCTAAGGAGGATTAACATGGCAAAACAAAAATTTGAAAGGACAAAACCCCATGTAAACATAGGAACCATCGGTCACGTAGACCATGGAAAGACCACATTAACAGCAGCCATAACGAAGGTACTTGCTGATGCAGGGCTATCAAACTTTATAGACTATGACAACATAGACAAAGCCCCAGAAGAAAGAGAACGTGGAATAACCATAGCCACATCCCACGTAGAATACGAGACAGAAAACCGTCACTATGCCCACGTAGACTGCCCTGGTCACGCTGACTACGTAAAGAACATGATAACAGGCGCAGCCCAGATGGACGGAGCCATACTAGTAGTATCAGCAGCAGACGGTCCAATGCCCCAGACAAGAGAACACATACTCCTTGCAAGACAAGTAGGAGTACCCTATATAGTAGTATTTCTAAACAAAGCCGACATGGTAGATGACGAAGAACTAATAGAACTAGTAGAAATGGAAGTAAGAGAACTCCTATCCGAGTATGAATTTCCAGGAGACGACATACCAATAGTATCAGGCTCAGCCCTAAAAGCCCTAGAATGTGGCTGTGGTCAAAAAGACTGCGAATGGTGTGGCAAGATATGGGAACTAATGGAACAAGTAGATAGTTACATTCCCACACCCGAACGTGACACAGACAAACCATTCCTAATGCCTGTAGAAGACGTATTTACCATAACCGGTCGTGGAACAGTAGTAACCGGTAGAGTAGAAAGAGGTACCGTAAAAGTAGGAGACGAAGTAGAAATGGTAGGTCTAGCCGAAGAGAGCAGAAAGACAGTAGTTACCGGAGTAGAGATGTTCAGGAAACTACTAGACTCAGCAGTAGCCGGAGACAACATAGGAGCACTGCTTAGAGGAGTAAACAGAGACGAAGTAGAAAGAGGAATGGTACTTGCCAAACCCGGCAGCATCAAACCCCATACCAAATTCAAAGGTCAGGTATACGTACTAAAGAAAGAAGAAGGTGGAAGACACACACCATTCTTTAACGGATACAGACCACAGTTTTACTTTAGAACCACAGACGTAACAGGCACAATAGCCATGCCCGAAGGCACAGAAATGGTAATGCCTGGTGACAACATCGTCATGGACATTGAGCTTATATCACCTATAGCTATAGAACCCGGTCTAAGGTTTGCTATTCGTGAAGGTGGCAGAACTGTAGGAGCCGGTGTCGTAACTGAAATAAATGAATAATAATGGAATTAACCATAAATCGGAACGTAAGGAGGGACATAAATGGCCCATCAGAAGATAAGAATACGTCTTAAGGCTTTTGATCATAGAGCACTTGATCAATCAGCTAAAAAAATTGTTGAGACGGCAAAAAGAACCGGGGCCAATGTATCAGGGCCTATACCTTTACCAACGGACCGAAGTATAATAACTATACTTCGTGCTCCTCATAAATATAAAGATGCCAGAGAACAGTTTGAATCTAGAACACATAAGAGGTTAATTGATATAAAACAACCAAATCAAAAGACCGTTGATGCTCTTATGAGGCTGGACTTGCCGGCAGGAGTAGATATTGAGATAAAGCTGTAGTATTCAACGAGCGGGAGGTGACTTAAATGATTTCAAAAGCCATTTTAGGAAAAAAACTAGGCATGACCCAAATTTTTAATGATACAGGGGAAGCTGTGCCTGTTACAGTAATTGAAGCAGGACCATGCCTTGTGGTTCAGAAAAAGACTGTAGACAAAGATGGCTATAATGCTTTAAAAGTTGGTTATGAAGATATCAAAGAAAGAAGACTTAATAAACCCCAACAAGGCCAGTTTAAAAAGAATCAATTACAATTTAAGCGATTTTTAAGGGAATTTAAGCTACAAGATATTGAAAAATATAATGTAGGTGACGAAATAAAGGTCGATATATTCCAGCCCGGTGATATGGTTGACATAACTGGCACATCCAAAGGAAAGGGTTTTGCAGGCGGTATAAAGCGCTGGAACTTCCGACGGGGTCCCATGTCTCATGGTTCCCATTTTCATAGACGCACAGGCTCCAGTGGAGCTGCAGGTGCCGGAAGGGTTTTTAAGGGCACTAAAAAGCCTGGACATTTAGGTGCAGAAAAGGTTACTGTTCAAAATCTCCAGGTTATTAAGGTAGATGTGGATAGAAACCTATTATTGATAAAGGGCTCTGTCCCCGGACCTAAAAAAACACTACTATTTATTAAAAACACCGTAAAGAGCGGAAAACAACAGTGAAAGGAGGAGCCCAATGCCTAAAGTAGCTTTGTTTAATACTAAGGGAGAGCAAGTAGGCGAGGTAGAGCTTTCTGACAAGGTATTTGGTGTTGAAGTAAGACATGATATATTACACCGAGTTATGGTTAATTACTTGACAAACCAAAGACTGGGGACTGCAAGCACATTGACCCGAGCTGAAGTATCTGGGGGCGGGAGAAAACCCTGGCGACAGAAAGGCACCGGAAGAGCAAGACATGGCAGTATAAGGTCGCCTTTGTGGAGAAAAGGCGGTATAACCTTTGGACCAAAGCCTCGCTCTTTTAAAACAGCCTTACCAAAAAAGTTAAAGAGATTTGCACTAAAGTCAGCTCTTAGTGCCAAAGTGCAGGATAATGAACTTATATTGCTAGACAGTATATCAATGGAAATGCCAAAAACAAAAGAAATGGTTTCAATATTAGAGAACCTTAAATCTAATAAAAAGACCTTAATAGTAATGGCTTCTAAAAATGAAAATGTAGAAAAATCTGCTCGCAATCTCCCAGGTGTTAAAACGACATATGCTAACATTTTAAATGCTTATGATATATTAAACCATGATAATCTTATCATGACTAAAGAGGCAGCTGAGCGAGTAGAGGAGGTGTATGCAGGATGAAAAATCCGCATGACATCATTATTCGCCCATGGATTACCGAGAAAACCATGGATATGAAAGAAGAAAGAAAATATGTCTTTGTAGTTGACAAAAGATCAAACAAAACTGAAATAAAAAATGCAATAGAGTCTATTTTTGGAGTTAAAGTTCTTCGTGTTAATACCATTAACATGAGAGGGAAAAACAGACGAATGGGAAGATTTGAAGGCAAACGACCCGATTGGAAAAAAGCTATAGTTACCCTATCGGAAGATAGCAAAACAATCGAATTCTTTGAAGCACTATAGTAAGTAAGGGTGTTTTGAACTTGATACAGAGAAGGAGGGAACAATGTGGCTATTAAAAAGTTCAAGCCGACAACGCCAGGACGTAGATTTATGAGCGTCCCGTCCTTTGAGGAAGTTACCAAAAAGGAGCCCGAGCGTTCTCTGGTGGAGATAATAAAGAACAAAGCCGGTCGCAACATGCAAGGAAGAATAACCTTGAGATATCGCGGCGGTGGCCACAAGCGTAAATACAGAATCATTGATTTTAAAAGAGATAAAGATGGCGTGCCAGCAAAAGTAGTTGCAATTGAGTATGATCCAAACCGTTCTGCATATATAGCACTTTTATCTTATGCTGATGGTGAAAAACGGTATATATTGGCTCCAGCGGGGATATCCGTAGGGGACACAGTTCAATCAGGTGAAAATACGGACATCAAACCCGGAAATGCACTTTGCCTATCTGATATACCCGTAGGAACAAATGTTCATAATATCGAAATGGTTCCAGGAAAGGGTGGCCAAATGGTTAGGTCTGCGGGCACATCTGCTCAGCTTATGGCTAGAGAAGGCGGAATGGCAACTCTAAGGCTTCCCTCAGGTGAGATGAGGATGGTTTCGGAAAAATGTAGGGCAACAATAGGCCAAGTCGGTAATATAGAACATGAGAATATTACTATCGGCAAAGCAGGCAGAACCCGTTGGATGAATAGACGCCCTCGTGTGCGTGGTGTGGTTAAGAACGCTGTGGATCACCCCCATGGTGGCGGTGAAGGCAAGTCGCCTATCGGTCGCAAGAGCCCTGTTACACCTTGGGGTAAACCTACACTTGGGTACAAAACCAGGAAAAAGAATAAGTCTTCAGACAAATATATTGTTAAGCGCCGCAAGTAGAAGGGAGGTAAACTCATGAGTCGTTCAACAAAAAAAGGCCCCTTCGTTGATAAGAAACTTTTAGCGAAAATCAATGAAATGAATCAAAAGAAAGACAAAAAGGTTATTAAGACTTGGTCCAGGGCTTCCACCATATTCCCTGAGATGGTAGGCCATACTATAGCTGTACATGACGGCAGGAAACATGTTCCTGTTTATATAACAGAAGATATGGTCGGCCACAAACTAGGTGAATTCGCGCCCACAAGGACTTTTAGAGGACACGGGTCTCACACTGAAAAATCCACGGCACTTAAATAAATTCGTTAGCTAATTGAGGATACGATAACCTGTAAAGGAGGTACACAAGTTGGAAGCGAAGGCACAGGCCAGATATGTTAGAATTGCACCAAGGAAGGTAAGAAGTGTGCTGGATCTCATTCGAGGAAAACGAGTAGAAGAGGCCTTGAACATATTAAGATTTACACCAAGAGCTTCTTCATATCCACTTGAGAAATTGTTACTTTCGGCGGCAGCCAATGCAGAAAACAATCACGATATGAATAGGGATGCTCTATATGTTCATGAGTGCTATGCCGATCAAGGACCTATTATAAAAAGGTATCGGGCAAGAGCTCAGGGTAGAGCAGCCTCTATACAAAAAAAGACCAGCCATATTACCATAATTCTTAAGGAAAAGGAGGGATAAATCTTGGGTCAAAAAATACACCCTCATGGGTTAAGAGTAGGAATAATAAAAGATTGGGATTCTAAGTGGTATGCAAAGAAAGATTTCGCAGACCAGCTTTTAGAAGACTTTAAGATAAGAAAACATATTAAAACAAAGCTGTTTACTTCCGGTATTTCCCGCACTGTTATAGAGCGTGCAGCAAACCGTGTCAGAATAACGATTAATACTGCCAAGCCCGGAATGGTTATCGGAAAAGGTGGTAGTGGCGTGGAAGAACTAAAAAAAGAGCTAGAGGAGATTACCGGTAAACAGATTGCAATAAATGTGTTAGAAATAAAAAATCCGGATATCGAGTCTCAATTAGTGGCAGAGAATATTGCATCACAGTTGGAACGGCGTATTTCCTATAGAAGGGCAATGAAACAGGCCATGTCCAGAGCATTAAAGTCAGGTGCTAAAGGCATAAAAACCATGGTTAGCGGTAGGCTCGGAGGTGCTGAGATTGCTCGTACTGAGATGTATCATGAAGGGACTATTCCACTGCAAACATTAAGAGCAGATATTGATTACGGATTTGCAGAGGCATATACAACTTATGGTAGAATAGGTGTAAAAGTTTGGATATACAAAGGCGAAATCCTTCCGGTTAAACAAAAAATGAATCCCGAGGAAGGAGGAGAAGATACAAATGTTGATGCCCAAGCGGATTAAGTTTAGGAAACAACAGCGTGGAACTATAAAAGGAAAAGCTAATAAAGGTAATCAAGTGACTTATGGTGAGTACGGCCTTCAGGCATTAGAGCCAGCTTGGATAACAAGCCAACAAATTGAAGCGGCTCGTGTAGCAATGACAAGGTATATTAAAAGAGGCGGCAAAGTTTGGATAAAGATATTTCCCGACAAACCTGTAACCAAAAAGCCTGCTGAAACTCGTATGGGTAGTGGAAAAGGTTCTCCTGAAATGTGGGTTGCAGTTGTTAAACCGGGTCGTGTCATGTTTGAGCTTGCCGGAGTTTCTGAAGAGGTGGCTAAGAGGGCTATGATTCTTGCCTCACACAAATTGCCTATAAAAACAAAGATAATAAAACGCTTAGAATTAGGCGGTGATATGAATGAAGCTTAAGCAGATTCGAGACCTATCAGATCAGGAATTAATACAAAAGGAAAAGGACCTTAAAGGCGAACTTTTTAACCTCCGGTTTCAGGCAGCAACCGGCCAGCTCGAAAACCCTCTGAGGATTCGTGAAGTTAGAAAGACCATTGCTCGTATTAAAACAGTCCTCACGGAAAGAAAAAATGAAAAACTTAAGCTTGGTAATGTAAAGTGATTTGAAAAGGAGGGATAAATATGGCCGAAAAAAGGAACAATAGGAAGGTCCGTACAGGTGTAGTTGTTAGTGATAAAATGGATAAAACCATAATTGTTGCTGTAGAAAGCTTAATGAGACACCCACTATATGGAAAAATAATAAAAAGAACTAAAAAGTTTAAAACCCATGATGAAAATAATGAATGTAAAATTGGCGATATTGTAACCATTATGGAAACAAGACCCCTTAGTCGTGATAAACGCTGGAGGCTGGTTAAGATAGTTCGAAAAGCCCAGTAGAGAAGGGAGGTTATTTGCATGATACAAGTTCAAACAAGGCTCAATGTAGCGGATAACACCGGTGCCAAGGAGTTACAATGTATTAAAGTTTTAGGTGGATCGGGTCGGAAATTTGCCAACATAGGCGATGTTATTGTAGCTTCAGTTAAAAATGCAACGCCCGACGGCGTTGTTAAAAAAGGCGATGTAGTCAAAGCGGTTATAGTAAGAACTAGAAAAGGCCTGCAGCGTCGGGATGGTTCATATATAAGATTTGATGAGAACGCTGCTGTAGTTATAAATGAAGATAAAAATCCTCGCGGGACTCGTATATTCGGTCCTGTAGCTAGGGAACTAAGAGAAAAAGATTATATGAAGATTATTTCTCTAGCTCCAGAAGTATTATAATTAATCATTGAAGTTTCAAAGGGGCAAGTGATTGCTATATAAGGAGGTGTATTTCTTGGAAAAGGTACACATAAAGAAAGGCGATACCGTTACAGTCATCTCAGGGAAAGATAAAGGGAAAAAAGGTAAGGTTATAAAAGTATTCCCCAGAAAAAAGAAGGCTATTGTCGAAGGTGTCAATTTGGCTACCAAACATCAAAAGCCCACAGCAAAAGTACCGCAAGGCGGAATAAATAAAATTGAAAACCCGATTTACACGTCGAAACTTATGTTAGTATGCGGAAAGTGTAACCAGGCTACCAGAGTGGGCCATAAAGTACTTTCCGATGGTTCGAAAGTCCGAAGTTGTAAGAAATGCAATGAGGTTTTGGATAGATAGACAGGAAGGGAGGTAGCTTAAGTGTCTAGATTACAGGATAAATATAATAATGAAGTTGTACCTGCTTTAATAAAAAAGTTTAATTATAAGAGTATCATGGAAGTTCCTAGATTAGTTAAGGTCGTTGTAAATATGGGCATAAATGATGCTCGTGAAAACCCAAAGGCCATTGAGGCAGCTACAGGTGACATGGCTACTATTACAGGTCAAAAACCAGTAGTTACAAAAGCTCGTAAATCAATAGCGGCTTTTAAACTTCGCGAAGGTATGCCAGTAGGGGCGAAAGTAACTCTTCGTGCAAAAAAGATGTATGAGTTTCTAGATAAACTTTTTAATATAAATCTTCCCAGAGTCAGAGACTTTAGGGGTGTATCTCCAGACGCCTTTGATGGCAGAGGAAACTATACATTGGGTATTAAAGAACAGCTCATTTTTCCAGAAATAGATTATGATAAAATTGACCGTGTCAGAGGTATGGATATTACAATAGTAACAACGGCAAATACCGACGAAGAGGCACGCGAACTTTTAAAAAACCTCGGTATGCCTTTTAGATAAAAGGAAGGAGGGAAAGGCTTGGCCAAAAAATCATTAATTGCTAAACAAAAGCGAGATGCGAAGTTTTCAACACGTAAATATAATCGTTGTAAAATATGTGGCAGACCACATGCGTATTTGCGCAAGTATGGCTTATGCCGTATATGTTTTAGAGAGTTAGCCCATCGTGGTGAAATACCTGGAGTTAAAAAAGCCAGCTGGTGAGCAGCAGTCAGAATGAAGGGAGGTAGTTTCATTGGCTATGACCGATGTTATCGCAGATATGCTAACACGCATCAGAAATGCTAATGATGTGGGGCATCCTGAAGTAGAAATCCCCTGTTCCAACATGAAAAAAGCCATTGCGCAAACCTTAAAGGATGAAGGATATATTAGGGATTTTGAGGTTGTTGAAGATGGAAAACAGGGTATAATAAAGGTTTACCTCAAATATGGACCAAATAAACAAAAAGTCATCACAGGAATAAAAAGAATATCAAAGCCCGGACTTAGAATTTATGCTAATAAAAATGAGATTCCAAGGGTAATGGGTGGACTTGGTACAGTTATTCTTTCAACATCCAAAGGAATTATGACAGATAAGCAGGCACTACGAGAGCAAATCGGCGGCGAAGTAATCTGTTATGTATGGTAGGTATGATTAGGAGGTGAAGACATGTCCAGAATTGGCAAAATGCCGATCAACATCCCTCAGGGGGTCGAAGTCAAAGTTGAAAATAATGTAATAAACGTAAAAGGGCCAAAAGGCAGCTTGAGCCGCGAATTTCATGAAGATATGGCAATTAAAGTCGAAGATTCCCAGATAATAGTAGAACGGCCGACTGATGAAAAGCGCCATAGAGCTTTGCATGGTTTGACTCGTTCTTTAATAAATAATATGGTCGTAGGAGTAGTTGAAGGTTTCGAAAAGAAACTCGCCATAGAAGGTGTAGGTTACAGAGCAGCTAAGCAAGGGAATAAACTGGTTTTAACCGTTGGATACTCCCATCCTGTAGAATTTGATCCGCCTAAAGGTATTGAGTTTGAAGTACCTGCACCCAATAGAATTTCGGTAAAAGGCATTGATAAAAGTATTGTGGGTCAGATTGCAGCCAATATTAGGGCTGTCAGAAAGCCGGAACCTTATAAAGGCAAAGGTATCAGATATGAAAATGAAGTTGTACGTCGAAAAGAAGGTAAGACCGGTGCAAAATAATCTATAGGGAGGGATAACCGTGCTAAAAAAGGAATCGCGCAATGTTGCCCGGATTAGAAGACATCTTAGAGTTCGAAAAAAGACCGTAGGCACAAGTGAAAGACCACGTCTTAACGTATTTAAAAGTGAAAAACACATATATGCCCAAATTATCAATGATGAAAGTGGGCATACTTTAGCGGCGGCTTCAACTTTGGACCCTGCTATAAGAGATAGTGTTACCGGTGTAAATATAGAGTCAGCAAAACTGGTCGGCGAACTTATCGCTAAGAAAGCATTAGAAAAAAATATAAAGGCTGTTACATTTGACCGGAGCGGATATATTTATCATGGTCGAATTAAAGCCCTGGCAGATGCTGCCCGGGAAGCCGGATTAGATTTTTAGAAGGGAGGCAAAACTTTGCAATATAGGAATAGGAATGTAGAAGAAAACGAATTTGAAGAAAAGATTGTTTCAATTAACCGTGTAGCCAAGGTCGTAAAGGGCGGTAAGAATTTTCGATTTGCTATTCTAGTTGTTGTTGGAAACAAAAAAGGCAAGGTGGGAGTCGGTACCGGAAAAGCTCAAGAAATACCTGAAGCAATTCGTAAAGGAATTGACGATGCCAAAAAGAACTTGATTGATGTTCCAATTTTAGATGGCACTATTCCCCATGAAAGTCTTGGTGTTTTCGGCGCTGGGAAAGTATTATTAAAGCCAGCCCCCGAAGGAACAGGAGTTATTGCTGGCGGACCAGTTAGAGCAGTTGTAGAATTAGCCGGAATACAGAATATAGTAAGCAAATCTCTAGGTTCTGCTAATGCCAGGAATATGGTTAATGCAACCGTAGTTGCATTAAAGCAATTGAAAAAAGCAGACGAAGTAGCAAAGCTTCGTGGCAAGACTATAGAAGAAATTCTAGGTTAGTTAAGAAAAGAGGAGGTGCGACTGATGAGATTGCATGATCTTTTTCCCGCCGAAGGTTCTAACAAGAAACCAAAGCGAGTGGGTAGGGGAATGGGTTCTGGTCATGGTAAAACTTCCACCCGAGGTCACAAAGGACAAAAATCCCGTAGTGGCGGAGGAACTCGTCCAGGGTTTGAGGGTGGACAAATGCCTCTTTACCGGCGAGTTCCCAAGAGAGGTTTTACAAATATATTCAAAAAGCAATTTGCTATAGTAAATATAGACGAATTAAACGTCTTTGAACAAGATACAAAAGTTACTCCTGAACTATTAATTGAAAAAGGCATAATTAAAAAAGTCTTAGACGGAGTTAAAATTCTTGGCAATGGTGATTTGAAAACAAAAATTGATGTAACAGCTCATGCTTTTTCAAAATCGGCCATAGAAAAGATAGAAGCGGCTGGAGGAAAGGCAGAGGTGATATAACATGCTTGATGCCTTAAGAAACGCATGGAAAATACCAGATCTCAGAAAGCGAATACAGTACACTATTTTGATGTTAGCAGTCTTTAGATTAGGCACCTTTGTTCCTGTGCCTCGTATGGACCCAAATGCTGTCAGAGCAATGATCCAACAAGGTGCACTTTTGGGATTTTTTGACATGATTGCCGGTGGTGCCCTTACACAATTTTCGATTTTTGCCATGAGTATTACACCATATATTAACGCTTCAATTATTGTAAATCTCCTGACTATAGTAATCCCCAAGTGGGAGGAACTTTCAAAAGAAGGAGAAGCAGGGCGTAAAATTCTTGCTCAGTATACTCGTTATGGCACGGTGATCTTGGGTCTCATTCAAGCTACCGGCCTTTCCATAGGCTTTAGGAGTGCTATGAAACCAGGTGTTTTAAGTAATATCGTGGTTATATTAAGTCTCACAGCAGGAACGGCATTTTTAATGTGGTTGGGTGAACAGATAACTGATAAAGGGATTGGAAACGGTATATCACTATTAATTTTTGCAGGTATTGTGTCCAGAGTACCTACCAGCATATTCCAAATGTATTCTTTAATTAGAGTTGGGACTATAAACATTTTTATGCTGTTGGTATTAGGAGTATTCGGTTTACTAGTAATAATGGGAGTTATCGCGGTTCAGGAAGGCGAAAGGCGTGTACCAGTACAATATGCTAAGAGGGTTGTAGGACGGAGAGTGTATGGAGGTCAATCAACCCATATTCCCATTAAAGTTAATTCCGCCGGTGTAATACCTGTAATCTTTGCTATGTCTATCTTGTTGTTTCCCAGCACAATGGCAGGGTTTTTTCCAAAGAGTAAGATTATGACGAGCATTGCACAGTTTATAGAACCTGGTGGCTGGCTATATGCCTCATTATATGCTTTATTAATTGTATTCTTCACATATTTTTATACTGCTATTACATTTAACCCAGTTGAAATAGCAAACAACATGAAGAAATATGGAGGTTTTGTACCGGGATTAAGACCTGGAAGACCTACAGCTGATTATATAAACCGTATAATGACTAGAATAACTTTAGTAGGTGCATTGTTCTTGGCAGGTATCGCCATATTACCATACTTTATGACCGCTGTATCAGGCTTAAACATATCTTTTGGAGGTACAGCTCTTCTAATAGTCATAAGTGTGGCCCTTGAAACAATGAAAGCAATCGAAGCTCAAATGCTTATGAGGCATTATCAGGGATTTTTAAAATAGGAAGTGATAGAAATTGAGGATTGTTTTATTAGGACCGCCTGGGGCAGGTAAAGGGACTCAAGCAAAGAAGATAGCAAATGAATTAGGTATTTGCCATATTTCCACAGGGGAAATATTTAGGAAAGCCGTCACAGAAAAAACACCTCTTGGGAAAAAGGCCAGTGAATATTTAGATAAAGGTCTTTTGGTACCTGATGAAATTGTGGAGGAAATCGTAAAATCAAGGCTTGATATGTCTGACTGTATTAAAGGATTTGTATTGGATGGGTTTCCCAGAACAGTCAATCAGGGGGAAAGTTTAGCTATATATATGGATCAAAAAGGTATTAAACTAGATAGAGTAATAAATATTGACGTAGATACAAATTCCCTTATTGAACGTTTTACAGGCAGGCGGACATGTGAATCCTGTGGAAGTGCTTTTCATATTAAGTATAACAAGCCAAAGTCTCCGGGAATTTGCGACAAATGTGGTGGTAAACTAATTATTCGCAAAGATGATGAAGTTGATACGGTTAAAAAAAGGCTTGAGGTTTATAAGTCCAACACTTCTCCATTGATAGATTTTTATAATGCCCAAAATCTATTGATAAATGTAGATGGTTCAAAGGCTATAGATGAAGTTTTTAGTGAAATAATGAAGTGTTTAAAGGGTGAATAGAGCAATGATAATAATTAAATCCCAGCGTGAAATTGAGTTAATGAGAACGGCAGGGAGAATAGTAGCTCTAACACTAGAAGAAATAGAAAAACATATAAAGGTCGGAATTACCACCGCAGAATTAGATAAAATAGCAGAAGAATTTATTTTAAGTCAAAATGCTTATCCAACATTTAAGGGGTATCGCGGTTTTCCGAATTCTATTTGTGCATCTATAAATGATGAGGTAGTTCATGGAATTCCTGGATTAAGAACCCTTAAAGATGGTGATATTATTAGTATAGATGTAGGAGCGGTGTTTGAGGGGTATAATGGTGATGCAGCCCGCACATTTGCCGTAGGTAATGTTAAAGATGATGCTATGAAGCTTATTGATGTTACGCGACAAAGCTTTTTTGAAGGTTTAACTTTTGCAAAGCCGGGAAATAGGCTTTCTGATATATCACATGCTGTACAAAAATATGTGGAGCGTCATAATTTTTCAGTAGTGAGAGACTATGTCGGTCATGGCATTGGCCAAGAAATGCACGAAGACCCTCAGATACCAAACTTTGGTCCACCTGGAAAAGGACCAAGACTTAGACCTGGAATGACTCTGGCAATAGAGCCAATGGTAAATATCGGGGGTTACGAAGTTTATACTTTAGAAAATCAGTGGACAGTTGTGACAAAAGACGGCAGTCTTTCGGCTCATTATGAAAATACGATTGCCATAACAGAAGGTGAGCCGGAAATTTTGACGATGATATAGGTAGGTGTTTTATTATGCCGCAACTTATGTTAGGACAACTGGTTAAATCCATTGTAGGTCGTGACAAGGGGCGGTTCATGGTTGTAATAGATGTTATCGATGAAAACTATGTTTATATTGCGGATGGGGATTTAAGAAAAGTGGAAAATCCCAAAAAGAAAAAAGTAAAACATTTAAAGGTATTTAACTTAAAGGTAGACTTAATAGTGGATAAACTAAATAATAAACAAAAGGTTTACAATGAGGAGATTAAAAAAGCTCTGGAAGAATTGGTAGATGCGAACCTTGAAGGTAAAGCATCTAACCGAAAATGAGGAGGCGTGTGCGACCTTGTCTAAGGAAGATGTTATTGAAGTTGAAGGAACCGTTTTAGAACCCCTTCCAAACGCAATGTTTCGGGTAGAATTAAAAAACGGTCATACTATATTAGCTCATGTTTCCGGTAAGATTCGCATGAATTATATAAGAATATTACCTGGGGACAGAGTTACCGTGGAGTTATCTCCCTATGATCTTACCCGAGGCCGCATCAAATACCGCTTCAAGTAGAAAACGGCAAAAGGAGGAAGTCCTATGAAGGTAAGACCCTCGGTAAAAAAGATTTGTGAAAAATGCAAGATAATCAAACGTAAGGGTAGAGTAATGATTATTTGTGAAAATCCAAAACATAAGCAAAAGCAAGGTTAAACTTAAGGAGGTGTATTAAGTGGCAAGAATCGCCGGTGTTGATTTGCCAAGGGAAAAGCGCGTTGAAGTAGCATTAACATATATTTATGGAATTGGTGATACCAAGTCCAGGCAAATTATTAAAGAAGCCGAAGTAAATCCTGACACACGGGTTAAGGATTTAACTGAGAAAGAAATTACAAAGCTTAGGGAACTTATAAACAAACACAAGGTTGAAGGAGATCTTCGCAGGGAAGTAGCCCTTAATATAAAACGGCTAACGGAAATTGGCAGTTATAGAGGTTTGCGCCATCGCCGGGGACTACCGGTAAGAGGCCAAAAGACTAAAACAAATGCAAGAACGCGAAAAGGTCCTACAAAAACAGTAGGTGGGAAACGTAAATAACATCCGGGAGGTGACAAACTATGGCAAAACCTGTGAGAAGGCGTAAAGATAAAAAGCGTATCGAAAAAGGATCAGCTCATATACATTCAACTTTTAATAATACAATAGTAACAATAACTGATGAAGCCGGCAGACCAGTAACATGGTCCAGTGCAGGGTCAGTGGGTTTCAAAGGCTCCCGTAAGGGTACACCTTTTGCAGCTCAAATGGCAGCAGAATCTGCGGCAAAACAAGCCATGGAATACGGTATGAGGTCTGTGGAGGTTTTTGTAAAAGGCCCTGGTAGTGGCAGAGAGGCAGCTATTAGGTCACTGCAGGCTGCAGGTCTTGAAGTTAACATGATTAAAGACTTAACTCCGATACCACACAATGGTTGCAGACCACCGAAAAGAAGAAGGGTTTAATATATAGGAGGTGTAAAACAAGATGGCGAGATATAAGGATGCGGTTTGCAGACTATGCAGAAGAGAAGGCATGAAACTCTATCTAAAAGGTGATCGCTGCTATACTCCCAAATGCGCTATAGATAGGCGAGGGTATGCCCCTGGTCAGCATGGTCAGATGCGCCGTAAGCTTTCAGAATATGGGCTACAGCTAAGGGAAAAACAAAAAGCAAGAAGAATATATGGTGTTCTTGAAAAGCAATTCAGGAATTATTATCATAAGGCAGTTGGTCAAAAAGGCGTAACCGGTGAAAACCTGCTTAGGTTATTGGAAACAAGGTTAGATAACGTTGTTTTCCGGATGGGATTTGCATCATCAAGACCACAAGCCAGACAATTAGTCCGGTATGGCCATGTTGAAGTTAACGGCAAGAGGGTTACTATACCATCATTTCAAGTCAAAGAAAAAGATATAGTAGCAATCAGAGAGAAAAGCAGAAGCCTTGGATTTTTTAAGGAAATTTCCGAAGCAGGGGCATCAAAAGTTGTGCCTGAATGGCTATCTGTAAATTATGAAACTCTTACTGGTGAAGTTATTTACATGCCAAAGCGGGAAGATATGGACGTTCCAATACAGGAGCATCTAATTGTCGAGCTTTACTCGAAGTAATTTTATAACCCTCGTCAGAATTCATATAATTTAAGGGAGGGTAATGTAATACATGATAGAAATTGAAAAGCCTAGGATTGAATTGATAGAATCAACTGAGGACAATACCTATGGGAAGATTGTATTAGAGCCGCTAGAGAGAGGTTATGGAACAACCTTAGGGAACTCTATGCGCAGAGTCCTGTTATCATCTTTACCTGGAGCAGCTGTAACTTCGATAAAAATTGAAGGCACACAGCATGAGTTTTCTACTATTCCAGGCGTTGTAGAGGATACTACAGAAATAATCATGAATATCAAAGAATTATCGGTGCTGATGCACAGTGATGAGCCAAAATTACTCAGGATTGAAGCACAGGGTGAAGGAGAGGTATGTGCATCAGACATTATAACAGATGCTGATGTGGAAATACTAAATCCAGATCTTCACATAGCCACTCTAGAAAAAGATGCAAAGTTATTTGCAGAACTTACATTAGAAAAAGGCAAAGGATATGTAACAGCCGACAGAAACAAAAAACCAAATCAACCCATTGGTGTTATCGCTATCGATTCTGTTTTTACCCCGGTGCATAAAGTCAACTTTGATGTTGAACACACCAGGGTAGGACAAAGAACTGACTATGACCGACTTATAATGGAAATCTGGACTAATGGTGCTATTAAGCCCGATAATGCCATTAGTGCTGCTGCGAAAATACTAATTGAACATTTTAGCTTATTTGTAGGGTTAACTGATAAAGTAGAAACTGAAGAAATGCCTGTAGAAAAGGAAAAAGATGACCAACAGAAAATACTGGAAATGCCTATTGAAGAACTTGATTTATCAGTTCGCTCCTATAACTGCTTAAAGAGGGCTGGTATCAATACTATTTATGAATTAACTCAGAAGACAGAGGAAGACATGATGAAGGTGAGGAATTTAGGTAAAAAATCCTTGGAAGAAGTCACAAGTAAGCTTCACACCTTTAATCTATCATTAAAACAACCGGAGGAGTAGTAAGGAGGCGACAAAATGAGGAAACTGGGCAGGCCAAGTGGGCATCGTAAAATGATGCTTAGGAACTTAACTACAGACTTACTAAAATATGGGAAAATAGAGACTACAGAAACTAGAGCTAAAGAAGTTCTTCGGATAGCTGAAAAGATGATTACACTGGCTAAGAAGAATGATTTGGCTGCCAGAAGGTTAGTCTTGGCCGAGATTCTTGATGAAACAACTGTAAAAAACTTATTTGAAAAAATAGCTCCTAAATATGAGGATAGAAGCGGTGGATATGTCCGCATCACAAAAACAGGTCCACGGCGTGGAGATGCTGCACAAAAAGCGGTCTTGGAGCTTGTATAACCTTTAGTATCATTTATGTAAAGGGGGCGGTGAGAATAGCCGCCGAGATTGTAGCAATTGATGTTCATTATCAGTATGCCGGGGGTAGCAACCTGGCACTGAAAAATATAAATTTAAAAATAAAACCAGGCGAATTTGTAGCGATTATAGGTCCTAACGGATCTGGAAAATCTACATTGGCAAAGCTGTTTAATGGTCTCTTTTCACCAACAAAAGGTGATATATTAGTTGATGGACTCAATACGAAGAATAAAGAACATATCTGGGATATTCGACAAAAGGCTGGAATGGTGTTTCAAAACCCTGACAATCAGATAGTTGCTACTATTGTTGAGGAGGATGTAGCTTTTGGTCCTGAAAACTTAGGAATTCCTCCAGAACAAATAAGGCAGAGAATAAAGGAAGCACTTAAAGTTGTCGAGCTTACTGATTTTGCTAAAAAGGCTCCACATCTTTTATCTGGTGGTCAAAAGCAACGTGTTGCTATAGCGGGTATATTAGCAATGAAACCTGATTGCATTATCCTAGATGAGCCTACCGCAATGCTAGATCCAGTAGGTAGGAAAGAAGTAATAGATACAGTTAATAAACTAAACAAAGAAGAAGGAAAAACCGTTGTTTTAATTACCCACTTTATGGAGGAAGCCGTTCGTGCCGATAGAGTTGTTGTTATGGAAAAAGGCCAGGTAGTGATGGAGGGAAAGCCTACTGAAATCTTCAGCCAGGTTACAAGGTTAAAAGAAATAGGCCTTGATGTCCCTCAAGTCACTGAATTGGCCTACTTGCTCAGAACCGATAAGGTACCTGTGAGAAGTGATATATTAACTGTAAAAGAAATGGTGGATCACCTATGTCAATTGATATAAAAAATCTTACTCATGTATATATGCAAGGTACACCCTTTGAATCTACAGCAATAAAGAATATAAACTGGACTGTTGAAAGCGGAGAATTTTGGGGTCTCATAGGTCATACCGGTTCTGGGAAATCAACACTTATTCAGCACTTAAACGGCCTATTAAAACCAACCTCAGGCGAGATTCTTATTGATGGTGAAAGCTTAGGCGCTAAACGCTCAGGTCTTAAAGCTATCAGGCAAAAAGTGGGTTTGGTATTTCAATATCCTGAACATCAATTATTTGAAGAAACTGTAGAACAAGATGTAGCTTTTGGCCCTAAGAATATGGGTCTTTCTCAGGATGAAATCACAAAAAGAGTCAAAGAAGCCATGGAATTAGTGGGTATTTCCTATGAAGAAGTAAAGGACAAATCGCCTTTTGAATTAAGTGGAGGCCAAATGCGTAGAGTTGCCATAGCTGGAGTATTAGCTATGAAACCGAAAATTCTTATACTTGATGAACCAACTGCGGGTTTGGACCCTCGTGGTCGAGATGAAATACTAGAAGAGATTGTTGAGCTAAAGAAAAAACAAAACTTGACGGTAATACTAGTTTCACATAGCATGGAAGATGTTGCAAAACTCGTGGATAAACTTGCAGTAATGTATAAGGGTGAAATTGTTTCTAAAGGTACACCCAGGGAGATTTTCCAGGACTATAAAGGACTTGTTGAAAAAGGTTTAGGTATACCTCAAATAACAGAATTAATGATAAAACTAAAAGAAAGAGGTAAAAATGTATCAAAGGACATATTAACTGTGGACGAAGCAAGGGCTGAGATAATGAGTGCCATAAGGGGGAAGGGTCTTGCGTGAAATAACTATAGGTCAGTATATACCGGGAAATTCTGTAGTCCATCGTTTAGACCCTAGGACAAAAATTATAATAACTTTTGCCTACATGGTAGTCCTATTTGTCCTTAATAATTTTTATGGATACATTTTTCCTGTAAGTTTTATTTTGCTTGCAATTTTATTGTCAGGTATACCAATACGCTATATATTAAAGGGCTTAAAGCCCCTTGTATTTATTATTACGTTAACATTCTTGTTAAACTCTTTTATGATAAAAGGCCGGGTTATTTATACACTAGGCCCTTTGGATATAACCTATGAGGGTTTATCTCAAGGTGCCTTTATGGCTATACGTCTTATTTTGTTAATTACAGGGACATCGCTTTTAACTCTTACTACATCGCCGATTTCTCTGACAGATGGTATTGAAAGATTGCTTTCGCCCTTTAAAAAAATTGGGGTTCCGGCTCATGAATTAGCCATGATGATGACAATAGCATTGAGGTTTATTCCAACTTTACTGGAGGAAACCGACAAGATAATGAAGGCTCAGATGGCACGGGGTGCAGACTTCGAAAGCGGAAACCTGATTAATCGAGCTAAAAACTTAGTTCCATTATTAGTACCGTTATTTATAAGTGCATTTCGAAGAGCGGATGATTTGGCAATGGCCATGGAAGCAAGATGTTATCGAGGGGGAGAAAACAGAACCCGCATGAAGGAACTAAAAATTACAATAATAGATATGGTAACATATGTAGTGTTTATAGCATTTGCTGTTGGCGCTGTTATAAGTCGATTTATTTGGTAGGTGTTTTTATGAATGTAAAATTAATCATTGAATACGATGGAACAGCGTATAACGGTTGGCAAAGACAAAAAAATCATCCTTCTATTCAGGAAACGTTAGAAAATGCTATATATTCTATTACTGGTGAGAAAGCACATATTATTGGTTCTGGTAGAACAGACGCAGGAGTCCATGCTTTAAGTCAAGTAGCAAATTTTAAAACTAATACACGAATTCCTTTAGATAAACTGCCATATGCTATAAACAGCAAATTGCCTGAAGATATTGTTGTTAAACATGCTGAAAAAGTATCAGAAGACTTTCATGCAAGGTTTTGTGCCAAAGCAAAAATTTACACATATACAATTTATAATGCTCCATTCTCATCACCGTTGCTACGTAATTACAGCTATTTTTTCTCAAGACCCCTTGATGTTGAGAAAATGCAAAGAGCTGCGAATATCCTAATAGGCACTCATGATTTTTCCGCATTTAAGGCATCTGGCAGCTCTGTAAAAACTACAATTCGTTGCATCGATAGCCTAGACATTAAAAAAAACGGAGATATAATAAAAATTGAGATAAAATCAAATGGTTTTTTATACAAGATGGTTAGAATAATAGCTGGAACTTTACTTGAAGTTGGTCTTAATACAATTAAAGTTGAAGAAGTGGATTTTATATTAAAATGCAAAGACCGGACTCGAGCTGGAAAGACTCTTCCACCTCAGGGTTTATGCCTTAAAAAAGTATTTTATTGACATGCTTGACACTTAAAATAGCCTATAATAAAATTACTCTATGGTTAAAAGGAGGGAATAGGATTGAGCACATTTATGGCAAAAAAAGAGGAAGTTAAGAGAGATTGGTATGTAATTGATGCTAGCAATAAACCATTAGGGCGGTTAGCCTCAAAGGTAGCCATAATATTGAGAGGCAAACATAAGCCAATATATACACCCCATGTAGATACAGGGGATTATGTTGTTATTGTAAATGCAGATAAAGCTATTCTAACAGGAAACAAAATGGATAAAAAAATGTACTATAAACATACCGGATATCCTGGAGGTATAAAAGCCCAAAACTTCCGCAGTTTCATGGAAAAAAGCCCGGAAAAAGTTGTTTACAAAGCCATTTGGGGTATGCTTCCACATAATGCTTTGGGCCGTAAGATGATTAAAAAGCTTAAAATATATAAGGGAGAATCACATCCCCATGAGGCTCAGCAACCTCAGCCGCTATCTTTTGATATATAGGAGAAAGGAGGAAGGATATGAAACAGGCAGTGCTCGCTACTGGAAGGAGAAAAACCTCCGTTGCAAAAGTTTGGATAATGCCCGGAAGTGGTAAAATAGTTGTTAACAAAAGACCTTTAGATGACTACTTCGGCTTAGAAACTTTAAAAGCTGATGTAAAGCGTCCCTTAGAGAAGACCAATACAATTGACAAATTTGATGTAATTGCAAGTGTTAAAGGCGGCGGCTCAACAGGTCAGGCAGGAGCTATTCGCCACGGTATTTCACGTGCTCTATTAAAGATTGATGATGAATTTAGACCAGTTCTAAAAAAAGAGGGCTTTTTAACTAGAGATCCCCGTATGAAAGAAAGAAAGAAATACGGTCTCAAAAAAGCCAGACGCGCTCCACAATTTTCAAAGAGATAATTGTGTGTTTCATTACACACGAGTTTGTTTACAATTACAAAGTTTGCTTATCGCAAGCGCCAACCGTCAGGGGGTTCATTCCCTTTGGCGGTTTTTTGTTGTGTAAAAAAGCATATAAGAATGTATAAAATATGAAATC
>JBMNGG010000001.1:0-78477 GCA_050949705.1 Tepidanaerobacteraceae bacterium | reverse complement strand
CATTGATATGGGTTACCAACTGTTAAACAACCCCATGCTTTTAGTGGATTCGAGTTATAAATTATTGGCTTATACCAAAAAGGATAAAGTAGATGATCGTGTGTGGAATGAACTGGTTACCAAAGGATATTGCTCTTATGACCTAATTTCGACTTTCAGAAAAGAAGGGGTTGTAGAAAAGATAGCAAAAAGTGAAGAGCCTTTGCTTACTGAAACGGGTTTTTCTGAAAAAATACGCAGAATCCATGGTAAAATTATTATTAACAATAAGCTAGTTGGTTATCTGGGCGTTTTAGAACATAAACAAAAATTCAAGGAAGAAGACTTTCAAACTATAAAACTACTTTGTAACGTTATTTCCGAGGAGATGCGAAAAAATAGAAATTATTATCTTACTAAAGGACTCATGTATGAAAGCCTGTTAATTGATCTCTTGGATAATGCCATACAAAATTGGGAACATGTTAAAGAAAGACTTAAAGCTGCTGGTTTAAAATTGGAAAGTAATCTTTACTTGGCAGTCATTAATTTTATCAATGAAGATATTGCGAATTACCACCTTGTTGATTATCTTCGTGACTATATTGATCATCAGCTTAAATATTCTAAATCCATTTTTTATAACGATCGGATCGTAGTCTTCCTCTCCCTAAAAGATAATCAGATTGATACTTCAATTACTAATTTGGAAAAATGCTTAAAAGATAACGACTTGCAAGCGGGCATCAGCGACAGGTTTGATACTATAGTAGGCTTACGAAAGGCTTACCTTCAGGCTCAAAAGTCTCTGGAGCTGGGAAGATGGCTTTTAAGCTCACATAACCTGTATAAATACTCAGATTATAGTATTTATCACATATTACAGTTAGCAGGTGAAAGACATAATTTAATAGATCTGTTTCATCCGGCACCTTTGGTTTTAAAGCAATATGATGATCAAAATGAAACAGACACCTATCAAACTCTATATACATACCTCTGTGTTGACAAAAATACAAAGTTGGCAGCAGATAAGTTATTCATTCACAGAAATACAATGAGCTATCGCCTTAAACAAATTGCTGAAATTGCTTCGATTAATCTAGATAACTTCGAAGAATGTGTCCAGATATACCTATCCTATAAGATGCTTGATTTAATAAATTTCACGCCGGATGCTTCCAAGGCAAAAGTCAAAAATCCACTTAAATAAAAGAGGACAGTTACTTTTATTCACAACATAGAACTTTTGCTCATGATGTCGTGAATAATTTGTACCCGTCCCCAAATATTCACAAGCAAAAACAGCCGGGAAAACCCGACTGTTAACTATCAATGAATATATATTATATATGAGATCTTACCTTACCTTTTCCACCACATGATTACCATTTCTATAAGTTGGCACTATCTTCTTGATTATATCTTTTACCCCTGTATTGGAGTTAAAAAGTAATTCTCTAAGAGCTGTAAGTTCCCTTTCAAAGGCATCCACATCTGTAAAAGTTGGTTTTGCTATGTATATCTTCTTATATTTTGTAGCAGTTATACCTTCTTCATTTAAAAGTAATTCTTCATAAAGCTTTTCACCTGGTCTAAGGCCTATGTACTCTATATCTATATCCACATCAGGCTCTAAGCCCGAAAGTTTTATCATATCTTGAGCAAGGTCCGCTATCTTTACCGGTTCTCCCATATCCAGAATAAATATTTCCCCACCTTTAGCTAAAGCCCCTGCCTGTATCACGAGCTGCACTGCTTCTGGGATAGTCATAAAATAGCGTATTACTTCAGGATGGGTCACAGTAACAGGTCCTCCACTTTCTATCTGCTTTCTAAAAAGGGGAATCACACTACCTTCACTTCCTAAAACATTCCCGAATCTTACCGCTGAAAACACCGTTTTACTTTTCATTGACATCATCTGTATGATAATCTCTGCAATCCTATCCCCGTTCTATGATAATAAAAAAACTTATTCATTAATTTTCTCCTATATCTACTTTTATACCTAATAGCTTTTGAGAATCTGCTTCATCAGTTAAGGTTAATACTGTATTTTTGGTAAAAATATTATCAAAGTGCTCCTCACTTATTAATCTATTTACCTCATCTAGCTGATTCTGATTTACAGTAGCTATATATTGTTTATTTTGATTAGTAAATTTTTCGTAAACTATTTTAAAAATATCTGCCTTTTGTCGTTCATCTATTCCATCAAAGAGCCTGCTGTCATGAAAAATAAAATTTACTCTATGGTTATGGCCTTTAAAAAGCATCGTTAGATCATAGCAAAATATTTTAACATTATTAATTCCATCAGAAGTATCCGATTCTATCTTAGCATCTATATTGAACTGTAATTGATTGGCACCATCATTGTTTTCAATAGTAAGACCAGCTGCACTTTTTGGATAGAATGTTTTAGCTAAGCCTCTAAAATGATCCCTAAGTTCTACTATATCCGATTCAATTTCTTTTAAATATTTTTCCGTAGCTTCAGCAAGATCTAATAAATCTTTCTCCGCTTGTCGTTGTTTCTCTTTATATTCTGATTGTAGTTCTTGATATTTTTTCAAACTATCCCTTTCAGACTTTAATGATGCGCTTTTATTACTAAGACTTACAAAAACATCTAATGCTTGATGTTCACCTAGGTATTGCAATAGTTTATCAAATTCCTCTTGTAGTAGTTTTAATTTGTTTGATTTAGACTGTATTTCAGCACTTAATCTATTTCTCTGCTCAAGCAATCTTTTCTTCCTACTAGTAACTAGCTTATTATAAAAATTTTCCAATTCATCTAGTGTCCTATTCATATTATTAGTAAAATAAATATTGGCTTCATCATATATGTGTTTTATATCACTCTTATTTAAATCTGGTGTAATATGAAGACTCTTATCAATATTTTTTATATTGTTTTGCAACATTATTATTTCATTATTAAGGGTAAAAAGTTCTCTTTCTACATTATCTGCCTCAATTTGCACTTCATGATAGTCTTCAGCAACTTTAAAATTCCTTAGGTTATCATCAAGCTTTTTTATTTGCTCTTCAATGTCTATGAGAGTTAATGTGACATCCCTGTTTCCGGTAAAAAAATCTCTTAACAAAGAATCCTTTTTGAAATTATCCTCCAATTCCCCAATTCTCTCTTGTTCTTTTCTTATTTTACGTTTTTTTTGTACTAAAAACACATCTAGCCCAAGTAAAAATGCATTATAAAGTAATGTTTGATAATTACTACCAGTTTTCCCCGGATTAAAGTAAGACACATAAGATTCCCTATTTGGCCTTATAAAAAATGGAATTAAAGAACGAAATGATAAAAATGATATATCTTTTGGTATGTCAAAACATAATTGTCCCATCTTTTTATTAAACTTATTAACAGATAGTTCTTCACCGTTTAGAAAAATTCTATTCGGATTATCTGTTGACCTCTTAGCCGTATATATTTTATTATCTATCTTAAAATCCAAGTAAAACTCCCACCCAGGTAACTTTTCACAAAATTTCTTATAATTTTTTTTGCGAGCGCCAAGACAGAAGTGGATAATTCGCACCAATAAGGACTTACCTACACCATTATAGGTTTGACCCTTCTCAGTAACCTCAGGGTTTTTTTGTTTCGCAACTATAAAACTTAATCCTCTCTCATTAAATTTAACCTCTCTAAAAGTCTCCATATTGGAATAAACCTTAATTAGTTGCACCTTATTACACCTCCATCCTGTTCCTCTAATATTCCAATTGAATAAAGAAATGTTAAGGTAAGCAATAGGTTATCAAAACTATGCTTCGCCGGATATATCCTGTTTTTATAGTCTAACAGATATTCACTCCATAGTTCATCTACAGACTTAAAGTATTCTATTTTTTTTAATATATAACTACCAAATCCAAGTAAGGATTCTGAAAAATTCGTGTGTTTTGTAGGAATTAACATTTTTCTTCCTCCTGTGAAGGGTCCTCAAAAATATCACAAGCTTCAAAATACTTAGCCATTATAATAATAACCGTAGTCTGGTAGGCTTGCTCTTCTCTAGGGCTCAGTCGGTTTACCATAGCCCAGAACAGTTTATCTCCAGTGTGTAAATCTCGTTCTTCACAATAAACTTCATTTAATTTATCCCTTAAAGCATCCGCCAGAAAATCACTATTATTCGCTAAATACTCCTCTAAAGAATACACCTGAAAATATCCATTATAAAGTAAGTTTGCCACTGGAATTGATAATTTGTTAAATGCTATTTTTTTATCCCAGTCAGGCAAAATTATTTCATACCCATTGGTGTTCCTTAAAGATAATTTCATTATATGATCAATTACTTCGTTTAAGATAGAATAATCTATTTGTTTGATATTAGAGGGGTCCGGAATAAAGCCTGTTATACTAAGTATTTGATCATCGTCTAACGAGAAAAGAATGTCCTCCATATCCTTTGCTGTTAAAAAGCCTGCATTAATAAGCCCATATTCATCCTTTATTTCTTGAATTGCCTTTTCACAATCAGCATTTACTCCTTTATATTTATCATTGATAACAAAATAAAACTCATTAATAGGTTCCCATTGAGCCTTTAATCCAGCAAAGTCTATTTTTAGCTTATTTACTGCACTAACATAAGATTTCTTATCTAAATCTTCAGGGGCATACACCTGATAAAATATACCTTTATTCCTTATGTATCCATCATTTTTCCTGTCGCCAATATTACCCCAGGGTTTTATAGCCTGAAAATGTTCTTCTGGATAGTTCATAATCGCAATAAACATATCCTCAAATGATTGACCATCACTTTTAAATATTTTATTTTGAAATAAATAGCGAGCTAACGTTTTCTCATTAACGTTCATACTATAACACCTCCTGGGGTTATGTAACTTAAATTTCCTTTTGTAATGCTATCTACATATTTCTATATTTTAACTAACAGTCCTTCTTTTTCACTACAAAACAATTCTCTTTATGAAACATATGTTCGGTATTATTGTATAAAATTATCATTCTTATTGCAAGGTTTTACTTTAAAACAAAAAACCGCCCCTTCTCTTATTCTCTTATTTCCTTAAATGGACTTATACCATGGCCTTAGCATTTTATATAGTTCTTTTACTCTTTCATATAGTCTCTCATAAGCTCCTACGTTCTTGCTGTTTGACATGTACCTTCTTTTTATTCTTACCATCTTAGAAACCGCAGAAGGAAGATCCTTATGGCACTCCGTTGCTACCGCTGCTACTATGGCACTTCTTAAGCACCAAAACTAAAACCAGGTTCTCCGGGCTTTCCTGTTGTAGCTGTTTATTCTGTCCTTAAATATTTATTGTTGTCAGATATGTAATTAGTTTTTGGATCTTTTGCTTAGCATCGATATTTTTCTCAACACAAAAAGACTTCATCCATTTCTTTTCAATTTCCCTATAAGGATCTGACCAAAATCTTCTAATAAATGCCTTTAATTTTGAAGAACAATCCATTGTTATCCCAGATAAATCACATATTTCACAAAAGTTATCCAACAATTTTTCTTCTGTTATTCTTTCCTCTAGATAATCTAAAAATAATATTTCATAAAAAGCAAATGGCATAACGTCAGAGTCTTGAATTCTCATTAATGTATAATGGGGACCTCGTTCCTTAATGTCATCAGTCACTAGGCATATACAACCTAAGGTCTTTGCCATCGCGATTGCAAAAACCTCTCCTAAGTCACCACTATCAAATAAAATCCTAATATCTCTTACATGTTGCTGAAACACATTATACATTCCAATTTCTCTTAGATAAACATCACTAACTAGTTCTATTTTTCCAGCCTTTACATCTTTATCAAATAAATCTATAATTTCAGGGGTAGCATGATTTTTCATCTCATGATATCTAATGAATTCATATACCTTCAGATTTTTAAATCTATTGAATAGAATGGCTTGGAAGTCCGCCTTATATAAGTGGATAATTACATTTGTGTCTAGTGATGCATCCATTAATCCATCCCCTTAAGCAAATCATCAAAGCTTTCATCATCTTCACGCTCTTCGTGTGATAAGTTTAAATCTTCCACTCTCAAATCCACATAATTTAAAGTTGCTTCCAAGCTTTTTATAGGAATTAGTTTTTCATTGTAATTGGAAATCACCCACTCTAAATATTCAGCTGGTATCCTCTTGACTTCCGTTGCCTTACAAAGATCAATGTTTCCATTGATAACTTTTAACAAACTTGATACAGTTTTTTCCGCTTTCTCCAATTTTAAGTTTTCAATTACAACACCATCTAATATACATAGTGCTTCTAATCTAATAAGTGCCATATCATAACTAACATTGAATGCTGTTTGTATTCTGGCTATATCCAATCCAGTCCATTTATTAATGCTCTTTTCATTTAATTCAAATCTAATAAAGTTATTTACTTTCTCAACAGGCATTAGTAAGCATGCAGCAAAATAATTAGCTTCAACTTCATACTCATCTCTATCGTTAAAATCATAATCCTTAATTAACGTCAAACCTTGTTCTGACAAATGTAGTTTTTGGTGCCCAATTTCGTGAGCAACAGAAAATATTTCTCTGGATAATATTGATGATGAATTCGAAAAAATAATTCGCTCAGTATTTTTTATTAGTGCGAATCCTAAAAGCGCATCATTACCTAAGGGATATCTAATTACTCTATATCCCAGTTTTTCAGCGGCTTCAAATATATTTTGAAAACCATAATCTGTTACTTTACATTCAGCCCTAACACTATCAGCTATTTTTTCAATATCAAGTTGCCTTTTTTTATTCATTCAACATTAACCTGCCTTACACTGTTATATAGTTTTCTATGCGCATAAAAGGTATCAATCATTTCCATAATATATGCAAATTTATCTTCCCGGATACAATCGCCATTTCTTCTGCATATCAGTTGTTTTTGATTAATATTATTGACCAAAGAAGTTATATCTTCAACCTGAACTTCGAGAATCTCAGAAATAGTTACAATACTAGCATATGAAATATCTATTAAACCCTTTTCAATCCTAGCATATTTTTGTCTTGTGCAATTCATTTTTTCAGCAACCTGCTCTTGTGTCAAGCCTTTAGATTCTCTCAAAAATCTGATTCTTGCTCCTAATATTTCATTCATAGCAACACCTCCCTTTTAATTTCATTATACTTCATTGTATGCAAGAGTCAATAGTAATGTTATAGTTCCGTGACATTATTGCTTATTATTCGCTAGTTTTTATTAATTTATTCAATATATGTTACAATTTTGTAACATATATTGAATAATCAAAGATAACCTGTCCCCGTGACTAAGTCTGTAAATATTTGTTGTACAGGCTCCAAATATTCTCCTTTTTATGTTTTAGCGCTCAGTAACTAACACCCAATTGTTGCTTAACATTCACTAATTTTACACCTATATTTACAAAAACAGCCGGGAAAACCCGACTGTTAACTATCAATGAATATATATTATATATATTATATATTAGATTTTACCTTACCTCTTCCACACCTCTTCCACCACATCATTACCATTCCTATAAGTTGGCACCATCTTCTTGATTATATCTCTTACCCCTGTATTAGAGTTAAAAAGTAATTCTCTAAGAGCTGTAAGTTCCCTTTCAAAGGCATCCACATCTGTAAAAGTTGGTTTTGCTATGTATATCTTCTTATATTTTGTAGCAGTTATACCTTCTTCATTTAAAAGCAGTTCTTCATAAAGCTTTTCACCTGGTCTAAGGCCTATGTAGTCTATCTCTATATCCACATCAGGCTCTAAGCCCGATAGTTTTATCATATCTTGGGCAAGGTCCGCTATCTTCACCGGGTCTCCCATATCCAGGATAAATATTTCCCCACCTTTAGCTAAAGCCCCTGCCTGTATCACGAGCTGCACTGCTTCTGGGATAGTCATAAAATAGCGTATTACTTCAGGATGGGTCACAGTAACAGGTCCTCCACTTTCTATCTGCTTTCTAAAAAGGGGAATCACACTACCTTCACTTCCTAAAACATTCCCGAATCTTACCGCTGAAAACACCGTTTTACTTTTCATTGACATCATCTGTATGATAATCTCTGCAATCCTTTTTGACGCTCCCATTATATTAGTTGGGTTTACTGCCTTATCTGTGGAAATGAGAGTGAATCTTTCCACCTTATATTTATCCGCTGTTTGGGCCACATTTAGCGTTCCAAACACATTATTTTTTATAGCTTCAGTTGCATTAAGCTCCATCAAAGGAACATGTTTATGCGCTGCAGCGTGAAAAACCACATCCGGTCTATATTGGTCAAATACTGATTCTAATCTTTCTCGGTCTCTTACACTCCCTATCAAAGCACTGTATTTTAAATTTGGAAAAAGAGTCTTTAAATCATATTCTAAACTATAAACATTGTTTTCACTTATATCAAAAATCAAAAGTTCCTTAGGCTGGAATCTCGCTATCTGACGACAAAGCTCTGAACCTATAGATCCACCTCCACCGGTTACCAATACAACTTTATTTTTTATGTACCCGGAAATCTCCTCAAGGTTCACCTTAACCGGTTCTCTTCCCAAAAGGTCTTCTATCTTTACATCTCTAAGCTTTTTATGCTGACTTTACCATCGAGTAGTTCATAAACCCCAGGCACTATTCGTAACTTGCACTTAGTCTGACTACATACATTTACTATTTCTCTTATCTCAAGCCTATCAATAGACGGCATAGCTATTATTATTTCTTTAATATTTTTTCTCAAAACCATCTCAGGAATATCCTGCCGTCCTCCGAAAACCTTAACACCATGTATACGCATACCGTGCTTATTCTTATCATCATCTATGATAACAACAGGTCTCATCTTAAGATCCGGATGCTTCTTATACTCCTGGATAACCATTGAGCCAGCCTCACCAGCTCCGATGACCATGACATTTCGAACACCTTCAGACTCTTCGAAGAATAGGTGTCACACCGTTAAATGCCCTGAAAACAAATCTACTTCCCCCAATAAAGGTAGTAAGTAAAAGCCAAAACAATATGTAAATACCACGGGGAAATGTTTGCCTCATCATAAAAGTATATCCCAACACAGTAAGTGTGCAAAAAGATGTAGCCATTACTATAGAGATAAGCTCATCAATACTGGCATATTTCCATATTCTATTATATAAATTAAAAACCAAGAAACTTAAAAGTGCAACAATAGTCACTATAATGTGAGTTTCTCTAAATACAGTTAAATACTGTAGTGGAATATTATTTTCAAACCGCAAAACAAGAGATAAATATAATGAAATATTAATAATAGCAATATCTAAAATAGCCAAAAAAAATTTACGCAAAATAACCTTCACTTTTGAAAATCCCTTCCCCCAAATATCTAATATCATATTTTTATTCTAGCTCATTATACCATTTTATGCACGTTCTTTCAGTCTTTTTTTAGCCGCATTTACTAAGGTTTCCACTTCATCTACCTTCATAAAATAAACTATTACGAAGTATACCAAAGCACCAATACATATTGAAATAATCAAAGATAAGTTCCCACTGAAATATGATAGTAAAAGATCGTAAGCAAGATAAGCAACTATCCCCATAACCAGTGAAGCCACAAGTATTTTTATTAAAGATATAGTAGTGTTCTTCATCCCAAATGCACCTATCTTTTTTCTAAGACTAACAAATAATAACCCCGTGCAAAATATAGCTGATATACTTGTTGCTAAGGCAAGACCACCTAACCCTAAAAATCTCGATAGTATTATATTTAAAACAATATTCATACCCATGGCTATAGCTGCATTTATCATAGGTGTCTTGGTATCTTGCATAGAATAGAAAGCTCTAGATAAGATCTCTCTTAGTCCAAAACCTATCATCCCTATAGAGTAAAAAAACAATGCATTTGAAGTCATGGATATGGCCTCAGGGTCAAAAGCTCCCCTTCCAAATAACAGTTTCACTACCGGCTCAGCAAATATCATAGCTCCCACTGTAGCAGGTATTACAAATAAGTTGATAAGATTTATAGCTTCAGATACTGACTTTTTCAGACCATCGAAATTGCTTTGAGCAGCCATTTTAGATATAATTGGATACATTGCGGTTGCTACGGTAGTAACAAAAATACCTTGAATAAAGGCATTCAACCTTCTGGCATAATTAAGTGCTGATATACCCCCAACAGCTATACCAGATGCTAATGTTCTGTCAACGATTACATTTACTTCATTCACTGATACACCAATTATCACAGGTAATGCTATAGTAACCATTTTTATTATGTATTCATCTTTTAAATCAATTTTAAATTTATATCTATAGCCTTGTTTGTGTGCAAAAGGTACTAGTAGCCCGAATTGAACTGCTAGTGCTATTAAACTCCCAACAGCTAGAACCCATACATCTGATTTTGAACTTAAAAATATAAATAATATGATAATTAAATTATATGGAAACCCAATCAAAGCTGGAATCGAATAGTTACCTTTGATACGAAGAAAGCTACCTAAAATATGTATAAGACCTGTAAAATATATACCTACTAAACTTATTCTTGTAAACTGCACTGCTAAAATCAGTGTATCATGTTCAAATCCAGATGCAAATAATTTTACTATTTGACCTGTAAACAAGATGCCAAGTATAACGATACATGTGCATATTGTTAGCAAGATACTGATAAGGTTATTTGTATATCTAATTCCTTCCTTTACTCCATGCTTTTCTTGTATCTTGCTGTATAAAGGAACATATCCTGTAGATATACCTGTTCCTATGAGAGCAAAAATAACAATAGGGATAGTTTGAGAAATAAGGTATGCATCGGTAGTATTTGACGCTCCATAAAAATACGACAAGGAAATTTCTCGAACAAAACCCAATATCTTTGATATAACTGTAATTACCATCAAAAGCAATGCTGTCTTTTTCATATTTATCTGCTCCGTTTTTATTTGAGGTGTTATTATTTACTATACTAATATTTCTGTTATTGTAATTAATAATTAAATACCCTTTAATTATTCGCTAAATTACTTTACTTCTTAATGACCTTAAAATACTTAACAGACCTTTATTTATAAAACCAGTTAGTTTATTTAAAAAACTATTTGTAGCGTACTTTTTAGCATCTTTGAATGAAATTATATCTTCTTTATTATCTTTAATAAACTTTTCAATCTCGCGTATGCTTCCTTCGGTCATATTATTGGGGTGCAAACACCATGTATATATACCGAACGGCATTTTTCTAGGTGTGGATAAGAGTTGGGGAACGAACAATATTTCTTCATAATAATACGGGTATAAACAAAACCCATCTGTTACTGTGTATATATTATTATCAATAAGTGCTTTTAAGGTTGTTTTATCAAGAGTGTGCGCAGGTGCCATAAAAGCATCGATTTTTAATCCATGTTGCTCAAAGATAAACTTGCCTTCTTGTATTTTTTGATTTTGGATATAATAAGGCACACCTGCAAATTCGCTAAAATTATTTACACCAAATATGCCTGCGTTCTTTGTAATATACTTATGATTGAACCCATGTAATGCTATACTCCAGCCCAGCTTTTGTAAATTCCTTGTTTCCTCCCAGAAGTTAAATGGACATTTTGGCAACTTTAACAGTTCTTCATCTTCGTTATTTGGTATAACACCAATAATGGGCTTTATATTGTGTTTTGCAAATATCTCCTTTAATAAAAAAAAATTATTCCACTTCATGTTTTCAGCTATGTCATCTAACCTAAAAATGTATTTAGCACCCATTTTTTACGACCTCATTCTACATACTATGTAAATATTTTTGAAAACTTAAAAAGTAGTGGTTTCATATCCTTTAAATTAATAAATAAAAAAGACCTTGTCCTAATTAAGTCTTTTAACCAAGTTATTACTTTTACATCCCCATTTAAAACGTGCCTTATATCCATAAATTCCATCATAAAGTAGAAATCTTTATCTATTTCGTTCTTAAATTTGTCAATATTTAAGCCACTTGCTTCTAAATACCAAAGGTAGGGTAAGTTTACACCCGCCTTAGTTAATGCATACCCTGAGGCACCGTTTCGAAAGTTAATCTCAATAAAATAAAGTTTATTCTTAGCAAATTTAAAATCAATGTCAAACAAACCGGAATAACCAAGATTGCTCAAAAATCCATAAATTTTATTAACATTCTTGACATAAACGGAACTTTTTACAGCCTTTGCATATGATGTGCTCCCTGTATTAAGCGGATATTCCCTAACTTTTTCAATTATTGCTGGTAGAATAATATGACGATTGATAGCAATATAACCGGCTATGTTTACCATTATTGCGTCTTCACCATCTACATATTCTTGTATCAACACTCTATTATAACTATTCTTTAATTTAAATAGATTGTTTTTCAGGGCCAATTGATTTTTACATACAACTATATCTTCCTTTTTTCCCTCTACACTGCATACAGGTTTAACAATGCAAGGGAAAGTCAATTCATCTGGAAACCTATATTGGTTATTTAGAAAGATTTCCCAGGTTTTAGGCACAGTCAAACCAGACTTAATAGCAATTTCATTCATCGTTTTCTTATTCATTAATTTTGTAATTTTACCCTGTGTATTTTTTATGTTTGGTGTTATGTATTTAGCCTTTAGCATATCTAGGTTATCATCTATTATTTTAACTGCAAAGTCTGAGGTGGGTATAATTATAGGTTTATACTTTTCATTATTAAAGTTTCTTATTAAAATATCTAGTATTCCCTTTTCTGAGCTGTCAACTAACCACCTCTGAGTTACATATTTACTTTTATTAACAAAAGCTTCTTTCTGTGCAATTAAAATTAAGTATATTGGAATCCCTTTTTCTCCTAAACTCCTAACTACCCCTAAAGTATTATAGTGGTCTGTACCTATAACAATTACTTTATTTCGTACTTTTGAAGTAATATCTACACTCGTCATGTCCAAGTCATCTCCATGTTTTTTCTTTGGGATCAATAAATATCTCGTTTCTACTTATAAAACCACATATATTGCTAACTTGTACTATTCCTATTAACTTGCCATATGAATTCATTACTGTTTTAATAACCGCCCCATTTGAAGCACCAGTTATCAATAATATATTAGCTATTTTTTTATTCTTATAATAGCATTTTATTACGTAATCGTTAAATAAGGTATATATACCTTTACCCCTGTAATTTGGATTAACAATTACATATCCTCTATAACCAATATTGTCGTCAAAAACAATATTCTTATTTTTAGATAAAACTCTTGCAGACAGTGTATGTAGATTTATGTGCCCAAAAAAAATCCACAATCCTCCGACTACTTTATTATCAGACCAGGCAAGCCAACAATGGTGTCCATCTTGTAACCACTTACTTATTTTCTTTTTTTGTTATGCTATTCCTACCCATGTCTTGGTAGAATTTAAAGATGTCTTCTGTATTTTTTGATATTTCAAATTTACCTGGCACATTTGTTTCGGGTTTAGTTGATTTATTATAATTGACATAATCTTGAATATCTATAGATAGAATTACTCCAAGGTGTCGTTTATAGATAAAGTCTAATAATAATTTAGGATTTTTTATGACTAGTTTTATATAATGTAACATCAGATTTTGTATCGCCTCCATTTCTATTAATATTTTGCATTAACAGATCTAGATCTCGTATTCATGACCATTAATATAGCACCCAAAAATCTGGAATCAAAGATGTTTGGTACAAAAAAAGATCCTATTAATATGCACAAGATACCAGCAAAAATTATCTTATCTTTTTTAAAAGTTATATAAATAACTAATAAAAAAAATAAAAAAAGTGGTATGGTTAAAATTAAGCCACCTTGTACCAGGTATTGAAATAGAATATTATGAGGTAACATTCCGGTATAATTTGACCCGCCCAAACCCACACCGAACAATGGGTTTTCCAAAAAAATATGTAATGCGAGTTTATTAAGCTCCATTCTCCCAGAATCACTAAACTTAAATTGACCTCTTACTTTATCTAATAAAAAATAACTAACTAAAACAATTAGCAAATTGGCAAGCACTAATACAATACTACGAATCGAACCGCGATTTGCATAAACTAATGATTTTTTCATACTAAATAAGACTAAAACAAATAAAAATGAAAAAATGCCTGTTCTAGCAGATGTCATAATGCTGGATAATAACAATAATAGTATTTCAGCGAAATCTTTAAAATTAAAGTTTTGTTTGTCTGTTTTTAACCAAATTAAAATTGCCCCTGATACGATATAAAGAGATAGGAAGCTGAAGTCGCTAAATAAAAAACCATATGAATGTCTATAACCTCCAAGAAATTTATAGTTTCCTATATTTATGTTTAAAACATTTATGAAAAATATTTGAATTATAACACCTAAAGCTGCAATTTTAGTTGTATATATATAATCAGATATAAGTAACTTTCTTTTGTAATTTTGCTCGCTATCAGATAATAAGTTGTTGCCTATGATTATCAAAATAAAATTAGATAAAAAATTAGCGTATTGTTTAAAGCTATCGAAAACATCTATTGGAATCAGCATTGGAATTAAACTAATGATTATAATAAAAATTGAAAGTAAAGAAATCAAATTAAAATATAATTTCCCCTTTAAAAAAACTGATATTATTAGTAACAATAAAAAAATATTATACCAAGATATAGTAGATTCTCCATAAGGTCCCCCAAAAATATTCGTAAATGATAGGGGAATGCTTAAAATAAGCATCCTTGCTATAATAATATCCCTCATAGATTTGTTAGTAGTATAGAAGAGAATCCAGACTATAATTCCAATTAAGGCTATTATATATTTATTTAATATTACACTTCCACTCAGTACTAACATGTTTAAAAGTAATATTAAAAATCTGTAGTCAAAGTTTTTATTTTTCAAATTAAGTTGCATTTTAATCACGCTTCAATTCTTTATAAATATCAGTATACTGATTTACCATTCTTGTTATGTTAAATAAGACCGATTTATTATAACAACATCTTGAAATAGAATTATATTGGCTCTTTGAAAAAATTATTTTCTTAATGTATTTAGCCAAAACATGATAATCACCTTTTGGAAATAAAATTCCTGCATCTTTAACTATTTCGGCCAGCCCTGGAACACTACTTGCTATTACTGGTTTTCCCGCTGCCATTCCCTCTGCTGCAGCTAATCCAAATCCTTCCCAATTGGAAGATAACACTACTATATCAACGGTTTTAAGTATCCTTTCCACATCATTTCTAAATCCCAGAAAATGAACTCTATTTTCCACTTTTACTTGTTTTGTTAATTTTATATTCTCTTTTTTGAGAGGCCCTTCTCCCGCTAACAATAAATGTACATTTTCTGGTAGATATTGCATTGCCCTTATTAAAGTTGGCTGATCTTTAGGTTTTGAAAATCTACCAGCCATACAGATTAATCTTACGTCTTCTGTAAATTCTTTACAAATATCTGACTTTTTGTATGGCAAAGCATTTTTGAATTTTTCTACTACAATCCCATTTTGAATAATAATAAACCTATCTAATTTATTTTTTGGTTGAATCCATGATATGAGATTATTATGTGTTTGTTGGCTAATAGATATTATCTTATCATAGCTAGAATATATGAATTTCTCTATATATCTAAAGTAACTTTTTTTTCTCCTTTTGTTATATGTGCTATGCTCTGTCATCACAAATTTGGGTTTGTTCTTAAAAATAAGTTTTGAGGCTATCGACACCCAATAAATTGTAGGAAATAGATGTGCATGGACAATATCATATTTCCCCTCAATTATATATCTTCTGATATAATTGATATTTAGTGGGTGATTTATATTCCTTAAGGGGGCAACATCAATTTTTACATCATAACTTTTTAATTTTTTATCAAACACATTATTATTATCAGTTAGTAAAAGAACATCAGCGAGAACTCCTTCTTGTTGATTCAAAAGTGGAACTAATTCTTGAATTAACTTTTCTGCTCCCCCACTACCTAGGTTATTAATAACATGTAAAATCTTCATTTTCATGTATCTCAACTACTCCCATAATATTCCCTATACCTCTTAACAAACTTTCCTATCCCTTTATCTATGCTTGTATCTGGCTAAATCCTACATCTCTTATCAAATCATCAACATCCGCATAGGTCTTAGTAACATCCCCAGCTTGTAGCGGTAAGTATTCTTTCTTGGCTTTCTTGCCTAAGTGTTTTCTAATGTCTCAATGATCATTAGCTTATTATTTCCAATATAATACACCTATATGGTACATAGTATTGTACCATGAACAGCATCCCTTTTTATCATATTTGTATTTAGTTTAGGTAAATACTCTATTCTTACTTATTGCTCCTTATTAATTGTAAATATTGAAGTATAAGTATAAAGAAAAACACTTGCTCTGTCTCAAAAATTGTAAATCTGGCTAAGATATCATAAATTCTCCTTATACCAATTTATTGCTTCCTTAATCCCATCCTCGAAACTCCAATCAGGATTATATCCTAATAATTTTCTTGCCTTTGAAATATCAGCATGAGAATGTCTGATATCTCCCGGCCTTTCCGGGCCAAATATTGGTTCGATGTTTTTATCTAATGCTTTACATAAATAATAATATAAATCAATAAGATATACTTTTCCTCCATAAGCAATATTGAAGGCTTGTCCTGCTACTTCGCGGGGAGCTTTACAAGCCTTTAGGTTGGCTTCAATGACATTTTCTATATATGTAAAGTCTCTGCTCTGTTTCCCATCGCCATAAATAGTAGGTCTTTCGTTATTCAATAATTGCTTTATAAACTTAGGAATAACAGCAGCATAAGCCCCGTTTGGATCTTGCCTTTTACCGAATACATTGAAGTAACGAAGCCCGTAAGTATCAAGACCATAAAGCTTTGCATAGAGCTTTCCGTATTCCTCATTTGTTCTCTTTGTAAGAGCGTATGGAGACAGTACATTTCCTTCTATGCCTTCTTTTTTTGGTAAGGTTGGCTCATCACCATATACTGATGAACTTGAAGCATATACAAATTTTTTTACATTGTTTTGCCGAGCAGCCTCCATCATATTAAGTGTCCCTTTAATATTTATTTCTTCGTATAATAATGGCATTTCCACACTTCTTGGAACACTTCCCCAAGCTGCTTGATGCAAAACATAGTCTATACCTTGGCACACTTCAGCACAAGTGTTAAAATTTCGTATATCTCCTTCTATAAATTCAAAATTCGGATTATCCATAAATGATTTTATGTTATCTATATTGCCTGTAGAAAAATTGTCCAATCCTCGCACTTTGTATCCTAATTTTAATAGTACTTCAACAAGATTGGAACCGATGAAACCTGCAGCTCCAGTAACTAAAAACATAGAGTCAGGCGAAAACTTGATATTTTCATAACCCATTTTAAAGCCTCCAATATTGGAAGTTCATATTTTCTGCTTCTTTTCTATTAAACATTCCCTTTACATCAATCAACACATATTTGTTTTCGTTTTTTCTTCATCAGCTGTCACAGCAATTTCTTTTATTACTTCTTGATGATTATTCCATCTATTGTTATATATTTTCTTGATATCTTCTAATTTCATCGATTGAAATTCCTTATGCGGTACAGCAAAGACTACTGCATCCACATCATTTATTTCTTCTATGTCATATAGTTTTATACCATAAGTTTTCCATAGGTCTTCTTTATCTGCAACTGGGTCTACAACTTTTACATTTATTCCATATTCCTCAAGCTCTCTAATTACATCAACAACTTTAGTATTTCTGACATCGGGACAATTTTCTTTAAATGTAATGCCAAAGATTGCTACTGTTGAACCTTTGATTTGCTTATCTGCCTTTATCATGTTTTTTACTACATTTTCGGCAACATATTTTCCCATATCATCATTTATCTTTCTTCCTGCAAGGATGATTTGTGAATGATATCCTATTTGTTCTGCTTTATAAGTAAGATAATATGGATCTACTCCTATACAGTGACCTCCTACAAGACCTGGAGTAAATTTTAAAAAGTTCCACTTGGTTCCTGCAGCTTCTAATACTGCCTTTGTATCTATACCTAACTTGTTAAATATTATAGAAAGTTCATTCATAAAAGCAATATTTATATCTCTTTGGGAATTCTCAATAACTTTTGCAGCTTCTGCAACTTTTATGCTCTCAGCTTTGTATACTCCTGCTTTTACTACTAGTTCATACACTTTAGCTATGATTTCTAATGACTCTTCATCCATACCTGATACAACTTTTACTATAGATTCTAATCTATGTACCTTATCTCCCGGATTGATTCGTTCAGGAGAATAACCTACCTTAAAGTCTACACCACATTTTAAACCTGATTCTTTTTCCAATATCGGTATGCAGATTTCTTCTGTAACTCCAGGGTAAACAGTAGATTCATATACAACAATAGAGCCTTGAGTAAGATTTCTACCTACAGTTTTGCTAGCTTCAATAATTGGTTTAAGATTAGGTGTTTTATCAGGATTGATTGGTGTTGGCACAGCTACAATGTGAAATTTACAGTCTTGTAGATATTTTTCTTCCCAGGTAAGAAGTGCTGTTGTTTCCTTTACAGCTTTATCTCCAACTTCTTTTGTAACATCTATTCCTCTTAGATATTGCTTAACTTTTTCTTTTGATATATCATAACCAACTACCTCAGCAACCTTCGCAAAGGAAATTGCAAGTGGTAATCCTACATAACCTAGCCCTATTACTGAGATTTTTTCTTTTCTGTTTTTTATTAATTCATATAGGTTCATTTTAATAACCTTCTTTTATAACAGTATTTATTGCTCTCATATATTCATCAATAACAATTTTTCTGTCAAATTCTTTTACCACTTTGTTTCTAGAATTTTTGCCCATAAGTTCTCTAGTGCTATCATCCAAATTTATAAATTGTACCAACTTTTCTTCTAAAGACTTGACCGATTTAACTTCAAATAAATATCCATTATAACCATCTTCTATAATTTCTTTACAACCCGGTATGTCAGATGCTATAAGAGGTTTACCCATTGCAGCCCCTTCTAATAAAACATTTGACATACCTTCATGATAGGAAGGATGAACTATACAGTCAACTTCTTTTATTTCATTTCTGACATCATCAGATATTCCAAGATATCTTATTTTGTTGTTTTTATTATTTAGAATAGTGTTTTTATATTGCTTCTCTTCAAATGGTCCTAATATTTGAAACTCTATATTGGTAAATTCCTTGGTTATCTTTTCAGCTACTTCTAAGTATTCCTCTATTCCTTTTTCTTTCATTATCCTTCCTATGAATAAAAATCGGGTTTCATTTCTCTTTATTTGTTTTTTTCATAGGCGTGAATTTACTAACATTAACGCCAGAACCTGGGTACTAGTATTGCTTTATGTTTATTTACCATATTGTTTTTAGTAAAATAATCCCGATTATATTTATTCTGGAAAAATATTACCTGTGCTTTTTTACAAGCCCATTTGTACATTTGCTTCACAAGGTTTTTTAAATAAATGTTTGTCAAAGACGAACCCATACCTGTAATATTCATAATAACCGGTTTATTAAGCAAACTTGCAGCGTACGTGCCATAAATATTTGGCTTAATTGAAAAAGTTAAAATTACATCCGGGTTTACTTTTTTAATTATGCTATAGTATTTCATAAGAAGTTTCGTATCTTCAAAAGGATTAGTTCCCCTTCTATTCATGGGAGTTTGAATATAATTAGCTCCTACATCTATAATTAATTGAGCTTTTTTGTCTTCTTTTGATTGAGGTACTGCGAAATATAAATCGTAATTTTGCCTAATAACTTCATCGATTAATTCAAATCTCATGTTGTATAAATCGCTAGCATTGTTTGCCATAATAAGAACTTTTCTCATTAAACATAACTCCACTTCAAAATACAAATTCGTATTTATGAAAACTCGTAACTAAATTCTTAAACTAGAGTCAAAAACTACGACTACCAAGCATTTTCACTTTTAATCTGAATATATCATTTCTTGATATTCATCTCTAGCCGCTGCAATATTATCGTTTGTCAAAACTTGTACTTCTTTTAACAAAGTATTGTCAAATTCTTCAATCTCGTCCCTACCTCGAGAACTGTCACTTACAAATACTACTTTAATCGTTAAAAATATAATCCTTAAATCTTGAAGAAATGAATAGTTTCTTATGTAAATTAAATCATATCTCAATTTATCATCTACACTAGTTCGATATTTGCCCATCACTTGAGCAAGCCCAGTTATTCCAGGTTTAACTATATGTCTATATTTATAGTGAGGGTTTTCATTTTTAAACTGTTTTACAAAAAAAGGCCTCTCAGGTCTTGGTCCTACTAAGCTCATCTCACCTTTTAATACATTAAATAGTTGTGGCAGCTCATCTAATCTTGTAGACCTTAAAAATCTCCCTACAGGAATAATTCTGGTGTCATTTTCCGTTGCTAGAACAGGGCCAGTATGTTTTTCGGCACCATCTATCATTGTTCTAAATTTATAGAGTTTAAATGTCTTGCCGTATAGGCCTACCCGTTCCTGAGTATATAATATTGGGCCAGGGGATGTTGTTTTAATAAGTAACGCAATAATAACCATTATGGGAGATGCTATGATAATACCCAATACGGAAACTAATATATCAAAAAACCTCTTTACAGCCATTTGTTCCCGTGTCAATGTAAGGTCTATTAATTCAAAAACCGGTTTATCATCAATTTGAGTATAAATAGATTTTGCGAGAAATACCTCATAAAGATCCGGAATTAACAATATCTTCTTTCTTTTCTCAAGGGCCATTACGGAAACTTTACTCTTTAACTCTTGTGATAAGCCCGGACAAAGGCACACTATGTCCACCATTGATATAGCTTCGCGTATTGTATTGATATCATCACTTTCCATTATATACTTTGTTTCGAACCAACCGGATGATATATCCTTAAACTTTTGTGCAATATTAAATGCCTCATCCTTAGAGCCAATCATGATAACTTTTTGAACACCATGCAGGTGTTTGATAAGTAGCAATGTTAGATATTTCCAAAATGTTACCAGGCCAACGTGGAGAATGGCTCCAATAGCAAATACACTTCTAGGAAACGCGAAACCTCTGAAGAAAAAAGTCAGAGCCATGGTAAAAACCATTATCATGATTACTGACAAAATAGTTGAAAAAGTAATATCCGTAAAACTTTTTCTCTTTAAATTATATAATCCGTATATTCTAAAAAAAACTACAGTCAATATGGCAATCCAGGGTATAAGTCTTATATAGTCCCCATAGTTTTGTAACGGTATTTCTACAAACTTTAACTTAAAAGCTAAGAAATAGCCTAGATTAATTAATATCGCATCGATAATTATCATTATAGATAGATGAAAAGCTCCAATATCCTTTTCGTTCATAGTGTTCTCTCTCCTATACATATACATAACGTTGCCCGTTAATTGCGGACTGCAAAACCAAGCTAAATATAAAATGTCTTGATTTGGAACAGGACCATCATCTACTGCTGCCAAATCTCTATGCCTTTTATAAAAAACGGGGCTTCGGTCTTTCCGGGAATATCTATTCTAACCCACTGTGTGGCGTCTTTTATATCTTCCGTTGTTTCAAAGTCTGATGATATAATACTTATTTCTTGACTTAGCTCCATATCTTTTATCTGATTCTGAGAAGTCTGACCTTTTCTACTGCGAATATTTACTACCGGTTTATTACTGGGATCATCACTCCCTATATAAAGGTTTACGATATAGCTTTCTTGTGGTTCAAGCCGGATATCATTAATAAGATTCAAGTATGATATTCCTTCACCAGTATTTGAGATATAAGCTTTGTCTTTATTAATACAAACCTCTAGTAAACCTTCACTTGAGTTGGATACTCTCCAAAGATCAGGCACCCCGTCATTATCAGCATCTATGGTAAAGTCTGAAGCAAAGAGTAGACTTGTCAAGTTTTCTGTAGTATGTGTCATCATCTATGTTTTCCGCTAAAAGCTTTGATTTGTATATATAGAGCATTAGCTCATTTGTAACATCCAGTTTCTCTCGAGCACTTTTTGGAGCTTTGCGGTTATACTCTGATATCTTACCGAATAACTCTTGTGATTTTGTAGTATATTCAAGGGCTTTTTCTTTTTGATCCCTGTCTTATATAAGCCACTGCTGTTTTTTGATAGGCATCGGCTAGGTTTTCCCAGTTTTCTATATTAAATGGGTTTACTTTCGTTGTTTCTTCTAATCTGAGAGAGCCTTCTTCCAGTTTTCGCTGTTCAAGATAGTAAGCTGCAAGTTGAGTTTTGAGTCTTGCGTTATAGGGATCTAGATTTACTGCTTCGATTCTTAACTCTTCGGATTTTTCAAGAAGAGTTTCATCCTCAGTTTGCCTTGCGATAAAATAGTCTATCTGGGCTAAGTCAGCTTTATAAGATGCTGTATATGGATCATACTTTGAGGCCTTTTCAAAGTATTCCCTGGCTTTTATAATATCCTGCTGTTCTATGCTTTTTACAGCCTGTTGACCATAGGTGTATCCTTGGTATAAAAGGAAGGACAGGATTATCAATACACAGGATAATCCGCTAAGAGGCCAGGCAACCCAAGATGAACCAAGTCTTTTGGCTTTATATCTTTACTGTGATAATGCTCCTGAAAACTTTACTACTGCAATTAACTGCCATAGGTAAAGTGCTACACCACCCTAGTGACAGATTAAAGTCCATGGTGCTGTGACCGCCTAAAGCTATAGCTCCGGATAGTACTCCCCAGGTTATTGTTTTGATGGAAGTGTCATATCAGATATCAAAGTCTTGTATCCTGCAAAAAGTGTAGTTATCCATAATGCTAATAGTGCAAGAAGTCCAACTGTTCCCGTTTCTACCCAAAGCTGCAGAAAGAAACTGTGAACTTCTGTTGTAAAATATCTATATGACTGATATGCTTGGTATATTGCTTTCCAGCCTCCACCACCTGTGCCGAGAATGGGATATTCTTTTATTATTTTCAAGGCATCTTGGTAAAAATTAACCCGACCGGTAAACTGGACTCTTCTGTGCTTATACTTCTGATCCTTCGGCTTATAGCTTGAGGTATATATTTATAAGCCAATATTATGCGTTGAGCAGATGATATATCATGGGTTTCGTAAAATTCTGCAGCATGAAAAGGTTGCTTCTGTATCCGGGAAAGCGGTTGCTAAAGCCTATGGATAATTCTGCTGTATCCGGCCTAGTGGTAAAGGTTATTTCCCTTGTTTCTTCATTCAAGTTCTCATTGATATATTCATTGACAATACGTACACTGTTTTTATTTTCATCTATGCTATTGATAAGCACTGCTGCTCCCCACTGGTCTTCTTCTTGACCTGGTTTTGCAGATACTGTGACTTTTAAAGTGTACTCAGTATCGGGTTTACGTCTTTTATAGGATACCAATTGGTTTTCCAACTTGCTTCTTCATCTTCACTATGGGAAACGGTTAGTGGAGCTTCAGTAGTAAAAGCTACATAGCCGCCTGATATCCCTAAAAACATCAAGACAATAAATATAGATAATACCATTTTTGGCTTTATTTGAAGTGAAAAACGTTCACTTATTCGTTCCATTATATAAAATATAGCTATTGATACTATTGCTCCAGCTATATACCATATCCAGACTTTTGTTTGTTGATTATCTAATATAGCCATACCAAAACCAGGAGATGCAGCAACTGCTGCAATGAAAGTTTCAAAGGAATAACCCAATACCTTCATTCGATACTGGCTGGGCATACCGACAACAAGTATTAAGAAAAATATCGGAAACATCAGCCAAGCCGCCCTGGAAAGGGTAAAAAGAAAACATAAGAATAATGTATAGTTTATAAACGCAAGTATCCCCTTTTGGAAACGGCTTTTAGAAACTGCCCAAAGGGATGTTGATATCATGAAAGCAGCTGTAAGGTATGCAGCTAAGGTGTTTGGATACTGGACAGTGGAGTTTATCCTACCACTACAAAAGCACCGTTATATGTAAAGGTGCCTGCTGCAGCTCCTATACCGATAAAAGCTACTCCAAAGGCTGAAATAACCATAGTCCAAAGTATCACTTTTATATCTTTTTCCGTTCTTGCAAAGTCTGAAACCATGTAAAATGCTATAAAGTAATTTATGTATTTTAGAAACTCTCCTATCGCAGAGCGGATGTTTACAGCTACAAATATGGATATGAAGTATGCTCCTACTAAAGCAAGTGCTGCATAGTCCATGGGTGAGCTGAAAAACTGCTCTTCCTTAAGAACCTTCCCTTTGTAGATGATATAAAGAAGAAACAGCACTCCGCTGAATATATGCGTAGGTAGGAATTCTTTATCGAAAAACATCCCTCTAAAATACGGTGGAAATAGCAGTAGTGCTATAAGACCCATATATATAATATAGTAAAGTATTCCTTTTTGTTTTTCACTAATTACCCGGGAAATATTTCTACCCTTTTCTACTTTTTTCTGTTCTTTTAGCTTTTCTTTTCTTCCCAATGTATTACACCCCAATTAATAAAGGTTGTCTATGATGTAGACTTTTGGATTTTAGGTTGTCCTGAATTTTTCCAGTAATCTATGAAAAATGCTACAAATACACCAATCATAAGGCCTAATACCATGGCTATGGCAACATTTAACATTTTCCTTGGTGCTACTGGTGATACAGGCACTATAGCTGGGGATACTACCATGATATTTGCTTCACCTATCTTACTAGTTGTTGTGATACGTGCTTCTTGGTATTTCTGTAAAAAGGTATTGTATGTATCTTGGGCTATGTTAAACTTTCTCTGAATCCGGTTATATTCGGTCTGCTTTTGAGCTAGATCTGCCTGCAGGCTTTCCAGTTCAGTCTGAGTCTTTTGTATGTTTTGAGATAATGCTGCTTTTTGAGATTGGATGCCCGCAAGAATTACTTCTAGCTCTGCTATCTTGTTATTTAGCTCAGTATAACTCTCATTTATTTCTTGGCTTTTCATTGTAAAACCTACCGTATCAGACATACTACCGGTTTGTCCTGTGGCAAAGCCTGCCATGACAGGGTCGTCAATGATGGATTTTTCCACATCAAGAAATTTTGGTTCCTTGGCAAGTCTTGCAGCAGCAGTTTGCAAAGATGCCTGAGTGGCTTTCTCCTCTACGTCAAGCTCTATTAATCTTGTTTTAAAATGGGTTATAAGCTCAAGTTTTGCATTTATATCTTGTTCCAGTTCATTTACATTCTGGGGCTGTGCCATGAAGTTTTTGAGTTCTTCTGTTGCAGCATCCAGATTCTTCTTTTCTTCTTCCATCTGTGTTTCTAAGTATGTTGCAGATCTACTCATCTGTTCTTGCAGTGTTGTTGAGATGAAATCTACATATATTGGTGAAAGTGTATTTGCAATGCGAGCAGCCATTTCCGGATCTTGGTCTTTTACTGCTATCCTGATAAGGTTTGTATCTTTGATAGCTTCTACGCTTATCATGTCTCGTAGAGGTATTCAGGCTGTATTTTTCCTGATCTAGTTCTAACTCATCTATTACCTTGCTTAATATATGAGGGTTTGTTACTTGAACCCGATATGTTTCTAGTGACATTTGAGGATATTTAGATACATATGAAAGTAGTGTATCATATGCACTGCCCTCACTTGCTCTTGAGCCGTTTTGTACTAAAGGTGATACCATAAGGGTGCTTCTTGCTTCATATGTAGGTGATATGATAAAAAAGCTAAGAATACCGCTTATCAAAACGGCTATTATGGTAAAGCCGACTATTATCCATTTTCCGCGGAGCATTATCTCTATCAGTTCTCGTAGGGTGATTTCTTCTTCCATGGTTTTCCTCCTAGTTTAAGTCATTGTGCCGATTAAGTTTTTCCTTGACTATTATTAATTCTACAATAGGTGTGGAATTCCTTCTTTTTTTGAGGAATAGTGTTAGTAAGTTAAGGTGTGATGGGTTAGTTTGTTAGGAAAAAGTAAACCTCGGGGTTTAGCCGAGGATTTTGGATTCTTCATTTCACTTCGGGTCATTCAGAATGACATGGGGCTAGGTCATTCTGCAGGCTAGTCTTTAGGTTACCACGAACTGGTCGTTCTTAGCACGGCGAAAGGATATTCCATAAGATCCTTCAGGCGAAGCCTTCAGATGACAGCTATGGGTTTTCGAATTTCCACCGGGTAGGACTTACTTATTTATTTTCTTCTAGGAACTTTTCTATGTTTTCTAGGACTTTTTTCGAGCGGCGTTTTACCATTTCGGTTGTGGCACCTGCACTTTTATATCCTACTATGACATTAGGTAGGTGGCCCAGTTCATCCATATATAGACCCATTCCGTCTTTATCACAAATGTAAAAGTTTTTGCTGTTTGTGAGCCACTTTTTAAGAGCAGGAACTGAGAAAACAGGACCAAGTGATGTATTTAGTAATATTTTATTATTGCCAAAAATATCGAACTCTCTTTCATTTAATAAGCAGGTATGTCTAGGTAAATGAGTTGATACTATCTCTACGGTTTTTAACAGTTCGTCTAAAGGAAGATACTTTATTCCCTCTTCTTCAGCATGATTTTTCCGTGTCCTGCTATAGTAATAAACATCTGCACCCAAAAAGTCGAAGGCCTTTGCAACCATATAACCAGCTGTGCCAAGACCGATGATACCCATTTTAAGATTAGTAAACTCATAAGGTTGATCTTTCCACAGCTTGCCGCCGAATCCGTGTAGTAATCTGACAAGTTCGCTAATCAAAAATTCTACAACACCGTTATCACCATAATCATATATTCCGGTTACCACGATTCCCTTTTCTTTTGCAGCGGAAATGTCTACATTACAACTCTTTTCATCAATTATGCTACAGCTCATGCCGATATATCTTATGTTAGGACATGCATCCATTATCTTTCGAGTAATTGGGGTATTAAGGGATACAAGAACACCATCAGCATCACCGATTCTCTTTATAGTCTCACTTTCATCCGGACGATCATCGTATATATCCACTTCTTGTGCAAACTGGTGCAACTTTATTTTTGATTCAGAATTTATTCCCGTATCATCAAGTACAACAATATTTTTAAACATATCTATCCCTCAAATCTTTATTTTTTATAAATATATCTTATGGAATTATATAGTATAAGTCAAGACATGGTAAGAGAAATTGTATGATTTGGCAGTAAATACCTTGTAAGAGTTATTATTCATATCATTCTGATTTGAAAGGAATATTTCAAATTAATGCTTGACAAAAATTAGCAGTATATATATAATTATTAGTAATCATTCCTAGTTATTTATGTGCTTCTTACTTTAACAAATCAGCCAAGGATGAAGCAAGGCATGCAAGGATGTTAGAAGGAATTTTAATGAGATATTAGTCTTAAGTCTGAAGTAAGTTTTGTGAAAAGTTAAAATAGGTAATATATTGTCTAATCGGTAAATATTTTTATAAAGGTGTGCGGACACAATTAGCGTTATGCTAAAAAAATAAAAAAAGGAGTGTTAATATGCCTGCTTTTCCAAACCCCTTTAGTGGGAATGTACCCCGTAAAATGACTAAAGAAGAATTAATTCAAGCCATACGTTTGGATATCGCTGGTGAGTTAGAGGCTATTTACCTTTATGATGCTCACGTACAAGCAATCGATGATGAATTCGCTAAAAAAGTGCTGGGCGATATTCGTGATGAAGAAAAAGCTCATGTTGGCGAACTTATGACTTTATTGCGGCATTTGGATCCGAAAGAGGAAGACTTTTTTGCAGAAGGTGAAGAAGAAGTAAAGGAAATGATGAGAGATCTGGGGATTGAAATCCCCAAACCTGGCACAACTGTGGGAAGTTTATTAAAAGAGAATAGTGATTAGGAGGGGAAATTATGGATTTTCTCGGTAGGGATACTGTTTCTTTTTCTGACGACTTTTGGAAGAAGCTAGATGCCCAAGTTGTTGATACAGTGCGGAGTAATTTAATCGGACGCAGGTTTCTATCACTATTTGGTCCATTAGGTCCCGGAACCACTAGCATCAATATTGACGATACTTCCTTTGAACAAGTTGAACAAGATGGTTTTGTTAAGACGAATGGCCGGCGTTTTATCGAACTACCCCAACTTCATGAAGATTTTACTTTGTATTGGAGAGATATTGAACATAGTAATGAGACAGATCAACCACTGGATTTGTCAAAAGCTATGATAGCAGCTCAGGCTTTAGCACAAAAGGAAGATAGACTCATTTTTTTCGGGAATGATTTTTTGGGTTTAGAAGGGCTCTTTACTGCGGATGGAAGTTCAAAGATTTCTAAGAGGGATTGGTCAGAAGGTGATAATGCTTTTACTGATGTTGTTGCAGGAATATCCATGTTCCAGAGCAAAAGCCTAATAGGTCGATATGCGCTAATCTTAAGTCCTGATTTGTATTTTCAGCTCTATCGATTACAGCCTTCACTGGGTATGACGGATGAAGAGCGTATTAGAAAAATACTTAATGGTCATCTATACAACTCTCCGGTTTTAGGCCAACAAAAAGCCATCATGGTATGTGCTGAGCCTCAATATATGGATCTTGCTGTTGGTAAGGATATTGAAACGGGATATTTGGAGACTACAGATTTCAATCATGTATTTCGGATTATGGAAACAGTTGCACTTCGGATAAAGCAAAAGGATGCAATAATAGTGTTTGAGTAAAAAAAGTTTAAAGGGAACAGGTTATTTAATCCTGTTCCCTTTTTCACTGATTTAGAGTTTTTCTGATGTCACTGGTTTAGACTTTCCTGGCAGTTTTACATGTTCTAGGGTCCACTGCATTACAGTTCCTACGAAAAGAGCGTAAAATAGTGTCCCTATGCCGACGGGACCTCCTAGAAGCCATCCGATAAGTAGTGCCATAGTTTCCATACATGTTTTGATAAAACCAGCAGTCTTGCCAGTAACTTTAGATATACCTAGCATGAAGCTGTCTCTGGGACCTGCTCCAAGTTCCGCATTTAGATATAATCCAAAACCGATACCATTTGTGAGGATACCAATAGCTAAATAAATAATCGTCATGGCAAAGCTGTTCGGTTCTTTTACAAAATTAAGGTATAAGTTTAAATCTAGAAAGACACCAAAAAAATACATATTTAGAAAAGTACCGATTTTAGGCTTTATTTTTAGCGCCCAGCCTATAATCATCATTACTGCTCCGACGATTTGGGAGATTTGCCCTACGGTAAATGGTAAATGATATGAAACTCCTAAATGAAAAACCGTCCAAGGATCAACGCCATAGCCGGAATAAATGAGCATTACTTTGCCAATGCTGACTATATACAATCCACCGAAAAAATATAAGAATTTCATTAATAAAGGGCTATATTTTTTCATTACTATTCCTTCTATCTTTTATGTGAGTTGATTTATTATAGCATTTTAAAGTTGCTTCAACAACTAGTTCTTGTTTACTGATAGTGTCAAGTTGTTGCAGTATTTAATGGAGTAAGTTATGCTATAATAAGAAGGATTAGATATTTCATAAGATTTTATTAATGACTATTAGATTATATGCTTTTTAGAGAGGTTGATTTGCCATGCAAAATATTTTACGAGAGGTTCTGGAGGAAAGTAAGGTCATTGCAAAAACCGGTCAAGTAGCCAGTTATATACCAGCACTCCTTAAGGCAAACCCCAACCATATAGGTATATGTGTTATAGACTCTGATGGCAGGATTTATAAAGAGGGAGACTGTGATGTTAAGTTCACTATCCAAAGTATATCAAAGGTGCCTGCCCTTATTTTGGCATTGATGGATAATGGGGAAAAGGTCTTTGAGAAAGTTGGTAGAGAGGGGTCGGATGAACCCTTTAATACTTTATATAAGCTTGATCTGCCCCATATTAAAAAACCTATAAACCCCATGTTTAATGCTGGTGCTATAGCTACAACTTCTATGATAAAAGGTGATAAATTTCAGAGGATTTTGGAGTTTATGAGGGAAATTACCGGAAATGATGATATAGACTATAATCGGGAAGTGTATATTTCGGAAAAGGAGACCGGTGATAAAAACAGGGCTATTGCTTATATGCTGAAAGTCAAAGGTATTATAGAGGATCCTGAAACGGCGCTTGAACACTATTTTAAACAGTGTTCTATAGAAGTTACGGCTTGTGATTTGGCTAAGATAGCTGCGTTTATCGCAAAAAGATGTGTTGGTCTAAAATCTTACGGAAAGATAGATAGAAAAACGCTATCAAGAAACGTCATTGCCATAATGTCAACAGCAGGGGTGTACAATACCAGCGGTCAATATGCGGCAGAAGTTGGTGTGCCTTCTAAATCAGGAGTAGGCGGTGGGATAATGGGGGTTGTTCCTGGAAGAATGGGTATAGGTTTGTTTAGCCCTCCTCTTGATGAAAACGGGAATTCTGTAGCAGGATATGCAATGATGAAGTCTTTATCAGATAGATTGAATTTGAGTATTTTTTAAAAGACCTTGGCTTTTTATATGCAGCTGAGCCAGGGGGATATTCCCCCTGGCTCAGCTTTTTTTAAAGGGTTTCCTTGATGTCATCCCCTTTAGATTTCTCTGGGAGTTTTGTAAGTTTAAGAGTCAACTGTATTATGGGTCCTAGGAAAAGGGCGACACATAGTGTCCCTAGACCCACAGGTCCGCCCAGCAGCCATCCGATAAGCAGTGCCGTAGCTTCCATACATGTTCTGACGAAACCCACAGGCTTTCCAGTAGCCTTAGATAATCCTAGCATAAAACCATCTATAGGGCCTGCCCCAAGTTGAGCGTTTATATATATTCCAGTGCCGGCTCCATTTAGGATGATGCCAAGGATTAAATAAACAATTGTCATAGGAAAGCTATCTGGTTCTTTTAATAAACTTAGGTTTGAAACCGAATCTAGAAACATACCAAAAATATACATATTCAGAAAAGTGCCGATTTGGGGCTTCATTTTTAGCATCCAGCCGATGATCAGCATTATTGCTGCAACTATTTGGGTTACTCGACCCATGGTAAATGGTGAATGATATGAAATACCCAAATGAAAAACTGTCAATGGATCAACGCCATAGCCTGCATAGATGAGCATTACCTTTCCAATAGCTATTATGTATAATCCACCAAAAAAATACAGGAATCTTACTAGTACAAGGTTATCTTTTTTCATTAATGTCCCTCTAATCTCTGATGATGCAAGCTGTTATATTATATTATGGAAATGATATTTTAACTATAACTGATATTTTTGGCAAGTGTCAACCTCGATTTTTTACCAGCAAGTGACAGGGGACCTTTCTCCTGTCATTTATTTTAAAAGGTTTCCCTGATGCCATCAATTTTTAATTTTTCCGGTAGTTTTGTACGGTTAAGAGTCCACTGCATTATAGGACCTACAAAAAGAGCGAAACTCAGTGTCCCTATACCTACAGGTCCACCAAGAAACCATCCCATAATCAATACCGAAACTTCCATACAGGTTCTAACGAAACCCACAAGCTTTCCAGTAGCTTTAGATACTCCTAGCATAAAGCTGTCTATAGGACCTGCCCCAAGTTGGGCGTTTATGTATATTCCGGAGCCGACACCATTTAGGATGATGCCAAGGGCTAAATAAGCAATCGTCATAGGAAAGCTATCTGGTTCTTTTAAAAAACTAAGGTTTAAGTTTAAGTCTAGAAAAAAACCAAAAGAAAGCATATTTAAGAAGGTGCCAATTTGGGGCTTTATTTTTAACATCCAGCCTATAATTAACATTATTGCCCCGATAAATCGTGTTATTTGACCCATGGTATATGGTAAGTGATATGAAACACCTAAGGTAAAAACTGTCCATGGATCAACGCCATAGCCTGAATAGACGAGCATTATAATTCCAATAGCAGATATATACAATCCACCAAAAAAATATAAGAATCTTATTAGTACAAGCTTATTCTTTTTCATTGATTACCCTCTTATCTATAATGATGTAAGTCTTATCTTATAGCCTGGAAATGATGCCTTAACAATTACTGACAAGTCTCTCCCCCTGTTAGCTTAGGCTTTTTACCAGCATTGTGGCAAAGCTGCCTGGGGGTAAGGTGAACTTTAGTTTCAGTTTCAGATATCCTGGGTAAATATCGTCTTCCTCAAAAGGTGACAAGAGAACCGTCCCCTTGTCACCTTCATATTCGGGGATTATTATTGCTGGACGGGGGAAGGATTTGAAGAAGGATTTTCGTATTTTGGTCATATTAAAATCTGATGGTTTCAAGCCTCGCTTTTCAAGTATCTGTTCCACAATCTCACTTGTTTTTATATCTTGGGGGATCTTGTATGACACGGTAGGTATATATAGGTTCTTTAGCATGTCAAATACGTCTTCATCAAGGGTTTGATAAAAATAGTAGTCCATTATTTTCCCTTTTACTTTTAAAGGGTTTTCTATATTTTCAAGCAGAATATGTTCTAAACACTGATTCCATAAAAAACTTTGATATGCTGAAAAGTGCATGGAAAGCTGTTCTTTGGGGATAGCATTTATAGCTTTTACTAACTGTTGTTTACTTTCTCCTTTTTTCAGAATGCCTATGATATCTCTCTCAGCAGCAGTATGGCATAAAGGTTCAATCAAATCCCAGTTGCCCCACATATTTTCTATGGATTTTTTTCTTTCTTTTTCTTTTTGTCTGTCACTAGGATATATATTTGTAAAGTATAGCTTTAGAGCTCCTTTGTAGTGTTTTTTTAAAATCCTTTCTGCTAATATTTCTGCGGGGTCTACTATGCTGCCGAAGCGTTGGTCATCAAAGTAGTTGGGAAATCCGTACATTCTCATATGATCTAATCGTCTTTCAATAAAACTCTTGTGTTCTGCAGGTATTTTTCTTAAGGTCAATTCAAAATAGTTTCCTTTTAATATAGTAGATGATATGAAGTCATCAGCAAAACCTTGAAAGCTAAGGTTTAAATTTGACATATTAATGGAAATATCATATTGCCTTGGCACAGATATATACTGGTAGGTAACCGCATGCCTGTCCTTTCTTCCTCCATATCCTATTTTAGCCATAGGCATTTTATTTTGCCTTGCTATTAATAAAAGGGCATCCATGGTATTCCAATGACGTTTTTCCAAAAGATATATTCGATAAGGTCCATCAGACTTTATTTCTAAGTTTATCAACTCTTTTACAATAAAGTCTTCCGGTGTAACTTTTATTTTCAAAAGCATCATCCTTCTATAATTTCTACCTCTTCATTATAGAATCCTATGATACAAAAATCAAATTCATTGTCTTAACCTGTAAGGGTTATTTTTCAAGGAGGAAAAAGGCCACTTGGCTTTGCTTGTAAAGTTTGGCAGCCGACTTGGCTATATATTTGGACATTTCATGCTCTGTGGGGTATATGTGTTCTTGCCACAGGGCTTTTTTGTTTTCATGGCAGCCCCTTTATAATGAAGTCACAAAAACACCCTAGTTTCCCTAAGGAGGTGAACAATCTTTTAAGGGCAGGGGCTAATATGAAAGGAGGTGAATAAGCATGGCGATAGTAGCTACTCCTATAAAATCTACTCTTCGCATTGTAGTAGAAACAGGTATGGATGAAAACAACAAACCTATCTACAAAACCAGATCTTATAACAATGTAAAGACTGATGCTGTTGACGAAGATTTGATGAGTGTTGCCAACCTGTTAGGAGAAATTCAAACACATCCTGTAAATGCAATTCGCAGGATGACTGAAAGCGAACTTACTGAAGTGGTCTAAGGATGCTTAGCCCGTAAAAAGTAAAGGAGGTGAAATTTATGGATAAGACTTTGGAATTAAATTTTAAAAATGCTGCCGGTAAAAATGCTAGAATTTCTATGCCGGATCCAAAAGATGATCTTAGCACAGATGAAGTGCAGACATTGATGGACGAAATTGTTTCCAAGAATGTCTTTGAAACTTCCGGTGGCGATATAGTTGAAGCTGTAGGAGCCCGCCTCATCCAAAGAGAAGTTATTCAACTTATAGGCGAGTAATGGTCTTAGCCGGGTGCCGGGGTAGGCACCCGGCTTTATTAATATAAGAAAAGGAGGTTTTTTTATGGAAGACCTTGTAGCTCAAGTGGCAAATGTGGGATTCCCCATTGCTGTTTCCATTTATCTTTTGGTACGAGTGGAAGCTAAAATCGAGAGTCTTACTTCCAGCATCTATGAGCTGGCTAAGGTTATCGAAGCAATAAGGGGTTAAATAAGGGGTTAAGCTTGGGTGCAAAAACTATAAGAAGGAGTGATAATATGGAAATGCTTTACCCAAGATATATAGTTATTCATCATACTGCAGGCTTTGATGTGCCTGCACTTACTATAAACAAATACCATGCGCAACTTGGATACGGTGTAAAGGTAACATCACCACTAGCACTTGTGGAAGAATATATAGATCGTGGGTTTAATCAGGTTGCGGGAGGTGTTGTAGTCAGTATTGGATATCATTATTTGATTAGAGCTGACGGCGATGTAGAAAAAGGGAGACCTGATTTTATAAGGGGTGCCCATTGCAGGGCGCAAAATATGAATTTCAAGTCTATCGGTATTGCTCTTACCGGGAATTTCGATTCTAGAGATAATCCTCATGGTAATAAGGGACATATTAAACCGACTTTGGCTCAGTTATCAGAGCTAAAAAAACTTATATATTATCTAATGGATATATATCAAATACCAAAACAAAATGTTCTAAATCATAAAAGAATAAAAAATGCTGCAACCAGCTGTCCCGGTGATAGATTTGAATTTACCTTTTAAAGAGTATTTTTTACCTTGACACCGAACATATGTTTGGTTATAATGAATTTGCTTTCGCCTCTTGCAAAATTTTTTGACTACTAGTCGGAGGTGCCTTAGATGAACGTTGAAGAAATATTAGAAACCGGTCTCGCAGCTATGGTTCCGGTATATGAAGAGGGTAATGTGACGAAGGTTTTCGCTCGTGATGGCACAGTGTTTCTAATAAGGAAAACATGTAAGACGGTTCTAAAGAATCTTGCCCGCTTTTACGGGGTGGACCTTGCTGCAACCAGAAACTATTATGGTAGCTGTATCAATAAGAAGCAGGGTGTGCCCATCCCCATGGCTGCCAATTTACTCCTTATCCCTGTAAAGGCAAGGAAAAATCCTCTAGGTGAAAATGATGGCACTCTAGGATATGTTAATTTTCAAGAAATCAAAGAAGTTACAGACAGCCAGGAAGGCCGCTGCTGTATCACTTTTCAGTGCGAAAAGAACCTTCTTACATTAGTAAGCCGCAAAACCATGAGGGAATATATAAAGAATGCTCAGCTGGTGAAAAGCCTTTACTTAAATAGACATTTTCAAAAATATGAAGAACCTTCCTCACAGATTACTGCTCTTCATGATTCCGGTAATAAATATAAGGCAGAAGAAAACCTTTTAAGGGAATACTTATTGGAACTTTTATTAGAAGTAATCCGCAAGAATAAGAACTCAGGCCATTAAATAAGGCCTGAGTTCTTTTATTCATATGTTTTATAAGCCATCTTCCCTAGTAAATCTTCTATAAACTGTTTGGCAGTTCTACCTGAACGGCTGTTATGCCATAGTTCCCATTTAATGGCCATCTGACGGAGTTTTTCCGGCTCTATGTCTATCCCTTTACTTTTGGCTATACCTTCAACAATTTCAAGGTACTTCTCCTGGTCAGGTGAAAGATAAATTATTGTTATACCGAAGCGGTCAGATAATGATAGTTTCTCCTGAAGGGTATCCTGGGCTTTAAGCTCGTCTTCCTTCCGGTCACTGTGATATTCTCGAATAAGATGGCGACGATTGGAAGTTGCATATATTAGCACATTTTCCGGTGCCGGCTCAAGGCTTCCTTCAAGGACTGCCTTTAGATACTTATATTCAGTTTCATGTTCTTCGAAGGAAAGGTCATCCACAAATATTATGTAGCGATAAGGTCTGTCTCTTAATTGTGCTATGATTCCAGAAAGATTAGTAAGCTGGTCTCTGGTTACTTCTACTATTCTTAAACCCTCTTCTCCAAATTCATTAACCAGAGCTTTTATTGTTGAAGATTTACCTGTACCCCTATCCCCATAAAGCAGCATGTTATTTGCACCAAAGCCATGGATAAACTGCCGGGTGTTTCTTATAACTTCTTTTTTCTGCTCTTCATATCCTATCAAGTCTTTCAACCGTATGCTATCAGGCTTTGGTATTCCCACAAGTTTGCCATCTTGCCCATTGCCCACCCATTTAAAAGCCCAATACCTTCCAAACTTACCACAACCAACTTTTTTATAAAAGCTAGCCAGCTCTTCTATCTTTTCAGTCCAATCATGGTTTTTTTGCAGCAATTCTTTTAAGTATTGCTTTTCCCTGAAATACGTTTTAGGAAAAGGGTAATCATCACTACCTTTGATAACACACATTGGAGGGAAATCCTCAACTTCTTCTATGTGTTGTTTTATTAAACTCGTAAAGGCGGAAAAGTCAAAGTCAAAAAGAGTTTTAAGAAATGCTAAATCTCTCTTAACCAATTCTTTAAGATGCTTGTCCACTCCCTCTAAAGCTGATTTTTCACATTTTAGACTAAAGGCGTTTTCATCATTTAAGACAAGGTCCAGTAGGTGATTCTGCCATAGGTTCCCAGCTGATGATGTTTTTTGATTGCTTTTTTCAACTAATTTGCTGAAAATTTCATAATAACAATTTATGACAGCTGGGTCTTGTAATTTATTAGATGCTGTTATCAACATATTTACCAAGTCTTTAACAATATCATCTTTAATAATACTTCTATAAACTATTAAAGACCTTGCAGCTCTATATGCTTTATCTATCTGTTGCCCAATTATACTCATTTATATCTCCTTTCAAATATCCATATACATTTTTCTCTGTCAGTAAGACAGCAGTGGGTTTTGTTTATCGGCATACTAATGAAATTATATCAGAATTAGTGGAAAGAAAAAACAAAGCCCTTTAAAAATATCTCTGGGCTTTGTTTTAGAGTCTTGGTTAATCCTTAGTCTTTTCCCCCTGTTTCCAGCTTTCCATTAAATCTTTAATATCATCGGGCATAGGCACAGCAGTAACTGAATCTGTGATATTTGTAATCATCTCAGCCATGTATTTCTTCATTTCAGGGGGAAGTTGGTCAGTTATGTTTTTTACTAATTGTGCTGCTTTTTCAGGGTCAAGGTCTTCTTCTATTCCTGCATCTTTAATGACTTTTTGAAGGGTCTGGGGGTCATCAGGTGTGATACCAAGTTTTAGAAAGACATCTCCTAGACTTTCAGGTGACTTCATTGACTCTTGAACTTCTTTCTTAAGCTCCTCAAATTTGTTACTCACTTAGAAATCCTCCCTTAGATTTTTTTATATTAGATACCGCTGCTGATGCCGAGACTAGACCAGCTCCCTGCATTTCCTTGGGAAGACCTATATCTTTAGCGGTATTCAATATAGCTGATTTTACATTTTCCGCATTTGCTTTTGAAACAGACATTAAAAGAGCACAAGCTCCCGTAACATGAGGGCATGCCATGGAAGTACCGCTTAAAGGCTTATAGCCTTTGTCATTGTATGTTGAAGTTATATTGACACCTGGAGCTATTATATTTATTTCAGGACCGCCACTGGAAAACTGTGCAGCTTTGTCATCTACATCTGAAGCCGCCACTGCTATGACTTCCGAATATTTGGCAGGATAAAGGACAGAATCTTTGCCGCCTGAGTTGCCAGAGGCAGCCACAAGTATGATATTGCGATTATTGGCAGCTCGAACTGCTCTTTCAAGAGCAATGCTTTTCATACTAATCCCAAAACTCATGTTAACTATATTTACTTGGTTTTCCACACACCAGTTAAGTGCATCTATGATATCAGATACTCGGCCCCTGCCATTGTGGTCAAAAGCTTTTACAGAATATATTTGAACATCCGGAGCTACTCCTACAACTCCAATATTATTATCAAGAGCAGCTATTATTCCTGCCACATGTGTCCCGTGACCATTGTCGTCATTTACTTTTTCATTGTCCATGACCCCCTGGATACTTTTTATATTGTCTTGCAGGTCTGGGTGACTTTGCTGTACACCTGTATCGATTATACCTACTTTTACATCTTTACCTCTGCAAGTTTCCCATACCTTAGGGGCCTCTACTCTTTGTATTCCCCAGGGGATACTTTGAGACTGTATATTATATGAGCGTGTAGTCGAAGGTAGCACTTGAATTTGTGCTATGTAATCTTCTTCAATGAATTCCACATCATCATCAGCTGCAAGATTTTCAAAGGTCTGTGTTTTTTCACTTAGCTCACATAAGCAAGCGTTAGCAAGAGGCAAAAACTTTTTTATTTTGATATTATGGCTTTTTAAGATACTTCCACCTTCTTCTACATTTATTTCGTCTTTAAAACCGATAATCTTATATTTCCTGTTAGTTTCTTTCTTCTGAATCAGTGCATCTTTTATCATCCCTAATGTTAGGCAATATAGCACTAATGAAATCATTTTTTCCCACCTCTATTCTTCTTGATACTGATAAAATATTCAAAGTAGCAAGATTTGGTGATAATGCATATTATAGATTAAGTATTGTTTGAATGGGAAAAGGAGGCAATTTATGACTAAAGATGAACTTGAGATGACCCTAAATGAAATAAAAACACATAGGGAAATATTATTATCTGCACTAAATGAACTTAAAAAAGCCGAACCTGACCCCAAAAACTCAGAAGAAGCTGATGAGAACCTTAAAGAATCGGAAGATAAACCAGATTTAATGAAATTTGATTTTAACAAAATCATTTATGATGCTATAACTACTGGGAAAATAAAAAGAGTTCTTGAAAAAATAATTGGCGGTATGGATCTAACTAAAACTGCATTAAAGAGTCTCTGTGATATCGTTGATAAAACTCGAGATAAGCTTGAAGGAAAAATTAAAGGGGTTTCCGGTACTGAAGGGATACCCATTATGACAGACATGTTATTACCCATGTTTATTTCTCTTATACAAACTCAAGAATTCCAACATCTTATGTCTAACATGATTGCTCAATTATTTAAAGAATCCTAAAAATGTAGCCACCGCACTTTTTAATTCATTAACAGTAACACTGGGAAATACCAATGCATATCATATATCAGAGCTACAAATACAATTTTGTAACTTCATTTCTGCTTACGCATTGCGAAAGAAAGGGGGAAATAGCCGTGACACAAGCGATATTCTGGATTTTCATTTTAATAATTCTCATTATTTTGATCCCGATTTTCTTTATACTGTTCCCATTACTCGGTAAAGAAGAAAAATAAAAATAAAAGTTAAAATGAAAGCCTTGGTCTCCCAAGGCTTTTGGTCTTTTTATATACTTTGTATGGCTTGTGACACATTAATTAAGCCCGATCCCTGCTTGGTTTTAGCAAAGCCCAAGTCCCTGGATGTGTTAATTAAAATACTTTTTACCTCCTTAGGGCTTACTTTGGATTTTGATAATATTATTGCACATGCAGCTGCCACATGAGGACAGGCCATCGAAGTTCCACTCATGGTTTTATATGCTCCATTTTTGTAAGTAGAAAGTATACCGGCACCAGGTGCAATTACATCAACTTGAGGACCTCCACTTGAAAACCAAGCCACTTTATCACTGGAGTTAGATGCAGCTACGGCTATCACTTCAGGGTATCTGGCAGGATACATTACATTGTTGCTACCACCTGAATTACCTGATGCAGCCACCAAAACTATACCCCGTTTATATACTGCTTTTATAGCTTTCTCAAGAGCTTTGTTGTTTTTAAAACCGAAACTCATGTTTATTACATGGACTTTATTTTCAACACACCAGTTCAGACCCTCGATGACATCAGAAATCTTACCTCTGCCGCTTTTGGTAAAAGCCTTTACTGCATATATTTTCACTTTAGGAGCTACCCCGATTACCCCAATTTTATTATCAACGGCAGCTATTGTTCCAGCTACATGAGTTCCATGACCGTTATCGTCAACAATATTCTGACATTCTAAAACCCAACCGGCTGAAGCTATATTATCCTTTAAGTCAGGATGGTTTGTGTCAACACCTGTATCAATAATCCCAACTCTTATCCCTTCTCCCCGGGTATTCTTCCATACATCTGGTGCGCCAACTCTTTTTATACCCCAAGGAATTTCTTGGCCTTGTTCTTTAATATCTAATGTGAAAGTAGGCATGACTTGAATGGCACCCTCAATATCATCTTCAATGAATTCTATCATGGGATCCTCTGCCAAATTTTGAACAACAGCTTTTTCTGTAACTTCACACAAACATGCATTTATCAGTGGCAATTCCTTTTTTACCTTTATTCCATAATCTTTCATCAAATCCTGGCCTTTTATCCAAGCATAATCAGGATTAAATCCTACGATTTTATATTGTGAACTGTCACCACTTTTAGTTTGCTTATTTATAAAATAGGCCCCTGCTGCTCCCACTAAAATATAATATGGTATCAGTAATAATGGTAACATGCTTTTACTCCTCTCATAGTCTTTATAATAAAATATTCAAAGTGGCAGCTATTGGTGATAAAGCATAATATACATTAACGTTGGAATACGAAAGGGGGCTTTCTATGACAAAGGATGATTTGAAAAGGGCAATAAATGAACTTGATAGAAGAAAAAGTGTACTAGAGGAGGAGCTAAGAGAAATTGAACTAGCAAGCAATAGCGATCCATTTACCCAATCAATGCTCGATGCTAAAAATATGGTTCGCCAATCGATAATTTCCGGTAATTTGAAAAATGTTTTAGAAAAAATATCTAACAATATAGATTACGCAAAAATTGCAGTTATAAGCCTTTCTGACATTACACAAAAAGCTCAGGATAAGTTAAGTGGAAAAGTTGAAGAAATAACGATTGCAAGTGGTGAGTCTATTATGAGTAATATGTGGTTTCCCATGGTCCTTGGACTTATTCAAACTCAGGAATTTCAACATCTTGTAGCAAATACCATAGCAGGTGTCTTAAAAGATAGGTGAAAGTGTCACAAAAAAAGGGTATTGCATAATATGTATCAGGGCTAGAGTAAAGCCATAAATGAAAGGAGGAACATAATATGACACAAGCCATATTCTGGGTGTTTATCATAATAATTCTCATTATATTGATCCCCATACTGTTCATTTTGTTCCCATTGCTTGGCAAATAAAGTAAGACCATATATTTTTCGCCTGAGAAACCCGGCACAGAAGTGTCGGGTTTTTCAAATGTGTAAACCCAAATGTTTGCAATGGGATCTTTATTCAGTGTATAATTTAATGGGGTGAAAACCATGAAAAAGCAAAAGACCGAGCGACTTGATAAAATTCTTGCCTTGTCAGGCTTTGGCAGTAGGAAGGATGTTAAAAAACTTATTAAATCGGGACAGGTTTCGGTGAACGGACAAGTTGTGGGGGATGCCGGAGCTCAAGTAAACCCTTTAGCCGATAAGATAACAGTTCTAGGGAATATATTAAATTATCATGAAAATGTATATATCATGATGAATAAACCGGAAGGTGTTATTTCCTCTACTCGCGACAATGTAGACATTACCGTAATCGACATTCTTGAAGGGGAATACTCCCACCGAAAACTTTTTCCTGTGGGGAGACTTGATAAAGATGCTGAAGGGCTAATCCTACTAACTGATGACGGAAAAATGGCACATCGTCTGCTGTCACCAAAAAACAAGGTGGAAAAGGTTTATTATGTGGAAGTTAAGGGAAAGTTGGATAAAAGTGATATAGAGGCTTTCGCATCAGGTATTGATCTGGAAGATTTTATCACATTACCGGCAAAACTTGAAATATTAAAAGCTGCAGACATTTCCCAAGCTAAAGTTACCATCTGTGAAGGCAAATTTCATCAGATAAAGCGTATGATGAAGTCTCGTGGCAAAGATGTTATATATCTTAAGCGACTGTCCATAGGCCCTTTAGTTCTTGACCAAGAACTTGATCCCGGTGAGTGGAGGGAACTTTCAAAAGAAGAAATCGATTCTCTTTAAAGTAGAAAAGTGACAGAGTATTATTCCCTGTCACTTTATGTTTTAAAACAAAATTGATGGCTTTATTTCCTCTAGATTTTCACAACCCGTTAGAATCATGGCTTGCTTTAATTCTTTTGCCATTGTATCAAGGACCAACTGAACTCCTTTTTCACCACCACCGAAGGCGCCTACAATAACGGGTCTTCCTACAAGGACAGCATCTGCCCCTAATGCTAGGTATTTTAATACATCCACACCGCGGCGAACTCCTCCATCTGCAAAAATTGTTATCTTACCCTTCATCTCTTTTGCGATATCTGGTAAGACATCGGCTACACCTGGTGTGCTATCAAGAACACGACCACCATGATTAGAAACTACGATAGCTGACGCCCCAACCTCATATGCAAGTTTAGCTTCTTCTAAGGTCATGATACCTTTTAAAATAAAGGGCATGTCCACACTTGAAATTATCTCAATAAGTTCCTCTTTGTTTTTAGGCCCTACCGGTTGACCCATTAGAGCCATAGTAACAAGACCGGCCCCATCAACATCCATACCCACGGCAGCTGCTCCTATGTCTTTAGCTCTATTTGCCATGTCGATGACTATTGAATTTTCTCTTGGTTTAATAATTCCTATACCATGCCCATTTTCTTTTTTTATAGCTTCAAGGCCTGAATCATAGAACAGGGGGTTGCCGCCGTCACCACACATTCCTATAGTTCCGGCATTTCTTGAACCTGTTATTATCATTTGGGCATAATCGGCTTCTGATATAGCTCCACCCATATTATATTCAGATCCTGTAACGGGTGCTGCCAGGATTGGCATTGTAAGCTTCATCCCTAGTATATCCGTAGTGATATCAGGATTTTTTGCATTATGTAGTGTTTTTAATATAAGCTTTTTCTTAGCTAATGCTTCAATGTTGGCTGTAAAAGAAGAACCGGTTCCTACGCCTCCCATCCCCGGTACTTCACCGGCACATACTACTCCATTGCATTCTTTACACACACGACAGTAACCCTTCATTTTTTCCCTTGCTGCTTGTTTTACTTCCTGAAGATTCAACTTCGCTTCACTCCTTGCAAAATAAGTACAGTTTGATTATACACCAGACTATTTAAACTATGCAATTCAAAGTAGTTTAGAGGATATTTTGTGTTTTTGTAGAATATGTGACATATAATGTATTAGAACTATAAAATAGTATACCGGTCTTAGCCGGGGGGTATATGATGAGAACTGCAAAAGGGCTTTATGCTATTATTGCTGTCATTTTTATTATGAATATAATGTATGTACAAATCACTCCAGGTGCACAAATAGATGATATTGAGCAGCGCCTTATTGAAGAGATTCTAACACTTGATTCAAAAGTTTTGGCTTTACAAAATGAAGTTGAGAAGCTCTCATCACAAAATAGGGAACTAAAAGAAGAACTTAAGAAAAAACAAGAAGAACTTTCTTCATTAAATAACACTATTAATATTCGCCGAAATGAACTTTCCCGCTGGGTTATTTTTTCACATAAGGGCGGTTTAGGGAACATGCTTGCTGTGCTTGTGGGAGCAGAAGATTTTGGGGATTTTTTCCGTCGTTTCGATAACATCATGTTCTTTTTAGAATACTATAATAATATAATTCTTGAGACTAGGGTCCTTATATCAAACCGTGAACAGGAGGAAAGAAATATTATGGAGAAACAGCGGGAAATTGATGCTCTTGAACAGCAGGCTAAAAAAGCCCTTGAGAGAATTAATGAAACCATTGCGGAAAAACAAAAAGAACTAAGACATGCAAGGCTTGTCCTTAAAGATACAACTTTTTTAGAAGAGTTGAGTGAAAACTGGCAAGAATCCTTGCCGTCATTAGATTACCTTTTAAAAAATCTGTCATCACTTCCATGGTCAAGTTTATCCCCTGATGATCTAAAAGTGAATTACTTAACTCTAACGGCTCGAGCAGAATTTTACGATACCAGTGTTACTAAAGTTCTACTATCCAAAGACGAAAACTTAAAGGATGTATTTATTAAATTCAACAAAGAAGGTATAACCGTCACCGAAAAAAAACCTAATAGTGACACACCAATTTATTCTATAACATGCAGTATGAAACTTACTAAAGACAATAAAGTACAATTCACCCCTACAAAGTTGGAATTTAGCGGGGTTGTATTACCTCCTAAGGTCATTGATGAACTCATGGCCGATTATGACATGGTATTTACACCACCACCCTTGCCTTACGATTTAAAGATATCAGCCATTAGTACTGATGAAGGGAAACTTATAATGATTTTTAAAAAGTGATGTATTGCCGTCGGGTAAAAAAATACCCGACGGCTTGTTTTTTCCAAATCCTGCATTGGTGAATATTGCTTGATGAAATAGACCGTGGACTTATAGTATAATCGTGGAAGGAAAGGGGATGATAGTTGGTGTATTTTGCCAAAAAACTAAACATTGTAGTATTTATGCTGGTCTTTCTGGTGCTATCTAGTGGAATAGCCCAAGCTAAAGAAATTACGGTGCAGCCCGGAGACTCGCTGTATTCCTTGAGCCGCATCACGGGAATTCCAGTGGATAAGGTGAAACAGAGCAACGATTTGTATTCTGATACTATCACAAGTGGACAAGTTTTGCTCATACCAGAAAAATACATAGTAAAACCTGGAGATAGCCTTTACCTTATCAGCCAAAACTTCGGGGTAGATTTATGGGAATTGAGGGATTTAAACGGTATCTATACTGATCAAATCCTGCCGGGCCAAACACTGTATATTCCCCATAAAGGTGCCTATCAAAAGATAACTGTCCGTTGGGGAGACACTCTTTTCTTGATCTCCCAAACCTATGGGGTACCGGTCAAAGACCTAAAGAGAATCAACGGTCTTTGGGGTGATGACATTTATGCGGGTATGAAGCTTCTTATCCCAACACAGGCGCAGCCCCAGAATAATACTTCCACCACCTTGCCTTCCCGTGGCAATATTAACCGAGGCCAATACACTCGATATGGAGCGGGCGTTTATCACACTCAAGAGGAAAGAATGCTTCTTGCCAGATTGATTGAAGCAGAAGCTGAAGGTGAACCATACATGGGTAAAGTGGCTGTTGGTGCCGTAGTGGTAAACAGGGTCCTTAGCAACTTATTCCCCAACACTATCAAAGATGTCATATATCATGTTGATGAGATAGGAGCATATCAATTTGAACCGGTGTTAGATGGGAGACTGTTTTCAGTAACTGTAAGCAGTGATTCATATAAGGCAGCAGATGCTGCTTTAGGTGGAATGGATCCAACCGGAGGAGCTTTATTCTTCTTTAATCCTTATAAGATATCAAATACATGGCTGCTTTCAAAACCGGTAATTTACCGTATAGGTGACCATGTCTTTACAAAATAGTAAGTGAAAAAATGACAGGGTTGTTTCTCCCAAAAAGAGGGAAAACAACCCTGTTTTCTTGCTGTTTAGATAACTTCCAGAAACTTTTCTACCACATATGGATCAAACTGAGTGCCTGAACACCTTTTTATTTCAACTACTGCTTCTTCGTGGGTCATAGCCGAACGATAGGGTCTGCTCTTTGTCATTGCATCATATGCATCTACTACTGCTAATATGCGACATTCCTCAGGAATTTCCTCACCTTTTAGGCGTAAGGGGTTTCCATTGCCATCCCACCATTCATGATGAAGCAGTATCCAATCGGCTATATGTGCTAGTTCAGGGGAGGATATTGCTATCCTGTGACCTATTTCCGTATGCCGCTGCATTTTTAATCTTTCATCATCTGTCAGCGTTCCCTTTTTAAAGAGAATGTTATCGGGCACTCCTACTTTTCCTATATCATGAAATATGGCAAGAAGCCTGATATCATCTATTTGTCGTTGGCCCAAACCCATGTATTCACTTAGTTTGACTGCAAGTTTTTCTGTGCGATCAGAATGGCCTTGTGTTATGATATCTCGAGCTTCTAGCATTTTTATCAATGTCCTTATTATACTGCCTTTTTTGCTTCTGCCATGATGTAGTTTTTCATGATACATATTCTTTTCTGCGATACTCTGAGCTTCTTTTAGGGTTAAATTTTCATTTTCAACTATTGCATACCCAATGGATACATTTAGTGGTATGGGTAATCCGTGATCTTTGAAATCTTCAATGTTTTTACGTATGTTATTAATAGCCTTTTCTGCTGAATACTTCCCGGTAAAAGGCATAAGTATGATAAATTCGTCTCCTGATGTCCTAGCTATAAAATCCTCTTTTCTCATGACCTTTATGAAAATTTCGGCAGCTGCTTTTATGAATTGGTCTCCTGCCTCATGCCCAAAAGTATCGTTTATCATTTTTAACCCGTCTATATCACACATAATTATAGCAAGGGGGTAAGGGGGGGTTTTCTCCAATTCGGTTAACTTTTCATCTAAGGTCCTTCTATTATATAATCCTGTTAGATAGTCATGACTACTTATATATTTTAACTGTTCTTCAAAGCTCTTGCGCTCCGTTATATCTCTACAAATACTTAAAAGAACCTGCTGGTTTTCTAAAATACCTCCTATTGAATTTACTTCGACAGGAAAAGTGCTCCCATCCTTGCGGCGATGGATAGTTTCAAATCTTATTCCTTTTAATGCTCTTTTCATCTTAGCTCTTACATCTTCAATATTTGGATCAACTCTTAAATCATTTATTTTCAATTTCAATAATTCTTCTATATCATATCCATAAGCCTTAACTGCAGCTTGGTTTGCTTCGATTATTTGCCCATCTGAATATCTTATAAAAAGTATTATGTCTGTAGCTCTATCTGAAAGCATTTTGTAGCGCCTTAGCATCTCTCGAGACCGAACCTTATCTGAAATATCATGGGCAATAATCGATATGCCTAAATTATTATTGTAACTATCTATTATAGGTGATATAGATATCATCAAGTCCACTTTGCTTTTATCTTTTCTCAGACGCACAGTTTCATAATATACCGGCCTTTTTTCTCTTAATGCCGTTGATATATACTCATCTACCTCTTTATGTAATTCTTTGGGAATTAAGATATATGCGGATTCTCCAATTATTTCTTCAGCCTTATAGCCGAAAATCTTCTCGGCACCCAAGTTCCAATTTCGGATTCGGTAATCAGTATCTAAGCTGTAAATTGCTTCACGAGAGTGTTCAACAATAAAGGCAAGCTGTTCCCGGGATTTTTGCATATCTCTTTCTTTAGTTACATCTCTAAAGACCATGACTACACCGACTATTTCACCTGCATTGTTTTTTATGGGAGCTGCAGAATCTGCGATAGAAACAATACTGCCATCTTTACGTATGAGGGCAGTGTGGTTAGCAAGTCCTTTCACAACTCCCTTTTCAATCACTGTTTCAATAGGAATTTTAGCTGGTTCTCCCGTATTCTCATTAATTTTTTGAAATATCTGACTTATGTGTTTGCCAACAGCCTCTCCTTCAAAATATCCGGTAATCTCTTCAGCTATTGGATTAATAAAGTCTACCACACCTTTGACATTTGTAGTTATGACACCATCACCTATACTTTTCAGTGTCACTTCGAATTTCTTATGTTGCTTACTTAACTCTTCTTTGGATAATCTCTCCATCTGTTTTGCCTTTTCAAAGTGAACAAACATGATTCCTAAGGCAACAATTATTTCAAAAGTAGCAGTCACCAAGTATCCCCATTGAGCTGCTTCGGGAATAGGTTTTACAAATGTATAATTGGCCTTATGTAATCCCCATAGCATAAATGTTGCACCTGTTATATGTTTTGCAATACCTGTAGTATCAATTGTCCTTAAAAAAGCTAAACCTGTCCAAAAATAAATAATACTAGATAACAAAAATGATGGTAAGACCTGTTGATAGTGGGATACATTCATAGTATATGCCATGGGCAACCAGATAAAATTCAATACTATAACGTATCCAAACCATTTAGGTGTCTTTTTGTCTAAAAAAATCAGTGTCCCGTACAATATCATTAATACACTGAGAAGATTCGAAATTTGAACGGAAAATTTCAGTACTTCAGTGTCATAATATAATAGCCATATTTCAAAAAAGAACCTTAGAAATAGGAAAAACCACCCTAATGCCCATGTGCGCAAATATTTTTTCTTTTCCTGGAAAAATAAATACATATATACTATTATAAGAATTGCTGAATCGGCAATAGCCATGGTTAAAGCAACTAATATTGAAGACATTTTCGACATCCTTTGCACATATTGTCGAATTATAATAAAATTCTACAAATTTTTTTATATTATACACAGAAAAGGATAATTTTGTCAATGAACTTCTTTTTTCTTCATTTTCAGCAAAAGAAAAAGCCTCCTTAACCGTAACCAGTTAAAGAGGCTTTTACAAGAAGAATTAATGTGGTATGGAAAGTTACTTCTGAGAAGAAAATATATATCTAATCAATATTAGCCTTCGTATTTAAGTTTCATCTCTCTAGCAGCTTTGACCTCATCGACTCTTCTTACGAAGGTATCATGGGGTGCTGATTTTAAGAGGTCTGGGTTTTCCTTAGCCTCTTGGTAGATTTTTCTTAAAGTGTCAGCAAAAGCATCTAGGGTTTCTTTACTTTCCGTTTCAGTGGGTTCAATCATCAATGCTTCGTCCACTATAAGAGGAAAATACACTGTTGGTGGATGAAAACCGTAATCCAGTAAGCGTTTAGCAATATCTAATGCTCTTATATCGAATTTTTCCTTCCAGTTGTTACAGCTTACTACAAATTCATGTTTACATAGGGTTTCTTTCTGAATTTCAAATATGTCCTTGATTTTATTTAATAAATAATTAGCATTTAATGTTGCTATCTCGCTAGCTTCTTTTAATCCTTTCGATCCCAATGCCCTTATATAGGTATAGGCTTTAAGTACTACTCCCAAGTTTCCATAAAAACCGTGGATTTTGCCTATACTATGAGGTATATCGTAATCAAGGCAGTACATATTATCCTTCTTAGCAGCAATTGGTTTTGGTAAAAAGTCTTTTAGAAAAGCTTTAACACCAACTGCTCCGGAACCGGGACCACCACCACCATGAGGTGTGGAAAATGTCTTATGCAAATTCAGGTGTACTACATCAAAGCCCATATCTCCCGGCCGAGCAACACCCATTATTGCATTTAAGTTGGCTCCATCATAGTATAAAAGCGCTCCTTTATCATGGAGAATCTTAGAGATATCAAGGATGTTTTTTTCAAAAAGTCCTAGTGTGTTTGGGTTTGTCAGCATTAAGGCTGCTACATCTTCATCTACAATTTCTTTTAATGCATCTATATCCACAAGGCCATCAGCATCGGATTTTACTTTGACGATTTTAAATCCTGCTTGACTAGCAGTAGCCGGATTAGTTCCGTGGGCTGAATCAGGCACAATAATCTTAGTGCGCTTTTCACCCCTTAATTCAAGATATTTTTTTATTATGAGTATACCGGTTAATTCTCCGTGAGCACCGGCAGCTGGCTGTAGTGTGAAACAATCCATACCGGTAATCTCAGCAAGTAAGTTTTGAGTATGATACATAATCTCAAGAGTGCCTTGGGAAAGCTCCTCAGGTGCATATGGATGAAGCTGTGTGAACTCTGGCATTGCTGCAATTTCTTCATTTATTTTAGGATTGTATTTCATAGTGCAGGAACCTAGGGGATAAAAACCGTTGTCAACACCAAAATTCATTCGAGAAAGCTTTGTGTAATGACGTATTACATCAAGTTCCGATACTTCCGGTAAGTCCACTTCTTCCCTAAGGTAATCCTCACCTAAAGTTTCATTAATTTCAACATCAGGCACCTCTAGCTGATTTAACCGAAAACCTTCTTTTCCGTCCTTTGACTTTTCAAATATAAGGGGAACTCCTTTTTCTTTCACTTAGCTCACCCCCAGTATTCTTATTAACTCTTGAATTTCCTGTTTTGTGCGCTTTTCTGTAAAGGCAACCAAAAGTTTGTTTTTTTCTTGGGGATAGAACTTTTCGAGTTTTAGTCCAGGTAGAATATTACTGTCTAGTGCCTTTTGATACTTACTGTCAAGGTCATTAACTTCAATTACAAGCTCATTAAATACTTTTGAGTTAATAACCTTTATACCGTTTTTCTCGGCCTCTTCTATGAAATACCTGGCTTTAGCATGGGAATGATAAGCTACATCTTTTAGGCCTTTTTTACCTAGATATGAAAGATATACAGTTGCAGCCAGGGCATTCAATGCTTGGTTGGAACAGATATTGGATGTTGCTTTTTCCCTGCGTATGTGCTGTTCCCGGGCTTGAAGAGTGAGGACAAAAGCCCGTTTGCCATCTGCATCAACTGTCTCACCAACAATTCTTCCAGGCATTCGTCTGACATATTTTGATTTTGTTCCCATAAATCCTAGATAGGGACCGCCAAAATTCAAGGGGTTACCCAGTGGCTGGCCTTCTCCCACCACAATGTCGGCTCCATATTCTGAAGGAGGTTTTAAAAGGGCTAGGGATATGGGATTTGCTGATACTATTAACATGATATCCTTTTCCCGGGCAAACTTTTGTGCTTGCTTTATATCTTCTAAAACTCCAAAGAAGTTTGGCATACTTACGACTAGAGCTGCAGTATTATCATCAGTAAGGTTATTAATATTTTCCCAGTCAGTTTCAAAGCCTGGAGTGTAGGGAGTAACAACTGCATCAATATCGGCTCCAAAGCTGTATGTTTGTGCTGTCGTAATATATTCCGGATGTATAGCGCCTGAAAGAACAACTTTATTTTTTTTCTTGATATTGCATGCCATTAAAATAGCTTCACCTAAGCTGGATGCACCATCATAAATAGAGGCATTTACTACATCCATACCGGTTAAATTTGATATCATAGATTGATATTCAAAAATAGCCGCAAGTGTCCCCTGGCTTCGTTCAGCCTGATAGGGTGTATAAGATGTATAAAACTCAGAACGACTTACTACAGCATTTACAACTGCAGGCACGTAATGATCATAGGCTCCCCCTCCGATGAAGTTCACATAATCAGAAGCTTTATTTTTTTTACTGATGTTTTGTAATTCTCTTCTTAGCTCTACCTCACTTTGGGGCTGTGGAATGTCCATTTCTCCAGCAAGCTTTACGGTGTCGGGAATATCTTCGTAAAGGCTTTTAATGTCTGTAAGACCTAAAGATTTAAGCATTCCATCAATTTCTTTAGGTCCATGACTTATATATCTCATCCCTACTCACCTTCCAGTTGCTGTTGATATTCTTCCGGTGTGAGCAGCTCATCTAACTCACTTTCGTCTTCTACCTCCACTACTATCATCCATCCGTCATCATAGGGACTTTCGTTTACTAATTCGGGGTTGTCGCTTAAAGCTTCATTTACATCTACTACCGTACCAGAAATAGGGGAATACAGGTCTGAAGCCGCCTTAACCGATTCAACCGAACCAAAAGGTTCTCCCATCACTACTTTGTCACCGACTTCCGGTAGTTCTACATATACCACATCACCTAACTCATCCTGGGCATGGTCAGTGATACCTATTTTACCTTTGTCATCCTCCACGAGAATCCATTCATGTTCTTTAGTATACTTTAATTCATTTGGAATATGGCTCATTGAATTCACTCCTTTAATTTTCTAATATTTGTTTAATAATAGATTAATGAAACCTTTATTTTTTTAAAAAGTTTGTAGATACTTTTTCAGCTTTAGATTTCTTACCTCTAATTTCTATCTCAAATATATTTTTGTCGTTATATCCTTCGTCTATTTTTACCAAAGCCATAGCTAAGAATTCTTTAAGATAGGGTGCAAAACCTCCGGAAGTTACATAACCCACTTGCTTACCTTCTAAATATACTAAGTAATCCTGCCTGGGCACTCCTTTGCCCAAAAGTTTTAGACCTATAAGCTGTCTTGTGTTTTTTTCTCTACTTTGATTATAGAGTACATCCCGGCCTTTAAATGATTTATCAAAATCTATAAATCTACTAAGACCTGCTTCTACCGGTGTAATATCTGGACTTAGCTCATGACCATATAAAGGAAGGCCTGCTTCAAACCTTAGGGTGTCACGTGCTCCCAATCCACAAGGGAAAACCCCCATATCCTTAAATTTACTGAAAAGTTCTTTTGTAGTTTCGGGATTTGCATAGATTTCAAATCCATCTCCACCCGTATATCCTGTGCGAGAAATGATTATGGGACTACCCTTAAATTCTATGACTTTAAAATTGAAGGATTTGAGCTGTATTTCTCCTAGAATCTCATTTACAAACTTTCCGCTTTCCGGACCTTGAATAGCTATTAATCCGTAATCATCGCTAACATCTTCCACTAAAAGATCTGTTGGAGCAAAACTTTTTAAATGATTAAAATCTTTGTCCTTATTAGCTGCATTTACTACCATCAGATACTCGTCATCGCCTAATTTGTAAATCATTAAGTCATCGACAGTTCCACCATCATCATATGTCATAATGGTGTATTGAACCCGACCTTCCTTGATGCGATAGATGTTGTTTGTTAAAAGGCTGTTAAGGAAATCCCCTGCTTTTTCTCCTTTGACTAGAATTTCTCCCATATGTGATACATCAAACATTCCTACTTTAGACCTCACTGCCATATGCTCGTCCACTATGGAGGAATACTGAATGGGCATTTCATAGCCAGCAAAATCCACCATCTTAGCATTGAGTTTTAAGTGCTCTTCGTAGAGCGGTGTCCTTTTTAGCATTTCGTCCCTCCTTGTTAATATTATTTTTTAAGCTCCGACTTTATTGAAAAATTTGTTACTTTAATTACAAAAAGTTCTAAGTATAATAAAGAAAACGTTTATACTTAGAACCCCTGACCTTAAGCCTGAAAGATTTCCCACATCACACAAATACTCTCCCATAGGCTAATACAAAGGTTTTGCCTAAGAGTTTCACCCGGTTGCGGCTTGCCCCGTCCGCATACACTTAAAGGGTCTCTATGGCCTTTCCATGCGGCTGTATATGTGTGGAAATTCGTCTTTATCATAGCACTTTTTAATAAAATATACAATACTATGCAATCCCGATAGCTTTTAGCTTTTTTGGGATTTTTCTCTATTTAGCCAAGTTTTTCGGGTAAAATGTTTCAGATAATTTCACTATCTATTTTTACAATTATTAGTTTTTTTATCCCCTTTCTTTTTCCCATGCATCAGGCAGTATATATCCTTCAGCTACAACTTTGGCATTGCCTTCCATGTATAAGTTATCGATCAAATCCTTTTCCAAGTCAAAATATATCTTTAACAGTCCAGCCCTCGTATGTACTGTTACCGGTGCTCTTGTTTTACATAATAAGCAGGATACTATAGCAGCAGCTGTAGAACCTGTACCACAAGCGAGAGTTTCGTCCTCTACTCCTCGCTCATAAGTCCTGATTATTACATTTCTGTCATCCATAACTTTTATGAAATTTACATTGGTACCAGTGGGAAAGCTTTTATGGTAGCGAATTGTTCTTCCTAGAGAATAAAGCTCTCTATAATCCATAGTGTCAACATCATCCCGATATAAAATCACATGAGGAACACCGACTAAAGCATTGTGGTATTCAAGGGTTTTACCATCAAAAGTATTGGTCTGATTAAGGGAAATGTCCCTTGTTTTGACTGGAGGGAATTTTAATCGGACATTTTTACCTACTACCTTAGACTGGTAAATTCCCGCAATGGTTTCAAATGTCATTTCACTTCCTGCAACTCCATTTAGAAAGGCAAATCTTGAAATACAACGGGCGCCATTGCCACACATTTCACCTTCACTACTGTCAGCATTGAAGTAACGCATTTTAAAATCAGCTATGTCGGAATTTTCTATCATCATAAATCCGTCAGCACCCAGTGAGATACGACGGGCACACACTCGCCTTATGAATTCCGGAAGATCGTATTCCTCCATTATGCCCTGCCGGTTATCTACTACTATAAAATCGTTTCCACAGCCATTCATTTTCATAAAAGGTATTCTTTCCAAATTTCTTCTCCCTCCTTTAAATTGTATTATAAGAATATTATATCAAATATATATAGCTAGGTATAGTAAATTGTCACTCTTATAATGCAATTTTGTATTGTTTGATTTATTTATTCTGCCTTCATAGAAGCTTAGACAAATAACAAAAGGGGTCAGGCTTAAGTTTACCTCTCTTTGGAAAAAGTAAGCTTAAGCCTGACCCCAAGATTATTCGACTGCATTACTTTATTGGATTAAATTAAGCGTTTTAATAGTTGTTCTTTTTCACCATATAGGAAATCTATAAGTGGTATTTCCAGGGTTGTATAACAGCCAGGTTTTTGCTTTAGGCTTGCCCGGGCGGCAGAAACCATAATCTGGGCAGCAGCTGCAGGATTGCATATAGACATGATAAATTCTATGCGTTGGTTGTGAGTTGTGCCAGATACTCCTTTTCTTTCCATGTGTACACCATGTCCTGTATCTATAAGGCTCTTGACATCATCTACTTTATATACATGAGTTTCATCATGAATAAAATAGGGATCCTTCTTTACCGAGTCTGCAATCTCTTCAAAATTGTAACCATCTTTTACTTTAACATAAACAAGGCGCTTGTGCAGTCCTGTGCCTTCTGGAATTGTCATAGAAAGAGCATCTTCTACACCTTCAATGGACTTTACAACAACTGTATGGCCAAGACTCATACCCGGCCCGAAATTCGTATATGTTAGACCTTTTGGTGCAATTACCTCCACTAAGGCTCTAATTATGGAATCTGAACCAGGATCCCATCCTGAGGATATTACTGCAACAGAATTATTTGCTTTTCCTATATCATCAAGTTTTTTTCTAAGGTCAATAACGGGGTCTCCATGAATATCAAAACTATCTATCGTATTAATTCCCATTTCCAAATACTTAGGAGCAACATCAGATATAGCACGACTGGGAATACTTAGGATAGCTACATCTACATTATTTAGTTGTTCTATGTCTGTTACTACAGGCACATCTGGTCCTACCTTCTTCTGAGTGGCATCTACCTTTTTCTGATCTCTCAGTATTATTCCAGCTACTTCCATGTCAGGACTCTCTTTGACAGCCGGTAAAACTTCCCTTCCTACATTTCCAAAACCCACCACTGCTATTCTTGTTTTTGACATAGTGATTCTTCCTCCTTGAGCAATTGCTGCTATCAATATTTTCCCTCTGAAAAAAACAAAACAACCAGGCGATTTGCCGGTTGTTTTTACCTAGGCAAATACCTCTCTCTTGAAGTAGCGCTCCACTGAATTACTCCAGTGACAGTCCTATACCTGTTAGATATAGACCCAGTATAGTCTTTGGGATGAAAACTATACTTCGGCGATGATCCCTTTGGGCTTGGTTAATCGGCTTTCCCAGCCTCCACAAACTTACTCTTGATACATCGCGCCTCTACCTCAACTCTTTTTGAGATGAGGTATGTTATTCATTTTTATAAAACTTATCATAAAATCTTGTTCTTGTCAAACACTTTTCTTTCTACAAACCTATTTATATGCGGGTTTGCATAATATTTCCGAAATCCAAGTATCAAAGATATCAGCAGCATGGGCAGGCCTTAAAATAATAGCAGTGTCAGCTCCTTCATCTGTACCTCCCACTGCTATAACATCTTCTCCATAGGGAATTAATCCTGCATCTAAGGCCATAACTGAAATTTCCACACAAACTTTTGTTCCTTGACCCAGCATTCTTAGAGTGTTTGCAATTATTTCCACAGGATAAACTCCACCAAATTTTCTACTCATACCTCGTTCAGCCCCGGAAAGCACATGGGTTGTAGTTAAAACCTTTACACCTGAATCAATTAATTCTTGCCTAATATCTTCAGGCACTTCTATAACACCAGGCTCTTCAAATCCTGCTGCATGAGTTACACAAACAAGATTTGCTCCTAGATCGGCATTTTTAGCCATCACTCCTGTCTTACCTTTAGATGTTGCCACAACAACGTATCTTATCCCACGTTCTTTAACTGCCTCTTTTACAAGTTCAAGGGTTTTTTCTGTGTTTTGTCTTCCGGACTTTTCCCAATACATTATGATTACCTCCTTGTTTTTTCGGTATTCAGTCCTTTATTATGGCAATTCCTGAGCTAGTTCCAATTCTTGTTGCTCCAGCTTCGATCATGGCAAGGGCTGTATTTAAATCCCTAATTCCTCCAGCAGCCTTAATGCCCATGGAATCACCTGCAAGCTTTTTCATAAGTTTTACATCTTCAATAGTAGCACCACCGGAACCAAATCCCGTTGATGTTTTTATAAAGTCAGCCCCTGCATCTTTAGCCAGTTGACATGCCGAAACTTTTTCACTTTCATCAAGATAGCACATTTCTAAAATTACTTTTATTATACTGTCATTGTTTATATCTTTTACTGCTTTAACAACCTGGCTTATGTCTTCCACTACATAATAAAAATCTCCGCTTTTTAAAAGCCCTACATTCATAACCATATCTACTTCCACTGCACCTGCTTTAATTGCTTCTACGGCTTCAAATACTTTAGAAGCTGTCGACATTGCCCCTAAAGGAAAACCAACAGTTACTGCCACATTTACCGCGCTGTCTTTTAAAAAATCTACTGCTTGTCTGACATAACAGGAATTAACACAGACTGATTTAAATCCGTATTCTCTAGCTTCTAAGCATAATAGTTTTATTTCTTCAAGGGTCGCTGTGGGTTTTAATAATGTATGATCTATGTACTTAGCCAGTTCATCTTTTGTTAACATAAAATCACCTGACCTTTATTTTTATCATCTAAGTAGAAAATGGATTTAAGAAAATTCTAATCTTATGCATATATATATTACATTATATTGGTTAAATCCGCAATGCAAGTATTGATGTAATATGGTAAATAATAATAATGGTTTGTTTACCAGAATAAGTATAGGAGTGTTCATATGGCTAAAAATAACAAAACTCCCAACCCTGAAGTCAAGTGTGTTGTCAACACTTGTACTCATTGGCTCCCCGCAAACTTATGTGGAGCAGGGAATATTGATATTTTAAATGAAGAAGTAGGTAAGATGTCAGTATCTCAAGAGCAAACAATGTGTAAAACTTTTGAAGAACGCCGAGGTCTGGCTAATTTTATCGGTTCTGCTGATAATGTAAATTGGGTGGGTTTTGCAGAAGAATTGGTGGGTATCGGACGAAAACTTAATCCAACCGTAACATGTATTGTAGATACATGCAAATATTATCAGGAAGGGGACCTGTGTAATATCGATACAATTGAGATAACAGGAAGGGATGCTAAGGAATGTCAGGCTACAGATTGTGCAACTTTTGAGTATAACGGGAAAAAATCCAATAATGAAAAACTCCAAAAGTCCCGGGAAAAAGGAGAGAAATATATATAAGAGTTAAGTAAATGGGAGCAGTTTTTTGATCAAAACTACTCCCATCTTTTATGTGTATTTTATTTTGATTTAAAGATCAGTGTCCTTGTGGAATTTAGTATAGCTAGGAGTGCAACACCAACATCAGCAAACACTGCTTGCCACATATTTGCTGACCCTGCAGCTCCTAAAGCAAGAAATATTCCCTTTACTCCCAAAGCAAAAACTATATTTTGAATAACTATTTTTTTAGTATGTCTAGCTATTCTAATAGCTTCAGCCACTTTTGAGGGCATATCCTCCATTATCACAACATCTGCTGCTTCTATAGCCGCATCAGAACCCAATCCACCCATGGCAATACCCACATCAGCCCGAGTTATAACCGGTGCGTCATTTATACCATCACCTACAAAAACTGTTTTTCTTCTTTTTCCATGGGCATTTTGGTATTCCTCCAGCTTCTTAACCTTATGCTGTGGCAATAATTCTGCATTGTATCCATCAAGACCTAATTCCTTTGCTATCGTGTGGGCTGTTTTTTCATTGTCACCTGTTAGCATTGCAACATGATTCACACCTAAATCTTTAAGTTCTTTGACAGCTTCAACTGCATCAGGGCGAAGTTCATCTGAAATTGCTATATGACCTGCATAATCACCATCTACAGCAATATAAACGATAGTTTTATGTGTCTCTTCTTTTTCCAAAATAATTCTATGTTCTTTGAGAAGTTTGGCATTACCTGCAATAACTTCTTTTCCTTTGACACTGGCTATTATGCCGTAACCCGCTATCTCCTTATAATCCTTCACCAAGGATTCATCAACATTGCCCTTATATGCTTTCAGTATGGACTTTGCTATGGGATGGCTTGAATGAGCTTCAGCATGTGCTGCAAGTCCTAAAACTTCGTCCTTGGAATAACCGTTTGCACCTATTATATTCGAAACTTCAAAAACACCTTTAGTAAGGGTGCCAGTCTTATCAAAGACTACTGAATCCACATTAGTAAGAGCTTCTAAGTAATTCGCCCCTTTAACAAGGATTCCCCGTCTTGAAGCACCACCTATGCCCCCAAAGTATCCTAATGGTATTGACACCACCAAAGCACAGGGACAAGAAATAACCAGCATGGTTAAAGCCCTGTATACCCATTTAGCTATGCTTTCACCGGGAATCACTAATGGAGGCACCAATGCAATGGCTAATGCCGAAAAAACTACAAAAGGAGTATAATAACGGGCAAATTTAGTTATAAATTGTTCTGTACGAGCTTTTCGGCCAGATGCATTTTGAACTAGGTTTAATATCTTTGAAACCGAAGATTCCCCAAACTCTTTTTCTACTTTCACTTCCAGCAAACCATGAGTATTTACCATGCCTGCCAGTACCTTATCCTTGGGATTTACCTGGCGGGGAACAGATTCACCCGTAAGAGCGGAAGTATCCAAATATGAACTTCCTTTTAAAACAAGCCCATCTAAAGGCACCTTTTCCCCAGGCCGCACAACTATAGTTTCACCAATTTTCACTTCTTCCGGCGAAACCCGACGGATGCCATTGTCGGTTAATATATTTGCATAGTCAGAACGAATATCCATCAGATTTGCAATTGAACTGCGAGATCTGGCAACTGCCAGAGACTGGAAATACTCACCAACCGAAAAAAACAACATAACTCCAACGGCTTCAGGCAATTCGTGAATTGCGAAGGCTCCAATAGTAGCAATTGTCATGAGAAAATTTTCATCAAAAATTTCCCCTCTTGCAATATTTTTAAAAGCTGAGCCAATAACCTCATAGCCTGCTAAAAAGTATGCCACTAAAAATGGTACATATTCCAAAAACAGGTTTAAAGCACGTAATTTTGAAGAGTAGGCTATTCCTATTACTAGGAAAATTGCCGATAAAATAATGCTGTAAAGCTTTTTTCGAAGCAAGGTTCTGCTTTCTTCATCGGCTTCGTTATTCTTACTAAATGATTCTTTCGGAACAAGTTTTACATGTGGTTCCATTTTTGTCAAAATCTTAACTACTTCTCCTTCGAAACTGGGCTCTATATCAATAGTACGAGTTGCAAAATTCAAGGTAACATCTGAAAGACCTTCGACTTTATTTAGTTCTCTTTCAATTTTTGAAGCACAACTAGGACAATCAAGACCTCTCAATTCATATATCATTGAAGATCCCCTTTACGCTTATTTTATCATTTGAACAATTGCTCAAATATTACTCTATAATTATAATAGCATAGGGATCATGAAAAAACAATATTTTTTATTTATATCGGTTAATTTTTATCAGGTTTTTTTAATTAATTTTTCAATTCCTCTCCAAGCTTTCTTCCGAAATCTTTACAAAGCTTTTGGCCTTCATCATCTGGATACCACAATAATTTAAGACCTTCGTCAACTACTTCAAAACCTGATTCTTTTAATTCTTCAGTGATTACTTTTACCGACTCTCCGCTCCATCCATATGCCCCAAAAGCTGCAGCTTTTTTATTTTTAAAGCCCAGTCCTTTAATTAGGCCTAAAAATCCTGCAACTGCATGCAAAATAGTGCGATTTATGGTAGGAGAGCCCACTACTATTCCCTTTGATTTAAAAACTTCAGTAACAATATCATTATTGTCTGAACGCGCGCAATTATATAGTTTTACAGTTATTTCTTCGTTCACTTCTTTTATACCTTGGGCTATTGATTCTGCCATCCTTCGTGTTCCATTCCACATTGTATCATAGACTATGGCCACTTGATTTTCCTGATAATCCCTTGCCCATTCCTGATATTTTTTAACTATTTGTAAGGGGTTGTCTCGCCAGATTACGCCATGACTGGGGCATATCATATCAACCGGTAAGTTTAGACTTAATACTTCATCGATTTTTTTGTCTACCAGCTTGCTAAAAGGTGTTAAGATATTTGCATAGTATTTTATTGCTTCCTGATAAAGCTCTGCTTGATCAACCAAGTCATTATACATATTTTCCGTAGCATAGTGTTGACCAAAGGCATCATTACTGAATAGAATATTATCTCCTGTAAGATATGCAAACATGCTGTCTGGCCAATGAAGCATAGGTGCTTCTACGAAAATTAAATCTTTTTTACCCAGGCTTAGTTTATCTCCCGTTTTTACCGGCACGAAATTCCAGTCTTGATGGTACTGACCTTTTAATGATTTAATACCATTTTGAGTACAGTATATAGGAGTATTGGGTGTTTTTCTCATTAAGGCAGGCAGTGCACCACTATGGTCTATTTCACCGTGATTCGCAATTATATAGTCGATTTTATCTAAGCTTATTTCTTTTTCTAGATTCTCTACAAACTCTTCAGCAAAAGGCTCCCAAACAGTATCTATAAGGGCAACCTTTTCATCTTTAACAAGATAAGAGTTGTAGGCAGTCCCCCTATGTGTTGTATATTCCATACCATGAAATGTTTGAAGTTCCCAGTCTATCTTTCCAACCCAAGTTACACTCTCATTAATTTTAAAGCTCATGTTTTACCTCCTTGTTTTTGTGTTTTTTGTTTAAAAACTATACTTATCACATTTGTGACAGCACTATGGGCTGTACAGTATAATTTTACCAAGATATTACCATATTGTTATCCTCTGTTCAAATATTTGGATATGATTATTATCTTAATTTTACGCTCTTAATATTTTTCTTATCCTAAGTAATCTGGTATAATTTAAGTAGCTGCAAGGTGTTTTTAAAAAAGAAATAGGGGTGGCGAATAATGAAAAAGATTCTTGCCTTGTTAGTATCGCTTAGTCTTTTGATAATTACACCTGCCTGTATGGCAAAGGATAAGACAGCAGATATTACTTTATTCTATGCTAATAGTGACAACAGCCAGATTCTTACGGAGACAAGGGAAGTTTCATATTCACAAAAAGAGACTATACATGAAGCAGCTATGGAAGCATTATTAGAAGGGCCTAGAACAAAAAACTTAAAATCAACCATACCTGCTAATACAAAATTATTAAATGTTGATGTAAAGAACCAAATTGCAACAGTCAATTTTTCTGAAGGGTTTTGTGGGTTTTCAGGTATGATGGACGAAAGTATGGCTATAATTTCTGTGGTAAATACTTTGACCAATCTTGAAGGGGTAGAAAAAGTTCAAATCTTTGTAGAGGGTAAAGAACTAATATCACCAAGTGGCAAGCCTTATGGTGCAATAAGTAGTTATAATATTTCAGAAATCAATCAGAGTTTAAGTAAAGAAACCATAACACTTTATTTCCCTGATGAACAAGCAATGTATGTAGTCCCTGAAGAAAGAGATGTAGATAAAGATAAGCCTTTAGAGGAATTAGTTTTAAAGGAATTGATGAAAGGCCCTGAGACACCAGGCCTAACAAAACCAACTATTCCTAAAGGAACCAGGCTCTTATCTGTCGAAGTTAAGGGAGACACGGCTTATGTTGATTTTTCCCGTGAACTAATCGATAATCACGTAGGGGGCTCTACAGGAGAAATGATGACAATAGTTCCTATTGTTAACTCCCTTACGGAGCTAGAAGGAGTAACCAAAGTACAATTCTTAGTTGAAGGGAAAAAAGAACATACATTAGCTGGTCATGTTGTTTTTGATAAACCCTTTGAGCGTAGTGAGGATTGGATAAAGAAGTGAGGGCAAAAGTTATAGTGAAATTATAGTCGCCAAAACCAATAAAGACTACCCCGAAGGTTGGGGTAGTCCTAGCATGGCAAATTCCGAAATTGTAAGAAGTTAGGCGAGGTTAGTGGGTGAAATAATCACCTACCTCCTACCCAAAACTAAAATTTGCTGGTAGTGCTTATTATATTATAAAGCTATAATTTTACCTAATATGTTCCAATTCATTTTTTATGAATTTGTCAAATTCTTCAAGTAATTCTTCTTTGCTTTTGTCGCGATCATCCATAGTAAGACCGTATATTGGCGGCATCTTTATGCCGCGGGATTGGATTTCTTTTATCAGTTCTTCAGTATATATACCAGGTTTTTCAACCAAACTACGAGGTATTTCCTTTGGTCTTCCACCCCAATCCTCACAATAACTGGATAGGGTAATTCCACATGTAGGCGAACCGTCACAGGTCAATATTGCTATTGTTTTATATCCCATTATCTCATAATTCTCCATATAATCTGCCATTTGGTTTGCTAGTTCACGGCAAAAACGTCTATAACCAACATTGTCGTAGAGATTTCGGGAATTCCACCATCTCTGGTTTCCCATATACAAGGTTTCTGGGCATGGCATCTGATTGACACCAAGTCCATATTTATCAAGAGTCTTAACTACCTCGCTAAACATACCCGGATATCTTGCAAACTCCATGACCTTGTTATTAGCGTTTAGAAGACAATTAGATACAAAAATAATTTTTTTGCTGCGAGCATCCTCTTTATGTAAAGAAATTGCGATTACCTCCTTCTTAGTTTGTATTTTCAAATAAACCTCTTCATTGTTAACATAGTTTGAAAAGCGTAATACAAACCTTTAGTTTTCATAGGTAGCTAGATCAGCTTCTTTAGAGAAAAGACCGTCTACGAAATCCTTTGGAAGCTTGGCAGAGTTTTGGCTGACTATGAGGAAAGATATTGCTGCAATTATTGTACCTGCAACAAAAGGCGGAATACCTAAGATATAATTATTATTAATTTTAATAATATACCATATAAAAGTAACACCTGAACCCACCATTATAGAGGTAAGACAAGCTGCAGGCGTGCCTTCTTTGTAAAACATGCCAAAAAATATTGGTACAAGCAAGCCACCTGCAATAACTGAAAATGCATAACTTGTTAGATTTAGCAGCATTTTCGGCGGATTAAATGCCCAAATAATTACAGCTAATATCATCACTACCATAGTAATGTTTGTCACTAAGAGAACTTCCTTATCTGAAGCATCTTTACGAAAGAACTTCTTATAGATATCAACGGAAAATGAGGTGCCGGCCGTCATTAGCACACCGTCAATAGTGGACATTGCTGCCGCAATAACAGCACAAATAATAATCGCACCAAAGATGTTCGGGAAGAATGTAAGCACCATTGCCGGAAATATCTGATCCGGTTCATTGATTAACTGATTACCGAAATAGGCTCTGCCCATGTTGCCAATTATCATGGAACCGAATAAAACAGCTGAAACCCATATTGCGAGAACAATAGAAGATGTGTAAACAACCTTTCTATCCCTTATGGTGAAGTTTGTTTGTACAAGCTGCGGCAAACCCCATGGCGAAATAGCAAATACCGTTGAGAATAGAAGAAGCTGACTCCAACCAAGGGGACCCGGGGTTTCAACTAGCTGAGGATCAAGAGCGCTAACTTTAGCAGCAATAGTGGCAGGTCCCCCAATAATATAAAAGCCACCGATTAGAACAAACAACATTCCAATAGCCATCATAACACCCTGTACAACATCTGTATATGCTCTTGCCATAAAACCACCAGCCATGAGATATAAACAGGCAACACCCGAAACCAGGAACACCGCTACAGGATATGATATACCGAGCAGCTGCTCTAAACTGACTGCACCACCTTTGACAACTGCAACCATATACGGCACCATAAAAATAATAATTAATAGCGAAGCAAGTAGACCTGAAAGCGGGCTTTTATAGCGCCTTGCAATAAACTCCGGAACGGTTAATACATCAAGATGTTTGGACATTTTTCTTAGTGCATGGGAAAATAACAATATACCGACGGGTAACAGTATCAACTGCGGTACAGGCATAAACAGGAAAGCGAGACCACCTACATAGGCTGTACCTGTATTTCCTATAAAAGTGGATGAACTAAGATAAGTAGAACCGTAGAGAAGAGCAAATACCCATGGACCGATAGAACGGCCTCCCGCAAGAAAACCCGAAAGGTCACTTGTAAAATGCTTGTTGCAGTATATGCCTATAAATAGCATACCTATCATGTAAATTACCAATACAACTAAACCCTGAATTGCAAGAGCGGAATTTAACATTTTGTAACCCCCTGTTTTTTTGATTATTTAAGATACTAAAAAACAGATTAATTATTATTGCTAGTGTACTTCTTATATTCTAAGACTGCGATAATAACTATTATTGTTGTCGCAATTGGTGCCGTAAACCATGCTAAATAGGTTGGAAATGGCATGTTCCACATACTTTTCCCTCCTTATCTTTTTATAGTCTCTCGGAATTATCTTGGTTAAATGCGATAAGGTCTTAAACGACCCATCTATATTAACTTCCTCTACTTTTAAGCAATGGGATTTATTTTAACTAGCTTCCTGACTAGAAATAAAATGGAATATTTGTCAAAAAAAATATTGTCTTGCCATATTTGTCGAAAACAATTGACGTAAAGGGATTTTTTTCTTAATAAATGAGAGAAAATTGACTATAACTTGCAAGCCAGCCGGCATTGCTCCACTAAAACGTTGTATATCCGTATTTGCTGCATTATTATGTGCCAGTATTTTAATGCTTGGTGCTGAATCATTAAAGGAGCCTTTTATCTCTCATAAATGATTTTTAATTAAACTAGCCTGCCAAAATGTCTACCTTTTTTAAAATTTTGCGTTAGTGGGTTTATTTAGCATGCTTTTTTATATAGTCATGTCAAAAATAAAGAAGTTCCTTTTTAAATGCAATAATTTCAAGTTAATATTGCCCATTTTTGCCTTTGAGTGTTTTTTATTCCGAGAGGCTATTTTTTTTAGTATTTATGCAGCTTTTAAAACTGACCATTTACGACGGATTCAAGCTTTTTAATTAGTACACCTTCTTTTATACTGCTAAGCAGACGGGGTTTTTAGACCCCGTCTATTTACATGTATTTATCCTGCGTAGTTAACTAGCTTCATCAAATCGGCTATGTTCTCTGCATTCTCAAGGTTATTGACATAATCGATTATTTCTTTCACGTGAGCTTCATCATTATATATTTTTTCAACTAATGACCGGAACTTATTTTCTACAAAATCCAGTGTTACCGGGTTTCGCTTATCTCCCCGGGGATTATCCACAACTGCTTCATGCTTTGTTCCGTCCTCCATGGTGATTTCTACTGCACTGGAATATTGGTCGGGATAACGGCGTTCGAATTCTTCATCTTCAACAACTTCAACTAATGAGATTAGATGTCTTACTAATGGATTGTCAAGATGTTTCAGGTCAAACTCTTCCGTTGTCATTTTTTTGTTTACGAATGCAATAGCAGATTGGTAAGGCATGCTAAATTGCAAATCAACTACAGTTTTCGGATCCCATTTCTTTTCTTCAGCTAAAAGCCTCATAGTATAATTGGAGGACCTTATAAATATTTTCTTGATTTTTTCCGGATCAGGATTGTATTTTTCAACCAACTCAAGACATGCATCTATATGTCCGCCGGAATATCGGCAGCAAGGATACACCTTGATACTTGATGTAGTAAACATCCAATCACTGCCGATCTCGGCTATGAACTTTGGATCATAGGTATCATTGAAAGAATATGCATGAAATAATCCGTCCTTGCTCTCAAAGATGTCAGCCGGACCATTAAAGCCTTTCTCCGCCATACGGGCGGCAATAATTCCTGACATGGCCGGATGGCCGGCTTGGAGCCTTTTTGTAAAAGATCCCTCAGAGTTCCATGCCATTAGGCCCGCTACCATACTACCTGCAATTCCCTGAGCATAGACAGTTTTTTGAATATCTAAATTCATTAACTTTGCAGCTGACACTGCTGCTCCGATGGTGCCGCATGTGCTCGTTGGATGGAAGCCCTGGTAGTACATTTTCCCTAGATATGATGCACCCATACGACAAACAACTTCATTGCCTATAGCAATGGCTTCAATTAAGGCTTTACCGTTTTTCTTAAACATTTCTGATAATGCCAAGCTCACTGGTACAGTTGCGGGGCTAGGATGAGAGTTTGATTCATTGTGGTCATCAACAAAATCAAAACCGTAGCACTGAATCGCATTAGCAAAAGCAGCGTTGGGAGCGGCAACCTTATTTTTATATCCCACGATAGTTGATTCAGCTGGTCCTCCTAACTCTTGGGCAATCTCACGAGCAATTTTGCTCGATTCCAGGTCCCGGCTTCCTATCATTGAACCTAATACATCTAGAACAAGGGTTTTTGCATGTTTTACCGCAACTTCGGGTAAATCCTCGTATTTTAACCCCACACTCACATCAGCAATGTATTCTGTCATTCGCTTTTCTCTCATTTTTGACTCATTCCCTTTCGTTTTTTATATATAATTTACTACGAAGCAGTAAATTAACTATCAATTCTATTTTTTATCCGAGCTAGAGATATGAGAGTACATATATAACATTTAAAGTGATTTTGCATTTACATTCCTTAGCTCATTTAAGATATTGTAAAAACATTTAATTTTTCCAAAGTGTTTATTAACACTTCAGCTGCCACAGCGATGTCATCAGTATCGCTAAACTCATCCGGATTGTGACTTATACCGTCTTTGCTCGGAACCATAATCATGGCCGAGGGAAAATGCGGTGCCAGGATTTTAGCGTCATGCCCTGCCCAGCTTTGGTTTTCGGCAAAGTTAATGTCTTTTTCTTCACAAACCTCCTTTAATATATCTACTATTGATTTGTCAAAATTTTGTGATGGCACAACTAGATCCTCGCCGATTTCCACGCCTAAATCCAATTCTTTCCCGATGTGTAGGGCAGTTTTCTTTAAGTCTTGTTTAACTTTTGACAACAATTCATCATCAATGCTGCGAATTTCCATTGTCAAATGAGCCGCCTCGGGGATTACATTGTGAAGATTAGGATTTAGTTTGACTCTTCCCACAGTAGTAACTATTTTATCGCTTAAGTCCTTACCCCTTTTCTTGAACTTTTAGGATAAACTTTGACATGCCCACAGAAGCATCTTTTCTATTGTTCATAGGTGTTGTTCCTGCATGATTCGCTTCACCGTAAAAACTTATCCCTGTCCTATTTATAGCCACTACCTTATTTACTATTCCTATCTTCTTACCCCATTTCTCTAAATACGGTCCTTGCTCTACATGAGGTTCTATAAATGCTCGGTACTTTTTTACCGCCCACCCGTATTGGTCCTGAAAAGCATCAATAGTTCCCTGGCTAATTAAATGTTCCTCTAAAGATATGCCGCTCTTATCTACTATCTTTAATAAATCACCTCCCCAACCGTTACCCACCATATATCTACTTCCAAGACATCCTATTCCAAAAAGACTGCCCTCTTCTTCGGCAAAAGCAATTATATGAATGGGAATATTTATAGTAATATTATTTTCTCTAAGAATTGACATGCACTCTAGGGCTACGATGATACCCATTGCACCATCATAGGCTCCTCCATTAATCACCGAGTCCAAATGGGAACCCACAGCAATTGGTTTTTGGTCATCATCTGAAAAGCCTTCGGTTTCACCTATGAGGTTGCCGACGGGGTCTAATTTTACATTCATGCCCAGACAACACATGATATCCTTTAAATAATCTAAAGACTTCCTCCAAGAAACGCTATATGTGGGTCTGCTTACTGAATTTTTTGTTTCACTAAAAAGTGACAATTCTTGGATTCTTCTTTTTATTCGCTCGCGATTAGCAGTTAATTTCATTAGCTTCAATCCTCTCGAACAAGAATATTCCGGTAAGAAACTTTTTAATTATTATGTTAAGGGTGTTATATATTCCCCATATCCGGGCTTGCCCACAATTTTACCATTATCAAATACAATTTGTCCCCGGCACAAGGTATATATTATCGTATGCGAAAGCTCCCAGTTTTCATAAACGGCAGCAGACTCCCTAGACTTTGTGTATAATTTATCAAGTTTTATTTGGCTTTTTAAATTGGGATTTACTATTGTTAAATCAGCATCACTTCCTATATCTAGCGAACCCTTTTTGGGATATATACCTAATATTTTGGCGGGATTTTCCGAGAAAGTTCCAGCTATGTGGTTGTAGGTAATTTCTCCGCTGTTTACCTTGTTAAGCAGTAGAGGCAATGTCAGTTCTAAACCAGGTATGCCATCCAATGCTTTCCAAATGTCTCCCTCTTTAACATTTTTCTCAACAATTGTATATGGAGCATGATCACTGCTGACGATATCAATTAAACCTTTTTCGTACTTTTGCCACAATTGTTGCCGCAATGCTTCTTGCCTTATAGGCGGCTTTACCCGGGCAAATCCTCCGTATTTTTTAGCCTCTTCAACATTCAATAAAAGATAATGAGGACATGTTTCACTGTAAACCTTTAAACCATACTGTTTAGCACACTGAATATTATCGATGACCTCCGGTGTACTAACATGGCATATTAATATTTTTGTGTTAGCCTTACCTAAATTTTTAATTATTTTTTTAACAGCTCTTATTTCTGAAATCGGAGGTCGGGAAAATCCAAAGGCTTCCAGGTCTTTTCTACCGGATTTTTGTATGAGTTCCGTCTCGGTTTTTATGATTTCTTGATCTTCAGCATGAATCGCCAACAAGAGATTTTCTTTGCCTATTATTCCAAACAATTCTTTTAAAGATTTTTCATCCAATGTGCATAGACCATAAAACTCTTTTTCTCGACCCGGGGGAGGCGGCATTAAAAAGGTTTTAAAACCTACAACCCCACATTCAGCAAGTTTAGGGATCTCTTCTATGTTTGATGAGCCTGCACCGGCATAAAAACAAAAATCTATATAAGCATTATTTAAAGCATGGTTTATCCTTGACTTCAAGGTATCTACATCAGAAGTAGGCGGTTTTGACACAGGCATCTCCACAATTGTGGTGATACCTCCCGCTGCTGCAGCAGCAGTGCCCGATGCAAAATCTTCCCGATGCGAGAAGCTTGGAGCCCTCATATGAACATGTGCGTCTATCATCCCCGGCATCACTATAGATCCTGACACATCAAGTATTCTTCTGCCATGGTGTAAATCACCATTTGTGGAAATATTTACTATTTTTCCTTCTTTTATGCCTATATCAGCTTTTACTGATTTTTCCGGTGTTATAACAGTTCCACCTATAATATTGATGTCATTAAGCATTTAGCATGCCTTCTTTTAAGAATTTATCTATGCCAAGAGCAGCTTTTTTGCCATCAGCAACTGCTTGAACCACAGTTTTATTCTCATTTACGCAATCCCCACCGGAAAAAACTTTAGTATTGCCAATTTGTAAGTTTTCGGGATTTATTTTGATATTTTCTTCGCCAATGAGCTCATTAAATACATCGGCATCCATACCAACTGCAAATACCGCCATGTCTACAGATAAGGTAAACTCTGTTCCATCAACAACGGTGAAGCTTTTTCTCTTGCCTTTACCCGGAACTAATTTATTTCGACAAAATTCTATCTCTATTCCTTTGCCTTTTCTTCTAATATCTTTAGGTGATACCAAGAACATAAACTCTATACCTTCTACTGATGCTTCTATAAATTCTCTTTCATATGCAGGCATTTCTTTTTTTGAACGGCGATAAGCTATTATTGATCTTTCCGCACCTAATTCCAACGCTGTTCTGGCACAGTCTATGGCAGTATTGCCTCCTCCTATAGTAATAAAGGTGCCATCAACTTTATTTATTAATCCTTTTTTTACTCGAGTTAAAAAATCGCTGGAATAGTATACACTGTCGTAACTCTTATTAATGAGATCCATCTCTCTTTCTTTATCTAGGCCGGTAGAAATAAATACTGCATCATATGTATCGATTAGTTTCTCAAAAAAGGCTTTATCAACTTTCATATTAAAGTATGTTCTTACTTTGTTATTGGTTAAGTTTAGTTCCTCTATATCTCTTTGTAGTACTTCTTGTGGTATACGTTCTGGTGGAATCTCTCTTGCTACAGTTCCACCTAAGCAGTCTTCCTTTTCATAAATATCTACAGAATGACCGAAAGACTTTAATTTCATGGCACAACTTAAACCTGCCGGACCCGCACCTATGACAGCTACCTTTTTATTTGTCGGTTCACTTTTTATTTCATATTTGAAATCTGCATTATTGCAAGCATAACATTGGAGGTCTGAAATTTGTATTGGCTCTCCGAGCTGACCGCAATTACAGTTCTTCTGGCACAATTCTTCTGAGGGGCAAAGATATGCACATATTCCTCCAAGAATATTAGAACCTTTGATAACTTTCTTTGCTCCTACAATATCACCCCATCTAATCAGCCTGATAAATAGAGGTACATTTATTTCTGCAGGACAATCCTTTTTGCAGGGAGCATCGAAACAAAATAAACAGCGACTGGCTTCTTTACGTGCCCACTGGGAAGTAATATTACATTTCTGCATTTGTGCCGAGTTTTGCATAAAACATCCTCCTTTAATTAATTATTTTCTTATCATTGTCATGCAATTATCGACTGGGCATATCTGAGAACATAAACCACAGCCATCGCATTTTTCTTTATCTACAACAGCAATCCTGTCCTCGGACATTGTAATGGCTTTATACCCATTATCATTGCAAGCGACAAAACATTTACCGCATCCAATGCATTTTTCTTCATTCACATGGCTTGTTAGCTTATACGTTCTGCTCAAATCATTGTGTCTTTTGATGTTTTGCAAAGCAAGGCCGCAGAAATCATTTATTGTTTTAAAGCCCATTTCTTCCATATAGTTTATCAGACCCATTTTAAGGTCATCAATTATCCGATAGCCATGCTGCATAACAGCAGAACACACTTGAAGATTTGAAGCCCCAACCAGAATGAATTCAACAGCATTTATCCAGTTATCTATTCCACCCATTCCAGAGACAGGTATGTCCACATTTCCGGCGATTTGTGCAACACAACGTAAAGCTATAGGTCTTATAGTGCTGCCTGACATTCCCATAAAAGCACTTTTACCGTCCACCGCCGGATTAGGTACAAAATTATATATATCAATGCTGGGTATGGAGTTAAGAGTGTTTATAACTGAAGCAGCATCAGCACCTACTTCTTTTGCAATCCTAACTTTTTGAGGTAGGTTGTCAACCATAGCAGGGAATTTTACCATTATAGGTAGATCTACAGCCTCTCTGACCCAACCCACAACTTGTCTTATCAGATCCGGATTAGAGCCGATTACCGCTCCTCCACCGCTTTCTGCCATTCCATGAGAACAGGAGAAATTTAGTTCAAACCCATCTACACCGGCTTGAGCACATTTTCGCGAAACTTCACTCCATTGTTCCTTTACCAATCCTTCTGTATGCAACAAGCTTGCAAGCAAGATGTTATCCGGATAGTTCTTTTTTATCTGTACAATTTCCTCAAGCCATGTTTCAATAGTCCTAGGGCTGCCTAATTCAAAATTGGTGAAGCCGATTATTTCATTATCCAGTTTGAGGGCTTGAATGCGAGGATTTACGTTTTGGGCTTGCCTAATATCATAGGCCAAAGTTTTTATTACTGCTCCTCCCCACCCCTGTTCAAATGCTCTTTGGATCATTTCTCCATCAGTAGTAGGTGGCGCCGATGAAAGCATAAAAGGATTTTTAAATCTCATACCGGCAAAATCTACTTGTAGCGATACTGACATGTTGTTTCCTCCTTTAATCTAAAATGGATTTTTTTACATATACATAACCTTCCATTATCCTTCTGGCTGTCCTGTAAAAAGCAGCCCTAGTGAGCTTAAAGTGACCATCAGCACTTTCCATTTGAGACTCTACTTCAATTATTCCCGCAGGATGACCAATTCTTATCTTTCTTGTATGCTTAGCTTCCTCTCTTAAGACATCCCAAACTACAGTTCCATGAATCCTGGCGGCAGCACCGGTGCATACCGTGCCTGTGCCCGGATAGGTTTTGTGAACTCTCAGCATAAACAGGAGTCTAGCTGTTATATCGACATCTTCGGCTTTTATATGCTTATTGTTAAAAGTATCGTAGGTTTGGGGCGGGCTTATTATAGAAAAAAAACGGTATATATGGGGTTTTCTTTGCCGCTTGGTCCCAACTTTCTACCATACCTATTTTTTCTGCTACAGCACCACGGATTCTCTCAATTTTTTCCATCAAAGCCTTATCTGTTTCAATTTCATCGGCAGTTTCCGTTCCTGTTAAACCTAGTTCCTCTGCTCTTATAAATACTAATGGATTAGCAGCGTCCACTATGGAAACAGTAAATTTACCATAACCGGGCAAGTCTAAAACATCCTTTGCATTGCCTGTGGGTAGGAGATTACCGGTGAAAGCTCCAGCTAAATCTGAAAAGTCCAACATGATTTTAGACCCGGTACCTGGCACTCCATCTATCTTGCAATCTCCTTCAACCGATGCTTTTCCATCTACAACGGGAACCTCTGCCACTATGATATTGCCGGTGTTAGTTAGGTGTATCTTCACCTTTGTAATGGGTTCTACCGGATCTACAAAACCTTCATCAATTGCATAAGGGCCTACTGCTGATGATATATTGCCACAATTGCCACTGTAATCTACAAATTCCGTTTCAAAGCTAACTTGAGCAAAAGTATAGTCAATATCAGCGTCAGGTCTGGTCGATGGACCTATTATTGCTAGTTTACTTGTTAGTACATCGGCACCTCCTAGCCCATCAATTTGTCTTAAATCAGGACTGCCAAAAATCGCGTTTATAATTCGGTCCCGTTTTAATGGATCCTTTGGTAGCTGATTTCTGTTGATAAAAATACCTTTACTGGTTCCTCCTCTATAGATGGCAACTCTAAATTTGTTCATTTGTGGATGCATGCATTACAACCTCCCTTCAATTTTGTTTTTAGATACGGTTTTAGTCCCCCATGATTATATATTCTCAAGATATTTTCCGGCATTTTACTTCCATAATAGACTTCGTTTTTGGTTACATTTTTTATTTCTCCTGTGTTCAGATCTATTTCCAAAATATCGCCTTCATCAATTCTTTCTACTTGGTCAAACTCAATTACAGGTAAAGCGGTATTCACAGCGTTTCTAAAGAAGATTCGAGCAAAGGATTTGGCTATAACGGCCCCAACCCCTGCATACTTTAAAGCTATTTGGGCAGTTTCACGGCTGGAACCGGATCCGAAGTTGTTTCCCGCTATGATAAAATCTCCCGGGGCTATCTTATCGGCAAAACCCTGGTCGACACCTTCCATGGCATGTTTTCCGATGGTTTCATAGTCACATTCCATATATTTTGCCGGGGAAATAATATCAGTGTTAATGTTATCACCGTATTTCCACACTTTCCCCTTAAGTTTTTTACTGCTCATAAACAGCCTCCTATAGATATTTTCTTGGGTCCGCAATGCGGCCTTCCAAGGCTGATGCCGCCACTGTTGCTGCTGATGCCAAGAATATTTCTGATTCTTTGCTGCCCATTCGACCTATAAAATTCCTGTTAGTAGACGATATACATCTTTCACCAGACGCCAGTATTCCTGTATGAGCCCCCAAGCATAGTCCACAAGAAGGAGCAACAATAGTTGCACCAGAATCCGCCAGTATTTCCAAAATGCCTTCTTTTAGTGCCTGTTTATAAATACTTTTCGAAGCCGGTGAAACTAGAAATTTCATTCCCGGATAGATTTTTTTATTTTTAACAATTTTTGCAGCCAATCTCAGATCATTTAGACGACCACCAGTGCAAGATCCGACATAGGCTTGGTCCAAATTTTCTCCTTCAACCTCGGTTATCGGCTTTACATTATCCACATTATGTGGACATGCAACCTGAGGTACGAGGGTCGTCGCTTTATTGATATAGGTGTGAGCGTATTTTGCATCCTCATCGGGCTTCAAGACATCGTATTCGGTTATTCCGATATTACCAAGATACTTCTTCGTCACTTCATCCACAGGAATAAGTCCTGTTTTTGCGCCCATTTCCACCGCCATATTTGCTATAGCCATTCTCTCGTCCATAACCAAACCATCTATGGTATCTCCGCTGTATTCTATTACTTTGTATGTGGCTCCGGCGTGTCCTATTTGACCACAGTCATATAAGACCATATCCTTTGCATATACTCCTTCGTTAAGGCAGCCCTGCCAGATTACTTGTATGCTTTCAGGAACCCTAAGCCAGATTTCTCCGGTTATCAGCACTCCCAACATTTCGGTAGAGCCTATTCCTGTCCCGAACGCTCCTAATGCTCCCGCCATACAAGTATGGGAATCAGTGCCTACAACTAAAGTTGAAGGCTTTACAAATCCTTTTTCCGCCATAACCTGATGGCATGGCCCTTCGTATTCGAAGTAGTTTTTTATTTTGTAAGCTTTGGCCCAATTTTTTGTAAATTGAACAATATCAGCTTGATGTTGTGTACAAGGGGGCGTATAGTGATCAGATATTATTACAACCTTGTTTGGATCCCATATTCTATCACCCAGTTCCTTAATACCTTCAGCGATTTCTACTCGTGGGCCTAATATATCATCCATCATAGCCCTATCCACTTTAGCCCATATAATATCTCCGGGATTCGCGCTTTTTTTATTACTGACTTTACTTAATATTTTTTGAGCTAGGGTTTGTCCCATCGCCGTCATCCTTTCAATTTATCTGCCATCTTTAGTGACGCAATTTCGACCTGTCAAGTATTTCTTTTCTATTTTTCTAATCTCGGGTAATCCAATCAATTTATTAAACTCTTCAAAAGTTATCATTTTATCTAAAGCATCTTCTGTAGTTCCTCCGTTTTTTAGGGTTCTCATAAGATCTTGAATTGCTTTAGCCGCAACATATGTTGATGAAACACAGAAAATAACTAAATCGTATCCTATTTCTTCAAGCTGCTTTACGTTCAATAGCGGTGTACGACCATTTTCTAACATATTAGCTAACACCGGAACATTAAAGCTTGATGTAACCATTTTCATTTCTTCAATAGATTCAACAGATTCTATAAATAAGATGTCGGCGCCAGCTTCTTCATAAGCCTTTCCTCTCTCTAAAGCTTCTTGAATTCCATGATTTGTCCGAGCATCAGTTCTGGCCATTATCATAAAATCCTTATCCCGTCTAGCATCACAGGCAGCTTTAATTTTCCCTATCATTTCCTCTTTTGAAATCACTTCACGACCTAACATGTGACCGCATTTTTTGGGTGCAACTTGATCCTCGAATTGAATGCAAGCAACACCCGCCTTCTCATATTCCCTCACAGTCCTCATTACATTTACTGCATTGCCATACCCCGTATCACCATCAGCTATTACTGGAATATTTACTGCTTCTACCATATTTGACGCACGTTGAACCATTTCTGTCATAGTCAATAACCCTACATCGGGTTTACCTAATAAACTCGCCGAAGTTCCGTATCCTGTCATATATACTGCATTAAATCCTTCATTTTCAATTATCCGTGCTGTTAAAACATCGTGTGCTCCAGGTGCCACTAAGATTTCATCTTTTTTTAATAGATTACGTAATTTTGTTGACATCTTTTCCATTTTTTAGCCTCCATCTGCTAGTATTTTTGTCATTTATAAATAGAAGCAAATTCTATGCCATCCATAAAACAAGCATTTAATACTATATTTGAGACTAAATAACTTATTTTGTTTCATAATGTTTCATCAAATGCAATATAATGTTACATTTGATGAAACGCGGAACTATTTTATATTATAGATTTTTAGTTTTCTCCATAGTGTAGTTCTGCTAATCCCTAATCTATCCGCAGCCTTTTGCTTGTTCCAATTGGATTCATTTAGTGCTTCCAAAATATTCTTCAATTCATCATTTTCTGTTATTTGCACAGTATGATTTTGGGTTTCCTTTTTAGAAAATGCCATTTTTATTAGTTCCGATTCCGATGTATTTTCATACTCATTGCTGGCTATTATTATTGCTAATCTTTTTAAGATATTTTGCAACTCTCTAACATTACCATACAAATCCAAACCTTGAAGTAATAAAAATATTTTTTCCCACTTTTCCTTATTGTTTATATATGTATCAGGAAAACTTTGTTTAACAAAATTACTGCTGATAACCGGAATATCTTCCTTCCTTCTCCTCAATGGAGGGATTTTAAGTTCCAAAACATTCAACCTGTAATATAAATCTTCTCTAAAACTTCTTTCAGCTACTTCCTGCCAGATATCTTTGTTTGTTGCCGATATTACTCTGACATCAATTGGAATTAATTTATCACTACCTATCCTCATTATTTCTTTTTCTTGAATTACTCTTAAGAGCTTAGCCTGCAATGTTATTGGCATTTCAGCTATCTCATCCAAAAATATTTGTTCCTTTATGGGCTAACTCAAAATGTCCAATCTTGCCTCCCTTTTTTGCCCCTGAAAATGCACCTTCTTCATACCCAAAACAGTTCCGATTCCAAAAGGTTTTCAGGCATAGCAGAACAGTTTATGGCAACAAAAGCTTTGTTTTTTCTACTACTCTCATTGTGAATTCCATGTGCAAAAAGTTCTTTCCCCGTTCCTGACTCGCCCGTTATTAAGACACTGAAATCACTTTTAGCATACAGTTTTGCTTTTTGTCAAACGCACTCTCTTATTCCTTTTGAATGACCTTTAATATCATCAAAGGAATACTTAGACACAAGTCCTTTTGACCATAATTCTTTTCTAATTTTGTGCTCTGCTTTTTGAATAGATTTTACATCCTGGAAAGTGGCAACTACACCTTTTCGCTGACCTTCAATAATAATAGGTATTCTATTAGTTAAAATAGTTTTATCATTAAACCCTTTGTATCTGGTCTATCTCTTCTTTACCAGTAAGTAGCACTTTATCAAGTCTAGTATTTTCAATAGAATGAGTTACATTTTTATTTAACACCTTTTCTTTTGGAATCCCCATTATCTTTTCTGCTAGTGGATTGAATACCCTGATGATATTATTTTCATCAATGGACATAATGCCGCTATAAGCATAATTTAATATAGCGTCCAACTGCTTGGACTTGTATTTCTCATTTTGTATAGATTCTTGAATCTGTATTGCCTGTGATATCGCATTTTTTATACCATCCGATGAATAAATAAATATAGAATTTATTCCAAATTCATCACATAAATCACAAACTATGCTTGAACCCACTACTGTGACCTTTGTTTCATGACCTTGTATGAGCTTTTCTAACCATTTGGTTAAACCCGAAACTGTTGAATAACATTTTTCACGAACATCAAGATTTAATATACCTTGATATAAACTCAAATTAGCAATAGGTTTTTCAAAAGATACAATGACTACTTTTTCACCGTATGCTTTTGCCTTCATTAAATTATGTAATATATCAAAGCCCGAAATCTGAATGGGAACAATAGGTACGTTTAAACTTTCTTTTATTATTTGAAGATTACTGCTTCCTCCCACAAAAACATCTACTTCTCCTTGATTCCAAAGTTTTTCCACAATGTCTTTTGTTTCGTCAAAACTTGAATTAATTATTTTAAGTTTACTTAGTTGTGCTTCACTAATTGAAGATTGAATTGCTTTTGTTAACCATGTCATAGCTCATTACGGCAATTCTTGGTTTCATTTTTTAAATCCCCCTCTAATTTAAATATTTTAATTAAACTTCTTTTAAGAATTACATGTCCTAACAAATACAATAGTTCATTTATACGGCTATCTGAATCTTAGTGAGAGATGTTAAAAGTTGTAGTAAATGGCAAAACCTGCTTGACATAATATTCACTTATTTCCTGCTAGTTTGAGCTTCAGAAAAATCAAATAGAGGCTCAATAAAAGAACATACATTAGCTGGTCATGTTGTTTTTGATAAACCCTTTGAGCGTAGTGAGGATTGGATAAAGAAGTGAGGGCAAAAGACGGCATAAAAAATGCCGTCTTTCTTTATGAACACATTACTTTCATTTTAGCCACATACCCAATAGAAAATAGTTTAATATAACAATTGATATCAAACATAGCAAAGAACCTGTAATAGGCCTTATATAGTTCCTGTAGTGATAGCTTTAAATACTCACAAGTAAAAAGTTGACACAAGTGCAATGGTGAAAAGAAATAGCCCAAAAA